>DATBBF010000019.1:0-205430 GCA_036271135.1 Solirubrobacteraceae bacterium
GGACCCCCGTCGACGTCATCCTCAACCCGCTCGGCGTGCCGAGCCGGATGAACATCGGCCAGATCCTCGAGGTCCACCTCGGTTGGGTCGCGGCCAACGGCTGGTACGAGGACGGTTCCGAGGCCCGCGCGCACGCGGCCAACGGTGGCTCGCGTCCCGACGGCCGGCCCGGCAAGGTGTACGTCGCGACGCCGGTGTTCGACGGCGCCACCACGGCCGACGTCGACGAGGCGCTGGTCCGCTGGCAGGACGAGCACACCGAGTCCGACGGCCTGATCCGGATGGACGTCGACAAGCGCCGGCGTGCTGGTGAGCAGGCGTCGGGTAAGGCGACCCTGTTCAACGGTCGCACCGGTGAGCCGTTCGAGGAGCAGGTGACGGTCGGCTACATGTACATCCTGAAGCTGCTGCACCTGGTCGACGACAAGATCCACGCCCGCTCGACCGGCCCCTACTCGCTCGTCACCCAGCAGCCGCTGGGCGGCAAGGCGCAGTTCGGCGGCCAGCGCTTCGGCGAGATGGAGGTGTGGGCGCTGGAAGCGTTCGGCGCCGCCTACACGCTGCAGGAGATGCTGACCATCAAGTCCGACGACACCGTCGGGCGCGTGAAGGCCTACGAGGCGATCGTCAAGGGCGAGAACATCGCCGAGCCGTCGATCCCGGAGTCCTTCAAGGTGCTCCTCAAGGAGATGCAGTCGCTGGCGCTCGACGTCAACGTCGTCTCTGAGGAGGGCCAGCGCGCCGAGATGCGCGACGAGGACGACGACCTGCTGCGCGCGGCCGAGGAGCTCGGCATCGACCTCTCCGGCGTGCGTGCCGCGACGGGCGAGTCGAGCGACGAGGAGCTCGAGGGCGAGGACGTCACTGACGCCTCCGGCGAGGCCGAGGCCGAGGCGGAGTCCGATGACGACACCCCTGCCGCGGTCGAGATCGACGAGGTCGGCGCGACCGAGGAGATCGACCTGGACAGCCTCGTCTCCGAGGAGGCACCCGAGTAGAGAGACCGGTCCGGAGTGCCACCCGGCAGGCACTCCGGCCCACACGCAGCCGGGCCACCCGCAGCACATCTCACACCCCAAGAGGGCTTCGCCCCCTTACGGACTTCGTCCTAACCCCCAGTTACAGACTTACACCCGCGGCCAGAAGGGCACCAAACCGTGATTGACATCAACAACTTCGACGCAATCGAGATCTCCCTCGCCTCCAGCAAGCAGATCCGCAGCTGGAGCTCCGGTGAGGTCACCAAGCCGGAGACGATCAACTACCGCACGCTGAAGCCCGAGAAGGATGGGCTGTTCTGCGAGCGCATCTTCGGTCCGACCAAGGACTGGGAGTGCTACTGCGGCAAGTACAAGCGCGTCCGCTACAAGGGCATCGTCTGCGAGCGCTGCGGCGTCGAGGTGACCCGCTCCAAGGTCCGCCGCGAGCGCATGGGTCACGTCGACCTGGCCGCCCCCGTCAGCCACATCTGGTTCTTCAAGGGCGTCCCCAGCCGCATCGGCTACCTGCTCGACATGGCTCCGAAGGAACTGGAGAAGGTCCTGTACTTCGCCGCCTCGATCGTCACGTGGGTCGACGACGAGGCCCGCGGCAAGGACCTCGACTCCCTTGAGAAGGAGGTCAACAAGGTCCTCGACAGCTACGCCGGTGAGCGCGAGGAGCGCGTCCTGGAGCTGCGCGAGTCCCTGGCCCGTCGCGAGAAGTACTTCCAGAACGGCAAACAGACGAACTTCAACGATGAAGACCACCTGTGGGCCGACTCGCTCGACATCAACCTGGCGAAGCTCTCCGACGAGGAGCGCGAGAAGCAGATCAAGGAGCTGACGAAGGCCTTCGAGGCCGACATCTCAGACACCGAAGCCTACATCGAGGATGCGGCCGAGCGGATGCGCAACGTCTGGGAGCTCTTCAAGACGATGGAGCCCAAGCAGATCGAGCACGACGAGTCGACCTTCCGCGAGCTGAAGGAGCGCTTTGGTTCTCCCTACGGCTTCGGCGAGTACTTCCGCGGCGGCATGGGCGCGGAAGCGATCCGCGACCTGCTCCAGCAGGTCGACCTTGAGGCCGAACGCGTCGAACTGGAGGACCAGGTCAAGACCGGCAAAGGCCAGAAGCAGGCCCGCGCGGTCAAGCGCCTGAAGGTCGTCTCGGCCTTCATCCAGTCCGGCAACAAACCGGAGATGATGGTCCTCGACGCGGTCCCGGTGATCCCGCCGGAGCTGCGCCCGATGGTGCAGCTCGACGGTGGGCGCTTCGCGACCTCCGACCTCAACGACCTCTACCGACGGGTCATCAACCGCAACAACCGTCTCAAGCGGCTGCTCGACCTCGGCGCGCCGGAGATCATCGTCAACAACGAGAAGCGGATGCTGCAGGAGGCCGTCGACGCGCTGTTCGACAACGGCCGCCGCGGGCGTCCCGTCACTGGCCCGGGCAACAGGCCGCTGAAGAGTCTCTCGGACATGCTCAAGGGCAAGCAGGGCCGGTTCCGCCAGAACCTGCTCGGCAAGCGCGTCGACTACTCCGGCCGTTCGGTGATCGTCGCCGGCCCGTACCTGAAGCTGCACCAGTGCGGTCTGCCGAAGATCATGGCCCTGGAGCTCTTCAAGCCGTTCATCATGGCCCGCCTCGTCGAGCGCAAGTCCGCGCAGAACATCAAGGCCGCCAAGAAGATGGTCGACTCGATGATCGCTGAGGTCTGGGACGTGCTCGAGGAGGTCATCCACGAGCACCCGGTGCTGCTCAACCGCGCACCGACCCTGCACCGTCTAGGCATCCAGGCGTTCGAGCCGCTGTTGGTCGAGGGCAAGGCGATCCAGGTCCACCCGCTGGTCTGCCACGCCTTCAACGCCGACTTCGACGGCGACCAGATGGCTGTCCACCTGCCGCTGTCGGCGGAGGCGCAGGCCGAGGCGCGGATCCTGATGCTGTCCTCGAACAACATCCTGTCCCCCGCGCACGGGGCGCCGCTGGCGACACCGACGCAGGACATGATCCTCGGCGCCTACTACCTGACCTATGGTCCGGAGGCCGAGGAGCTGGCGAAGATCGACAGGGCGACGCACGACCCCCGTCCGCATGTGTTCCGCACCGCCCAGGAGGCTGAACTCTCCTACGAGGCTGGTGTCGTCGGGCTGCACGACGTGGCCGAGTACCGCCCCAAGGGGCGTGACGGCGGCCACATCCTGACGACGATCGGGCGGATCATCTACAACGACGGCATCGAGCGGGCGCTTGAAGAGGCGCTCGGCGATGGCTTCGACCACTCGAAGTTCGAGTTCGTCAACCAGTCGATGCGCAAGCGCGACACGACGAGGTTGATCGACCTGCTCGTTCAGAACTTCGGCGCGACGACGATCTCGCTGGTGCTCGACGCGTTCAAGGACCTCGGGTTCAAGTACGCGACCAAAGCCGGCATCACGATCTCCAAGAACGACGTTGTGGTGCCGCCGGAGAAGCAGTCGATCCTCGACAAGTACGACACGCTGGTCGCCGACATCACGGGCCAGTACGACGACGGGCTGATCACCCAGGAGGAGCGCCACGAGGCGGTCGTCGAGCAGTGGAACGCCGCGACCGACGAGGTCGCCGAGGCGATGGTCAACAACCTCGACGTCCTCAACCCCATCTTCATGATGGCCAACTCGGGTGCTCGTGGGTCCTTCAAGCAGATCCGCCAGCTGGCGGGGATGCGCGGTCTGATGGCCAACCCGAAGGGTGAAATCATCGAGCGTCCGATCAAGGCCAACTTCATGGAGGGCCTGTCGGTGCTGGAGTACTTCATCTCCACCCACGGGGCTCGAAAGGGACTGGCCGACACTGCTCTGCGTACAGCCGATTCGGGCTACCTGACGAGGCGTCTGGTCGACGTCGCCCAGGATGTGATCATCCGTGAGGTTGACTGCGGCACCGAGGACTACATCGAACTCGACGTATTCAAGGACGACGGCGAGCCCAACGGCGGTCTCGTCGGCCGCTACGCGGCGCTGCCGATAACGACCAAGCGCGGGCGGATGCTCGCCGAGCAGAGCGTGGAAATCGGTCGGGCCGAGCTGGCGGACATCGTCGAGGCGTTCGGCGAGGAACGCGAGAAGGGCTCGGAGATCAAGGTCCCGGTCCGCTCGGTCCTGAAGTGCGAGGCGCCCAGCGGCGTATGCCAGGCCTGCTACGGCAGGGCGATGGCGACCGGCGCCGTGGCGCAGATCGGCGACGCGGTCGGCATCGTCGCCGCCCAGTCGATCGGCGAGCCCGGCACGCAGTTGACGATGCGTACGTTCCACACCGGCGGTGTCGCCGGCGCGGACATCACGCACGGTCTGCCGCGTGTCGTCGAGCTCTTCGAGGCGCGACGCCCGAAGGGTCTGTCGAAAATCGCCGAGCAGGACGGCGTCGTGACGATCGAGGAGACCGACAAAGCGCTGACCGTCGTCATCACCGATGACGCCGGCGAGGAGCACCGTCACGCCTTCCCGCGCCGCACACGGCTGTTCGTCACCAACGGCGAGAAGATCAAAGCCGGCAAGCAGCTCAACGAGGGGTCGGTCTACCCGCACGAGCTGCTGGCGATCCGCGGCCGGACGGAGACCGAGGTGTACCTCGTCAAGGAGGTGCAGGAGGTCTACAAGTCCCAGGGCGTGGACATCGACGACAAGCACATCGAGCTGATCGTCCGTCAGATGCTCAAAAAGGTCCGCGTCGACCAGAAGGGCGACACCGAGTACCTGCCGGGGCAGTTCGTCGACCGCTTCGAGTTCGCCAAGGCGAACGACGCGGTGATCGACAAGGGCGGCGAGACGGCCCAGTTCGAGGACATCATCCTGGGAATCACCAAGGCGTCCCTGAACACGGATTCGTTCCTCTCGGCGGCCTCCTTCCAGGAGACCACGAAGGTGCTGACGGACGCTGCTCTGGAGGGCAAGATCGACCGGCTCAACGGGCTGAAGGAGAACGTGATCATCGGGAAGCTGATCCCGGCGGCCACGGGCCTGAAGCGCTACAGGCGGATCGAGATCGAACCGTCGGAGCCGCTGCCCCGCGCGATCGACGACGTCGGGCTGCTCGACCAGGACGAGATCGCGGCCGAGCTCGGCCTGACCGGTGGCGACGCCCTGAACGGCGGCTACGGCCAGGAGTTCGACGCCGACCTCGCCTCCCTCGAGAAGATCGGGGCCGGCGGGACCGACCCCGGCTTCGCCGAGGAGCTGGCCGAGCTGGAGATCCCCGTCGAGGACCTCAAAGACGCCGAGTAGCACCGGCCGAACAAGCGATTGACGACGTCGCCCGCCTTGCGCGGGCGGCGGTCGTTAACGGCCGGGCCGGCGCTGCTCGCTCAATCGCCCGGCAGCGCGCGTGCCCAATCGCTGAGGCGCTTGGCCTCGACCGCCGTCAGGCCCTGCCGGGGGTCCGTCTGCACCAGCAGCGTCGAGGCGGCTCTGGCGAGCGCCCACTCCTCGCAGGCCGAGCCGAGCGCATCGTCGATCCATGCAAGCGGCCTTGCGCCGGCGAAGGCCTCGATCGCGTCGAGCTTCCAGTGGGCGTTGGCGCGGCCCACAGCGCGCTCGAAACGCAGGAACGGCAGGCGCTGGGGAAGTCCCAGCAGATGGGGGAGATGCTCGTCGGCGCGCTCTTCCCAGCCGCTGGCCCAGACCAGCTCGAAGTCCTCGGCGAGGGCAAGCAGGTGTGTCGCGGCGGTGGCCGAAAGGAAGTGGGGCATGCCCTCGATCGAGTGGAATGAGCCGGGTTGGCTCGCGCCTGTCCCGCCCGCGCCCCAGCCGTCGGAGAAGAGCGAGATGACCCCGTCGACGTCGACCATCAGCAGCGGCCGCTCGCCTCTCGCTGGACGCTCGCCGGACGCGCCGGCGCTCGATGCGGGGTGCTCGGCCGCGCCGTCCGCCGGGTTGACAATCCCAGACGGGGCGGGCTCTTTCCGGTCTCCCAGGGGGACTTTAGGTTCCATAGAGGTTGCGAGGGGTACTCTCCCGGGACGGTCGATCCGCCTACCTCCCTCGGGGCGGAGTAAAGCAGCGGCATGCCGAAGTCGATGGATGCCACCGCCAATGACCTCTCCCAACTCCCCCACCACATGACTCTTGATCTAGGAATACTCCTCGCCCTCGCCTGCGCGTTTGTCGCCAACCTGGGCTTCTTCTACAAGTACAAGGGCGCCAACTCGGTGCCGAAGGTCCAGGTTCTGCACCCGCTGCGCTCCTGTCGCGAGCTCTACTCCTCCAAGTGGTTCTGCCTGGGCATGCTCACCGCGACCGCCAGCTGGGGCCTGCACGTTGCCGCCCTGGCACTGGCGCCGATGTCGGTGATCCAGGTGTCCCTGGCGGGCGGAGTGGTCTTCATCGCGGTCATGGCCGACCGGCTGTTCGGCTTCGAGGTCGGCCGGCGCCAGTGGATCGGCCTGATGCTGACCGCTGCTGGACTGGTCCTCCTGGGCCTGACCCTGCCGGCCATGCACGGCGCACACTCGCACTTCTCAGACGCCGCGATGATCTCCTTCGAGGCCGGGCTGTTCGGACTCGGCGGCCTCTTGATCATGGGTCCCCGCATGGGCGGTCCGGTCGAGCATCACGGCGTGATGCTGGGCGCCGCCTCGGGGATCCTGTTCGGCGTCTCCGACACCGCGATCAAGGCGCTGACGGGAATCACCGGCGCTCACGGCTTCATGGGCCTGCTTCTAAGCCCTTGGCTGGCGGTTGCGATCATCGCCTCGATCGTTGCCTTCTTCGCCTCGGCTCGCGGCCTGCAGGACGGCGACGCGGTTCCCGTGATCGCCGTCACGGGCACCGCGGCGAACATCGCCGGGATCGCCGGCGGGATCATCGTCTTCGGCGATCCGATGGCCGGAAGCGCAACGGGCGTGGCGCTTCAGGCGCTCGCGTTCGTGCTCGTGATCGTCGCCTCGGCGATGATGCCGGCACCGGTCCGTGCGGCGGGCGCCGCCCAGGCCGCCTAGCACTGCTAGCATCTCCGCCCGAATGCCGACTACCTCTCAGCTCGTCCGCAAGGGCCGCGTCGCTCCGAAGAAGAAGGTTGCCACTCCCGGCTTGAAGTCGGGCAAGGGCCGCAAGAAGAAGACCGCCGCTCCTCAGCGGCGCGGAGTCTGCACGCGCGTCTACACGACGACACCGAAGAAGCCTAACTCCGCTCTGCGGAAGGTCGCCCGTGTGCGCATCTCCGGGTCGATGGAGGTCACCGCCTACATCCCCGGCGAGGGTCACAACCTCCAGGAGCACTCCGTGGTCTTGGTCCGTGGCGGTCGTGTCAAGGATCTGCCTGGCGTTCGCTACAAGGTTGTCCGCGGAACACTCGACGCCGCCGGCGTCAGCGACCGCAAACAGGGCCGCTCGCAGTACGGCGTGAAGAAAAAATAGATGCCTCGTAGAGCAGCCGCCCAGATCCGCCCCGTCGAGGCGGACCCGATTCATCGCTCGAAGCTCGTCCAGCAGGTGATCAACAAGGTCATGCTCGACGGCAAGAAGTCGACTGCCGAGCGGATCGTCTACGACGCCCTCGCCATCCTCGCCGAGCGCAGCGACAAAGACCCGGTCGAGACGCTGGAGGCTTCGATCAAGATCCTCACCCCTTCGCTCGAGGTCAAATCACGCCGTGTCGGTGGCGCCACCTATCAGGTGCCCGTCGAGGTCGCTCCCCGTCGCGCCCGCACTCTTGCCGTCCGCTGGCTTGTCGAGTTCGCCCGCCAGCGCCGTGAGAAGACGATGGCCCAGCGCCTCGCCAACGAGCTGCTCGACGCGCAGTCCCAGCAGGGCGGCGCCTACAAGCGCAAGGACGACATTTACCGCATGGCGCAGGCCAACAAGGCCTTCGCCCACTACCGCTGGTAGCCGGCTGGGCCGACAGTCGGCGCCGCGGACCCGGCGCTGCCGCTTGATCAGCGATCGTCGGGGGCCGCTTCTTCCTCAGCCCTGACCAGATCGTCCTCGCTCATCGGCTTTGCGTTCATAACTTCGCGCGCCCGGTCCAGATCCTGCTCGGCCACATAGACGCTGCGCGCGACCCATTGCGGTCTAGAGCGAGGACCGGTCGCGAGCGTGGCTGGTACACCAGCAGCCTCGAGCGCACCTACGAGCATCGTCGCCTCCAGGCCATTTACAGCTGTTGTCAGCTTCGCGAGCCTGGGCGGCACAGAGCCGTCATCTGCCATCCGAGGAGGGTAGCCCTAGATGACGAGCCCTTGTGCGACAGCGAGATCGCCGCGCGCATCACAGGAGATCGCCTGTGTGAGACCGAGCACACATCGATCCACCCCTTGAAGGACAATCCTTTGGTACCTAATATTTCGGTACCAAATGTCTTCCGTGACCGCCAGCCCCCCGAAGTCCGAGCCCCTGAAGATCGAGCGTCACGTCTGGGTGATCTCGGGCGTCGTGATCCTCGGGATGATTATGTCGATCCTCGACACGACGATCGTCAACGTCGCGCTGGACCGGCTGAGCACGGATCTCCACAGCTCGATCTCCGAAGTCCAGTGGGTCGTGACCGGCTATCTGCTGGCGCTTGGAGCCGTGATGCCCGTGACAGGGTGGGCCGCGCGGCGCTGGGGCGCAAAGCGCGTCTACCTCGTCTCGCTCGTGCTCTTCACGCTCGGCTCTGTCGCGTGCGGACTGTCCAGCTCGCTGGTCGCGCTGGTCGTCTTCCGGATCCTGCAGGGCGTGGGAGGGGGCATGATCATGCCCCTCGCCCAGCTGATCATGGCGCAGGTCGCGGGGCCCAAGCGGATGGGTCGTGTGATGGGCATCGTCTCGATGCCGGCGATGCTCGCGCCGATCTTCGGGCCCGTGATCGGCGGCGTGATCCTGCAGAACCTGCATTGGTCGTGGATCTTCTTCGTGAACGGACCAATCGGCGTCCTCGCCTTCGTGCTCGCATGGCGGATGCTTCCCGACACCGACTCCGGCGAGGCCGGTCCGCTCGATCGGGTTGGGCTGGCGCTGCTGCCGGCCGGTGCGGCTATCGGTATTTACGGCGTCAGCAAGCTCGGAACCGGCGCCGCGCTCAGCTCTGCGGGGGTTCTGATCCCAATCGTCCTAGGCGTGGTGCTGAGCGGGCTGTTCGTTCTCCATGCGCTGCGCATCGAGCGTCCCCTGCTCGACGTGCGGCTGTACAAAAACAAGGTCTTCGCGGGTGCGTCGCTGACAACCTTCGGACTGGGCGCGGCGCTGTTCGGGGCGATGATTCTCGTACCGCTCTACTACCAGACGGTGCGTGGCTACAGCGTGATCGACACCGGCCTGCTGAACGGTCCGCAGGGAATTGGAGCGCTGATCGCGATGCCGATCGCCGGTCGCATGACAGAACGCTTCGGCGGCGGCAAGGTTGCGATCCTAGGCGTGCTCGTGCTGTCGCTCAGCACGCTGCCGCTGGCGTTCGTTGGCGCCCACACGTCGGTGGTGCTGATCTCGCTGGTGCTGGTCGTGCGAGGCCTGTCGATCGGCTTCTCCTTCATGCCCGCGATGACCGCCGCCTTCTCCGTGATGCGCCCCGACCAGCTCTCCGACGCGACTCCGCAGCTGAACGTCGTGATGCGTCTCGGCAGCGCGATCGGCGTCGCTGTCCTGGCTGTCGTGCTGCAGCGGGCCTCCGTACATGCCCACGGCTCTGTCGCGCTGGGCCACGCCTTCGCGCACACCTACTGGTGGGGCCTAGGCATCGCCGTCTTCTCGCTCGTCCCCTGCCTGGTGCTGCTGCGTGCCGAGCGCCCGGAGCAGACAGAGGCGCAAGCCGCCTCCGCGGAGGAGCCTCTGCTGCGTGCCGAGAGCGCGATCGAGGTCGGGCTCTAAGGAGCGCGTGGTGGCCTTCAGCCAGACAGCGACCCGCGTCGCAGACGCCGAGGAGCACGATCACTCGGGCCCGTCGCCTGAGCTGACCGCGCTGGGGCTCGCCTTCCGCCACCTCTTCCGTGCTCTCAGTCGCATGCGCGGTCGCGACACGCACCTCGCTGTCGGCGAGCTGAGCCACGCCCAGTTCGAGCTGCTGATCGAGCTCGACGAACGCGGCGAGCTGTCCGCCGGCGAGCTGGCGCTGGCGGCACGGATCTCGCCTGCGAGCGTCACGCAGATGCTCGATGGCCTGGCCGACTCCGGCTACGTCGCCCGGATCCGCTCCGACAGCGACCGACGTGTCGTGCTCGCCTCGCTGACCGCGCTCGGCCGCGCTCGCGTCGAGGCCAAGCGAGAGGCATGGAAGGGGCGCTGGGAGAGCGCGTTGACAGGTGTCACCCCGCGCGAGATGAAGGCGGCGACCAAGGTGCTCGAGCGCCTCGGGGAGATGTTCGACGAGACCCCCGCCACGGTGGTCTGCGAGGCGCCTCCCGGGGCCTCGCCGGGCGTCGGCAAGCCTGTCTAAAATCGCCAATTCCTCTGCTATAGTCGCCGAGGCGTCACGGGCGGCAGCGTTGTGTCAGAAGCCAGTCCGTGAGCCATGATGAAGATGGAGACCTCGAGCAGATAACGACGCGGACCGGTCCAGAACAGACCAGCAGCGCGCGTGGGCCCGAGGGGCCCATTTTTTTCGCCCGCTGACCCCCCAAAGAAACCCGGATCCTGAGCGATGCCACGTAAGTTCACACTTGAAAACACCCGGAACATCGGGATCATGGCCCACATCGACGCCGGTAAGACGACGACGACCGAGCGCATCCTCTACTACACCGGCCGCACCTACAAGATCGGTGAGGTCCACGAGGGTGCCGCCGTGATGGACTGGATGGAACAGGAGCAGGAGCGGGGCATCACGATCACCTCGGCCGCGACCACCGCGCAGTGGAAGGGCCACCGGATCAACATCATCGACACGCCCGGCCACGTCGACTTCACCGTCGAGGTTGAGCGCTCGCTGCGCGTCCTCGACGGCGCCATCGCTCTGTTCGACTCCGTCGCGGGCGTCGAGCCCCAGTCGGAGACCGTCTGGCGTCAGGCCGACAAGTACCACGTGCCGCGAATCGCCTACATCAACAAGATGGACCGCACGGGCGCCGACTTCGACATGGGCGTGCAGACGATGATCGACCGTCTCGGCGCCCACCCGGTGCCGATCCAGCTGCCGATCGGCGCCGAGGGCGACTTCCTCGGCGTGATCGACCTGGTCGCGATGAAAGCGATCCTCTACAAGGACGACCTTGGCAAGGAAGTCGACGAAACCGACATCCCCGCAGATCTGCTCGAAGCCGCCGAGGCCGCTCGCGAACATCTGCTCGAGGAGGTCTCCCACTACGACGACGCGCTGCTCGAGCTGATCCTCGAGGAAACAGACGTTCCCGAGGACGTGCTGAAGAACGCGATCCGCCAGGCGACGCTGTCGACCAAGCTGACGCCGGTGCTGTGCGGCTCCTCCTTCAAGAACAAGGGCGTGCAGCCGCTGCTGGACGCGGTCATCGACTACCTGCCCTCGCCGCTGGACGTTCCGCCGGTCGTCGGGACCGAACTGGTGAAGGGTGAGGAGCAGGAGCGCGAGGTCGTCCGCAAGGCCGACGACTCCGAGCCCTTCGCCGCTCTCGCCTTCAAGATCGCCGCCGACCCGTACGTCGGCAAGCTGACCTACTTCCGCGTCTACTCCGGGAAACTGGAGGCCGGTGGCCGCGTGCTCAACGTCAGCACCGGCCGGACCGAGCGCGTCGGGCGCATCCTGATGATGCACGCCAATGACCGCGAGGAGGTCGAGGAGGTCTACGCCGGCGACATCGCCGCCGCCGTCGGCATCAAGCAGGTCATCACCGGCGACACGCTCGCGGCCCCCGACGCTCCCGTCCACCTCGAGAACATCATCTTCCCCGAGCCCGTCATCAAGGTCGCAGTCGAGCCCAAGACGAAGGTCGACCAGGAGAAGATGTCGGTTGCTCTTGGCCGCCTTGCCGAAGAGGATCCGACCTTCCAGGTCCGCACCAACGAGGAGACCGGCCAGACCGAGATATCCGGCATGGGCGAGCTGCACCTCGAGGTGCTGGTCGACCGCATGAAGCGCGAGTTCGGCGTCGAGGCCAACGTCGGCCGGCCGCAGGTCTCCTACCGTGAGACGATCCGCGACACGGCTCTGAAGATCGAAGGCAAGTTCGTACGTCAGACCGGTGGCTCGGGTCAGTTCGGCGTGGTCTTCATCGACCTCGAGCCGGCTCCGGGCGAGGGCTTTGAGTTCGTCAACAAGATCAAGGGCGGGGCGGTTCCCTCGGAATACATCCCCGCCGTCAAGAAGGGCATCGAAGAGTCCCTCGAGAACGGCGTCAAGGCCGGCTACCCGATGGTCGACATGAAGGTCACGCTGGTGGACGGCAAGTACCACGACGTGGACTCCTCGGAGATTGCCTTCAAAGTTGCTGGATCGATCGCCTTCAAGGAGGCGGCAAGGCGCGCCAAGCCGGTGCTGCTGGAGCCGATCTTCGCGGTCGAGGTCGTCACGCCCGAGGACTTCCTCGGCGACGTGATCGGCGACCTGTCCCGGCGGCGCGGACGCGTCGAGGGTCAGGAGCGCCGGGGCAACGCGCTGGCGGTCACCGCCAGGGTGCCGCTCAGCGAGATGTTCGGGTACGCCACCGACCTGCGCTCGAACACTCAGGGCAGGGCCAACTACACGATGCAGTTCGAGGCCTACGAGGAGGTCCCCCCGAACATCGCCGAGAAGGTCGTAGAGGCGCGCACGGGGGAGCCGGTACCGGCCTAGCCGGTCCGTCCCGCAGCAGGCAGCAGTCACAGAAACCCGCAGTTAGATAGATTTCCCCGGTTCGCCCTCTAGGAGCGGCGAACATCCAAGCCGAGATTAGGAGCGAACAGAAAGTGGCGAAGGAGAAGTTCGAGCGCGGCAAGCCGCACGTAAACGTCGGGACCATCGGTCACATCGACCACGGCAAGACGACGCTGACCGCTGCCATAACGACGGTTCTGGCCGAGCACGGAGGCGCGGAGGCCCGCAGCTTCGCGGAGATCGACAACGCGCCCGAGGAGAAGGAACGCGGGATCACGATCGCCACCTCTCACGTCGAGTACCAGACGGATAACCGGCACTACGCCCACGTGGACTGCCCGGGTCACGCCGACTACGTCAAGAACATGATCACCGGCGCCGCCCAGATGGACGGGGCGATCCTGGTGGTCTCGGCGGCGGACGGTCCGATGCCCCAGACGCGCGAGCACGTCCTGCTCGCCCGCGAGGTGGGCGTCAAGTACATCGTCGTGTTCCTCAACAAGGCCGACATGGTCGACGATGACGAGCTTCTGGAACTGGTCGAGGTCGAGGTGCGCGAGCTGCTCTCCGAGTACGACTTCCCGGGTGATGACATCCCGTTCATCACTGGTTCCGCCCTGAAGGCCCTTGAAGGCGACGATGCCTACAAGGAGAAGATCATCGAACTGGCTGCCGCTCTGGACTCCTACATCCCGGATCCCGTGCGCGACCTCGACAAGCCGTTCATGATGCCCGTCGAGGACGTCTTCTCGATCACCGGCCGTGGCACCGTCGCCACGGGCCGTGTCGAGCAGGGCATCGTCAACACCGGCGACACGGTGGAAATCGTCGGCGTGCACGACTCGACCTCCACGGTCGTGACGGGCGTCGAGATGTTCCGCAAGATCCTCGACCAGGGTCAGGCCGGCGACAACGTCGGCTGCCTGCTCCGAGGCACCAAGCGTGAGGAGATCGAGCGCGGCCAGGTGCTGTGCAAGCCCGGCTCGATCACGCCGCACACCAAGTACAAGGCTGAGGTCTACGTGCTCAAGAAGGAGGAGGGTGGCCGTCACACCCCGTTCTTCACGGGTTACCGTCCTCAGTTCTACTTCCGCACGACCGACGTGACCGGGGTGGCCAAGCTGCCCGAGGGCGTCGAGATGGTCATGCCTGGAGACAACGTCCAGATGGAGATCGAGCTGATCCAGCCGATCGCCATGGACCAGGGCCTGCGCTTCGCCATCCGAGAGGGTGGCCGCACGGTTGGCTCGGGCGTGGTCAGCGAGATCATCGAGTAGCACCCGCGCGCCGTTGGGCAGGAAGTTCGAGGCGCGCATTGGCAGTCCGATACGACTAAAGGCCCCGCCGCTGAACGGTGCGGCGGGAGAGGGGCGGATTCCCCCGGGAGTCCGCTCTTTCTTCGCCGCGAGGCCGCTGGCGCGGGAGCCCGCGCCAGCGCCCTAGGCGAGCCCCCCAGCAACAGACAAGACAAAGACGAAGCAGCAGAGAGACGAAGATTCCGATGGCAGCCGCTAACCAAAACAAGATCCGCATCCGACTGAAGGCCTACGACACCTCGGCCATCGAGTCGGCTGCCAAGGAGATCGTCGAGACGGCGACCCGTACCGGCGCGACCGTCTCCGGTCCGGTGCCGCTGCCGACCGAGAAGAACGTCTACTGCGTGATCCGCTCCCCCTTCAAGGACAAGGACTCGCGCGAGCACTTCGAGATCCGCACGCACAAGCGGCTGATCGACATCCACCAGCCCACCCCCAAGACTGTCGACTCGCTGCAGCGCCTGGATCACCTCCCGGCCGGCGTCGACATCGAGATCCGTCTCGCCACCTGAGCTGTCGAGCGTCGACCCAGATCATTCAATGCCCGCAATTCTCGCCAAGAAGCTCGGTATGACCCAGGTCTTCCAGGAGGACGGCAGCGTCGCTCGCGTGACGGTGCTCGAGGCCGGCCCCTGCCCGGTCACGGCGATTCGCACGATCGAGCGCGATGGCTACGAGGCTGTCCAGCTGGCCTTCGGGGCGAGCAAGGAGAAGCACCTCACAAAAGCCGAGCTCGGCCACCTCGCGAAGGCCGACGCGCCGCCGATGCGGACGCTCGTCGAGTTCCGCGACGAGGCAGGCGAGCTGACGCTGGGTGAGACGGTGACCGTCGAGGCCTTCGAGGCCGGCGGGCACGTGAAGATCTCCGGCATCTCCAAGGGCAAGGGCTTCCAGGGAACGATCAAGCGCCACAACTTCACGAGCGGTCCGAAGTCTCACGGCTCCCACAACGTTCGCGCGCCAGGGTCGATCGGCGCCTCGGCTACTCCCTCGCGAGTCTTCAAGGGCATTCGCGGCCCCGGTCAGATGGGCAACAAGCGCACGACCCAGAAGGGCTTGGAGGTCGTGCTCATCGACGCCAAGCAGAACCTGCTGCTGGTCCGTGGCTCCGTGCCAGGGCCGACCGGCGGGATCGTGGAGGTGCGTACCGATGCCTGAGGCACCGATCCTCGGCGGCACGGCCGGCAAGAAGGCAAAGCTCGACGACGCCGCTTTCGGGGCGAGCTTCTCCGGTCCCCTCGTTCACCAGAGCGTCCGCGCCGAGCAGGCTGCTCGCCGACGCGGCACCGCTGCGACCAAGACTCGCGGCATGGTCTCCGGCGGTGGCGCCAAGCCATGGCGTCAGAAGGGCACAGGGCGCGCCCGTGCGGGCTCCAGCCGCTCGCCGGTGTGGACCGGTGGAGGCACCGTCTTCGGTCCCCAGCCCCGCTCCTACACCTTCAAGGTCAACCGCAAGGAGCAGCGCGCCGCCCTGCGCAGCGCTCTATCGCTGCACGCCGAGCGCGGCTCGTTGGCGATTCTCGACTCGAGCTCCTTCACGGCGCCCAAGACCCGCCAGGCTCTCGATCTGCTGGAAGACTGGGGTCCTCGCGCCAAGACGCTTCCGGCGCTGGTCGTGCTCGGCCCCGAGGAGTCCTCCGCCGCGCTGTCCTTCCGCAACATCGAAAGAGTCGCCATCGCCGCGCCCGCCGACGTCGGCGTGACCGAGCTTCTGGGGGCCGCATCGCTGCTCATCTCGGAGTCGGCGCTCGAGGAGCTGACCGCCCGCACCGGTGCGCCGCGCGGGGCCGAGAAGAACGGGGAGGATTCCTGATGGAGCACACCCAAGTGATCATCCGCCCGGTCGTCTCGGAGAAGAGCTACGTGCTCTCCGCCGCCGACCGCTACACCTTCCGCGTCCACGCCGACGCCCACAAGACCCAGATCAGGCAGGCCGTCGAGGCGCTCTTCGACGTGCACGTCGTCGAGGTCAGGACGCTCAGCGTGAAGTCCAAGCCCAAGCGTCGCGGCTCGACGAGCGGCAGGACACGTCAGTGGAAGAAGGCGATCGTCCAGATCCGCGCCGGCGAGTCGATTCCGATCTTCCAAGGTCTACAGGCGCTGGAGGGCTGAAATGCCGATTCGCAAGCCAAAGCCGACGAGCCCGGGGATGCGCTTCGTGTCCTACCCGGACTTCGCCGAGGTCACGAAGAAAAAGCCCGAGAAGTCGCTCATCGAAGGACTGAAGAAGAGCGGTGGGCGCAACGCCCATGGTCGCAAGACCGCTCGCCACCGTGGTGGCGGAGCCAAGCGCGCCTACCGGCGGATCGACTTCAAGCGACGCAAGGACGGCGTCCCCGCCAAAGTCGCGGCGATCGAGTACGACCCCAACCGCTCCTCCTACATCGCACTGCTGCACTACGTGGACGGCGAGAAGCGCTACATCCTCGCCCCGCAGCGGCTGACCGTCGGCATGATGGTCTCCTCCGGTGAGACTGCCGAAATCTCGGTCGGGAACTGCATGGAGCTGTCGCGGATGCCCGTCGGTACCGTCGTGCACAACATCGAGCTGCAGCCCGGCCGCGGCGGTCAGATGGCCCGTTCGGCCGGCGCCTCCGCGCAGCTGATGGCCAAGGACGGCGACATGGCGACGCTGCGTCTGCCTTCCGGTGAGATGCGACTGGTCCGCGCCGAGTGCCGCGCGACCGTCGGTACGATCGGCAACGCCGAGCACCAGAACGTGAAGATCGGCAAGGCCGGGCGCAAGCGTCACATGGGCGTCCGTCCCCAGACCCGTGGTGTCGCGATGAACCCCGTCGATCACCCGCACGGTGGTGGCGAGGGCTCGACGACCGCCGGGCGTCACCCGGTCACGCCGTGGGGCGTCCCGACCCTGGGCTACCGCACTCGCAAGCAGAACAAGACTTCCGACCGCTACATCGTTCGCGGCCGGCGCAGAGGAAAGGGCAGGAGCCGATGAGCCGCTCTAGCAAGAAGGGCCCGTGGGTTGAAGAGCGGCTGATGAATCGCATCGAAGCCCTCAACTCCGAGAACACAAAAAAAATGCTGCGCACCTGGTCGCGGGCCTCGACGATCTTCCCCGAGATGGTCGGTCACACGATCGCTGTCCACGACGGCAAGAAACACGTCCCCGTGTTCGTCAGCGAGGCGATGGTCGGCCACAAGCTCGGCGAGTTCGCGCCGACTCGTGTGTTCCGCGGCCACGCCGGGTCAGGGAAGGTCCGCTAGTGAGCGCCGAGGAGGAGAAGGACGTGGCCGCAGAGGCCTCCGAGGAGGAGCCCAAGGCGACCAAGAAACCGGCCGCCAAAAAAGCGCCTGCCAAAAAAGCCGCCGCCGCTGAGAGCGACGCGAAAGGCAAAGCCGCCGACGGCGAGGCCAAAGCCAAACCTGCGAAAAAAGCTGCGGCCAAAAAAGCCAAGGACGAGGAGCCCAAGGAGGACGGCCAGGAGGCCGCGCTGAAAGCTCCCGCCAAAGCAAAAAAAGCTGCCAAAAAAGCGACTGAGAACAAAGCCGCCGCTCCAGGTGACGGCGAGGAGGCCAAACAGGCCGCCAAAGCTCAGGACGCCGAGACATCCGCCAAAAAAGTTGCTCGCCGTGCGGGCGCGGCGGTCAAAGGCAAACCCACTCGCCGCGTCGTCAGTGCTCGCGCCCGCTACGTGCGGACCTCCGCTCGCAAGGCTCGCATGGTCTGCGGCCACCTGCGAGGGAAGTCCATCGACGAGGCGCGCGCTATCCTCGCCTTCACCCCTCGTGAGGTGGCACGGGACTGGAGCAAGCTGCTCGAGTCGGCGGTGGCCAACGCGGAGAGCAACCACGAACTGCTCCAGGACGATCTGATCGTCCGTGAGGCCTACGCCGACGAGGGACCGACGATCAAGCGCTTCCGCCCGCGCGCCATGGGCCGGGCGACTCCGATCCGCAAGCGCACGAGCCACCTGACGATCACGCTGACACCACGTCCCGAAAACGGGACACCCAAGAGAAAAGGCTAGAGAGACTTCAGATGGGACAGAAGGTTCATCCAGAGGCGATGCGCGTGGGTTACATCCACGATTGGAAGTCGAACTGGTTCAACGAGAAAAACTTCGCTGAGTACCTCGCCGAGGACGTCAAGGTGCGCGAGCACATCATCGGCAAGCTCGCCCACGCGGGCCTTTCGGACATCACGATCCGCAAGGACTCAAACGAACTAGAGGTCAACATCCACACGGCACGTCCGGGGATCGTGATCGGCAAGTCAGGCACCGAAGTCGACGCACTGCGCCGCGACCTGCATCGCATCACCAAAAAGCAGATCAAGGTCAACATCCTCGAGATCAAGCGCCCCGAGCTCGACGCCAAGCTCGTCGCCCAGTCGATCGCCGAGCAGCTCCAGAACCGCGTTGCCTTCCGCCGCGCCATGAAGCGCGCGCTGACCAGCGCCATGCGCTCGGGCGCCAAGGGCGTCAAGGTCCAGGTCGCCGGTCGCCTCGGCGGCGCCGAGATGGCCCGCACCGAAAGCTACTCCGACGGCCGCGTGCCGCTTCACACGATGCGCGCCGACATCGACTACGGCTTCTACGAGGCCCGCACGACCTTCGGCCGGATCGGCGTCAAGTGCTGGGTCAACAAGGGCGAAATCATGCCCGAGGGCTACACCGGCGCGGACCTCACCGATATGACTGCTCCCGCGCCGCCCAGCAACGACCGTGACGGTCGCGGCGGGCGCGATGGACGCGACGGTCGCGGCGGTGGCCGCGGACGTGGCGGTGGAGGCGGCGGCGGTCGCGGACCTGGCGGTCCGGGCGGCGGTCGTGGTCCGGGCGGCGGCGGACGTGGCGGCCCGGGTGGCGGTCGTGGTCCCGGCGGTCCGGGCGGTCCGGGCGGCGGACGTGGCCCTGGCGGCGGAGGTCGTGGGCCCGGCGGCGGCGGACGTGGCCCTGGCGGCGGCGGCGGACGTGGTCCCGGCGGCGGAGGCGGACGCTGATGCTCTCACCCAAGCGCGTAAAGCACCGCAAGCAGCACCGGGGTCGCCGTCGCGGCAACTCCCGGGGGCAGCTGCACGTCCAGTTCGGCGAGTACGGCCTGAAGTCGCTCGAGCAGGGCTGGCTGACGAACCGCCAGATCGAGGCCGCTCGTATCGCCATGACCCGCAAGATCAAGCGTGGCGGGAAGGTCTGGATCAACGTCTTCCCCGACAAGCCGATCACGAAGAAGCCGGCCGAGACCCGCATGGGCTCAGGCAAGGGCTCGCCCGAAGGCTGGGTCGCGGTCGTCAAGCCCGGACGCGTGATGTTCGAGCTGGCAGGCGTCTCCGAGCCGCTGGCCCGCGAAGCGATCCGTCTCGCCGCGCACAAGCTTCCCGTCAAGTCCAAGTTCGTCCTGCGTGAGGACTGAGCGAGATGAAGGCCAGCGAGATACGTGACCTGGAAGCGAGCGAGCTCGCCAAACGCGTCGCCGAGCTGCGCAAAGAGGTCTTCGGCCTGCGCTTCGCCAACGCCACCGGCGAACTCGACGACACCGCCGGGCTGGGACGCGCCAAGCGCGACCTCGCCAGGGCGCTGACGGTGACCCACGAGCGCGGCCTCCAGGCCGGCAACGATCCCCAGAACTAAGAGAAACCGACAGAGGCACAAAAGCGATGGCTGACGAGCAAGAGAACGAGACGACCGAGACCCCCGAGGCGCAGGAGCCGCAGGCCCCCGAGGCCGAGGCCACTCCCGCCGAGGCGCCCGCCCCTGAGGCTGAGGCGACCCCCGAGCCCGTCGCCGAGGAGGCGCCGGCCGAGGAGCCCGCCGCCGAGGAGGCCCCCGAGGCCGCGGCTCCGGCTGCGCCCGCGGAGCCCGAGGAGGTACTTCCGCCCAAGGAGCGCCGTCGTCGCAAGCGCTCGGCCCATACGGGACAGGTCAACGTCACCCGCTCGCCCGAGGAGCGTCACGCCGAGCGTGTCGCCACCCGACGCGCCAAGGCTGTGAGCCGCCGCGCCCGCCGTCTCAGCGAACGCGCCAAAGCCGCCGAGCGTCGTGCCTCCAAACCCGCTGCCGAGCCGCTGGCTCCCGTCCACGCTCCCGTCGAGGGCAGCCGTCGCGTCCGTCAGGGCGTCGTCACCTCCGACAAGGCCGAGAAGACGATCACGGTGCGCATCGACATCGCCCGGCGCCACCGTCGCTACGAGAAGATCGTGCGCAGCTCCAGCACCGTTCACGCCCACGACGAGAACAACGACGCCAACGAGGGCGATGTCGTGCGCGTGATCGAGAGTCGGCCGTTGTCGCGGACCAAGCGCTGGGCACTGGTCGACGTCGTGGAGCGTGCCCGATGATCCAGAACGAGACCAGACTGCGTGTCGCCGACAACTCCGGCGCTCGCGAAATCCTCTGCATCCGCGTCAAGGGCGGCTCGCGCCGCCGCTATGCATTCGTCGGTGACGTCATCACGGCGACCGTCAAGCAGGCCAACCCTCAGGGAACGGTCAAAAAGGGCGATGTCGTGACGGCTGTCGTGGTTCGCACCAAGAAGCCGATCGGCCGCGACGACGGCACCTACATCGCCTTCGATGAGAACGCCGCGGTGATCATCGACGAGCAGAACAACCCGCGTGGCACTCGCGTCTTCGGTCCCGTAGCCCGCGAACTGCGCGAGCGTAACTTCATGCGGATCGTTTCGCTGGCTCCTGAGGTTCTCTGATGGCCGCCAGGGCGAAGAACCTCAACCCACGCCCGATGAAGGTCCGATCCGGCGACCACGTCGAGGTGATCTCCGGTAAGGACCGCGGCAAGACCGGGCGGATTCTGCGCGTGGATCCCAAGCGCGAGCGCGTCTATGTCGAGGGCCTGAACATGATCAAGCGCCACACCCGCCCCCAGCAGGTCGGCGGCGCCCAGAGCGAAGCGGCGATGGGCGGCGTGATCGAGCGAGAGGGACCGATCCACGTCTCCAACGTGATGATCCTCGACGGCAAGGGCAACCGCACGCGCCTGCGGATCGAGCGCGAGAACGGCCAGCGTTATCGGGTCGCCAAGACGACCGGCGCAAGGCTGGACTGAGGACGAGATGGCTGCCACCGACACAGAGACGCCCCCTGCCCGCCTGAAGGTCCGCTACCAGGAGGAGATCCGCCCCGCGCTGATCTCCCGCTTCGGCTACACCTCGCTGATGCAGGCGCCGAAGGTCGAGAAGGTCACGGTCAACATGGGCGTCGGCCTTGCCAAGCAGGACTCGAAAATGCTCAAAGCGGCCACCGATCAGCTGGCCAGGATCGCCGGTCAGGCGCCGAGCGTGCGCCGCGCCCGCAAGTCGATCGCCGCCTTCAAACTGCGCGAGGGGATGCCCGTCGGCGTCGCCGTGACGCTGCGCGGCGAGCGCGCATACGAGTTCCTCGACCGCTTGATCTCGATAGCCATCCCGCGGATCCGCGACTTCCGAGGCCTGAACGCTCGCTCCTTCGATGGCCGTGGCAACTACTCGATGGGAGTCAAAGAGCAGATCATCTTCCCGGAGATCGACTACGACGCCATCGACATGATTCGTGGCCTCGACATCACGATCACGACGAGTGCCGGAAGCGACATCGAGGCCTACGCGCTGCTTGCAGCGTTCGGTATGCCCTTTGCTCCCCAAGGTCGTCCCAAGGGCTATGACCCCGAGGCCGACGCCGCTGCCGAGCAGGCCCACATCGAGGCCGAGGAAAAGGCCGCAGCGAGCGCCGCCGCCAAGGCCGCCCAGCCGTTGGCCGAGAACGCTCCCAAAGCCGAGAAAATGAAAGCCGCCGCCGAGGCTGCCGCCGCCGAGCGCGAGGCAGCCGCGCAGGCCGCGGAGCAGGCGCCCGCCGCGGAGGAGGCCCCGGCTCCGGAGGAGGAGACGCCCGCAGCCGAGACCGAGGGCGAGGAGCCCACGGCCGAGGCAGCACCGGAGGCAGAGCCTGTCGAGGATGCTCCCGCCGAGGAGCCCGCGGCTGAGGCACCCGCCGAGCCGGAAGCTGAGACTGAGCAGGCCCCCGAGGAGCAGGCCGCGGATGAGCCCCAGGCGGCCGCCGAGGAGCCCGGCGGCGAGACCACTGAGAAAGAGAGCAGCGACTGATGGCCAAGACCTCGCAGCGCGTCAAGCAGGCGCGCACTCCCAAGTTCAAAACACGTGCCTATACTCGGTGCACCCGTTGCGGCAGGCCGCGTGCGGTGTACAAGAAGTTCGGGGTGTGCCGCATCTGCCTTCGCGAGCTCGCCCACAACGGCCATATCCCCGGGATGACGAAGTCCTCCTGGTAGGAGATACAAGCCCATGTCGATGACCGATCCCATAGCCGACTTCCTGACCCGTGTGCGCAACGCGATCCACGCCGCGCACGAGACGGTCGACGTCCCCGCCTCCAAGCTCAAGAGTGAGCTGGCGCGGATCCTCGACGAGCAGGGCTACATAGATTCCTGGGCCGTGGCCCCCGCGCCCGAAGGCGGCGCCGGACAGATCATCCAGATCCGTCTGAAGTACACCGAGGACCGCCGCTCGGCGATCTCGGGCCTGCGCCGCGTCTCCCGGCCCGGCCGCCGGACCTACGTGGACGCCAAGAGCATCCCCAAGGTGCTCGGCGGCATGGGCACCTCGATCGTCTCCACTTCCCACGGCGTGATGACTGGCCACGACGCGCGCGCGGCCGGCGTCGGCGGCGAGGTCCTGGCACAGGTCTGGTAGATGTCGCGGATCGGTAGACAGCCCATCGCGGTGCCCTCCGGCGTGACCGTCTCGATCGAGCCCGAGGAGGTTCGCGTCAACGGTCCCAAAGGCGAACTCTCAGAGCGCATCCATCGTGACATCGAAGTTGTCCAGGACGGCGAGACGCTGACCGTCTCACGGCCGACCGACCGCGGCGAACACCGGGCGCTCCACGGCCTCACCCGCTCGCTCGTGGCCAACATGGTCGAGGGTGTCACCAATGGCTACGAGAAGCGCCTTGAGATCCAGGGCGTCGGCTACCGCGCGCAGCTGAAGGGCAAGAACCTCGAGCTGGCCGTCGGCTACTCGCACCCCGTCCCGATTCCCGCTCCCGACGGCATCGAATTCGAGGTCCCGCAGCCGACTCGCGTGGTCGTCAAGGGCATCTCCAAGCAGCTCGTCGGCGAGACCGCGGCGATCATCCGCAAGCAGCGCCCGCCGGAGCCCTACAAGGGCAAGGGCATTCGCTACGAGGGCGAGTACGTCCAGCGCAAGGTCGGAAAGAGGGCCTAGACATGACCGTCATCACCAAAGAGAACCGACGTCTCAAACGGCGCCGCCGCGTGCGCGCCAAGATCGCCGGCACAGCGACGCGTCCACGGATCTCCGTGTTCCGCTCCAACCGCGGCCTGTCCGCGCAGTTGATCGACGACGTCTCGGGTCGCACCCTCGCCGCTGTCGCCTGGTATGAGCCGGAGCTGCGCTCGCTGAAGAAATCCGAGTCCACTGGCCGCGCCGGTGCGCTGCTCGCCGAGCGGGCCAAGGCGGCCGGCGTCAGCGAGGCCGTCTTCGACCGCGGCGGCTACCAATACCACGGCCACGTTCGCGCCTTCGCCGAGGCGATCCGCGAGGCTGGAATCACCGTCTGAGCCGCCCGGCTCGCGCGGACCGCTACCCTCTCCCACTGCCATGGCAATAATCAAAGATCGCTCAGTCAACCCGGCCGGCCTGGATCTCCAGGAGCGCGTCGTCGAGATCAACCGTGTCGCGAAGGTCGTCAAGGGCGGCCGGCGCTTCTCCTTCACCGCGCTCGTCGTCGTCGGAGACGAACGCGAAGTCGTCGGCGTTGGCTACGGCAAGGCCAACGAGGTACCCCTGGCGATCCAGAAGGGCGTCGAGCGAGCCAAGAAGGATCTGTTCCGCGTGCCCAAGCACGGCAGCACCATCACCCACCAGACGACCGGCATCTTCGGCTCCGGGCGCGTGTTCCTGAAGCCTGCCTCGCCTGGTACCGGCGTGATCGCCGGCGGTGGCGTGCGCGCGGTGCTCGAGCTTGCCGGCATCCACGACATCCTCTCCAAGAGCCTCGGCACCCAGAACCCGATCAACCTCGTCAAGGCGACCGTCGCCGGCCTGCGTGGCCTGCGCACTCCCCAGGAGGTCGCTGAGCTGCGCGGCCTGAGCATCAACCAAGTGCTCGGTCTCACCGCACCCGTCGAGGTCGAGACGGAGACGATCTCAGCCGACGGAGAGGCTCCGGTCGAGACCGCCGTCGCCACCGAGGAGGCTCCGGCCTGATGTCCTCGCTGACGGTCACCCAGCGCCGCTCAAAGAACGGCGCAAACGCGAAACAGCTCGACACGCTGCGCTCGCTCGGCCTGCGCCGGATCGGTCACACCGTCGAGGTCAAGGACAACGACCAGTCACGCGGGATGGTTCACGCCGTCCGCCATCTGGTCGAGGTCGAGGAGAAGAAGTGAGCCCCGACAAAGAGGACAAGCAGGAGCGCATCGGGCTCCATAACCTGTCGCCGGCTCCAGGCAGCCGCCGTCCGCGCAAGCGGATCGGTCGTGGCGAAGGCTCGGGCACCGGCAAGACCTCAGGTCGTGGTCAGAAGGGCGCGGGCTCACGCTCGGGCTCCAAACGGCGCGCGGCCTTCGAGGGTGGGCAGATGCCGATCCACATGCGGATGCGAAAGCTGCGCGGTCCGCACATGAAGAAGTCGATGCCCTTCGAGATGTTTCGGACTCACACGCAGCCCGTCAACATCGCTTCGCTTGAGGAGCGCTTCGAGGCCGGCGACGAGGTGACGATCGAGATGATGAAGGCCAAGGGCCTCGCTACCCGCAAGGACATCAAGGTAAAGGTGCTCGCAAAGGGCGAGATCACCAAGGCCATGACCGTCCACGCGCACGCCTTCAGCGCCGGTGCGCGCGAGCGCATCGAGGCCGCCGGCGGCACCTGCACCGTCGTCGAGGCCTAGAGCCGCCCCGGCGGCCCGTCGAACCGGGGCCTGGGCGAGCGTGCATCGACTAGAATCCGCGGCGCCGACGGCAGGCGGCCGATAAGGCCCCGGGCCACGGACAGATCATCATGCTCTCGACGATTCTCAACGCCTTCCAGGTCGCGGACATCCGCAAGAAGATCGCCTTCACGGCGGGGATGCTGCTGATCTACAGGTTCGGGTCTCACGTGCCCGTCCCCGGCGTCAACCTGACGGCCGTCAACAACATCCAGAAGGAGTTCGGCGGCTCCAACATCCTCGGGCTGCTGAACCTCTTCTCCGGCGGCGGTCTCTCGCGGATCGCGATCTTCGCGCTGGGCATCATGCCCTACATCACAGCCTCGATCATCCTGCAGCTGCTGCAGGTGGCCGTCCCGTCACTGGAGAAGCTCTCCAAGGAAGGTGAGGTCGGCCAGGCCCGGATCACGCAGTACACGCGCTACCTGACCGTCGGCCTGGCCTTCGCACAGTCGATCGGCTACGTCTTCCTGTTCCACACCCTTCAGGCCAAAGCCGGCGAATCGGTCGTCAAAACCTTCGACGCGCCGCACATCTTCCTGATCGTCGTCTGCCTGACAGCCGGCTGCATCATGCTGATGTGGATCGGCGAGCTGATCACCCAGCGGGGGATCGGCAACGGCATCTCGCTGATGATCTTCGCCTCGATCGCCTCGCGTCTGCCCTCCGGCATCCAGTCCTGGTGGACGAGCCAGGATCAGGTCTTCAAGGTGATGATGCCGTTCCTCGTGCTGGCGGTCGTCGCCGGCATCGTCTTCGTCCAGGAAGGCCAGCGCCGAATCCCCGTCCAGTACGCCAAGCGCGTCGTCGGCCGGCGCATGTCCGAGGGCGGGCAGACGTATCTGCCGCTGCGGGTCAACATGGCCGGCGTCATCCCTGTGATCTTCGCCGCGAGCCTGATGGCCTTCCCGCCGACCGTCGGGCAGCTCGTCAAAACCCACTGGGGCACCAAGCTCTCTGACTTCTTCACGCCCAACGGCTGGCACTACGTCGTCGGCGAGTCGCTCCTGATCATCGTCTTCACCTACTTCTACACCGCCGTCACCTTCAATCCGGTCGATCAGGCGGACAACCTGCGCAAGTACGGCGGTTTCATACCCGGAGTGCGCCCCGGTCGTCCGACGGCCGAATTCCTCGATCGCATCCTCGCTCGTCTGACCTTCCCGGGGGCCCTGTTCCTGGCCGCCGTCGCGGCGCTGCCGGCGGTCCTGATCGCCCGCACCCACCAGCAGTTCGCCTTCGGCGGCACCTCGATCCTGATCGTCATCGGTGTCGCCCTCGAAACGATGAAGCAGCTCGAGGCCCAGCTGATGATGCGTAGCTACGAGGGCTTCCTGAAGTAGCGGCGCCACGCCGTCCGCGACAGCGGGCCGGGTGTGGGCTCGAGAGGACCCCACTGGCGCCGCCGTCAGCCAGCGGGTAGGCTGCCTCGGTCTTGTCCGAGTTGAACCTGATCCTGCTCGGTCCGCCGGGCGCCGGGAAGGGCACGCAGGCCGACCGCCTACGCGATGACTTCGGCCTGCCCCACATCTCCACCGGGGACATGCTGCGCGCCCAAGTGGCCGCCGAAACTCAGCTGGGCAAGGAGGCCAAGCGCTTCATGGACTCCGGCGACCTCGTCCCCGACAAGGTCATCATCGACATGATCATCGAGCGGGTCCGGGCGGCCGACGCCGCTGACGGCTTCCTGCTCGACGGCTTCCCCCGCAACGAAGCTCAGGCCGAGGCGCTCGCCGCCTCACTCAATGGTCTCGAGCGTCGCCTCACCGGCGTGCTGTCGGTCGAGGTGCCTGACGAGGTCGTCATCCAGCGGCTGGCGGGTCGGCGAGTATGCGTCAAGAATGCCGCCCACATCTACCACGTCGACTTCGATCCCCCCAAGCATGAGGGAATCTGCGACCAGGACGGCTCGAGGCTGATCCAGCGCGATGACGACCGCGAGGAGACGATCCGCCGGCGCCTGGAGGTCTACCACGCACAGACGGAGCCGTTGATCGCCTACTACGACGCCAAGGGTCAGTTGCGTAGCTTCGACGGGACCCGCTCGGCCGACGACGTCCACGATCACATCAGGGCGACCGTCGCGACGCTCCGCCTGGAGGACCAGCTCTGATCGCGCTGGACCGCATGGCGCCCGCCTCGCCGAGCTAAGCTCCCAGGGTGATCATCAAGAAGTCAGGAGCCGAGATCGCCAAGATGGCCGCCGCGGGGACGATCCTCGCAGCGACGCTCGATCTCATGCAGAGCAACGTCCGCCCAGGCATCAGCACCGCCGAGCTCGACGCGATCGCCGAGCGCTTCATTCGCTCCCAGGGGGCCGAGCCGACGTTCAAGGGCTACCGCGGCTTCCCTGGCTCGATCTGCGCCTCGCCGGACGCGATGATCGTCCACGGCATTCCCGGACCAGAGCGTCTGAAGCGCGGCGGCATCATCTCGATCGACGTCGGCGTGACGCTCGATGGTTGGGTCGCCGACGCCGCACGCACCTTTCCCGTCGAGGAGATCGACGATCGGACGCGCAACCTGCTCGAGGCGACCGAGGAGTCGCTGCACGTGGGTGTCGCCCAGTGCCGCCCGGGCAATCGCATGGGGGACCTCTCCAACGCGATCCAGCAGGTCGCCGAGGACGCCGGCCTGTCGGTCGTGCGCTCCCTCGTCGGCCACGGCGTCGGGCGCAGCATGCACGAGGACCCGCAGGTGCCCAACTACGGCAAGGCCGGCAAGGGCCCCCTGTTGGAGGAGGGGATGGTGCTGGCGATCGAGCCGATGACGACCGCCGGCAAGCCCGGCGTGCGCGTCGGCGGCGACGGCTGGGCGATCTACTCCCAGGACGGCACGCCGGCAGCGCACTTCGAGTTCACGGTGGCGATCACCGCCGACGGACCGCAGATCTTGACCCCCTGGCACCTGCCCGCCGAGCAGCGCCGGGGCGCCCTGGCCGCCCAGAGCGCCTGAGTGGCGGACGCGGCAGCGACGAGTAACCTCCGTCGGCATCACCGAGGGACCGGCCGGGCAGCGGAGTTGCTACCATCTGGGGTCCTGCCCAGGCGCTAGCCGTTTGGCCTGCGCGGGGCAAATCCACGACTCGGTAGCGGCGGCCGCAACGGCAGCCAGAGCCGGGTCGCCGGACCACAGCGCCTCGAAAGGGATCATGAAGGTACGACCGTCGGTCAAGCCGATGTGCGAGAAATGCAAGATCATCCGCCGCCATGGCGTGGTGCTCGTCATTTGTCAGAACAAGCGGCACAAGCAGAGGCAGGGCTAAGCGCATATGGCGAGGATCGCGGGAGTCAACCTCCCTCTCAACAAGCGCTCGGAAATCGGGCTGACCTACATCTACGGCATCGGCCGCTCCACATCGGCGAAGGTGCTGGCGGAGGTCGGGGTCAGCCCCGACACCTACATCCGCGACCTGACCGAGGACGAGGTCGCCAAGCTCCGTGACGCGATCGACGACGGCCTGACCGTCGAGGGCGATCTGCGCCGCGAGCGCCTGCAGGACATCAAACGACTTCAGGACATCGGCTGCTACCGCGGCCTGCGCCACCGGCGCGGCCTGCCGGTGCGGGGACAGAAGACCAAGACCAACGCTCGTACCCGCAAGGGTCCGAAGCGGATGCAGGTCGCCGGCAAGAAGAAAGCCGGCAAGAAGTAATGCCCCCAGCTCCGAAACGCGCACGCGGACGGCGCAAGCCGAAAAAGAACATCCCCGTGGGTCAGGCCCACATCAAGACGTCGTTCAACAACACGATCGTCTCCTTGACCGACACGGCGGGCAACGTCATCGCTTGGGAGTCCGCCGGAGGCGCCGGCTTCAAGGGCTCGCGCAAGTCGACCCCCTTCGCCGCACAGGTGACCGCCGATGCTGCCGCCCGCAAGGGCCTGGAACAGGGTCTTCAGAAGGTCGAGGTCTACGTCAAGGGCCCGGGCTCCGGACGTGAGACGGCGATTCGTTCGCTGCAGGCCGCCGGCCTCGAGGTGACGGGCGTCAAGGACGTCACGCCGCAGGCCCACAACGGGTGCCGCCCCCGCAAGCGGCGGAGGGTCTGAGATGGCGCGCGACACAGGACCGCAGTGCAAGCAGTGCCGCCGCGAGGGACAGAAGCTGTTCCTCAAGGGCGAGCGTTGCCTGACCGACAAATGTGGCGTCGAGCGACGCTCCTACCCGCCCGGCGAGCATGGCCGTGGCCGGATGAAACAGAGCGAGTACCGCGTCCAGCTGCGCGAGAAGCAGAAGGCGCGCCGTTACTACGGCGTCCTGGAGAAGCAGTTCCGCGGCTACTACGCCAAGGCCTCCCGCCAGCCGGGCATCACCGGCGAGAACCTGCTCGCGCTGCTGGAGTGCCGTCTGGACAACGTCTTGGTGCGTCTGGGCTTCGCGGCTTCTCGCCGCCAGGCCCGTCAGCTGATCCTTCACGGCCATTGGACGGTCAATGGCCGCCGGGTCAACATCCCCAGCTATCAGGTGCGCCCTGGTGACGTGATCGCCATCAAGGCGACCACGCCGGCGACGCAGGTCGTCAGGGATGCGACCGAGCTGACCGGACAGATTCCCGCGTGGCTGCAGGCCGATCACGAGTCGCTGACGGCCAAGGTGCTGCGCAAGCCGGAGCGACGCGAGGTCGCCGCACCGGTGCAGGAGCAGCTCATCGTCGAGCTGTACTCGAAGTAGTAGCGACTTTCGACGTCTCCGTCCCCCCGGGCGGTGGCGCTTGTAGGCCGGCGTCCGCCCGACGCCGGTACGACACCAAAACGACGTAAGGACTCTGATGCTCGACTTCCAAATCCCCCGGATCACAAGCGAGTCGGTGGAGCAGAACCGTGGCACGTTCACGATCGAGCCGCTGGACCGTGGCTTCGGCTACACCTTCGGCAACTCTCTTCGCCGCGTACTGCTCTCCTCGCTGGCCGGCGCAGCCGTCACGAGCGTCCGTATCGAGGGCGTAGCCCACGAGTTCTCGACGATCTCGGGCGTCAAGGAAGACGTCACCGACATCGTTCTGAACCTCAAGGGCGTGGTCTGCCGGATGCACTCCGACGCCAGCGAGGTCGAGGCGCCGCTGGTCGTCACCGGCCCGGGTGAGATCACGGCCAAGGACATAGACCTGCCCGCCGGTGTGGAGATCCTCAACCCCGATCTGCACATCGCGACGCTTGAGAAGAAAACGAAGCTCGAGCTCTACATGACGATCGGTCGTGGCCGCGGCTACCGCCCGGCCGAGGAGAACAAGTCCTCCGACCAGCCGATCGGCGTGATCCCGATCGACTCGATCTTCTCGCCCGTCAGGCGCGTCGCCTATGCGGTCGAGCAGGCTCGTGTCGGGCAGAAGACGGACTTCGACAAGCTCACGCTCGACATCGAGACAGACGGCTCGATCGACCCGCAGGCGGCGCTTCGTGAGGCGGCCGAGCTGCTGATCTCACAGCTTGCGATCTTCACCGACGCCGACCGCATCCAGGAGCTGCGTGCGGCTCCCGGCGGCCAGCTCGACGGTCACGGTCTTGCTGTGGGCGGCGCCGGGCAGGCAGCTCTGCAGGGCGAGGAGTTCGGCATCCTCATCGAGGAGCTCGAGCTTGGCGTGCGCTCCTACAACTGCCTCAAGAGGGCCGGCATCCAGACGGTCGGCGATCTCATCTCCAAGTCGGAGGCGGAGCTCAACGCGATCCCCAACTTCGGCAAAAAGTCGATCGACGAGGTCATCGAAACCCTCCACGCGCGCGGCCTGAACCTGCGCGCGGACTGACGGGTCCCTAGACTCAACACGTCATGCGTCACAAGAGGAACAAACACAAGCTCAGCAGGGACTCGGCGCACCGTAAGGCGCTGCTGATGAACCTGTCCAAGGAGCTCATCGAGCACGAGCGGATCAAAACCACCGAAGCCAAGGCCAAGGCGGTCAAGCCGGAGATCGAGAAACTGATCACGCTTGCCAAGCGCGGCGATCTGCACGCTCGCCGGCAGGCCCTCTCGACGCTCGCTCAGGACAAGTTCGCCGTCCACAAGCTGTTTGCCGAGGTCGCTCCGCGCTATGCGGAGCGTCCCGGTGGCTACACGCGCATCCTGAAAATCGGTCAGCGTGCCGGCGACGCGACCGAAATGGTCTTCATCGAGCTCGTCTGAGCGCCGGGGAGGCGGGCGTCGCCCGCGTCCCAGCAATGGCTCGTGGCGGGACGGCCTCGCCGATGAAGACGAAGCTGACGCTCGAGTACGACGGCGCCGGTTTCGCCGGCTGGGCTCGCCAGCCCGAAGAGCGGACGATCCAGGGCGAGCTCGAGGACGTCCTGCGCAAAATCCTCGGCCCGACCGGCCACGACGGGCAGCCGCTGCGACTGACCGTCGCGGGAAGGACCGACCGAGGCGTCCACGCCTGGGGCCAGGTCGCAAGCTACGCCCACGAGGCCGTCGACCCCCTGCGCCTCAACGGGCTGATCGGACCCGATCTGTCCGTCCTTGCTTCAGAGCCGATGGGGAAGGACTTCGACGCCCGACGCGATGCGACTTCACGGACGTACTGCTACTGCGTCCTCGCGCGGCGGACCCGCAGCGTCTTCGAGCGCACCACGGCCTTCTGGTGGACGAGTCGCCACGACCCCGAGAAGCTCGAGCAGTGCGCCGCCGCGATCCTCGGGCGCCACGACTTCACGGCCTTCACACCCAAGGAGACCGAGCACTCGTGGTTCCGCTGCAACGTCACGCGCTCGGAGTGGGTCCGCCACGGCGATCTCCTGGAGTTCTGGATCGAGGCTGACATGTTCCTGCGCCACATGAACCGTGTCCTCGTCGGGACGATGCTCGACGTGGCCGAAGGGCGCTTCACCGTGGAGGACTTCGCAAGGCTGCTCGAGGGGCGTCCGCGCTGCGAGGCCGGGCGCACGGCTCCCGCTCATGGCCTGGCGCTGGCGCGGGTCAGCTACTAGGTTCCGCGAGACCTTCGCAGTATTCGCGTTCTTCGACGACTTCTTTGACCGGCCCTTCGGTGTAGATCGTCGTGCCATCCACGCGTCGCACGATGACTTCCAGCGGTGGGGACGCGAACGCGCCGTACTCCAGCGGCCCAACAGATCTGTAGGCGGCGGCTATGGGGACCTGAGTCAGCTGGGTCAGGCCGGCGGCCGTTCGCACCTCTATCGTGGATCCGGGAGTGGCCAGCAGGCCGTAGATGACCCAGGAGTCGCGCGGCGGGCAGCCCGCCGACAGCTGCTGCTCAAATGCTCGAGGCTTTCCCCCGATCGTGATCGAACTCGAACTCGAGATCGAAAAGCCGCCTCCAATGCCGAGATCGGTTTCCTGTTTTGGGAACGACAGGCTGACGCTGAAGCTCGAGTGCCGTCCAAAGCGCACCAGCGAGCCTTCGATCACGAACGGTTCGCCGCTCGGCGTGGTGGCATGGACGAGCGGAACAAACGTCGGCCCGACGATCTTCGGCTGAGGCCGGCACCGCACGTCACCTTCGATCCGCACGCTTCGCACGTCGGTGCCGGCTGCGTCGAGCTCCGTCAGCATCACCGGACGCGGCTCATAGCCGCGCAGGGATTCCGCGTAGACGCTCGCAGGCCCGCCGTCGGCGCGCGCTGCTATCCGCACGGTGGGAGCGACGATTTCGCGGCCGCTGCTCAGTCGCAGCCGGACGGAGCGCACCTGTGCCGGCATCGCCATCGCCAGGAGCTCGTTGCCTTTCCCGCACGAGATCGTCGGCCGGCGCGCGCCCCGACGACTGATGCAGATTTCCTCACTGTCGCCGCTGCTTTCGATCGCCCCGCCGTGGTGCTTTTCGGAGTCGAATTCGACCGATACCTGATGCTTGCACGCGCCGAACAGGCCACCCTGCCCAAGTCGCTTGATCACAAGCTTCTCCCCCGAGTGCGTGCGACCTCGCGCGAGCACCGGTTCGGATTTCCTCTGTTCAAACAACGAGTGCGGCTCGCCCAGCGCCCTCTTCAGCCGGCCCGAGTCCCTGCCGAAGGGGGCGAGGGAGGAGCGCAGCCTCAGATCCACCCGCCCGATCTCCTTCTCCAGCCGTTGCGACGCAGGTGACTCCGACGAGCGCAGGAGCTCCGCGCTACCGAAGACGCCTGTCGGTTCGCCGAGCGATTTTTCCAGTCCGCTGGTGTATGCCTTCGTACCGGGCGCAAGAGTCTGAAAGCCGCTGGCCGCCCAGGCTCGCAGGTCGGTACACAACGATGCCGAGGAGACCGGGGGCGTGCTGCCGGAGAGTGAGGTTTCGGAGTCGAGCGCCTCGCGGATGCGGGGGTCGCTCCAGGTGAGCTTCGTGATTTCCGTCTGGAACGTGTCCACGGCCGGCACGAAGAGAGACTCGACCGCCGCCAGGAGGCCGCCATCGGCCTCCTGCTCGATGCTCGAGAGCTGACTTTCTGAGCGCTCTAGTTCGCCGCGCTTGCGCGGGCCGGGGAATGAGAGGCGACCGGCGCTCGGCTCAGGAGCGCCGTGCAGCACGCCGGGGCATTCGCGCTGGACAGCAGTAACGTAGGCGCCCGCGGCCTTGTCGGCTGCCGGCGCGACCTTCAGCAGCGCTTGCTCGCGGCGCAGTTCAGCTTCGCGCAGCGCCTTTGTCGCGGCGATGTCGCCGGGGGTCGCTGCCAGGACCGCGGGGGCGAGGCCCAGAGCTCCGAACACGCACACCAGCGCGCATCCGGCCAGGCGCCTGCTCATGCCCCCCACTTCCGCTCCAACCATTCCGAGGAGCATAACTGCGGCTCCGGGAGCGCGGCCGCCACTGCGGAACGTTCACGCGCGGGGGCCGAGTCGGCCCCTATGCTGGGTCAAGCGATGCTCAACGTGCTGCTCACCAACGACGACGGGATCGAGGCCGACGGCCTGCAGGCGATGCGGCGCGCGCTGGCGGCGATGGACGACGTGAACCTGGCCGTGATCGCCCCCGACGGCAACCGTTCGGCGATGGCGCGCTCGATCACCACTCGCCGCCCCCTGTGGATCGAGGAGGTGCCTTTCTCCGACGGCACCAAGGGTTACGCGACCGACGGCACGCCGGTCGACTGCGTTCGCCTCGCAAGCCTCGGATTGATCGAGGGCTTCCAGACCGAGCTGGTCGTCTCGGGGATCAACCACGGCGCCAACCTCGGCGACGACATCACCTACTCCGGAACCGTCGCGGCGGCTCTGGAGGGTGTCGTCCTCGGGCTGCCGGCGATCTCCGTCTCCCAGCAGTCGGGCGCGCGCAACCTCGACTACAACTTCGACGGCGGGTTCGGCTTCGAGACAGCCGCCGCGTTCGTCGCGGCGCTCGTCGCAAGGATCGAGGACGTGCCGCTGCCGCCTCGAACGCTGCTCAACGTCAACGTCCCTGGTGGCACACCCGAGGGGGTCGAGGTGACGAGCCTCGGCAAGCGCATCTACCGTGACGAGCTCAAACTGGACCAAGAGGAGGAGAACCGCCGCCGCTACTGGATTTACGGCTCCTACCCGGGCTTCCACGACGAGCCGGGGACAGACCTCGCAGCCGTCCATGCCGGCCGGATCGCCGTCACGCCGATCCACTTCGATCTCACCGACCACGCGAGCCTCGAGGCGTTGCGGCGCTTCGACCTCGAGGGGCTGCTCGAGCCGCTCGCGCCCGACGCGGCGTGAGCGCGACCCGGCGCGCCGGGGTCGGACCGACTGACGCGCCTGCGGAGGTCGCGAAGCGGGCAGCCGAGCTGCGCGAGCAGCTCGAACACCACGCGCGTCTCTACTACGTCCTCGACGATCCGGAGATCGGCGACGACGCCTACGACCGCCTGCTCGACGAGCTGAGGAGGATCGAGCGCGACCATCCGGAGCTGGCGACGGCCGACTCGCCGACGCGGCGAGTGGGTGGAGAGCCGGTCGGGAAGCTCGAGAAGGTCACCCATCTGGAGCCGATGCTCTCGCTGGGGAACGTCCGCTCGGAGGAGGAGCTGCGGGCGTGGGTCGAGCGGATGCGCAACCACCTCGCCAGAGAGGGAATCGAGCGCTCGGCCTTCGACTACGTCGTCGAGCCGAAGATCGACGGGCTGGCGATCAGCCTGCTCTACCGCGACGGCGTGCTGGAGCGGGGCGCCACACGCGGCAACGGCGAGATCGGCGAGGACGTCACACACAACCTGCGCACGATCGGCGCGATCCCGCTGCGGATCCCCGACGCGCCGCCGCTGGTGGAGGTTCGCGGCGAGGTTTACATGTCGCTGCGCGACTTCACTGCGCTGAACGAGCGCCGTGCCGAAGCGGGCGAATCGACGTTCATGAACCCCCGCAACTCGGCCGCCGGAACAGTCCGCCAGCTCGATCCGGCCGACGCGGCTAAGCGCCCCCTGTCGATCTGGTGCTACCAGGTGGGCGTCACCGAGGGGCTGAGCTTCAAGACCCACTCCGAGGGCCTTCAGTGGCTGCGCGACCACGGTTTCCGCGTCAACGACGGGATCGCCCTGTTGGGCAGCGAGGATGAGGTGATCGCCCGGTGCCTGGAGTGGGAGCACCGGCGCGGCGAGCTCGACTTCGAGATCGACGGGGCGGTGGTGAAGGTTGACGACCTCGCCCTGCAGCGCCGCCTGGGAACGGTGGGGCGCGACCCTCGCTGGGCGGTCGCCTGGAAGTTCGCCCCGACGACGGCGGTGACGACGCTTGAGAAAGTCATGTGGAACGTCGGCAAGTTCGGCGACATGCGCCCATATGCCGTGTTGAAGGCGGTTGAAGTGGGCGGCGTGACGATCCGTATGGCGACCCTCCACAACGAGGAGGACATCGTCCGCAAGGACATTCGCGAGGGGGAGGAGGTGATCGTCGTCAGAGCCGGTGATGTGATCCCTCAGGTTGTCTCCCCAGCTCCACATGTAGCCGAGCGTAAGAAACGCCCGCCGCTGCCGGCGCCGCCCGCGCGCTGCCCCTTCTGCGACACGCCGACGGTCAAGCCCGAGGAGAGCATCTTCACGCAATGCCCCAATCGCGCTTGCCCGGAGCGCATCTGGCAATTGCTCAAGCACTTCGTCTCCAGGGGCGCGATGGATATCGACGGCCTCGGAGAGAAGCAGGTCGACCAGCTGCAGAAACGAGGGCTGGTAGAGACCGCTGCGGACTTCTACCGCTTGACCGAAGAGCAGCTTGTCGAATTGGAGGGCTTCGGGGCGATCTCGGCGGGCAAGCTGCTCGCTGCGATCGAGGCGTCAAAGCAGCGTCCGTTCGGGCGCGTGCTGTTTGCTCTCGGCATTGAGGAGGTCGGGGAGGTGACCGGTCGAAATCTGGCGCAGTTCTTTCGCACCATGAAGGCTCTCGGCGAAGCCGATGAGCAAGCGATCGAGCAGGTTCCGGGGGTGGGGGAGAAGATGGCAGTGCTGATCCGCGCGCAGCTCGCGGACGAGCGGATGAGGGCGCTGATCGAGGATCTGGAAGCGCAGGGCCTGCGCTTCCACGAAGAGGGACCGCCGCCGTCGGAGGGTCCGCTGGCGGGCAAGACACTGGTCCTCACGGGCACCCTTCCCGACTGGTCGCGCGAGCAGGCGACGGAGCGGATCGGCGCGGCGGGTGGGCGGGTGACGAGCTCGGTCTCGAAGAAGACCGACTATCTCGTCGCCGGCGAGACGCCCGGATCGAAGCTCGAGAAGGCGCAGCGTTTGGGTGTCGAGGTGCTGGACGAGGCTGGTCTGCAGGCACTCCTCGGCAACGACTGAGTCAGGGTACTGACCGCCGCGAGCCTCGGGTAGGGTTCCCATCCAGGGGGAACGACAAGGGGGAAAGAGATGAGTCGGATCAAGAGGATCGCGCTGGGGGTGTTCGCGCTGCTCGCGCTGTCCTGCGCGCCTGCCCAAGCCAGCCAGACGCCGGCGACGAAGCGCTTGGAGGAAGACCGCAAGCAGATCCGCGCCGAGGACCGCAAAGAGGCCGCTGTGCACAACAAGCTCGTCGGGGGTCTCACGCACAGCACCGAACGGATTGCGAAGGACGAAGTGAAGGTCAAGGCCGACCAGGCCGGAGCGGAAAAGGTCCAGAGCGAGGTCGAAGCGGAAGAAGCGCTCGGCGCGCCGCGCCCCGTCCACCTCGAGCACCTCCAGGCGCTCGAGAAGAAGCGCAATGCGAAGGTGGCGGAAGGGGAACAGCGGCTCGCGACTGACGAGCTCGAGTCCGAACAGGCTCAACTGGCGGGAGAAGCCGAACTGTCTGCGCTCGAAGCGCAGAGAGAAGCGACTGAAGCGCAGATCGTGGCCGACGAAGCTGCCATCGCCGAAGGCGGCTGAGGCGGCGTCAGCCCTGTTCGACCTGGGCGAGCAGCGTTCGCAGGACGATCTTGCAGTTCGAGTGCCCCGGCGGAGCGGCGCTGTCGAGCGCTCGGGAGAATTCGACGGGACTTTCGATCACTCCGTATTTGCGGTATTTCTGAATTCCTGAGCGAACGAAGCCGGCGATTGCGGCTTCGGGCTCGGTGCACTTGTGCGTCAAAGAGGTCAGATGCCCTTGGACGAGAGCGGCATTCGGGTCGGCGGCCGAGACGGCACGACCCTTCCACGCTTCGACGAGCTGCCGGGCGGCGGAACGCCCTCCCGATGGATCGATCGCAGTTGAGGGTTCGGCGACGCTGATGCTCCGCGGCCCTTTTCGCTTCCTGCTCGGGGGAAGGTTGACAGGAGTGGTCGTGGTCGGGATGGTGGCCGAGGTCCGTTTGGCGGACGTGCTCGGTCCCGTCTTCGTGGTCTTCGGGGCCGGCCGTGTGCCGGGCGCTGAGGCCGGGGTGCTCGCGACCGTCGGCTCGGTGGTGCTCGGTGGAGCAGCCCCCATGGTGTTGGACGTGGCGCTCGTCGGTGGTTCCGGTGGGCTTGCCGAGCCACATCCGGCCGGCGCGAGAGCGACGACGATCAGCAAGAGCCATCTGCGCATCCGGGGCAGGCTATCCCGCAAACGAGGTTGCGAGCTCCATCAGCGGGGGTAATCTGATCCCATGAGCTGGTTTGCGAGAGGAGTCCTGGCAACGCTCCTCACGGGTGTCGTGGCGCTGGTGGCGGTGAGCATGCTTGGAGTCGCCTCGGCCGAAGCGCCGACGGGCTCAGCCTCGGCGCGTACGCTGAGCGTCGAGGGGGTAGGGACGCTCCCGGTGGGAAGCCACGACTCGGCAGCCGCGGCCACGGCGATCTACCGGGAAGGGATGGCCAAGGCGCTCGTCGACGGCCAATCGAAGGCCGCTTTCCTCGCGGAAAAGTCCGGCGCGGCGCTCGGCGCGGTGATCTCGATCGTCGAAGGCGGCGGCTACATCGAATGCACGGGGATCGACACGGAATACGTCGAATACGAAGGCGAACAGCCCGACTTCGGCCAGGGCGTCCAGCCCTCGTCCGTCTCGACAGCCGCGCCGCTGGCCGCGACCTCGCCCTCCAAAGAAGAGAGCGCCTCTCGCGTGAGCCACCGGCCCAAGCGCAAGCACAAGAAGCACCTAGACGCCAAGAAGTCCTCCGAGGCGGCGAGCTGCACCCTCACGGCGAACGTCTCGCTCGTCTACGCGATCGGCTAGGCGCGAGCCAGTTCCGCCGAGGTGATCTTCGAGTTGGCGATCGTGATCGTCATGTGGTCCTGGAAGACGTGGGCCGATTCGGTCGCGATGTTGTCGTTGAAGATCGCGAAGGCCAGCAGGTGGCCGTTGGCGGCCTGGCAGTAGCCGACGAGGTTGGAGGCGCCCGTCAGGGTGCCCGTCTTTCCCTCGCAGCGTCCCGATGCTCCCGTGTGCCGCATTCGTTTTTCAAGCGTCCCCGTGTGCCCGGCGATAGCGAGGTGTTCGCGCAGAATTTGCCCCGTGGGGGTGCCGGCGAGCCCGGCGAGCATGTCGACGACCTCGTAAGGGGAGGTGCGATCAGACCACGAGAGGCCAGAGCCGTCGACCACCGTGGGGGCGAAGCCGAAGATCGAGTCGATCTCCTTCGTCACGACGGAGGCACCGGCCGCGGTAGTCCCGGCCCCTCCGTAGAGAGCGCCGAGGTCCTTGACGAGTGTCTCGGCGAAGAAGTTGTCAGACGGTGGCAGCATTAGGCCGAGCAGTTCGGCGACCGTCGGCGATTCGACCTTGGCCAGCAGCGTTGCGCCGGCCGGCGTGGCAGCGGTGCCGCTGGCGCCCCTGATGCTCACGCCGTCGCCTTTCAGCGCCCCCCACAGCGCCTTGGCGGCGTAGGCGGCCGGTGCGCGCCCGCCTTTGATGCTTCCTGTGGCTCCGCGGTTGAAGGCGAGGCCGCTGAGGGTGCCTTCGAGGAATGGATCTGGCCCGTAATTGCTCGAGGGCTCGCCGCGATGGGCATCGAAGATGGTCTCATCGCCCTCGACGGCGCCGGTTATGTGGTGGATGCCCTGGGTTCGCACGAGCTGCGTCACAAGCGATGTCACGCTGGCTCCCTCGCCGCCGTAGTGGGAGGCGATGAACGACGTCGTTCCGAACGTCGGGTCGCCACCGCCGCGCAGGTAGAGATTGCCTTCCCACACTCCGCCCGGCGCGAGATGCCCGACTCCGTAGACGGTCGTCGTCAGGCGGGCGGTGGGGCCCATCTTCGCGAGCGCCGCCGTCGCTGTGTAGAGCTTCTCCACCGACGCGGGCGGGCGTAGCGTCGTTGCCCGTTCGGAGAACAGGGCCTTCTTGGCGGTCACGTCGTAGACGTAGGCGCCGTCGGCCTTGCCGGCGAGAGCCAGTTGGCCTCGAAGGTCGGCCTGCAGTCCCGCCAAGCCTCCCGCTGCGCCGGCTGCATCGGCGATGGGCAGAGCCGTTAGCAGGATTCCAGATAGGAGAACCGCAAGCTTCGCAGGTCGTTTCAGGGGCACTCGCCCTTAGAATGTTGGCGATGGGCAAGGTTGTCAAGCTCGAACCGAAGCTGAAGAAGGCCGAGGCGACAGCAAAGGCTCGGACGGCCAGAGAGCGCCGAATGGCGGCTCGTGGCGTCGGACGGCCCGCATCGACCGACCGGCGCCGGCGCCCGCGCCGCGACAAGACGGCTCTCGTCCTCGGCGGCGGCGGCTTCACGGGCGGCGTCTATGAGATCGGCGCCCTGCGTGCTCTGGATCTGCTGGCGGTCAACAGCACCGTCAACAACTTCGACGTCTACGTCGGCACCTCGGCTGGGTCGTTCATCGCCGCCCTGGCCGCCAACGGGGTCACGCCCGAGGAGATGATGCGAGTCGTCACCCGCAAGGGCAAGCCGCCCTTCAAAGACATCGACATCAGCGACCTGCTGCGACCGAACCTGATGGAGTTCGCCCTGAAGGGAGCGACGCTGCCGCTAAAAGCGATCTCGGCGCTCAAGCAGTTCGCCTCCCAGCGCGGCGGGGTATCGGCGATGGACCTGGCGCTGGGGCTGGCGGATGTCCTGCCTTCAGGTCTCTATACGGGCGCGGGGATCGAGAAGTATCTGGATGACGTCCTCAACGAACCGGGCCGCAGCGACGACTTCCGCAACCTCGACTGCGAGCTGTACCTGACGGCGACGGACCTCGACACCTGCGAGCGGATCGTGTTCGGGATGGAGGGCATGGACGACGTGCCGATCTCGACGGCCGTGCGCGCATCCGGTGCCCTGCCGATGGTCTACTCCCCCGTTGAGGTCAACGGCAGGGAGCTGATCGACGGCGGCATCGTCTCGACGACGAACCTCGATCTGGCGGTTCAGGCGGGAGCCAAGCTGGTGATCGTCATCAACCCGATCGTCCCGTTCGTCAACGACTTCGCGGAGACGATCACCACGATGCGCGGTAAACGCCCGCGGCGGGTCTCGGACATGGGCTTCGCCCAAATCGGCTACCAGGTCTTCAAGCTCGTCGCCCACCAGCGGCTCCACGAACTGGCCAAGGGCTGGGAGAAACGCTACCCGGGCGTGGACATCGTCCTGATCGAGCCGGAACCGACCGACCAGCTGATGTTCCAGACGTCGATGATGAGCTTCACCTCGCGCGTGGAGATCGCCCGTCATGGCTTCGAGTCGGTGACGAGGCAGCTGGCCGGCGAATACGATCGCTACCAGGCGGTGGCCGAGCGCCACGGCCTCGACATCTCGGCCAAGCGCGTGCGCCAAGTCGTGGCCCACTTCGACGAGGAGACCGAAGAGGTCAGCGCTTGGCGCAAGATCCTCGAGGGCACGACGGGAGCGCTGCTGCGCCAGGCCGGCTCGGGCTGAGCGGGCGGCCGCTAGAGGGCTTTGGCGATTGCCTCCAGCAGGCGGTCGCTGGCACGTTTGGAGCGCAAGGCGATACGGACGTGCTGTGGCTCGCCGAGCGCATCGCCGGCGGCGATCAGGACGCCGGTCTGTGCGAGACGCGCAGCCAGCTCGGCGCCGGGGACGGATGGGTGGGCGGCCCAGACGAAGTTGGCCTGACTGTCTGAGACCTCGAATCCCATTCCGCGCAGGCCGTCGATCACGCGGGGTCGCTCCTCGCAGATCGCGGCGATCCGTTCCGCGACAAGCTTCGAGCAGCTACGCAGTGCCTCCAGGGCACCGGCCTGGGATAGCTCGGAGACGCCGAGGTCGGGCTCGAGCTCGGCCAGCAGCGCTTCGGAGCCCGGGCCGCCGATCGCATAGCCGATGCGAAGGCCGGCGAGGCCCCATGCCTTGGAGAAGCTGCGGAAGACGAGCAGGTGCGGATAGCGCTCCTGGAGATCCAGGGAGCTTGAGCTGGGCTGTGCGTCGCTGAACTCGACGAGGGCCTCGTCGAGCAGCACCGCGACACCCTCGGGTAGGCCGGCCAAGAGCTGCTCGAGCTCAGCGGTGGGCAGCAGCTCCCCGCTCGGATCGTCGGGGCTGCCGAGGGCGATCGCCCGGACCTCGGTGCCGCCGGCTGCCTCCAGTAGCTCCCCGACGCCACCGGACACACGAACGGCCTGGCCGTGGGCGCGGCGGGCCATGATCGGATACAGGGGGTAGGAGGGCCAGCGAGTCAAGAGCATCTGACCGGGGGAGATGAGGGCGCGGGTGGCCGCGCTGAGCAGCTCAGCGGCGCCATTGCCGAGGATCAGGCGCTCGGGCTCGACGCCATGGTGCTCGGCCAGCTCGGTGCGTAGGTCGGTGCCGCGCATGTGGGGGTACTCGTGCAGGCCGCGGCGGGCCACGAACGTCAGCGCGTTGACGATCCTGGGGTGGGGCAGCTCCGGCCAGGTCGTCTGTGAGAGGTCGAGAGCCTCGACGCGGGTGAGGGCTTTGCGTCGCCGCTCGGCGGCCTCCTCGCGCAGGCCCGCGTTGACCTCGTCCTCGGACATGCCTTCGAATTGCTTGTAGTAGTCGAGCAGGCCCATAGGCCTCTTTCTAGCAGTGAGAGAGGGGCGCGACGCATCTGGCCGGACCCGGCCGGCGCGGTGCGCTCACCCCATGCCGGAGCCGCCCGAGACGATGCTCGAGCCGGGCCCGTGGATGACAACGAACCAGAAGGCGAACACGAGGCCGCAGATGACGGCTGTCGCTCCGAAGATCTTGCCCATGCAGCCATTGCGCTGGTCGTACCCGGCGGCGCGTCTGACGAGGATCCAGGCGTTGTCCATCCGCTTCAGCAGCGCCAAGGCTCCGAACAGCAACCCGAAGAGCGCGGCGAAGGCGACGAGGATGCCGGCGCCGACGCTACCGGTGATGTAGTTGGCCTGGGAGCCGATCCACAGGCAGGCAATCGGGATCGGTCCCCAGCAGAGCAGGCTCAAGAAGATCATCCCCGCCAGCAGGGTGCCGGCCAGCGAGCCGTCGACGCGCTGGCGCAGCTCACCGCCGCGCTCGGGGTTGTCGCGATAGTGAACCGGCGCGGTGCCGGGGCGACGGCCGACGAACAGTCCGCCGTTGTCCGATGGGTCACTGCGCATGAGTTTGGGTCTCCAGCCTGGCCGGCCGGCTCAGCCGGCGTAGAGGGCGTCGAACAACTCGGCGTACTTCTGGTTGACGATGTTGCGCTTGACCTTCAGCGTCGGCGTCAGCTCGCCCGTGGCCTGGGAGAGGTCGTGGTCGAGGATGCAGAACTTCTTGACCTGCTCGACCTGGGCGTATTTCTCGTTTGCCTTGTCGATTTCCCCTTGGATCAGCTCCAGCACCTTCGGCTCCGTGCAGAGCGTCGCGATGTCCTCCGCGAGTCCGTGCTCACGGGCGAAGACAGGCATCTCTTCCTCATCGAGCGTGACGAGCACTACGGGGAACGGACGGGCGTCGCCGTGCATGACCGCCTGAGAGATCCAGCGGCTCTGCTTGAGGTCGTTCTCGATGTTGGCCGGCGTCAGGTTCTTGCCGCCGGCGGTGATGATGATGTCCTTCTTGCGGCCGGTGATCGAGAGGTAACCGTCCTCGTCGAGCGAGCCGAGATCGCCGGTGTGGAGCCAGCCGTTCTCCACGGCGCCGAAGCTCGTGGAGGCCTGGTTGTGGTAGCCGTTGAAGATGTTGGGGCCTTTGATCAGGATCTCGCCGTCCTCGGCGATCTTCAGCTCGACGCCCGGCAGCGCTTTACCGACAGTGCCGAAGCGGTGCTCCTCGGGCGTCGAGCCGGTGGCGGCGGTGGCCGTCTCGGTCATGCCGTAGCCCTCCAGCACGGGGACGCCGCAGGCCCAGAAGAATTCGAGGATGTCCCGGGCGATCGGGGCGGCGCCGCTGGTCGCCTGGCGGACGTCACCGCCGAAGATCGCACGGACGTTCTTGAACAGTCTCTCGTCGGCCTCGTCGAAGTTCTGCTGCATCTCCGCGGGGATCTCTTCTCCCCGGTTCTGCATGTCGCGAACCTTGGCGCCCAGCTTGATCGCGGCTTCGGCCCGCTGACGCTCGGACGGCTCCATTGCCTCGATCGCGCCATGGGCGAGGGTGTAGATCTTCTCGAAGACACGGGGAACTGAGGGGAAGAAGGTCGGTTTGACCTCCTGCAGCTCAGTGATGATCGCCTTGGTGTCGCCGCCGAAGTAGGCGAGCGTCGCGCCTCGGTCGAATACGGCGAGCTGGACGAGCAAAGCAAAGGAGTGAGCGAGAGGCAGATAGAGGTAGATGATCTGCCCGTCCTCGGTGCCCGTCAGCGCACCGGCCTCTCCGACCATGTCGACAATTGCGCTGTAGTTGCCGTGGGTCAGGACGCAGCCCTTCGGCGGCCCGGTCGTACCAGAGGTGTAGATGAAGGTGAAAGCGTCCTCAGGCTTGACGGCGGCGGTGCGTGCTTCAAGCTCCTCGACGGAGCGGGCGCGACCACGCTCGCGAACCTCGTCGAGGGTGATCGCCCCGAGGGGGCGCTCGGCGGTCGGGTCGGCAGGCGCATCCATCAGGATCACCGTGCGCAGATTCGGCACCTGGTCCTTGATCTCGACGATCTTGGCGAGCTGCTCGGAGTCCTCGCAGACGATCGATGTGGCGCCCGAGTCGGAGATCACCCAAAGGCACTCCTCGGGGGAGTTCGTCTGGTAGATGGGAACGACAACGGCGCCTGCGGCGGTGGCAGCCATGTCGGCGTAGGTCCAATCGGGGCGGGTGTTGCCGAGGATGCACAGACGGTCGCCTGCTCCGATGCCGAGGTCGATCAGGCCGAGACCGATCTCCTGCACGGTCTCACCAAGCTGGGTGTAGCTCACGTCGTGCCAGCTGCCGTCTCGCTTGTAGCGGATGGCAGGCCGGCCGGCGAACTCTGCGGCCGCGCGCGGGACCAGGCCAGCGATCGTCTTCGACCCCGTGGTAGTCGCTGTCGCCTCCATCGCTACTCCCCTCTCACTCTCCGGAAATGATGACTTGATCTTAGACGGTGGCGAGCGACGTTTGGCCGCACGACTAGGAGCCTCAGACGGGGTTGGGCACGTCGATGAAGACGTGGTCCAGGCCGAAGCGCTCGGCGAGATGCTTGCCCAGTCGTCTGACGCCGAGGGTCTCCGTGGCGTAGTGCCCGGCGGCGATCACGTGCACGCCCAACTCGGTGGCGGTTGCGGTGACACGCTCGGAGGGCTCGCCGGTGAGCAGCGCCTGCGCGCCCGCGGCCGCGGCCTCGGTGATGTAGTCGGAACCGGACCCCGAGACGACAGCCAGGCGCGAGATCACATCCGGTCCGTCGCCGAGCAGCAGTGGCTCGCGCTCTGTCACCTCGGTGACCTGGGCGATCAGCTCGGCCAGCGGTGTGCCGCTTCCGGGCATGCGAGCGAGGAAGCCGATCGTCTCGCCGCGATGCGATCCGAAGGGCTCGAGGCGCTCGGCTCCCAGGGCGCGCCCGAGCAGGGCGTTGTTGCCGAGCTCGGGGTGGGCGTCGAGGGGGAGGTGATAGGCGGCCAGCGCGATGCCGGCCGAGAAGAGCTTCTCCAAACGGCCCTTCAGGGTCGTGTCGATCGCCCGGACGCCGGATCCCCAGAAGAGGCCGTGGTGGACGATCAGCAACTGCGCATCCGCCGCGCCGGCCTTCTCGAACAGCTCGGCACCGGCTGAGACGCCGGTCGCGATTCGCGTCACCTCCAGCGGGCCCGGGACCTGAAGACCGTTCAGGCAGTGGTCATGGAAGCGCTCCGGGGACAGCACCCGGTCGGCCTCGGCGAGGATCTCGAAGGTCGGCGTCGGCATGTGGCGAGGTTACTCTGCTCGTGGCGGACCGGTGGCTCGCTGCCTGCGGGGCATGGAGGCGAGGACGGCGGTGTGTGATACTTCCGGATGCGTCGGGGCGTGGCGCAGCCTGGTAGCGCGCACCGTTCGGGTCGGTGAGGTCCCGAGTTCGAATCTCGGCGCCCCGATTAAAAGCCCCGCTAATGCGGGGTTTTTGTTTGCCTGGCGGCCCTGGATCTGGCGGCCGAGCTCTCGTTCGTGGCCATCAACGAGCTACTCGTTCGCAGCCGTGGCGGGAGCCTGCCAGCCCCGCTGAGCGGCATAGCGGTGGACGGGGAGTTCCCCATGACGTAGCATCCGCGGCCGAGGGGATATCGGGTTGCGGCTTCGACGAGGACTTCGCTGGCTGACGCCGGCCTTTCTGGGCATCGCGTTCGCGGTGTTCGGTTATCTGCTCGCAGAGGCACCGGGTCAAGCCGCGCAGACGCCCCTGGGGATCTCGGTCTCGGGCAATCACTTCGTCAACGGCACCGGCCAGGCGATCCAGTTGCGCGGGGTCAACGTCTCGAGTTCTGAGTACGCCTGCGCCGATAACTTCGGCTTCGACGACGGGGACTACACCGACGCCACGGCAGCGGCGATCGCCTCGTGGGGCGCCAACGCGGTCCGGATACCGCTCAACGAGGACTGCTGGCTGAACACGAACCTTCCGGGGGGCGATCCGTACGGGGGTGCCGGCTACCAGCAGGAGATCGAGAGTTTCGTCTCAGACCTCAACGCGCGCGGGATCTACGCGATCCTCGACCTGCATTGGACGGCGCCCGGCAACCAGACCGCACTCGAGCAGCAGCCGATGCCCGACATGGATCACTCGCCGGCGTTCTGGACCTCGGTCGCCACTGCGTTCAAGTCCAACCCGGCCGTCGTGTTCGACCTCTTCAACGAGCCCTTCGACCCGACCGACCGGCGGTCGGGGGGCGACGAAGATACGTCGGACGCGGTCACGTGGGGCTGCTGGGAATCCGGGACCAAGCCGGACCCTGTGGGTGGCGGCGCTCCCGCGATCCCCTGCTACACGCAGGCTTACGACCCCAACGGCAATCCGACATCTCATTACGAGATCGCCGGGATGCAGACGCTGCTGAGTGCTATCCGCAGTGTGGGCGCCACCCAGCCCGTCGTGGTGGGTGGGATCGATTACGCCGATGATCTCGGTGACACCAGCGACGCCAACGGCGGCGGTCAGGGCTGGATGCAGCACGCGCCCCACGATCCGCTCAACCAGGAGGCGGCATCGTTCCACAACTACCAGGGCAAGGGCTGCGACAACCAGACCTGTTGGGACAGCTCAGTCAAGTCGGTCGCTGCTCACGTGCCGGTGGTCACCGGCGAGTTCGCGGAGGACAACTACTTGGCCGCCGGATGCAATCCGAATCCAGGAGCGAGCACGTTCGATGATCGCTACATGAACTGGGCTGACACCAACGGTGTCAGTTACTTGGCCTGGGTATGGCTCGTGGACGACCCGCCCCAGCCGGGCGACGACACGTGCGACCGGCACGGGCTGATCAGCTCCTACGATGGCACGCCGCTCGCCCCGAACGGTACGGCTGTGCACGATCACCTGACGGCATTGGCGGGTAGCGGCACAACCACGACTGGGCCGGGGCCGACGACTACGACCGGACAAGGCAACGGGACCGGCAAGCCGGCGGTCACGCTGCGCTCTTTCAGCGCCGCCGTTCAGTCGGGTGGCGCGACGGTCAAGTTCCGTCTGCGCTCTGCCCAGAAGTGCACCGGCACGATCACCGGTCAGACGGTCAACACCTATGCAGTGACAACCGTCAAGCACAGTGTTCGCAGGGTGTCGCTGGGATCGGTGAGGTTCTCGCTCAAGGCGGGCAAGTCAAAGACGGTGATCCTGAAGCTGAGTAAGGCATTCAAGAAGCTGCTGGCTGCCAAGCGCTCGCTCAAGGTGCAGATCACGATCACACTGACCAGCGCCGGCCATCGCCGCACGGTCCTGCACCGCACGACGACGCTGCACCGCAAGGGGTAGTCGTTGCGAAAGCCAACTGGTTGGACCAGCTGCTAAGCTGCCCGGCAGCATGCCGCTCCAAGCAGCAAGCAGGCGCTCTCTCCCCGACGAGGTCTTCGCCCAACTGACCGCCGAGATCGTCAGCGGGCGCTACGCCCCAGGCTCGGCGATCGGCTCGGAGCGCGATCTGAGCGAGGTATTCGCCGTCAACCGGCATGTGGTCCGCGAGGCGATCAAGCGTCTGGAACAGGTGGGGCTGGTCAGGGCGACACAGGGGGGTCGGACGAAGGTGCTCGACTTCCGCGAGAGCGCCGGGCTGGACCTGCTGGCAATCGTGGCCGAGCACGCCGAGGCCGCCGAGGCGCTGCTGCCTCTGCTCGGCTCTGCCCTGGAGATGCGGGCCGGGATCGGTGCGGATGTAGCTAGCCTCTGCGCGCAGAGGGCCGGCGGCGATGTGCGGGCCGAGCTCACCGGGATTGCCGGCCGGCTTGCCGCTATGGAAACGGGCGGCGAGCTTCTGACGCTCGACCAGCTCTTCTGGCAGCGGATCCTCGACGGCGCCGGCAACCTCGCCTACCAACTCGCCTTCAACAGCCTGATCCGTGCCGTTCACACGCTTCACGACTTCAGCGTCCCCTGGCTCGAGCAGGAGCTCAGGCGCGGCGACTACCGACGGCCCATAGCCCTGGCTATCGCCGACGGTGACGCCGATGCCGCTGCTCAGGCAGCCCACGACGGACTCACTCCCTCCGAACAACCGTGGCCTCCTGGCGAGGCGGTCGAGCCATGAGCTCAGAGCAGATCCCCGCCTCCTATCAGCGCAAGCTCACCTCCAAGCGAGCCGATCTCACCCGTCTGAGCGCCTGCCGGCGAGAGTTCATGAAGCACTCCTCGCCCCGCGTCGCGTTCACCGCTCTTATCCTCACGGTCGCCGGTCGCGTCTATGTCGGCGGATGGTCTTGGCGCGACTTGGTCCCGCCCGCGGTGCTCCTCGCCGCGCAACCGTTTGTCGAGTGGGTCATCCACAAATACCTCTTGCACCTGCCTCCGTTCCAGTTCCGCGGGCGCACAGTCGAGTTGTATGGCTCGATTCAGCATCGCAATCACCATCTCGATCCTTCCGACCTCGACCGTGTGCTGCTCAAGCAGATAGAGGTCCTGAGCTTTGTCGTGCAGATAGCCGTCACGATCACCATCCTCACGTTGGCAATCGGCCTCCCGACGGGCGCGCCCGTTCTGTCGCTGTCGTTGTCCGGCGCCGCCTTCTCCTACCTGGGCCTGTTCCGCTACGAGTGGTCGCACTTCCTGATCCACACCCCGTATGTCCCCAAAACCGGCTGGTACCGGACGATCTGGCGCAACCATCGTCTGCACCACTTCAAGCATGAGGGCTACTGGATGGGCGTCAGCTCGAACCTCGGCGACCGTCTGCTGCGGACCAATCCCGACCAGCGCTCCGTGCAGAAGTCACCGACGGCGCGGACTCTGGGCGTGGAAGCCGACTAGCAGGGGCGGACCCACCGGCCTCCCGCTCAGCCGCAGTCGACCTCGCTCACCGAGTGGCTGTCGACGTCGTAGACGAACCCGCGAATGCGGTCCCGGTGGGGGACGAACTGTGAGCGTCTGATGCGCTCGACCGACTGGCGTACGTCGGCATCGACATCGGTGAAGCTCTCGATCGCGAAGCCAGGAGCGACCCCCGTCTCGCTCTGCAGCGCGGCGCGGAAGCCGTCGTCGGTGATCTTTTCCATCCCGCAGTCGGTGTGGTGGATGACCATCACACTGTCGGTCCCCAGGATCCGCTGAGAGATCGACAGCGAGCGGATCATGTCGTCCGTGATCACGCCGCCGGCGTTCCGGAGGATGTGGGCCTGACCGTCCTCCAGGCCGAGAGCGGCGAACACGTCGAGCCGCGAGTCCATGCACGTCACGATCGCCAGTTTGAGCGCCGGGCGAACATCCACGTGGTGGGGGACGTCGCTCGTCTGACTGTGCGTGAGCAGCTCGTCGATCACGTCCATGAGGGCGAAACTCTATCTATCCGCCCGCGATGAGCTCAGGGCTCGTGGACACCACGGTGGCATGACCGGGAGGGCTCGGAATGCTGTCGATCGCGACGTTCGTCCGCTCGGCCATCCAGATCTCCAGCTCTGCGGCCGGGATGCCGTTGGAACGTTCAGGTCGACTGTGACCGGGGAGCCATTCCCCTTCTATCGCGGCATTCAAGCCGCAGTCAGGAGACGCCCATGTACCGAGGCGTCCCATCGAAGCGTCCGTCGTCAGCAGGCGACGTCCTCGCAGCACTCCCTCGGCACGAGCGCCGCGGTGCCTGGAAGCTCATCACCTTGCTCGTCGCCGCAGGTTCGTTGGCGCTGATGGCCTTCTCCTCGACCGCTCTTGGTGCGCCGGCAACCGTCGGCCTCGGAACTGCCGAAAGCTTCTCGGTCCTGGCCGGCTCGACCGTCACCAACACCGGGCCGACGACGATGTTCGGCGATCTCGGGCTGAGCCCAGGCTCCTCCGTGACGGGTGCCCCGCACGTGCTGGGCGAAATGCACGTTGACGACGCTGTTGCGATCGGCGCGAAGAGCGCCCTGACGACGGCTTACAACGACGCTGCCTCGCGGCCGACGGACGGATCGGCCGGCACCGACCTGGCAGGCCAGACGTTCACCGCTGGAGTCCGGACTGCATCCAGCTCGCTGCTGCTCTCCGCCGGCAGCGTCACGCTCGACGCCCAGGGGAACCCCAATGCGGTGTTCATCTTCCAGGTCGGGACCACCCTTACGACCGGATCGAATACCAGTGTCTCGCTCATCAACGGCGCGCAGGCGTGCAAAGTCTTCTGGCAGATCGGCTCATCCGCGACGCTCGGAACCGGCACCCGCTTCGTCGGCACGGTCATGGCTGCCGCGACCATCACGGCGGGAACCGCGGCGACGATCCACGGCAGACTGCTCGCCCAAACAGGCGCCGTCAACCTCGACACGAACACCATCACCACCTCGAACTGCGCCGCTGGCACCAGCGAAACCTCCGCGACCGCGGAGACGACTGCGCTCGAACAAGCAGGGAAACTGGCCGAAGCAGTGGGCACGGGCAAACCTGCCGTCACTCCTGCGACGATCGCTGCCAAACGTGCCGCTGCACGGCGTGCCGCCGCGAAGCGCGCTGCCGCAAAACGCGCCGCAGCTCGCCGGCGACGTCACCGGGCCGACGTGGGACGCTCGCGGGCGCATCCTTCGCGACCGGGTCACCCCGGCGCCTTCACGGGCTGAGACCCTCGGTGGACAGCCCCCCGATCGGCTTCGGCCGGCGGTCGCGATGCGCGGCCGCCGGATGCCGGGCCGCCCGCGCGGCGACACTCGGGTTGATCCTCGTCTATGTGCTCGGCGCATCTTCGCGTCCGGCGCTCGCTGCGCCTAGCGTGCCGCTGGCCCCGCGGACCCAGCGGCTCGCCCAGCTTCTCAGCGGCCACCTCGTCCGTCTGCACCCGCGGGCCGAGTCTCGTCGCATCGCTGCCGTCACGGCGCTCAGACCGATCACCGGGGAGCGCACCACGCTCCCCGTGATCGGAGAGTCGCGGGACACACAGGGGATCGTGTGGCTCGAGGTGATGCTCCCCGGCCGGCCCAACGGCTCGACGGGATGGATCGCCGAGCAGGGCACTCGCACGCTCATGACTCCCTGGCGTCTGATCGTTCACCTCGGCGCTCGCCGGGTGCTCGTCTACCGCGAAGGGAAGCTCGTGAGGAGCTTCGGAGCGGTTGTCGGCAAGACCTCCACCCCGACACCGACGGGTTCGTACTTCGTCGAGGAGACACTGGAGATGGATGCCGCCGAACCCGGCGGCCCCTTCGCGCTGGCCCTTAGCGCCAGGTCGGATGCGCTGCGGGAATTCGAGGGAGGTCCGGGGCAGATTGCGCTTCACGGGCGCGATGGGCTGGGCGGGACTCTGGGACGAGCCGAATCGCACGGCTGCATGCGGCTTGCAACCTCGAGCATCGACTGGCTGGCCGAACGCATCGGTCCCGGCGTGCCGGTGAGGATCGACTGGAGCTGATCCCGCGCGCCGCCGGATCGTCGGCGCCGCGCGTTCGCAACGCTCAGCTTCGGGTGGCGAGGCCCGCGTGGCGTTGCTGAAGCGCCCGCGCCCGACGCTCGGTCGCCTGCGCACGGCTGAGAGCCTCCTCGGCCCTACGCCGCGCATCGACGGCCCTCACGGCAGCGGCTTGAGCCCGATCCGCCGCGTCGGCCTCCAGCTGGTCGGAGCTGCGTCGTTCGCCGTTCGTCGGCCGGTCGATGTCGCGTTGCTGATCGTCGAGTAGCTCCTGGACGTCGTCGGCGCCCGACTGCATTCGGCTCGACTGCGCTTGGCGTACGTCGCTCAGCGCCTGCCGTCCTTTGATCTGGGACTGCCGACGGGTGTGCTCACGCACCGGCGAAGCCTCCGCGGCGGCCAGCTCCCGGTCGAGTCCCGCCTGCTCACGGTCGATCGCCTGCTGCTCGGCGTCGACGATGGCCTGCTCTCGGTCGGTGATGCTCTGGTCGAGGTCGCCGATCGCCTGCTCCTGCTCGAGCCTGTGTTGCGCTCCCCAGTCGTCGGCGTCGTTGTGGGTCTCGGTCATGGTTTGGATCCGTTCGTTTGGGAGAGGAGCCCGCTTTGCGATTCCAGTCCCGGTTCTGGGTGGCGGGGAGAGTGTTCGACGATCGGCGCCGGACGCCCGATCTGAAAGCCCTGGGCGAAGTCGACGCCGAGCTCGCGCACCATCCTCAGTGCGTGGGCGTCCTCGACGCCCTCGGCGACCGTTTTCAGTCCGAACGCTCGCGCCAGGGCCACGACCGCGACGACAACGTGCCGGCTCGCTGCACTGGTGCCGAGATCTCGAACGAACTCGATGTCGATCTTCAACATGTCGACGGGCAGCTGCTTGAGATAGGTGAAGCCGCCATAGCCCGTACCGAAGTCGTCGAGGGCGAGCTTGCAGCCGAGCCGGTGGAGGCGCTCCGCGAACGCCTTGGCTGCGCACTCGTCGGCGATCAGCGCCGTCTCGGTGATCTCGAAGACCAACGAGGCGGGATCCGCCCGGCTTCGAGTCAGACACTGCTCGATTTGGGCGACGATGGCAGGGTCGCCGATCGACCGGGCTGAGAGGTTGAGCTGCACGGGACCGATCTCGGCGGCGATCTCGCATGCTTGCTCGATCACCCAGTGGTCGATGTCGGCGATCAAGCCATATCGCTCGGCAATGGGTAGGTAGTCGATCGGCGGAACGATCGTGCCGTCCGGTTCTCTCAGCCGAAGCAGCAGCTCGCGCTGGACAACCGCACCGGAGTGGAGGTCAAGTATCGGCTGGGCGAACAGCTCGAAGCGCTGCTCCGCGAGGGCGTCCTGGATTCGGCTGATCCACGAGAGCGTCTCGGCATCGCGCTCCAGGCTCACCTCGCGCGCCTTGCGCTCAGTCGCGTCGGCGAAGACGATGGCGCAACCTTGGGCCCCATCGTCGGTCACGAATGGGGCGGCCGCGTAGGCGACTGGGAGAATCGACCCGTCACGGCAGGAGAACTCGTCGTCCTCCACACGGACGGCGATACCGTCGAGGCTGGCGCGGAGGATCGGGCAGTCGTCCGCTCGGCAGAGGCTGCCGTTGCTGCGGGTGGCATGGACAAGGTCGTGCATCACGCGGCCCTTGGCCAGGGATCCGTTCCAGCCGAGCAGCTCCACGGCGGCATCGTTGACATAGACGACGCGACCGTCGCGATCGGTCGTGCACAGCCCCTCGCCCATCCCGTCCGTGACGGCGCTCAGATAGTTCCGCGCGGCGAGAAGTTCCTGTGTGGCGAGGTGCTGACCCGTGACCTCCTGGGTCGTGCCCCGCACCGAAAGCAGTCCGCCCGTGTCATCGCGCAGCGCACGAGAGTGTGTCTCGAGCCAAGCTTGGCCCTCGGCGAGCTCATAGCAACAGCGCCTTGTCGACTCATCGAGCGAGCCGGCGACCATCGCCGCCAGATCCTCGCGGGCGATGCTGCGGTCGGCGGGCGACATCGCACCGAGAAGCTCGTCGAGGTCGATACGGGCGCCGGAGCGGGCGATGTCGCTGGCAAGCGCCTGGAAGACGATCACGTCGTTTGACTCCGGGTGCCACTCCCAGCTGGACAGGCGAGCCGCTTCGTGAGCTTCTCGCAGACGATCCTGCGTCGCGAGCAGCTCTGTTCGCTCCTGAGGGCGCATGCGCCTTCCTCGGCGCTTACGCTGGGGTTTCGCTGCAAGCGCTGCTCGATGCCGCATGAAGCCCGATTCATTGGATCCCCACGCGGCGAATGCCGAGACCGGGGGATATCTCGTCTTTCGACTGGATGGAACCGCTACTTGAGCGCTGCTGTCTGCCAACGGCCCGATGGCGAGTCGGGCGCGATCTCACGTTTCCGGCCGCTCGAGCGTTTTAATGGACAAAGAGCGGTCACTGAGGAGCGATGCGATGTTGAAGTTCGAGACGGCTATCGGAACATGTGGGTTGCGGTCGAGCGAGGCTGGGATCACCGAGGTGCTGATGCCCGGCGACCGCGCGCTCGCCGGCGAGCCGTACGGAGAGCCTGACGAAGTCCCCGAGGCGGTGCGCAGCGTGGTCGCCGGGATCGTCTCACTGCTCGCCGGAGAGCGAACCGATCTGCGCTGGATCGCCCTCGATGAGAGTGACCTCGATCCATTCCCCCGTGCCGTCTACGCGGCTGCACGCGAGATACCGGCTGGGAGCACCGTCTCCTATGGCGAGATCGCGCGGATCGTGGGGGCGCCGAACAGCGCCCGCGAGGTCGGGGCCGCGCTCGGGCGCAACCCCTTCCCGATCGTCGTGCCCTGTCACCGTGTCCTTTCGGCAACCGGTGCGCTCCACGGCTTCTCGGCGCCCGGCGGGATCGCGACGAAGCGGCGGATGCTCGAAATCGAGAACGCCCCCGGCTTTACCCAGCAGCTCCTGTTCGCCTGACCTCCGAGGCCCGTCCGGACCACCGCCGGCGGCTGGGCCTAGAGGATCGCCTCCGGCGGGATCCGCGCCTCGGACATCACGACGCGCCGTCCCCGGATCGGGACATCCTCAGCCAGCAGGCGGCTGTGCTGCTCGGCACCCTTGGGCCACGTGCCGTCACTGCGAACCACTCGCCACCAGGGGATGTCGGCGGGCATCATCGAGAGCGCTCGTCCGGCATGTCGGGGAGCTCCTGGGGAGAGGTCGCCATACGTCGTCACATAGCCAGGCGGAACGCGTCTGACGCGCTCGTAGATCGTCTCGGCGGCGAGTGCCAACGTCAGTCACCGGTCTGGGTCTGTGGCATCACAGCAAACGGTAGCCGGAGTCCGGCGCTAGGCTCGGCTGATGGCAGCGAACCAGAGGCCCGACGACGGCCTTCGCGTCGGCGGGGACGGAGCCGCGCGCTGTGCTTGGGCCGATTCAGCGCCCGAGTACCGCGACTACCACGACACCGAATGGGGCTTTCCGGTCGCGGACGACGTCCGCCTGTTCGAGAAGCTCAGCCTCGAGGGTTTTCAGGCGGGTCTCTCCTGGCTGACGATCCTGCGCAAGCGCGAGGCCTTCAGGGCGGGCTTCGCCGGCTTCGACTTCCACCGTGTCGCCCGTTTTGGAGAGCGTGACGTCGAGCGCTTGTTGGCCGACGCCGGGATCGTCCGCCACCGCGGCAAGATCGAGGCGGTCATCAACAACGCTTGCCGAGCGATCGAGTTGGTCGAAGCGGAGGGATCCATAGCCGGCTTCGTGTGGCGATACGAGCCCGCCAGGCGTGCCGGCCGACTCGACTGGGCGACCCTCGCGGCCAACCCGACCACGCCCGAGTCGGTGGCGCTCGCCAAGGAGCTCAAACGTCGTGGCTGGCGCTTCCTCGGCCCGACGACCGTCTACGCCTTCATGCAGGCGATGGGCCTTGTCGATGACCATCTCGACGGCTGTGAGGCAAAGCCGCGTGCTCGGGCGGCTCGCGAGAAGTTCACCAGGCCCTGATCCACCCAAAGTCGTCGTCTTATGCGGTCGCGTTCGTCGGCAGCTCCAGCACCCGCTCGACCAGTGCCGTGTCGCAATACTCGATGACCTCCGTCAACAGGCCTTCGCGGACGCAAGCACCGCCGCCGGTCGCATGGACCTCGCCATCGTCAGTGTCCCCGTCGACCCGCCCGAAGGCGTTCTGCTGAAGGAGCTGCTCCACGATCCGCTGCTGCTCGCGATTGCCCGGGGCCACCCGTTGGCCGGTGCGTCGCGGGTCGATCCCGAGGTGCTGCGAGACAAGCGCTGGATCGCCGGCAGCTCGGATCCCGGCACGACCCTTCTAGGTGCTTGGAGTGAGGGCGGCTGGCGATGGAGGATCGCCGTCGAGGTCCGAGACTCGACGGCCAAGCTGGGGCTCGTTGCGGGTGGTTGCGAGGTCACGATCGTCCCCGGGCTGATCGCTTGCGCTCTCGCGTCTCTGAGGCGAGCCCGGCGCCCGCGGCAGTCTGAAACAGGCGCCTTGAAAATCCTCGCCACCTCCTACCCTGAGAGAGCACGGCGGTGGCACGGTTAGCCGATATCCCCCTTTCGGCGGCCGCACACTCGCCGCCGCGCAGCCCCGGCCGCCTGCAGGCTTTCTGACGAGAGAGGCCGCGCGGCCGGGGCAATTGTCACCGCACGGCCGGCCGGGTTCGACTGATCCGATTCGAGCATCCGCATTGCTGGACACCGCGCGAGGCGTCGAGTTCCACCCATTCGATCAAGGCCGGATTTGGCTTCAGTAAACGGATTGTGAACGTCTGGACATCCGGATAAACGATTCCTGAGGATGCTGGACGGTGGGCCGATTTGGGGAAACCAAACGGCTGATTTGGTTCCCGGGGAGTAGTGCCCCCCTGCTCCTCCCAAGGAAGGATTCCAAGTGACTCATCCCTTGCTCCGGCGGCTTTTGGCCGCCGGACTCCTGTCCCTCTCGATGCTCGTTTGCGCGGGACTGATCGGCGGTTCAGCAGCCGCCATCGCCGCGTCGAACTTCGAAACGCTGACCGGCGGCGAAGCCGAGAAGCTGTTGCAAGAAGGAAAAATCACCTCGGTCGAACTGGTCAAGGGCTATGAGGCCCGCATCCAGGCGATCAACCGCTCCGGTCCCGGACTGAACGCTGTCACGCAGATCAATCCCAACGCCCTGGCCGAAGCCAAGCTGATGGACAAAGAACGGGCCAAACACAAGAACTTCGGTCCCGCCATGGGTCTCCCGATCCTGCTGAAGGACATCATCGACGCGACGCCGATGTACACCTCAGCCGGTGACTGGGCACTGCGGGAATCGTTCCCGGCGGTCGACTCCGGCGTGGCCAAGCAGCTTCGGGCCCACGGGGTGGTCATCCTCGGCAAGGCCGGACTGACCGAGTGGGCCAACAGCTTCGGCAGCCAGCCCTCGGGCTTCGGCAACGTGACAGGCCAGGTGCTGAACGCGCTCGACACGGCGGCGGGCCCGAGCGGCTCCTCCTCCGGCTCCGGCGCCGCGGCAGCGGCCGGTCTCGCATCGCTGACGATCGGCACCGAAACGTCGGGCTCGATCATCAGCCCCTCGACGTCTGAGAACGTCGTCGGTCTGCGACCGACGCTGGGGCTCGTTCCCGGCTACGGCATCGCTCCGATCGACGCCTCGCAGGACACGGCGGGACCGATCGTGAAAACGGTCGAAGACGCCGCGATCACCCTGCAGTCGATCGCCGAGGCGCCTGGCACCGACCCTGAATCCGAAAAAGAGTACGCGGACATCATGGGTCCGGAATGGAACAAAAACGGCGACGTCCTGCAGGCGCCTTTCACGACGCTGCCGGACTACACCTCCGCACTGAACTTCGAATTCGTCAAAGGCAAGCGGATCGGCTACAACGGCAACCTCTGTACGCCGCAGCCGACATGCACCCCCTCGGCCACCCAGGAAGCGACCCAGAAAGCCGTCACGGCTCTGGAAGCTGCCGGGGCGATCATGGTCGAAGACAAAGCCACGACCGTCGCCACGATTCCGGCATTGCCGAAAGGCTATGAGGAACACGCGACAATCGACGAGTACTACTCCCACCTCGGTGCGGCAGTGCCCGTCAAAAACCTCGCCCAGGAGGTCGAAGTCGACCTCACCAACCCGCAGGAGGGGCTGAAGTTCGGCAACTCCAGCCATGCGAGCGAGGCGCTCGTGGAAGACACGCCGGGCGGCAAAAACCAGCAGGAATACGACACCAACCTGCCGACCCGCAAGAAAGCCTTCCACGAAGCGATCGAAAAGATGATGAACGAACCCAGTGGTGGTGGCGGTCCTGTGATCGCCGTCGTCGGCTCGGTCCCGAGCGGCCCGCAGGCAGGGCTGCCCGAGATCACCGTGCCGATGGGTTACACCTCCACGCAGCGGCGGTCGGTCAACGTGAACATCAACGGCGGCGCCTACGACGAGCTGAACCTGCTCGGCGTCGGCTACGTCCTCGAACAGGCCACGAAACTCCGCCAGCCGCCGGCGATGGTCAACCCGGCCGCTTACCGGTGCGCTCACACGGTGCCCGCCGAGCCGTTCGCGGAACGCGGTCACTGCAACCCCGACTACTCGTCGACCAAGAAACTGGTCGGGGACGGCAAGCCGACGCTGCCCTTCTCGCTGGAAACGACCTCGGTCGCCGGCCTGGAGGAAATGCTCGAAGCCGGCACGATCACCTCGAAACAGCTGGTCCGCGCGGTGCTCTACCGCATCGCCCTGACCAACGACCAGGGACCGTCGATCCAGGCGATCCGCAACCTCAACCCGAATGCTGGCGAAGAAGCGACAGCCTCTGACAAACAGCGTCACAAGGGCAAAACCGCCGGAGCCCTCGCGGGCATCCCGGTTCTCGTCAGCGACTCGATCGACGACACCGGACTGGCGACCAGCGCAGGGTCGATCGCATTGCAGGACAACCTGCCGGCGGCCGACTCGACGATCGTCGCCAAGCTGAAGGCGGCAGGCGCGATCGTCCTCGGTGACACCAACGTCGGCGAGCTGAACGGCGAGTTCGACGCGAACATGCCCCAGGGCTACTCGTCCCTGGGTGGTCAGGCGCTGCTGCCCTCCGACACCAACAAGTCAATCGGAGGATCCTCGGCAGGCGCGGCCGCGGCCGTCTCAGTGGGGCTGTCCCCGCTGGCGATCGCCACGGAGACATCGACCGACAGCGCCCAGCTGATCGCACCGGCAGGTAACGCCGGGGTGGTCGGTCTGAAGCCGACCGTCGGATTGGTCTCGCGCACCGGCGTCCTGCCGGTTGCCAAGTCCCAGGACTCACCAGGGCCGATCGGTCAGACCGTCGCCGACGTGGCGAAGGGTCTGGAAGTGCTGGCCGGTCCCGATCCCTCAGACCCCGCCACCTCGGGTCAGCCAAGCACCCTGCCGAGCTACTCGGCCGGGCTCTCGGCGAGTGCCCTCAGTGGCAAGAAGGTCGCAGTCGTCACGAGCACCACGGCGCCGTACCCGACCGCGGTGAGCGAGCTGACGACTCTGGGAGCGAGCACCACGACGGTCACACCCGCGGCGGCAACAACCGCCCCGAGCGTGATTCCGTACGAATTCCACCAGGACCTCGACTCGTATCTGTCGAGCACCAGTGGTCCGAAATCGCTCCAGGAAGTGATCGAATACAACAAAGCCAACCCGATCGAGGGTCTGAAGTTCGGCGAGGGTCTGCTCGCGGCAGCCGAGGCGGTCGAAACGACCAACCCGGCCACCACGACGACCTACCAGGAAAACCTCGCCAAAGGACAGACCGAAGACAAGGCGGTCATCGACAACATCCTCAACAACGGCACGCCGGCCGAACCGGCGGATGACTACTCGGCACTGATGGTCCCCAGCGGCTCAACGCTCGTCGGTGTGGCCGACCGCGCCGGGTATCCGGTCCTGACCGTTCCGGCTGGTTTCGCAGCCGAGAACAGCTCGACCGGCGGTGACCCGATCGGTGTCGACTTCATCGGCACCAGCTACAGCGAGGCCCAGCTCCTGGCCGACGGCTATGCCTTCGAACAGGGGACGAAAGCCAGGCAGACCGGGCCTGCCTACCAGCAGTACCCAGGAAACCCCACGTTCACGGGGGCTCCGAGCGAGACCAACCAGTCCATGTTCCGATGTGTGGCCGGTAGCTCGTTCTTCAAGCCCTATGAGTGCAACGCGGGCGACCTGGAAAGTCCATTGCTGGGCGCGCTCTAGCCCAGCTCAGGGGGCCGTCTCGGTCGGCGCCCGCTCCCCTCGTCGAGGGGAGCGGGCGTGACGGCCGGGCTCCTCCCGGTTCGGTCCCTTGAAGCTCGGGACCGGCGAGCAGAACAACTGACAGCAGCGCTCCTCGGCCGCCCCAAGTGGGGTGGCCGAGCTGCGTCGGGATCGTCAGGCGATCTCCACGACGAGCTTCCCCGCCCGCTTGGCCGGCGCCCCATCGATCCTGCGCAACCTCCGGCCTATCCGACCGCAGCCGCTCCGGCCGCCGGCGCGCCGCCCGGGGACTCGCTCTCACCGATGGGCGCCGCGGCCTTGCCCCGAGGCATAAGCCGAACCGCCAGCAGGAAGGCGACGGCCATCGCTCCCGCCATCCCGTAGACGACAGTCCTCGTGGAAAGGGCGAGATCGAGCTGCACAGCATGTAGAGCGCCGCCACCTCCGCCACCGCCGCTGAGCGACCCGGAGGCCCCGCCCGAGCCCGACAGCGCGTGGGCGATGCCTTCGGCCTTCCCGGCAGGCACGCCTTGACCCGAAAGCGTCTGCTTGACACGGCTGACGTTTTCGGTGATGAGGATCGAGCCGAGAATCGCGAGGCCGAGGCTGCCGCCGAAGTTCCTGACCGTCTGGGTCACGCCGGTCACCGCTCCGTAGGTGGCGGAGGAGGCGCGGTTGATCGCATCTGTGCTGACGGGACCGAGGACCATGCCCATGCCGACCCCCGCCATCGCCAGCCAATACCACTGCGAGGAGAACGACAGGGCGGGCAGCTTGTGGCCCCACAGGTAGAAGCCGACGGCCGCGACGGCGCAGCCGATCACGACGGTCGGTCGGGCGCCGCGGCTGTCGAGCACCCGCCCGCCCCACTGGGCGCCGGCGGTGAAGCCGCCGAAGAAGACCAACAGGAACAGGCCGGCATTGGAGGCGCTTTCGCCGAGGGCGCCTTGGGCGTAGACGGAGGCGAAGAAGAACAGGGGGACGAAGCAGATCGACATCAGGAACAGGACGGCGTTGTCGACGGCGAAGCCACGGTCGGCGAACAGCCGCATCGGCACCAGCGGATCGGCCGTGCGCAGTTGCTGTCGAACGAACACGCCGAGCAGCGCCAGGCCGGCGACGAGACAGCCCCACGTGGCGGGGCTGCCCCAGCCCCATGTGCTGGCCTGCTGCAGGCCGAGGACGGCAAGGCCCATCGAGACGCAGATGAGGACGGCGCCGCGCGTGTCGATTGGGCCGGGGCGGCGCTCGGAGCCGGCGTCGGTACGCAGCGTCAGGATGATCGCGATGATCGCCACTGGCACGTTGATCCAGAAGATCGAGCGCCAGGTCCACTGCGTCAGGTAGCCGCCAGCGATCGGCCCCACCGAGGTCAGCCCACCGGAGATCGAGAAGAAGATCGCCATCGCCTTGCCGCGCTCGTTGACGGGGAAGGCGCCGACGACGATCGCCAGGGCGGCGGGGAACAGGAAGGCGGCGCTGGCCCCCTGCAAAATTCTGAAGACGATGATCCACGTCTCGCCGATCGAGCTCGTGGGGGTCGCCCCGCAGAGCGCAGAGAACAGGGCGAAGGTCGAGACGCCGATCAGCACCACGCGGCGGTGCCCGAACACGTCCGCGACGCGACCGCCGAGGGCGAACAGGGCCGACAGCGACAGCAGATAGCCGTTGACGATCCACTGGGCGCCGGTGGGGGAGAGATGGATCTCGCTCTGCAGCTTGGGGATCGCCAGGGCGACGATCGTCTGGTCGATGAAGATCATCGCCACCGCGAAGATCATCGCCACGAGAATCAACGTCTTGCCGTCCCGGCGCATGGGCTCCCTAGCGATCGGGTGTCAGTTGGCGGACCCTAGCGCGGATCGTCGCGGTCGAGATTCCAGTGGCGGGCGACTGTGCACATCCACATCCACGGCTCCTCGTCGGCGCCGTGGACGCGTGGGCTGACGGAAAAGCGGCTGATCGTCCGCTGGCCGCCCTCGTGGTCACCGTAGAGCAGGTCGATGCCGATCGGCGTGCCCGCCCTGACCGACTCCAGCAGCGGTCCGTAGAGAGGGTCGGAAGGCTCGCGGATCGCGGCCTGCCAGAAGCTGATGTCGCCGGCCGGCACGTAGAGGTCGCGGTTCAAGCGGCGGAACTCATCGACGGGTCGGTAGCCGGCGTCGGTCCCGGGCCGCTCCGGCCACAGGTAATAGGCGTCGAGCACGGCCAGCCCGGCGGCGACGTTGCGCAGGGGGATCGCCAGGTAGAGCTTCCCGTCGTCCTCCTGGACGGCGGCGAGGCCGTCGTGCAGGTGGACCCAGTGGTTGTCGATGAAGCCGACCTTCTGCGGCGGGTCCTGGGGGCGGGCGTTGAACAGGACCGGTCTCAACCCGACCAGCAGCGCCGCCTCGGAGACCCTGGCGGCACGGTTGGCCGAACGGGTCGAGGAGAAGGTGGCGATCGCCAGGATCAGCGTGCCGCCGGCGGTCGCCAGGGAGGCGATGGTGCTCGTGTCCACTACGCGGGGAGGCTACATCGGCGGAATCGGCGTGGCCCCCTCGGCGGAGATGCCGAAGCGCTCGAGGTACTCCCCGTTGAGCTCCCTCCAGCCACCAGGCAGACGCTCGCCGTTTCGCCTGTCGGGGACCTCGACGCCGTCGACGCAGGCTTCGAGGGCGATCAGGCAGACGTGCCAGCCGGCCCCGTCGCGGGCTGCCTTGAAGCGATCGTCGAAGGTGTGCTCGAGCGTCAGCAGGCAGCCCTCATCACGGGGCTCGAGCGTCCAGCGCAGCTCGTCCTCGCCCCAGGTGTAGGCGAGCAGCCTCGGCTCCTCATAGGCCAGCACGCGTCCGTCGGGCATCGTTCTCTCGCTCTCTGTCGAGATGTTCCTCGAGGTCTTTGAGGCCTCGCTGCCAGAGCAGCACGTAGGGGGTCAGCCAGCGGGCGATCTCCGCGAAGCCCTCGCCGCGCAGCCCGTACAGGCGGATGCGGCCCAAGGGTTTGCTCTCGACCAGACCCGACTCGCGCAGGACACGCAGGTGCCGCGATGCGTTGGGCTGGCTGAGGCCCGCCTCACTGGCCAGCTCGCCGGCCGGCCGGGGTCCGGCGATCATCAGATCCAGCAGCCTGCGACGTGCCGGCTCGGCGACGACCTCGAACGCGCTCATCTCCATATTTATATATATAATCAATAAAACATATAAGCGTCAAGGCATTTGTTCTCGAGGTGTCGATTCGTTGTCGCGGGGATCGTCTGAAAGGTGTCCATACTTTGCGAAAGGAGCCTCAATGCAATACCTGGTCCAGATCTTCACGGGCGAGTCGATGGAAGCCTGGGAGCGGCTATCCGAGCCCGAACAGCAGGCGATCACCCAGGAGTACATGGAGATCTCCAGCACCCCGGGTGTGATCGGCGGCGCCCAGCTGCAGCCGCCGTCGACGGCGACGACGGTGCGCGTGCAGGACGGCCGAACGCTGACGACCGACGGGCCGTTTGCGGAGACCAAGGAGGCGCTCGGCGGCTATTACCTGCTGGAGGCCGAGGATCTCGACGTGGCGATCGAGCTGGCCGCCCGCATCCCCGCCGCGCGCCTCGGCGGAGCGGTTGAGGTCCGTCCGCTGGTGGTCCGCTGATCGAGCGCGTCTTCCAGGAGCAGTGGGGGCGGGTACTGGCCTCGCTGGTCGGCTATCTCGGCGACTTCGATCTCGCCGAGGAGGCCGCCCAGGAGGCCTTCGCCGTCGCCGCCGAGCGCTGGCCGTGCGACGGGATGCCTGAGAACCCGGGGGCATGGCTGGTGGTGACCGCCCGCAACCGCGCGATCGACCGGATCCGGCGTGAGCGGACGCTCACCGACCGTACCCGCCTGCTCGCAGCGGAGATGACCGAGGCGATGTACGACGAGCCCGGAGAGGCCGAGGCGTTTCCCGACGAACGTCTCGAGCTGATCTTCACCTGCGCGCACCCGGCTCTCGGCCTGGATGCTCAGGTGGCGCTGATCCTGCGGGCGCTGGGCGGTCTCAGCACGGCTGAGATCGCCCGCGCCTTCCTCGTCTCCGAGACGACGATGGCGCAGCGCCTCGTGCGCGCGAAGCGCAAGATCGCCGGTGCCGGCATCCCCTTCCGGGTGCCGCCCGCGCACCTGCTCCCTGACCGCCTGGCCGCTGTGTTGGCGGTCGTCTACCTGATCTTCAACGAGGGCTACGACGATCGCCGGGCGCTCGCCGAGGAGGCGATCCGCCTCGGCGCGAGCCTCGCCGAGATGATGCCCGACGAGGCTGAGGTCCACGGCCTGTCAGCGTTGATGCTGCTCACCGAGTCCCGCCGCGCGGCCCGTCTGCGCGAGGGAGAGCTGGTGTTGCTGGCCGACCAGGACCGCTCGCTGTGGGACCGAGTGCGGATCGAGGCGGGCGGGGTCGCGTTGCGTCGCGCCCGCGCCCTGCACGGCTCGGGGCCGGGGCGAGGGGGTGGGCCCTACCTTCTGCAGGCAGAGATCGCATGGCTGCACGTGGCCGAGGAGCGCGACTGGGAGAGGATCGCCGGCCGCTACGAGGAGCTCGAAGCGCTCACCTCCTCGCCCGTCGTGGCACTGAACCGGGCGGTCGCGCTGGCCGAAGCGGACGGTCCGGAGGCTGGGCTCGAGGCGATCGACAGGATTGACCTCGACGGCTATCACTACCTGCATGCGACGCGTGCGGAGCTGCTGCGGCGGCTCGGTCGCGAGGAGCCCGCCAGCGCGGCCTACAGGCGAGCGCTGGAGCTGGTCCGCTCAGAACCCGAGCGGCGGTTCCTCGAGCGTCGCCTGGACGAGCTCACCGGCTGAGGAGGCCCGGGGGGCCGGGCCCGACGGAGCGGCTCAGACGAACAGTTCGTCGGCTGAGGCGATCGTGCGCAGGTGCTCGCCGACGCCGGTCACGCTCAGCAGCCGCTGGACCTGCTGGGAGCCGGGGGTGACGGCGAACTCCTGACCGCGCCGCCAGCATTGCTCGCGCGCCGAGAGGACGACGCGCAGGCCCGTCGAGTCTAGGAACGTCAGCCCCTGGAGGTCGAGGACGACGATCTTCGCCGCCGTGAGCTCCTCGCTCTCGATCGTCGACTGGAGCAGCGGCGCGTTGGCCATGTCCAGTTCTCCCTCCAGCCTTACGACGACCCGGTCGTTGTCGACTCGCAGATCGATGTGGAGCTGATCGTTTGCCCCCATGGTGTGAATTCTAGCCACACACCGGCACCCGCGTGTGCGGTTGGGACGTTCGATGCGTTGGCTGTCAGCGGTGCGTTCAGCCGAGCTGCTTGTGCAGTCTCACCTGTGTTCCGTGCGTCCCAGAGCGGATCTGGACGAGGTCGCACAGCTGGTTGGCGATCCACAGCCCGCGTCCGGCCGCCGGGGAGGTGCCGGGCCGCACCCGACCGATCAGGGGGTCCTCGATCAGGCCCCGGTCCTGCACTTCGCAGACCAGCCGTTCGCCGTTGCGCCACAGTCGCAACATGCCGACGCCACCGCCGTGCCTGATGCTGTTGGCGGCGATCTCGTCGACGGCCAGGACCAGGTCCTCGGTGGCTTCGAAGGGCATCGCCTCGCGGCAGGCCCAGCTGGAGACGAGCTGGCGGATCTCGGCGAGGTCGTTCCTGGCGAAAGGGATCTCCCAGACATCGGCCACGGGCCGCTCGAGCTCGCCGCCGAACACGTCCAGCGGCTCGCCGTGTCCGGAGTAGCGTTCGCTGCGAGCGGCCTCGCCGGCCTCGTGGACGATCGGGTGCTCCCTGCAGGCCGTCTCGATCACGTCGTCCTCCAGGTCGTCGATGTCGTAGGAGCAGATCAGCCGCCAGCTGCCCGTCCCGCCGAAGGCCAGGTTGGTGAGGGACTCGTGGCGGGCGCACTCCTCCAGCTCAGCCCGTTCGCGGTCGGCCCAGACGTGTTCGGCGATCGCCAGCGGCGGACGGCCGCTCTCGCCGGCCCGGTCGAGGTACTCCTGCCAGGCGGGGATCATCCGTGCCGGGTTCGAGCCCAGCCTGCGGATGTCGGCGAAGGCCACCTTCTCGGCATCCTTCCCCAGCGCCGTGCCGAGGGCGGCGATCCGGTCCTCTTGGACGGCCACCATCACCGGCGTACCCTCCTGAAGGGCAGCCCTGATCAGCGGCAGCACCTCGCGCACGAAGCCCTCGGCGCCATCGCCGTGCAGGATCGCCTCGTGACGGAACGCCCCGGCCGCGCGGCCCTCGGGCGAGGGCTGCGCGCTGGAGACGGGGGCCGTTGAGCGTTCCAAGGCCTGCTCGCTGCTAACGGCCGTACCAGCGTCGCCGGCCACCCGCGGCGGGCACGCCGCCGACGAAGAAGCCGATCAGCCAAAGCAGCACAGCCACGATCAGCACGTACCAGAGCACGTGAACGGCGAAACCCAATCCACCCAAGATCGCAAGTATCAGGACCAGCGCAATTATCGCTCCCACGCCGCACCTCGCTTTCGCTCGACGCGCCTGGGGCACCGATTGTGTCCCCCGCGCATCTCAGGAGTGCCCCGAGCCGAGATCCGTCAAACCAAACAGAGGCGCCCGTTCGAGGGGATGGGAGGACCTTGTCAGCGCCCTGGCCGTAGAACCTATCTCGGAAGCCCGTCGCTAGGTCTATTGGTCGATGTTTCCGTTTAGGTGTTTAGAGCGCCGCCGAATGGGCATAACAGGATTACCAGTGTCGCCCTGCGGACGGATGGCCGCGCGCCCCCTGCGGCCACTGTCTCATCGGGGGTGGCAGTGAGTGGCATGTCGGTCGGCCCGCCCCGACGCGGGTCGATCGGCATGCCGCGTTGATACGTCTCAGCTCTTCTGAGCCAGATGAAGGTCGAGCATCTCGGCGGAGGTGCCCGCGGCGGAGACGGCGTGACCGTCGGTAAGGCGCTCCAGCACCGGCCCCAGGCCTTCCATCGCGGCCGAACCGAACAGGGCGTCGGCACGCCCGGCCTGGAGGGGACCGATCCTGATCTCCAGGTGGCGGGGGGCGACGCTCACATCGACGCTCAGGTGGCTGGCGCTGACCGAGCCGTCGGTCTCTGCGACCAGGGCATCGGCCAGCAGCTGCGTGTCGGAGATCCTGTCGGTCGTGAAGTAGGCGCGAGCGGCGAGGCTCGAGAGGACTCTCGGGACGACCCCCCGGGCGACGGACGTCGGCCCGACGGTCATCATCGTCACGTCGCCGGCCGCGCTGTGGTCGATCGCCTCCAGCTCGGCTCCATCGTCGGCGGCCATCTCCTGAAGCTCCACCGAGCAGGCCGCGTCGAACTCCATCGTCACCTCCGTGCCGCCGCCCGGCAGGTCGCGGAACTCGACGTCGCTGCTCAGCGCTTGGATCACCGGCAGCCCGATCCCGCCTGAGAGGTGCTCGCCGGCGTCCACCTCGGGGGGTATGCCGCTGCCGCGGTCACGAACGACCGCCGATAGGCCCGTGGCGGTCCTCGTGAGCTCGACCTCCAGAGGCCCCTCCTCGCCGCCGTAGGCGTGCAGGACCACGTTGTTGGCGGCCTCCGTGACGGCTGTCGAGACGTCGTTGAGCGCCACCGGGTCCAGACCGACCGCCTCGGCCAGGCCGCTGAGGGCCTGGCGTACGAGCAGTACGTTCTCTGCCCGGTTGGACAGCCTCAGCCGGACGTTCGGCGTCTCGGCCATGAACGTTCCAGGCTGATCTGGCGGGGACTCCGACGTAGCTTCAGGTCGGCTCCCTGAAGCGATCCCGGCCGCATCGACGTTGTCGGCTAGCGCGCCTGTCCGGGCGCGTCGGTCAGGGCGCGCAGCTGCTCCAGCGAGCGGCGCAGAAGACGGGAGACCTGCATCTGTGAGATCCCCACCCGTTCGGCGATCTCCGTCTGGGTGAGATCCTCTACGAACCGCAGCTGCAATACGAGGCGCTCGCGGGCGGGCAGGTGCTGAAGGGCGCCGCTGACGGTCGCGTCCAGCTCGACGAGTTCGTAGCGCTCGTCCTCGTGGCCGATCGTGTCGCCAAAGGCGACGACATCCTCATCGCCGCCCCCGCGCGGGGCGTCCAGCGAGACCGTCTCGTAGGCCCGGATCGCCTGCAGGGCGTCGATCACCTCCTCGGCGTCGATCTCCAGGTACTCCGCCAGCTGGTTGACCGTCGGCGGACGCCCGGTTTCGTTGGAGATGCGCTCCTGCGCGTCGCGGACTTTCAGCGCGCGCTCCTGCGCTCCACGCGGTACGTGGATCGCCCAGCCCGAGTCGCGGAAATAGCGGCGCATCTCGCCGAGGATCGTCGGCACGGCGTAGGACTGAAAGGGATGGCCGAGCCCGGCGTCGTAGCGATCGATCGCCTTCAGCAGGCCCAGCGAGGCGACTTGCAGCAGGTCCTCGAATGGCTCGGATGAGCGTCCGTAGCGGCGCGCCAGGCTGCGCGCGAGAGGCACGAAACGAAGTACGAGCTCCTCGCGGGCGCGCTCGTCCTTGCGGCGCTGCCAGCGCTCGAACAGACGCGAGAGGTCTCCCTCCGCGTGAGCAGAGCCTGAAAATCCTAGTCCGACGGCTGGGGTGACGGCCACGGTGGGCATCTCAACTCCCTTCGCTCGGTTCCCTGCAAGCAATTCGACCGGTACCGATCCGGTCCTGCCCCATTCTACGGCATTGCAGTGACGCAGCACGCGTTTCGTGGACGGCACTCGAACATCTGTCGGCGCCCGTGTACCGCCCCGTGGGCTCCGCCCGGCGCGGGCGGCGAGCTAGGCTCAGCCGATGGCAGCCGAGCCGCCTCCGCCGATCAGCGACATTCTCGCCGGGCGCACGGGCGAGGAGATGGATCTCAACGATCGCTATCTGAATCCGCAGATGGGGCGGATCCTGCGCACGCTGGGGTTCGACAAGGTCTGGACGGGCGGCGAGGGCGCCCATCTGATCGACGAGCGGGGCGAGCGCTACCTGGACCTGTTCGGCGGCTACGGCGTGTTCGCGATCGGCCGCAACCACCCCGAGGCGATCGCCGCCGTGACCGAGACGATGGCGGCCGCGACGGCAAACATGCCCCAGCTGGGCGTGACGCTGTTGAGCGGCGTGCTGGCCGAGCAGCTGCTGGCCAGGGCGCCGGGCAGCGTCGCCGCGATGGTGCCGGCCAACACGGGCACCGAGGCCGTCGAGGCTGCGATCAAGATCGCCCGTGCGGCGACTGGCCGCGCTCGCATCCTGTTCGCCGATCACGCCTTCCACGGGCTGACGCTGGGCTCGCTGTCGATCAACGGCAACGATGAGTTCAGAGAGGGCTTCGGCCCGCTGCTTCCCGGTTGCGAGCCCGTCCCCTTCGGCGACACCGACGCGCTCGTCCGCGAGCTCGCTCGGGAAGACGTCGCGGCGCTGATCCTCGAGCCCGTACAGGGCAAGGGCGTGAACTTGCCCCCGCCGGGCTATCTCGCCGAGGCCCAGCGCCTTTGCCGCGAGGCCGGGACGCTGTTCGTCTGCGACGAGGTCCAGACGGGGGTCGGGCGGACGGGACGCTTCCTGGCCCTCGAGCACTGGGACTTGGAGCCGGACATGATCTGCCTCGCCAAGGCGCTCTCCGGCGGCCTCATCCCAATCGGCGCCGTGCTCGTCTCCCGCCGTGCCTTCGACGCCGTTTTCGACGGCATGGAGCGCGCCGTCCGCCACGGCTCGACGTTCGGCGGCAACGACCTCGCCGCGGCCGCCGCGCTGGCGACGCTGCGTGTGATCGACCAAGAGAGACTCGTCGAGCGCTCCGCGCAGCTGGGTGCGCTGCTGTTGGAGCTGACCGAGCCGCTCGTCGAGGAGTTCGAGGTCGTCCGCGAGGTTCGCGGCCTCGGCCTGATCTGGGCGATCGAGTTCGGGCCCCCGGCGGGGACGATCGGAAGGAGGCTCTGGGAGACCGTCGAGCGTCGCCAGCCGGGCCTGTTCTCGCAGCTGATCACCGTGCCCCTGTTCCACGAGCACCGCATCCTCTGCCAGGTCGCCGGGCATCACATGAACGTGATCAAGGCGCTGCCGGCTCTGACCGTCTCCGAGGCGGAGATCCGCCGCTTCGCCGCCGCGCTGCGCGAGACGATCGCCGCCGCCGAGCGCTACCCTGCGGCGCTGGCGCGCTTCGGGCTGCGGACCGGCCTTCGGGCCGGGCACCTGGTCCGCTAGAGACGCTCGCTCGCGAAGGTCCGCTCGACGGCTCTTTCGAGCGGTTTTCCTGCGCGAGCTGCTCACGCCGCTAGCCTGTCGGGCCGTGCTCGCCACAAGAGATGACATCCGAAACGTCGCGATCGTCGCGCACGTCGACCACGGCAAGACGACCCTGGTCGACGCGATGCTGTGGCAGTCCGGCGCCTTCCGGGTCGGCCAGGACGTCGCCACGCGCGTCATGGACTCGATGGACCTGGAGCGCGAGAAGGGCATCACGATCCTCGCCAAGAACACCTCGCTGCACTACAAGGACGTCAAGCTCAACATCATCGACACGCCCGGCCACGCCGACTTCGGGGGTGAGGTCGAGCGAGGGCTGACGATGGTCGACGGCGTGCTGCTTCTCGTCGATGCCTCCGAGGGGCCGCTGCCGCAGACCCGCTTTGTGCTGCGCAAGGCGCTCGAGTCCGGCCTGCCGGTGATCCTCGTCATCAACAAGGTCGATCGCCCCGACGCGCGGGTCACAGAGGTCGTCGACGAGGTCTATGAGCTGTTCCTCGATCTCGACGCCGACGAGCACCAGATCGAGTTCCCGATCGTCTACTGCAACGCCAAGGCCGGGGCCGCGTCGCTGGAGTACGCGCCGGGCGACAAGCTCGACTCGGGCACGCTGGAGCCGCTGCTGGACCTGCTGCTGGAACGGATCCCCGCCCCCACCTACCAGGACGACCATCCGCTGCAGGCGCTCGTCACGAACCTCGACGCCTCCCCTTACGTCGGGCGCCTGGCGATCTGCCGCGTCCGCAACGGCACGATCCGCAAGGGTCAGCAGATCGCCTGGTGTCGCGCCGATGGGACGATCGAGAAAGCCCAGGTCGCGGAGCTGTACATCACCGAAGCGCTCGAACGGGTCGACGCCGCCGAAGCCGGGCCGGGCGAAATCATCGCCGTCGCGGGAATCGCCGAGGTGACGATCGGGGAGACCCTCGCCGATCAGGGCGACCCGCAGCCGCTGCCCGTCATCACCGTCGACGAGCCCGCGATGTCGATCACGCTCGGCGTCAACACCTCGCCGCTGGCGGGCAAAGACGGCGACAAGATCACCGCCCGCCAGATCAAGGCGCGCCTCGACCAGGAGCTGATCGGCAACGTCTCCCTGCGCGTCGTCGAGACGGCCCGCCCCGACACCTATGAGGTCCAGGGCCGCGGCGAGCTGCAGCTGGCGATCCTCGTCGAGATGATGCGCCGCGAGGGCTTCGAGCTGACCGTCGGCCAGCCCCACGTCGTCGAGCGGCAGATCGACGGCAAGCGCCACGAGCCAGTCGAGCGCCTGTCGGTCGACGTTCCCGAGGAGCACGTCGGCACCGTCACGCAGCTGCTCGCCGCGCGCAAAGGCCGCATGGAGCACATGATCAACCACGGCACCGGCTGGGTGCGGATGGACTACCTAGTTCCCGCCAGGGGCCTGATCGGCTTTCGCACCGAGTTCCTGACCGAGACCCGCGGCACCGGGATCATGCACCACGTCTTCGACCGTTGGGAGCCTTGGGCGGGCGAGCTGCTGACCCGCCAGAGCGGGGTACTCGTGGCCGACCGGCGCGGTGAGACGGTGACCTTCTCGCTGTTCACCCTGCAGGAGCGCGGATCTCTGTTCGTGGGCCCCGGCGAGGAGGTCTACGAAGGGATGATCATCGGCGAGAACTCGCGCTCGGAGGACCTCGACGTGAACCCCGTCAAGGAGAAGCACCTGACGAACATGCGCTCCTCGACCTCCGACGTGCTGGTCCGACTCGACGCCCACCGCAAGCTGACGCTCGACGAGGCCCTCGAGTTCGTCCGCGAGGACGAGGCCGTCGAAGCGACCCCGTCGGCGGTGCGGATGCGCAAGGTCGTGCTCACCAAGGTGGACCGCCTGAAGGCGATGAGGGCCGCCAAAAAGTGAGCCTTGCCGTGAGCCCGTCGTCTCCGCCCCGGTCGGGCTCTGACATCGTGCTCAGCGGGCTCGCCAAGTCCTTCCCCGGGCCGGACGGCCCGATCGAGGCGGTCAAGGGCATCGATCTCACCGTCGAGCGGGGCCAGACGGTCGCGCTGCTCGGCCCCAACGGCGCCGGCAAGTCGACGACGATCGACATGCTGCTGGGGCTGCTCTCGCCCGACCGCGGCGAGGTCACGGTGTTCGGGCGCTCACCGGAACAGGCGGTAGCCGATGGCGCAGTCGGCGCGATGCTGCAGACGGGCGCGCCGATCCGCGACCTCAGCGTCCGCGAGCTGGTGCGGATGATCGCCTCGCTGTATCCGAAGCCGATGGATCTCGAGGAGGTCCTTTCGCTCACCGGCACCGCCGAGTTCGCCGACCAGCGCACGCAGAAGCTCTCCGGCGGGCAGACCCAGCGGGTCCGTTTCGCGGTCGCCCTGGTCAGCAATCCCGAGCTGCTCGTGCTCGACGAGCCGACGGTGGCGATGGACGTCGAGGGCCGCCGTTCGTTCTGGGCGACGATGCGCGAGTTCGCCGGTCGCGGGTCGACGATCGTGTTCGCCACGCACTACCTCGAGGAGGCCGACGCCTACGCCGACCGCGCCGTGCTGATGGCCCACGGGCAGATCGTCGCCGACGGGCCGCCCAGCGAGATCAAGGCGAAGGTCGGCAACCGCACGATCCGCGCGGTGCTCCCGGACGTCGATCTCGACGCTCTCGCGAGGCTCCCCGGGGTTACCGGCGCCGAGCGCCGCGGCGAGGCCGTCGTGCTGGTCTGCGCGGACTCCGACGCCGCGATCCGGGCACTGCTTGCCGCTCATCCGGCGGCGCGGGACATCGAGATCCAGGTCGCCGGTCTCGAGCAGGCCTTCATCACCCTGACCTCCGACGAGGCGAAATCATGAGCTCGCTGCTCTACACCCGCTTCGAGCTGCTCCGCACGCTGCGCAACCGGCGCTTCCTGCTGCTCTCGCTGGTGATCCCGCTGGTGCTCTACTTCACGATCGCCTCGCCCAGAGCGGATCAAAGGCTCCCGGGCACTCACATCAGCTACGCCCTCTACTTCATGGTCAGCTTGGCCGCTTTCGGGACGATGAGCGGCATGCTCTCGACCGGCGCCCGCATCGCCGGCGAGCGTGCCGTCGGTTGGAACCGCCAACTTCGGATTAGCCCGCTGCGCCCGAGCGCCTACTTCCAGACGAAGGTGCTGACCGCCTACATGATGGCGCTGATCAGCATGGCCGCACTGTTCATCTCGGGTGCGGCGCTCGGCGTCCAGCTGTCGGCAGTTCACTGGCTGGAGCTGGTCGGGCTGATGCTCATCGGGCTCGTTCCCTTCGCGGCGCTCGGGATCACCCTCGGGCACATGCTGACACCGGACTCGATCGGTCCCGCGATGGGCGGGGGCGTCTCCCTGCTGGCGTTGGTCGGGGGCATCTGGTTTCCGCTGGGCAACAGTGGCTTCCTCTACCATCTCGCTCTGTACATGCCCTCCTACTGGCTGGTGCAGGCCAGTCACGTGGCGCTCGGCGGAGCGCCCTGGCCGGCCAGAGGCTGGATCGTGATCGCCGCCTGGACAGTGATCCTCACGCGTGTCGCGCAGCGCGCCTACCGACGTGACACTGGTCGTGTGTAGTGGCTAGGGTACCCACCGATCAACCCCCCGAGCAGGAGTCAAGCGGACCGCTGGGCCTCGCCTCCTGCGCTCTCGACAGGAGCCTTAGATGACCGGACTGACGCGGCTGCGCTCGCTTGGCCCCGCTGCCCTCCTGGCAGTCTGCGTGGCCTTGGCGCTTCCGGCGGAAGGCCTCGCGGCGGCCGCCACCCCGAAGTACACCAAGGAGAGCCGGCAGGCCTATGAATCGCAGCTGGGCAAGGGCGAAATCACCGAAGCGACGTTCAACAAGTTCGTCCGCAGCCTGCGCCTGACGCTGAAGAACGGCGACCACGTCCTCTACAGCTATCCCGCCAAAGGCGGGCCGAAGCTCGAAGAAGAACTGAAAGCGAAGGGCGTCGCAGTGACGGCTCTGCAGGGCGGTCACAAGCACAAGAAGAGCGCCAAACACACCCGCCGCTACGTGGCGATCGGGGTCGTTGTGGTGCTGATCCTCGCCGGCGTCGCCTTCCTGATGTTCCGCCGCCGCGGTAGCGGGCGCGACTGACGTTCGGCCAGCGCGCGGGCGAGCCGCTCAGCAGAGCGGCCGCTTGCGCGCTCGGTGAGGGTGCGCGGTGGTGCCCGTGTGATGGGCCGCCAACGCCAGCTTGACGTCTGCCGCGAGCATCTGAGCCATGTCGCGAGAGAAGTTCTCCTTGACGACCATCCGCAGCACCGTGACGTGCTCGGCGTTCGGTGGCAGCGTGTAGGCGGGGACGATCCAGCCGCGCTCGCGCAGCAGGTGCGAGAGTGCCGTCAGGTCGGTCCGCTGGGGGTCCTCGGCGCGTAGCGCGACGATCGGGAACTGCGAGCCGTCGGAGACGACCGCGAGGCCGTCGAGCTCACCGAGTTTGCCGGCGAGCGACTTGGCGTTCTCGAGCACCGTTCGGACGATTTCGGCGTATCCGTCGAGGCCCAGCCGCAGGAACGCGAAGTACTGGAGGATCACCGAGGAGGATGGCCGCGAGAAGTTCAGCGAGTAGTTGGGCATGTCGCCGCCGAGGTAGTTGATGTGGAAGATCAGCTCCTCGGGGAGATCGGAGGCGTCGCGGAAGACGACGGTCCCCATACCCGGATAGACGAGCCCGAACTTGTGGTTGGAGACGTTGATCGAGCGCACGGAGTCGAGGCGGAAGTCCCACTTCAGATCGGGCCATGCGAACGGGGCGATGAAGCCGCCGGAGGCTGCGTCGATGTGCAGCGGGATCCGCCAGCCCTGCTCTGACTCGATTCGCGTGAGCAGCGCGTCGATCGAGGCCAGATCGTCCATCTGGCCTGTGAAGGTCGTGCCCAGCAGCCCCGCCACGCCGATCGTGCGCTCGTCGAGCAGCGGCTCCACGTGCTCGGCGGCGATCGTGTAGCGGTCCTCCTCCATCGGGATGGTCCTGGCCTCGACCTCGAAGTAGCGGGCGAACTTCTCCCAGCAGGTGTGCACGTCTGCGCCGATCACCATGTTGGGCCGGTCCGTCGGCTGCCCCTCCTGCTCACGCCGGCGTTGCCAGGAGCGCTTGTGGGCGAGCATCGCCAGCATGATCGCCTCCGAGGAGCCGATCGTCGCCGTGCCCGTCGGGCGCTGGTGGGAGGGAGCGTTGAACAGGCGCCCGATCATCGAGACGACCCGGCGGTGGACCTCCTCGGTCTGCGGGTACTCGTCCTGGTCGATCATGTTCTTGGCGAGCGTCTCGGCGGCCAGCAGATCGGCCTGGGGCTCCATCCAGCTGGTCACGAACGAGGCCAGGTTGAGCGCCGGGTTGCCGTCGAGGTTCAGCTCGTCGTGGACCAGCTGGTAGGCGGCCGGCGCCGTCATGCCCTGCTTGGGCAGCCTGTACTTGGGGATGTCGTGGGAGAACGAGCGTCCCGCGTAGGTCGGTGAGATCGTCTCCTCGGAGTCCATGTCCAGCTCGTGCATCTCGCTCTCCTTGGTCGCTGCCTCGCCGGGGTGCCGGGCGGGTCAGGCGGATCATCGCGCCTGGAGCCGCGGGGCGGGTTCACTTTTATATATATAGATAAGAACGAGACTCAGTCTCATGATAGATTCGAGCCTGTGAGCGATCCCGACGCACCCGTCGTCGAGCTGTGTCAGGCCGCGGTGCGAGTCGGCGGGCGAACGATCTGGTCGGACGTCGACCTCGAGGTGGGCGCGGGCGAGTTCGTCGGACTGCTGGGCGAGAACGGCTCTGGCAAGTCGACGCTGCTGAAGGTGCTGCTCGGGGCGCTCGCGCTGCAGCGCGGAGAGGTCCGCGTGCTCGGCGGCGCTCCGGCGTCGGCCGGGGGAGCGATCGGCTATCTGCCCCAGCGCCCCAGCTTCGGCGCGGGTATCAGGCTGCGCGGCCGCGATCTCGTGCGCCTCGGTCTCGACGGCGACCGCTGGGGACTGCCGATGCCGCTGCTGCGCGGTGCGTCGGCGAGACGGCGTGAGGCGAGCAAGCGGGTGACGGAGGCGATCGAGTTGGTCGGCGCGAGTGGCTACGCCGAACGGGCGATCGGCGAGTGCTCGGGCGGCGAGCAGCAGCGGCTGCTGATCGCCCAGGCGCTGATCCGCCGCCCCCGCCTGCTGCTGCTCGACGAGCCTCTAGACAGTCTCGATCTGCCCAACCAGGCAGCCGTCTCGGCGCTCGTCGACCGGATCCGTCAGGAAACGGGCGTGGCGGTGCTGCTGGTCGCCCACGACGTCAATCCGCTGCTTCCCTACCTGGACCGTGTCGCCTACCTGGCCGGTGGGCGCGCCGTGGCCGGGCCGGTCGCGGAAGTCATCACCAGCGAGACTCTCAGCGGGCTCTACGGCCTGCCCGTCGAGGTGCTGCGGGCCTCCGACGGGCGCCTGGCGGTGATCGGCACTCCCGAGGCCCCCGCCCACCACCACGACCGTCACGAGCACGGCGAGGCTCACGCCCATGCCCACTGAAGCCGGCCCCCAGCTCAGCTGGAACCTGCTTCGCGACGCCGAAGCGGTGCTCGAATACCACTTCATGATCAACGCCCTGCTGGCCGGCAGCGCCGTCGCGGTGCTGGCGGGCCTGATCGGCTGGGTGATGATCCTGCGCCGCGAGGCCTTCGCCGGTCACACGCTGTCGATGATGGCCTTCCCGGGAGCGAGCGCGGCCGCGCTGGCGGGTGTGCCGGCTGCCTGGGGCTATCTGTCGTTCTGCACCGCAGGGGCGCTGGCGATCGGTCGTCTCGGCGACGGCGCCCATGGCTCCTGGCGGGAGGAGGCGGCCGGCGTCGGCGTCGTGCAGGCTCTGGCGCTCGGCCTGGGCTTCCTGTTCGTGAGCCTCTACGGCGGCGTCCTCGGCGATCTCGAGGGTCTCCTGTTCGGCAACTTGCTCGGGGTCTCCGACGGGGAGGTCTTGACGCTGGCCGTGGTGGCCGTCGTGGTGCTGGGGGCGCTGGCGGCGATCGCGCGGCCGCTGCTGTTGAGCAGCGTCGATCCGGAGACCGCCCGTGCCCGCGGCCTGCCCGTGCGCGGCCTCTCAGCCGGCTTCCTGGTGCTGCTCGGGCTGGCGGTGGCGGCGACCAGCCAGGTGACGGGCCCGCTGCTCGTCTTCGCGCTGCTGGTGATGCCCGCGGCCGGCGCGCAGGCGCTGACGAGCAGGCCCGCCGCGAGCATCGTCGCGACCGTCGCGATCGGGCTGGCGAGCGTGTGGGTGGGACTGGGGCTGTCCTACTTCTCGGTCTACCCGCCCGGCTTCTACATCGCGGCCGTCTCGTTCGGCTTCTACCTGCTCGCGCGGGTCGCGGCGGCCATCGGGCGGCGCCCACGGCTGGCACACGGCACCCCAGCGCTGGCCGAGGCCGCCTGATGCTCGGCCAGGAATACATGCGAAACGCCCTGCTGGCGGGGAGCTTCATCGCCCTGGCCTGCGGCGTTTGCGGCTGGTTCGTGGTGCTCCGCGGCCAGGTCTTCGCCGGCGACGCCCTCGGTCACGTCGCCTTTCCGGGAGCGCTGGCGGCCGCCGCGGCCGGAGTCGACGAGCGCGTCGGCCTGTTCGCGGCGACGGTCGCCGCGGGCGGCGCGATCGCGGCGCTCGGCCGGGGCGCCGTAGTGGGTCGTGGCGGTCGCGCGGCGGGCGTCGAGCCGGCCGACGACACCACGATCGGCGTCCTGTTCACCGTGATCCTGGCGCTGGGGGTCCTGTTCCTGACGCGCTTCAGCCTCGGCAGCGGTGGCGCGGCGGGGGTCGAGGCCGCCCGCACGTTGTTCGGCTCGATCTTCGGGCTGGGCGCGGGCGAAGCGCTGCTGGCGGCGATCCTCGGGGCGGTAGTGCTCCTAGCCGTCGCCGCGATCGGGCGCCCACTGCTGTTCGCCTCCGTAGCCCCCGAGGTCGCCGGCGCGCGAGGGGTGCCCACGCGCCTGTTGGGCCTTGCCTTCCTGGCGCTGCTGGGTGTCGTCGCCGCGGAGGCCAGCCAGGCAGTCGGGGCACTGCTGCTGCTGGGGTTGCTGACTGGTCCGGCGGCTGCCGCTCACCGGTTGCGCCCGGGCGCAGGGGGGAGCGTCGTACTCGCCGGAGGGCTGGCGCTGGCGGCGATGTGGGGCGGGCTGGTGCTCGCCTATGCGATCCCGTCGCTGCCGCCCAGCACCGCCGTGATCGCGATCTCGACGGTCATCTACCTGGCCACGAGGTTGTCGCGGTGAGCGAGGCCTGGGTCGAGCGGGCCGAGCGGGCGCTGGCCTCCGACGGGCGCAAGCGCGGCGGCGCGCGCCGTGCGGTCCTCGAGCTGCTCGCCTCCGAGCCATGCGCGCTAAGCGCCCAGGAAATCGAGCGGGAGCTCCATCGTCGCGACGGGCGCGGCGCCAGCCGGGCGAGCATCTACCGGGTCCTCGATGAGCTCGAGCGCCTGCGTCTCGTCGCACGCGTGGAGACGGGGCAGCCGGTCGTCCGCTACGAGCGTGCCAGCCGCCACGAGGAGCATCACCATCACCACCACCTCGTCTGCGAGCGCTGTGGGCTGATCCGCCCGTTCTCGGACCCGGCTCTGGAGCGGGCGATCGCCCGCCTCAGCGAACGGGTGCCGCTGGCCGTCTCCGAGCACGAGATCGTGCTGCGGGGGGCGTGTCCGGGCTGTGCGGCCGCGGCGGCGCGGCCCACAGGTAGCTGAGCACGCAGCCCAGCGCGAAGCCGGCGACGACCAGCAGCACCGGTCCCGAGTCCTCGACGAGCGCTCCGACGACGCCTGCGGTGAGGCCGCCCGCCAGCGCGGCCAGCCAGGCGGGGTCGCCGCCGACGGGCGCCAGCAGCCGCTCGCGAGCACGCACCGCGACGACGGCACAGGCGATCGACAGTGCCGTCGCGACGGGCATCGCGTGGTTGCGCAGCTCGTCCCAGGCCGCTTTGTAGCGACGCACGAGGATGTCGCGAATGTCCCCTGCCGAGCGCGCGTGCAGGATGCTCCCGGTGAAATGGCCGCTGCCGTGAGCCGTTGCGAGATCGATCGCCGCCAGTGCCACGAGACCGGCGACAGGGCTGATCAGGACCAGCAGCGCACGCTTGCGGCTGAGCGCGCCGGGCGCCAGCATCACTCCCGCCACCGCCGTTCCGGCGCAGACGAGGATCACACCGCCGACGCCAGCGCCGATCCGCGCGGCGCCCTCGATCGCGGCCAGGATCAGCCCCGCGACGACGATCGCGCTCACTGAGCGGCGGTCACGGCGGGCTGGGTAGAGGGCGCCCGCGACGGCCGCCAGGACGAGCACCGCCAGGGCCGACTTGAGCTCGTTGCCGACGCCGTAGAAGCGGGCTCCGAGGATCGGGTTGGGGCCGAGCAGCGAGCGCATCAGCAGTTGGGTGTGAGCCAGCGCGTCGAGGACGATCGCCGCCGGGCCTACGACGGCGGGGGCGATCATCGCTCGCGGCCAGGCGAGCAGCAGGTCTGTGAGCCCGCCCAGCCCCAGGCAGATCACGGCGATCAGCGCGTACTCGACGCCCGCTCCCGGCTCGATCGCGGCGGTGATCATCACCGCCACCGGTGCCCACAGCACGCCTACGGCCCCGGCCCGGACAGCTCTGGCGCGAGCGGCCGGCGGCCCGACGGCGGCCAGCAGCAGCAGCGCCAGCCAGCCCGCCAGCAGGAAGCCGAGCGCGCTGAGGCGCCTGCCGCCCACCACCCGCAGCCGCGCCATCAGCGATCTCAGCGCATCGCCATGGAGCGTCGCGCCTGCTTCGACGGTTCTGCCGCGCATCTGGTCGGGCACCTTCGCGCCGAGGAATTCGAGGATCGTCGGCGCCAGGTCGACCGAGGCGATCAGCCCGCGTTGCTGGGTCGTCTTGGAGGTCAGCTCCCGGCCGTCTCCTCCGGGCAGCCCGGCGGCGCCGACCCACAGCAGCTCGCCATGGCCCCCGGCGGGCACGCGCTGGAGGGCGAGGAGCAACTCGCCGGGCGGACGCGATGCGATCAGCGCCCTCAGCAGCCGGGCGCCCGGCTCTCCGCCGGGCAGGTCGGCGACGGTCAGACTCCGTCCGCGCCGTGCCGCCGCGATTCTGCCGGCGAGGGTGCTGGGCTCCCCCAGCGAGATCGAGGCGACCTGCCCGCCGGCTCCGGCGGCGATGACGGCGTCGAGTCCTTCGCCCGCGCTCGTCCCCACATAGCCCCCGCCGCCGGGAAGGCTCTGCGCCAGCAGCCCCGGGCTGAGCAGCTGAGGGGCGCGTGTGGCGCGGGCGCGGGCACTGGGCCATCCGGCGATCGTGCCGTCGCTGCGCAACGAGAGGGATGGCGGCGCCGAGTGGGGGTAGGCCGAGGAGGCGACCCGCGCGCCCTGGGTGATGTCGAGCAGCAGTTGCGCGGGCGCGTAACGGCCCTGCGAGGCCGACAGGATCCCGACCGACAGGCCGGCCCGGGCGAGCGTCCGCTCACCGGCGGGAAGCAGGATGACGAGCGCGGAGTGGGGCTGCCCGGAGGCGGCCTCGGCAGGTGCGGCGGCCCCGAGCGAGGCCGCGCAGAGTGCCAGCCCCAGCGCGGCCCCCCGGAGGGCTGGGCTCAGCCCTCCGCTCCCTCGGTCGCCCCGGCGAGCGCAACCGGCACCGCCTCGGGCTCGGACGGGAGAGGCTGCTCATCCAGTTCGGTCTCGGCCTGCAGCGTGCCCTCGATGTTCACGTGCGGCAGTACGCGGTCGAGCCAGCCTGGGAGCTTCCAGGTGATCGGGCCGAGCAGGTTCAGCGTGGCCGGCAGCAGCAGGCAGCGGACGACAAGGGCGTCGAGGAACACGGCGCTGGCGAGACTCAGGCCGAACTCCTTGATGACACGGTCTTCGCCGAGCATGAACGACAGGAACACGCAGACCATGATCGCGGCGGCCGCGGTCACGACGCGGCCGGTCAGCGCCAGGCCCTCGCCGACCGCGCGGGAGTTGTCGCGGGTCTGCGTCCAGCGCTCGTGGATGCGCGAGACGAGGAACACCTCGTAGTCCATCGACAGTCCGAACACGATCGCGAACAGCATCACCGGGATGAACGACTCGATCGGCCCTTTCTGCACTCCGAACAGGCTGCCCAGCCAGCCCCACTGGAAGATCGCCACGATCACGCCGAGCGACGCGCCGATGCTCAGCAGGTTCATCACGGCGGCCTGCAGCGGGATCAGCAGCGAGCGGAAGACGATCATCAACAGCAGCGCCGAGAGCAGCACGACGACGCCGATGAACAGCGGCAGCTTGTGCCCCAGCGTCGTCGCGAAGTCGACCGAGCCGGCGGTGACGCCGCCGACGTAGACCTTCATCCCGGTCTTCGCCTCCAGCGGCGGGACGACTGTGCTGCGCATCCGCTGCACGAGCTGGGTCGTCGCGTAGGCCTGCGGGGAGGAGCGCGGGTAGACGGTGATCGTCGCGACTGTTCCGCCCTGGTTGAGCTTCGGCGGAGCCGCCGAGGAGACTCCCGGCGTTTTGCCCGCGGCCAGCCACAGCTGGGTCACGGCTGGGATCACATGTGCGGACTCACGGCTCGAGATGCCTTTGCCGGTCGTCCCGGCGCCGACCTTCGAGACGTCGGCCACGACCAGCAGCGGGCCGTTGAAACCTTCCCCGAAGCCTTCGGCGAGCAGCTCGTAGGCCTTGTGGGTGGTCTGCCCGGCAGGGTCGTTGGAGGCATCGCTGGAGCCCAGTCGCAGCGCCACGGCGGGCGCGGCGATCGCGAGCATCACAACGGCGGCGAGCAGCGCGATCGTCTTCGGCCGGGCGCCGACGAACTGGCTCCAGCGCAGCCAGGCGCCGGAAGCGACGCCGCCGGGGACGCCGTTCCCGTTCCCGTTTGTGGGAGTGGCGCCACCTGCCGCGGCAGCGCGGCGGGCACGCCTGCTGCCGGCCGCGACCCGCGGGCCGGCGATCGTCAGCAGCGCCGGCAGCAGTGTCAGCGAGGCGAGCATCACCAGCAGCACCCCGATCGAGGCCGAGATCGCGACGCCGTAGAGGAAGTCGACGCCCAACAGCATCATCCCGAGCAGGGCGATGACGACCGTCGAGCCGGCGAACAGCACGGCGCGGCCGGCCGTGTCGATCGACTGGATGACCGACAGACGCGCGTCGCCGAAGGTCGGTCCTGGCGTTCGGTAGGCCTCGCGGAATCGGGTGAGGATGAACAGCGCGTAGTCGATCCCGACGCCGAGGCCGATCATCGCCGCGAGCTCCGCTGAGAAGTTGGGCGTGTCGACGACGTGGGTGAACAGGGTGATCACGCCGAGGCCCGTGCCGAGCCCGAACAGGGCGGTGACGATCGGAAGACCCATCGCGACCACCGAGCCGAAGGTCAGCAGCAGCACGACGATCGCCGCCAGCAGGCCGACGCCCGTGGAGATCCCGAAGCCGGCCTGCTCGGTGGCCTCGATCGCCTGTCCGCCGAGCTCGACCTGAAGGCCAGGCTGAGCGGCTTCGCGGGCGACCTTGACGACCCGTTCGCCGGCCGCTTTGGGTAGGTCGTTGGCCTTTTCGTTGAAGACGACCGTCGCGAAGGCGATCCGGCCGTCGGAGGAGACCGAGCGGCCGGCGGCGGCGCCCGCGTAGGGGCTGATCACGCTCGTGACGTGTGGCAGCTTTTCGACGGCGGCGAACATCGCGCTCATCCGTGCGCGCACGGCGGCGTCTTTGACGCTCCCCGAGGAGACCTTGAAGACGATCGTGTCGCGATCCCCGGCCTGGGCGGGGAAGCTGTGCTGCAGAAGATCGGTCGCGCGCTGGGCGTCGGAGTTGGGCAGCGTGAAGTTGTTGGAGTAGCTCGTCCCGGCCGACTGCGCCAGCGCGTTGATGGCGAGGAGCAGGACGATCCATCCGACGACGACGTACTTGCGGTGTGTGGTTGACCAGCGGGCGAGCTTCAGCAAGGGGGAGACTCCAGACTCGGGGGGAGAGGACTGGCGTCGCGCGGGCGCCCCGTTGGGCCCCGCGGCGGGCACCACAGGAGGGTAGCCGAGTCTCAGTTGAGGCTCGGGTCCAGCGGCATCCTCGCCAGCAGCGCGTAGCGTCCGCCCTTACGCGTCAGAACGTCGCTCCACAGCTCCTCGGGCGTCTCGCAGAAGACGTCCTCGGGCAGCGCGTCCTGGGTGATCCAGTCGCCGCCCTCGACCTCGGCGTCGAGCTGGCCCTCGCCCCAGCCGGCATAGCCGGCGTAGACGCGGCGGCGCGTGCATGCCGTGGCGAGGTCCTCGAGGCTCGCGTCCGGCGCCGGCAGGCCGATCCTGCCCACGACCAGCAGCCCTGCCGGCGCGGGGTCGGCGAACTCGGCGAGCATCACGATCGAGCTCGACTGCACGGGCCCGCCGACGAACACCGGCTCGCCCTCTTCGACCATCTCCTCCAGCTGCGGCACGGCCGAGGCGACGGCGGAGGTCGACGGACGGTTGAGCACCAGGCCCAGTGCGCCCTCCGGGCCATGCATCCCGATCAACACGACGGTGCGCGCGAAGTTTGGGTCCTCGAGCGTCGTCGAGGCCACCAGCAGACGCCCGGCAAGCGACTCGGATGTCATCTGGGCAGGCTACCGGGTAGAGACGCTAAAACCAGCTTTGCCCGGTGCCTCGCGACCGAGCTCAGCCCACGAGCAGAGGAGCGACAGCTTGAACGCCGAGCAGCCCCAGCAAACCGCCGCTGAAGCGAGGAGGCGCGTCGTCGACGCGATCGTGATCGGTGCCGGTCCGGCCGGCGAGGTCGCCGCCGGCAAGCTCGCCGAAGGCGGCTTGGAGGTGGCGCTGATCGAGAATGATCTCGTCGGCGGCGAATGCTCCTACTACGCCTGCATGCCCTCCAAGGCGCTGCTCAGGCCCGGCCAGGTCCTGGCCGAGGCACGGCGGGTCGCAGGCGCCGCGGAGGCGGTGACGGGCGAGCTGGGCACCGGCGCCGCGCTCGCCCGTCGCGATCAGATCGTCCACGGCCTCGACGACTCCGCACAGCTGCCTTGGCTGCAGAAGCGTGGCATCGAGCTGTTCAGAGGTCATGGCCGGCTGAGCGGCGAGCGCACCGTGGAGGTCGGCGGGCAGACGCTCGAAGCCAGGCGGGTCGTCGTCCTGGCAACGGGCAGCGTCGCCTCGATCCCGCCGGTCCCAGGGCTCGACGATGCTTCGCCCTGGAGCAACCGGGAGGCGACCACGGCGAAACAGGTTCCCGCCTCGCTGCTGGTGCTCGGCGGCGGTGTCGTCGGCGTCGAGATGGCATCGGCGTACACGTCGCTGGGCTCGAAGGTGACGCTCGTGGAGTCCGCGGAGAGGTTGATCGGCGGCGAGGAGCCGTTCGCCTCCGAGTCCGTCCGGGAAGGGCTGTTGGAGCACGGTGTCGAGGTGATCCTCGGCGCGAAGGTCACGGGCGTCCAGCGCGACGGTGCGGGCTCCCCGGTGCGCCTGGAGCTCGCTGACGGAAGCGCGTACGAGGCCGCCGAGATACTCGTGGCGGCCGGCCGCCGGCCGCTCAGCGACGATCTGGGCCTTGAGACCGTCGGCATCGAACCCGGCGGCTACGTGGAGGTGGACGAGACGCTGCGGGTCGCCGGTCAGGACTGGCTGTATGTCGTAGGCGATCTCAACGGCAAGGCTCTCTTGACGCACGTCGGCAAGCATCAGGCGCGGATGGCCGCGGCGCGAATACTCGGCAGCCCGCAGCAGCCCTCGCCCGCCGGGGAGGTCGTGCCGCGTGTGATCTTCACCGAACCGCAGGTCGCCGCCGTCGGCCACACTCTTGCCAGTGCCAAGAAGGCCGGGATCGGTGTCAGCGAGGCGCGGGTCTCGCTGCAGAGCAACGCCGGCTCCAGCTTCATCGGCCACGACGCCGGCGGCTGCGCCTCGATCCTGATCGACGAGCGGCGCGATGTGATCGTCGGCGCCACCTTTGTCGGCGTGGAGGTCGCGGAGTCGCTGTACGCGGCGACAGTGGCGATCGTCGCGGAGGTTCCGTTGGAGCTGTTGGCCCAGGCCACGCCAAGCTTCCCGACCAGGAGCGAGGTCTGGCTGGGCCTGCTCGAGGAGGCGGGGCGCCTTTAGCTCGGTGGTCGTTATGCTGGCCGCAGTGGCCCGGTCAACCGGGCTCCCCGGACGGCAGGAGGGCATTCGCGATGGCCAAGACCCCGCAGGTCGGCGAGCAGGCACCCGATTTCGAGCTCGAGGGCACCGACGGCAGCTTCAAGCTCTCAGAGCACCGTGGCGAGCGCGTCGTGCTGCTGTTCTACCCGGGCGACAACACGCCGGTATGCACCAAACAGTTCTGCTCCTACCGCGACCGCGCCGCTGACTTCTCGGCGCTGGGGGCGACGGTCGTCGGCATCTCCGCGCAGGACCTCGGCTCGCACGAGGCCTTCGCCGCCAAGCACTCGCTGAACGTGCCGCTGCTGGCAGACGTGGACAAGCAGGTCGCCAAGTCCTACGACGCCTTCTCGCCGCGCCTGGGCGTCAAGCGCTCGGTGATCGTGATCGACGAGCAGGGTGTCGTGCGCCACCGCCACGATCACCGTCTCGGGCTCGACTACCAGTCGGTCGACGAGCTCAAAGAGGTGCTGGACAAGCTTCCGGCGCCCGTCTCCGGCTGAGCGGCGACGTGCCGGAGCTCGGCGAGGAGGCCAGGGCCGACCAGCTCGACTCGGCGGGAAGCTCGATGGCCGAGATCATCGCCGAGGCTCTGGCCGCGGTGGACCCGGCGCCGGGGCTGCGCTGGCTGGACGTGGGCTGCGGTACCGGCGATCTGCTGCGCCGGGTCCGCGACGAGCATGCGCCGGCATCGCTTGGTGGGCTCGATCTGATCGACTGGCTCGACGCGGATCTGCGTAGCGACGTCGACTTCCAGGCGGTCGGGATCGAAGAAGCCGAGGGGCTCCCGCAGGCCGACAGGGTGATGCTGGTCGAGGTCATCGAGCACCTGTCCTCGCCGTGGAGCGCCCTGCGCAAGGCGGCGGCGCTGGTCGCGCCGGGCGGGCGGATCGTCGTCAGCACGCCCAACATCGCGACGCTGCGGACTCGCCTGGAGCTGGCCGTGCGGGGCAATCTGACGAGCTTCCGGCCCGGCTACACACCGCACATGTCGCCGGCCCTGCCGCACGTCACCGCCCACGTCCTGGAGGGCGAGGGCTTCGGCGTCGACGCTCCGCGCTACGCCGGGGCGGATGTGATCTCGCTGAGCGGCGGTCGGGTCTGGCCGCCGGCCGTGCGCTCGCGCTGGCCGCGGCTGACGTCGGTCTCGGTCGTGCTGGCGGGCGCCCGACCGGCCTGATTGGGCAACGCGATCGTGGCGGTTGGTCCCGCGATGGAGGGTCTCAGGCCGACATCGCGGCGGGGAAGTCCGGTGCCGACTCGCTGCCGGCGCGGGCCGAGTGCAGCTCGGCGATCTCCAACTGCATGTTGCGGGGGCGCTCGCCCGGGGCTGCCACGCGACGATGCCAGCGTCCGTCGCCGTCGAGCTGCCAGGAGCTCTGGTTGTCGGCGAAGGCCCTCCGCAGCGTGTCCATGATCTCCTCGCGAAGGTCGGGCTCGACGATCGGCGCGGCGAGCTCGACGCGGTGGTCGAGGTTGCGCGGCATCAGGTCCGCGGAGGCGATGTAGACGGTCTCCTCCGTGCCTCTCTGAAAGGCGTAGACGCGTGAGTGCTCGAGCAGTCTCCCAACCACCGAGACGACCTGGATCGTCTCGGAGACCCCCGGCAGGCCGGGGCGCAGACAGCAGATCCCACGCACGTTGAGATCGATCGGGACGCCCGCCTGGGAGGCGGCGTAGAGGGCGCGGATGCAGCGCCCGTCGACGAGGGCGTTCATCTTCATCGTGATCCGTGCCGTCTCGCCGGCTTCGTGGGCCTCGACAGTGCGCTCGATCTCGGCGATGATCCCGTCGCGGAGCTGGCTGGGGGCGGTCAGGACACGCCGGTAGTGCAGTGGGCGTCCGAAGCCGGTCAGGTAGTTGAACATGTCGGCCACGTCGGCGCCGATCTGCTCGTCGATCGTGAACAGGCCGAAGTCGGTGTACAGGCGGGCCGTGGCCGAGTGGTAGTTGCCTGTCCCGATGTGGACGTAGTTGCGGACGCCGTCGCCCTCGCGGCGTACGACCAGCACGCACTTGGCGTGGGTCTTCAGGGCCGGCTGGCCGTAGACGACATGGACGCCGGCCTCCTCCATCGCCTTCGCCCAGTGGATGTTCATGCGCTCGTCGAAGCGCGCCTGCAACTCGACCAGCGCGACCGCCTGCTTGCCTCGTTCGGTCGCTTCGATCAGGGCGGGGACGAGCGGCGAGTCGTCGCTCGTGCGGTAGACGGTCTGCTTGATCGCAAGTACGTTGGGATCAGCCACGGCCTGCTCGACGAAGCGCTCGACGGAGGTCGCGAACGAGTCGTAGGGGTGATGGACGAGCAGGTCGCCTTCGCGCATCGCCGCGAACACGTCGGGACGCTCTCCCTCGTGGCGCATGAGGCGCGGATGGGTGGTGCCGATGGGCATCGGCTCCTCGTGCAGCTCGGTGTGACCCGGCAGGCGCACGATCTGCCAGAGCGCACCCATGTCGAGCAGCCCGTCGACGGGGAACACCTCATCGTCCTGAACTTTCAAAAGGCTCGACAGGGCGCCGCGCAGCTGAGGCGAGCAGCCGGCGCCGACCTCGACGCGGACGATCTCCCCGAAGCGCCGGCGGCGGAGCTCGTCCTCGACCGCCTGGAGCAGATCGGCGGCGTCATCCGACACCTCGAGGTCGGCGTCGCGGGTCACCCGGAAGACGTCGCAGTCGGCGATCTCCATGCCCGGGAACAGCGCATCGAGATGGTTGGCGATGACGTCCTCCAGCGGGACCAGCAGGGCCGGGCCGCTGGGCGGGCGCAAGGTCACGAAGCGGGGCAGGATCTCGGTCGGGACCTTCACGCGAGCGAACACGGTCTGGTCGGTGACGGGGTCGCGGACCAGCACGGCGAGGCTCAGCGAGAGATTCGAGATGTAGGGGAAGGGACGTCCGGGTGCGACCGCGAGGGGGGTGAGGGCGGGGAAGATCACCTTCTGGAAATGGCGCGCGAGTTCGGCGCGGCGCTCGTCGTCGAGCTCGCCGACGCCGACGATCTGGATGTCGCGGTCGGCCAGGACGGGGCGCAGGTGACGTTCGAAGCAGTCGGTCAAGCGGATGCCCTGACCGAGCACGCGCTCGCGGATCAGGGCGATCGTCTCGGAGGGCGTGCGGCCGTCCTGCCCGGCGGTCTCCACGCCGGCATCGATCTGGTCACGCAGCCCGGCGACCCGCACCATGTAGTACTCGTCCAGATTGGTCGTGTAGATCGCACAGAACTTGACGCGCTCCAACAGCGGCACGCGGTCGTCCTCGGCCAGTTGGAGCACGCGGTCGTTGAAGTCGAGCCAAGAGAGCTCGCGGTTTATGTAGAGCGAAGGGTGTTCGCTGCCCTCGGCACCGGCGGCGTGGATCTCGCCTGCGCCATGGTCGTGGTGGGGGCCGGAGTCCATCGTTCTCTCACGCTACACGCTGTGGCGCCGCGATCTGGGATGACCGGCGGCCACCCCGCCAAACCGCCGCGATAGGCTGCCCGGACACGAATGGCTCGTCAGCTCTGGCTACTTCGACATGCAGAGGCTGAGCCGCACGGAAGCCGGGAGGATGCGGCGCGCCGGCTGACTGAGCGCGGCGAGCAGCAGGCGCGTGTGGCGGGCGTCGCGATCGCGCAGCTCGGCGCGGACTTCGACGCGGTCCTGTTCAGCCCCAAGGTCCGGGCGGCGCAGACGGCGATGCTGGCGGCGGAGGCATGGGAGGAGCCGCAGCGGGCGCTGCTCGCGGAGCACGCACCGCTGGCGGCGGGCTTCGACGCGCACCAAGCGCTCGACGCGATGGCTGGCTTCGGCGGCGAATGCCGGGTGATGCTGGTCGGCCACGAGCCCGATCTCTCCCAACTCGCGGGCGCGCTGGCGGGCGCCCGCCTGGACCTCAAGAAGGGCGGGCTGGCGATCCTGCGACTAGACGGCGCCGGCGGGGAACTGGCGGTCCTCATGCGGCCCCGCGAGCTCGCCTTGATCGCCGGGGTCCCAGTCGGCGGGCACTGACGAGGGCACGTCGCTCGGATCTACGATCTCGAGGGATTCGGCCGCGAAGCGGTAGCCGATCCCGAAGTGGGTGTGTATGTAGCGCCAGCCGGGGGAGGCCTTCTCGAGCTTCTGACGGAGCTTTCGCACGAACACGTCGACGGAGCGATCGCCACGGACCATCGTGTAGCCCCACAGCCGCGAGTAGATCTCCTCGCGCTCGAGCACTCGGCCCTCGGCGGCCGCCAGCAGCTCGATCAGCTCGAACTCGCGGCGGGTCAAGTCGATGCTGCACTCGCCGACGAACGCCTGGAAGCGGTCGGAGCGGATCTCGACCTCGCCGGCGGTGACCGGTGCGGCCTCGGTGCGACCACTCGAGCGCCGACGCCTGCGCACGACGCTCTGCACCCGCGCGATGACCTCCTCGGGATGGCAGGGCTTGGTGATCCAGTCGTCCGCTCCGAGGCGCAGCCCACGCACGCGCTGGGCGACGGTCGAGGGGCCCGTGCAGACGACGATGCCGAGCTCCGGGAGCGCCTCGCAGAGGCGCTCGAGCCAACTCCATGCCTGCGGTCCGAGCACGGCCAGGTCGACGACGAGCGCGCTGAGGCGCATCGCGACGATCGCCTCGGCGGGGACGGGGCTCGCGAGCACGCGGTGCTCCCAGCCGAGCCGGTCGAGGCGCTTGGAGAGGACCTGGATGAAGCCGCTGTCCCGGTCGAGGACCGCGATTCGCAGCGATCCCGTGTGAGTGGCCGATCCGTCGGCGGCGACTGATGAGGAACCCTGCTCCTCGGCGCGAACGCTTTCCGTCATCGGTGGTGAGTGTAAGCGATCAAAAGCACCTCAACGCGTCGCGCGGCCCATCCGTAACAGGATCTTCACAGGCGGGAAATCGCTATTTACGGGTGCTTTGCCCGCCGCTACTACGTGGCGCCCAGCGGGCGGGAGGAATCTGAGAACTCCCGGAACAGGCCGGTGACGACGAACGCCACCTGCTCGCCGATGTCAACGGCGTTGTCGCCGATCCGCTCCAGGGCGCGGGCGACGAGCGTCATGTGCATCGCCCACTCGCGCGTATCGGGGTCATCGCCGATTTCGATCGCCAACCTGAAGATCTCTCGGTTCAGGCGGTTGATCTCGCGGTCCTGGCGGACAAGGTCCTCGGCCAGTCCGACATCGCGTCCGGCGAAGGCGGCCTTGCACTGGATGACCTCTGAGCGTGCGAAAGCGCCCATCTTGCCCAGCGCCGCGAGCATTTCCTCGTGAACCGGCGGCTCGTGCCCGGACAGGGGGATCATCTTGGCGATGTTCACGCACTGATCGCCCATGCGCTCGATGTGCTTGATCGTGTGCAGCATCGCCGCCACCAGGCGCAGGTCGCCGGCGACCGGGGCCTGGAGGGCGAGCAGCGAGAGGATTCCTTGATGGACCTCCAGGTAGCGCCCGTCGACGCGGTCGTCGTCGGCGATCACCATCTGCGCCAGCTCGACGTCCTGATGGTCGAGCGCCTCGAGGACCCGATCGAGCTGCTCGACGATCAGGTCGAGGCCGCCGAGGGCGTGCTGCTCGAGCTCACGCAGCTGCTCCTGGAAGTGCGAACGGCCACCCGCTCCGGGCGGTGCGTCCGCCACGGGGGCGGCGTCGAGCGGCCCGTGGGCGCTCGCGTCAGCCGAACTTGCCGGTGACATATTCCTCGGTGCGGGAGTCGCTGGGTTTGGTGAAGATGTCCTGGGTCGGGCCGACCTCGACGAGTTGGCCGTCAAGCATGAAGGCCGTGCGGTCGGCGACACGGGCGGCCTGCTGCATGTTGTGGGTGACGATCACGATCGTCACGCGCTGCTTGAGCTCCTCGATCAGCTCCTCGATTTTCAGCGTGGCGATCGGGTCCAGGGCAGAGCAGGGCTCGTCCATCAGGATCACCTCTGGATCGACCGCCAGCGAGCGGGCGATGCAGAGCCGCTGCTGCTGTCCGCCGGAGAGCCCGGCACCGGGCTCGGAGAGACGGTCGGAGACCTCATCCCAGAGGCCCGCCCCGCGCAGCGCCCGCTCGACCTTCTGCTGGAGTTCGCCGCGCTTGGCGGTCAGCCGCAGGCCGGCGGCGACGTTGTCGAAGATCGACATCGTCGGGAAGGGGTTCGGTTTCTGGAAGACCATGCCGATCGCGCGGCGGACGGCGACGACATCCACGGCGGAGTCGTAGACGTCGGTGTCGGCGAGCATCACACGGCCCTCGGCGCGGGCGCCGGGGATCTCCTCGTGCATGCGGTTGATGCAGCGGATCATCGTCGACTTGCCGCAGCCGGAAGGGCCGATGATGGCCGTCACCTCGTTGGCGTTGAAGTCGAGATCGACGCCCTTGACCTGCTCGGCCTTGCCGTAGAAGGCCCTGAGCCCTTCGAGTTTCACGCTCAGGCCGGACTTCGGCGCGGTCGCTCCACTGGCTTGGCTCTGGCGGTCGGCGACGATCGGGCGGCGGGACGCCGTGGCGTCCTCACTTCCGGAGGTTCCGAGCTCTGCTCGGCCCTCAGGATCCACGTCTGCCACCGGGGAGGACCGTCGGTTGGGTGTCATACAAGGCGACTCCTTCGCGAGACGAGGCGAGCGATCAGGTTTAGCAGCAGGATCAGGACGACGAGGGTCAGCGCTGCGCCCCAAGCCCGGTTGACGACGGACTCCGTCGGGGAGGTGACATCGCTGTAGATTTGCACAGGCAGCGAGTTCATGAAAGCGCCCAGATCCGAGGTCGTCTTGTGGGTCGACGCCGCGGTGAACAGCAGCGGTGCGGTCTCGCCCGCCGCACGGGCGACCGCCAGCAGCACTCCGGTCACCATCCCCGGGAGCGCCGTCGGCAGGACGATCTTGAAGATCACCCGCCAGCGTGGCGACCCGAGCGCCAGTGCCGATTCGCGCAGACCTGCGGGCACCAGCATCAGGATCACCTCGGAGGAGCGGATCACGACCGGGAGCATCAGCAGCGAGAGGGCGATCGAGCCCTTGTAACCGGCGTAGGTGCTGCCCGTACCGACGACGAGCACTATGTAGACGAACAAGCCGAAGACGATCGAGGGGACGCCCGTGAGGACGTCGACGAAGAAGCGCACCGTGTGGGCGAAGCGGCTGTCGCGGCCGTACTCGACGAGCCAGATCGCGACGCCGATGCCGATCGGGATCGCGATCGCGGAAGCCAGGGCGACGATCTCGATCGTGCCGAGGATCGCGCTCTTGATGCCGCCGATGCTCGAGTTCTTGAAGAAGGTGTTGCCGGTCGGGTCGGTCGTGAAGAAGTCCGAGCTCCACGAGCCGAGGCCCTTTTTGAGCAGGTAGTAGACGATCAGCACCAGCGGGATCAGGGCGAGGATCGTGGCGCCGAGGATCGTCCCGCGTGCGAAGCGGTCGCGGCGGCGGCGGGCGGGGCTGACGGCGAGCCGCCCCAGCAGCTCGGAGGACGCGGGCGCGCTCATGCTCCCACCACGGTGTCGGCGGCCAGCATCGCGCCCCCGCCGGAGCTGTGGTTCTCGGCGCGCGGCGGTCCGGTCGCGCGGCTCGCGCGAATCACGAAGAAGCGGGCCAGCCCGTTGACGAGCAGCGTCAGCACGAACAGCACGAGGCCGGCGGCGAACAGCGCCGAGCGATGGGTCCCGGTCGCCTCGCCGAACTCGTTGGCGATCACCGCCGCGAGACTGTAGCTCTGCCCGAACAGGTGGTCGGCGAGTTTCGGCGAGTCCCCGATCAAGATCGTCACGGCGATCGTCTCACCGATCGCCCGGCCGAGGCCCAGCATCGCGCCGCCGACGATCCCCGACCGGCAGTAGGGCAGGACCGCGATGCGGATCATCTCCCAGCGTGTCGCGCCGAGACCGAGAGCCGCCTCCTTGTGATCGGCCGGCACGGTGCTCATCACCTCGCGGCTGATCGCGCTGACGATCGGCAGGATCATGATCGCGAGGACGAGGCCCGTGATGAAGAGGTTCGGGATTGTCACGAGGCCGCCGCCGATGAAGGGGACGAAGGACAGGCGGTCGGCGACCCATTGCTCGGCGCCTCGCAACTTCGGCGCGAGGAAGAAGATCCCCCATAGCCCATAGACAACAGAGGGCACAGCGGCGAGCAGCTCGACGAGCACCGTCAGGGGGGTGCGCAGGCGCTTGGGGCAGAGCTCGGTTGTGTAGATCGCCGCCGCGACCGCGACGGGAACTCCGATGATCAGCGCCAGGGTGGAGGTGATCAGGGTGCCGACGACGAGCGGCAGCGCCCCGAAGTGCCCGGCGCTGGGGTTCCAGTTGTTGTCGAAGGCGAAGCCGAGGACGCCTGCGTGGGCGAAGGCCGGGCGGGCCTGGCCGACGAGCCGGACGAAGAAGTAGACGATCAGCGCCAGGATCAGCGCGGCCAGGACCGTCAGGCCGTACTTCAGGAGCCGGTCGGGAAGACGTGCCAGCGGCGACCGCACGAGCAATGTGCGGTCGCCGCCGGGTACGGATGCTGCCTCCACGGAGCGTTGTCTACTTGATCCGCGGAGTCGACGTCATCTGCTCAGCCACCGATCGGTGAGCCGTTGCATTCGAGCGCCTTCACGGCTGCCTCGGACTTCGACAGGATCGGAGCGGGGAGCTTGGCGTAGTCGGCTTCCTTGAGGATCGACTGGCCGGCTCCGAGCCCGTATTCGATGAACTTCACGACGCCCTTGGCGGCTTCTTCGCCGCCGGGGGTGCCGGCCTTGCAGAGGTCCTTGTTGACGACGATGAACGTCTGCGAGGTGATCGGGTAGGCCGTCGGGGCGGGCGAGTTGATGACCTTGATGCCGAGGTTCGCCGGGATCTTGACGCCCTCGCCCGCGGCGCTCGTGGATGCGAGCGTCGGCGAGACGTACGTGCCCGCTTTGTTCTTGATCGCGGCGTAGGTGAAGCCGTTCTGCAGGGCGTATGCCTGCTCGACGTAGCCGACGGCGCCTTCGGTCTGCTTGACCGCTCCGGCGACGCCCGCGTTGCCCTTGGCGCCGGTGCCCGTGGGCCACGGCACTTCCTTACCTTCGCCGACCTTGCTCTTGAATTCCGGGTCCACAGCGGCCAGGAAGCCGGTGAAGCCGGAGGTCGTGCCGGAGGAGTCCGAGCGGTGCACGACGGTGATCGGGGTGCTGGGCAGTGTCACGCCGGGGTTCAGCGCCTTGATCTCGGCGTCGTTCCAGGTCTTGATCTTGCCGATGAAGATGTCACCCAGCGTCTGGCCGTCGAGCTTCAGGCCGCTCTTGACGCCCGAGAGGTTGTAGGACACGGTGATCGCGCCCAGGAACATCGGGATCTGCACCGGCGGGCTGCCGTTCTTTTCGATTTCCTTTTCTTCTTCTTCCTTCAGCGGCGGGTCGCTGGCGCCGAAGTCGACGACCTTGCCCGACAGCGCCGTAATGCCGGCGCCCGAGCCGACTGCCTGGTAGTTGACGGTCAGACCGGACTGCGAGGAGGCCCACTGTTCATAGACGGGTGCAGCGAACGTCGAACCTGCGCCCGAGATCGTGCCGTTGCCGCTCGGTGGGGTGGTGGCGGTCTTCGAGCTCGAGCTTGGGGCCGGCGCCGTGGTGGCGGCGGAGCTGCTCGTGGAGTTGCTGCTCGAGGAGCTTGAGCTCCCGCATGCGGTGATGCCCAATGCGAGCAGCGCACAGCCTGCGAGCGCGCCCAACTTGTTCTTGATCACTACGTCTCCTAGCGTGGTTGTCGTTTCGGCCGGCGCGATGCCGGTGGCGGGCTCGGCGTTCGATCCGCCTGCACGCTGACCGCCGCGTCCATGCAGCTACTTCCTCGGTCAGCCCGCGAACAAACCTTGTTCACAGCCCGACAACAGTCTCCTCAGCCATCTGCCCCGTCCATGTGAACATTTCGTGAAGGCTGTGGCTGAAATCGATATCCGAAGCCGGGGTGCGTGTGGATGAAGCGCCGGTCGGGCAAGGCGGCCTCGAGCTTGTTGCGAAGCTTCGAGACGTAGACGTCGACGGAGCGGTCGCCGTGGCGCAGCTCGCCGCCCCAAACGGTCCGGTAGAGATCCTCGCGGGTGATGATCGTGCCCTGGCGCCTGGCCATCGCAGCCAGTAGCTCGAACTCACGCACCGACAGCGTGAGCGCCTGGCCCGTCGCCAAGACGAGCCCCTCGTGCGGGCGGATCTCCAGCTCCCCCGCGTAGAGGATCTCGGGAACCTCAGGGCTCTCCTGAAAGACCGCCACGACGCGGGAGCGTCGCAGGCGTCAACCCCGGGGGAGTTGCAAACTCGTGATCTATCGGTGAAAAAAGCGTGAAAGCGGGGTCGCGTCGATCCTCGGTCAATATGCTCGCCGGATGAGCCTCCTGCGTCGCCCATACGACAGCGTCCTGATGGAGCTGGTCGAGGAGTCCGGGCGCAACGTCCAGAAGTGCGGGCTGCTGCTGCGCGATCTGCTGATCGACTATCCGGAGCACGCCACGCTCGCCCAGGACCTGAAGGTCTGCGAGCAGGACGGCGACCGGATCACCCACGACATCATCCACCGTCTTGCCGGCCGCGGGCGAGTCCGAGCGCCGTTCGACGCCGGCGACGGCTACGCCCTGGCGAGCGCCTTGGACGACATCGTCGATCACTCCGAGAACGCCGCCGTCCAGCTCGGCTTGTATGGGGTCGAGGCGCCGATGGAGCAGGCCGTCGAGTTCACCGAGGTACTGGTCGGCGCCGGCGAGCAGATCGCCCAGGCGCTCCGTTGTCTGCGAACCGGCACCGAGCTGAGTCCGCACCTCGTCGAGATCCATCGTCTGGAGAACGAGGGGGACCGGCTGCAGCGTGACGGCGTCGCCTCGCTGTTCGCCGGTGGCATCGACCCGATGGTCGTGATCCGTTGGAAGGACATCTTCGAGTCGCTGGAGGCGGCGGTGGATGCCTGTGAGACGGTTGCTCATGTGTTGGAGGGGATTACGCTCAAGCAATAGCGCTCCGTCGGGTTCTATTTGATCGCGGCTCGCCAATCAAAAAGGAGTCCGACTTCGCCTGGCCAGTCGCGGCTCGCGGGCGATCAAATAGAACCCGACTCCGCTTGGCTGATCGCGGGGGATCCCGACTCCGCTCGGCCGAAACTGCCTTGCTCAGAACGTGCTGGGTGGGGCACTGACGGTTAGGTGGGCGCTTGTGGCGGGGGCGCCGATTAGGAAGATCTGGAACTTGCTTTTGGCTCCTGCCGCCAGGGAGGTGATTACGGCTCGGCCGGCGGCGATCGTGCGGCTGCCTTGGGTGGCTGTTGCGTAGACGACGAGTTCGTGTTGGGGGACCGATGAGCCGTTGGTGACGGTGCCGGTTACGACTTCCTCGTCGGATTCCTTTTCGAGCTTGTGCGTGCCGAGCTCGACCTTCGGCACGGAGCCCTTTGCCTTCTTGCCCTCCCCGACCTTGGCGGTGGCGGCGCCCGGCTTGCCGATCAGGGTCAGCTGGTCGTCGACCCAGACTGCCTTGCCGTGGGAGGGAACGTAGGCGATTGAGGTCAGCGAGTGGGCTAGGCCCGCTTCGGAGTTCGAGATCGGGGAGCCGCCGGTCTGCTTGACGGAGACCAGCAGCGGGATTTCGCGCTGGGCGCTGCCGCTGTTGGCGACGGTGACGACGACGGCGGTTCCTTCGCTGGTGTGCACGGCCGTCGCCGACAGCACCTTGATGTCTGGATTCGCCTGGGCGATCGTCAAGCCCTTGGACGCGACCGCGCCCTTGCGGTGGGTCCGTTCGAGCTTCGCGCTCTTTTCCTGAGTGGTCTCGCAGCCGGTGAGCGCCAGGCACGCCAAGGCGAGCACTAGGGCGGGCGTGGCGCGCATCTATCCGAAGGCCCCGCTGATGTAGTCCTTGGTGCGCTGTTCGCGGGGGTGATCGAAGACCTGCTCGCTCGCTCCATACTCGATGAGCTCGCCGAGGTGCATGAAGGCGACGTGGTCGGCGACCCTGAAGGCCTGTTGGAGGTTGTGGGTGACGATCACGACCGCGACGCTCTCGCGCAGACCGACGATCAGCTCCTCGATCGTCGCCGTCGAGATCGGGTCGAGCGCCGAGCAGGGCTCGTCGAGCAACAGCACCTCGGGGTTCGCCGCCAGCGCTCTGGCGATGCACAGCCGCTGCTGCTGGCCGCCCGACAGGCGCAGCGCGGAGCGGTCGAGATCGTCGGAGACCTCCTCCCACAGCCCTGCCCGCCGCAGCGCGTCCTCGACTGCCGCCGACAGCGCGGCGCTGCGCCGGCGGCGGCGCTTGCCGCGCTCCGGTCGCTGCTCGGCGAGCGAGTAGGCGACGTTGTCGTAGATCGACATCGGGAATGGGTTGGGCTGCTGGAAGACCATCGAGACGCGCCGCCTGAGGTCGTTGACCTCGACGCCGTGGATGTCGCCGCCGTCGAGCGTGATGCGACCGGCGCGAGCGGCGCCGTCGGTGATCTCGGTCAGCCGGTTCAGCGAGCGCAGCAGCGTCGTCTTGCCCGAGCCCGAAGCCCCGATCAGCGCCAGCACCTCGCCCTGGCGGACGGGCAGGCTGACGTCCCTGACGACCCAGTTCTCGCCGTAGGCGAGCCACACCGACTCGATCTGCATCCGCTCGCGCACGTTCACGGCGGGCGGGCGGGTGGCGCGGGTGGCGATCGCTGTGGCGACGTTGCCGTTGGTCTGTGGGATCTCCCGGGCGGGAGCGACAGTCGGCTCGCTGCCGAGGCTGATCCGCCGGATCGGCGGTGGCATCAGAGGGTCCATCAGCCTCTTTTCGAGAAGTAGGGGATCCGGACGAGACGCCGGCGCCGTCCTTCGCCGTCATTCCCGGCGGTCAGCCGTGTGACGAGGGCGTTGAGACCGAGCACCATGATCAGCAGCACGAACGCAGCCGCGTAGGCCTTCTCGTGGGCGTTGCCCTCGCCGGCCGGGGAGTTGTAGTAGACGTAGCTGGTCAGGGTCGAGCCGGTGCCGCGGAGCAGGCCCAGCACGGGCGTGTGCCCGACGGGTTCGGTCAGTTGCGCGGCGCCGCCCAGCAGGATCGTGACGATCGCCGTGTCGCCGATGATCCTGCCCATGCCGAGCACGATGCCGCCGGCGATGCTCGGTTTGATCGCGGGCAGCAGCACATAGCGGCTGGTCGTCGCCTTGGTCTTGCCGAGCGCGAACGAGGCCTCTCGCATCCGCGGTGGAAGCTGGGTGAGGCCCTCGCGCGTGGAGGCGACGACGAGCGGCAGCGCGATCAGCGCCATCACGACTCCGGCGGCGACGAAAGACTGGCCGAGCGAGCCGCTGGCGGCGCCCTGAGAGAGGAAGCCGAGGAACCCTTGCGAGAAGATCAGCAGGCCGAACAGGGCGAGGACGATGCTCGGTACGCCCGCCAGCATCTCGATCGCCGAGTCGACGATCCGCGCGAACCACGAGGGGCGCGCGTACTCCGTCAGCCACGTCGCCACGCCGACGCCGAGCGGCGCCGCGATCAGTGTGCCGATCGCCGTGACCAGGAAAGTCCCCTCGATCGGATCGAGGAAGCCGCCGTTCTGGGTCTGGTGGATCGAGCCGGCGTTGGGTGAGGTCCAAAGCAGGCTGGGCTTCAGGAACGAGATGCCCTTGACGAGCATGAAGACGACGATCCACAGCGCGATCAAGCACAGCCCAATGCCGCTGACCCAGCAGAGCGCATAGAAGGCCCGGTCGGCCGCCGGCCAGCTGGAGATGCGCTCACGCGGTGGCGCGACCACGGCCGACGGGCGAGGTGGGGAGATCGCGACGCCCGCCATCAGGGCCGGATCCCGTATTTGCCGAGCGACTGCTTGACGGTCCAGCCGACCAGCGAGAGCATCGCCGCCGAGACGAGCAGCACGGCGCCCATCGCATAGATCGTGTGCGACAGGGGGCCGATCGTCAGGCCCTCGGATTCCTGGAAGATCGTCGCGGCCAGCGGTCGCACCGGCTCGAACAGGAAGGTCAGGCCGTCGAGGGGATTGGCGGCGAACGGGCTGCTGCCCGAGACCATCGCCAGCATCACCGCCTCGCCGAGCGCTCGTGCGGTTGCGAGGACCGTGCCCGCCGCGACCGCCGGCCAGACGGTGCGCAAGGAGACTCGGCGGATCGTGCGCCAGCGGTTGACGCCCAGCGCCACCGAGCCCTCGCTCCAGGAGGCGGGTACGGAGGAGAGCGCATTGGCGGTGATCGCCACCATGATCGGCAGGATCATCACCGTGAGGATCAGCGTTCCCGTCGTGAGGTTGGCGCCGTTCAGTTGGACGACGAAGATCACCGACTGCTTGCGGGAGTTGCTGAGCAGGTGTTGGTTGATCCACGGGGCGATCGCGAGGATCCCGATCAGCCCGTAGATCACCGACGGGACGCCCGCCAGCAGGCGGATCACCGGGTCGAGTGTGCGCCGCACCGCCGGCGGCGCGAACTCCGTCAAGAAGATCGCCGCGAAGGTCGAGATGATCAGCGCCAGCACGACCGCGGCGACCGTCGTGATAAGCGTGCCCCAGATCAAGGGCCAGGCCGTGAAGTAGAGGATCCCGTGACCCGACAGCGGTGCGGCTTCGCGCATCGCTCGCAGCTCGGTGTCGACTTCCGCGCCGGGTCCGAACCAGCCGAGGCCGTTGTAGCGGAACGACGGCCAGGCTTTGATCAGGACGGTCACGACCATCGCCCCGATCAGGGCGAGGACGATCGCGCCGAGCGCGCCGAGCATCAGCTCGGCGCGCCTGTCACCGGCGGCGCCCGTGCGAGAACGCAGGAGCTGTCGGACGCTGCCGGGCACTCAGCTCAGTGGACCGCGATCCACTGCGAGTTGATGATGTTGTCGACGGCCTTCTTGCCGCTCGTCACCCACAGCAGGAACTTCAGCGCCGCGCCCTTGGGCGCGCCCTTCGTGACCATCCAGAAGTTACGCACGCCGAGGTACTGCCCCGAGCGCGCGTTGCGCAGGTTGCACGCCACGCCGTTGTAGCCGACGGCGTTGACGCCGGAGGTGTAGGCGAAAGACACGAAGCCGATCGCGTTCTTGTCCGTCGAGACCGAGTTCTGCTCGAGCCCGTTGGAGGTCTTGGCAGTCGCGCTGGGGGAGATCTTCTGGTTTTCTTCCAGGAAGATGTGCTGGAAGGCGTCCTGCGTACCGGAGGCGCCATCGCGGTCGAACAGGTCGATCGGCCCGGAGACTTTGGCGCCGGGAACTTCGCTCCAGTCTCGTTTCTGGCCGGTGAAGATTTCTTCGACGGTGCTCTGGGAGAGGTTGCCGATCGCGTTGTTGGGGTTGGTGATGATGCAGACGCCGTCCCGTGCGATCTTCGTGAAGGTCAGGCCCTTGGGGTCGGATTCCAGCGGATCGCGTGAGGAGTCGCCGATGTCAAAGCGACCTTCGTGGACACCGGCGATGCCGATGTCCGACTGCCCGCCGGTGACTTTCGGCTGAGGCAGCTTGGGGTATGCCTTGTGGTAAGCCGAGGCGAGTTTCTGAGCGAGCGGCAGGACCGAAGTCGAGCCGCCGATGATCAGCGACCGGCCGAGGGCCGCCGCCGGCACCAGCAACACGAGGACGAGCAGGGCAGAGGTTACGAGGGTGCGATGGGCGCGCACTTAGGACTCCTTTTCGTGGGGAAGATGGGCATGCGAGCGCGTGAGCTCGAGCTGGCCAACAGCTGTGAACGCCAGTCGATGCGGAGGGTGATGGGCTTCACCCGGCGTGAACACTGTCGCGCCTGGAAATTGCTGGTGTTTCGTTTTTGTGAACGTCGGGGTGGCTTATCGCCTTGTGTCTTTTTTGTGAAAGAGCCGAGTGTCGTTAACGCTTTGTGAAAGGCGCCGTGGTCAGCGATGAGCGATGTGTTGTTTTTGTGAACGCGCATTGCAATTCACTCTGAGTCGTGTGACGCTCCGGTCCGACCGGCAACCCCGCCGCCGTCGTGTGCGTTTCTGGATCCGGGGAGCTCGGCGCCGTATGGCGCCTTCCTCCGAGACGCGTTCGCGCCGGGCCGTGGTGCCTGTCGCTCAACTGTCATGGCCGACGAGACAAACCCACCCGATGACGCGCCGGGCAACGGCGTTCCCGTGAACGGCGCGGGCACCAACGGTGCCGGCGGAAACGGCTCGGCCGGACCTGCCGCTCGTCGTACCGCGGTGCGCTCGGGGCTCGCCGAACGGCGCAACCCGGCGCTGGTTCGCGCCATCCAGATCCTCACCACGGCCCGGCGGATCGCGCTGAAAGACACGCTGTCGTTGTTCCTGGTGATCGTCTCGATCGGGCTGGCGATCACGTTCTTCACATTGCTCGGCGCGATCAAGCCGAGCAGCTCCGGGCGTGAGGTCCCGATCTCAACGGTCCAGAAACTGGCGAAGAAGCACTTCGTCGCCACGGCGGTGCTGCTCGATCACGACAGCCGCGTGGTGGTCTCGACGACCGGCACGGCGCCGGCTCTGACTGCGGCCGGCGGCGTTCTCGAAACTGCCACCGGTGGCACGTCCGCGAGCACCGAAGTCGCGGCGACACCCACGGGGATCCAGCAGCTGTGGGCCGCCTACCCAGCGTCCGGCGCACAGACGCAGGAGCTGGCCGGTGAACTCACCGGCAGCGGCGCGAGCGTCACGATCGATCAGCAGTCGGGGAAGCCGACGAAGGCGATCGTCGCCCAGTTCTTGATCCCGATCCTTCTGCTGGTCTGCCTGTTCTCGCTGTTCATGCGAGTCGGCGCCGACGGATCCGGTGGTATCGCGGGCTTCTCGGAGTTCACCGGCAAGGGCAAGAAGAAGGGCAAGGGGACCCGGGATAAGGTCACGTTCGCCGACGTCGCCGGCGCGGGCGAGGCGGTCGCCGAGCTTCGTGAGATCCGCGACTACCTGGCCGATCCGACTAAGTACCTGGCCGTCGGCGCCGCCGCGCCCAAGGGCGTGCTGTTGGTTGGACCTCCTGGCACCGGCAAGACGCTGCTGGCGAAGGCCGTCGCCGGTGAAGCCGATGCCTCGTTCTTCTCGCTGTCGGGATCGGACTTCGTCGAGTCGCTCGTCGGCGTTGGCGCGGCCCGTGTCCGTGACTTGTTCGCGAAGGCACGCAAGCAGGCGCCGTCGATCATCTTCATCGACGAGTTCGATGCTGCGGGGCGTAAGCGTGGCGCTGGTATCGGGCAGGGCAACGACGAGCGCGAGCAGACGCTGAACCAGATCTTGGTGGAGATGGACGGGTTCTCCGGCGATGGGGGCCTGGTCGTGATGGGCGCCACGAACCGTCCGGACATCCTTGATCCGGCGCTCCTCAGGCCGGGTCGTTTCGACCGCCAGGTCGTGATCGACACACCCGACGTACACGGTCGTCTGGAAATCCTGCGGTTGCATGGCGCCAAGCGCCCGCTGGCCCCTGACGCATCGCTGGAGGAGGTCGCGCATGAGACGCCGGGTTTCTCCGGTGCTGAGCTGGCGAGCGTGATCAACGAGGCCGCGCTCCTGTCCGTCCGCGACGGTCGCGGGCAGATCGACCAGGCGACACTCGAGGAGGCGATCGACCGCGTCGTCGCCGGGCCCGCCAAGAAACACATCCTGACGGACCAGGAGCGCTGGCTGATCGCAGTCCACGAGGCCTCGCACGCGGTTGTCACGGAGTCGCTCGGTCACTCCACCTCCACGAGGAAGCTCTCGATCGTCGCCCGCGGCCGCCAGCTCGGCACCGCCGCGCACATGCTCTCCAACCGCGACCAGACGATCATGACCAGGCCCGACCTCGAAACGCAGCTGATCGTGATCGCCGCCGGTCTCGCGGGCGAGCGGATCGCGTTCGGCTACACCTCGACGAGCGTCAACGACGACCTTCACGCCGCGACGACCCTCGCCCGGTCGATGGTCACCAGCTTCGGGATGTCAGAGGCGCTCGGCCTGGTCACGATCGGGGAGAAGGGCGGCGAGGTGTTCCTCGGCGCCTCCCTTCAAGACCTCGGGTCCGTCGGCCCCGAAACACTGAACATCATCGACTCAGAGATCGAGCGGCTCGTCGGCGACGCCGAGGCACGCGCGGGCACGATCCTCGACCGCAACTGGAGCTCAGTCGAGGAGACCGCCGCCGCTCTGCTGGAGCACGAGACCCTCTCAGGAGTCGCGCTCGACGCCGTCCTCTCGACGGTCACCGAGACGAACTTCGAAAGCCTGCGTGACGTGCGCCGAGCCGCCCCGGAGGGCAAGCAAGAGCTGTGAAGCGCAGGCGCCGTCACCATCGCCCGAGCCGGAAGGCGGCACGGGGAACCGTGCCGGAGCTGCGCAATCAGAGCGTCGCACCGCGCCGTAGGCTGCCCTCACCGGCGTTCGTGCTCGCGCTGATCGCGCTGGTGCTCTCCACCACCGGTCTCGCCGATGCGGCTCGTCATGCCGTCACGGCTGCGATCGACGGTCATCAGCTGACCAGCAAGCCGAAGGCTGGAGCCGTGCTGCTGCTCGGCAAGAACCGCAAGTTTCCGGTCGCCGCGATCCCGACGGTCGCCAACGCCAAGCGCGTAGGCGGTCAGACGCCTGAACAGCTCGCCGGCACATGCCCGCCGGCGACGGTCGACATCGGCACCTGGTGCATTGACTCCGCGCCCTACCCGCTGACGAACGCCGACGCCGGCAAGAACAACTACTTCTGGGCCGCCAAAGCCTGCGAGGCCGAAGGCGGTTGGCTGCCCAGTGCCGCGCAGTTGATCGGCTCCGCCGACCGGGTCAAGCTCGAGTCGACGATCCACGATTCGTCGCTGACCGCGACCGTCGACCTCGATCCGAGCCGGGGCCTCAAGGACGAGCGCGAGATGAGCTCGACGCTCGTCACCACCGAGGCCGGCTCCGCCGCCGCCGGCTCCGAGGGCGTCAGCGAAGGCGCCACGTCGAACCCGCGCCAAGGTCAGCCGAACCCGATCCCATTGCCGCAGAACCCAATGCCGGAATCGCTCCAGTACGTGACGGTGTTCGACAACGGGAACAAGGGCGGCTTCGCGGGCTCTGAGCCTGTCAAGGAACCACAGAACTTTCGCTGTGCGTTCAACAAGCAGCAGGGCGCGCAGAACAACGCCGAAACGTGAATGCGGTGCGGTTCTCCGCGGGAGCGACACGCCGCCTGCCCCGAGCCGCCGTCGCCCCGCAGCTCGGCCTCTGCCTGCTGCTCTGCCTGCTCGTCGGGCTGGCGCGGGCCGGTGGCGCGCGGGCGGTCATCCTGCCGGCCCAAACGCTCGATGGTCCGAGCGAGGACATCGTCGGCTTCGGCGGTGCGGCGTTGGCCGAAGATGGAACCGGCGGTGTTGCCTACCTCAAGCGTGTCGGCGGCGTTGCGCACGTGTTCGCCGCGTCCTATGCGAACGGCACCTGGCAGGCGCCGGCACGCGTCGATTACAAAGAGCCGTTCGCTGCCAGCTGGGTACGCATCGGCGCGGCTGAAGGCGGCGAGCTGATCGTCGTCTGGGCGACGCCGTTCGCCACAGAACACGGGCATTCGGTCTACGAGCTGCTCGGGGCCGAGCTCGCGCCGGGCTCGCACACGTTCGGGCAGGCCGTGATCATCGACCCCAACATCGGTGAAGCCGCCGGCACGAGCCCCGACCTGGCGGTCAGCTCGACAGGGCAGGCCGATGTCGTCTACCGCGACATCGACTTCTCGGAAACCGTTCCGCTGCTGCGTCCGTCCGACGTCGTCGAGAGCGTTCGTGTGGCTTCCTTCACGGGCGAACGCTGGACCTCGCTCGGAGCCGTCAATCGGGACCCCGGGCTTTCGATGCGAGCGCCGACGGAAGTCAACGCGCCGCAGATCGCACTCGGCCCGACCGGTAACGGCATCGTCGTCTGGCAGGAGCCGGAAGCCAGCGGCGTCGCGCGCATCTGGGCTCGGCGCGTCTTCGGGCAGACGCTGAGCTACGTGATGCCGGTGACCGCGACGGCCGTCGGCGGGACGCCGATCAACAACGACGCGGACGCGCCGAGCGTCGCGATCACGAAGCTGGGGCAGGCCGAGGTCGCATACCGGCAGCCCTGGACAGTCGGCTCGCCGCTTGCCGGTCCCAGGATCTTCCTCAACACGCTCTCCGACGGCGAATCGGAACGTGGCGCCGAGTTCTCCGGTGCGATCAGCGTGGACCCGACCCTCGCGGGTGGGCACACGGCGAGCGTCGGGCGTCCCAGCGTCGACGCCAACGAACGCCGCGAAGCGCGGGTCCTCTACGACGGCAACGGACAGCCGCGCGTGATCGAGCGCAGCGACAAGGGCGAACTTGCGGTATCGGCACTTGGCACGCCGTTCAGTGGCTCGCTGTTCGGCGCCGCTGACGCGCTCGCCTCCGCGGCCGTCGTCACTCCCGAAGGCGGCGGCGTGATGGCCTGGCCGAGCAGCGACCCCCAGGGGCGCCCAGGCGTCGGAGTTCGCGAGGATTTCCCCAGCGGCGCCGTGCAGACAGCGCTGCTCAGCGGCGGAGCGGGTGGCCCGATCGGCGAACTTGCGGTCGGACGTTCCGGGCTCGGGGACGGAATCATCGCCTTCCAACAGGGTCCGACCGGTGACGCCGCGATCGTCGTCGCCGAGGCAACGGCGCCGCCCGAGCCCTTCGCGGTGACGGTGCCGAAAACATGGGTCAAGCCGTCCGCCCTGAGCGTCGCATGGGCGCAGGGAGAAAGCGCGAACGGTCCTCTGGCTTATCAGGTCGTCCTGGACGGCAAGTCGATCGGCTCATCGCAGCAGGGCCGCGGCTACAGGTTCGCGCACGGGACGCTGTCAACCGGCACGCACGACATCCAGATACTCGCCCGCGACATCTTCGGCCAGGAGATACTGACGCCACGCACGGCTGTCAAAGTGGATGGCTCGGCGCCGGCCGTGAGGTTGTCTCGACGCGGCCGCTCGTTGCTCGTGCAGGTCAGCGATCGTGGCTCCGGGCTTCTCGCGGGCTCGGTCCAGGTCTCCTTCGGTGACGGTGCGCACGCGGCGAAGCACCGCAGCGCCGCCCATCGCTACACACGTGGCGGGAAGTTCACCGTGTATGTGACGGCACGCGACAAGGCCGGGAACAAGGCGTTCTTCAAGCGGAAGGTGACGGTCTGATGGCGACTCGCTCGATACGGCGCGTCTCGCCGATGGCGCTCGTTCTGGCTCTTGTCCTGCTCAGCGCCGGCGCGCCGGGAGCACGGGCTGACGTCTTCGGGGCGATCTCGCTGGACTCCGCCAGCTCGTTTGGGCAGGCTGAATACGCGCACGATCCGACGCTCTCTGAAGACGGCCGCTACGTCGTCTTCGACGGCTCCGTCGGTGGCGTTCCGGGAGTTTGGCGGCACCGTGCCGAAGTCGGCGCACCGTTCGAACAGGTCGCCGGTGGCGACGCCGTGCTGCCGTCGGTGAGCGCCGACGGCCGCTACGTGAGCTTCACCACCAACGAAGGCGCGAGCCTCCCGGCGATAACCGACGGTGTGACCCATACGGGCGAACCAAACGTGGAAGCGCCCGGTGTGTACGTCCGCGACATGAACGTGGCGCCGAGCGAAGCCGGCGCGTTCACGCTTGCCTCGGCAAAAGACCACTCGGCGCTCAGCCTGACCTACGAATTCCCGGGCGTCACGCCGGAACAAGAACAAACTGACCTGACCAAATTCGGCGCGACGGCGGCCGGGCGCAGCGCGATCACCGCCGACGGTCGCAGCGTCGCGTTCGTGACGACCGCGCAGTCCGATCTCGCCGGCCCGCAAACGCCGCCGATGCAGGTTGCCGTCCGTCATCTCGACACGCAGGAAACCCAGCTGGTCAGCGTCCGCTACGACCCGACTATGGGCCGCGCCGCGGTAGATCCGGAAGGAGCGACCGAGCCGGTCAAACTCTTCGAAGGCATCTACGGTGCGGTCTGGAGCAAGTCAGGGCCGCCGCCTTTCGCGACCACCCGCGGGCTGCCCGCATTTGCCTACAAAGTCACCGTGCTGCCAGGTGCGTCGATCAGCGCCGACGGCAGCACCGTCGCCTGGCTCGGCCAGCAGATCCCCGAACAGGCGGCGGCGCTCTCAGAAGAAGCCCCCGAGTTGGGGCTTCGCTATGCCGAGCCATTGTGGCGGCGCATCTCCGGCGGCCCGCTGGAGCCGACGCGTCGTGTGACCGGCGGCTCGGAACCGGAAAGCCCCGCCTGCCAGGCCTCTGGGGAGACGAGGCTCCCGCTGGCCCCTTCGAGCGCCGATCCTTGCCAGGGACCGTTCGCCACGCAGGTCACAGGTGGCCTCGGGACCTGGAACTTCCGCGAAGAAGCCAGCGTTACGCCGCGGCTCAGCGCCGACGGTGACGAGGTGGCGTTCATCTCGAGCGCACCGCTTACAGGCGAGGTGGGCGGCTTCGGGATCGGTGGCGGCGAGTTCAACAGCGACGCCTACGTCGCCGACATGACGGCCGCGAACCGTAAGAGCGCGTTGCGGCAACTCACGCAGTTCGCCAGCGGCGACATCACGCGGATCTCGACGAACTCCGACATCAGCGACATCGGCATATCGCCCGACGGCACCCAGGTGGCGTTCACGACGAGACGGTCGGTGTTCCCGCTCGGCGTGCCGGCCTACGTGAGCGTGCCGGCAGCCGTTCCCGGACTCGTCGAAGTCTATGACGCGGATCTCGCCGACGACACGCTGACCCGTGTCACGCAGGGTTACGAAGGCGGAGCGGCGGCACATTCCGAACACGAAAGCACCAACGAAGATCCCTATTCGGAAGCCCAGGACGGTGCGACCTCGCCCTCCTTCTCGGCAGACGGCGCGGAGATCGCGTTCGCCTCGACCGCGTCGAATCTGGTGTTCGGCGACGGCAACACGCCGCCGGTCTTCCCGCGCGGCGAATTCGACGACGGCGCGGATGTGTTCCTCGTCCCGCGCATCACCTTCACGACCGAACCGACGCCGCAGACGATCAGCCCGCCGCCGGGCAACCCGTCGCTCGAACCGCCGTGGGGACTGACCGTCAGTGCTTCGTCGCTCGCCAACGGCGCGGTCCAGCTACGTGTCAAGCTGCCGGGCGCAGGGAAGCTCGCGGCGAGTGCGACGAGCGCGCTGCCGGCTCGGGCCTCGAGTCGCGCAGGAAAGAAAGTCAAGCGCATCGTTGCGCGGGCGACGGCGAAGGCGCGCCCGGGTGTCATCAAGCTCCAGCTGCGGTTGGGCGGTCGCTATCGAGGGCTGGCCTCGCGCCGCGGCGGCCTGCCCGGGACAGTGACGATCACTTTCACGGCCGGCGGTCACCCGACGCTGCGCAAGACGCTGAAGGTGCACTTCGTGCACCGCAGCGCCAAGCGAAAGCCGGGGGGGCGGCGATGAAGACGCGAGCCTCCTGCGGGGCCGTCGCCGTGCTGCTCGCACTGTGCGCGCTCGCGGCGATCGCCACATCCGCCGGCGCCGCGCCGCTTGGCGACGACGGCGGCGCCGAATGGCAGGTCGAACAGCCGCTGCCGCCACCGCCGGAAATGCCTGGAGTGGAACCGGCGCCGACCCCGGTCTCGCTCGGACCCATCGGCGATGTCGAGTTCTATGCGCCGAACCGCGGCGCGCTGATCACGGCCGGCAACGGCGGCAGCGTCAAGGCCGGCGTGTGGTTCTACGACGGGACTCGCTGGCGTGAGCTATCGAACCAGTGCGGAGCGACCGACGGGCGCATCGCGTGGGCCGGTCCCGACGAGTTCTGGACGGTCTCCGACGGCCGTGCCGGGCAGGCCCTCGCCTCGGGCACCGAACGCCCACCGGTGGCCGACAACACGCTGTGCCACTTTGCGCCGGGTCCGAACGGCAATCTCGAAATCGTCGGCTCCTACGCGTCGGTGCCGTTCCAGGGCAATTCCTACCAGGCGATGCACGCGGCCGCGTGTCTCAGCGCCTCGGACTGCTGGTTCGCGGGCGATGAGCTTCCCGCCCCGCAGATTGGCTCGTTCATGCTCCACTGGAACGGAGCGACGCTCGAACCCTCGCCGTACCTACCCGAAGGCCATCCCGTCGAGGACATGCGGGGATTCGAAGGGGCGTTGTTCTGGAGTTGGCGGCTGCGCAGCACCGACCGGCTGCTGAGCGCCCGTCCGCCGGCGCTGCTGAGGATCAAGACGCCGGCCTCCGCCGAAGAAAGCCCGTTCGAAAGCGCCGGGATCGAAAACAGGCTCCTGTATTCCCCGAACGAGTTCTCAACCGCGCTGGACTATCTGCATCTGAGCGTCGGTGGAGACTCGATCTGGGCGGGTGCGGGTGCCCAGGTTCCGGGCCCCGCCGGATCGCGTCAGGCCGGCGTCACGATCGAGCGAAAGCTCGAAGGCGGCGAATGGACGCGCGTGCTCGGACCGGTGGAAGAAGAAAGCGAGGCCCAGGCCCCGCCCGGCCAGCAGGTGTTCCCCGAAGACGGACTCGACGGGATCGCCGCGGAGCCCGGGACGAACAGTGCCTGGCTCGCACTCGACAGCGAAGAAGACATCAACGCGCCAAACCGCTTGGCCCGGGCGCTGGTGGCACGCATCGGCTCTGAAGGAGCGGTCTCTGATCGCCTCGAGCTGCCGCTCCTCGAAGATCCTCACGGCGCCCTCGGCGCCGCGCAGCGGATCGTCTGCCCGGCCACGCACGACTGCTGGGTGAGCACCGTCGACGGCTGGATGCTTCACCTTGCCACCCCGCTGGAACGCGAAGGCTCGAGCCCGCTGTCGGATTCCGTCTTCGCCCGGATCCAGGCCGAAGAACCGATCACGTTCCGTCCCGCCGATGCGGGCGTGCCGCAGGAACCGGTTGACGAACTCCCCGAAGACAACTCCGGCGAAGCGTCGTTCACACGCAACGAAGAAGTCATCAAGCCGCCTCCCGTCGAACCAGCCCAGGTGCCGGTGGCGCTGCTGACGCATGTGCGCGCGCGTGTCGTGCACCGCACGACGCTCGTGCTCTCCTTCCACCTGGCCGTGAAGGCGACGGTCCGCCTACTCGCTGTGCGCCACAAGAAGGTCGTCGCGCACACGGCGAAGCAAACACTCCGCAGGGGCAACCGCAGTCTGACGCTGAAACTCAACCCCAGGCGCTGGCCGGAACACCTGAAACTGCAGACGCACGCGCTCGCGCCGCTGCCGACCCAGCCGACCACCTCGCCGAACATCAACTCGGTTTCGACCTCGTTCGTCGCGCCCTCCCGACTGCTCTCGACTGGATTGAGCTTTTGAGTCGCGTGCTTCGCCTCGCGATCCGCCGGCGCGGGCGCGTCGCCTGCTGCCTCCTCGCCCTCGCGGGTCTGGCCGCGGTGCTCACGCTCGGGCTTCCCGGCCACGGGGTGCCGCGCGCGGCCGGGCTCAGCGGAGCCACCGAACTGGTGGCGCAGACCGACGACTCCGTGCCTGCCACGGGTGTGACGCTGTTTGGCGCCGCGCCGGAGGAGGCCGCCGGCGAGGTCTGGGGACTGGCACCGAGCTCGGGCGGCTCGGAGCTCGTCACCTACACACATGACGGCGGTTGGACACTGGGGCCGCAGCTGCTGGACGCCGGCGGGGAACCGCTCACGAACTTCCATCTCGATACGCCGGAAGCGTTCAGTCATCCCCAGCCGAGCCCGCTCGCGGCGCAGATGACGCCAGCTGGGGCCGGAGCGATGCTCGGCACGGTCGGCTCCGGCGCGAGCAGTCGCGACGCTGTGCTGGTGCGCGAGCCGGGACAGGCCTTCAAGGAAGCGCCTGTGCCCGAAGGTGGGGAAGGGCTGCTCTCAGGGGAGGAACTGTTCGGTATCAACAGGCCTCCGCTCCTCGCGGCTCTCGACGAACCTGAAGGAAAGGCGGGGGCTTTCGTCGTCCCGGTGGCAGCGAACGTCGACGGTGCCGTCCTGCATTGGGACGGCACGAGCTGGATACGCGAAACGATCGAAATCCCGCCCGCTGGGAGCGCTGGCTTCGAAGTGCTTTCTCTCGGCGCGAGCTCCCCTCAGAACGCGTGGCTGCTGGCCCGGATGGAAGGCAGCTCCGGTCCGCTGACGCTGTTCCGCCGTCATGCCGGCGCCACGCCGCAGTGGCGGCCCGTCGCAACCCAGTCGGGTGGCGGACCCGGCGAACCAATCGAAATCCTCGGGGAACGCTTCGACGTGCCTCCCCACGATCAGGCGCAACTGCTGACCGTGACCTCCGACGGCGTCTGGGTCGACGGCCGTCTGCACGGAGCGAACGCATCGGCGACGCTGTATTTCAAGCCGGACGGGGAAGCCGACACGGGCAGTTTCACGGGGTTGTGGTGCGAGGTCCCGGACCCCACCGGCGTCTCCCCGGGTGTCCTCTCCGAATGCTCAGACCCACAGCATTCCCTGCCCGAAGCGCTGCCGACCGAATACTCGCGCAGCTTCGCCTGGAGCGGCTCGGGCAGCTTCGGCGAACGGATCGTCACGGGACTCAAAGATGGCCAGATGCTTCGTCTCGAAGGCGGCCGCCTCGAAGCTGTGAACTCACTCGGCAGCGAAGCGATCTCTGCCGCGGATGCCTACGGGGCGGCGTTCGCGAGCTCGAGCGAAGGCTGGCTGGGAAAACGACTGCTGCCGGTGCACGTGACGAGCGCCACCAGTGCGGTCCCGAGCAGGTTGCAGCCGTGGCCGGTGCCGTTCCGCTCCGCGCTGACGGCGGTGGCTCCCGAGCCCGGCGCGCCGGTCGGTGGGGAATCGAGCGAAGCGATCGCGGTCGGTGATCGTGGCGAGGTCGCTCGCTTTCACCCGAACTGCCCGGCCCAGCCCCTGACGGGCGGATGCGAAGGCGCTTGGCTGCCGGAAACGCTGCCCGGGCCCGCCGGAAAACGTCAGTCGCCGCGGCTGCGGGCTGTCGCCTGGCCGACGCCGTCACGCGTTTACGCGGTCGGGGACGCCGAACGCGGCGCGGGACAAATGTGGCTGTGGCGGGGCGAAACCGGCCTGTGGGAAAAAGATCCCGGGATTCCTCTGAACTTCCGCGGCAACCTGCTCGGCATCGCCTTCGACCCGGAGGACAGCACCCGCGGCTATGCCGTCGGCCAGCAGGGGGTGCTGCTCTCCTACGGCAAGAGCTGGACGCAGGAAGAAGAAGCCGCGATTCCGGTTGCGGCGCGAGGCGCGAGCTTCACTTCGATCGCGTTCGCCGGCTCGGAGGCGATCGTCGCCTGGCGCAAGCTCGTCCGCGCCGGCCAGAACCAATACGCCGGTGGTGTGATCGTCAACGAAGGCTCCGGCTGGCGCGAAGAAGAAGGCGCGGCGGCTCTGCTGGGCACGGTTGCGGTCCCCTGGGCCGTCGCCGGTCTGCCCGATGGCGGTGCGGCCTTCACCGCTAAGAGCCCCACACAGGGTGCGACGCTCTACGAGCGCAGCAATTCAGGCTCGGCCTGGCAGGGGTTCCCCTACCCCGGCGGCTTCGCGCCGGGGTCTCTGAGCCTGTTTCGGGAAGGTGGCACCGTCCGAGCCGTCGCCACCGGGAGCGAACCGGCGACGTTCGTCGCCGAAGAAGAAGCGGCCCCGCCTGCGGGAGCCGCCCCGATACTCGTCGACCCGTATCCGCTGGTCAGCGATCCGGATCGAGGCGTGCTGCGGCAGACGGCCGGTGGATGGAACGACGAGGAGCATGAACTCAACAACGCGACGGAAGTTCCCGGTGGCTACGTCCACTGGGACACGCCGAAGATCCCCGACCCGGTCAACGCCCTGCTCGTCGATCCCGCCGGCGGTGAGGGGTGGGCGGTCGGCGGCTTCGTCAACAACAAACACGCGTTGCTGGATACGGCGGACATCTTTCGCTACCCGGCGGAAAGCCGGGTTCCTCCCGGCACCACCGCCGACCCCGAAACGACGAGCCCCGGCTATTCGGCGTTCGCGATCGGCGGAGGCGCGGGCTGCGCGGCTCCGTGCGCGACCCGCTCGGACACCGGCACCGGCCCCTCGGTGTGGTTGCAGAGCGCGATCAAAGAGGCCTCGCAGATCACGAGCGTTCACACCTTCCTCTACACGGGTCCCGGCGTCACCGATGGCCTGCTCACCGGGCCTCGGTTGTTCCCGGTCCCGTGGCAGGCGGAGGAGCGCAGTTACCTGGCTCGTGCCTACAGCCTCGAACCGCTCGTCTGCTTGGCTCCGTCACCCACTGACCGCGAAGGCGGGGGAGAAGGCAGCGCGGCATTCTTCGAACAGGCCTTCGCGAGTGTGGGCGGGGGCACGTTGGCGAGCGCATGCGAAGGCGAATCGGGCCCCGGCGGGAGCTATGCGTTCGACCGTGAAAAAATGCGCGTGATCGTGCTCGACACGAGCTTCGTGGCGGGCGGACAGCGAGAACTCGCCGGCGATCAGATCGACTTTCTGCGTGAACAGTTCGAACGCGCTGACGAACAGTGGAAAGGGCGCTCGATCGTGATCGGGAATGCCGACCTGCCCCGTGAAGTCGCGGAAGGCCACGCTCCGGCACAGGCCCTCGCGTCGGCGATCGTGGCGGGTGGCGCCGCCGCCTACTTCTTCGAGTCTCCCGAACAGAATGTCTCCGAAACACTCTCCGCCGGTACCAATGGGATTCCGGCCTACGGAACCGGCACGCTCGGCTACGTCAACGTGCTGGCGGAAGAAGGACAGGGGGGATTCATCGGGCAGAGCGGTTTCCTCGTGGCGCAGATCGCCGAAGCGGAGACCTCGGAAAAGGCGGGCGAAGCGGCCAGCTATCACGTGCACGTGAAGCTCGTCCCGAACATCGAAGAACTCGCCGTCGAAGCGCAGCAGGGGACGTTGCTGAGACGCAGCCAGGCGGCGTCGTTCGCGGGTCTCGCGCGGCGCCCGCGTGCCGGCAATCGAGCGCACAACCAGTCCGAAGAAGTGGAAGTCGCGCCGTACATCCCGATCCCCGACAACTGTCTCGGTGCCGACTGCGCGCGGGGGATTGCCCCCGAATACAGCTTCGAATCGTCGAACACCGAAGACGGCGAATTCGTCAAGCGCAACATCCACTCGGCCGAACTCAATGCCGTCGAACACGACTCGCACGGCAAGCCGATCTCGCAAGAGGCGGAAGGCGGTAAAGACGGGTTGTTCTGCGCATTCAACTCAACTCCCACGAACGAACCGGTCTATATACGGCTGAAAGTCGCGAACCTGCGCTACTCACTGCCGGTGACGATCCAGGCAGGCAGTGTCAGCCAACCTTGCGGAACGACGGTGCTGCACAGAAAGCCCGCTACCACCGAAGCGAACCCCGCGCCGCCGCCGGCAGGGAGCGCCCCGGCCAGCGGTGCGGCGCCGACGGCGCTCAACGTGCCGGTGCCGCAGGCTGGGCCCCCCGCGCCGGCGCCCGCGCACCCGCACGCGCCGCCGTCCCAGTTCCTGCCCCAAACCGCGCCGGTCGCGTTCCTGCCGGCATTCGTGCCGGTCCCACTGCCGACTCCGGCGCGGCCCACGCCGCCGAGCGGAACGTCGCCGGTGACATCGCCGGTCGAGGCCGCCCAGAAGGAAGAGGAAGAGGAGGCGGCGCCCGAGTCGGTCGACGCCGCCGCGTCCGCGTATCACCCGAGCGAACATGAGACGCCGCCGGTTTACCTGCTCGGCCTGGTCGTGCTCGCGGCCTTCGCCGGCGCGTCGCTGCGTGGCAGGCGCGGCCCCCGGCGTGGCACGCGCGTTGCGCCGGCCACCGTCAACTCAGGCCAAGCGCAGCGACGCTGGGAGCGAGACAATCAGCGCAACCGGTGGTGAGTGCCGGTACCTGCTCGTTCACCGTTTGATTACGAGGCTCGTGCTCCCAGCGGCGACGATGTGGTTCGCGGCGGACCTGCCTCCGTCGTTTTGATTAATCCACTCCCCGCCGCCCGCTGGGCGACGCCGCAATTGCCCTGCGCAACCACGAACGATCGGAGTCCGATGCCGCCCCGTCCCACTGCGTTGTTCAGGCTGCTTGCCCTGCTCGGCATGCTGATGGCTGCTGCTCTGGTGGGAGCACCCGCGGGGCAGGCTGCAACGGAACCCTGGGGGGTGCTCGGTCACTTCGGCGAAACGGAAAGCGAACTTCGCTTTCCCGAAGCGGCGTTCGGCGTAGACCCGACCAGTGGGAACGTGTGGGTCGTGGATGTCGAACTCAACTCCTCCAAAGAAGAAGAGCTGCGCATCAAGGACTTCACAGCGGCGGGCACGCTCGTCGCCTCGAGGACGATCGAGCCGAACGAAGCCGAAGTCGAAAAAACCGAAGCCTTCCGGCAAGCTGTGGGAATCGCGTTCGATGCGTCCAAGGAACGCGCATACGTGCTGATCGACGAGGAAAGCTCGAAGACCCCGAAAGAAGAACCGGCCGCCAGCGAACTGCTGGCCTTCTCCACAAAACCGTCGGGCACGAAAATCGAACCCGCGAGCGGCGTGACAAATGGCGTGCTGGTGCCTCGCGCGACGACGAAACTGACGGGCAGCCCGATCGGCAAGAAAGAATTCAGTCCCACCGCCACGGAAAAAGCGGCGCTGCTGGAACCGGGAGGGATCGCGGTCAACCCGGTAACCCACCAGGTGCTCATCACCGGCTGGGTCGGCGCGGAAAAACCGGAGCTGTGGGCGATCACGGAAACTGGCGAAATCACCAAGATCTGGGATGACAACACCGGCGCCTTCGAAGAATGCTGCATGTCCTCGCCGGTCGTGACGAAAACGGGGAAGATCCTCGTGCTGGGGGACAAACTGCAGGAAGTCACCGAACTGCCCTCTGACCTGAACTCGAACACCGCGCCGAAGCGCGTCTTCTGGCTACCGCGAAGCGGCGAATGCAGCGAAAAAGAATTCAACAAAGAACCGCTGTGCCCGTTCGTCGAAAAACTGACGGCGATCGTCCCGCCACAGGAATCGGGTGGCGCGATGTCGATCGGTCCCGAAGGCAGCCTGTTCCTGCACCTCAAGGTCAAGAACGCGTCCGAAGGCGGTTTCCAGGACGGCGCCGTGATGGTCGTCAACGAAAACTTCGAAGAGACCGGCTGGATCGGCGCCGGGAGCTGGGGGGCAGCGAACAAAGCGTGCGCCGTCAACGAGGCGAACCCAGGCAACCTCGGCCCGGCGTTGATCGCCGGCTACCAGGGCAAAGCGTTCATGTTCGAGCGCGGCGATCGGGCCGAGCAGGAACACGCGAAGGTCCTGGAGCTCGGGGCCGGCGGCGACCCGTCCAGCTGCCCGAAGGCCTCGGCGACGAAACCGAAGGCCGAAGTCGGCGGCGTGCCTTTGACGAGCGTGCCGATCGCCTCGACGGTGACGTTCTCCTCCGAGCTGACCCAGGCAAATGCGCTGAGCACCGAATGGGAATTCGAAGCGGGTGTGGCGGCGCAGGTCGTGAACGAGCGTCAGCAGGAAAAGACGCTCGTCGAACATCAGTTCGCGAAGGCCGGACCGGCGACGATCACCGAGAAGATCACGACCGACGATCTCGCCTCACCGCTCGTCACGGTCAGCGAAACGATCAATCTCATCGCGCCTGTCGTCACGAAAGAGGAAGTGACCCCGGAAGGGACTTCGGCGACGCTCAAGGGCGTGGTCAACCCGATGAAGAGTCTGACGAAATGCGAATTCCAGTACGCGGTCGCCACGGAACCGTTCACCGGCGCGAACGTCCAGAAGGTCCCGTGTCCGGTGAGTCCCGGCGAAGAAGAAAGGCCGGTCAGCGAGCTCGTGAAAATCAACGGGCTGACCGCGGGGACGGAATACCACTTCCGCCTCGAGCCGAAGGCCGGGAAATGGGAAGGCACGGAGGAACCGGGCGTGAAGTGGGTGGCTCCGCTCGCCGGCGCCCCAGGCGCCACGACGCTGCCCGCGACTGAAGTCGGGGTCACGGGCGCGACGCTCAACGGCGAAGTCAAGCCGGAAGCAAGCTCGGCGACGTGCACGTTCGAATACGGGCCCACGACGAGCTACGGCAAATCGGTCAGCTGCGGGACCCTGCCGAGCGGAACGACGTTTGCACACGTATCGGCCGCGATAACCGGCCTGACGGGAGGCACGCCCTACCACTACCGCGTGGTCGCCAAAAACGCCAGCGGGACCACACCGGGCACCGACCTGACGTTGACGACTAACCCTGCCCCGATGCCGCCGACCGCTGAAACTCTGAGCGCGACCGGCATCACGCAGGCGGGGGCGACGCTCAAGGGGTTGGTCGACCCGAACGGCGAAGCTACGACCTGCAGGTTCGAATACGGGACATCGACGGGCTACGGCAGCACCGCTCCCTGCCCGACCGCGCCGGGCAGCGGGCGAAGCGGAGTGGAAGAGGCGCTCGCCGTCGGCGGGCTCGCATCGGGTACGCCCTACCACTACCGACTCGTAGCGGAAAGCCCGATCGGCAAATCCACGGGCTCGGACAAGACGTTCACGACGGGGGCAGTGAGCGCAGGTCCTGGCCCGACCTCACCAGGCGAAACGGGGCCCAAGCAGAACGTGCTTCCGTCTACGACGGTGTCGCCGACCGTGAAGGTCGCCGCCACAGGCCTCTCGGTCGCGGCCAACGGGGCTTTCAGCATCAAGCTGAGCTGCATCGCCGGCGCGACGTCCTGCGCCGGGACCGTCACGATCAAGACGCTAAGCGCAGTCGCCGCGAGATCGGCCCACGCGGCGAAGAAGGCGATCCTGACGCTCGCCACCGCTACGTTCTCGATCGCCGGAGGGAAGCTCAAGACGCTGTCGCTGCACCTCAACAGCAAGGCGAAGAAACTTCTCGCGAAGCTCCACACGGTTCGTGCCCGCGTCACGATCGTCTCGCACGACTCTCAAGGGCACTCGCAGACGACGACAGCGGTCGTAACGCTGAAAGCGGCCAAGAAGAAGTAACCGCCGAGTCTCGCCCCGACGGGCCGGGCACTCGCGGTCGCGAGGCCCGGACCGAGGCCGTACGCGGTGACACCGGCCGCGTGCGGCGGTGCATGAGTCGCATGGGGCCGTGTCGTCGCCATGGCACCGTCGCTCGCTGTCGCCGGCTCGCCCGCGTGGGTGATCGCCCGTGGATGTCACCGGCTGGTGAGGATCACCTGTTCATGCGACTTGTTGCTCAGTTGTGATGACTATCGAACGTCACCGGCTGGAAACACTGTCAATCGGGCTGCCGGTGAGACTACGTGACGCAGAGTGACGAAGTGAGGACCGAGGGATGGTCCCCGACTAGGTCGGACAAGGTGGGCCATGACGCTTCGCCTGACCCGGCAAAGAGACCCGTAATCAGGAGGTAGTTCTGTAATGAAGTTTCTCTCCGTGCGCCGAACGCTCTCGGCGGGCATCATTGCGGGAGCTTCGGTGGCCGCGTTTGTGGCGCCGAGCGCCGCGAACGCCGCGCTGCCGGGTCACTGCAAAGGCGTCAGCACCAAAGGTGCGGGCTCCTCGCTTCAGGCCGAAGCTCAGGCCGTGTGGGACCCTGGCTTCAACGCCAACAAATCCGCCGGTTGCGTCGGTGGTCCGACGATCACCTACACCAAGAGCTCCAGTGGAAAAGGCTACAAAGAATGGCAGGAACTCCACAACTACGGCACGGTCGGCTTCGTCGGCACTGACAACACTGTCAACGCCGCCGAAAAAGAAGCCGTTGAAAACCAGGCCACTCCTGTCAAAGGCAGCGAGCTGTTGACGATTCCGGTGCTGCAGGGCGCCGTTGCTGTCGTCGTCAATCTGCCCGCAGGCTGCACGGCCAACTCGAAATCCGCTCCGGGTCGTCTTGAGCTCAACCAGGACACGCTCGAGGGCGTCTTCCGGGGCACCGTGACGACGTGGGGGCAGATCGCCTCCGCCGAAGGCACCGGCAATGAACTCAAAGGCACGGGCTGCACCGAAGCTGCGATCACGCCGGTCGTCCGCAAGGACGGCTCGGGCACGACTCACATCTTCAAGAAGTTCCTGAATCTGACCCACGACGAACCGATGGCTGCCGAAAACGGCAAAGAAGAAACCTGGGCGCAGCTGGCCGAAGGTGGCCCGAGCACAGTGTGGCCGACGGCCGCCAAAGTAGTTCACGCCGCTGAAGAATCAGGTGGAGGGCTGCTCAAAGAAGTTGCCGCTAAACCGGGTTCGATCGGTTACGCGAACCTCGCCGACGCCCGCAACGTGGCGAACGGTGGCTTCACGGGCCAGAGCGCTCAGCGCTTCTGGGTCGAGGTCGAAAGTGAACGCAAGGAAAAAACGACCGCCAAAGGTCTGAAAATCACTCGCAAGTACAAGGACCCCGCGTCCAACGGCGACATCGCCGCTGCTGCGGAATCCAACTGCAAGAAGACCGAATTCACCAACGGTAAAGGGACCTTCCCGCCGCCGACGGTCGACTCGCCTTGGAACGAAGTGACCGCGAAACAGTTCTCGAAGAGCTACCCGCTCTGCGGTCTCACCTATGACCTCGCGCTGACGCACTACGAAGCGTACTCCGCTTTCGGTGGCTCGGCGGCTGAGGCTCAGACTGTCAAGGACTTCCTTGGCTATGAGACCAGCAAGAAAGGTGGCGCCAAGGAAATCGCCAAGACGCACGACTACACCCCGCTCCCGAAGCAGCTTGAAGCGAGCGCCGAAGAAGGGGTTGAACTGATCAACGCTTAGGGCATGACGCCCATGCGTCCGCCATGAACGGCAGACGTGGTTGATCTAACGGCCGGCTCGCTCATGGATTGGGCGAGCCGGTCGTCTTTTTGGGTCCGGCCCCGCAGTCTCCGGGCCGGGTGCCTGTCGACATCCTCGTGCTCACCGCGACGGCTACCAGGTGGCCCGCAAACCGCCGCGGGACTCACTCGCAGCGGTCGCCAAACGGCGCCGTGGTCTCTATGATTGCCGCCTCCGAGGGAGGGGAGCCGCAGGAGCCATGCACATCGATCCATTCATCGTCCTGGGCAGCGCGATCATCGGCTTCCTGGTCGGCATGACCGGCGCCGGCGGTGGCGCGCTGATGACGCCGATGCTGATCCTGTTGTTCAACGTCACGCCGTCGGCTGCGATCTCCAGCGATCTGGTCGCGGCGGTGCTGATGCGGCCCTTCGGCGCGGCCGTCCACCTGCGGAAGAAGACGGTCAACCTCAAGCTCGTCCAGTGGATGGTGATCGGCTCCGTGCCGATGGCCTTCCTCGGCGCCTTCCTGCTGAAAGAACTCGGCGATTCGAAGTCGGCGCAGACACATATCGAGACCGTTCTCGGGATTGCGCTGCTGGTCGGCGCCAGTGCGATGCTGCTGCGCTACGCGCTCGACCTGCGCAGCGGCGAGCAGCGCCAGGGAGTCGTCCATGGCATCAAGGTCCATCCGCTGCCGACGGTCGCGATTGGCATGATCGGCGGGGTCATCGTCGGTCTCACGTCGGTTGGGTCGGGTTCGCTGATGATCATCATGCTGCTGTTCCTGTACCCGATGCTCGGTGCCAATCAGCTCGTCGGCACCGACCTGACGCAGGCCGTCCCGCTGACGCTCGCCGCCGCACTGGGTCAGCTGATCTTTGGTCACGTAGAACTGGACGTGACCGTCTCGCTGATCATCGGCAGCGTCCCGGCGGTGCTGATCGGCTCTTTGTTCTCCTCGAGCGCCCCGGACCGCTACGTCAGGCCGGTCATCACGTTCGTCATCGCTGCCTCGGGCTTGAAGTACATCGGCCTGGGAACCGAAGAACTGGGCTGGTCGCTGTGCGGTCTGCTGCTCGCAGTTGCCGTCGCCTGGCTGATCGTCAAGCGGCCCTGGCAGGCCGACGTTCCCGGCATCGCCACCGCTCCCACCGACCCAGCCACGAGCCGCGAGCTCGATTGAGCAAGCGGCCGGGCCGCCGGGCGTGACGCATGCCGCTCGACTCGAACCACTTGCTTTAGGAATCGCTGCTGTTTATGATGCCCGGCCTTAGGGAGATCACCGAATCTCGACATCTGTTGAGGTCAGATGGTCGACTATTCGCGGGGGCCGGATAGCAAGCAAGGAGGCGGGGAGGCGCGATGAGTGTCGAGACGGGGAGTACATCGGATGCGGGTGTCCCCTGGGGGGCGCCGCTGGCGCCGCCTCGCAGCTTCCTCGGTCTTGGCGGGCGTAGGCGCGTGCTCGTCCCGGGGATCTCGGAGGTACGTGGCCCGGACGCCTCGATGCGCCGCGACGCGCTGTTCAGGCGGATGCTGGCCCTCGCCGACATCGTCGCTCTGATCGGTGCCTTCCTGCTGACGATCGTGATCTCGCGCCGCACCATGCAGCTGACGTGGGCGACGACGAGCGAGATCCCGATCCTGCTCGTCGGGGCGAAGCTCACCGGTCTCTACGACCGTGACGAGACGCTGCTGCGCAAGACGACCCTTGACGAGGCGCCGAAGCTGTTCCAGCTCGCGACGCTCTGCACGGTCGTCGTCTGGCTGTCCGGCGGACTGCTGCTGCGCGGCGATCTCGGACGCCATCAGGCGCTGATCCTGTGGCTCGTGCTGGCGGCCCTCTTGATCCTGTTCCGCTCGATCGCCCGGGCGGTGGCGCTGGCGATCGCTCCGGAGGAGCGTTGCCTGTTCATCGGCGATGAGATGTCAGCGGCGACGATCCGCTCGAAGCTTGCTTGCCACGGAGGCGTCAAGGCCGCCGTCGTGGCTCATCTCGACCTCGACAAGGTTGCGCCCTGGTCGAGCGACTCCTTCTCCGAGTCGCGCCTGGCGGAGATCCGCGATCTTGCCCAGACGCTCGACGTGCATCGGGCGATCATCGCCCCCCGCAGCGCTGACGCGGGCGAGATGCTCAACCTGGTCAGGACGTTGAAGGCCGTCGGCGTGCGTGTCAGCGTCGTCCCGCGGCTGCTCGAGGTCGTCGGCTCCTCCGTCGAGTTCGACGATCTCCACGGCGTCACCGTGATGGGCGTCAGGCGCTTCGACCTGACTCGCTCCTCGGCCAAGTTCAAGCGGATGTTCGATCTGACGGGTGCGCTGCTGGGGCTGCTCGCCGTCTCACCGCTGCTGATCGGCCTCGCGATCGCCATCAAGCTCGACAGCCGCGGCCCGATCTTCTTCCGCCAGCAGCGTGTCGGTCGCCACGGCAAACGCTTCCACATGCTCAAGTTCCGCACGATGGTCCCCGATGCCGAGGCGATGAAGGACTCGCTGCGCCATCGCAACGAGGCGATGGAGGGTCTGTTCAAGATCGCCGAGGACCCGCGCGTGACGCGCGTCGGGCGTCTGCTGCGGCGCAGCGCCCTCGACGAGCTTCCTCAGCTCTGGAACATCGTCAGGGGTGAGATGAGCCTCGTCGGCCCGCGGCCGCTCGTGATCGAGGAGGATCAGCGGATCGAGGGCTGGCACCGCCGCCGCCTGGAGCTGATGCCCGGCATGACCGGTCCCTGGCAGATCCTCGGACCGGCGCGTGTCCCGCTGCGTGAGATGGTCGCCATCGACTACCTCTACGTGGCCAACTGGTCGCCCTGGACCGACATCAAGATCCTGCTGCGCACAGTGCCCCACGTGGTGGGGCGACGCGGACTCTGACGGCCTCGCGTCGTAGGGCCGGCCCATCGGGCGAGCCGACGCCGAGGGGCGCCTCTAGCCTTCGCGCTTGCGCTTGAATTCAGCCGCTTCGCGGGCTTCTTCTTCTTCGAAGCGCTTGCGGGCGCTCTTTTCCGCCGCGCTTTCGCCGCCGGAGCCGGCGGTTTTCTTCTTGCCGGTGCTGCTGTGCTTCTTGGCCGAGCCGCCACCGGCATGCGATTTGCCGCTCTTGTGAGATTTGCTGGTCTTCGTCTGGGTGGGCGTCGCGGCAGCGCGTTCGCGCGCCGCCTTTTCCCGGCGTCGTCTCGTCGCGGTCAGTTCGGCTTCTTCGCGTTTGATCGACGCCGCTTCTCTCGCTTTCGCGCTGGTGGGCGAAGCGGCTTCCCCTTCGTTGGTGACAGGCGCGGCTTCGCCGCCTTCGGATTCGCCGCCTTCGCTTGCACCCCCCGAGCCACCGCCACATCCCGCCAGCAGGGCACCAGCCAGCAAACAGGCGAGAAGCGTGCCCGCGCGGCGTCGGTTCGATGGCAGTTCCGTGACGTTCATCTCAGCCCGATCCGCTCGGTACGGTAACGGCCGGCGGAGGGTTCGTCGTTTTCTTCGTGGTTTCGGTCCCGGGCTTCGCCGGGGCTGTGGGCGTCGACTGCCCCGTGGTCGTCTTGGTCTGCGACTTCGCTTTTTCTTCCGCCGCGAGCCGCTTGGCGTCGGCTTCCTTTTCTTTTCGCTTGACCGCCCGTTCGGCCGCCTTTTCGCGCTTCTTGGCCCGTGCCTTCGCGGCAGCTTCGGTCTTCTTCGCGGTCGTTTCGGCTTCTTCTTCGCGCGTTTTGGATTCGATCACGGAGAGCTCTTCGCGGTCCTGGGCGACTTCGGTCGCTTCTTCCTTGTGAAGCGTCGCTTCTTCGGCGCGGTTGGCTTCTTCTCCGGCCTGGCTTTCTTCGGCCGGGCTGCGTTCCGAGCCGCCGCCGATGCCCGAGCATCCTCCGATCGCGACCGCGCAGCAGGCCGCGAGCAGCCAGAAGAAGGCGATTGACAGTGCTCGGTTGCGAAGCAAGGACTTCCTTTCGACGGGCGCCGCTGCGCCGGGCCCCGGCCGGGCCGTTTCGCACAGAGGGTAGCCACGATAGGGCGGTCGGCGACGGCTTGAAACTCGCGTTGCCCATCCCGCTGCCAAGCCCTGGAGCGCTCCGGGCCGGGCTCGGGAGGACTCAGCGAGAGGATCGCCGCCGGTCCTCCTGGAGGATCGTGACCTGTTCGGCCAGGCGTCGCTGGAACACTGCAACCGTGAAGCGCTGAGCGTTCTCGACGGCCGCCGCGGGGTCGGCTCCAATGGCGTCGATTCCGGCGATCGCCTCGCTGAAGCCCTCGACGTCATCGATGGGCACGAGCTTGCCGGTCACGCCGTCGATGACGGTCTCCAGTGCTCCGCCCGCCGCCGCCGCGATCACCGGCCGGCCGGCTGCCTGTGCCTCGACCGCCGTGATGCCGAACTCCTCCATGCTAGGGACGATCACGGCTCGCGCCTGCGCATAGAGTTCGGCCAGCTCGCGATCGCCGACGCGGCCGAGGAACTCGACCTCAGGGTAGGCTTCTTTTAGGGCAGACAGGTCCGGGCCGGTGCCGGCGACGCGGATCGGGGCGCCCGCTCGCCGGGCCGCCTCGAGGGCGATGTGCAGGCGCTTGTGGCGGACTATCTCCGAGACCACGAGCAGAGCGTCGCCGGGCTCGCCAGGCGCGAAGCGCTGGGTCTCGACGGGCGGATGGATGATCGTGGCGTCACGGTGGTAATAGCGCCTGATTCGCTCCCGGCTCAGCTCGGAGATCGCGATGTAGGCGTCGACCGAGCGGCTCGCGGCGAGATCCCAGCGCCGGATGCGGGAGAGCACGGAGCGCATCGCACCGCGCAGCGGCCATGGCGTCTCCTCCAGAGCGCGGGCTTGCTCGTACCAGGCGTAGCGAAACGGCGTGTAGCAATAGCAGAGGTGAACGGCGCCCTCCGGCGCGTGTACGCCATGTGCAAACGCGCTGCTGCTGCTCAGCACGACCTCGCAGGCCGGCAGTTCCAAGCGATCCACGGCCGAGGGATACAGGGGCAGCAGACGCCTGAAGCCCGATTGGCGCACCCCGAGCCGCTGGAGGGGAGAGGTCGTGATCGAACGGCCGGCGAAGCGCTTGTCGGTGCCCTCCTCGTCGTAGAGCAGCGTGACGATTGGCGCCCGCCCGTAGAGATCAGCCATCGCCGCGAACGTTCGCTCGGCGCCTCGCATCACGAGCAGGTAGTCGTGGACGAGCGTCACCTCCTCGGTGGCTTCGCCGGTCCAGCTCGTGCGCTGCGTTGTGCTCATCCGGCACCCATCGAGGCTCGCCGAGCGCTCGCGACGAGCGTTTCCAGCGCCTCGGAGATCCGCGCGCAGACCGACTCCGGAGCGAAGAGCCGCTCGGCCTCAGAACGTGCCGTGGAATGGATCGTCTCGGGTTCGCGCTCGAGGGCGGACAGGGTGGTCATGATCGCGTCGGCCATCGCCTCGACATCTCCGGGCTCGACCTCGGTGGCGACCGAGCGATCGACCCCCTCGATCGCCCCGACCTCGCGCGTCCCTACGACTGGTACCCCCGCCGCCAGCGCCTCCGCCACGGTGAGACCGAACGGCTCATACTTGCTCGGTTGCAGCAGGACATCGGTTTGGGCGAGCTCCCCCGGGATCTCGGAGGCGGCGAGGTGACCGCCGTACTCGGAGTTCTCGACCGGCAGGTCCTCGAGCAGGCTCGTGTAGTCAGACCACAGCGTCGGCCCACCGACGATGCGCAGTCGTACGCCGGCTCCGCGCTCGAGCAGCGTTCGTGCGACGGCGATGGCGTTCTCGACGCCCTTGCGGGTCGAGATCCGTCCCAGCACCAGCACGGTCGCCGGGCTGCCGACAGATCTCTCGCTGACGGCGAAGCGCGCGGCACGCATCGGGTTTGGCACGACTACCGTCCGCTCTCGCGGGAAGCCATAGTCGTCGACGAGATGATCGCGGAAGACGCTTGAGATGCAGACCAGCAAGCTCGCGCGGCGGATCGAGCGGCGTTGCACGAGCGAACGTACCGCCAGCATCGCTGCCACTGCCGCGAACACGGGTCCGGCTTGGCCCCGCAGGGCGAGCCGGCGCTCGGCGAGCAGCCACCGCAGCTCGCCCTGGATGTGGGTCTCCGGATGGATCACGAGCGGGATCGCGCGCGCGACCGATGACGGCAGCGCTGGGGTCTCGATGCTCGAGAACTGGTAGACGAGGTCGTAGGGCGACTGCCGGTGCCGACGGGAGATCTCGCGGCGCAGCCGCCAGGAGGCCACGGCGCGGGAGATCATGCCGCTGGCGAACGCCGACACCTTGCCCCGGCTGTACCACCGGTTCCACTCCCAGCGGCTGGTACCCCACACGAAGGTCACGTTTTGCGGGAACGCCAGCTCGCCCTCCCCGAAGCTGACCCGCTCGTCGCCGGCGACGTGGACAGCGTTCTGGTTCTTGGCGGCGGGGAAGAAGCAGTCGATCTGATGGCCGTGGCGGGAAAGCCCCTGCAGTAGCTCCGTGGCGACTCCCCTGACCCCCGAATGACCCCCCGGCGCGGGCCCGAGCCACGCTATCCGCAGGGGTCTCCCGGTCACCGTCGGGAGGCTATTGGGATCACCCGAGGGGGGCTGCGGCGGGCTCACTGCTCATAACCCCAGAGGCTCACGAGATCCCGTCCCAGGTAGTCGCTGAGCGCCACGACCTCGCCGTGGAAGCTGCGGCGAAGGCCCTCCATGAATGCCGGGTCCGGGGGCCGTGGGTCTTTGTCGACAACGAGTCGTCCGACGGCGTTCAAAGTGGCGCGGCGAAGCCGCTCGGAGGTGAGTGATTTGACTAGCGCGCGCGTTGCGCGGGACACTGGGCCGCGCCCGGTCGACACGGCGCCGATCAGCTCACCAGCACGATGCGAGCGTACGCGCACTGTCGGATTCGCCTCGACGGGCTCGACTGCCGGCGAGTCGTCCAGGCCGAGGAAGCGGAGCACCTCGCGGACGGTCCCCTCGTTGTCGGCGCGGAAGTCGTCGTAGATCAGCACGAGCACGCGATCGGCGCCGAACAGCTCGTGGTACTGGAGCAGCTGCTCGACGTAGTGGACGTGCCGGGAGTAGAGCAGCGCGGGAGGCCAAGCGCAGTGACGGGGGATGCTCTCTCCCCTGCTGCGCCGCTCCTCGAGGCCGAGCGCTCTGGTGAAGTCGCGCTCGGTCTCGGCGTTGACCTCCAGCAATTGCAGGTGAAGCGAGCGCAGAAAGCTGGCCGGCTCGCGAAAGGCGGCAATGATGCGGGCGTCGGGGCAGAGCTCGGCGATGTGTGGCGCGGCCGCCGGCGTACGTATGTACTCGGTCGAGCCCTCGCCGGCGCGCTGCTCTAGACCAGCGGTCTCGAACAGCGACAGGTAGGCATCGAGCGTTTGCGGGCGGCGCGCCTCACGTTTTCTGCGCAAGTCCGTGCGATGGTGGGGCGCACGCGAGAGGAACTGCGTCTCCTTGAACTTCGGCAGGAACACCTGCGGGTGAGCGCCGAGCATCTCGCACATGGCGGTCGTGCCACACTTGGCGTGGCCCACGACGAAGAAATCGGGCAGTCTACGCCCCGAGCTGCGAGCGAGGCGAAGCTCGTTGATGAACGCCTCCTCGAGGCGCCCCGGCTCGTCTACGGCTGCCATTGGCTGAAGCAGTCTAGAGCGTCCCCTCGTGCCATGGGTCGGCTGGGTTGCCGGGTGAGTCTGCCGGTCTCGATCACGTTTTTTTCGGTGCGGTGTCGAGGCGTCCGGAGGAACGCCTGTGAGGGACTCGAGGCCCCGGCTGCGCCACAGGGCCGCCGTTACACTCCGCGGCATGGCCGCTTCCGCAGACGCACCGCTGCCTGCTGGCGTGGCCATGGGGCGGGTACCCGACTTCTTCATCGTGGGCCACGCGAAGAGCGGCACCTCGGCGCTCTACCGGATGCTGCGCGAGCACCCTCAGCTTCACATGCCGCGAAAGGAGCCCTCGTTCTTCGTCCCCGAGCTGCTCGGCGGCCGCCGCTACCCCGGTGGGATCAGGGAATACACGGAGCTGTTCGCCGGCGCTCGAGACGACCAGCTGATCGGCGAGGCAACGACCTGGTATCTGTGGTCGCATACCGCGGCGACGCGCATCGCCGAGGTCCAGCCGGGAGCGCGCATCGTCGCGATCCTGCGCGAGCCCGCAAGCTACCTGAGCTCGCTTCACCTCCAGTTCCTGCGCACAGACGTCGAGACCGAGCCGGACCTGCGCCGGGCGATCTCGCTCGAGGGTGAGCGCATGGAGGGCAGACGGCTGCCGCGCAACTCGACCCGGCCGCAGCTGCTCTTCTACTCCGACCACGTGCGCTACGTCGAGCAGCTGCGCCGCTACGAGCAGGTGTTTCCCAGCGAGCAGATACTGATTTTGATCTATGAGGATTTTCGTGCCGACAACGAGGGCACGGTGAGAAAGGTCCTGCGCTTCCTCGGCGCCGACGACGCGCGGCGGGTCGAGAAGGTCGAGGTGAATCCGAGCACCGGCGTCCGCTCGCCGCGAGTCAACGAGCTCATGCGCTCGCTCTACCTCGGTGGCGGGCCGGCGGCGAGAGCAGCCCGGGGGGCGGTCAAGGCGCTGAGCACCCAGCGCATGCGCCACGGTGCGATGGCGACGCTGCGGCGCCGCCAAGCCGATCGCCCGCCGGAGCCGGACGCTGCGTTGATGCTGGAGTTGCGCCGCCGCTTCCACGATGAGGTGGAAGCGCTCGGCGAGCATCTCGGCCGCGATCTCGTGAGCTTCTGGGGCTATGGCGACATCGTCGGCTGACACGCTGCAGGCAGCGCGCGCGACAGGTCGGAAGATCCCCGACTTCTGGATCGTCGGGCATCCCAAGAGCGGCACAACTGCACTGTACGAAATGCTCCGAACCCATCCGGAGATCTACATGCCCGATCTCAAGGAGACGCTGTTCTTCGCGCGCGAGCTGCACCCTGGCATCAAGCCCAGCGACCCGCAGCCGGACACGCTCGGGGAATATCTGGAGCTGTTCGCACCCGCCCGGCTCGATCAGCGCGCGGGGGAGGCCTCGCCCTCATATCTGCGATCGCGAACCGCGCCGGCGAAGATCGCGGAGGTAGAACCGGCGGCGCGCATCGTTGCGATCCTGCGCGAGCCCGCGAGCTTCCTGCGCTCGATGCATCTGGAGCTGCTGAAGGACCACGTCGAGACCGAGAAGGATTTCCGCAAGGCGATGGCCCGAGAGCAGCGCCGCGCGGCGGAGAAGCCGGTGCTCTGGTACGCCGAGGAACGCGTCGAATACGTCGAGCAGTTGCGCCGCTGGCGCGACGCCTTCGGCGCCGAGCAGGTGCTCGTGCTGATCTACGACGACTTCCGCAGCGACAACGATGCGACGGTCCGAAAAGTCCTGAGCTTCCTCGGCGTCGACCCCGAAGCGCCGGTCGAGGCCTCAGAGGCAAACCAGACGGTGCTCGTCCGCTCGCCACGGATGTACGAACTGATGCGGAGCGTCTACCTCGGGCGCAACCCTGCGGCGCGGGTCGCGGGCGCCGCGATCAAGGCTGTCACCTCCCAGAAGCTTCGCCATGGAGGCATGCGGACGGTACGCAACCAGGTGATCTACGGCAAGCCGCCGGCACCTGACGAGAAGCTGATGCTCGAGCTCCGGCGGCGCTTCAAGCCCCACGTCGAAGCGCTCAGCGAGTACCTCGACCGCGACATGGTCAGCCTGTGGGGCTACGACCGCCTCGACTGAGATGACCGTCACGCCGCGCGGCTCCGGACGCGTACCGGACTTCTTCATCGCGGGGCACCCGAAGTGCGGGACCACCGCTCTCTACGAGATGCTGCGCCGCCATCCGCAGATCTTCATGCCCGACTTCAAGGAGCCGTGGTTCTTCTCCGGCGACATGCGCCCCCGCTTCCAACCGGCGCGCTCGGGCGCCGTTCCGGAGACGCTCGAGGAGTACCTGCGGCTGTTCGAGGACGCCGGCGCTGATCAGCGGGTGGGGGAGGCATCGTCCTCCTACCTGCGATCCCGGGAGGCGGCGGAGCGGATCGCGGCGCTGCGCCCGGACGCGCGGGTGATCGCGATCTTCCGTGAGCCGGCGGGCTTCCTGCGCTCGCTTCACCACCAGATGCTGCTCGACCACATCGAGACCCAGAAGGACCTTCGAAAGGCGGTCGCGCTCGAGCCGGACAGGCGCGCGGGGCGGAAGATCCCGCGCCGCTCGCATCTGCCGCAGATGCTCTTCTACTCCGACCACGTCCGCTACGCCGAGCAGCTGCGCCGCTTCCACGAGGCGCTCGGGCCCGAGCAGGTGCTGGTCCTGATCTATGACGACTTCAGGGCCGACAACGAGGGGACGGTGCGTCAAGTGCAGCGGTTCCTCGGTGTGAGCGACGACGGCCCGTTGGAGGCGCTCGACGCGAACCCCTCGGATCGACGTATGCGCTCGCAGCAGCTCGACGGGCTGATCCACGCCGTCTCGGTCGGCACCGGCCCGGTCTCGCGAACCGTCAAGGCGGCGGTCAAGGCCGCCAGCTCCAGCGCCGTGCGCGATCGCGCGATGCGGGCCGCGCGCCGGGGACTCGTCTACGGCTCACCGCAGCCGCCGGATGAGCGCACGATGCTCGAGCTGCGCCGTCGTTTCGCCGGCGAGGTGGTGGCGCTCGGCGAGTACGTGGGCCGCGATCTCGTTAGCCTCTGGGGCTATGAGGAGCCGGGCTGAGAGGGGCACCGCGGCCCGGCCGCGCGTCCTCTATGTGATGGGGGCGGGCCGCAGCGGCTCGACGACGCTCGGCATCACGCTCGGCAACTGTGAGGGCGTGTTCTTCGCCGGCGAGCTTGACAACTGGCTCGCCCGTTCCGGCGTTCCACAGGTCGAAGACGAGGATCGCCTGCGCTTCTGGGCGGAGGTTCGTGTGGCGCTCGACGATCCCGAGATGGCGGAGCAGATGTACGGGAACGAGGCCCAGTGCGCGATCGAGCGCTCGATGTCGCTGCTGCGCGTCCGCAAGTGGCCGCTCCGGCGCCGGCTCGGCCGGCGCTACCGGGCGGTCGCCGAGGACCTCTACTGCGCCGTCAGCCGGGCGTCGGGCGACGGGACGATCGCCGACACCTCGCACTATCCGCTGCGAGCGAGACAGCTCCAGCGACTCGACGGGATCGACCTGTACCTGATCTTCCTCGTGCGCGATCCGCAGGGCGTCGTCGCCTCGTTCAACCGTCAGGACGTCGGCGAGTTCACCAAGTCGACGCTTCACACCAACGTCTACCTGTGGGTCACGCACCTGCTCTCGCTGGTCACGTTCCTGCGCCACCCACGCGATCGGCGTGTGCTTCTGAGATACGAGGACTTCGTCGCCGACCCGGCCTCGACGATCGACCAGCTGATGACGCTTGCCGGCTCCCCGGAGACCGCGATGCCCGATTTCTCCTCGCTTCGGATCGGGCTCCCCCTGCAGGGCAATCGCGTGACCCGCTCGGCGGTCCTGTCGCTGAAACCGGGGACCGACCCAGTGCGCAACGCCTCGTTGCTCACGAGCCTGCTGCAGGCACCGCTGAAGCTCGCGCTGAGGCGTCTGCGGCCCGCGGTGGCGCGCTCCGCTCTCGACGCAGGGTGAGGGGCGTCGCGTGCGAATCCTCGTGACGGTCCCGTGGGGCGAGCCGCTCGGAGGAGCCGAGTCGATGCTCCAGGGCGTGCTCGACGGCGCCAGAGAGGAAGGCCACGAGCTCGAGCTCGTGTTCATGCAGGGCGGGAGCTGGCCGGTGCAGCTCAGGCAGGCGGGCTTTCAGGTGGACGTGATCGCCACCGGTCGCCTGCGCGACGTCACCCGCTCGGCCGTCAGCGTCGTCCGACTCGCCCGTCTGATGCGCCGCCGCAACCCCGATCTGATCCTCAACTGGGCCGCCAAGACCCAGCTCTACGGAGCTCCCGCCGCACTACTCGCGGGAATGGCGCGCCGCGTGGTCTGGTGGCAGCACTCGATCCCCGGCGGAAACTGGCTCGATCGCGTCGCGACGCTGTTGCCGGCGGTCGCGATCGGCTGCACCTCGCAGGCCGCCGCCGTCGCCCAGGCACGCCTGTTCCCGGCGCGGCACACGTTCGTCGTGGCCGCCGGCGCTCCGGTTCCCGCAGCCGGCTCACCGACGGTGTCGCTCGACCTGCCCGTGGGAGTGCCCATCGTCGGTCTCGTCGGACGCCTGCAACCCTGGAAGGGCCAGGACCGGCTGCTCAGGGCCCACGCGTTGCTGCGAGAGCGCGGGCACCGGCTGCACACGCTGATCGTCGGAGGGGATGCTTACGGTCTCTCGACCGACTACGCGGCGTCCCTGCCGGGCCTGATCGAGGAGCTCGGCCTCGCCTCAGAAGTCACCCTGACCGGCCAGGTCGCGGACGCGGGGCCCTACATCGAACGGCTCGACGTCCTCGTCAACGCCTCAGACCCCGAGCCGTTCGGGATCGTGCTGCTCGAGGGCATGGCGCGAGGGGTGGCGGTTCTGGCGGTGAACTCGGGCGGTCCTGCCGGGATCGTCGAAGATGGCGTCACCGGTGTGCTGGCCGCATCCGGCGAGCCCGCCGCTCTTGCCGATTCCCTCGAGGGTCTGCTGGCCTCCGAGCAGCGGCGCCAGGAGCTTGGCCGCGCGGGTCACGAGAGCTTCATGCGCGACTTCACCGAGGCCGCGATGCGCAGGCGCTTCTTCGCCGCCCTGGAGGCTGTCATCGAGCGCGGCGCGGCGCGATGATCGCGGGCGCGCCCGGCGAGGTGACGATCGTCGCCCACGACATCGGGTCGGTGCGGGGCGGCATGGAGCGCCAGCTCTCGGAGCTGATCGTGGGGCTCGTCGCGCTGGGCCACCCGGTGACCGTGATCGCGCGCACCTGCGAGCTGCCGCCCGGCGTCCAGGTCGACTTCCATCGCGTGCGCGGTCCCGGACGTCCGTTCCTGATCGCCTACCCGTGGTTCCTGCTGGCAGGCTCGCTCGCTGTGCGGCGCCGGCGCCGGGGAGTCGTCCAGGCGACCGGGGCGATCGTCCTCAACCGCGTCGACTCGGTTGCCGTCCACTACTGCCAGCAGGTGGGGACGGCGACACCCAGCCGCGACACGCTCCTGTTCCGTGCGCACATCGCGATGACCGGCGCTCTGAAGCGGATCGGCGAGCGGCTGAGCTTCCGCGCCGGCCACGCACGCGCCTTCGTCTGCGTTTCGGAGGGCGTGGCGGAGGAGATCCGCGAGCACTACCCACAGCTTGCCGATCGCGTCGTGACGATCTACAACGGGGTCGACACCGACAGCTTCGCCCCCGGCCTTCACGAGCAGAGCGCGCGAGCCTTGCGCCGGGAGCTGGCGATCGAGGATGGATCGCTGATCGCGGCCTTCGTCGGCAGCGAGTGGGAGCGAAAGGGACTCGCCGAGGTGCTGCGCGCGCTGGCGATGGCGCCCGGCTGGGTGCTGATGGTCGCGGGCGCCGGCGATCGCGACCGCTACGAGGAGCTGGCCCGCACGCTGGGAGTGGGGGAGTCGGTGCGCTGGCTGGGGGCGACCGGCAATGTGGAGCGGGTCTATGCGCTGGCGGACGCGTTCGTGATGGCATCGAGCTATGAGACCTTCTCGCTCGTGACCTTCGAGGCGGCCGCGAGCGGGTTGCCGGTCGTGGCGACGGCCGTCAACGGCGTGCGCGAGCTGATCGTCGACGGGCAGAACGGCTTTCTCGTCACGGCCGACGCGGACGTGATCGCCGAGCGCCTCCGGAGGCTGGCGGGGGACCCGCAGCTGCGCTCACGGCTGGGCGAGGCCGCGCGGCAGGCGGCTCTCGGCTTCAGTCGCACGCGGATGATCGAGGAGCACGAGGCGTTGTTCGAGTGGCTCGCGACCGCCGCGCGAGGCTGACGCGCCGGCGTTGCGGCGTGCGGGTCGCGATGCTCAGGCTGTCTGCAGGGACCTCTCTACGGCTCCCACCACCAGCTCCTCCAGCTGATCGGTCGCGGCGGGGACCGTGAACATCCGCTCGACGGCCGCGCGCCCGCTCTCGGCGAGCCGCCGTCGCAGCTCGGGCGAGCCTCGCAGCTCCTCGAGCCGTGCGGAGAGCGCGTCGACGTCGCCCTCCTCGAACACGAGCCCGCCTTCGGTCAGGCCGATCAGCCAGGGGATCTCGCCCGAGTCCGAGCCGACGACCGGCACTCCGCACCACAGCGCCTCGATGATGACCCGGCCGAACTGCTCCTTCCAGGTGGGGGTCGTGTGGGAGGGGAGCGCCAGCACGTCGAGCTGGGCGTAGCCCGCGGCCATCCGATCGTGGCTGAGCCCGTCGATGACCCGCACGCGCGAGCCGGGGATCGGCTGGTCCTCGAGCCGGCCGCGCATCGCTCCGTTGCCGAGCAGCAGCAGCTCGACCGGGGCCTCCAGCCGCCGCACCGCCGCCAGCAGGTCGGCAAGGCCCTTGCTCTCGATCAGCCGGCCCGCGTAGCCGACGGTGAAGGGGTGCTCGGGAGCCTCCGGAACGGCCTCCCAGACAGGGACCGCGGGCGGTGCCAGCCCGACGGCCCCCCTCGCCCCCCAGTCGCGCGCCAACCGCGCGGCGCTGTCCGAGCGCGCCGCCACGAACGCCGCGTGTCGCAGCACCCACGAGCGGAGCGCTCGCACCGGCCCGGGCAAGGGACGGTCGATGTTCTCGTAGCACTGCACCCCGAACGGGATTCCGAGCTTCACGCAGGCTCGGCCCCACTGCATCGCCGGCAGCGAGTACGGCTCGGCCTCCAGAAAGGCGACGTCGGGTCGCAGCTCGGCACAGACGCGCCTGGCGCTCGTCAGGTAGACATGTCGCTGCGGGCGCCCCGGAAGCACGATCGGCGTCGGCCTGAGCGCCCCCTCCAAGCCAGGCAGCGCCTTCGGCGCGACGTCCGTGTCGGAGTACTCGTGACGCCAGCGGCTCGGCACCACGATCGTCACCTCCCAACCACGGCGCTGAAGCTCGAGGTAGACCTCCTGGTTGACATCTACTACGGCCGGATGGCTCACGACCAGCAGCCGCCGGCCCTCCTGGCGCTCCGCGGAGTCGGCGGGGAGGGCGGACGACACGCGCATGTAGACATCGTCGCACGCTTGCAACAACCCGTGGCACGACTGGCTTTAGTGCCTGCTTACAAGTACCCTTAAGCTGGCCTGCCGGTGCGAAAGCGGCGACCTTGCACGGACCTCGAACCGACGAGCCATGAACGAGACCAACGACGCCAGCGCAATGTTCGCGCCCATCTGGAGGCGCAAGTGGCTGATTCTCGCCGTCGGCGTGCTCGTCGCCGCCGGAACGTTTGTGTACTACAAGCACAAACACCCGAGCTACTCGGCGAGCAGTCAAATCTATCTCGGCTCCGGCGCCGAAGAACAGGTTCAGGTCAACGGGAACGGGTCGATCGGAGGCAAGAAGAACGCTTCTCCCGAAGGCAGCGCCCAGGCGGTGCTGATCAACTCGGCGATCATCAAGTCGGTCGTCAAAGACCGCCTGCGCAAGATGCCGCGCTCGCCGGAGGTGAAGTCCGCGTTGGCCGGGAAAGTCAAGGCGAAAGCGACGGAAAAGAGCGAGTTCATCACCTTGACGGCGGAAGCGCGAAAGGCCAAGGGCGCGACGCTGCTGGCTGATGTGACCGCGCAGACATACGTCAAACGGCAGAACGACAAATACAAACATGCGGTCGAATCGGCGATCTCACTGACCCGCCGCCAGGTGCGGAGGATCACCGCGACGCAGGAAGCCGAGGCCGCGGAAGCCGAAGCGGCCCAGGCGGCCACGAAAGGCAAAGGCTCGAACGGGGGCACCTCCGCGAAGGGCAAAGGCGCCAGCACCTCGGTGGCGCTTCAGCTCGCACAGCTGAGCAGCAAAATCAATCAGCTCGAATCGGATCTCGGAATCGTCAGCGTGCGACAGGTCGAGACGGCGAAATCCAAAAAGCTCTCGACCTCGCCGAAACGCAACGCGGTCTTCGGCTTCGTGGTCGGCCTTCTGCTGGCCGCGTTCGTCGCCTACGCGCTTGCTCGCTTCGACAACCGCCTGCGCTCGCTGGCCGAGATCGAGGCGGCCTTCAACACGAAGATCCTCGCCGCGCTGGCGGCTGTGAAACGTCCGATCGTGACCAGCGACGGTCAGCCGCGACCCTCCAAAAGGCTACGAGAGCCGCTGCAGCGCCTGCATACGGCGCTCCAGGTCGGAGGCGTCGGCGCGGCCGAGGGCGCGCGTAAGCCCCGTACCTTCCTGTTCGTCAGCGCCCAGGGCGGTGACGGCCAGTCGACCGTGATCGCCGATCTGGCGCTGATCCAACGCGATGCCGGCGCGTCGGTCGTCGTGGTCGAGGCCGACCTCCGTCGCCCCCGGCTCGCCCGCATGCTCGGCGTCGGCGACCGGCCCGGTCTGGCGGAGGTGCTGGAGGGCCGGCTGACGATCGCCGAAGCGATCCAGGGCGTGCCCGGAGCCGGCCTCTCCGCGCCCGAGCCGAGTGTCCCCGGCTCCTCGCCGGTCGCGACGCTCGTGCAGGCGCCGACACGGGGCGCGGCGTCGGTGCTCGTCGGCGGCGTCGTCGAGAACCCGACTGCGGCACTCGCCGGCCCGGCGACGAACGAGACGCTGCGCTCGTTGGCCGAGGAGTTCGACTACGTGCTCGTCGACGCGCCGCCGCCGCTGGAGGTCAGCGACGTGATCCCGCTGCTCCCTCTGGTCGACGGCATCGTGATCGTCGCTCGCAGTGGACAGACCCGTGACGTCGCCGCGCGGCGACTGATGGAGCTGCTCGCGCAGTCGCCCAGCGCGCCGGTCCTGGGGGTCGTCGCCAACGGCGTCTCGCAGAAAGACATCCAGCGCTACGGCTTCTCGACCTACAGCGGGAGAGGCTGGCGCAGCAGGCTCACGGGGCCGTGAACACGACTCACCCGCAGCTGGGAGGGCGGCGGCCGGGGACGCATCCGGCGGTTCTCGGCAGGCGCGCGCACGATCTGCTGACGGTCACCGCGATCGCGCTCGTACCGCTCGTACTCGGACTGGCGATCACGGTCTCCTATCCGAAGCCCAACCCGATCCTGGTCGCCGGGGTGGTGGTGGGCGTCATCGGCGTGATGGTGCTGCTGCTCAGTAGGCGCTACACGATCACGCTCACGCTGCTGGCCCTCTACCTGGGGGTCTTCGACGGCCCCATCAAGCTCGAGGCCGCCACTCAGATCGCCTCCGGCCTGCGCGACATCCTAATCCTCGCGATCGGTCTGGGCATGGTGCTGAGAATGGTCGTCTCGAGTGAGCGCGTGACGGTCCCGCCGCTGTCCCGATGGGTGCTGGCGTTCGTGGCGTTCGTGCTGGTCGAGGCGCTCAACCCTCGCACCCACGGACTCCTCAAGAGCCTCGGCGGTTACCGCCAGCAGCTCGAGTGGGTCCCCTTCTTCTTCTTCGGCTACGTGATCCTGCGCGACAAGCGCCGGTTCCGTCAGTTCTTCATCATCCTCGGCGTGATCGCCCTCGCCAACGGGGTGGTCGGCGCGGTCCAGGCCCGTCTCAGCCCGCACCAGTTCGCGACCTGGGGGCCGGGCTACCGCGAACTCGCCTTCGGGGGGAACCACAACGGCATCAGCGGCCGGACCTACTCGGTCGAAGGGCAGGCGCGCATCCGCCCGCCCGCGCTGGGCTCTGACTCCGGCTTCGGCGGCGGCATCGGCGCCCTCACGCTCCCCTGCCTGCTGGCGCTTCTGGCGGCCAGCCCCCTGCGCCGAAGATGGCCGATCTTGATCCTCTGTATCGGCGCGGTCCTCGCGATCGCAACAGCCGCATCCCGAACTTCGGTCGTCGTCGGGGTCGTCGGCGTGGTCGCATTCGCGGCGCTGTCGCTGACGAGTGGCCTGCGCCTGAGTCGTCCTCTGATCGGGCTGATGGCGACCGGAGCTGTCGTGTTCGCCGTCGGCTCGGCGCTGATCGCGGCGGAGGGCAATGGGATCTTCCACCGCCAGGAAACCCTGACGAGCGTTCAGCGCGCCAGCGAAACGGGCGGCAACTCAAAGACCCAGACGCTGAGTGAAATCCCCAATGATCTGATCCATGGCCCGTTCGGCTACGGGCTGGGGATCGCCGGCTCGGTGTCGGGCTTCGGAGGGCGTCAGCACCCCGAATTCGAAGGCCAGCGCATTACGGGTGGCTCGGCGTTCAGCCTGCTGATGAAGGAACTGGGGTTCCCGGGCCTGTTGATCTGGGTGGGCCTGTCGATCAACACGATCCTGCTCGGCGTCACGCAGTTGCGACGGATTCGAGACCCCGAGCTTCGTACCTACCTCGTCGGCCTGCTGGCGGCCTTCATCGCCCTGACGGTCGACGGTCTCTCGGGTCCGACCCTGGCGGTCACGATCGGGGCCTTCCTGTGGTTCGTGCCGGGGGTCATCGCCTACTGGCTCGGGAGCCCCGAGCGGCTCACCGCACCCGCCGGCGGCGCTGAGAGGCCGGCGGCTCCGATTCGCACGGCGGTCCCGGCATGATCGGGCGCCGCAAGCGCAACGAGGCCAAGGCGAACCAGGAATGGTCGATGACGGAACGCCTGAACGTGCTGCTCGGCACACGGCGAAAAACCGTCGTCGCCCTGGCGTTCACCTCGCTCGTCTCGGGCTTCGCGGAAGCGGGATCGCTGGCGATCATCGCCGAGGTCGCCGGCTCGCTCGTCGGCAAGACGAAGAAGGTGCACGTGCACGCCGGCTCGCTGCACCTCGGCGTCAGCGTCAGCACGCTGATCGCGATCGGCTTCGGGCTGGCGGTGATCCGCCTGCTGATGCAGATCCCGATCTCGATCCTTCCCGCGCGCATCGCCTCCGACGTGCAGGCGAGCCTGCGCACGAAACTGTTCCACGCCTTCACCTCCGCCTCGTGGGAGATCCAGTCGCGCGACCGCGAGGGCCAGCTGCAGGACACGATGACCAGCCAGACGATGCAGGCGACGGGTGGCGCGCTCGGTGCGACCAGCCTGATCTCGAACTCGCTGAACTTCCTGTCGCTGCTGATCACCGCGTTCCTGCTCAACCCGGTCGCGGCGGCGGCGATCCTCATCGCCGGCGTGCTGATGTTCATGCTGATCCGGCCGCTGAAAGCGATTGGCGTGCGGCGCGCGCGGGCGCTGTCCCAGTCTCAGGTGCAGTTCGCAAGCGGCATCAACGAGGCGATCCGCGTCGCCGAGGAGACCCAGGTGTTCGGCGTCGCTCCCCAGCAGCGCAAACGGATCGACGCGCTGATCGAGCGCTCCCGGGGCTTCCTGTTCGACACGCAGGTCCTCACCAAACTCGTCCCCAACCTCTTCCAGAGCCTGATCTTCATCTTGCTGGTGGCGGGGCTCGCTGTCGTCCACTCGGTCGGCTCGAGCCACCCGGCCGCCCTCGGCGCGATCATCCTGCTGCTCGTGCGCTCGGCCCGCAGCGGCCAGCAGGGGCTGGCCACCTATCAGAGCCTCTCGCAGAGCCTGCCCTTCATCGAACGCACCCAGGAAGCGGAGCGGCGCTACGCCGAAAGCAGCCCGCCCCAAGGCGTGGTGCCGCTGCCGGCGGTGCAGACGCTCGCGTTCGAGGACGTGTCCTACGCCTACCGGGTCGACCGGCCCGTGCTCTCCAGCGTCAGCTTCGACGTCGACCGGGGCGAGGTCGTCGGGATCATCGGACCGACGGGCGCCGGGAAGTCGACGCTGATCCAGATCCTGCTGCAGCTGCGAGCTCCACAGCAGGGCCGCTTTCTCGTCAACGGCGAGCCGGCCGGCGACTACGTCCGCGAGGACTGGCATCGCAGGGTCGTCTACGTACCCCAGGAACCCCGCCTGCTGCACGCCTCGGTGGCGGACAACATCCGCTTCTTCCGCGACATCGACGATGCCGCCGTCGAACGTGCCGCGCGGCTCGCCCACATCCACGACGAGATCCTCAGCTGGGAGAACGGCTACGAGACGCTCGTCGGCCCCCGCGCCGATGCGGTCTCCGGCGGTCAGCAGCAGCGGCTGTGCCTCGCCCGCGCGCTCGCGGCGAAGCCCGAAGTGCTCGTGCTCGACGAGCCAACGAGTGCTCTCGACCCGAAATCCGAGGCGCTGATTCAGGAGTCGCTGACGCAACTGAAGGACGAGCTGACGCTGTTCATCATCGCCCACCGCATGTCGACGCTCGACATCTGCAACCGCGTGATGGTGATCCTCGACGGCAAACTTGCCGCCTTTGACACCCTCGGCCACCTGCGCGAGCACAACTCCTACTACCGCGCGGCCTCGATGATCGCCACCGGAGCGCGTCATTGAGCCGCGAGCGCAGCCCCGCACGATCCGAGGCGGAGCACGCCCCGGAGGACGACCCTCGCGCGCTCGGCGGCGTGGGCCGGCTGCCTGACTTCTTCATCGTCGGGCATCCCAAGTCCGGCACGACGGCCCTCTACGAGATGCTTAGGGACCATCCGCAGGTGTTCATGCCGGCCAATAAGGAGCCGTGGTTCTTCGCCGGCGAGCTGAAGGTCCGCACGCCACCGCGCCCGGAAGGCACGCCGCGGACGCTCGAGGAGTACCGGGCGCTGTTCGAGGGCGCCGCGCCCGGGCAGCGCATCGGCGAGGCCACCCCGTACTACCTGTGGAGCCAGAACGCCGCCGCGGAGATCGCCAAGGCCCAGCCCGACGCTCGGATCATCGCGATCGTGCGCGAGCCGGCGAGCTTCCTCAGGTCCTTGCACCTCCAGTTCCTCGAAACCTACGTCGAGACCGAGAGCGATTTCGCGACCGCGTTGGCGCTCGAGGACAAGCGGCGCGACGGTCGGAGCATCCCTCGCTACACCTACTGGCCGGCGGCGCTCGCGTACTCCGAGTACGTGCATTACGTCGAGCAGCTGCGCCGCTATCAGGAGGTCTTTCCGGCCGAGCGAATCCTCGTGCTCGTCTACGACGACTTCAGGCGCGACAACGAGGCGACCGTACGCGAGGTCCTGCGCTTCCTCGACGTCGACGACACGGTGCCCGTCGAGGCAGCGGAGGTGAACCCGACCGTCCACGCGCGCTCACAGCGGCTGAACGAGCTGGTTCATGCGGTCGGCGTCGGCCGGGGTCCGGTCTCGCGCACGTTGCGGGCAGGCATCAAGGCGCTGACTCCCGGCAAGCTGCGCCGTCGCGCGCTCTATGCCGTGCGCCGGAGGCTCGTCTTCGCGGAGCCGCCACCGCCCGACGAGCGGCTGATGGCTGAGCTGCGCAGCCGCTTCAAGAGCGAGGTGGTGTCGCTCTCAGAGCACCTGGACCGCGACCTCGTCAGCCTCTGGGGCTATGACGACGTCGCCTGAGCGCCCGCTCCGGATCGCCTGGATCGGCTTCGCACCCGCGGAAGAGGTGGGAGGCGTGCCAGGCATCGCGACCGATCTGCTGCATGGCCTGCCCGGGCTGGGTCATCGCGTGGACTGCTTCTTCCCGGCCCGCGAGCACGAGCTGCTGCCACGGATCACCGGCGTCGAGAACCTCACGTTCGTGTGGGGGAGGAGCGCCTGGGCGTGGAACCGCTGGTACAGCCGCAATCGGGTCACGGCCTTCGCGAGCGCGCTGGTCGCGCGTGCGTTTGCCTCCTTCCGCCTGCGCAAGGAGGTCCTGCGCAGGCACCGGGAGGACCCCTATGACGTCTTCTACCAGTTCTCCAACGTCGAGAACCTGTCGATTCCGTGCCGTCTGCGGCGCCGCGTTCCGATCGTCGTGCACCCGGGGCAGAGCAGCGCGGACGCGTTCAGGTTCCTGCTGCGCGAGCGCCGGCTCAGCTTCGCCAACCGGCCGACCTATGCCTTCGCGCTGGCCGCGGCGATGCTGTGGCTGCGGGCGCGCGTCCAGCGGCGCCAGATCCGCGGCGCCTCGTTGGTTGTGTGCATCAGCGAGGTGTTCCGCGAACATCTGATTCGCGACTATGGGCTCCGGCGCGAGAACGCCGCGGTGGTCCCCAATCCGGTGCGCCTGGACCGCTTCGAGAACACCGGCCATGAGCTGGGCTCCCCACCGAGGATCATCGTGCTGGGGCGAATCGCGACCGGCAAGGGCGTCGAGCATGTCGTCGCGCTCGCCAAGCTCCTGCTCGAGCGTGGCGTGGACGTCCGGATCCGCGTCGTCGGCGGCACCAGCGTCTGGTCCAGCTACACGAAGCTGCTCGACGACCTGCCCGCCGAGAACTCCGAATACGCGGGCCACGTCCACGCCTCGGAGGTCCCCGGCGAGCTCGCCGGGAGCGACATCCTGCTGCAGGCCAGCAAGTACGAGGCGTTCGCGCTGACGGTGGCTGAGGCGCTGGCTTCCGGAGTTCCGGTCGTGGCGACCAGCGAGGTGGGAGCGATCGAGCGCGTCGACAGGTCGGTGGCCACCGTCACGGCACCCGGCGACGTCGAGGCGATGGCCGCCGGGATCATCGCCACGATCGAGCGGCTGCGCGAGGATCCCGTGGGAACACGGGCGAAGGCGCGCGCGGAGGCCGAGCGCCTGTTCGCGCCGGAGGTCGTCTGCGAAGGGGTCTCCGCCGCGCTCGCGGATCTCACCGGCTCGGCGAGCTGAGCAGGCACATCGCTATGGGTGAAGCGAAGCCGAAGGTCGTCTACGTGATGGGCACGGGCCGCAGCGGCAGCACGATCCTCGGGATCGCGCTCGGGAACTGCCCCCGGATCCTCTATGCGGGCGAGCTGCACCTATGGATCGGCAAATCGGGGTTCTCGCCGCTTGGTGGCGAGAAGCGCGAGCGATTCTGGAGCGAGGTCCGCGAGCTCGTGGAGATACCCGCCGGCTTCCCGGTCAAGAAAGCGCGCGCTCTCGAGAAAACAGCCGGGCTGTTCAGCGTCGGGACATGGTTTGCTCAGCGGCGGCTGCGACCCGCCTACCGGCGCATGACGGCGGACCTCTACCGCGCGATCGCACAGGTCGCGGGAGCGACGCACATCGTCGATACATCGCACTTCCCGAGGCGGGCGCGGCAGCTCCAGGCGCTCGAGGAGATCGAGCTGCATCTGCTGTTCGTGGTGCGCGACCCGCAGAACGTGGTCGGCTCCTACTCGCGCGACGACGTCGACTTCCCTCGGTTCAACATCCTCACGACCAACGCCTACATGTGGCTGAGCCACCTGCTTTCGCTGTACGTCTTCTTGCGCCAGCCGCGCGAGCGGCGGCTGTTGGTCCGCTACGAGGAGCTGATCGCCGATCCCGATGCCGTGCTCGCGGGCATCCTCGCCGCCGTGGGCTCGCCCGAGGCGGTCCCGGACCTCGGCGCGCTCGAAACGGGTGTCGCCTTTCAGGGCAACGGCCTTCTGCGCGACGAGGTCGTCGCCCTGGAGCCGCAACCGCTGCGAGCGGCTCCCGGCTCGCGCCTGACTAGGCTGCTGAACCTGCCGTGGAAGATCGTCTTCTCGAAACTCGAGCACTCCCGCTCTGGCTCGAGCGACGAGGCAGGCCGCCCGACCTAGCCGTGCGCCTGTCCCGAGGCCATCGCTCGCAAGCGCTGGGCCGGCCGGGTCTGCGAGAATAAGAGCCATATGGGGCCGTCGCAGTCAGTGCCCGAGCCGAAGGTGCTGTTCGTGATGGGCGCCGGCCACAGCGGCAGCACGATCCTCGGCATGACGCTCGGCAACTGCGCCGACGTGTTCTTCGCGGGCGAGATCGCCAGATGGCTTCGCTACGACGGCAAGCCACGGCTTCCCGGCGAGGAGCGCGCGCGATTCTGGAAAGAGGTTCGCGGCCAGGTCGAGGTCGACCCGGAGCTGCTCGGCCGTCCGGCCCGCTGGATCGAGCAGTCCTCGGGCGCGTTTCGCCCCAGGCGCCGGCGTGTCCAGCGCAGGCTGAGGGCATCGTATCGTCGTGCGACTGAGGATCTCTACCGGGCGATCGCACGCACCTCGGGATCGGCCTATGTCGTCGACACCTCGCACTTCCCAAGGCGAGCACGTCACCTGCAGGCGCTGGACGGGATCGAGCTGTATCTGCTGTTCGTCGTGCGCAACCCCCAGAGCGTCGTCGCCTCCTACGCGCGGGAGAACGTGCCGCACAAGCAGACCTGGAAGATGCCGATGACGAACGCCTACCTGTGGCTGACCTACCTGCTCTCGGTGTTCGTGTTCCTGCGACACCCCCGCGAGCGGCGGCTGTTCGTGAGCCACGAGGCCTTCGTCGCCGATCCCGGGGGAGTGGTCCGCGAGATCCTTGACTGCGCCGGGTCCGCCGCGCCGCTGCCGGATCTCGACAGGCTCGACACCGGTCTTGCCTTTCAGGGCAACCGTCTACTTCGCACCGACGTCGTATCGCTCAACGGCCGTCCTGAGCGACCATCGAAGGGCTCCTGGATCACCTCCCTCGTGCATCTCCCCTGGAGCGCGGTCTTCTCGCGGCTGGGACCCGCGGCGAGCTCGCACGCGGAGTGATGACCGCGCCGGCGAGGACGGGATTGCCGGGCGAGGGGGGCATCGGCCCAGGACGGCGCGATGCGGCGGCCCGCGAGCAGCTCGCCGCCATGCCGTCGGGGAAGACCGTCGTCACATGCACCGCCGCGCCGGGCTCGGGCGGGCTCGGGCGCCACATGCAGGAGATCCTCGACGCGCTCGGGCGTGCCGGGCAACCCGCTGTCGGCCTCAGCGGCGCGCAGCGCGGCTCGGCCGGATCCGCCCGCCACGTGCTCGGGGTGCCCTACCTGACGAGCTTCCTGCGCGCGCTGCCGCTGCCGACCTCGGTGGGGGTTCGCACCGCCGCCGCGATGATCGAGTTCGACGCCTACGCGGCCGCTCGTCTGCCCGAGGCCGAGCACCTGATCGCCTTCAACAGCCAGGCGCTGCGCCAGCTCAGCGCCGCAAGGCGGGCACGATACGAGTCGGTCGCGCTCGTCTCCGCCAACCCCCACCTGCGGCTGCTGCGGCGCCGCCACGAGCTGGCCCGCCGGGCCTACCCGCTGGAAGGCTCGTGGGCCTCGCGGCTGCTCGAGCGCAACCTCGCGGAGTACGCCGAGGCCGATCGCATCTACGTCGCCTCGCGCTACGTGCGCGAGTCGTTTCTCGAGCAGGGAGTCCGCGAGGAGGTGCTCTGCGACTTCCCGCTGACGCCGCATCCGCGCTACTCAGCAGTCGGTGAGCGTGTGGTCTCGGAGCGCTTCGAAGTCGTCTACGTCGGCAGCCTCTCGGTGCATAAGGGCGTGCCGCTGTTGATCGACGCCGTACGGGCTCTCCCGGGGCTGGACATGACTCTGCGGCTGGTGGGAGGCTGGGGCACGCCGGGGATGCGGAAGTTCGTCCAGCGCGCATGTGCGGCCGATCCCCGCATCGTCGTCTCGCCCGGGGATCCGCTGCCATGGCTCCGCGGCGCCGGCGTGTGTGTCCACCCGGCCTACGAGGACGGCTTCGCCTACGCTCCCGCCGAGGCGCTGGCGGTGGGCGTGCCGGTGATCGTCAGCGAGGACACTGGGATGAAGGAGCTGATCTCTCCGGACCGCGACGGCCTGGTCCTGGCGACGGGGGATCTCGGCGCGCTGACTGAGGCGATCGAGGCCGCCTGCCGCGGTGAGCTGTGGGCGACGGGCTCTCGGTCCCACGATGGCTGACGCACCGCATCGCCCCCTTCGGATCGCGGTCGTGGGCGTCTCGGAAGCCGCCACCTGCGGGGTGCGTGACCACGCGGCGCTGCTGTCCGAGGCCCTGGGGGCGCGTGGCGTCGACTGCTCGACGCACTGGCTGACGAGGAGCGAGCATGGCCTGCGGGGCTGCCGGGCGGAGTTCCGGGCCTGGACGGCGCAGCTGCGAGCCGAGCTCGAGCGCGACCGCCCGGATGCGATCCTGCTGCACTACTCGGTCTTCTCCTACTCCTATCGGGGCCTGCCGCTGTTCGTCGCGTCCGTGCTGGCGGCGCTTCGGGCGAGTGAGCGTCCGATTGTCGGGCTGCTCCACGAGATCGCCTACCCGTGGCGGATCGGCGGTCTCCGCGGCGCCGTCTGGGCCTTCACGCAGCGGACGCTCTCGATCGAGCTGATGCGCTCGTGCGCGGCGGTCGTCGTGACGGCTCCGTTTCGCGCCGAGGCGCTGCGATCCAATCGCCTGCTGCCTCGCTGCCCGATCTACCTCGCACCGGTCTTCTCGAACCTGCCGGCGCCGCGCGCGCTGCCGGGGGAGCGGACCGAGGGCGAGCACAGCGTCGGCCTGTTCGGCTACGCCTACGAGGGCGCCGCCGCCTCACTCGTGCTCGATGCGTTGCGGCTGCTCGGCGAGCGCGGACTCCCTGCCCGCCTGGTGCTGCTCGGGGCTCCGGGTCCCGACAGCGCCGCGGCCGAGCGCTGGCGCACCGAGGCGGGCGCGCGCGGAGTCGAGTTGTCGTTCTCCGGCGTGCTATCGCCCGCCGAGCTCTCTGATGCGCTCGCGGCCTGCGACGCGTTGCTTCACCCCGAACGCTCGGGCGCGACCTCCAGGAAGGGGACGCTGACGGGCTCGCTCGCGTCGGGAAGACCGGTCGTGGCACTCGACGGCCCGCTGGCGTGGGATGAGCTGATCGCAGCGCGCGCGGCCGAGATTGCCCAGGCCGATCCGCGCGCGCTCGCCGACAAGCTCGAGCCGCTGCTGCGCGATCCCGCCTGGCGCGAGGAGGTGGGGGCTCGCGGCGCCGAGTTCGCCCGTTCGCACATGAGCGTCGAGCGCAGCGCCGAGGTCGTGACCGAAGCTATCGAGCAGGCCTGTGCCGGTCGCCAGGCGGTCTAGCGCCGGGCGTCCAGCGCGGCGCGGATGACAGCCGCGAACTCCTTTGCCCGCGTGTCGTATGAGAGCTCCTCGCGGAGATCCTCGCGGGGGAAGGTCATCGGGGAACCGGCGAACTTCGCGCTCGCGAGCTCGACGATCGCCGCGCGCATCCCGGCCTCGTCGTCGGGAGCCACCAGCCAGACGCCGTCCTTGCCGGTCAGGTAGTCCCAGTTCTCGCCACGGGGCACGGCGGCGAGGATCGGACGGTCGGTGGCCAGGTACTCGTAGGTCTTCGCCGAGATGCGCCCGCCGGGCGAGTCGTCGAGTCGCTTCGGCAGCGTCATGAACAGCAGGTCCGCGCCGGCGACGATCGCCGTGACCTCCTCATGCGGGACCGGGCCGTTGACCTCGACGACGCGCTCCACGCCGGCGCTCGCCATCGCACGCTCGACCAGCGCGGGCGGGTAGGGGTTGCCGTAGACGGTGAGCTTCACGCGTCCCACCCAGGCGGCATGGCTCGCGATCGCGCCGACGATCGCGCGGCCGACGACCGCCGGCGAGGAGGTCCGCTGGTCGAGCTTCGTCAGCTCGAAGCGGCCGAGCCGCGTCCATGCTCCGTAGATCCGCGCCATCGGGCTCGGGTCCGGCTCGGCGTCGACGAGCGACCACCAGCCCGACATCGCGCCGACATAGACGAGCTCGAAGTCTCGCGACGGGGGCACGTCCGGCGCTTGCGGCGGATCGGCGCCGTAGCGGACCAGATGGAGCCGCTCGCGTATTGCCTCGGGCTGGCGGGCCCGCACCCTCTCGAGGTTCCTCGCGGAGACGTACACGACGGCGTCGGCATGGCGGATGCAGAAGTCCTCCAGGGCGCGGGCGAGACGGTGATGCAGGCGCGTCGGAAAGTACGGATGCATGTCGGTACAGGTCGGCGAGTCGTCGAAGTTGACGACCAGCGGCAACCCGCTCAGACGCCTCAGCGCGATGCCGGCCAGCGCACCCGAGTAAGGCATCGTGAAGACGACGATCGCGCTCGGACGCTCGTGACGGATCACGCGCCTGCCGGCCAGGATCGCCGGGATCACCCAGAAGATCGACTCGTCCGGCCAGACGATCATCTCCAGCAGCTTGTCCATCCGCAGCCGCCGCAGCAGGGCCAGCAGACGGTGCGGGCGCCGGCTGCGGACTGTCTCCACGCGAACCGCGGGCGCGGGGGACTCGGCCTCGCCCTGGGCGAGGACCATCACGTCCCACTCCGAGCTCAGCCGCTCAAGCAGCTTCCCCGCGCGGATCGCGGTCGGCGCCGGCCGCGGCGGGAACGACGGCGAGAGGCAGAGGAGCGACGGACGCCCTCCTGCGTCTGAGCGCCGACGCGAACCCGAGCCCACGCGCTCAACCGCGACGAGCCCGCAGCCGCGGCCGGGGATCGAGTGGGGCGAGCCACCATGGCACGATCGAGGACTCCTCCTCTGGGATCGCGGCGAGCGACGGGCCCTTCGAGCAGAAGAAGGCCAGCCGTCGTTGCGTCGCATAGTCCTTCAGGCCCGTGTAGTCGGTCATGTTCCGCGCCAGCGCCACGGCCCGATAGCCGAATTCGGCTGCCAGCTCGCTCACCGCGCTACGGCTCGGGACGAGAACGATCGTGGTGTCCTCGGCTTTGCGCCCGTCGCCGCGGGTGGACAGCGCGAACACGGACGAGGAGGAGCGGGCCAGCTCGGTTTCCACGAGGACCAGCTCGGCGCCGGTCTGCGACATCAGCTCGAACAGCTCGACGGGCTGTGAGACCTGGTTCATCACCGCCAGGCAGAGCACTACGTCGAAGCGCTCCCGTGGGCGGCTCGCGAAGATGTCGTTGCGTTCGAAGCGGTAGCGCGAGGGATCGATTCCCTTCGCCTCGAAGACGAGGCTGGCCTGGTCGATGAAGGTGTCCTGGTTGTCGATCCCCAGCACGAACTCAGCGCCCGCCTCGATCGCCTGCAGGGCCCAGAACCCGGCGCTGCATCCGAGGTCGAGCACCCGCTTTCCCTCCAGTGAGCCTCCGTAGAGACCCAGCAGCGCGTCGAAGAAGTAGCGGCGGCGCTGTTCCTGGCGGTTGATCATCCTGCTGTCCGGCACCGGCGTCGTGACGCCGCCCTCGAAGTCGAAGCGGTAGTTCCACTGCGTGAACTCGGCGATGCGCTCTTCGAGCTCATCCGGCGTCACGACGCGCCTCTCCCCTCTGGCTCGGGCGCTCGTATGCCTGTCGCGACCGGGCGCAGGCGCCCGAGGATCATCGTCCAGGGCCTCTGGATCATCTGCATCATCCGCGAGGAGCGGTGCGGTGCCGCCGCCTTGGCTTTCAGCGCCACGACCTCCGAGCGGACGAGGGCGTTGGCCTTCAGCGGGATTCCGGTGCGCAGCGTCGACAGGTCGGGAAGCTCGGCTGAGGATCCGGCGAACTCCAGGAGCTCGCGCAGGACCCCCTCGGGGTTGGCGACGAAGTCCTCGTGGTGGACCAGCATCCTGCGCTCCTGGGGTTGACGCAGGAAGACGAGGACGGACAGGACGTAGGTGACCCACAGGTGCACGTTGATCACGAAGAAGCGCCAGCGGCGCTCGGCGACCTCACGCGTTTTCACGTGACGGGTGTATGAGGCGACCACGCTCTCAGTGTTGCGAACAAGGAACACGAGGTAAAGGTCGATTCCATCCATGTCCTGCAGCTCGCGTGCTCGCAACGGCAGGTGCGAGGTGTCGACGACGTGGGTGGCCTGCGCCCGCTCGGCGATTGCCCTGTACAGACCCTCCGTGACCTCGCGGTAGCGCCCGCGCAGCCTGGCCTGGGCGGGGAACCTGTCGACCCGGATCGCCGACAGCGACCGTTCCAGGAGGTTGAAAGCACGACCCCCGAACAGCTCGGAGGCACCCTCGACTTTAAGCCGTACTTCCTGCCAGAAGCGCGTCCGCTCCGAGCCGCCGAGCACCGGCGTCCCCGCGTTCATCAGCCATGTGCACAGCTCGCCGGCGAAGAACACGCCATCGCAGTTGCCCAGCGCGACCCCGAGGATCGTGCTGCCGCTTTTGCCTTGCCCCATCACGTAGATGACCTTTGGCTTCTGCGGGGAGGAGGAGCCCTCGGCCCTCGGCGAGTCGGGTCGGACGGCCATGGCGCTGAGACTACTGCCAGCCCGAGCGGGCACGCCGGTAGGCGTCGAGCAGCCCGGCGACGTGCCGCTCGGCGGTGAAGCGCTCGGCGGCCAGCGCGGCTCCGGCCGCTCCCATCGCCCGCCGCCGCTCGCCGTCGGCGAGCAGCTCGCCGAGCGCCGCGGCCAGCGCGTCGGCGTCCCCGGGCTTGACGGCAAGGCCGTTGACGCCGTGCTCGAGCCAGTCGCGAATCCCGCCCGTCGCGCTGCCGACGACGGGACGTTCGGCCTCGAACGCCTCGATGCCGACCAGCCCGAACGGCTCCGGCCAAATCGAGGGGACCGCCACGACGGAGGCCTCGGCAAGCTCACGGGCGAGCGCTTCGCTGTCGAGCCAGCCTCGGAAGTGGACGCGATCCTCGACCCCGAGCCGAGCCGCGAGACGGCGCATCTCATCCAGCCGCCAGCCGTCGCCGCAGATGACGAATTCAGCGTCGACGGAGTGGGCGGCGCGGATCAGGACGGCGATCCCCTTCGGCAGCACCACACGCCCGGCGAACACGACGCGCCGGCGCGCCTCGTCTTCGGTGGCGGTCGCGGGGCGCATCGTCGAGAACAGCGGGACGACGGCACGGCGCTCGATCTTGTTGATGGCGAGGTGCCGGTCCATCGCGGTCGAGTAGGAGATCGCGAGATCGACCGTTCGCAGCGTCTGCAGCGCGCGCCCGGCCTGGCGGTAGGCCGACGGCAGCCCGCGCGGGTCGCTGGTGTGAGCGCAGGCGATCAGGTTCGGGATGCAGCCCGGCCCGTGGGCACGCCCGCACTCATGCCCGGGGCGGAAGTAGTGAACCCCCGACGTGCACGCCAGGTAGCCGTGGGCGCTCAGCAGCACCGGCGCTCCGCGCCGCATCGTGGCCACGGCGTCGGGGTCCTCGAACTGGTGGAGGTGGACGACGTCCGGAGCGCCGGCCAGCGCCGCGCCGAACCTCTCATCGGCCGAGGCGCTCTGGTCGAACAGCGTGGGGCTGTGGATCAGCATCACCTCGCCGGTGAGCGCCGTCTCGTCGATCTGGGCGGCGAGGACGCTGACGCGAATGCCGTGCGCGGCCAGCGCCTCGGCGCTTGCCATCACATGGGTCGCGACGCCGCCGTCCCTCGTCCATCGCGGCGTGACCAGCAATACCGAGGTCACGTCAGGCATCGCAAGCCGGATCATAGCCCGGCCTGGGGGCGGTCTGAGAGGATGCGCCGATGCCGCTTCTCAGACGAGCCATCGCCGCAACATCGCGCCGTCTGGAGCGCCCCGAGCTGCTCGCGGCCTTTTACAGCGTGCCGAGACAGACGCTGCGCGAGGAGATCGCGATCACGGCGATCCTCGCCGCCGCCCTGCGTCGCGGGAGCACCTATGTCGACATCGGTGCCAACCGCGGCCAGGTGCTGGAGCAGGCCGTTCGCCTCGCGCCCGAGGGCGACCACATCGCCTTCGAGCCGATTCCCCGGGTGGCCGCCGACCTCGCGAAGGCATTCCCGAAGGTCGAGTGCCGGCAGATGGCACTGGGCGCACGCCCGGAGACGGCCGAGTTCTGCCACTTCAGAAGCCTCGAGGGCTGGAGCGGGCTGAAGCGATCCCCGGAGGTGAGCGACGAGCGCGGCGATCCCGAGTACATCACCGTGACCGTCTCGACCCTTGACACCGAGATCGGCTCGCGTCTCCCGCGAGTTGTAAAGATCGACGTCGAGGGCGCTGAGCTGGGGGTCCTGGAAGGGGCCCGGGAGCTGCTCTCGCGGGCCGGACCGCTCGTGATCTTCGAGCACGTCGCGGCGGCCGCGGCGCTGTACGGGACCCGCTCCGAGGCCCTCTGGGACCTGCTCGAGAGCCTCGGCTACGAGGTGCTCGCGGTGACCGGCGAGGGTCCGCTGACGCGTCAGCAGTTCGCCGCCAACACGACGGTCGTCAACTGGCTGGCGAGGCCGCTCGCGGCTAGCTGACGGCGACGGTGAAGGGCGCGCCGCTGGTCGCGACGCGGTGGCCGTCGCTCGGGACTGTGATCCTCAGGGTCACCGTCCCGGCCGACGCGAAGGCGTGTTCGATCGAGTACTGCGAGGAGGCGCCGACGGTTCCGGTGGCGATCGTGTGGAAGCGCACTCCGGAGGCGTAGCGCTGTTCGAGGTGGACGAGCTGTCCTTCGGTCGCCGGGGTCGCGGTGCCGGCGAAGGTCACGGGCGTGCCGACGGCAGCGGTGCTTGGCGGCGCTTCGCTCGTCAGCGCGAACGCGATGCCCTCGAACAGCGATGTCGAGCGAGTGGTCGCGTCGCTGACCCGGTAAACGGTGCTCTCGAGCGGCGTCTCGGTGAAGCCGTAGATGCCGCCGGCTTCCGTCGTGGCTTCGTCGACCGGGAGGAACGGCCCACCGGCGACGCTCGCGAGCAGCTTCACCGGCGTGCTCGCCGCACCCGCGGCGACACCGCTGATCGTCACCGGCTGACCCGAGACGACGGGGTCCGCGGAGCTCTCGATCGTGAGCTGCGGGTTCTGCGGCTGACCGGCGAGATAGGGGATCGCTTCGGAGATACCCACGGCGTGTCCGCGGCCGGTGTGGACGATCGCCCGCACGTTCGCGGCGCCCGGGCTCTTGAAGACGTGGGGGATCGTGTAGGTGCCTTCGGCGGTGACGTGTCCGAAGGCCACCGAGTGCCAGCGTTCGCCGGAGCCGGCGTAGGCGATCTGCAGGGCGACGAGCGCCCCGGGCGCGGCCGGCGTGAGCGTGCCCGTGAAGGTCGCGACCGTGCGGGTGCGGTGTGAGCCGTTGCGCGAGGCCAGCGCGTCGGGTGTCGACAGCGACAGCGTGATCGTCGGCGCGACCTTGACGGCCACGCGGGCCCGGTGGCGGCCGGCCTGGACCTGGAAGACGGTGTTCGCTTCCAGTGGCTTGGAGGTCATCGTGAAGGAGCCGTCTGGCAGCGTCGAGACGTTGCTGGGGGCGGCCAAGTCGTGGTTCGCCAGGCCGCCGTCACGCTGATAGACCGCGACCGTCGGGGTGCTTGCTTCGGTGCTGGAAGGACAGGTCAGGGTGCCTGTGAGCTGGACTGTTTCGCCGGCGATGACGTGCGGTGAGCCGGCGGCGAGCGTGACCGAGCAGCCTCGATAGCTGCGGGCCGAGGGTTCGCCGGTGGGAGCGCTGCCTTCGGAGCCTTCCGGTGCGACGTCGTTGCGCCGGGCGCCGTGGCGGGAAGCGCGTTCTTCGGCGCGAAGCTGGTGGCGCGCTTCGGCTTCCTGGTGGCGCTGGGCGCGACGCGTGGAGCGTTCTTCGGCCCGGGCGGCCCGTTCTTCGGCGCGCCCTGCGGACGCTGCGCTCGCGTGGACGGGGGCGAAGAGCCCCAGCGACAGAGTCGCTGCCCCGAGCAGGGCGATCCGGTTGACTGAGACGCGAACGGCGGCCGGCAGGTTCATGCAGAGCTCCTGGGCAGGGGTTGACCTCAGGCTCTATCGGCTGCCTTTCTTCCGGGCTTGAGCTGCCCTGCCGGGCCTGGACACGACGTGCTCGTAGGCCTCCATGTAGCGCTTGGCGAGCGTGCGCGGGTGATAGGACTCCGCCGCGCCACGGGCCGCCGCACCGAGCCGCTCGCGTTCAGCCGGGTCCGCCCGCAGGGCCGACATCGCCGTGGCGAGCGCCTCCGGGTCGCGGCTCGCGAACAGCCTCCCCGTCCGCCCGTCCTCGATCAGGTCGGCGGGCCCACCCTCGTCGGCCGCCAGCACCGCGAGCCCGGCCGCCATGCCCTCGAGCACGACCTGACCGAACGGCTCGGGGATCACGGAGGCGTGGACGAGCACGTCGATGCAGGCCAGCTCGGCCCAGACGTCCTCGCGAAAGCCGCGGAACTCGACGCGCCCACCGAGTCCCAGCTCGCTGACGAGCTCGTGCAACTCACGCTCGAAGGGCTCCTCTCCGAACATCGGCTGTCCGACCAGCATCGCCCGCTCGGGGCCGGCGGGAAACGCGCGGGCGAACGCCCGCAGGAACAGGTCCTGCCCCTTCCATGGGGCGATCCGCCCGAGCATCCCGAACCTGAGACCCTCGCCGGCGGGCGTGTGCGGATGGGTTGAGAGCTCGACGGAATCGGGGATCACCCAGGCCCGGTCGCGCGAGCGGGGGGAGATCGTGTCGATCGTCGCCTGCGAGTTGGCGATGACACCGTCGGCGAGCGTCGCGATCGATGCCCGCACCAGGCCGACCGCGGGGCGCGGCAGGTAGTCCGTGGCGATCCGGTCACGCAGATGCCAGACGAGCGGCACGCCGGCGGCCTTGGCGGCGAGGCCGCCGTAGATCCCCGACTTCAGCGAGTTGGTGTGGATGACGTCCGGGCGCAACCGGCGCAGGCGCCGCGCCAGCCGGGCGGCATGGGCGGCGACGAGCAGAGCCGCCCGCGGCGAGGAGCCGAGCCCGACGGAGTCCTTGCGAAGGTCTCGGGCCGAGGCGTCGAGTGTCAGCACCTCCACCGAGATCCCGGCCTCCTGCAGGCGCTCGGCCAGCAGGCCCTCCTCGGCGAGGATCACGTGGGCGTTGACATCCTCCAGATAAGGCAGCAGCCGCAGGATCGCGATCTCGCCGCCAGACAGCCGCGCGACGTGGTCGAGATAGACGACCCGCAGGCGCTGATCTCGTTCCCCCGCCGCCAGCCGGCGGTAGAGCGCGTCGTGGCGCTGGGCGAGCTTCGGCCAGGAGAAGCCCTCCGCGTACTCGCGCGTCGCCTCGCGGCTCGGCAGCATCCCTCGGGCACCATCGAGGAGGCGCGCGCCGAGCAGCGACGGGTTGGCGGGCTCGATCACGAGCGAGCCGTCGAGCGGGGCGGTCGCCTCGCGCAGCCCGCCGACGTCGCTGACGATGCTCGGCGTGCCGCAGGCGGCCGCCTCGAGCACGACCAGCCCGTATCCCTCGACCGCGAGCGTCGGCACCACGGCGACGTCGGCGGCGCGGTAGACCTCGATCAGGTCCTCGTCGGAGACCCGCCCGAGCATTCGCACCCGCCCCGCGAGTGAGCCCCGCTCGGCCCGCTCGGACAGCTCATCGGCGAGCGGACCGTCACCCACGACGAGCAGCGTCGATCCGGGCGGCAGCTCGCTCTCGACCCGCTCCCAGGCGTCGAGCAGCACCTCGATCCCCATCCGAGGCACGAGGCGCCGTACGCAGGCGGCCACGAACGCGCCGTCTTCGATCCCGAGTCGCTCCCGCGCGCGCGCCCTGTCGCCGGGGCTGAACACCTCGAGCGCGACGCCCGGGGGCCAGACCTGCACGTTCCAAGGCGAGATCCCGTAGCGCTCGACGAGCACGCGCCGGAAAGCGTTGGAGAGGACGACGTGCGCGTCGGCGGCGCCCAGCACCCTTCGCTCCAGGCGCTTGCGCAGTGCGAAGCGGAGCTTTGAGGTGTCGCGCACCGCGACGTTCTCCTCGGCCCACGGGCCGTGGAAGTGGAACACCGCCGGGCGACCGCGCAGGCGCCCCAAGAGCAACGGCGAAGCCGCGAACAGCGCGAAGTGCGCGTCGACGATCTCGGTCTCCCCAGCGGCGCGGCCGGCGGCCCGGTGATAGGCCCGCAGGCGGCTGGGCAGCGGCTCGTTCGCACTCGACACGACAGCGACCTCGGGCGGCGCTCCCTCAGCGGGTCCGATCACGACGGCGTGCGCCCCCGGGAGCTCTTCGAACAGGGCCCGGAAGTAGCGGTCGAGACCGCCGAGCGTCGACGGGAACCACCCCATCCCGAGCATCAAAGGGCGAGGGTCGCCTTTGGGCTCCGTGTCCGGGTCGGCGCGCTGGTCCTGTTTCTTCATGTCATGCAGGGGGCGAGCGGTGCTGCCTGCAGCCGGGTTCCGAGCCGAACCAAAGCTAGCGGACCTGTGCACTTGACGATCTGCGACGATCAGCCACCAGCAGGATGGCGAGCACGAACACCGCACCCCGCCGGATCGCCGTCGTGCTCGACGGTCCGGGGACCCCGCGCTGGCAACAGCGCGCGCTGGAGCTCCTCAGCAGCCGCGATGGAGTCGAGATCGTCGAGGTGCGCCTGGCGGGGGCGCCTCGCCGATCTCGCCTGCGCACCATCCACGGCACGATCGAGCGCCGGCTCTTCACGCCGGGGCCCGACGCGCTCGAGCCGGTGCCGGTCGAGCCCAAGGCCAGCGACGCGGGGGACCCCGATCTCGTGGTCTGGCTCGCCGAGCAGACGTCACCCGAGCGGGACGTCGGGGAGCTTCTCTACCTGCGCCACGACAAACGTCAGGAGCCCGCCGAGGGAGCCTTTCGCCGAGCGGCGCTGCGCGGCTCACCCGTCGTCGAGACGGAGGTCCTCCTGCGCCGGGCGCCCGGCACCGTCGTGGTCGAGCGAACCGTCTCCGGCGCACGGCCGTTCTCGACGACGCTCAGTCGCGACAAGGCCCTCTGGAAGATCGCCGGCCTCGTCGCTCGTGCGGTCCTCGGCGCTCCCGGACTGGACGAGCCCGCCTCGCGGGACACTCCTCCCGGCCGGGCGCCGTCCACGCTCGAGCTGCTCGTGCGCTCGCCGTGGCGCTGGATCAGAGTCGTGGCGGCGCGAGCGCTGTTCGTGCGCCCCTGGCAGATCGTCGTGCGCAGGCAGGGAGAGACCCCGGTGGCGGGCTGGCGGAACGGCTCCTCGCTGCTCGGGGCCAGGCGCAGTCATCTCTATGCCGATCCCGTCCTGTTCGAGCACGAGGGCCGCCACCACCTGTTCTGCGAGGAGATCCCGGCGGGCGCCACCCGCGCGGTGATCTCCCACGCGGAGCTGCCGGTCGACGGTGGGCGAGGGGACGCTCCGACCCCCGTCCTCGAGGCCGACTACCACCTCTCCTATCCCTTCGTCTTCGCCCATCACGGCGAGGTGTTCATGATCCCCGAGACATCCGCGCAACGGCGGGTCGAGCTGTACCGCGCGACGGAGTTCCCGCACTCCTGGAGCAAAGAGGCCGTGCTGCTCGACGATCTCGTCGCCTGCGATGCGACGCTGCTGGCGCAGGACGGCCGGCTATGGCTGTTCGTCGGTGTGGCGGAGACGCACGCGACGATGCTCGACGAGCTCCATCTCTTCACGGCCACCGCCGTGCGGGGCCCCTGGCAGCCGCACCCGCTCAACCCGGTCGTCTCGGATGTCCGCTGCGCGCGTCCCGCCGGCGCGATCCAGCGCTGGGGCGAGCGACTCGTGCGCCCCGGCCAGGATGGGAGCCGCCGCTACGGGGGCTCGGTGTCGTTCCGGCAGATCGATGAGCTGAGCCTCGACGGGTACGCCGAGCACGAGATCGGGAGACTCGATCCGGTGGACCTCGGCGATGCGCGGGCGACCCACACCTACGCCTCGGACGGGACCTTCGAGGCGGTGGACCTGCGGCGGCGGCGATTGGCGCCGATGCAGAGGCTCGGAAGCCTCTCCAGGCGACTCAAACGGCCCTGACAGCGCCGATATAATCGCCGGATGGCTAACGCTGTCGAGGGATCGGCGTCAGAGGGGGAAATCACGACGGCGCCGGGACGCCGACCCGACTTCTTCATAGTCGGGCACCAGAAGTGCGGCACGACGGCTCTCTACCGGATGCTCCAGGAGCATCCGCAGATCTTCATGCCGGCGGAAAAGGAGCCGCGCTTCCTGATCCCCGAACTGCGTGCCAGGCCCCGCAACGGACGCGTGCCCAAACGCCCGACGACGTTCGAGGGGTACTACTCGCTGTTCGCGGACGCCGGGCCCGGCCAGCTCGCCGGCGAGGCATCGCCCCAGTACCTGCGCTATCCGGAAGTGCCGCCGGCGATCGCGCGGATGCGCCCGGAGGCGAAGATCATCGCGTTGCTGCGGGAGCCCGCCGACTTCCTGCGCTCCTTCCACGGGCAGATGCTGCACAACCGGATTGAGACCCAGAAGGACTTCCGCAAGGCGATGGAGCTGGAGCCGGCGCGGCGCGAAGGCAAGCGCTTCCCGCGTGGGTGCAACCGCAAGTCCTGGCTCCTGTACTCCGATCACGTGCGCTACGTCGAGCAGCTGAAGCGCTTCCACGCCTGCTTTCCCAAGGAGCAGGTGCTCGTGCTGAGCTACGAGGAGTACCGGCGCGACAACGAGGCCGGCGTCAGAGAGGTGCTGCGCTTCCTCGACGTCGACGACGAGGTACCGGTCGTGAAGATCGACACCCGGCCGCTGAAGGACGTCCGCTTCCAGCCGCTGCATCAGCTCACGGGGGCGATGCAGGAAGCGCGTCGCAATCCTTCCGGGGTGAGCCCGGCGGTGCGCGCGATCGACGCACTCGTCCCGGCGGCGATGCGGGAGACCTTCGGCGAGCAGTGGCGCCGCGTCATCTACCGCAAGCGGGCCGCACCCTCGGAGGCCTTCATGACCGAGCTGCGGCGCAGCTTCAAGTCAGAGGTCGAAGCGGTCAGCGAGTACCTGGGACGCGACCTGGTTTCGCTCTGGGGCTACGACCGGCTCGGCTGACACCTCGACGGCGCCAGTCCCGGCCGGGCCTCCTAAGAGGCTTGTGAGGATGCTGTGGCTGGTCTTGCATTGTCAGGCTCCACGCCCTAACGTTGGCTTGCGCGCACAGGTTGAATGCGGGCACGAGACCACGGCACGCACCCGCACAACGAACTGGAAAAGCAAGGATGCCAGCCACCTATCACCTCTCGCATCTGCGCACCCTGGAGGCCGAGGCGATCCATGTGATGCGCGAGACGGTCGCCGAATTCGAGCGTCCCGTGCTGCTGTTCAGCGGCGGCAAGGACTCGATCGTGCTGCTGCGTCTCGCCGAGAAGGCGTTCCGCCCGGCGCCATTCCCGTTCCCGCTGATGCACGTCGACACGGGCCACAACTTTCCCGAGGCGATCGAGTACCGCGATCGGCGCGTGGAGGAGCTTGGCGAGCGCCTCGTCGTGGCCCTCGTCGAGGACTCGATCCGCGCGGGGCGCGTCGTCGAGCAGACGGGTCCGGGCGCTTCGCGAAACGGGCTGCAGACGGTCACGCTGCTGGACGCGATCACCGAGCACAAATTCGATGCAGCCTTCGGCGGCGCTCGCCGTGACGAGGAGCGGGCGCGGGCCAAGGAGCGGATCCTGTCCTTCCGCGACGAGTTCGGCCAGTGGGAGCCCCAGAAACAGCGTCCGGAGGTTTGGAGCCTCTACAATGGCCGCATTCACAAGGGTGAGCACGCTCGGGTCTTTCCGATCTCCAACTGGACCGAGCTCGACGTGTGGCAGTACATCGCCGAGGAGGACCTGGAGGTTCCCTCGATCTACTTCGCCCACGATCGCGAGGTCTTCTCGCGGGACGGGATGCTCTATGCGGTCAGTCCTTTCATGGAGATGCACGACAGCGAGGTCCCCTTCTCGGCCCGCGTGCGCTACCGGACGGTCGGCGACATGAGCTGTACGGGCGCTGTCGAGTCCGACGCCGCGAGCCTTGCCGAGGTGGTCGCAGAGATCGCCGCGACAGAGGTGACCGAGCGCGGGCAGACGCGCGCCGATGACCGCGTGACGGAGGCCGCGATGGAGGATCGCAAGCGGCAGGGGTACTTCTGATGGCGGCCTCGGGGGGAGCATCGCGCCCGACCGGCGTGAACGGGAACGGAGCCGCACCGGCGACGACCGCGGGAACGATCGAGCCGGAGAGCGCCGCCGACGTCTTCCACCGCCTGGCCGACAGGCCCGTCGATCTTCTGCGCTTCGCCACGGCCGGCTCTGTCGACGACGGTAAGAGCACCCTGATCGGGCGACTGCTCTACGACTCAAAGCAGGTCTTGGTCGATCAGCTGGAGGCTGTCGAGCAGGCCAGCCAGCGCAAGGGGGATGGCGTTCTCGATCTCTCCCTGCTGACCGACGGACTTCGTGCCGAGCGCGAGCAGGGCATCACGATCGACGTCGCCTACCGCTACTTCGCCACCGCCCAGCGTCGCTTCATCATCGCCGACACGCCCGGCCACGAGCAGTACACGCGCAACATGGTCACGGGCGCCTCGACGGCCGATCTGGCGATCGTGCTCGTCGATGCGCGCAAGGGCGTTCTCGCGCAGTCCAAGCGCCACGCCTTCATCAGCTCGCTGCTGGGGATCCCGCACGTCGTCGTGTGCGTCAACAAGATGGACCTCGTCGACTTCCAGGAGGAGATCTTCGACCAGATCGTCGAGGAGTTCGACGCGTTCGCCGCGCGCCTGGAGCTGCCCGACGTCACCTTCATCCCGATCTCGGCGCTGCTCGGCGACAACGTCGTCGATCGCTCGGAGACGATGCCCTGGTATCAGGGGCCGCCGCTGCTCTACCACCTCGAGCACGTCCACATCGCCTCCGATCGCAACCTGATCGACGTGCGCTTCCCCGTGCAGTGGGTGATTCGCCCGGGTGGGTGGGGCTCTAAGTCAGTCGACGCCGATTACCGCGCCTACGCCGGCCAGGTCGCGGGCGGGATCATGCGCCCCGGCGACGAGATCGTGGTGCTGCCCGGCGGGCAGCGCTCGACGATCGCCGGCATCGACAGCTTCGACGGACCCATCGAGGAGGCGTTCCCGCCGATGTCGGTGGCGTTGCGCCTGAGCGACGACATCGACGTCGGGCGCGGCTCGACGATCGTGCGCACGCACAACCAGCCGACTGTCGCCAATCGCTTCGAGGCGCTCGTCTGCTGGATGTCAGAGCAGCCTCTGCAGCCTGGCCGGCGCTACCTCGTCAAGCACACGACACGGACTGCGATGGTCGGCAAGGTCGACGTCCGCTACCGCCTCGACGTCGAGACCCTGCGTCGCGACGAAGAGACCCAGACGCTGGGTCTCAACGACCTCGCCCGGGTGCACTTCGAGCTGAGCTCGCCGCTGGTGTTCGACTCCTACCGGCGCAACCGCGTGACGGGCAGCCTGATCGTGATCGACGAGGCGACGAACGACACTGTCGCCGCGGGCGTGATCCTCGACACCGAGGTCGAGGAGGCCCCCACGACCGCCCGCTCGGGCAGCGAGCGCAGCCCCAACGTGCGCTGGCAGGGCTCCCGGATCACACGGGACCGGCGCCGCGAGCTGCTCTCACACGGCGGCGCGACGCTCTGGTTCACGGGGCTCCCGGGTGCCGGCAAGTCGACCGTCGCGGCGGCGGTCGAGGAGCGGCTGCTGCAGATGGGGCGCCCGGCGTTCCTACTCGACGGCGACAACCTGCGCCACGGTCTCAATGGCGATCTCGGCTTCGACGAAGCCGCCCGCGCCGAGAACGTGCGCCGCACCGCCCACGTCGCGCGACTCTTGGCCGAGTCAGGGACGGTCGCCCTGGTGAGCCTCGTCAGCCCCTATGCCGCCGACCGCCAAGCTGCCGCCACGCTGCACAAGGCCGACGAGCTGGAGTTCTTCGAGGTGTTCGTGGACGCGCCGCTGGAGCTGTGCGAGCAGCGCGACCCGAAGGGGCTCTACGCGCGGGCCCGGGCCGGCAAGCTGTCCGGCATGACCGGTGTCGGCGCACCATATGAGCCGCCGGCTGATCCCGACCTGACCCTTGGCAGCGGCGGCGAAACCGTCGAGGAGGAGGTCGAGCGGGTGATGGCGATGCTGGCCGAGCGCGGCATCCTCTAGACCCGCCTCACGCGCTGCCCGCGGTCGCCCGCTCGACGGCCGCCCCTATTTGCCGTGATGTTTGGTGGAGCTCGACTTGGGCGCCTTGATCAAGACGTTGCTGCTGTGCCCCGAGTCGAGCGATCCTTTCGGCAGCTTCACATACGCCCGGTAGCGGAAGTTGCCGCTGAGGCTGACGACGATGCTGAACCGCGACAGCGAGGAGGTGGCTCGCTTCAGCGTCGTGTTGCCGACCGAGTGCGGCGCCGGGCCTTCGCGCTTGCTGTTCGCCTTCTGCGGCAGCAGCTGCTGGATCTGCAGTGAGGCGCCCTTGCGAGCCGGGGCGACGGTTCCGTAGAGACGGTAGAGGCCGGTGTGGCCCGCCGAGCGCACGTGCAGCGTGATCCGCGGCGTGACATGGACGACGATCACGGGGCTGTAGACGGGACGCGGCGCGACCGTCAGGACCCTGAGCTCGGTGTTCTGGGTGAGCTTGGCGATTTTGAACACGAAGCTGCTCGTGCGGCTGGTGATGACCGTGCCACCGAGGGTCGTGAACGGGTCGGTATAGGGGAATGGGGTGGCCTGCAGAGACAGCGGCTGGCCGGCGCCGTTCAGCCCGCCGAGGCTGCCCGTGAGGATCGCCGTGCCGCCGTAGACCGTCGAGATCTGGCCTTCTTTGCCCTTGGGTAGGTCGAACTTCGTCCGGCTCGCCTTGCCGCCGCTGAAGCTCTTGTCGTTGCCGTTGGAGTTCAACGGCCCCGACGGGCCGGGGTAGATGCCGACGATCCGGTAGTGGTAGCCAGGCAGCAGCCCGGTCACGGCCTGGCCGACTTTGACGGGCTTCAACGGGCTTGGAATCGGGACCGCGACCGGTTTCGTCTTCGTCCCATAGGCGACCGTCGGCCCGTATTCGAAGAAGAAGCTCGTGGCGAGACCTTCGGTGTTGACGGTGCCCTCGAGCTGGCCGGTCGTTCCGAGGACATGAGCGACGCCGCCGGTGCTGAAGTGCGGCGTGACAGCCTGCGCGCCAATCGCCGACGCCGGCAGGATCGCCAGCGCCAGCAGGGGCGCGAGCAGCGATCTGGTCTTGAAGTTCATCGTTTTCCCGGTCTCCTGTCCTGGTCTCAGCCCTGATGCGAGCCATCGGCGGCGCATCCGGCGCCAACCGGCCCTCCAAGCGATAACCCCCGACCGCGGCGATCGTTGCGCCTGCCGGTCGCGGGAGCCGCCACGAAGAGTACGGCCGCGGCGCTCTCGTGGGAAGCGGCGACTGCTCCGCCTATATATCTGATATTTTAGGTGAGGAATACATAGGACCCTCTCCTCCCTCAAGAACCGTCCCCTCGAAAACCCCCGGAGTCCCGATGCTCTTTCTGTTGATCCTTCCCCTTTGGGCCCTCGGGCTGCTGCTGGTTGCCGGGCTGTGCTTCGCGGCACGGCTCGGCGACGGCGAGCAAGCCCGCTTTGCCGCCCTGGCGACCGAGCAGGCTCCCGCGCTGGGCGATGCCCTGCGTGGCGCGGCGCCGGCAATCGGCGCCGAACGGGTGGCACCGGCGCGCCCGCGTCGCAAGATCGCCGCCTAGGCGCTTTCACAAGATCGTCACGACGGGAGGGCCGCTGGGCTCGACCATCTGCGGAGCAGCAACCAGCCGCGCGGTCTTGCCCTGCCGTGGCGAGTGGTTCGATCTGAACCGGGGCGCAACAGAAGGCGGCAGTCCTGTCCACAGAATCGATCGCCGGCGTGGCAGCAACTCACGAGACGGTCTCGACCTGCGCGGCTTGCACCGCGTCACTGGCGAGCGACCAGCGCTACTGCTTGGAGTGCGGCGAGCGCCGCCCCGGCGTCAGTGAGTTCCTGCGCTCCGGGCCGCCTCGTGCGGCCGCTCCTCCCGCCGCTCCTCCGGGCTCGCGCCCCCCGGGCGGACCTGCCGGCGAGGCACAGCCCCCCAGGAGCAACGCTCTCAGCCTGCTGGCGGGCGTCGGGGTGCTGCTGCTGGCGATGGGCGTCGGCGTCCTGATCGGCCGTTCCGGCGGCGGCCCCGCCAAGAGCGTGCCTCCGGCAGAGGTCGTGACGATCGCTGGAGCCGGAGGCTCGACGAGCGGGAGCTCCGAAGAAGCCTTCTCCGACGACTGGACCTCCACCAAGAAGGGCTACACCGTCGAGCTTGAAGCCTTGCCCCTGCAAGGCACGACTGTCGCCTCCGTCGAACAGGCCAAGACGGCCGCTACCGGCAAAGGCGCGGGAGAAGTCGGGGCGCTGAAGTCCGACGACTTCTCCGGCGCAGGGCTTCCCGCCTCCAGCTACGTGATCTACTCGGGCGAATACGGCAAGAAGGCCGAAGCGACGAAGGCCCTTGGCGGCTTGAAGAAGCAGTTCCCCGCCGTGAAGGTCGTCGAAGTCTCCGGCGGATCTGGGTCGGGCGCCTCGAGCGGCTCGAAATCGGCAGGCGGCAACAGAGGCAGCGGCGCGAGCCTCAAGCACCCCGCGCCCCCCGCCAAGCTCAAAGGCCACTCTGGCGCCTCAGGCAAAAAATACGTCGAAGAATCAGCCAAACTCCCCGATGTCGTCTCGACGGGCTGAGCGGTGAGGATCGTGCCCGAGGAGCAGGCTCCACCGGTTCGCGCCGACGCCCCCCAGCAGGCGGTGCCGCCGCGCTCGCCTGGCGGATCTGAGCTGCGCCGTCGCCGCGACGCGCTGGCCGAGCAAGTCACAGAGCTGCACTGGGACCTTGGCGGGCTCACCTACGAGATGGCGATCCGAGATCACTTCAGGCTCGACGTGCTGGTGCGCCGCGCGGCGTTGCTGCAGGAGCGCGACGCCGAGCTGGCCGAGGTCGAGAGGTTGCTGCGGATGGAGCAGGAGGGGACCGCCGGCAGTTGCCCCGCCTGCTCAGCTCCCCACAGTCGCGGCGCCGTCTTCTGCTGGCAATGCGGAACGACCCTGATGCAACGCCTGCCGAGTGACACGACGGTCGGCATGGAGGCGCCGACAGCCGTCATGGATGCTCTGCTGGCGCCGCCCGAGCATCTCCCAGACGGCCGGGAGTAGCGCGCAGCGATGGGTGAGCAGCGCAGGTGTGAGACCTGCGGCGTCCCCCTCGACGCCGACCAGCGCTACTGCCTGACCTGCGGGTCGCGCGCAACCGACCGGAGCCCTCTGCTGGGTGTCCTCCTGAGCCGCATCGGCCGCTCTTCGGCTCTGGATGACGACGACAGGTCTCAGGCGGCGGGCGCCGAGCCCGCTCCCGAGCCGCCCGCCCCGCGGTCACGGGGCCTGTTCGCGGGCCTGCAGACAGCCAGGCTGCCCGGTCCGTGGGTCTCGGCGCTGCTGGTCGCGCTGTTCGTCGGCTTCGGAGCTCTGCTGGGCGACGCTGGGGCCGGCGCCGGGGGCGCGCGCCTTGCCGCCTCCGCTCAGCCCCTGAAGGTCGTCGTCCCCTCCGCTCCCAAGAGCAGCGCGGAAGCTGGCGGCTCCTCTGAAGCGAACGGCGAACCGCCCGAAATCGAAGCGGAAGCGACACCGGAACCGGCGTCTGAAGGCCAGGAGCAGGGCGGCAGTAGCTCCGCTCCGGCCAAGGCGAAAAAGAAGAAGAAAGCCAAGACGAGCAAACCAGCCAAGAGCGTCAAGCACACGCTCGCCCAGATCGGGCATGTGTTCGTGATCGTCCTCTCCGACGAGCCCTACGCCGCCGACTTCGGACCGGAAACCAAGATTCCCTATCTGGCGCACTCGTTGGAGCAGAAGGGCGAGCTGTTGATGCGCTACGACGCCATCGCCCACGAGCAGCTTCCGAATGGGATCGCACTGCTCAGCGGGCAGGGGCCCTCCGCTCAGACCGCCGCCGACTGCCCAACCTTCTCGGCCTTCACGCCTGCAACAGCGGGAAGCGACGAACAGGTCCTGGGCGACGGCTGCGTCTACCCGGCCACCGTCAAGACCCTGCCGGGACAGCTGACTGAAAAGCACCTCGCCTGGCGCGCCTACGTGCAAGGCATCGACGAAGGCGGCTCGACGCCAGCCGCCTGCGCGCACCCCGCGGCCGGCGCGCCCGACGCCGGCATGGCCTCCGAAAGCGGCGCATATGCGACCTACCGCAACCCCTTCGTCTACTTCCAGTCGATCACCTCGTCGCCGTCGTGCGCGGCCGACGACGTCGGGATGAGTAGCCTCAAGGGCGACCTTGCCGGGACGGCCAAGAGCACCCCGGCGTTCTCCTACATCGTCCCCGACCGCTGCCACGACGCTGGACCGTCGCCCTGCAGCCCCGGCGCCTCCGCCGGACCCGCCGACGCCGAAGGGACGTTGAAGGAAGTCGTCGGCGAGATCATGGCCTCCAAGGCCTACAAGAGCGACGGCCTGATCGCGATCACCGCCGACGAGGCGCCGTCCTCCGGCGAATTCGGCGACTCCAGCTCCTGCTGCGGGCAACCGGCCTACCCGAACCTGACGACGAGCGGCCTGCGCCACGGCGGCGGCGTCGTGGGGGCGCTGCTGCTCTCACCGCTGATCAAGGGTGGTACGACCTCACAGGAGCCGTACAACCACTATTCGCTGCTGAGGACGACCGAGGACGTGTTCGGCCTCAGCCACCTCGGCTACGCCGCGCTGCCTGCCGTCGCGTCGCTCGACGCCTCGCTGCTGAACGCCACCGGGAAGGGTTGAGTCAGGCGCCCGCCAGCTGGCGGTAGGTCACTGCGTCCCTGAAGCGCGCCCGCGCCAGCACCCGCTCCAGGGCCATCATGTGGCGGACGTGACGCAGGTCGGAGGGGTGCAGGTCGATCCGCAGCGTGCTGGTCGGAAGCATCGCCCCGGCCCTGACCATCGAGGGCGACAGCGCACGCCCGATGCGCCCGCCTCCAGCCATGCTGAAGGCACGCGACAGCGACGCCGTCTCCGCGCCCTCGCCGCCGGGGGCTGCGCGCTGCACGCGCCACAGCCCGGCCCACCAGCTGAAGCGGGTTCGCAGTGCCTCGCGCAGGGCGTCGGTATAGGCGTAGGAGGGCGCCACGAACCCGTCCGGCTCGATCCCCGCCAGCTTCATCACACGCCAGCCCGCATGGACGGTGCGTCTTGTCTCCTGGCCGTCGAGACCCGAGAACTCTCCGGGCCGGTGTCCGAGCATCCCGCGCGAGCCGCCGCTGCCGCGCAGGCAGATGTGCTGGAAGCCATGCTGGGCGATCGAGTCGCCGGCGACGCGACGCTCGCACAGCCAGTCGACCATCTCCGGCGAGCGCTCGCCGACGGGATGCAGGTCGCGGGCGGGGATCACCAGCAGCGTCACACGATCGACGCCGTGATCCGTCAGCCAGTCGCGGATGACCGCACAGCGCTCGAAGGTCGCCGGCTCGATGCCGTGCAGGGCGACGGCGATCGTGCGCTGTGGTTGCGTACTTGAATGCATGTAGATCTCCCTCTCACAAGCGGGCTTCCCCGCCAACTCCCCATCTCCCGTGAACGTTCTGTGAAGCCGGCTTCAGGCGGCGCGGTCTCCCCACCGTGCCGCCTCCTCGGGCCCCGTGAGGGCCAGCATGTAGCCATCGGCCAGAAGCTCCATGGTGCGCTCCCAGGTGCGCGAGCGCACGCTGCGCAGCGCCGCCGCGGCCAGGGCTTCGCGGCGCAGCGGCGATCCAGCCAGCTCCAGCAGCGCCCCGGCCAGTGCCTGTGGGTCGGCGGAGCGCAGCAGCCCCGTCACGCCGTCCTCGATCAGCGACAGCGGACCGCCCTCGGCGACTGCCACGACCGGGAGGCCGCTGGCCTGCGCCTCGAGGATCACCTGGCCGAAGGTGTCGGTCGCGCTGGGGAACAGGAACAGGTCGGCATCCGCATAGGCGCGTGCCAGACCATCGCCCTCCAGCCATCCCAGGAAGGTCACGTGCGGACCGAGCCGCTCGGCCAAGCTCTGCTGCTCGGGACCGCCACCGGCGACGACCAGGTGCAGCCGCTCGTCGCGCTCGCGCGCGGCCAGGAACGTCTCGGCCAGCAGGTCGACGCCCTTCTCGCGGGTGATCCGTCCCGAGTAGAGGACGTTGAGGGCCTCCCCGGCGACCGGGCGGCTGCGGAGCGTCGGGTCGAAGCGGTCGGTGTCGACGCCCCGGTCCCAGCGCAGCACGCGCTCGGAGGGAGTGCCGATCGCCGCCAGTGCCCCGTCGGAGGCCTCGCTGGGGGAGAGCACCAGATCACAGGCGTTGTAGAAGAGCGCCACCGCCGCGGCCATCGTCTCGGCCAGGCGCTGCTCGCCCGAGCGCAGACCCGCGTAGGCGGCGAGCTCGGTGTGGTAGCTGCCCAGCAGCGGCAGTCCCAGCGCCCGCGCGACCAGAGCGCCGGCGATCCCCGCCGGGCCAGGCGAGCAGACGTGGACGGCGTCGAAGCAGCCGTCGGCGAGCGCCTGTACGACGCCAGGCAGGCTCGGCACGCCGATCCGAAGGCCCGGGTAGAAGGGCACGTCGATCTCCGCGACGGCCGCCAGGCGCCTGTCGACCTCCGCATCGGTGCCCAGCACCTCGATCTCGAAGCCGGGGACGCCGCGCCGGCGGATCTCCTGGATCGTGCGGCTGACGCCGTGCGTCGAGCCGATCCCGTCGGCGAGGATCGCTACGCGCGGGATGTCCTCGTCCTCGCCGGCGCCCCCGGAGCCGGGTCGCGCACGGGTGGGCGCGATCGCCCGCAGCCTGACCTCCTCGTTGGCCAGGAAGGCAGCGGCGGGCGCGTAGGGGATAGCTGCGATGCAGGCGTCGAACACGCTGCCGGCGGCGGCAGCGACCTCGACCTCGCCGCGAGCGGCGCCGAGCGCCAGATCGACGGCCTCGGCGAGACGGCGCTCATGTGCCCTGCAGGCCTTCCTGTAGAGGCCGGAGTGACTGAAGTCCTCGGCTTGCATGTGTGCGATCAGCTCCTCGCCCGTCAGCTCGTCGAGCCCCACAGCGGCCAGCCATGCCTCGAGCAGGCAACGCGCGTCCTCGGGCTCGATCTCGCCGCTGCTCGGGCCCTGGCGGGCATCGCCCTCGCGCAGCAGCCGTCCAGCCATGCTGAGAACCCGGCGGGGATCGGGCGCTCCGCGTCCCGGACCGTCCGCGCCCTCGACGCCCAGCGCCCTTACCGCCAGGGCGATCGCCGCGTGGGCCCACTTGGCGGCGCTGCCCTGCTTGCCTCGGGCGATAGCTTCGCCGGCGCGCATCCGGGCCAGGAACTCCTCGGGGTCGCGCGCAGGCGGCGTTTCGGTCCAGGTGCGCCCGATGTCGACGCCGGCGTGATCGTCTGAGCCGCCGATGCCGATGCCGTCGCGTGTTGCCACGTAGGTCGCCGCGGGGCGGTTGAGCTCGGGCGCGCGGGCACCGTTGCGGACCTCCCAGATCCCGAACAGCTCAGCCAGGCGACGGCGGTGGCGAGCCGTCAGCGGCGCCGCGACGGTGTAGTAGGGGTGGGCCAGCGCGCAGGTGATCTCGCGCTCGTACATGTAGGCGGCGCACAGCTCGACGTCGCCTCGGTTGGCCTGCAGCCAGTCGTGATCGTCGGGAGTGATGCCGTAGCAGAGGACGTGAACCTCCTGGGGCTCACCGCGGAATCCAGCCGTCAGCTCCTCGGAGATGAACACGTCGGGGCGCTCGGCGATCTCAAGGACGCCGTCGATCGTGTCGTGGTCGGTGATCGTCACGAAGTCCATGCCCCGCCGCTTGGCGAGCGCGTAGACCTCCACTGGCGGGGTGGCGCACTCCGGCAGGCCGACAGCCCGCTGAACACCGAGCTTGGAGCGCTCGGAGGCATCGGAGTGGCAGTGCATGTCTGCGCGGCTGGCCGGCTCGGATAGCGGCGATATGTTCTTTTTCTCGTTCATGACATGAGGATTCCCCTGCAAACGCAGGCGTTCTGTGACCAAGCGGGAACAATCGTGTAAAGGGTCTGTGACGTGCGTGCGTCTTTATGGACCCTGAAGGCCCCGCGCTAACCTCCCCCGCCATGCTCAGCACCCTCGTCATCCCCCTGGCCGCCGCGGTCAGCTACTTCCAGGCGATCGTCCTCGGCTTCCTGCAGGGCGTCACCGAGCTGTTCCCGATCTCGAGCCTCGGCCACACGGTCCTGTTCCCGACGCTGTTCGGCTGGAACTCGCTGGTCGACGCCCAGTCGAAGTCGGAGTCCTTCTGGCTGGCGTTCGTCGTCACCCTGCACCTGGGCAGCGCTCTTGGCCTGCTGGCCTACTACTGGCGCGACTGGGTGGAAATCGTCAAGGCCTTCTTCCGCACGCTCGGAAAGCGTCGCGTGGAGGACTCCAACGAGCGCCTGGCATGGCTGATCATCGTCGCCAGCATCCCGGCGGGTCTGTTCGGGCTGATCCTCGAGCATCCGCTGCGGACCCTCACCGCGAAGCCTGAAATCGCGGCGATCTTCCTGGTCGTCAACGGTGGCCTGCTGCTTGCCGCCGAGCGCTTCAGGAAACGGGCCGAGGTACGCGAACTGGCGATCCGCGAGGGCGCCAAGCCCGACGGCGCCAGGGAGCTGTCGACGCTCGAGTTCCGCGAGGCGCTGGTCGTGGGCGTTGCCCAGTCGACGGCGCTCGTAGCTGGTATCAGCCGCGACGGCGTGACGATGGGCACGGGTCTCGCGCGGGGGCTCGACCACAGCGACTCGGCGCGGTTCGCGTTCCTCTTGGCCACCCCGATCATCCTCGCGGCGGCGATCTTCAAGATGCCCGACCTGCTCGGCCACCTCGGCGACGGGGTGCGGGGGCAGGCGTTCGTGGCCTGCGCGGTCGCGGCCGTGACGGCGGTCTTCACGGTGCGCTTCCTCGTCGGGTACTTCAAGACCCGCACGCTGACCCCATTCGCCGGCTACTGCGTGGTGTTCGGGTTGGCAATGGTCATCTACACCCAGGCCTGATGCCCTGGCCATTTGGCTGGAGGACGTCTGGGCAAGGGTTGCAAGGCCCGATACCGGGTAGCGCGGCGAGTTGGACCATCATTGACTGAGATGCCGATTCCGAAGACCCCACCGAAGATGTTCGAGACTCGCAGCCAGGCCTGGAAGGAGGTCGGGCTGCTCCGCCAGATCTCGCCAAAGGTCGTCAAGCGGGCTCGCCTGGAGGCGCTGGTGCTGCTGCCGTTGTTCGCGGCGATCGTCGTGGTCTACGACAACCGGGTGCGGCTGTTTGGGCGGGATATCCCCACCTACGTCAACCACGAGGGCAGGAAGATCTTCGCCCACAAGTCGCTGGAAAAGGCCGTCGAAACGCCGATCACAGTCGTGACGGTGATCCTGCTGGTGATCCTCGGCTGGGCGATCGCCAGGGACGTGGGGCGTGGCCTCGGTCCGGCCCTGTTCCGGCGCCTGGACCCGGCGACGGCAGGCACTGTCGGCTTCCTGATTCGTCTGGCGACGGTCGTGCTGGCGCTCGTCGTGGCCCTGCAGGTTGCGGGGATAGAAGCCAAAACGCTGGCCCTCGGCGGTGCCTTCACCGCGGTGATCTTCGGTCTCGCAGCCCAGCAGACGCTCGGCAACCTGATCGCCGGGACGGTCCTGCTCAGCGCTCGTCCCTTCAAGGTCGGCGAACGAGTGCGGCTACAGGGCGGCCCGCTGGCGGGGCAGATCGAGGGGATCGTCTCCTCGCTGGGCCTGCTCTACACGACCTTCGCGACGGGTGAAGACTCGATCCTGGTGCCCAACAGCGTGGTGCTGAACGTGGCGGTGCTGCCGTTGCGCGAGCCCGAGGCGGTCAACCTCAGGGCCCGCCTGCGCGCCGGAATGTCTCCGGGCGATCTCCAGGAGATCCTCGAGAAGTCGCTGCAGACGCCGCTGCGCGACTCGCCACGGATCACGCTCGAGGAGCTGGACGGCGAGGAGGTGGTGGTGCGGATCGCGGCGACGCCGCGGGTCGCGAGCCAGGGCCGCCACCTCGCCAGCGAGCTGCTCTCGATCGTCTCTCGCGAGACGCGCTCTCAGTCGGAGGCGCCTCCGACCGAGACGCCGTAGTGCAGGAACAGCGTCGAGCCGCAGCCAAGGACTCCGAGCAGATCGAGAGCGACGGGAGGTTCCAGCTCGGCGCCGGCGAGGATCCGCAGAGCCTCGCCGCCCGCCGGCTCCCCACCTGCCAGGAGCGGTGAGACCGACAGGAAGATCTCGTCCATCAGCCCCGCCGCGAGCAGCTGACGGGCAAGGTGCGGGCCGCCCTCGCAGAGCAGCGTCCGGATGTCGAAGCGCTCCCCGAGCTCGGCGATCGCCGCGACCAGATCGAGCTGGCCGTCAGGGCTGCGGACGTAATCGACCTGCGCGGACGGGTCGGGCAGGCTCGCCGCGGAGGCGGTCAGCATCACGACGCGCGCCTCGGGCTCGTTCAGAAGCGGGATGTCTTCCGGCAGCGCCAGGCGTCCTGAGACGATGCAGGCAAGTGGCTCTGCGCTGCGCCCCGCGGCGCGGCGGGCCTCGCGCACGGAGGCGTCGCGGATCATGCGCCCGTAGCGCTCGGTGCGGATCGTCCCGGCGCCGACGAGCACGCCGTCGACGGCCGAGCGCAGCCCGTGGAACAGTTCCCGGTCGGCTCTGTCGCTGATCGTGCCCGAGCGTCCGCCGACGGTCGCGCGCCCGTCGGCGGTGGCGACCATGTTGAGCATCACCCGCGGACGTGCGCCCGGCGGGGAGGGATGGTGGGGCAGGGCCAGTTCCTCGATGAAGGCGGCCACGCTCACGGGCTCGCCGGGCGGTTCCAGGCGCCTCAGCCGCAGCGCCTCTCCCGCACGATCGTCCAGGCTCTCGGATTGTTCCCCGCTCACCATCGGAACCCTAGCCGCGGAGGGGCCCCGCATGGGTCTCCGGCGGGGCTTTGGACAGGACAACAACTCGACAACACATAACCCTTGTGACGTGCTACCTTCGTGCGGTATGGCCGGGCAAAGAGCCCGGTGAAAGTAGTGCAAACGCACGCAGTCGAAGCTCTGAGCAGCATCCTCCGCGTAGCAGGAGCACAACACCGTGGAGGAGTTCACACCATGCCTACCGGCACCGTAAAGTGGTTCAGCGACGACAAGGGGTTCGGCTTCATCACCCCTGACGACGGCGACAAGGACCTCTTCGTCCATCACACGGGCATCAACGGCGAGGGTTACCGCTCGCTGCAGGAGGGCGCAAAGGTCTCCTACGACCCGGAGCAGGGCGACAAGGGCCCCAAGGCCGTCAACGTCTCGTCCATCTGATCGCGACCGGACGGAAGCTGCTCAGGGCCCGCCTCGGCGGGCCCTCTGCCTTTAAGATCCCGATTCGCCGCACGACGCGGCGCGAATCGGAATGACAGGCGACGCCACCACCCTCCCACTGCGCGAGCGGTTCTCACCGGGCCGCGGCCGCGGGCGGCGCCGCGTGGCGCGAACGGGAGCTGACGTCCGCGAGCGGGTCACGCCGGCCCAGCTTGCGGCTGCGCTGGGCCTCGTGGCGATCGTGGTGCTCAGCCTGCTGATCGTCGTGATGGCGGCCAACCGGCCGAGCCTGCTCTCGCCGACGACGCACAACGACTACTACCCGCGCTGGATGGCGGGGCCGCTGGGCGGACTGTGGCCGGGGCTGACGGGCAACAGCACGACGCTGAAGTACCTGTTCAGCGGCGCGATCCTGGGGATGTACGCGGGCTACTTGGTCGTATTGAGGGGAACGAGTCGGAATCTGCCGGCGGGCTGGGTGATCGGCGCGATCCTCGCCGTCCACGCGATCTTCATCCTCTCGCCGCCGCTGGCCCTGACGGACCTGTTCAACTACGTCAACTACGGGCGCATGGAGGTGGTTCACCACCTCAATCCCTACACGTCGATCCCGATCCTCGAGCCCCATGACGACCCCAGCTATGCGCTCAGCAACTGGCATCAGCTGCTGAGTCCCTACGGTCCGCTGTTCACGCTGCTGACGTTCGCGGTCGTGCCACTGGGGGTGGCGGGTTCCTTCTGGGCTCTGAAGGTGATCCTGGCGGTGACGAGCCTCGGGACGCTCCTGCTGATCTGGAAGTGCGCGAAGCTGCTCGGCCGCAACCCGGTCACGGCGATCGCGCTCGTCGGCTTGAACCCGATCGTGCTCGTGTGGGGATTGGGTGGAGACCACAACGACTTCCTGATGCTGTTCTGCATCATGGCCGGCTTCTACCTGCTGCTGAGAGCGCGGGAGCACGAGCGCGACCGCGAGCAGCGCGTGGGCGTACGCGAGTCGCTGACGCCGCTCTCGCCGGAGCTGTTCGGCGCGGGTGCGGCGTTCGTCATCGCCACCGGCTTGAAGGCTTCGGGAGGGGTGCTGATCCCGGTCGTGCTGGCGGGGCTCCTGAGCCATCGCCGGGCGCTGCTGCAGGTGCTAGCCGGGATGATCATCGCCGGCGCGGTCGTGGGGGCGCTGAGCCTGTTGGCATTCGGCCTGCACATCCCCGACCTCAGCACCCAGAGTCGCCTTGTGACCAGCGAGAGCATCCCCAACCTGATCGGTCTGGCGGTGGGGGCCGGAGGCGAGACCGAAGCGCTCCACAAAGTGATGACGGCGGTGCTGGCGCTGTCGCTCGTGGCATGCTGCTGGACGGCCTGGAGAGGCCGTAAGGGGGCGCCTGAGCGGGGCGCCGCGGAGCGCACGATCACCGCATCGGGCTGGGCCAGCGTGGCGCTGCTCGCGACGCTCAGTTGGGTGCTGCCGTGGTACGTGCTGTGGGTGCTGCCGCTGGCGGCCCTGTCGGCCTCGCGACGGCTGCGGACGGTCTCGCTGATATTCGGCGTCTATTTGATCATCGCCTGGGCGCCGGCCTCAGGGAAGCTGTGGGACGCGATCGGATTCCATCCCGAAAAGACGTCGATCGGCAGGCTGCACCAGCGCTACGTGCGCGAGCTCCTGAACTGAGCTGGGCTAGTCGCCGTCGGCTGGCGGCCGCCGGGCGAGCTTGCGCTGCGACGCTTGACGCTTGGCGTTGAGGCGGCGCTCGCGCGAGGCTTTGGTCGGTTTGGTGGCGCGGCGATCCCGCGGCACATGTAGGCCCTCCGAGAGCCGGGCCGCCAGTCTCGTCAGTGCCAGCTCGCGATTGCGTGACTGGGAGCGGGCGTCCTGGGCGACGGCGACGACTCGCGGTCCGAGACGCTCGAGCAGGCGAAGGCGCTGCGCCTCGCTCAGCGAGTCCGAAGCTGTGACGTCGAAGACGGCTTCGACCTTTGAGGCGGTGACGTTGGCATGCTGGCCGCCCGGCCCGGAGGAGCGGCTGGTGCGCAGGACGATCTCCGCGAGCGGCAGCGACAGTCGCCCGCGGATGTGAAGCGAGCGCCCGGCGGGCTCCTCCTCGGCGCTCATCGCCGCACGCCCGCCCCGGCCTCAGCCCTGCGCGCCGCCGGAGAGGTCGTGGAGTGCGCGGACACGCTGCTCCTCGCCCTCCGGGACCCGTCCGTCGCGGCCGATGTAGCCGTCCTTGCCGCCGGCGATCAGGTAGACGGCGTCGACCTCGCCGGGGTTGCGGAGCTTGCGGGGGGTCGCCGCGTCGACGCGCGCCATGCCACCCTCGCCGAGGGTCTCCACGGTGCCGTCGCCGAACTCGATCTCGACGATGCCGCGATGGACGAAGTAGAGCTCCTCCTGCTCGTCGTGGAAGTGAAAGCCGGTCTCGATGCCGGGAGGCATGACGATCGCGTTGACGCCGAAGGCGGTCACGCCGAGGCCCTTGCGAACCTTGCGGAAGCCGGGCCCGTCGCCGAGATCGTCGAGGCCGCCGGTCGCCCAGCCCTCGCCGCTCCTCACCTTGGGGAAGTCGCTCGATGCCTCCATCACCTCTCCTCTCTAGTGGTCGGCCACAGTGCCGCCCTCGGGTGAGAGCGGCTGGCCGTCGGCAGCCCAGCGCACCAGGCCCCCATCTAGGGAGTATGCCTCGTAGCCGGCGCCTCGGAACGCCTCGGCGGCCATCCCCGAGCGGGCCCCCACTCGGCAGTAGAAGACGACGGGACGCTCGCGGTCGATCGTGGCGGCCTCTCCGGTCAGCCGGTTCAGCTCGATATGACGACTCGCGTTGATGTGGCCGGCCTCGCGCTCGTAGAGCTCGCGGACGTCGATCACCTGCAGCCCCGGCTCGCTCGCCAGCCACTCGACGAGGCGCTCGGGATCGATCAGCAGCCCCGATGAAGACTCAGAATCGGTCATGCCGTGAGCCTAGCGCCCAGCTGGGATCCGGTTACGAGGGCCTGCGGGTCAGTAGACGGGAGGCTCGCGGCGTTCGACGACGCGGTCAGCGGGAACGCCACGCCGGGGGGCCCAGGCGATCATGTAGAAGATCGACAGCACCAGCCCGACGATGCCGACGATCATCAGGATCAGACCGACGGTCGTGATCGAGATGCCGGAGACGGTGGCGGTGACGGCGTAGCGCAGGATCGCGCCGACGGCGATCAGGAATATGGAGGTTCCAAGAGGCACGTCGATGGCTTACCCCAGCACGTTGGAGGCGAAACCAGCCTGGACGGGGGGTTCTCCGCCTCGCGCGACACTCGACCACTAGGATTCAGCGCGATGGAGGCCGTCAGCGACATCTACACGATCCCCCAGGAGAACCTGGATTTCTGCGCGACGATCGGGCAGATCGCCCGCGAGAAGATCGCGCCGCGCTCAGCGGAGATCGACGAGAAGGCCGAGTACCCATGGGACATCCGCAAGCTGCTCTCCGAGCAGGACATCCTTGGGCTGCCGTTTCCGACCGAGTACGGGGGCACGGGCACGGGCACGCTGATGTTGAACATGGGCGTCGAGGAGCTCGCCAAGGTCGACGCGGCCTGCGCGCTGATCCTGATGGTCCAGGAGTTGGGGACGCTGCCGATCCAGCTGTTCGGCTCCGACGAGCTGAAGGAGCGTTTCCTTCCGGGCTGTGCCAGCGGCGAGCGCTCGCCGGCGTTCGCGCTGTCGGAGCCGGAGGCCGGCTCGGACCCGGCAGGGATGAAAACGACGGCCGTGCTCGATGGCGATGAATGGGTCATCAACGGCACGAAGAACTGGATCTCCAACCTGGGGATCGCGGACTTCTACATCACCTTCGCCGTGACCGACCGAGAGAACAGGCGGATGACGGCGTTCGTCGTCGAGGCCGACCGCCCCGGCTTCAGCGTCGGCAAGCTCGAGCACAAGCTCGGGATCCGCGCGTCGCCGACGGGGCAGCCGATCTACGAGGACGTGAGGGTGCCGCAGGCGAACGTGATCGGGCAGGTCGGCAAGGGCCTGTCGGTCGCGCTGGGGACGCTCGAGCGCACACGTCTGGGCGCTGCCGCACAGGCTGTGGGGATCGCCCAGGGCGCCACCGACTACGCGGTCGCATACGCGAAGGAACGCGAACAGTTCGGCAAGCCGATCAACGAGTTCCAAGGCATCGGCTTCAAGCTCGCCGACATGGAAATCCGCACAGCCGCCGCGCGCGAGCTGCTCTACAAGGCCTGCGCGATGGCCGACCAGGGCCACCCCGAAGCGGCCAAGTACTCCTCGATGGCCAAGGTCTTCTGCTCCGACACTGCGATGGGGGTGACCGTCGAGGCCGTCCAGGTGCTCGGCGGCTACGGCTACGTCAAGGAGTACCCCGTCGAGCGGATGATGAGAGACGCGAAGATCACCCAGATCTACGAGGGCACGAACGAGATTCAGCGCCTCGTGATCGCTCGTACGCTCAAATAGAGCGCGTCCGGCGCCGCTCCGGCGCGGCTAGTCGCGTGCAGATGGCTCAGGCTTTGGCATCATGCGGCTGTGAGGCTTGACAGCGGCATTCTGGGAGCGTGACGTGGGGCGAAGGTCAGGTGATGGTCGTGTCCGGCGGGTCGGCGTAGCGGCGCTGATCGCGATGTCGCTCGGCCTGATCGTGCTGGTCGTGGGGCAGGGCTTCAGCTCGGTGGGCGCCGTGCGGGCGCTGGAGGACGTCGCCCTGGGGGTGATCGTCGCCGCGGTGCTGATGGGCGGCGTCGCGTTCGTTGCCGTGCGGATGGCCGGTTGGCGGGACCCCGAGTCGGAGAGCGAGTTCGAAGAGATCGTCCGTCACTCCGAGCGCCTCGCCCGCGAGGGGCTTGCGGTCGACCCCGACGAAAGCGACTTCATGGAGCTCGATCCGCTCGACGACCAGGACTTCGAGGAGCTCGTCAGGGACGCCCTCGACGACCTTCCAGACCTGTTGCGCAACGCCCTCGCCCACGTCGCTGTGGTGATCTCCGACGGCGGTCGCCGCGCCGGCGCCTACGGCCTCTACCAGGGCGACGGTGCGACCCGCGACAACACCCACGACCGGATCGTGATCTTCCGCGACACCCTGCGCCGCGACTTCGGTCACGACGCCGACATGCTCCGCGACCAGGTCACCAGGACCGTCCGTCACGAGTTGGCCCACCACGTCGGCTTCGACGAGTTGGGCGTTTCTCGGCTGGACCTGTGATCTGGTCTCTGTGCTCATCCGCACAGGCCCGCAATGCCTGATCCCCTAGGATTGGCGCTCGCGCCCGAAGCCAACGAGGGCGGCGCGTCAACCGACCAAGGAGACTGATTCTCAGATGCCCGAAGCAGTGATCGTCGACGCCGTTCGCACGCCCATCGGTAGGGCTGTCAAGGGCTCGCTGAAATCGGTTCGTGCCGACGACCTGGCGGCGGTGCCGCTGAAAGCGCTGCTCGACCGCAACCCCTCCCTGGAGACCGGAAGCTCGATCGTCGACGTGATGATGGGCTGCGGCTTCGCCGAGGGCGAGTCGGGCTACAACATCGGTCGCAACGCGACGCTGCTGGCCGGCATCGACCACCACGTCCCCGGCACGACCGTCAACCGCTTCTGTGCCTCCTCGCTGCAGACGACCCGCATGGCCTTCCACGCGATCAAGGCCGGCGAGGGCGACACATACGTGGCCGCCGGCGTCGAGGCCGTCTCGCGAGCGGGCAAAGGCGCGGACTTCGAATTCCACCCGCAGCTGGACGGCTCGGAGAACTCGCTCTACAACGTCTACATCCCGATGGGCATGACGGCCGAGAACGTCGCCGAGCGCTGCGACGTCAGCCGCGAGGCGCAGGACGAGTGGGCAGCGCTCTCCCAGTCGCGCGCCGTCGCCGCACAGGAGTCCGGCCACTTCGACAAAGAGATCGTGGCCGTCACGGCTCCAGCCCACAAGGACAAGGACCGCGAAGGCAACGAGATCGACGTGCCCGAGCAGGTCGTCACCAAGGACGACGGCCCGCGCGCCGGCACGACCGTCGAGAAGCTGGCGGCCCTGAGGCCCGTCTTCAAGGAGGGCGGCTCGGTCACGGCCGGCAATGCCTGCCCGCTCAACGACGGCGCGGCGGCGCTGCTGATTACGACGCCCGAGCGCGCCGAGCAGCTCGGCCTGAAGCCGAAAGTCCGGATCATCGCCTCGACGGTCGCGGCGATCCGTCCGGAGATCATGGGCCTCGGCCCGATCCCCGCGATCGAGGAACTGCTCAAGAACACCGGCATGAAGATGAGCGACATCGACGTCGTCGAGATCAACGAGGCGTTCGCCGCCCAGATCGTCCCCTGCAAGGAAGACCTGGGGATCGACGATGAGAAGCTCAACCCGTTCGGCGGCGCGATCGCCCTCGGACACCCCTTCGGCATGACCGGCGCCCGCATCATGACGACGCTGATCAACGGTCTTGAGACCCTCGACGGCACGTACGGCATCGAGTCGATGTGCGTCGCCGGCGGCATGGGTATGGCGATGCTCGTCGAACGACTCAACTAACCGGCCCTAGCTCGTTCAGCTGTGACGCGAGGGGCTGCCTATGGGCGGCCCCTCGTCGTTAACGACTGCTCGTGAGGATTTCGCGTGGCCTGAATCGATTAGCTCACCGTAAGCTCGCGCTACTGCGTCGTCCTGCAGACCCTCGCCGGGGAACCGGAGCTGTCCGCTTCGCTGTTGGTTGCCGGTTCGGCGCTCGCGCCGCGCGCCGCCTGAGCCGGGGGTCCACAGAGCGGATATCTTGTGATCGCTCTCCCGTGGGCGAGAGGTTCCGCCGTCATCGGCAGGGGCGCACTCCCATGGGTCGCGAGGCGCCGATGCCGAGTCCAGCCGACAACGACCAGCCGACGCCTCCGCCCAGCGCGGCCGCAGGCATCGTCTACTCCGGCACCGGCGACTTCTACATCGCCGAGGCGATCCGCTCGGCGCAATCCTCGCTGCGCCACAACAAGCTCCCGCACGTGATCTTCTCCTCAACGGACATCGACGGTGAGGAGGGACTGACGGTCACCCGCTTCGAGCCGTCCGGCAATCCCTATCGCGACAAGATCGCCAACATGCGCCGCTCGCCGTTCGAGCGGACGATCTACCTCGACAGCGACACCTTCGTCGTCGACGAGATCGGACACGTGATGGGGCTGCTCGACCGCTACGACATGGCGGTCGCGTTCGCTCCGGGCTACAGGGGGCTGGAGGACCCCGAGGTGCCGAAGGCCTTCTACGAGTTCAACACAGGGGTTCTCGCGTGGCGCTCCAGCGAGCGCATGGACGCCTTCCTACGCGACTGGGAGGAGACATACCTCACCTGGCTGGAGGACGAGGCGTTCCCTGGCTCACGCAAGGCCAGCCGCGGGCGGCGCGCCGACCAGCCGGCCTTCAGGCACTGCGCCTGGAAGCACGACATACACGTCTTCGCGCTCGGCCAGGAGTACAACTTCCGGCTCGGGTTCCCCGCGACGGCAGTCGGCAAGGTGCGCGTGATCCACGGCGATCACGAGGACCACGAGCAGCTCGCTCGGCAACTCAACGCGACCGAGACCGCCAGATTCTGGCCGCCGCCACCGGCGCTCTCGCTCGGCGGCAAAGTGCTCAGGCGGCTGCGCAGGGCCGCGGGCCGGGGGCCGCAGGCGAAGGAGACGCCTCGCACCGCGCCGCTGCCCGAGGTGCGACCCGTCGACGGAGCCTGAGCCGAGCCCCGCCTGCGCTGCTCAGCGGGGCGGCATCCGCAGCGCGCCGTCGAGCCGGATCGTCTCGCCGTTGAGCATCCGGTTCTCGACGATCTGGCAGACCAGCTGCCCGTACTCGGCGGGTCGTCCGAGGCGCTGGGGATAGGGGACGCCGGCTCCCAGCTTCAAGCGCGCCTCCTCCGGCAGGGCCGCCAGCAGCGGCGTGTCGAACAGGCCAGGGGCGATCGTGTTGACCCTGATCCCGTATTGGGCGAGGTCGCGGGCCGCCGGCAGCGTCATCCCGACCACGCCGCCCTTGGAAGCCGAGTAGGCGATCTGCCCGATCTGGCCGTCGAAGGCGGCGATCGAGGCGGTGTTGACGCACACGCCCCGTTCCCCCTCCTCCAGCGGCTCCGTCGCGATCATCGCCGTCGCCGCGTGGCGCAGGACGTTGAACGTGCCGATCAGGTTGATCGAGATGATCGTCTCGAACGGCAGCAGGGGATGGGGTCCCTTGGAGCCCGCGACCTTCTGCGCCCAGCCGGTGCCCGCGCAGCAGATCGCGATCCGCAGCGGCGCGCCGGCGGCGGCCTGCTCGACGGCGCTTTGCACCTGGGACTCCTCGCGTACGTCGCAGGCGGCGAAGCTCATCCCCAGCTCGTCGGCCAGCGCCTGGCCCTTCTCGGCGTTGACGTCGGCGATCGTGATGCGCGCTCCGCGCTCCGCCAGCGCTCTCACCGTCGCCTCGCCGAGCCCTGAGGCTCCGCCGACGACGATCGCGGCTGCTCCGTCGATCTCCATACGCGGAGCCTATCCGCGCAGGCGACGGGACAGCGTCAGGGCGAACAGCCCCTCGGGGTCCGTCATCCAGTGGGCCAGCTCCAGGCCGGCCGCCGCCAGGTCACCCTCCAGGCGCTCGGGCGTGAACTTGGCGCTGATCTCCGTGCGCAGCTCCTCGCCCTCCTCGAAACGCACCTCGAGATCGAGCCCGCGCACGTTGGCGCTCAGCTCGCGCCGTGCCCTCAGGCGCATCTCGATCCACTCGTGCTCGCGGTTGAACAGGGCGACGTGCTCGAACTCCTCCGGGTCGAAGTCGGCGTCGAGCTCGCGGTTCAGCACCCGGAGCACGTTGCGGTTGAACTCCGCCGTGACACCCGCGGAGTCGTCGTAGGCGGCCTCCAGCACCGCCGGGTCCTTGACCAGGTCCGTACCCATCAGCAGGAAGTCATCCGGACCCAGCAGGCCTGCGATCTGGCGCAGGAAGCGCCGCCGGCTGCCGGGCGGGAAATTGCCGATCGTGCCGCCCAGGAAAGCGACGATGCGCGGCCCCTCGGCGGGCGGGACGCGGTCGAGGTGGCGCTCGAAATCGCCGATCACGCCATGCACCCGCAGCCCCGGGTACTCGGACGTCAGCTCCTCCGCGCAATCGCGGACCATCCCCTCGGTGACGTCCAGCGGCACGTAGCGGCGCAGCGTCCCGGCGGCCTGCAGGGCGTCGAGCAGGACCCTCGTCTTGGCGGCCGTGCCCGAGCCCAGCTCGACCAGCTCGACGGCACCCGTCATCTCAGCGATCGCGGGCGAAGATGCCTCGAGGATCGCCCGCTCGGCGCGTGTCGGGTAGTACTCGGGCAGCTCGCAGATACGGTCGAACAGCTCGGCGCCACGGCTGTCGTAGAAGTGCTTGGGGGGAAGCTCCTTGAAGGGCCTCGTTAGTCCGTCGAGGACATCGTCAGCCAGCGAGCGCTCCTGTCCGCCGTCCAGGTGGGAGTCGATCTGGATCTGTGGATCGTCCAGGGGCGGACGCGGGGGAGAGGTGGCCATCAGTCGCCTGCCTTTCGAGCCAGGCGCAGCCCGGCGAAGATCTGGCGGCGAAGCGGCAGGTCCCAATTGCGGAACGTGTCGCTCGCCACCCGTGGATGCGTCGCCCAAGAGCCGCCGCGCAGCACCCGGTAGTCCTGCCCGAAGAAGACCTCGGAGTACTCGCGGTAGGGGTAGGCCTCGAAGCCGGGGTAGGGCTCAAAGTGCGAGGAGGTCCACTCCCAGACACTCCCGACTGCCAAAAGCGTCGTCTGGTCCCAGGTCGTCGCCCTCTCCCACTCCGCCTCGGTGGGAAGTCGCGCCTCGTGCGCGCGGGCGAAGGCGTCGGCCTCGAACCAGCTGACGTGGCAGACGGGCGCCTCCGGATGCCCCGTCGCCACGGCCGGATGGTGGGAGATGTCGTACTCCTCCTTCCAGGCCCAGCCCTCGTCCGACCACCACTCGCGCCGTTCGTAGCCGCCGCCCTCGCTGAAGTGCCTCCAGGTTCCGTTGGTGACGGGCCGCTGGGCGATCTCGAACGTCTCGACGGTCAGCTCGTGCCGCGGGCGCTCGTTGTCGTAGGCGAAGCCGCCGGTAGGGGCGCCCATCGAGAAGGACCCGCCGGGAACGGTCAGCCAGCCGTCGCTGCCGTCCATCGCCCGCGGTCCCTCGCCCGGTGCCAGAAGGCCCGCGATCGCCATCGTCTGGCGCATCGTCTCGGTGTGCTGGAGCTCGTGGCGCAGGACCATCTCGCAGATCAGGCCATCGCCGATCCCGTTCTCGGCAATCGCGGCGAACGCTCCCTCGCGCACCTCCTGGAGGTAGTCACGGGCCGCCAACGGGCCCAGCAGCTCGATCTTGCCACGGACCGCGCGAGGCGTCTCGAAGGCGTCGTAGGCAGCAGCCAGCTCGCCATGCAGGAGCCCATGGCCGCCGAGGCGATGTCCGATCCACAGGTCCTCGTAGGCGGCGATGTGGGCCAGGTCCCAGACCAGTGGGCTCATGATCGGCGAGTGGACCGCCTCCAACTGCTCCTCGCTGAGCGGCGCGATCAGATTCAGCGTCCGGCGCCGCGCCGCGTCCATCGCGTCGAGCAGCGGCTCGACGTTCGGGGGAAGGGGATCGGTCTGGGCCGCGCGGACTGCCATCAGCAGGCTGTGCCGGGTCACTCTAGACGGTGCCCGGCGGTTCTTGCACCGTTTGACAGTCCCGCTATCCGGGTTCGGCGTTACACGGCCTTCAGACGGTGGTGTCGTTCCAGCGGGCCAACACCCGTGTGCCGTGTTCGACCGACAGCGTCGAGATCGAGGCCGTCGAGAGTCTCAGGCAGGCTCCCTGTGCGGCCTCCAGGCCGATCCATCGTGCGCCGAGGACACGCAGGGCGTGCCCATGAGAGAAGATCGCCACGGGGCCGTCGCTTGCCGCGATACGCTCGACCACGTGGTCGATCCTCGCGCCGACGTCAGCCGCGCTCTCGCCGTTGGGGCAGCCGTCGCGCCATAGGCTCCAGCCGGGGCGAACCTCCTCGATCTGGGGGCTGGTCAGTCCCTCGTAGTCGCCGTAGTCCCACTCCAGCAGGTCCTCGCATGGCTCGGCTGAGTTCGCCAGCCCGCAGAGCTCACACGTTTCGCGGGCTCGCAACGAGGGGCTGACGAGCACCGTCGGAAAGCTCCATGCCGACAGCGGAGCGGACAGCGCCGCGGCCATCTCCCGGCCGTGATCGGTCAGCGGCAGGTCTGTACGGCCGGTGTGCTGCCCCGACAGGCTCCACTCGGTCTCAGCATGGCGGACGAGCACCGCCTCGGCGGGGATCGGGTCGCTCACGCCACTGGGCCGCGGGGTGCCGCGGCGTCGTCGACGATCACCGTCAGCCGGCCCCGCTCCAGCAGGCTCGCCGGCACGTGAGGGCTTGCCTTGGCGAGCATCGCATCGACGGCGTCGGCCTTGCTCGCGCCTGTCGCCAACAGCAGACAGCCGCGGGCGGCCCGCAGCACGGCCAGGCTCAGCGTGATCCGCTCCGGCGGCGGCTTCGGCGAGTCGGAGATACCCAGGCAGATCGCCTCCTCGCCCGCACTCAGCGTGGGCGCCCCGGGGAACAGCGAGGCGACATGGCCGTCGGGGCCGATGCCGAGCACGATCAGATCGAGCACCGGCACGCCTTCGGCGCGCTGGGGGCCACCGGGTCCGCACAGCTCGGCGGCGTAGGCGGCGGCGCCCTCCTCGGGGCCCAGCTCGCCGCGCATCCTGTGAACCCGAGCGGGATCGATCGAGGCCGGCTCGATCAGCGCGTGCTGTGCGAGCCGGTAGTTGCTCTCCTCGTCGTCGGGCGCCACGCAGCGCTCGTCGGCGAACCACAGCCCGACGGACTCCAGCGCCGCCGGCTCCTCGCCGAGCAGCTCATAGGTACGGCCGGGCGTAGTGCCGCCGCTGAGGGCGAGGTGGGCGACCCCTCGCGCCGAGCGGGCCTCCTCGATGACGCGGGCGATGTGAACGGCCGCACGCCGGGCGACGGTCTCGTCGTCGGGGCAGGTCGTCAGGCGCGTCACGCCAGCATCGACCGTGCGGCCTGGAGGGCCGGCAGATAGGTCGGGTCGCGCAGCAATGCCTGGCGGATGCCCTCGCCGAGCACGCCCATCTCACCGCGCGAGGCGCCTGGGATCGTCCACTCCCGGTCCTCCTCGCCGGCGCTTGCCAGTCGCGCTCGCAGCCCGCCCGGCCCGCGGTCCAGTCGCAGCCTGTGCCCCGCGGCTGTCTCGATCGTCAGGCCCTCGAGGCCGGGGACCTGCAGCTCGGGCGCCACCTGCAGTCGCACGGCGATCTCCTGCGAGGCGGCCTGTGCGTTGCCGGTGAGGCCTTCCTCGCCCGAGCCCAGTCGCCCCGTCTCCCAGTCCAGCCGCGAGGACAGCCAGCCGACCAGCAGCGCCGCGGCGACCGTCGAGGCGGGGTGATGGCGAACCGTCACGGACGAGACCAAGCTCAGCTCCTGGCGCAGCCAGGGCGGGTCGAACATCGCCGCGACGCGCTCGCGCCACGGCGTCGAGCGCAGCCAGGCGAGATCGACGACATAGGCGCGCTCACTCAGATCGCAGGCACGGTCCAGGGCCTCCAAGGCGACGGGCTCGTCGACGGAATCCAGCAGCACGGCCTGCGCCAACGGCATCAGGTCGGCGATGATCTCGTAGTGGCCGTGGGGGGACCACAGCAGCGTCGGCAGGTCGGTGACGACGAGTGGGTCGGCGATCGTCAGCAGGTCGTCGAGGTGGCGGTCGCCCAGTTCGACGACGACCGTCTCGCGCAGCAGTGCCAGCTCGCCCGGCGCGGGATCGTCGTCGGCGGCCAGCATCACACGGGCGTCGAGGCGCTCGCGCCGTGGCTCATAGGCGAGGACGACCAGACGCGAGGCGTGATAGCGCCCGACGCCGCGCAGCCGATTGGCGATCTCCCCGGTCCATTCGCGGTCGACGAAGGCGATCATGTTCAGGACACGCGCGGGAACGAAATCCTCGTGTTCGGCGTGGGCCTCGTTCAGCAGCTTGCGCAGCGCCGCTTCGATCGCGTCGGGGGTCGTGCCCTGCTCGCTCCAGACCGCGTCGGTGCGGCTCATCAGATCGCGCGCCAGCGATCGTCCCCGCGCAGCAGGCGCTCGGCCTCCTCGGGCCCCTGCGAGCCGGCCTCGTAGCCGGGGAGCGGACCGGGCGTCTCAGACCACGTGCCGACGATCGGATCGCAGATCCGCCACTGCGCCTCGACCTCGTCGTTACGAGTGAACAGTGTCGCGTCGCCGCGCATCGCGTCGGTGATCAGCCGCTCGTAGGCCTCGGGAGACTGGGAGAGGAAGGCCGTCCCGTAGAGGAACTCCATGTTCACCGGCCTGATGCTCATGCGGGTGCCGGGGATCTTCGCACCGAGCCGCAGCGAGACGCCCTCGTTTGGCTGCAGCGTCAGGACCAGCTGGTTGGGCTGGACGCCCAGCGAGCCGCCCTGGCTGAAGGCGAGGTGGGGCACGGGCTTCAGGGTCACGGCGATCTCGGTGACCTTGCGAGCCAGACGCTTGCCGGTCCGCAGGTAAAAGGGCACGCCTGCCCAGCGCCAGTTGTCTACTTCCAGTCTCAGTGCCGCGTAGGTCTCGGTGATCGAGCCCCCTGGTACGCCGTCCTCCTGCATGTAGCCGGGGACGCTCTCACCGCCGGCATGACCGGCCTCATACTGCGCGCGGACGGCCATCTCGGGCACCTCCTCGGCGCTCGGCGCGGGGATCGCCTGCAGCACCTTGACCTTCTCGTTGCGGACCTCTTCGGAGGTGAAGTTGACCGGCGGCTCCATCGCCACGTGGCAGAGCAGCTGCAGCATGTGGTTCTGGATCAAGTCGCGTAGCGCGCCGGCCTCGTCGTAGTAGTCGGCGCGGGTGCCGATGCCGAGGTCCTCGGCGGCGGTGATCTGCACGGAGTCGATGTAGTTCCGGTTCCACAACGGCTCGAACATGCCGTTGGCGAAGCGGAAGGCCATCATGTTCTGGACGGTCTCCTTGCCCAGGTAGTGATCGATGCGGTAGACCTGGGTCTCGTCGAAGATGCCAAGCACGCGACGGTTGAGTTCGCGAGCCTCCTCCAGCGTCGTGCCGAAGGGCTTCTCGATGATCAGCCGAACCTCGGCGTCGTCGTGGCTGGAGAGCTTCGAGTCGCCGAGCTTGCCGACGATCGTCGGAAAGAAGCTCGGCGCGGTCGACAGGTAGAAAGCGCGGTTGAGCGGCTCGCCGGCTTCCTTCTCGAAGTCGTCGAGCACCTCTCCGAGTTCTGTGTAGACGGAGTCTTCGTCGAAGGTCCCCGGCACGTACTTGACGTTGTCCAGGAGCCCCTTGAGGACATCCTCGTCGGGTGTGCGGCGCGAGAAGCGGCGGATCGCCTGCTCGCACTCTTCGCGGTAGTCCTCATTCTCTTTTTCTTTGCGCGAGACGCCGACCAGGTGGAAGCGCTCGGGCAGGGCGCCCTCGTGGGCCAGGTTGTAGAGGGCCGGGAGCAGTTTTCGCCGGGCAAGATCTCCCGTCGCGCCGAAGATCACCAGCGTCGTCGGTGCGACGGGGAGGCGCTCGAGACCAGCCGTCAGCGGGTTCTCGGGCAGCTCCTGCTCGGTCGGGCGACCCGGCGCGGCCGCCACCTCAGCGCCCGCCCTGCTTGGCGCCCTTTGCGGGAGCGCTCTTGACGGCATGGCCGCCGAACTGGTTGCGCAGCGCCGACAGCACTCGGTCGGCGTAATCGCCGTTACCGCGCGAGCGGAAGCGCGCATAGAGCGATGCCGTGATGACCGGTGTCGGCACGTCCTTGGCGGTCGCGTCCTCGATCGTCCAGCGGCCCTCGCCGGAGTCCTCCGTGTAGCCCTCCAGCGTCCCTAGGTCGTTGCCGTCTGCCTCGAACGCTCTGGCCGCCAGTTCGCAGAGCCAGGAGCGGACCACGGAGCCCTGCCCCCAGAGGTGGGCGATCTTGGCGTTGTCGAGCTCGAACTCGCACTTGTCGAACAGGTCGAAACCCTCGGCGTAGGCCTGCATCAGCCCGTACTCGACGCCGTTGTGGACCATCTTCACGTAGTGACCCGCACCCGAGTTGCCGAAGCGCAGCCAGCCTCGCGGGCCGATCGCGTCGACGCTCTGCTCGTTGGTCTCAGGCGCCAGCACGTCGAGGATCGGCGCCAGCCTTTTGACCGCTTTCGGAGGGCCGCCGACCATCATGCAGTAGCCGACTTCAAGTCCCCAGACGCCGCCGGAGGTGCCGACGTCGACGTAGTCGATGCCGGCTTTTTTCAATTCACCGGCACGGCGCTTGTCGTCGGTCCACTTCGAGTTGCCGCCGTCAATGATCGTGTCGCCCTTGTCGAGCAGCTTGGCGAGCTTGTCGACCGTCTCCTGCGTCGGTGTACCGGCCGGGACCATGATCCAGACCATTCGGGGCGGCGCGAGCTGCTTGACGAGCTCGCGCAGTGAGGCGGCCCCGGAGGCGCCGTTCTTGACGGCCTGCTTGACGGCCTTCTCGTCGAAGTCGAACGCCACGACCTCGTGCTCGGAGTCACGCCGGATGCGGTGCACCATGTTCCCGCCCATCTTGCCCAGCCCGACGAAGCCGATCTGCGTCATGTCCACTCCCTGATCTTTGCGGTGAGGGCGCGCACGGCGCCCACGGGGTCATCGCCCTGCAGGCGCGTCCTCTGCGCCGGCAGGCCGGTCTCGCGCAGCGTGTTGAGATCGCCGATCGCCTGAGCTTCCTCGAGCGTTCCGAAGCTGAACGGCTGCCCGGGGATCTCGACGTCAACGTGCTCGTCGCCGTGCAGCAGTTGCAGGAAGCGCCCGACCTTCGGGCCGCCCTTGTGGAACTGGCCCGTCGAGTGCAGGAAGCGTGGCCCGTAGCCGAATGTCGTCGTGGTTTTCGTGGCGGCACGGATTGCAGCGCGAAGCTCGCCGAGAGCCTGGTCGAGCGCAGTGTCGGGCGGCATGTAGCCCATCAGCGCCACGTAGATAGGTGGCCCACCCCCGCCCAGCAGCAGCTCGCGAAGCTCGTCGTCGGTCGCGTCCTCCAGGCTCGGCAGGCGGTGTTCCTGGCGGTAGCCGTCGAGCACCTTGTTGGTTGCGTCCTTCGCCTGTTGGACGTTGGGCTGGTCGTAGGGGTTGATCTGAAGGCCCCAGCCGGCGACGGCGACGGCGAGCTCGGCCAGCATGAAGACGCGGCCGAGGTCGGCGGGGCCGTTCGTGGGGATCGTGATGACCGGGTGCCCGGCGTCGGCCAGCGCCTGCACACGGGCGTCGGTCTCTGGGCTGGGTGCGCCGAGGTCGGGCAGATGGGCGAAGACTCGGTCCTCGCCGTAGTCGCCCGGATCGCCCAGCGGCTCCTCCGCGACCGGCAGGATCCCCTTGCCGTGCTTGCCGGTCGACTCGGCGACGAGCTGCTCGAGCCACAGCCCCAGGCCGGGGAGGGTCTCTGAGATGACGAATGTCAGCTTGTCGCGTCCGCCCTCGGCCAGTGCCGCAAGCGCCGCGCCGAGCCAGGTGCCCGCGGACTGCTCCGACCCGTCGATAGCGGTGGTGAAGGCATCGGCAGCACCGGTGAGCAGCGCGCGGACGTCGATCCCGATCAGCGCCGCCGGCACGATCCCGAAGGGGGAGAGGGCGCTGTAGCGCCCGCCGATGTTCGGGTCGCCGAGGAAGGTGTGGCGGAAGCCTTGCTGCTCGGCGAGCTTCGCCAGACCGGAGTCTGGGTCGGTGATCGCCGCGAAGTTGCGACCGTCGGCAACGAGCGAGTGGAAGTGCGCAAACAGCGACAGCGGCTCGATCGTCCCGCCGGACTTCGAGGAGACGAGGAACAGCGTCCGCTCGGGCGCTATCGCGGCCTCGACGGCCTTCACCTCAGCTGGGTCGGTGGAGTCGAGGACGTGCAGCGTGGCGTGGCCGTGGGCGCTGCCGAAGGTGCGACGCAGCACCTCGGGCGCCAGCGAGGAGCCGCCCATGCCCAGCAGCACGACATCCTCGATGCCATCGCTGCGCACGCCGCCGACGAAGGCCTCGATCTCCGAGACCTCTTCGAGCATCCGCTCGGCGATCGTCAGCCAGCCGAGCCGGTTGGCGATCTCAGGCGTTCCCTCCGGACCCCACAGGGTTGCGTCGCCGTCCTTCAGTCGCTCGCCGACGCGCTCGGCGATGGCGGCCTGCAGCTTCTCCGTGACGGTGGGAAGGACAGCCGTGGGAAGGCTGGCCCGCACGGTCGTCTCGGTGGCGCTCACGCCACGATCGTAGTGGCAGCGTCCCTGGTATAGGTTTCCCGCCTCTGTGAACGTCGATTCCTCCTCACAGCTGCCCGACCGAAACCTCGCACTGGAGCTGGTCCGGGTGACCGAGGCTGCCGCCCTGGCGGCCGCGCCGCTGGTTGGCCGCGGCGACAAGGAGGCCGCCGACCAGGCCGCCGTCGACGGCATGCGCTACGTACTTGGATCGGTGCAGATGGACGGCGTCGTCGTGATCGGCGAGGGCGAGAAGGACGAGGCGCCGATGCTCTACAACGGCGAGCAGATCGGCGACGGCTCGCCGCCGCAGGTCGACATCGCCGTCGATCCACTGGAGGGCACGACGCTGGCGGCCCATGGCATGCCCAGCGCGCTGGCGGTGATCGCCCTGTCGGCCCGCGGCACGATGTTCAACCCTGGCCCGATCGTCTACATGGAGAAGATGGCCGGAGCGCCCGACATCGCCGATCTGCTCGACCTCGACCGGCCGCTCGGGGAGACCGTGCGGCTCGTCGCCGAGCGCCGCGCCTGCCCCGTCGGCGACGTGATCGTCGTCGTCCTCGACCGGCCCCGCCACGAGGAGGGGATCGCTGCGATCCGCGAGGCCGGCGCCCGCGTGCGGCTGATCGCCCACGGCGACGTCTCGGCGGCGCTCTTGGCCGTCACCGAGCGCTCGCCCGTCGACCTGCTTTGGGGCATCGGTGGGACCCCCGAGGGCGTCATCTCCGCCGCTGCGGTGAAGTGTCTGGGCGGCCAGCTGCTCGGCCGGTTGTGGCCGCGCGACGAGGACGAGCGCAAGGCGGCCCTGGATGCGGGCTATGACCTCAACCGCGTGTTGACGCGCGACGATCTGGTCTCCGGCGATGACGTCTTCTTCTCGGCCACCGGCATCACCGACGGCGACGTCCTACAGGGTGTGCGCTACCCCAGTGCCGGTGGCGCCACGACCGAATCGCTCGTCACCCGGGCGAGGACCGGCACGATCCGTCGCATCTCCGCTACGCACGACCGCTCGAAGCTGCGTGCGGTCGGTGGCGAGCGCTTCTAGTCCTCGTCGGGCTTGCGTACGGTGCAGATGAAGTAGATGCCGAGCTGGAAGCGCTCGGTGACGACGGCCTGGGAGACGCGGGTCAGATCCTCCCACGGTTGCGAGTAGGGATCGCCCGGGAAGACGTTCGCGATCAGCTCTCCGGCCGGCGTCAGTACCCGCCCGAGCTTTCCCTCGGGCAGTCCGGCGTCCATCACGACCAGCCGGCCGCCGGGGCGGAGCGCGGCCCACGCTGCGTCGAGGACCGGCTCTCGGCTGGGCAGCGCCGAGTAGCTGAGGCTGAACAGGACGCCGTCGACCTGATTGTCGAGCGCCAGCTCACTCGCATCCTGATGAAGGAGGTCGACGTTCTCCCAGCGGTTGCTCGCGATCAGCCGGCGTGCTCGGGCGAGCATGCCCGCCGAGGCGTCCACTCCGATCACCTTGCCGCTCGGCCCGACGGCCTCACGGAGCAGCTTCAGATTCCGTCCCGTACCGCAGCCGACCTCCAGGATCGTGTTCCCTGGGGAGATCTGGACTCGCGCGACGGCTCTCCGTCGCATGCCAGGCGGCATCAAGATCGCCGGTTCGGCCAACCGGTACCAGCGTGCCATGCGGTCGTAGCCCGAGGTCACCTGGGCCAGTGGCTTGCGTACGAACGTGCCTTGCGACATGGCGATCGGTCCAACCGCGCGGCGGCGAGGCCTACTTGCGCTTGGCCTGATGCTCGATGACTTTGCCGAAGGCTTCCTCGAGCTGGGTGGTCATGCGCAGCTTGAACATCGCCAACAGCGCCTCTGAGGCCAGCGGCCGCAGCGAGTCGACCGACTCGATCAGCTCATCCCAGCCCTCCGGGGGCTGACCGGCTTTCTCGAAGGGCTCCCACAGCTCGCGTAGGAACAGCTTCGTGAAGGAGCGCGCGACAGAGTCGCAGTCCCGGCTGACCCGCTCGATCAGCTCCAGGGTCGTTCGCAGGGGAATGCCCAGCGCCATCACCTGCTCGGCGGCCGCGAGCAGCGCCGGGCTCGTCACTTCGAAGCGGTCTTCGCCGAGCGGCGCCAGCACGCGTAGGCGCCGCACTCGCTCCAGGTCCTTGGGGCTGGCTTCACCGAAGCGCTCTTCCAGTTCGGCGGCAGTCACCACCTCCGGCGACTCCGGCTCGAACGGCGCCGTAACCGCTGCCCGCAGCCCAAGTAGTCGTCCCGCGAGCCCGTCCGAACTGCTGAGTAGCCGCTCGATAGCCGCCAGGTTGAAGCCGTCGGCCTGAAGGTCCTGGATCAGTCGCAGCCGGTCGGCATGCTCGGCGCTGTAGTAACCCACCCGCGCGCGGACCTCGGGCGGCGCCAAGAGGCCTCGTGAGTGGTGGTTGCGGATGTTGCGTACCGACATCCCCACCTCGCCCGCCAGCTGCTCGATCGTCAGGTCGTGGGGGAGCGGCGGCGCTGTCTGGGGAGCGCTCCCGTCGGCGGTCCTCCCGGCTGTCTCCGGCGCGTCGTTCCCGCCGATCTCGCCGGCGGACTTCGCCGTGCCGTTCGTGGCGCTCTCGCCGTTCGCCTCAGCCGCGCCATTTCTGGCCTTCGCGGGCCGCCGACGCGCCCGTGTCTTTGTGTCCGTTCTCACACCCGCCATACGCGAATCAAGGTTACCATGTTTGACGTTACCTCATTTCAGGTAACATGATCTCAGGTCAATGCCGATGAGCTTCCCTATGAACCAATCCAGAACACACGCATCGACGTCCGAGCGGACCGATGGCTGAGCGCGGCGCCGTCCCCACCGTCTCGCCGCGTACGCGCAAAGCGCTGGCGCTGGCGCGCTCCTTCACCTCGCCGCTGCTCCCCGACGACTACCTGGAGATGGTCAACCCGCTGTGGTCGACGCGCGAGCTGCGCGGGCGGGTCGAGCGGATCTCGCGGGAGACCGCCGATGCCGTCACCGTCCTGATCAAGCCGGGCTGGGAATGGCCGGGCCACAAAGCCGGGCAGTACGTGCGCCTCGGCGTTGAGGTCGACGGGATCCACCACTGGCGCGCCTACTCGCTGACCTCCGACCCGGGACGGCCCGACGGCTGCATCTCGATAACCCCCAAGCTGGTTCACGACGGTCGTGTCTCGCCGTTCATCTGCGGGCGCCTGAAGCCCGGCACGATCGTCCGTCTCGGCGGCGTCGAAGGGACCTTCACGCTGCCCGAGCAGGTCCCCGAGCGACTCCTGTTCATCAGCGCCGGCAGCGGCATCACGCCGATTGTCGCGATGCTTCGCAGCCTCGAGCGAGAGGGCGGCCGCCGGGACATCCTGCACATCCACTGCGCCCGCGAACCGGACACGGCGATCTTCGGCGAGGAGCTGCGGACGCTCACTCACCGCCTCCCGGGCTATCGCCTCCACGAGCGCCACAGCTCCCGCGACGGTCGTCTGCAGGCCGCCGAGCTGGACCGCATCTGCCCCGATTGGCGTGAACGCGAGACCTTCATCTGCGGGCCGTCGGGTCTCCTGGCGGCGCTCAAAGAGCGCTACGAAGCCGACGGCGACCCGGCGCTGCTGCACCACGAGCACTTCCAGCCCGACGAGCTGATGGGTGCCGCCGGCCAGGGCTCCGGCGGCACGATCCATTTCCGCAAGAGCGGCATCGAGGCGCAGAGCGACGGAACCCTGCCGATCCTCGTCGCCGGCGAGCAGGCCGGCGCCGAGATGCCCTTCGGCTGTCGCATGGGCATCTGCCACAGCTGCGTCGGGAAGCTCTGCTCGGGACAGGTCCGCGATCTGCGGACCGGCCGCGTCCACGGTCAGCCCGGCGAGCTTCTCAGGACCTGCGTCAACGCTCCAGAGGGCGCTGTAGAGATCGACCTCTGAGTCTCAACCAGAACTCCATCCCTTTTTAAATTTAAATAGACAAAGGAACGCAAGCCAATGTCAGCGACCCTCACAGAGCCGGACACCGCCGCCCTCGGCGACGAGCCACAGAGCCCCCTGTCGCGCCTCACGGCAGCCCAGATCGAGGAGCTGGGTCGTGAGTTCGACGCGATCCACGACGAGGTCTACGGCGACCTCGGCGAGCGCGACGCGCGCTACATCCGCTCGACGATCCGCCTGCACCGCCAGCTCGTCCTCGCCTCGCGCGTGGCGCTGCTGTTCTCGCGCCGCAAGCCCGCCTGGCTGGCCGGCACGGCGGCCCTGTCGTTGGCCAAGATCCTCGAGAACATGGAGATCGGCCACAACGTCATGCACGGCCAGTGGGACTGGATGAACGATCCCGACATCAACTCCAAGAGCTGGGACTGGGACACCGCCTCGCCCGCCGACGCCTGGCGGCACTCCCACAACTACGAGCACCACACCTTCACCAACATCCGCGGCAAGGACCGCGATCTCGGCTACGAGATCATGCGCATCGACCCGCACCAGAAATGGCACCCCGTCTACCTGCTGCAGCCGCTCTACAACCTGCTGCTGATGGGCTTCTTCGAGTGGGGCGTCGCGCTGCACGACCTCAACTTCGATGCGATCCGCGCCGGTGAGAAGCACAAGTCCCAGGCCCTTGAAGAGCTCAAGGCGATCGGCCTCAAGGCCCGCCGCCAGATCGTCAAGGACTACATGGCCTTCCCCGCTCTGTCGGCCGGCCTCGACGCCGCAATCTCCGGTCGGGTGCAGGCGAAGCGCACGTTCCGCTCGACCGTCACGGCCAACTTCACCGCCAACATCGTCCGCAACCTGTGGGCCTACTCGATCATCTTCTGCGGGCACTTCCCCGACCAGACCTACACCTTCGCCGAGGACGAGGTCGCTGAGGAGACCCGCGGCGGCTGGTACGTCCGCCAGCTGCTTGGTGCCGCCAACATCGACGGCGGGCCGCTGTTCCACTTCCTCTCCGGCAACCTCAGCTTCCAGGTCGAGCACCACCTGTTCCCCGACATGCCCTCCAGCCGCTATGCCGAGATCGCTCCTCGCGTGCGCGCGGTCTGCGAGCGCTACGAGCTGCCCTACAACACCGGTCCCTTTCACAAGCAGCTGGGCACGGTCCACCGGACGATCCTGCGTCTCGCCTTCCCGGGCGGGCGCGTGCGGCCCAAGCCCGGGCCCTACCGGGCGCCCGCCGTCTGACGCTGGGTCCCGGCGGGTTGCGACGCGGGTAGCATCCGCTGGCGATGCCACGGATCCCCCTGCGCGACCCCGACGAGGCGCCGAAGCCGATCGGCGAGATCCTCTCCAGCACGCCCCTGGCGCTGCTGGGGATCGTCGCCCATGCCGAGAGCGCCTTCGAGCCTTGGCTTCGCTACAGCAACTCGCTTCTGCGCCATCTTCAGTTGGACCCATTGCTTCGCGAGCTTGCGATCCTCCAGGTCGCCCACTTGTCTGCATCCGAGTACGAGTGGGTCCAGCACGTCCCGATCGCCGAATCGTTCGGCGCGAGCCCCGCGCAGATCGCAGCCATCGAGGCCGGCGACGACGATCATGGTGGAGTGGATGCCGACCAGCGTGCCGTTCTCGGACTCACCCGCGAAGTGCTCGTCGACGGGGCCGGCTCGGAGGCCTCGGTGCGCGATCTGACGGCGCGCCTCGGCGATCGGGAGGTCGTCGAGCTGCTGCTCGTGATCGGCAACTACATGGGTCTCGCGCGACTGATCGCGACAGTCGCGCTGGAGCCTCACGAGCCCGTCGTCAGGCTCCCCGGCGGCACCGACGCGCTCGGGCCGCGCTGATCTATTCGGTCCCGAAGCGGTTGATCCGCGATTCCGCCAGGTCGAGCCGCGCCAGCGAGCGTAGGAACCCGTAGGTGATGACGACGTGGATCCGCGATTGGGTGGCGTTGTAGAGGCGCAGGCCGAGTCCCGAGGCGATCGCAGGGTAGAAGTTCACGACTCCCACCTCGACGTGCAGGATCTCCCGGCCCTCCGCCTCGGCCGGCCGTCGTGAGACCTCGATCTGCAGGTATCCCGACCCGTCGCGGCCTTGGCGGGCGACCAGCAGGCCCTTCTCGATCCGCCAGCGCACCAGTCCGCGCGTCCCGTCCATCTCGTACTCCGGCGGCTCGAACGTCAACAATCTGAGAGGAGCGCCCACCAGCACGATCGAGCGGCCCCGCTCGTTGTAGTGGACGCGAATCAGGCCCAGCGTGACCCTCGTGAGGAAGCGCCAGTAGGTCCGCGCCAGCCGCTCCAGCTGCACCGGCGTCCAGATCTCCTCGAGCGCCTCCTGCTCGATCAACAGGTCCGCGCGCTGGATCGATCTGACGGCGCCGGTCTCCTTGTCCACCGACGTCTCGTCGACCAGACGCTCGATCGTCGCACGGCGGCGCTTGCCGCCCGTCGCCCGCGCCCGCAGCAGGATCGAGCTCGCGAGGGCCACGATCAGCAGCCCGACGGCCGCCGGCACGATCCAAAGCGCAGTCATGTCCGCTCGGCGGGGGGCACCTCCCAGGGAGGCTATCCCGGCAGGCCACCGGGGGTCGGTCGCGTCCCCGCGCCCTGCTATTCAACGTGCATGGCCGACGACCCCCACAGCCGCCCCATGCTGCGGCCGCGGCCCGTCGCCGATCTGCCGATCGACGCGTTGCTGGAGTTGGCGTCCGACATCGCACGCGGCTGGGCAGTCGCCCTGATTCGAGCTCGTCCCCTCGAGGCGATCGGCGAGGTGCCTCTGCAGTCGCTCGCCGGCGGGGGGCGGTCACTGTGCGAGCAGCTGCTGCGCGCGCTGTGCGGCGAAAGCGAGCTCGACAAACTCCTCGACGGCTCTCCCCGCGGTCGCAACGGCGCGGCGTCCCATCCTCGCCAAGCCCTTGAGATCGCAGGCGGCGGCGGGCCCGGAAGCGTCGTCGAGACTATCGAGAGCCTCCGTGGAGTTGTCTGGGAGACGATCGCCTCGCAGCTTGGCGCCGTCGGCGGCGGGCGCTCGCCAGCGACCCTTCTGGGCGATCTCTCCGACCGGCTCGCGAATGTCTGCGCGGCGCTGAGCGCGGCTGCGGTCGCGGCCGAGCCGATGGGCTCCGCCGAGCGCCCCGATGTCGTCATCGCTTCCGGCGCCGATGCTCCCGCTGTCCGGTCGTCCGAGCCGGCAGCCACGCGGGCCGGGCGGGCCGACACGGGGATCGTGATCGTCGACGAACGCGGCGCCATCCTCAGAGACCCCTCGGGGCGCCGCGAGGCGGGCGAGTGGGCCCGCCGGGAGGGTGAGGAGCCGGTAGTCGAGCCCGAGCCGGACGAGCTGCCCGCACGTCCTGAGATCGCGATCCGCGACGCACGGGGCGAGGAGGGCCCGGCCGCCTGGATCCGCTCGATCGGCCGCCAGCTCGAGCACTACGAGCGCGATGGGCTGCCCTTCGCTGTGGTGCTGCTGGAGATCGAAGGCGCCGACACGCCTCAGGAGCACGAGAGCCTCGAGCGGGTGCTGGCCGACGAGCTGCGTGAGTCCGGCGGCGGCACGATGACCCGCGAGCGAGCCGGTCGCTACTGGCTGCTGGCCCACCGCGCCGACCGGATCGGCGCCCACGCGCTGGCCGTGCGTCTCGAGCGGGCGTTGGCGACCGCCGCGACCCCAGGAGCTCCCGTCGTCGCCGCCAGCGGCATCGCGATCTGCCCGGAGGACGGTCTGCAGTCGGCGACGCTGGCCGCCCAGGCCGACGTCGGACTGTATGCCGCGCGCTCGGAGGCCGGGCATGCGAGCGCCGGTCCCGGCGAGCCGCCCGTCTGAGCGGGCGATGCGCTCAGATCGCGGAGGCGATCAGCCCGCGGAGGCGCCGCCGGCCAGGACGGCGGCCGGAGCGACGGGCGAGACGGGAGGCAGGCCCAGCGTGGGGGAGTTGGCCGCGATGCCGACGACCTTCGTCTTGATGCGCACTGTCTCGGTGATCCCCAGCGCGTGAGCGGCTCCCGCCGTCAGGTCCCAGTCGGCGCCGATGTGGCTGTAGGGGCCGCGGTCGAGGACCGGGATCGTCAGCGTGTGGCTGCCGTAGGCGACTTTGATGAGCGTCCCGCAGGGAAGTGTCCGGTTGGCGACGCCGACGACACCAGGTGTCAGCGTCTGCCCGCAGGCCGTCTTCTTGCCGTAGAAGCCCGGCCCGAACCATGTCGCGATTCCCGTCGGATGAACAGTCTTGGCGGCCGTCGTGCTCGCTGGAGTGCCCGTGACCGGTGCGCTCGCCCCGCCGGTAGAGGCCATCGCCACGGCAGCACCCATCGCCAGGACGAGGAGTCCCGTGAGCAGGGTCAGTACGACCGTGGCTGTCTTTGCACCGAAACGCATTCTTCGCTTCGCCTACGGGGTGAGCTGACGGGCTCGCGCTGCGTTTGACGCTGCGCTACGGCCCAAGACGGACCGATTCGCCCCAGCGGACCTGAACTACGGGCCGCATTGGGTCCCCCGTCTGCCGTGATCAGAGCACGGCAGCTCGGCGTGGCCGGCAGTATACATATCCCAGCCGGGGCTTCCCTGGCGTGGCGCCCGCCGCGATGGTCAAACCCGGAGTTTGCGGGGGAACAGTCCTGTGGTCCGGGCGAGGAACGCTGCTGAGACCGGATGTACTCAGCGCCCGAGGCGTGAGAGCACGTCGCGCAGCAGACGCTCGCCGCCGGAGATGCCGGCCTTCGTCAACTCGCCGAGGATCTCCGCTGCGGTGCTCACGAGCTCCGTCCCGCCGGGGGGCTGGACGGCCCCCGTGGCGCGCTCCTCCTCGCTCTCGAAGCCCTGCCGGGGCACCGGCTCGGCGACGGGCGGCTTCGTCGTGCGGCGGGGGCGGGCGGCCTTGGGTGCGGCGATGGCCTTCGGCGCGGCGGCTTTGGGCGCGGCGGCGGGGCGGCGAGCCCGGGCGCCCACGGATGCGCTCCGTTTGGCCGTTCCAGTGACCTTCGTTCCCGTCTTTGCCTTCGGTTTCGCCGCGGTCTTGGCGGTTGTGGCAGCGCGGCCGTTGCTCGCCGCGGCCTTCACGGTTTTAGAAGCCTTCTTCGTGGGACTGGCTTTCGCCGGGCGTGGGGCCTGCTGTGTTCCGGCGCCCGCCCTGCGCGCCGCCGTCCGCCGGGCGCTCGCCCGCTGCGGGCGGGTCCTCGGCAGGTTCGCCAGGACGCCCGCTCCGTTCTCGGCGCTCTCCTGCTTGCCGTTGTCCTCCGCGGGTCCGCTCACGGCTGACATCATTGCTTAAGCCCGCGGTGGGCGGCCGGTGGCGGGAGGCCGGCGCATGCGTTGTTCGCCGGTGGCGCTCGCACGGGCTCGAATGGCTCCTGCAAGTGGGTCCGCAACCAGTCCGTTCCTGTCGTGACGCGTTAGCATGGGGGGTCGGTGAGCCGATAGGGCTGTAACGTCGGCGGGGCTGCGGCCGTAGTGTCCGGCAGAGCAACACTCAAGCCATGGACCCACGGTCCTCGGAGCGCCTCCGGGTTGTCGATCGACGGAAGAAACGGAACCAACGAATGTCAGTAGTCGAGCTGCAGGAGCTGGATGAGGTCAAGGGTCTGCTCGCCAAGGGCCAGCAGGTGGGGGTGCTCTCGTACACGGAGATCACGAAGGCAGTAGCCGAGATCGACCTCGACGAGTCCGACGTCGAGGAGCTCCACGGCTTCCTGGAGAAGTCTGAGATCGAGCTCGTGGAGGACATCGACCCCGCGACCGCCGCCGCGGCGAACGTCGAGCGAGCACCCGACAAACGAGGTCGGCGCAAAGCCAAAACGGCGCTCGACCTGAAGCCGGACATGACGACCGACTCGCTGCAGCTGTTCCTCAAGGACATCGGCAAGGTGCGCCTGCTGACCGCCCAGGAGGAGGTCGATCTCGCCAAGCGCATCGAGCGTGGCGACCTCGACGCCAAGCAGAAGATGGTCGAGTCGAACCTGCGCCTCGTCGTCTCGATCGCGAAGAACTACCGCAACCAGGGACTTCCCTTCCTCGACCTGATTCAGGAGGGCACGCTCGGCCTGGTCCGTGCGGCGGAGAAGTTTGACTACCGCAAGGGCTTCAAGTTCTCGACCTACGCGACGTGGTGGATCCGTCAGGCGATCGCCCGCGCGCTCGCCGACAAGGCCCGCACGATCCGCATCCCCGTCCACGTCGTCGAGAAGCTCAACAAGATCGGCCGCGCCGAGCGCAAGCTCGTCACTGAGCTGGGCCGCGAGCCCACTGCCGACGAGATCGCAGAGGTCACCGGGATCGACCCCGAGGAGGTCGACTCGATCAAGCGCTCAGCCCAGGCTCCCGTCTCGCTGGAGAAGCCCGTCGGCGACGAGGAGGAGTCGGAGTTCGGCCAGTTCATCGCCGACGAGCGCGCCGAGTCGCCCTATGAGCGCGCCGCCGAGATCCTTACCAAGGAGGCTCTGCGCGAGGCGCTTGAGAACCTCTCCTACCGCGAACGCCGCGTGCTCGAGCTGCGCTATGGGCTAGGTGGGGAGCACCCCCGCACGCTCGACGAGGTCGGCCGCACGTTCAACGTCACCCGCGAGCGCATCCGCCAGATCGAGAACCAGTCGCTGAAGAAGCTGCAGAGTCTCGCCGAGGCCCAGAAGCTCCGCGACGTCGCCTGAGGCGTCGCGGGCTAGCGGCGTTCGCGTCCCCAGCGAAGCAGGCGGGTGACGTAGGCTTCGTCGTTCACCCACTTCGGTGCGCCGAGCGAACGCCAGAGCCGTCGAAGTCCTGCTTCGGCCAGCATCATCGCGACAGTTACTCCCAGCACCTCGGGGATGCTCAAGTAAGTCATGAGGAACGCAGCCTAGACAGGTTCCTCGATCCTGCAAGCGATGTATTTGACTTTGGTGACACGGTTCAATCCCCTTCCTTGACGGTGGAGGCGGTCGTGCCTGTCCACACAGGTCCGCGTCGCTCAAGGCTCCTCGCCTGGATGCCGATGCGCTCTGCATGTTCGATGTCAAGGCTGCGATGCGTGAGCTGGTGGAGAAAGAGGGCTCCGACCTCCACCTGAAGGTCGGCTCCTCCCCGTTGTTCCGAGTCCATGGCGAGCTGACTGTGCTCCCCGGTGGCGAGATGCTCACGAAGAGCGACACCGAAGGTGCGCTGCGCACGCTGCTCCCCGACGAGAACAAGCTCGAGGAATTCGACCAGGACCACGAGGTCGACTTCTCGTATGAAATCGAGGGTGTTGCCCGCTACCGCATAAACGCCTTCCTGCAGCGGGGCACCACGTCGCTGGTCTGTCGCGCGATCCCTCACAAGATCTCAACGATCGAAGAGCTGGCACTGCCCGACGTCGTCCGCGAGTTGGCCGAAGAGGAGCGCGGGATCGTGCTGCTGACCGGCACCACCGGCTCGGGCAAGTCGACGACGCTCGCGGCGATGATCGATCACATGAACAACACGATGAGCAAGCACATCGTGACGATCGAGGACCCGATCGAGTTCGTGCACCAGGACAAGCGCTGCGCGATCAACCAGCGCGAAGTGGGCATGGACACCGCCTCTTTCAAGCGCGCCCTGCGACGCGTCCTGCGCCAGGACCCAGACGTGATCCTGGTCGGCGAGATGCGCGACGAGGAGACCGTCCAGACGGCTCTCTCAGCGGCCGAGACCGGCCACCTCGTGCTCTCCACGATCCACACGGTCGACGCGACCGAGTCGATCAACCGGATGCTCGACTTCTTCCCGCCCCACCAGCACCAGCAGGCCCGCAGCATGATCGCCGGAACCGTCAAGGGAGTCATCTCCCAGCGGCTTGTCCCCGGCGCCGACGGCGGACGCGTCGCCGTCTGCGAGATCCTGCGGATGACCGGCCGGGTCCGGGATATGATCCTCGACCCCGAGCAGACGGGCCAGCTCGTCGAGGTCATCACCAGTGGCGCCTACTACGGCATGCAGACCTTCGACCAGGCGCTGTTCGGCCACGTCAAGGCCGGCCGCGTGACCTTCGAGGACGCGATGCTCGTCGCCTCCAGCCCGCACGACTTCAAGCTTCTGATGCAGTCCGACGGCCGGCGCGGGACGACCATGGAGGATGTCGCCTCGGCCGAGAGCCGCCGCGAAGAGGCCGCAAAGCCGTCCCCCTCGCCGCTCGGCGTCTGAGTCTCTGCCGTTACTTCATTTGGTAAAGTAAAAGGCCAATATGGCCGTCGATGAGACATGTCCCGTATGCCTGACTGCTGAGATCGTCTGCAGCAAGTGGACGCTGCTGCTCGTCAGGGATCTGTCCGAGGGTCACTCCCGCTTCTGTGAGCTGGAACGGTCGTTGGCCGGCATCAGCCCGCGCACTCTTTCGCTGCGCCTGCGCGCGTTGGAGGATGAGGGCATAGTCGAACGCCAGACTTTCCCCGAGGTCCCGCCGAGGGTCGAGTACGCGCTCACCGAGAAGGGCCGCGCGCTGCTGCCGATCATCGACGACATGCGCGCCTACGGCGAAGATTGGCTCGGCGTCAGCTGCACCGAGCGCGCTGAGCAGGCCCTGGCCGGCGGCCAGGCGCTGGCCGCCGCCTAGCCGCGGGACCCACTTTCGAGACCTGCAAGGGACCCTGCGTCGGCAGGAGCGCCCCTCGCCACAGAGAACAGAGCGCACCATGCGCTCGGTCCAGCTTCAGACCGCACTCCATACCTATTTGGAGGCCGTCGCCACCCATCTCGGAGCGGAGCTGGCCGCCGGGGCGGAGATCCCGTTCGAGCTCGACCAGCAGCCCGGCACCGGTGCCAGAGGCCCCTCGCTCTACTGCTATCGGCCGCTGACGGCAGAGTTCATCGCCGACCGTCGCGCCGATCTCGAAGCACTGCCCGAGCACACCGAGGTCTCCGTCCTCTTGGATGAGTTCGAGGGGCTCGACCGCTACCTCGTCGCGGTCGGCGAGGACGTCACGAGGCTGACTCCAAACGCACGCGTACGGGCCGCGATTGGCTCGTTGCTGGGAGAGGTATTCGCCGATCAGTCCGACTTCGAGCTTCACCCCGAGCGGGTCGAGGGCGCACTCGAGCGTCTGCAGACGAGCGCCCTGACGAGCACAGCCGAGGTCGCGATCATCGCGCGGCTGACCGGTCTGACGATCACCTCTCCCGAGCTGCCGCTGACCGGCGGGCTGACGATCGCTCGCCCCGAGGCGCTCGAGGGACTGCCCGCCGAGGCCCGCGCCGAAAGCGAGGACTCGAGCCCCCACCTGATCGTCGCCCTCGCCACCGACGAGCAGGACCCCCGGGCTGCTCTGCAGCGGGGCCGTGAGGTGCTCCGCGACCTGTTGCGAGCCCTGCGTCTGTTCGGCGACGGACGGGTCACGCTGGGCCCTCTCGCCTGGGCAAGGATCGGCTCCGGCCAGTGGACGCCGCTGCCGCTCGGCGGCGGCGGACGCCCGCACGGGATGCTCGTCGTCACAGACGATCAGGAGGACGAGCTGCGCGCCTTCTGCAACCTCGTCTCCCGCCGCGCCCCTCATGGCAACGAGCTGGCCTGGGCGCTGCGCCGCTTCGAGTTGGGCTGCGAGCGCGAGGACCCCTACGAGGCGCTGTCGGACAACCTGCTGGCACTGCGTGCCCTGCTCGAGCCCGAGGGGCCGTCGAGCGGCATGCTCCCCGGCCGTCTGGCGGCGCTCTGCGCGACCCACGAGCGCCGTCTCGCCCTGACCGAGCGCACCGTTCAGGCGATCGCCCTGGAGCGCTCCGTGATCGCCGGCACCGCCACCGCCCACGCCGGCGCCGCCACGCTTGCAGAGGACGTCGCCGATCACCTCCGTGCGCTGCTCCGCGACGTCATCTGCGGCCACCTCGACGCCGACCTCGTGGGACTCGCCGACGAGTTGCTGCTGGAGGCGGCCCCGGCACCGATTCCGGAGCCGCTCGCAGGGCTGGAAGACGAACTGGACCCCGAGCCCATGACGGCCACGGTCGCCGTCGATCCGGCGTCTCCTGTCGTCTCGCCTCAGCCCGGGCCGATTCGCGCCCGATTCCTTGGCTCAGAGCCCGAGCTGCTCGGCGATCCGAGCGAGTCCGAGGAGATCCTGGACCTCTTCATCTAGGTGCCCGACGAGTGTCGGCTCGCCTCCGTCGAGCAGCTCCGTCAGCTCCCTGACCGTCTCCTCATCACGTCTCACCAGCACGTCGAAGTCGGCGAGGTTCGACGCAACGCGCCTGGCCAGATCGGCTCCCAAGTCCTCCGCGAGCGTCTCGGCGAGACGCTCTGGATCGTTCCCATCGAGGCCGTCGAAGTGGACGCGGTTGACGATCAGCTCAGGAGTACCGATCCCCGTCTCCTGCAGCCGCTCGGCAAGGAAGCGGGCCTCGCTCACCGGCTCGGGCTCGGGTGAGGTCACGATCAGGTAGCCCGCCTGATCTGAGCGCAGCAGCTTCTGCACGGCTCGCGTGCGCTCGCCGAAGCCCTCGAGGATGCCGCTGAGCGAGCGGAAGAAGCGCGACAGCTCGGCGAGCATGTCGACGCCCGTGACGCGGGCGAAGATCGAGAAGACCAAGGCTGTGCCCCGCCCGAACAGCCTCGCCGTCAGGCCACCAGGGGATAGGAAGACCTGGAGTGCCCGGCCCTCCAGGAAGCCCAACAGTCGCCCGGGAGCGTCGAGGAAGTCCAGCGCGTTGCGCGAGGGGGGCGTGTCCAGCACGATCACGTCGAAGTCGTGCTGCTCGTAGAGCTCGTAGAGCTTGGCCACTGCGCTGAGCTCCTGCGAGCCCGACACGGCCGTCGAGAGCTCCCGGTAGACGGGGTTGGCGAGGATCTCCTCCAGAGCGGCCCGGTCAGGAGAGAGCTGCTCGACGACGGCGTCGAAGGTGCCCTTCGTGTCGAGCATCATCGCCCACAGCTCGCCCTTCATCGGCTGCCCGCCGGCGGTCAGCTCCTCAGTGTCGATCCTGCGTGGCTCGCCGGAGAGCTCCTCGAGCCCCAGTGCCGATGCCAGCCGCCTGGCTGGGTCGATCGTCACTACGGCGATCCGCCCGCCCCGCAGCGCCAGGCCGAGCGCCAGCGCCGCCGAGGTCGTCGTCTTGCCGACCCCACCCGCGCCCAGCGTCACGATCACGGACCTGCCGGCGAGGCGGTCCGCCAGCCCGGGCGCTTTGGTCCTCTTGCCCGTGGCCACCCCGGGATCGTAGTTCCCATGCAGGAATCGACCGTGGCCATGCGAATACCGAGCGGACAGGCTTTCCAGCAATCGAGCATCGGAGCCACCGTGGACGGCAAAGCCAAGGTCATCGCATTCGCCAACCAGAAGGGCGGCGTGGCCAAGACGACGACGACTTTGAACCTCGCAGCGGCATTCGCCGAGGAGGGTCATCGCGTGCTGTGTGTCGACATGGACCCCCAGGGCAACCTGACCATGTCCCAGGGCATCGATCCGGACACGCTCGAGAAATCGATGTACGACGTGCTCGTCCACAAGATCTCGATCCGCGAGATCATCAAGCGCCGCGAGATCGACGTCGCCTGCGCCTCGATCGACCTAGCCGGGGCGGAGATCGCGATGTCGACGATGATCGGTCGCGAGCGATCCCTGCAGAAGGCCTTCGAACCGATCATGGACGACTATGACTTCATCTGCATCGACACCCCGCCGAGCCTCGGGCTGCTGACGATCAACGCGCTGACCGCCGCCGACAAGGTGATCGTCCCCGTGCAGTGCGAGTATCTGTCGATGCGCGGCCTGATCCAGCTTCAGAACACGCTCGCGATGATCCGGGAGAACCTGAACCCGGGCGTCGACATCGAGGGTATCCTCCCGACGTTGGTCGATTCGCGCACGATCCATGCGAAGGAGGCGATCGAGATCCTCGAGGAAAACTTCGGCGACCGCGTCTTCGCGTCCCGCATTCGCAAGACCGTCCGCTTCGCCGAGGCTCCCGTCAAGGGCATGTCGGTTCTGAAGTACGAGCCCGACGGCGTCGCCGCCCAGTCCTACCGGCAACTCGCCCAGGAGGTTCTCACCCATGGCCAATCCTAGGCGCGCCAGCATGCGGGAAGGGCCCCTCGCGGCTCTGTTCCGCAAGACCGAAGAGGCCGAGGACATCCAGGGACAGAGCGCTCAGACGCCGGCCGAGCCTGCGACGCCCGCCGCTGCCACGCCGGCTCCGCCCCGGGCGCCGGTCGCCCAGCGTCCGGCCCCTGAGCCCGTCGAGGCTCCCGCGCCGCCGCGCGAGCGCGGCCTGCCTCACCCGGCGCTGAGCGCGAGCCCCGAAGCGCCCGAGCGCGAGGTCCACGTCCCCTCGCCGCAAGAGCGCCTGCGACACGCCTTCTCCTCGGAGATCCCCGAGAGCCTGATGGACCGCCCGGCGCCCCGCCAGGCACCGCCTGACTACTCGCGCGAACCGTCCTTCTCCTCCGCTCCGGCGCAGGTCGGCCAGCCGATCATCCGGGTGGTCGGCGTCGGCGGCGCCGGCGTCAACGCCGTCAACCGCATGGTCGAGGCGGAGGTCGAGGGAATCGAGTTCCTCGCCGTCAACACCGACCTGCAGTCCCTGCAGCAGTCGACCGCCGACCTGACGCTGCACATCGGCGCCGAGCTGACT
>DATBBF010000020.1:0-137568 GCA_036271135.1 Solirubrobacteraceae bacterium
CGACGAATCGGGGCTGTGACGCCGGTGGGCGGCGGGCACTCGACATAGACGCCGCGATCGACGGGGGAGTCGCGGCGGGTTGCGCTTGGTGGCGCTAGAACTTCGGCATGGCGCCGCTTCCCTACACGAGCTCGGGCGCGAACCCGATCTTCGGTGTCCTGGTCGGTGCCTTCGTCCTGCTCGAGGTCTTCACCCGGCTGAGGACCCGAAAAAACGGGCGAGGCGCGCCCGAGGAGTGGCGCAGCTTCGTCGCGGTGATCGGCTCGATCTATCTTGGCTTCGCCGCCGCCTTCCTCGCCGCCTCGGAGCTTGAATCGCTGGCGATCGGCTTCGCCCGCTGGCCCGTCTTCGTCCTCGGCGCCGTACTCACGGCGACCGGAATCGCCCTGCGACAGTGGGCGATAGCCGTGCTCGGCGAGTCGTTCACGGTCGAAGTCAGGGTCAAACCGGGCCAGGCCGTGGTTGAAGACGGCCCCTACCGGTGGGTCGCCCATCCCTTCTACACGGGGATGATCTTCGTCTTCGTCGGCATCGGCCTGATGCTCGGCAACTGGATCTCGCTCGCCTGCATGGCCGTGATCCCGATGCTCGGCCTCATCTTTCGCATCCGCACCGAGGAGGGGGTGCTGATCGCCGGCATCGGCGAGTCATATCGCCGATTCCTCGCCACCCGGGCGCGTTTGCTTCCCGGCGTTTGGTGAGCCAGGCGCTAGTCGCGGTGGACGATCAGCACCGAGCGCTTGCTGTGCTGGGCGACCGCGGCGGCGACGCTGCCGATGACCGCGTATTTAAGGCCGGAGCGGCCGTGGGAGCCGATCACGATCAGGCCGGCGTCGTGCTCGTCGGCGACCTCGACGATCCGGTTCCAGATCGGGCCGCCGGTGACGACCAGCGGCTGGGGCTCGAGGCCGGCCTCGCGGGCGAGGTCGCAGCCCTCCTCGGCGGTTTTCTCGGCTCCGGCGCGGGAGGCGTCGAAGATCGACTCGACCGAGTCCTCGTCGACCGGGACGCCGCCGACGCCGAGGAACGGAAAGCGCTCCATCGGCTCAGTCACCGTGACGATCAGGGCCTTGCGGCCCGTCGCGAGCTGCCGGCCGGACTCGGCGACCGCCTCCTTGGCGTAGTCGGAGCCGTCGTAGGCGATGAGGACGGTCGAATCGGGAGCGGCCATGCGCGGCGGACGTTATCCGATCGGGTTCGCCGGCCCGGGCGGGCGCGTCCGCGAGCGAGGGACCGGCGACCGGCCCGGCGGCGCCTGCGACAATGCGCGCGATGGAGGGGGAGAGGCAGCACGACATCGTCCTGTTCGGGGCGACCGGCTTCACCGGCGGGCTGACCGCCGACTATCTCGCGGCCAACGGCCCCGAGGGCCTGCGCTGGGCGCTGGCCGGGCGCAACCAGGCAAAGCTCGAGGCGCTCGCCGCCCGCCTCGCCGCCTCGAATTCCTCCGCTCCTGCCCCCGAGCTGATCGTCGCCGACGCCGGCGACCGCGCCGCCCTCGATGCGGTCGCCCGCTCGACCCGGGTCGTGATCACCACTGTCGGCCCCTACATCCTCTACGGTGAGCCCCTGGTTGCCGCCTGCGCGGCCGCCGGCACCGACTACGTCGACCTCACCGGCGAGCCCGAGTTCCTCGACCGGATGTGGACCCTGCACCACGCGGAGGCGGAGCGCAGCGGCGCCCGCATCGTCCACTGCTGCGGCTTCGACTCGATCCCCCACGACCTCGGCGCCTACTTCACCGTCTTGCAGCTGCCGGAGGGCGTGCCGCTGCGGGTCGAGGGTTTCGTCCGCTCCAACGGCACCTTCTCGGGCGGCACCTACCACACGGCCGTCAACGGCTTCGCCAGGGCGCGCCAGACGATGGCGGCGGCCAAGGAGCGCAAGCAGGCCGACCAGCGGCCGCAGGGGCGCCGCATTCACTCCATGCCGGCGCGGATCCGCCGCCAACCGCAGCTCGGCGCCTGGGCGGTGCCGCTGCCGACGATCGACGGGCCGATCGTGCGCCACTCCGCGGCGGCACTCGATCGCTACGGCCCCGACTTCTCCTACGGCCACAACGCCCTCGTCAAGCACCTCGCGACGGTCGCCGTCGCCGGTGCCGGCATCGGCACCGTCTTCGCTCTTTCGCAGCTGCCACCCACCCGCAATCTGCTGCTGAAGGCCAAATCGCCCGGCGAGGGGCCGAGCGAGTCGACCCGCGAGCGCAGCAGGTTCAACGTCACCTTCCTCGGCGAGGGGGGCGGCAAGCGAGTCCGCACCGAGGTCACGGGTGGCGACCCGGGCTATGGCGAGACCTCGAAGATGCTGTCCGAGTCGGCCCTCTGCCTCGCCTTCGACGAGCTCCCCGAGCGGTCCGGTCAGCTGACCACCGCGTCGGCGATGGGCGACGCGCTGCTGGCCAGGCTGCAGAGCGCCGGCATCTCCTTCCGTGTCGTCGAGCCGGAGCAGTCGTGAACGGAGCCGGCACGCGGGACGTCGCGACCGGGGGCGAGCACCTCGACGTCCTCATCGTCGGCGCCGGGCTGTCGGGGATCGGCGCCGCCCATCACCTTCAGGAGCGCTGTCCCGGCAAGAGCTACGCGATCCTCGAGGCGCGCGCCGACCTCGGCGGTACCTGGGACCTCTTCCGCTACCCCGGGATCCGCTCCGACTCGGACATGCACACCCTCGGGTACCGCTTCCGGCCCTGGACCGCGGCGAAGTCGATCGCCGACGGCGAGTCGATCCTCGAGTACGTCCACGCGACGGCCAGCGAGGCCGGGATCGACCGGCATATCCGCTTCCACCACCGGGTCGTCGCGGCGGAGTGGTCGAGCGAGGAGGCGCGTTGGACGGTCGAGGCGGAGCTCGCCGACGGCACCACCGTCAGCCTCAGCTGCGGCTTCCTCTTCGTCAACAGCGGCTACTACCGCTACGACCAGGGATACACGCCGGAGTTCCCCGGCATCGAGGACTTCGGCGGAACGGTGATCCACCCCCAGCACTGGCCCGAGGACGCCGATTACGCCGGCAAGCGGGTGGTCGTGATCGGCAGCGGCGCCACCGCGGTCACGCTGGTCCCGGCGATGGCCGAGGAGGCGGCCAGGGTGACGATGCTTCAGCGCTCGCCCACCTACGTCGTCTCGCTGCCAGGGGAAGACCCGCTCGCCAAGTGGCTGCGCAGGCACCTGCCCGACCGCATCGTCTATCCGCTTGTGCGTTGGAAGAACGTCCTCATCCAGCTGGCCAGCTACCGCTTCGCCCGCAAGCAGCCGCGGCTGATGAAGAGGTTGATTCGGCGTGGCCTGGTCCAGGCGCTGCCCGAGGGCTACGACGTCGACACCCACTTCAAGCCGAGCTATGACCCCTGGGACCAGCGCCTCTGCCTGGTCCCCGACTCCGACCTCTTCGAGGCGATCTCCTCGGGTACCGCTGATGTCGTCACCGACCGGATCAAGACCTTCAACACAGGCGGGATCGAGCTCGAGTCTGGTCGCTCGCTCGAGGCCGACGTGGTCGTCACCGCGACCGGGCTCAACCTGCTCTTCCTCGGCGGGATGAAGATCGAGGTCGATGGCACCGAGCCCGACCAGGCGCAGCTGCTCGCCTACAAGGGGATGATGCTGAGCGACGTCCCCAACCTCGTCTTCACGATCGGGTACACGAACGCCTCGTGGACGCTGAAGGCCGACCTCGTCAACGAGTACGTCTGCCGCTTGCTCAATCACATGGAGGCAAACGGCTACGAGCGCTGCATGCCAGTGGCCCCAGATCCCTCCTCCCCCACCGAGCCGTTCATCGACCTGAAATCAGGCTACGTGACACGGGCCCTCGACCAGCTCCCCCGCCAGGGCGTCAAGGCGCCGTGGCGGCTGAACCAGAACTACCCGCTGGACGTGCGACTGCTGCGTCACGGAACCCTCGAAGACGTCGGCATCGAGTTCTCCGCTGGTACTCCGGCTGCCGCCGAGCCCCGCGCAGAGCCGGCGCTCGCGGTCTGAGACAAGGGACGCCCTACTGCGGGTGGAGTGTCTCGCCCGTTTCGAGCATCGCCACGAAGTCGGCGAGCCGCCGGGCGCGGGTCTCCGCGCGGCGCGCCTCGCCCAGCCGGTAGAGGATCGAGTAGCGGTTCTGGGCACTCAGCTTCGCGAAGAAGGCCGCCGCCCGAGGGCTGGCATCGAGCTCACGCTGAAGGTCGTCCGGGACCGCCGCGCCGCGCTGGGGCTGGTAGGCACGAGCCCAGCGACCGTCGGCCCGGGCCTTCTCGACCTCCTCAAGGCCAGCCGGTCGCATCAGTCCCGACTCGATCAGTCCTTCGGCCTTCTCGAGGTTGATTCGCGACCAGCGACTACGCGCGCGGCGCGGTGTGAAGCGCTGCAGGAAGCGCTCCTCGTCGAGGCGTTCCCGTCGCCCGTCGATCCAGCCGAAGCAGACCGCATGGTCGAGGACGTCGGGGTAGCGAACGCTCTCGATCCCGCTCCCCTGCTTGGCAATCGCGATCCACAGCCCATCGGACCCAGCGTGATTGAGCTCCAGCCACTCCCACCATTCCTCGGGCGAGGAGAAGCTCAGCACCGGTAGTCCGTCGGGGCGCTTCACCGACTCGGGACTAGGCGGCCCGCTTGCCACTGCGGCCCGCGAGGCGCAGGCCCTGGGCGTGGCCTGCGGCGATCACTGCCCCGCGCTTGTTGGGATCCATCAGATTGATCCCCATCACCCTGGAGCTGGCAGGGTCTGGGTTGATCGTCCTGACCTTGGCACCGCGATGGCGCAGAGCGAGCGCCTCGCCGTTGCTGAGCGAGCGCGAGATCGGCCCGATCGCGCCGGCTGGGGCGGCGACGGTGGGGCGCAACGAGCCTGTGGGATTCAGACACAGAACGCGGTCGCCTCGTTCGACCTCGGCGGCGTCCATGTTGGTGGGACTCCAGGCGCCGCCGTCGACGTAGTCGCGACCGTCGATTGCCACTGGGGCGAACACGCCGGGGATCGCGCATGAGGCCAGGACAGCCTGCGCGACGCTGCACGGCGGCGCGCCGGGGGCGCCGAACATCACCCGGCGTCCGCTGCCCAGCTCGACGGTGGCGATCCGCAGCCGCCCGTCGAATTGAACACCGGCGGCATCGATCATCCGCCCGAGCTCACCGAGCGAGCGCTCTCCTGGCGGGACCCGACGCAACATCGCACGGCGCAACATCGCACCACCGCCGGCAGATGAGCTGAGCGCGAATGACGCCAGCGGAGCGGCTGCGGCGCCACCGGCCTGCAGGGCTGCCGCCAGCGGTCCGCTGAAGGGACCCCGCCGGCGCTCCGTCGATCCGGCCTGACCCCCGGCGTTCAGATCTGCGCGATCGACTTCGAGCCGCTCAGCCGGATCGACCCCGACAGCCAGCGAAGCCGCGACGATCGAACCGGCCGAGGTGCCGATCCAAGCGCCTGCCTCCCGACCGTCGAAGCCGCCGCCCGCGGCGATGCCCGCGAGCAGCGCGGACATCCAGGCCTCACCGAGGACCCCGCCACCGCCCATCACGAGCACCTGCGGCGGGGCGGAGTCGAGTGGGCTCATCCAGTCAGGTTAGCCCGGCAGTCGCGGCGTGCTTGCACGCCCGATCGAGCGGGCGCTCGAGTTGCTCTGAGCGCAGCTAGATCAGACATAAGTTTTTAGTTATACTCAATACATGAAGGCTGACGTGCCGATACCGATTGTGGCCCCAGGCTCCGCCTCGCTCCCCGGCAAGCTGCTGGCGGCCGCTCGACGGCGTGCAGGGCTTACGCAGGCAGACCTCGCCAAAAGGCTTGCGATCAGCCAGGCGGCCGTTGCTCAACTTGAGCGAGCCGATTCCAACCCACGCCTGGCCACGCTGGATCGCGCACTGCGAGCCGCGGGGGTTGAACTGGTGATCACGACACGCTCGCGGAGATCCACCGTCGATGACAGCTTGATTCGCCAGCAACTGGAACTGGCGCCGGCGGCGCGGATACATGGCCTGGAAGCGATGTACGAGCAAGCGCGCAAGCTCACGACCGCTGGTGAAACGCACCGTGGCGAACTGGCCTGACTTCCGCCCCACGCTGCTGATCGGCGCACTCGTGCGGGCGGGGGTCGACTTCGTGGTCATCGGTGGCGTTGCGGTAGTGGTGCAGGCGAGTCCCCGCTTTACCCGCGATCTCGACATCAGCTACGCCACCGACACCGCAAACCTCGAGAGGCTGGGGACCCTGCTCGTAGCACTGGAGGCCAGGCTCCGTGGCGTCGAGGACGACGTGCCGTTCACCCCCGACGCACGCACACTCCGCCACACGCAGATGCTTACGCTTACGACGCGCGATGGCGATCTCGACCTCCTGGTGGATCCGCCCGGCTCACCTGGCTACCCAGCCCTACGCCGCCACGCCGACGTCGTTGATCTCGACGGGGATCCCGTGCGCATCGCATCGCTCGAGGACCTCATCGAGATGAAGCGCGCAACAGGACGCCCTCAGGACGAAATCGATATCGAATCCCTTGAGGTGGCCCGCAGTCGTCTCCGCGGGACACGCCACAAGCCGGACGCTCGATAGTGGATGAATGGGCCGTCCGGGAATCGAACCCGGAACCTTGGGCTTAAGAGGCCCCTGCTCTGCCGGTTGAGCTAACGGCCCGGGAAGGGCGCCGGACGACCGGTTCAAGGCGTCTCGGCTCGGCTCGGGATTCTAGCCGAGGGCGCCCTGCGGGGCCCTCTCAGAAGACAATCGTGCGCGGCCCATGCACGAGCACCCGGTCCTGCAGGTGCAGCGAGACAGCCCTGGAGAGGACCAGGCGCTCCACGTCCCGGCCGACTCGCTCCAGCTCCGCGGCACCCTGGCGATGGTCGACCCTCACCACATCCTGGTCGATGATAGGCCCGTCGTCGAGCTCCTCGGTGACGTAGTGGGCGGTCGCGCCGATCAGCTTCACGCCGCGGTCGTGGGCGCGGCGGTAGGGCTCGGCGCCAGGGAAAGCCGGCAGGAACGAGTGATGGATGTTGATCGTCGGCATCCCCACCCGCTCCAGGAACGGGCCGCTGAGGATCTGCATGTAACGGGCCAGCACCAACAGCTCGGCTTGGCCGGCGAGCAGCTCGACCATCCGCTCCTCCGCCTCGGCCTTACCGCCGGCCGGCACGGGCACGTGATGGAAGGGGACCCCCGCGGCCGTCGTCTCTGCCTCCAGGTCCGGGTGGTTCGAGATCACGGCAACGATCTCCGTGTCGAGCTCGCCGCGCTTGCGACGCCAGAGCAGGTCGAGCAGGCAATGATCGTGGCGAGAGACGAGAATCGCCGTGCGCCGTCGCTCACCCCACCAGCGCAGCTGCCAGCCCATCTCGAAGCGCTCCGCTACCTCATCCCGGAACGTCTCGGTGAGACCCTCCCGGTTGGGCTCGCCCGGCAGGAAGAACTCGGTCCGCAGGAAGAAGCGCCCTCCGATCGGATCCGAGGAGTACTGATGCGAGGAGACGATGTTGGCCTCCTGCGCGAACAGGAAGCCCGACACCGCAGCGACGATCCCCGGCTGGTCGGGGCACGAGATCAGCAGTCGGGCCGTGTAGCCGGGCGCACCGGCGTCGCTTCCACGGGGCGTATCGGAGGGCGCGCCCACGACTCCCCCGTCACGGCCTATTTCTTCGTCGTCGTCGTGCCGGTGGTGGTGGCCGGCGTGGAAGTCGTCGGGGCAGCCGTCGGTGCTTTGACCGACGTGTATTCCCCGTTCGGACCTTTCTTCAGTTCGTACACTTTGCCGTTGGTGGTCGTCGTGAACGTCTGACCGCCGTTGGGGAACTTCTTGACTTCGGCGAGTTCCGTCTTCAGCCGCACCCGGGAGGTCGAGGGCGCCAGCGCGATCGCCTTCGCGGAGGCGAGATCGCCGATCCGTTCGTTCTTTGCTTTGTATGCGAACTCGGCGAGCTGCGCGTAGTAGGCGGCGCTTTCCGGCCGCGCGGCGACGACGATCTGCAGCGCCTGCACGGCTTTCGTCGGTTCGTTCAGGCCTTCTTCTCCGTAGATCCTGTAGATCAGCTGGGCAAGTTCGGCGTTCGTCTTCGACGGGTTCAGGGCAAGGTAGGAGGCCCATGCCTGCGAAGCGCGCTTGTACAGCTGCTTGCCCTTGCTCGTCGGCGCGCCGGTCGTGGTCGTGAAGCCTTCGTTGCCTGCTTCGTGGAGCAGCGACTTGGCGAGGCCTTCGTATCCCGACGGATTGTTCGGATGCACCTTGGTCTGCTTTTCGTATTTCTTGATCTGGCTGGCGAAGCTCGCGCCGCTGCCGCCTTCGTTGCCGCTCGTGGCATTCAGGATGCCACCACCACCACCGCCACCGGCCCCGACGCCGAAGCCGACCAGGCCGACGCCGATCAGCAGCGCCAGGCCGACATAGATGAAAGTCACCGTGCGCCGTCTGCCGCGGCCTCGCAGGTCGAAAAGCATCAGGACAGGTCCTCGTCTGTGTGGTCGATGATCTGCTGCACGGTCGTCTCCCCTGGGTCGTCGGCCAAGGGCTCGGGATCCGCCTCGGGGGCTCCCTCGCCTGCCTTGGCAGCGGCCGCGTCGGCTCGGCGTCTTGCCCTGCCAACGAGCGCTGCCAGGAGAATACTCACCTCGTAGAGCAGATACAGCGGTACCGTCTCGAGCAGCAGCGTGATCACATCGCCCGGCAGGAACGCAGCCACCGCCGCACAGGCGACCGCGGCGTACCGACGGCTCTTGCGCAACTGGGAGACAGTCACGATCTCCAGGCGCGTCAGGCCGAGGATCACGACCGGCACCTGGAAGACCAGACCCATCGCCAGCAGGATCGTCGCCGCGAATTTGTAGAACTGATTGGCCTGTACAAGATTGTTGAACTGGTCCGCATTGAAGTTCACGAAGAACCGCACGGCCGCGGGCAGGACAACGAAGTAGCCGAAGGCGACACCGACCATGAACAGTCCCGGCACCGCCGTCAGCAGCGGCACGAACGCTTTGCGCTCGGCCGGCTTCAAGGCGGGCAGGATGAACCCAAAGAGCTCGAACAGGATCACCGGCAGGGAGATGATCAGGGCGAAGTAGAGCGCCACGGTGAGCGTCGTCGTGAAGGGTTCGCCGACGCTCAGCGTGACGGGCTTGTCGCCGCTCGGGTTGCGCGGCACCTTCGCGATGTCACGCTTCAGCGCTTCGCCGAGCGGGCGCAGCTGTGCCCGCGTCTGTGCGGGGAGCTTGCTGGCGGGCGCCGCCAGCACTCCGATCGCGCGGCTGGCGTCCTTGGCGGTTTTGACGATCCCCTGCTGCGCCAGGACCGCCTGGCCGACGGTGCCCTCGCCTTTTTCGACCTGTTTCTTGGTCTGCGTCGTAAGGGGTTTATTGATGATCCGCAGCAGTTCATGGTTCTGCCAGAAGCAGAACCCGAAAGCGATGACGAGCACCACCCCGGAGATGATCAGGCGGTTGCGCAGCTCATCCAGGTGGTCCACGAGGCTGAGGCGATCTTCGTGGCTGATCGGGCGTAGTGGACTCTTCATCGAACTCGTGAACCTACCACCGCGCTCCTGGCGCACTGCAGGCTAAAGGCCGTCGCCTCTGCCGTCGATGACGACTGAGAACGGCATGGACTCCGAGAAAGATCCCGACATCCAACAGCAGCTTCCGCTGCCGGCCGGAGAGCAAATCGAGGTCGTCCCCGGCGAGAGCGGGCAGGCGACGGAGAGTGGCTCCCCCGGGCAGCTGCACATCTGCTTTCACTGCGCCGGCGAGCTGGTCTACCCGCTCGACTGGTCCGAGGAAGGTCCGCGGCACTGGCGAATCGTGCTGCGTTGCCCGGAGTGCGAGTCACGACGAGAGGGTGTCTTCGACCAAGCCGCCGTGGAACGTCTCGACGACGAGCTCGACCGTGGCTCCAGCGCCCTGCTCGGCGACCTGCGCCGCATGACGCACGCGAACATGTCTGAGGAAATCGAGTTCTTCGCGCGGGCACTCGACGCGGACCTGATTCTCCCCAGCGATTTCTAGACCCGAGCTCGGCATCATCTCCTCCTACGCCGGAGGGCACCCGCGCGATCACTCAGCGATAGCGCTCAACCACCGCGTCGGCGACCAGCTCCAAAAGCTCAGAGCGGCCTCCGGGGAGGATCCGCGGCAGCGCCCCCTTCGCCTCGGCGACGACCGCCAAGGCCTGCTCGCGCGCCTCCTCCAGTGCGCCCGTCGCCGCGATCCTGTCGCACAACGACTCGGCGTTCTCGTGGGCGGCCGAGCCGCCCAGCGAGCGCAGATCGATTCTCGCCAGCCCAGGGTCTCGTTCGCGGGCGAGGATGAAGGGCAACGTCACCGTCCCGTCGAGCAGATCGGTTCCACGCGACTTTCCCGTCCGCTCGACCGGACCCGACACGTCGAGGATGTCGTCGAGCATCTGAAAGGCGAGGCCGATGCGCCGCGCAAAGGCTCCGAGCTCGTCAGCCAGACCTGCCGAACCGTCGGCCGCATTGAGGGCGCCGAGCCGGCAGGCGGCCTCGAACAGCGCCGCCGTCTTCAGCTCGCAGCGGCGCATGTAGCGCTCGACCGCAACCTGGGCGGCGTAGGCATCCTCGCGTTGCAGCAGCTCCCCTTCGGCCAGCGCCGAGCTCGCGTGCGAGAGCGCCAGCAGCTGTGCCGCGTCCTGGTTGCGAGCCAACTCCGCGAAGGCCCGAGAGAACAGCAGATCGCCGGTGGCCACGGCAACCTCACGTCCCGCCACGGCCGCCACCGTCGGCCGCCCCCGGCGCAGCTGCGCGCCGTCGATCAGATCGTCGTGGACGAGCGTCGCCGAGTGGACCAGCTCGACCGCAACCGCCGCGCGGATCAGCCGCTCCTCAGCGGCGGGCCCGCCGGCCGACTCGGCCGCGAGCACGACCAGCAACGGGCGTAGGCGCTTGCCGCCGGCGGCGACCGTCGCGTACGCATGTGCCGCCAGCGGCGCACCCGCCTCGCCGGTCACCCGTCCGAGATGATCCTCGGTGCGCGCCATCAGGATTCGCAGCGACTCGCCGCCGCGGGCCATGATCGCCTCGATGCCGTCGACGCCCTCCACGGGATCGCTGCTCGCCAAGCCGCTCACCGCTCCGCTCACTCCGACTCCGCCGGCACGGTCCCGGCGTGGATCGCGACGATGCCGCCGGCGGTGAGGACGTACTCGATCTCCGTCAGGCCCACTCGCGAGAGCTCCTCGGCCAGCACCGCTGGTCCGGGGAAGCGCTTGACGGAGTTCGGCAGATAGGTGTAAGCGTCGGCGATCCCTGACCGCGCCGGGGTCCGGCGCACTCGGGCGAGGAGCGATGCGACGCTGCCCGCTGCGCTACCGAGCGCCGGCACGATCCGATCGAACCAAAGGCCGTAGAAGTAAGACAAGGGAGCCCGCGTCGGCGTCGTGATCTCGAGCACGACGACACGCCCGCCGGGGCGCACGACCCTCGCCATCTCCGCCAGCCCGCGAGGAAGGTCCTCGAAGTTGCGCGCGCCGAAGCCGACGGTGGCCGCGTCGAAGCCTGCGTCCGGGTAGGGCAGCGCCATCGCATCGGCCCACTCGAAGCTGAGACCTGCCGTCGTCGCGGCCTTGGCGCGCGCCCGCGCGAGCATCCCCTCGGAGAAGTCGCTGCCGAGCACCTCGCCGCCTGGCGCCACCCGCCTGGCCAGCTCGATCGCCAGGTCGCCGGTGCCGGTGGCGACGTCCAGAGCCCTGCTGCCCGCTCCTACTCGTGCCAGGTCCACGGCCCTTGCACGCCAGCGGTGATGCAGGCCGGCGGTCATCGCCGTGTTCATCAGGTCATAGATCCCCGCGATCCGGTCGAACATCGCGCGAACCTGACCCGCCTCCAGTTCCCCGGCCTGAGCCCCCGGGGGTGCGCCGGCTCCCTGACGGGCCGCCATCGCCGCTCTACTTCGACTGCGACAGGAAGGCGACGATCTGGTTGAACTTCTTCGGCGGCAGGTTCTTGAAGGACGGCATCGGTGCCGTCGGGTTCACCAGCGTGCGGGCGATCGCCTGCCTGGGCAGCCTGTCGGCGATCTTCGAGAGGTTCGGTCCCGGTCCCGCGTTGCCGTTCTCGCCGATCTTGTGACAGGCCAGGCAGCCGCTTTGCGCCACCGCCTTCTTGCCCGCTTCGTATTCGGCCAGGATCGAGCCTCCGGCCTGGACTATCCGTGGCGGCGTCGCCTCTTCGATCGCCGTCGGAGAGCCCGCGTTGGCTCCCGAGTAGGTGAGATAGCCCATCGCGCAGATCACTGCGATGCCCGTGATTGTCGCGATCGGCCGGCGCTCAGGCCGGCGCTCGGGGCCCCTGTCGTAGAACGGCAGCAGGAACAGCAGGATCATGCCCAGCGTCGGCACCCCAAGCGTCGCCATCCCGACGAGGCTCGGCGGCTTGAGCACGCGCAGGACCTCGAAGAGGAAGAAGAAGTACCACTCCGGGCGCGGCACGTAGGTGGTGGTCGTCGGGTTCGCCTTGGAGCCGAGCTCGGCACCGAGCACCAGCGACATCGTGATGATCACGGCCATCACCACGCACGCCATCGCGGCATCCTTGGCCACCGCGTAGGGGAAGAAAGGCTTGCCTTTCGACTTCAGGATCGCGTACTCGCGGAGGTACTCCTCCTTCTCGCGCTGGTTCATGCCGGCCTAGACCTCCGCCTCGCGCAGCTCTTCGGGCGAGTCGGCCTTCTGCCACGGAGGAGCCGTCGTTCCCAGCTTCGCGACGAGGTACAGGTGCGCACCGATCAGTGCCGCAAGCAGGCCGGGCACGAGCAGCATGTGGATCGCATAGAACCGCGACAGCGTCGTCGCTCCGAATTCAGAGCCGCCCCGGAGGAAGTCCGAGAGGTAGGGACCGAGCAACGGGCCCGTGCCGTTGATGTTGACGCCGACGATCGTCGCCCAGTAGGCGCGCTGGTCGAACGGCAGCAGATATCCGGTGAAGGACATCGTCATCGTCAGGATCAGCAGCACCACGCCGATCACCCAGTTCAGCTCACGGGGGTACTTGTAGGCGCCGAAGAAGAACGTGCGCCCCATGTGCAGGAAGACGAGGATCACCATCACGCTCGATCCCCACTTGTGCATGCCGCGCACGAACTGCCCGAGGAACACGTCGTTGGTGACGTAGCGGATCGATTCGTAGGCGCCGCCGGAGGGATCGGGCCGGTAGTACATCGCCAGGAACACGCCCGTGACGGCCTGCGAGAGGAACGCGAACATCGTCGCCGAGCCGAGGGTGTAGAACCAGTTGGTGCCCTTGGGCACCTTGCGGAACATCATCCAGCGGGCAGCGCCGCTCAGCGAGGTGCGCTCGTCGACCCAGTCGACGACCGTGATGCCGGCGCTGGCCGCCTCTTCCAGCGGGCCTTTTTTCCCGTTCGGGTCGCCCGGCCGCTGCGGCGGCGCCTTCAGGGCACCGGGGATCGGCGGGGCGGGAAGCTTGGGCATCTTCGGCATCGGCGACGTCCCTACAGTTTCTGGGCGCCGGGCCGCGACGGGTAGAGGTACTGCCCGATGCCGTCCAGCGGCTCGCCGGGATCGCGCGGCGAGAAGCGCCGCAACTCACTGTTGACGCTGAAGCGCGGCCCGATTTCGACGGTTTCGCCGTTGAGGCGCGTGTAGAAGCGGTCGAGCGGACGGACCGGCGGCCCACCGACACGCCGGCCAAGCAGGTCGTAGACACCGCCGTGGCAAGGGCAGATGAAGCGCTCGGCTGCATCGACCCAGCGGACCGGACAGCCGAGGTGCGCGCAGCGGCTGGAGATCGCGATGTAAGGCGTGTCCTTGTCGTAGGGATCGGTGTCGATCGCCGCGTTGAACTTGCGGATGTAGGCCGTCGACTTGCCCGCCTCACCGATGTTCGGCGACAGCGTGATCACGACCGGCACGTAGTTGTCTTCGGAGAACTCCGCCGTCGTGCCGACGGCTTCCCAGTGGGCCGGGGTGCTTTTGAAGATCGGGCCGACGGCAAAGCCGAGGGCGGGCAGCGCGAAGGCGCCGGCCGCGATCGCGCCGGCGCTGTGCGCCGTGCCCGTCATGAATCGCCGGCGTGTGATCGTCTCGCCCTCGAAGGCCCCGGGAATACCGCGGTCGAGGGTGTATTTGGACTTGTGCTTGAGGCGCTTGTCAGCCACTGGCGGCAAACAATATCGAGGCGTGATTCACCGCGACGCCGGGACGGGTCCAGCGCTTGTGCGCATCGCCTCTAGCGCCCCGGGATCCCTTGCCAGGACCATCTCCTTCGCGCGGCCGTACTGCTCGCCGGCGCCCCACCCTACGGCCCTCGCGCCGGCCTCCCAGACGGCACCGGCCAGCTCCGGTGCGCCCGCGCCGTGGGCCAGGGCGCTGAGCGTGATCGTGTCGGCTAGCTCCGCCACCGCCTCGGTGTCGCCAAGGGCCACCAGCCGCGCGAGGCCGATCGCATAGAGACGATCTCCCGCCAACAGGCCCAGGTCGGCCTCCGGGGCCAGCAGCACACGAGGCTCGCCGTAGTGGAGCAGATAGCCCTCGTAGATCGCCTCGACGAGCAGCTCGTACTCCTCCCGGTGCCCCTCCGCCCTGGGCCCGGCCGCCGCGATCGCCGCCGGTCCTCCCCGTCCTTCGCGGCTGTGCTCGGACGCCGGCCCGAGCAGCGTCGCCAGCAGACCGCCGCCGTCGCGCAGCAGCTCCCGCAGCCGTTCCAGGGCGCTCGCGTCGGAGAGGCTCTCGGCCCCCGCATGGCTCACGCGCGAGGCTCCGGGTCCGGCAGTGCCGCGAACGCCGCGCTTGCCGCTGCCAGCGTGCGCTCGATGTGCTCGTCCTCGTGGGCCAGAGAGGGGAACCACGCCTCGTATTGCGACGGCGGCGGATAGACGCCGCGGCCGAGGAGCTCCCGGCACCAGGCCGCGTGGGCCTGCATGTCGCATGCCTGGGCCTGCGCGAAGGAGGCGACCGGCGCGTCGCTGAAGAACACCGTCAGCAGGCCCGGAGCGCTCTGCACCTGCACCGGATAGCCGGCGGCGGCCTCGCGCAGACCGGCCGCGAGCCGTTCGGTGATCGCCGCCAGCCGCAAGTAGGCGTCCTCGTCGAGCAGCTCCAGGGTGGCAAGGCCGGCGGCGACCGCCAGGGGGTTGCCCGACAGCGTCCCCGCCTGGTAGACGGGCCCTGCCGGCGCCAGCATCCGCATCAGCTCGACTGATCCGCCGAGAGCCGCCGCGGGCAGCCCGCCGCCGATCACCTTGCCCATGATCGTGATGTCGGCGATGACCCCCGTCGGCTCCTGGGCGCCGCCGCGAGCGACACGGAAGCCACTGATGACCTCGTCCAAGAGCAGCAGCGCGCCGCTCTGATCGGCCTGCTCGCGCAGCAGCTCGAGGAACCCCTCGGCCGCCGGGACGAGACCCATGTTGGCCGGCATCGGCTCGGCGATGATCGCCGCCGGAGGCTGCTCGGCGACGGCGCGCCGCAGTGCCTCGGGGTCGTTCCATGGCACGACCGTCGTCCCCGCCGCGGCCGCCGCCGGGATCCCTGGGCTGGAGGGCAGCGACTGGGTGGCCAGACCCGAGCCGGCCTCGGCCAGCAGTCCGTCGAGGTGGCCGTGGTAGGCGCCGGCAAACTTGACGATCCGCTCGCGACCGGTCGCCGCTCGCGCCAATCGCACGGCCGTCATCGAGGCCTCTGTGCCGGATGACGTCATCCGCACCATCTCCACGCCCTCAATCCGCGCGCAGATCTCCTCGGCGAGCGTCACCTCACCGGCGGTCGGCGCACCGAAGCTCGTGCCGTTCGCCGCCGCCGCGCCCACCGCTTCCAACACGGCGGGATGGGCGTGGCCGTGGATCAAGGGACCCCACGAGCAGACGTAGTCGACGAAGCGGTTGCCGTCGATGTCGATCAGCTCGGCGCCCTCGCCGCGGTCGACGAACAGGGGGTCGCGGCCGATCGCCCCCATCGCCCGGACCGGCGAGTTGACGCCGCCCGGCAGCCGCAGGACCGCGCGCCGGTACATCTCAGCCGACCTGCTGTCGGTGAGGGAAGCCATCACCAGGCTCCGCTCAAGTGTGCCTGCGCTCCCAGTCCTTGAAGTCCTCTGTGAAGTACAGCAGCCGGATCTTCTTGAACTCGGTCGAGGAGTACAGCGTCGCGCGGCCGGTGATGCCCGTCTGCTCGCCGATCGTGTCGAGGATCGCGTCGCACTCCTCCTTGGAGCGGCCGTGGGCCATTGTGAAGACCGAATAGGGCCAATCCGCATAGGTCGGCCGCTGGTAGCAGTGGGAGATACCGCGGAAGGCCGCCATCTGGCAGCCGATCTCATAGATCTGCTCCTCGGGGACCTCCCAGACGCCCATGCCGTTGGCCGAGAAGCCGGCGCGACGGTGGTAGAGGATCGCGGCGACGCGGCGTAGGATTCCGCGCTCCTGCATGCCGGCGAGGTGATCGAGCAATGCCTCCTGGGTGAGACCCAGCTCGGCGGCCGCCGCCGCGTAGGGCTCCTCGACGACCGGCATGTTGCCCTGCAGAGCGCGGATCACGGCGATGTCGTGCTCGTCGTAGGGCTGGGGGTCGAGCTCTACCGGCAGGCTCGCCTCGGCAGAGCTGGAGAGGGCCTTGGTGTCGCCCTCCATCTCCAGGTCCATGCGGATCTTGAACAGTTTCAGCGTCGGCAGCTGGCGGACCGACTCGGCGCCGGATTCGCGAGCGAGCACCTCGAGGGTGCCCTGCAGACCGAGCTCTGAGTCCGGCTCGGTGGCGATCGTGAACCACAGGTTGAACTCGTGGTTGCGCAGGTAGTTGTGCGAGACACCGGGGTGCTCGTTGATGATCTGAGCGGCGCGGTGGGGATGGTCGGGATCGACCTTGGCGGCGACCAGCATCGAGGAGTAGCCGAGCGCGCGGGTGTCGAAGATCGGCGTGACCTGGCGGATGATGCGCTTGTCGAGCAGACGCTGGACCCGCTCCATCACCTCCTGCTCTGAGATCTTCGCGAGCTCCGCGACGTGGCGGTAGGGGCGCGGGGCGATCGGGAAGCTGCCCTGCATCAGGTTCAAAAGGCGCCGGTCGACGTCGTCGAGCGGCACCGCCGCACCGTCCTTGCGGCTGCGGATCTTCGGCGTCGCCGCCTCGGCGCGCCGGGCGTCCTCGCTGTCGCTGATCAGGTCTGCTCGGCTAGCCATCGGGCCGCGTCCTTTGCGTGGTAGGTGATGATCGTGTCCGCTCCGGCCCGGCGCAGCGAGGTGAGGATCTCGAGCACCGTCGAGCGCTCGTCGAGATATCCGGCAGCGGAGGCGGCCTTGACCATCGCATACTCGCCGCTGACGTTGTAGGCCGCTACCGGCAAGCCGCTCTGCGCCTTGACCGCCGCGATCAGGTCACCGTAGGCGAGGGCTGGCTTGACCATCACCATGTCGGCGCCCTCCTCGACGTCCAGCAGCGCCTCGCGGATCGCCTCGCGGCCGTTGGCCGGATCCATCTGATAGCCACGACGGTCGCCGAAGGCCGGGGTCGAGCCGGCGGCCTCGCGGAACGGCCCGTAGAAGGCGGAGGCGAACTTCGCCGAGTAGGCGAGGATCGGTGTGGCGGAGAAGCCCTCGCCGTCGAGCTCCTCGCGGATCGCCCGAACGCGCCCGTCCATCATGTCCGAGGGGGCAATGAGGTCGGCGCCGGCGCGCGCGTGGCTGACGGCGGTCCGGGCCAGCAGCTCGAGCGTCGCGTCGTTCTCGACGGTCCCGTCCTCGCCGAGCACACCGCAGTGCCCATGGGTCGTGTACTCGCAGAGGCACACGTCGGTCATCACCAGGAGGTCCGGGACGGCACGCTTGATCGCCGCCGTCGCCAGCTGCACGACGCCCTCCTCATCCCAGGCGCCCGAGCCCTGCTCGTCCTTCTCGGCGGGGACGCCGAACAGCATCACACCCGCCAGACCCTGCGCCGCCGCCAGCTCCGCCTCGGCGACGGCGGAGGCGGTCGAGAGGCGCTCGACACCTGGCATCGTCGCGATCGGATCGCGTCCGCCGGCATCGGTCGTGCGGTCGGCGACGAACATCGGCAGGACCAGCTGGGAGGCGCGCAGCTCGGTCTCACGGACCAGGCCCCGCAGCCCGGCCGTCGCTCGTAGCCTGCGCATTCGCGTCTGGGGAAAGGCCATCGCCCTCCCAGGGTAGACCCTCCCGGCTCGCCCGCGAAGCGCTCGGCTCCCGACGAGTCCGGGGTCAGGCAGCGCGCCGGAGTCCGGCCCGCGCCAGCGCCCCGAACAGCACGATCAGCCCGAGCAGGTGCACCAGCGACCCGGGCAGCGACGGACCGGCGTCGTTGACGGCCGCGTCGAGCGCCTGCAGAGCGGCCTTGAAGGGGAACACGAATGAGACCGCCCCGATCGCGTCATAGAAGCCGTGGCCGACCGCACCGGCGGGCACGAGTGCCAGCAGCGCCAGCGGCAGAGCCAGCAGGAAGGCCAGCAGCGAGGACGCCCTGACCTCCTTGGCGAGCGCCCCGATCGCCACGCCGAGGGCGCCGAACGCGAGGGCGCCGGCGGCCAGCGCGAGCAGCCACTCGCCGATCCGCCCCCAGTCCAGTGACACGAACGCACCGACCCCGCAGAGCATCGCCAGCGCCACGGCAAACGAGCAGGCGCCGGCCAGCAGGCCCTTCTCGAGCAGCAGCGTCTCGCGGGAGACCAATCCCCGGATCAGGCGCGACAGCACATGCTCCTCGCGCTCGAGCGCCACGCCACCGGCAGCCAAAAGCACCGCCAGGAACATCAGCGAGACCGTCACGGCGACGACGACCGCGAAGGCATCCAGGGGCGTGCGGCGGCCATGAAGCAGGGTGCTGTGGATCTTGATCGGTTGACCGACGGTCGCAAGTACGCGCTTGCTGACGGAGAGGTTTTGAGCGGCGAAGCCCGCGAACGTCGCCACGCGTTCGAGCGCCGCGCGGTCGGCACCGGGCGGCGTGTGGGCGATCACCCGATGCAGCAGCGCCGGGATCTGCTGTAGCCCGACGAGGTTTGACGGCGCCCCCAGCACGCCAAGATCGCCACCGTGGAGCAGCACTTCGATCGCCTGCGCGGCGGCCCGCTGGATCTGTCCTGAGAAGCCGAGATTGGCCTGGGCGAGCGCCGAACGCAGCTGCGAGGAGACCAGCGACTGCTCGAGCGCGTCGCCGTTGTAGATCACCTCCAGTTCGGCCTGATCCGTCGCTGAGGAGACGCGCGCGGCGATGTCGGACGGGATCACGACGGCCGCCAGCACCTTCGCCGAGGAAACTTCCCTGACGGCCTGGGCGCGGGTCGGCGCCGAAACGGCTTCGACCTGACTGAACAGCTCATGGGCGTAGCGGCTGACCTCCACGCGCTTTCCGCCCACCTGGACGGTCTCCCCCGGCGCCGTCTCGTTCACGATCGCAATGCGCGGACGCGCGGGTGTACGGGAGATCGCGAAGCCGATCAGCAGCGCGACCGCGACGGGGTAGATGACGAGCAGCGCGACCGTCAGCCGGGAGCGGCGGAGGATCAGCAGGTCCTTACGCAGCAGCGCGATCATCCGGAGACTCCTGTCCCGGCGGCGAGCAAGGCGACCAGCGCCCGCTCTAGGTCGGCCTCCGCCACCGCGCTGCGTGCGATCAGCTCCGCCGGGGTTCCCTCGAACACGAGGAGGCCGCCGTCGAGCACGAGCAGCCGGTCGGCATGGCGCTGAGCCTCTGGAGGATTGTGTGAGGAGAACACGACCGTGCGCCCCGCCCGGGCCAACCCGGTGACGAACTCCCACAGCCGCTCGCGCTGAGCGGGATCGAGCGACGCCGAGGGCTCGTCGAGAGCCAGCACCGGGGGATCGCCGATCAGGGCGGCGGCGACATTGACGCGCTGGCGGTTGCCGCCGGAGAGGCTGCCGAGAAGATCGCCGGCGCGACTCTCCAAGCCTGTCTGCTCGAGCATCAATGCGACCGCCCGACTCGGCTTGGCGACGCCCTCCAGCTGTGCAAACAAAGCGAGGTTCTCGGCGACCGTCAGCTTTGAGTACAGAGCGGTCTGCTGAGGCGCCCACCCCACCTCCCTTGGGGAGCGGTCGACGCTGCCCGAGCTCGGGCGCTGCACGCCGGCGATCAGAGACAGCAGTGTCGTCTTACCGGCGCCGTTGGGCCCCAGCACCGCCAGCAGCTCACCCGGCACCGCCTCGAAGCTGACGTCCCGAAGGGCTTCGAGCGCCCCGTAGCTCTTGCTCAGCGCGCTGACGCGCAGCCCGGCACTCACAGCAGATCGCGCTTGGTGCGGTCCCATGATTCGAAGGTCACGTGCCGGCTCAGATACACGGCGGTCTCACGCAGGACCGACAGCACAGGCAGAGCGACCAGCGCCCCAATCACACCGTCCAGTTGCAGCCCCATCAGCAGCGCGAAGATCACCAGCAACGGGTTTATCCGCAACGTGTGGCCGAAGACCTGGGGCGCCACGATGTGGCCCTCCATCTGCTGCAGTCCCACGAACAGCACCGCGACCCAGACCGCGGAGACGGGATCGGTGAACAGGGCGACCAGCACGGGGGGCACCGCCCCGAGGATCGGCCCTATGTAGGGGACCAGCTCCATCACCCCGTAGAAGACCCCGAACGCCACGGCGTACTTGCGCCCGTCGGGAAAGATCCCGAGTAGCCCGAAGATGTACAGAGAGAGTCCTGCCGAGACTCCCATGACGACGCTGAACAGCAGCTGGCCGCCGACATACCGTGAAACAGCTCGCTGGACGAGCAGCGGATAGTCATCGGCCTTCGATCCGTCACCACTCGGCATCGCGCTTCTGACGAGCGCACCGATCCTCGGCCCGTAGAGCAGCATGTAGACCGACAGCACGAAGATCAGCACGAGATCGAAGATCGCGTTGGCGACTTCGGTCAGCAGGGCTCCGCCGAAGGAGGCGAATTTCCCGGCGCTCTTGGCGATTTTGTCCTGAACGCTCTGCAGCGCCGTTTTGCCGGGCTTGACGAGCTTCAGGTGGATGCCGTGCTTGTTGCCCCACTTTTCGACGCTCTGCAGCTGCTTGTTGGCTTCGTTGACGAGTTTCGGCAGGTTGTCGCTGAACGTCTGCACCTGATGGGAGATAGGGTTGGCGAGCAGAAAACCCACCCCCGCAAGCGACAGGAAGAACCCGACGTACACGGCAAGGACCGCCAGGCCGCGAGGCAAGCGCGTCCGGTGCAGGAAGGCGACGGCGGGATTGAGGATCAGCGCGATGAGCCCGGCGATGATGAACAGCAGCACAACTTTCCCGGCGGCTTTCGCCAGCGCCCAGACGGCGAGGATCGCCAGCGGCAGCAGCACGAGCTGCACCCACCTCGGCACGATCGCTCGTTCTGGCCGGTCCGGTTTGCCGTTGTCGCTGTCGGCGAGTCGACGCTCCTCCTCGCCGGGCGGGTCAGCCGCCGGGGCTTTCTCTGAGGCCCCGCTCACCCTGCTCCCGCCATCCCCAGAGTATGGCTGAGCGCCAGGCGGCGCCGGGGACGGCGCCGGCCCCCGCACGGATCGTGTTCGTCGGCGACATCGTCGGCGGGATCGGCCGCCAGACGCTGCTCGACTGCCTGCCGGTACTGCGCGAGCGCCACGACCCCACCTTCGTCGTCGTCAACGGCGAGAACGCCGCGGGCGGGCTGGGGATCACGCCGAAGAACGCCGATCAGCTGTTCGCCGCCGGGGTCGACGCGATCACGCTCGGCAACCACACGTATCACCGCCGCGAGATCTACCCGTATCTCGACAGCCACGAGCGAATCGTGCGCCCGGCGAACTTCCTGCGCAGCCAGCCCGGCCACGGCACCTGCGTGGTCGAACGCGACGGCGTGAAGCTGGGGGTGGTGAACATCAGCGGCAATCTCTACCTGCGGGCGGGGCGGTCGGCCTTCACCGAGATCGAGGTCGCGCTGGGCGAACTGGGGGACGTCGACCACGTGCTCGTCGATGTCCATGCCGAGGCGACCTCGGAGAAGGTGGCGATGGGCTGGCACCTGGATGGGCGGGTGACGGCCGTCGTCGGAACCCATACGCACGTGCCTACCGCCGATGCCCGGGTGCTGCCGGGCGGGACCGCCTACATCACCGACGTCGGCATGACCGGTCCCCGGGGGGGTGTGATCGGCGTCAAGCGCGAGCAGGCGATCGAGTCGCTGCTGACGCAGATGCCCGTGCGCTTCGAAACCTCCGAGGAGGACCCGTGGCTGATGGGCGCCCTGATCAGCTGCTCAACACGACTTCGGGCTGACTCGATCGAGCAACTGCTGCTACCACGGCCGGGGAGCTCTTGAGAGCGGTGGCGTAGCGACCAAGCAGGGCCAGCATCACCAGCGGGAAGAACCAGGGGATGTAGAGGTAGAACCAATGTTCGAGCGTCAGCTCGACGCCGATCAGGATCGCCGCGCATCCAGCCGCCAGACCGACCAGATCGCCGCGTCGGGGGATCAGCGCCAGGCCCAGCGCCAGCACGACGGCAGCGATCTCGGCGGCACGGTCGCCGCCATGCCAGCCGTACAGGCCCCACACCGAAAAGGGGGAGTCGCGTTCTGACTGGTAGGCGATCGTGCGCTCGTAGATCGTGTGCAGCGAGTCGTGCGCCAGCGCCGGGATCGCCACGACGGCGCCCGCCACCAGGAAGCCGGTCATGAACACCGCGTAGACGAACGGCCGACGCCGCGCCGGCACCGAGCGAAGCGCGTCTGTCGCCAGCAGCGGCGCCAGCGCCAGCGGCGCGAACTTCGTCAGCCCCGCCAGCGCCGAGAGCGCTCCCCGGGACAGGGTCGCTGCCGAGGAGCGGTAGCTGGCCGCCAGCAGCGCGGCCAGCACGAGCACGGCCACGAGCGTGTCGTTGCTGTTGCTCTCCAGGGAGAACAGGGTGAAAGGAAACGAGACCCACGAGTAGGCGAGCAGGATGCCCAGCGTGGGACCGCGCATACGTCTCCCGAGCAGGAACAGCAGCGCGACAGCCAGCAGGTCGAAGAAGATCGCTGCGGCATGGGCTGCGGGCAGGTCGTCCCACGTCCCGCTCCAGCCGAAGATCTGCTGGAAGGGCACGTATGCCTCGTAGTTGACCGGGCCGTAGGTGTCACCGTGTTCGTTGTCGGTTGGGTAGCCGCCATAGAGGGGCTTTCCATCGACGATCTTCTTGGCGCCGATCACACCCGCGTAGCCCACATCGACGACGTTGGAGTCGGTTACGTTCAGGGCGATCCGGAACCCGATCAGGAAGATCACGCCGACCGCCAGCAGAGGCACCGGCAGCAGCAGGCGCAGCGGCCGGGCCGGGCGATCGGGCGGCGGCCGTCGCAGCAGGGCCAGCATGCGCGCCAGCAGATAGAGCAGCGGCGGATAGGCCAGCGGCACCGAGGCGTAGATGTGAGCGTGGTTGAAGAACGCCAGGGAGACCGAGAAGGACAGCAGCATCAGCAGGTCGAGATGCAGGAGGCTGACTCCACGCCAGAGGTTCAGGAACGGGAGCATGAACAGGAAGCACAGCGGCAGCCAGACGTACAGCGAGTTGACGTGCCTGCCGAAGGCGCCCGGGTAGCCGCGGGCCATCGTCCAGGCGACCTGGAAGCCCGTCCACTGTTCGACGACGGTGCCTGTGAGGTCGTAGATGTTGACCTGGCCGATCTCCTTCTTGCCGCCCTTGGAGAAGTAGCTGACCTGCCAGTGGAAGGCGGGCTTCAGGTAGGCATCGGCATAGGAGCCGCGGTATTCGCGCTGCACCTGTTTCATCTTCGGCAGGCGCGCGGCGATCGCCAGGACCTGATTCGAGGACAGGTGCCGACCGACCGGCGGCGTGTCGGACGCTGCCACGGGGATCGGCGCTTCGGGGTTCGTTGCGGTCGTCGCCGTCTTCGCCGTCTTCGCGGTGGCCGAGCTGTTGGACGCCACCGACTCGTAGGCACGATCCAGTCCCGGGGCGAGGACGCTCGGCGGCGGCGCTTCGCTCGTCTGCGGCGCCACCACGACATGACCTGGGGCTCGATGGAAGGACGCGGCACCTGGCAGCGCATGGGCCGCTCCTGGCAGCACCAGGAGGATCAGGCATGCGAGCAGGGCCGGGAGGCTTCGCATCACGAGAGGGTACGGGACGAAGACCGCGTCCGCGCTCCTACTCCAGGCCGAAATGCGCTCGGGCAAGCGCTGCGACATCGCGGATCGCCCATTGCGCCGGCAGGGGATCGGGGAGCTCGAGCCCACTCATCACCAATGCCCCGAGCGAGTCGCTGGCATGCAGCGAGCCGTGACTGCCGCCACCGACGTGCGCCTGACGGCCCCAGTCGATGAACTCATAGCCCGGTGCGGCCGACAGCAGCACCTCACCGGAGGTGGGGCACGACAGCGCCGACCAGACCCGTGCGAGCGCGTCGGGATAGTCGGGGCTGTGGAAGACGCCATCGACGATCGAGCCGCCGAGCGCCCGCAAAGAGCCCTCGACCGTCCAGGCCCGCCCTCGCGGGTCATGAGCGGAGCCGGCCGGGGCGAAGCGCAACTCGCCATGCTCGGGGCTGGCGATCACGCCCTCGCGTGGCTCGTCGTGGGCGTCGCGCTCGAGCCACATGACCAGATCGACGCCCTCGACGCCCATCGCGAGCGCCGCGACCGAGGCCCGCATCGCATCCCGCTCGCCGGCGTTCAGCGCATAGACCATCGCCGCACGCTGGGACGGGCAGACGGCGATGCGCGGCTCGACCGTCTCGGCGCGGGCCGCGCCCCTGGCCGAACGCGAGGCCCGGACGGGCCCGAGCACGCCGAGCTCCGCGAGCTCATCCTGCAAAGCGATCGAGTCGGTTACGGCCGCCTGGGAGTGGTCGGCCATCACGATCATCGCGTGCTCATCGAGGAACTCGTCGAGGCCGCCGGACGCCGCGGCGACGCGCGCGAGCTGCAGGTCGGCCTGGGCGATCGAGGCGAGCTGGCCCTCGGGTCCCTTCTTGTGGGAGTGCCAGTCGTTGTCGGGCAGTGACAGCAGCAGGAAGTCGAACAGGTCGTGCTCGACGAGATATGAGGAGACGCAGCCCGAGTGGCGGTCGCGAACGCCGGGCATCCCCAGCCCCGAGCGACAACCGGTCCGGCGCGAGGCGAAGATGTCGGCGTAGAACAGCTCGCGCGGACCCATCACCGGATGGCGCATCAGCGTTGAGGCAACGCGGGTCAGGGCCGTGTCCCGCTGGGGCTCGTGGCGATGGCGACCCCGGTACATCAAGTAGGTCGTCCCGGCCGTCCTGACCTCGGCATCGTCGAGGCTCTCGAACACCGTCAAAGTCTCCGCGGCCAAATGCGCGCGGTTCATGTTGTAGACGGTGTCTGTCAGCTGGCGGGCGATCCCGAAACGCTGTGCCGCTCGAAAGCTCGAGCCGTACTCCACGTAGCGATTCTCCTCACGGTGGAACCAGTTCATCGCGGGTATCCGGTGCTCGTCCTGGCCGACGCCGGTGACGATCGAGGCGGCGCAGACAGGGGTCACCGAGGGGAACGCCGCCACGCAGTCGGGCACGTAGAGACCGTCTGCCACCAGTCGCTCCAGCACCGGTGCTGTGCCGGCCGCGATCGCCCGCTCGAGCATCTCGGGCGCCATCGCGTCGATCACGCAGAGGACGAGCTTTGGCGCGCGGTCCGTCACGAGGTGGGCATCAGCGGCCCAGGATGCGAAGCCCCGCGTACTTCTCCCCGGCCCGCGATCGGCGGCGCAGCAAGAACCAGACGGCCCCCGCCAGCGCCACGTAGCCGAGCGGGTGAAGCAGCGCGACGAGAGCAGCGAGCAGCAGTGCGGCGGCGTCCAGGTAGATGGTCAGCGCCTCCCTGGCGGGCTTGTCGGTCAGGCGCATTCGAGCGCCGAGGAGCACCGGACCGGAGACGCGCTGGACCAGGCCCACGATCAGCAGCCCGCCGAGGACTCCCGGCCAGGGGGCGTCGCCGTGGGCGGCCAGGGTGCCGGCGAACAGCAGCGCCCCGGCGCCGTAAGCGATCCCGGTCAGCGCCGCCGCCAGCGGATCGCGGCGCGGCTCGCGGGAGACAGGGTCGAAGACCGGCGAGAGCGACAGCAGGATCTGAAGCGCATAGCCGATCGCCAGCACGACGGCGACGGCCAACAGCCACCACGAGGCCTGCAGGAAGTGGTAATCACCGGCGGGAAAGGAGACGCCGAGCACCTTCGCCGAGCCGAGGGCGCCGGCGAGCAGCAGCGGCACGAACGGGCGCAGCCCGCAGGCGGCCGCCAGCCCCGCGCCGAGTCCTATGTAGAAGAAGAGGCCGTTCATCTCGATCGGGTGTTCGGTGGTGCGCTACCGTCCCTTTCCAGGGCGGTCTGCGATCGGCAGGACGATAGACGACCCGCGCGGGCGGATGGTTGCCATGCGAGGGCGCCGGCGCCCGATGGCGAATGGAGAAACCGAGGCTGATGGACCGATCGAGCACTTCAGGCGGTGGTGGGCGCGGCGCCCGACCCACAGCGCACGAGCTGGCCCGCTACGAGGCCCTGTTCGCGACTCGCACCCACGGCATGAAAAGCTCGGCGATGCGCGAGATGATGGCGCTGACCGAACGCCCGGACGTGATCTCGCTCGCGGGCGGTCTGCCGGACACCTCGACCTTCCCGCCCGAGCTCTACGCGGAGCTGATGACCGATGTCTCCCACGAGTCGACGGCGCGGGCGCTGCAGTACGGGCCGACCGAGGGCATGGCCGCGACGACAAAGTGCATCGTCGAGGTGATGGCGGCCGAGGGCACGGCGATCGACCCGGCGGACGTGATCGTCACGACTGGTGGGCAGCAGGTCATCGACCTGGTCTGCAAGACGCTGATCGACCCCGGCGACGTGATCGTCACCGAGGCCCCGACCTACCCTGGCGCGATCCCGACCTTCAGCGCCTACGAGGCCGCCGTCGAGCAGATCGAGATCGACTCCGAAGGGATGCCGATCGACCGGCTCGAGGAGACGCTCGACCGGCTTCACGCGGAGGGACGGCGGCCGAAGTTCATCTACACGATCCCCAACTTCCAGAACCCCGGAGGGGCGACCATGTCGCTGGCGCGGCGGCGCCGGCTCGTCGAGGTCGCGCGCGAGCGCGAGCTGCTGGTCTTGGAGGACAACCCCTACGGCCTGCTCCGCTACGAAGGCGAGTCGCTGCCGACGCTCTACTCGCTCGACGCCCAGGCGGTCGGCCGCGAGGCCGCCTCGGACCTCGTCATCTACCTCGGGACGTTCTCGAAGATCCTCTCCCCGGGCCTGCGCCTCGGTTGGGCGGTCGCGCCGCGCCCCGTCCTGGACAAGCTGAACCTCGGCAAACAGGGATCCGACCTGTGCTCCTCGCCGGTCACGCAGATGTTCGTTGCCGCCTACTTCCACCACGGCGGCTGGCTGCACTACGTGGAGACCCTGAGAGACCTCTACCGGACCCGTCGCGACGCGATGATCGAGGCTCTCGAGGAGCACTTCGGCGACAGCGCCACGTGGACGCACCCTGAAGGCGGGCTGTTCATCTGGGTGACGCTCGACGAGCGGATCGACACCACGGACCTGCTGGCCCAGGCGCGGACCAACGAGGGCGTCGCCTTCGTGCCCGGCCGTGCCGCATACATGTATGCGCAGAGCGGCGCTTCGTCGATGCGGCTGAACTTCGCGGGCATCCCCGAGCCGCAGATCAAGGAGGGGATCCGCCGGATCGGCAAGGCGATTTCCGAGCAGCTGGGCCTGCTGGGCTCGCTGACCGGTTCGCCGGCGAAAGCACACGGGCCGATCCTCAGCGCACGGGCCGAGACAGACACGGCGCCGCTGGCCGATGTCGTCGAGCTGCCGCGCCGCGACGACGCGCGCGAGCGCCGCAGCCAGGATCGATGAGCGCCCGCGCCAAGGTCGCCGTCCTGAAGGGCGGCCCGTCGCTGGAGCGGTCGGTCTCGCTGCGCTCGGGAGCCCAGGTGCAGGCGGGACTGCAGCGACTCGGCCACGACGTCACGGGCATCGACGTCGGTCCCGGACTGGTGGGAGAGCTGCTCGACCTACGCCCCGACGCGGTGTTCATCGCGCTGCATGGACGCGATGGCGAGGACGGGACGGTGCAGTCGCTGATGGAGGCACTCGGGCTTCCCTACACCGGCTCGGGCCCCTCGGCCTGCATACGCTGCACCGACAAGATCCTGGCGAAGCACCTGATGCACGAGGCGGGCATACCGACACCCGACTTCCAGGCGCTTAGAGAGACGTCGATCAGAGATCTCGGGGCGGGCGCCGCGGTCGGAGCAGTCGAGGCCCGTCTCGGCTTCCCGCTGGTCGTCAAGCCGGCCCGTGGCGGCTCGGCGCTGGGCGTCAAGTTCGCCAGCTCCAGCGGCGAGCTACCCGGCGCGATGGTCGGCGCTTTCTCCTACGACGACGACGTGCTGCTGGAACGCCACGTCAAGGGTCGCGACCTCGCTGTGTCGCTGCTCGACGGGGCCCCGCCGCGCGCGCTTCCGGTCGTCGAGGCCGTGCCCCGTAAGGAGGGTTTCTACAACTACGAGGCTCGCTACCAGATCGGCATGACCACGTTCGTCTGCCCCGCCGAGCTGCCCGCCGACACCACCGAGCGCGCTCAGCAGCTGGCCGTCCAGGTGTATGAGCTGCTCGGCTGCCACGGCTTCGCCCGCGTCGATCTGATGCTGGAGGAGAGCAGCGGCGAGCTTTGGGTGCTGGAGACCAACGTCGTCCCCGGCATGACCGAGACCAGCCTCCTCCCCCAGGCCGCCAACGCCGCCGGCCTCAGCTTCGACCAAGTGCTCGAAGGCGTCCTGGCCGGGGCTTTCGACCGCTAGGAGTCCCCGGCGGCGAAGTCCTCTGGGGAGACCTGGTCCAGGAACTCCTTGAACTTCTCGACGACGTCCTCTGACTCCTCGATGTCGTGCTCGAACTCGATGGCCGACTCGGAGATGACCTCCTCGGCAGCGTAGATCGGGGCGCCGGAGCGGACGGCCAGGGCGATCGCGTCGCTGGGGCGCGAGTCGATCTCGAGCTCACGCCCGGCGACGCTGAGGGTGATCGAGGCGAAGAAGGTGTTCTCGCGCAGCTCGGTGACGGAGACCTGGGTGCACTTCACGTCGAGCTCGCCGAGGATGTCGCAGAGCAGGTCGTGCGTCATCGGCCTCGGCGTGCCGGCCCCCTGGAGCTTCATCAGGATCGAGGCGGCCTCGGGATGCCCGATCCAGATCGGCAGGAACTTGTTGCCGTCGACGGTCTTCAGGAGCACGATCGGCTGCTTGCCAACCATGTCGAAGCTGACGCCGTAGATCACCATCTCCTGCACAAGGATCCTCCGGAAGGGGCGAAAATCAGAGTATAGGTGCGGACTGTCGCGCCTCCCGAGGCGTTCACCGGGCCTCCGGCGAGCACTCCAGGAACTCGGCGGACGATGCCCTCAGGACCTGGCGCTGAAGCTCCAGAGCTTGTTACCGAGGAAGCTCAGGGGCGTCGCGGCGGCCACCGCGATCGCCTGGGCGGGCACCTTCGAGAGACCGCCGGACTCGACCAGCACCGTCAGCAGCAGCAGGCTGATGATCTCGGTGACGAAGCTGACGAGCAGGAACCGCATCGCCTGGTGATGCGCCACCCCCTCGCGCGCGTCGAAGGTCCAATGGCGGTTCCAGAAGAAGTTGTTGGCGACGGCGACGATCCACGCGGCGACCGAGGCGACCCTGTACTCCACCCCGGCGCCGTGGACGAACAGCGTGTAGACAGCGAGGTTGACGACGAAGCCGAGGCCCCCGACAGCGCCGAAACGCACCAGCTGCATCCAGTTCGCGGGACGGCGCATGCCATGGATCAAACGGACATGCGGCCGCAGATCCACGGCGCTGGCTTCCTCGTGCATCGCATCAGGGTAGCGGCCCACCACCGCGTAGGCTAACGCTAGCCTTCGTGGCGTGATCGACCTAGTCAAGGCCGGCGCCGCGCTGAGCGGGCTTGTGGCATGCCTGGCGCTCGCCGCGTGCGGCTCCACGGGCAAGGATCCGACTACGACAGGCGCCGCGGGTCGGGCCGGCATCGCGGCCGGACCGGCCGTCTCAACGCCGGCTGCTCGCACGGCCGCGAGGAAAGAGGTGGCCGATCCGCTGGAAGCCTCGAGCTTCCCGGCGCCCTCCTCCACCCACCATGCGGCCGCCGCCACGCCCGTCAAGGCCGGCGAAGCCGTCGTCGCCGCCGGCGCGCCGTCCGACGCCGAAGTGAAGGCCGAGCTGCAGCAGATGCAAGCAGTCGAACGGACCGCGAAGCGGGCGCGCCATACGAGCCTCACGCCCGTGCCGGGCGGCGAGTCGATCGGCGGCAACGGCACGCTCCCGATCCCCGCCGACGTCCCCGAAGTGATCCAGAAGGTCGTCGCGGGGGCAAACGAGATCGCCGACTTCCCCTACGTCTACGGAGGCGGTCACGCGTCGTTTGTCGACAACGCCTATGACTGCTCGGGCTCGGTCAGCTACGCGCTGGCAGCGGGCGGACTGCTGAGCGTGCCCGAGACCTCAGGGGAACTTGAGAAGTGGGGCGCACCGGGGCCCGGGCGCTACATCACCGTCTACGCGAACGCCGGGCACACATACATGTACGTCGACGGGATCCTCTACGACACGGCTGGGCGCAGCGGCGTCTACGCATCGCGCTGGCAGGTCACGGGCGTGGACAACAGCGGCTACGTCGTCCGCCACTACCCGGGGCTGTAGATGGGCGCCGCACTCGGTCTGATCCTCGCCGTCCCGCTCGCCCTCGACGGCGAATCGGCTGTCTCGGGCAACGCCGGCCTGGCGATCATCTCACTCGTCTCGATGATCTTCGGCTACGTGCTGCTGGCGCTGCTCTGGCATTTCGTCTTCAGCGCCAAGGCACGTCGCAGGCGCGGCGAAAAGGATCCGCCGACCTAGCCCCCCCGCGCGGAGGCCCTCGCAGAGGGCTCAGTGAGCGAGGGTGACCGAGCTGAGGACCGTGGTGCTGGCCGGGCTCGAGGAGGAGGCGTTGCGGACGATCAGCCGCAGCATCAACGACGCCTTGCCGGCGTGCTTGAGCTTGGCGGCCACCTTCTTGGAGAACTTGATGTGCACCGTGCTGTGTCCACCCTTGGTGGTCACCAGCAGCGCTTTGGCGATCACGAGCTGCGGAGGCGTTCCGGCCGGAAGGCCCGTGGCAGGAGCGCCGCCGATCTTGAGCTTACGAGCGAGCGAGCGGCTCAGGAGCACCTCGAAGTGGCCGGTGACCTGCTCGTTCACGGAGTAGTTGACCACGAGGCCCTTGGCGAGGACCTTCTTGAGCGAGCGGGATGCGACACCCGCCGCGGCGAGTGGTTTGCCGGCGACTTTGCCTGTGCCTGTGCCGGAACCGGATGTCGACGCGCCCGTGGAGGTCCCAGCATCGACCCCTACCGGCGGGCCGGCTGCGCCGGGCCCGCCCGGACCGTTCACAGTCAGCTTTTCACTGAACGTGTCGACGTTCCCGGCGATGTCCGTCACGGTCAGCGTCACGACGTATTCACCGCCATGGGTGTAGGTGTGAAAGACGCTGCCTGCACAGGGGCTGAGCCACGGTGCTTCGCAGATCGGCGAGCCGGGTGCGAAGCCCGTAGCCACGGTGCCGTCGCCGAAGTTCCAGGTGAATGTGGCATAGGAAACGGTCGGCGGGCCGGTGGGCCCGAAGGCTTTCACTTCCAGCATCCCGATCGTGGAGGCCATGCCGTCGAAGCCGACGACTTCGCCCGTGTTGATCGTGTTCGGCGCCACGAACCTCGGCACGAGCCCGACGCCGCCGTCGCAGTGATGGCTGGCGAGGTTCCAGATGTTGTTGATGAAGTAGTTGCCGGAACCGATCGTCTCGTTGGAGAGAGTCCCGGCATTGGGGCCTTCTGCGGGCGTGCCCGAGCCTTCGACGGTGCGGCCGGCGGTGTTGCCGAAGACGTTGCGGCACTCGTCGGTCGCCTCGTGGTGCCCTGAGTCCTGCCAGCCGTTGAGCAGCGGATCGGTGACCGTGTTCGCCTGCTCCTCGGCGATCTGGTTGACGGTCAGGTCGTAGAGGGCCTGACCGAAGTCACCCTCTTCGCCTTTGCCGGCCTGGTTGGGCTCCTGGTCGTTGAAGGCGTCGTGTTTCTCTTCGTTGTGTTCGGCGTTCCAGCCACCGTCCTGGCAATCGAAGGCATTTGCGTAGGCCGTGCCGGAGACGATGTCCCCACCGACGCCCTCCGTGCCCGCTGTCCATGGGATCGCGGCGTAGAGCACGGTGTTGGCGTCACCCTCGACGGCGTTGTCGGGGTTGATGTCGCCGTGATAGCTGCAGAAGCTGTTTTTGTAGCTCGTGCTGGCACGTTCCGTTTTGGTTTCTTCTTCCGCGCTGAGCGAGAAGTCGGAGCAGTGCCCGGCCGAAGCGTCCAGGCAAACGGTCACACCGGGCGGTGTGACGAGGTAGTAGATCGTGCTCATGCCCTTGGGCAGATGCTGGACACTGATGAACGACTGCAGTTGCGCGCGCACCTGCGCGTCGGTCAGACAGGTGATCTGGCCACTGGTCAAAGGCTTGGGGTCGGTGCAGCCGGCCGTGGGGTACGCCTGGAAGTCGTGGTAGGCAGCCGTGAACACCGCGCGGGGGAGCGCGCCGGTGTTGGAGCGGTCTCGGTACTGACCCGCGATGGCGAAGATGGTGTCGAGCTGGCCGTTGGATTCACCCATCTGGTGAAAGAACGTTTCGATCCCTGACTCCCATTCGTGGTGAACGTGGAACCGGTCAGTCGGGTCCCAGAAGATCACGTAGTCGTTGCTCAAGTGGACGACCGCGTTGCCCGATTCGTTGGCGAAGGTTTCGGGAGTGCCTTCTCCGAGGGCTTCGCTGCGCGGCTGCAGCCCGACCTGCGTGCTTTCGACAGTGGTCACGATCGCCCCGGCGGGTGCCACGACAATCAGCGACAGGAGCGCCGCCGCGAGGACGACCAGAGAGCAGGTCAGACGTAGGCGAGACTGGTGGAGGCCGGCGGCGCGCACCAGCGAGCGGGCGAATTTGGTCACGTGCCCTCATCGGCACGGTCGTCCAGTTGCCTTAGCCCTCTTGGACGAGGATGTCAGAGGGCTTGCCGTCAACCTATACTTGCGCCCTCCTCGGCCGCTCCGGGCCGGTCCTACTTTCTCCAGGAGGTTTCGATGACCAAGCTCCTCGCCCGTATTGGCGTGCCGGTCGTGGTCGTCCTCGCCCTGGCCGGTTGCGGGAGCTCGAGCAGCAGCTCCAGCACGGCCAGTACAGCGAGTACACCCACGTCAACTGCCGGCAGCAGCGCCAACGCCGCCGTCGCCGCCCAGGTCCCCGCCGCGATCAAGTCGAAGGGCACCCTGACGGTCGCGTCCGACGCTACCTATGCCCCCAATGAGTTCATCGCCCCCGACGGCCACACAGTGATCGGGATGGACGCCGACCTGCTGAAGGCGCTCGGCGAAGTGATGGGCCTGAAAGTGAAGCTCGTCAACGCGACCTTCGAAACGATCATCCCTGGGTTGGCGTCCGGCAAGTACGACATCGGCGCCTCGTCTTTCACCGACACGAAGGAACGCGAGAAAACCGTCGACTTCGTCGACTACTTCGACGCGGGCATCGCCTTCTACGCCAAGTCCTCGTCGAACCCGGCCGTCAAGACGGTCGCCGACATCTGCGGCAAGAGCGTCTCGGTCGAGAAAGGCACGACCGAGCAGGAAGAAGCCGAAGCGCAGAGCAAGAAGTGCGGCAAAGAAGGCAAGAAGTCGGTGACCGTGCTCAGCTTCCCCGATCAGAACGGCGCGAACTTGGCGATCTCCAGCGGCCGCGCGGAACTGGGAATGGCCGACTCGCCTGTCGCCGCCTACCAGGTCAAGCAGTCCGGCGGCCAGTTCAAGCTCGTCGGCGAAACCTACGGCACCGCCCCTTACGGGCTGGCGATCCCGAAAGGCAACGGCATGACGACTCCGATCGAGGCCGCCCTGAAGATCCTCATCGCCAACGGCACCTACACGAAGATCCTCGAAAAATGGGGTGTCCAGGCCGGGGCCATCACCGAACCGAAGATCAACGGGGCGATCGGCTGATCGCATAGCGGGCGCGGGAGGTGTCCTCCACCGAGGTCACTCCTCCAACGGGACGGCCTGACGACATCCAGGCCGTCCCCGTCCGCCATCCCGGCCGCTGGGTTGCGGCCGTCGTGATCCTCGTCGTCGCGGCCGCGCTGATCCGCTCGGCCGCGACGAGCCCCGGTTTCCAGTGGGGAGTCGTCGGCGAATACCTGTTCGACGCGCGCATCATGGAAGGGCTGCTCGTGACGCTGGAGCTGACCGTCATCGCGATGGCGATCGGGGTCGTTCTGGGAGTGCTGCTGGCGATCATGCGCCTCTCCCCCAACCCGATGGTCTCCGGCTCAAGCTCGCTCTACATCTGGTTCTTTCGCGGAACGCCCGTCCTCGTCCAGCTGATCTTCTGGTACAACATCGCCGCCCTCTACCCGAAGGTCGGGCTGGGCATCCCCTTCGGCCCGGCGTTTGTCCATCCCGACGCCAACACGCTGATCACGGCTTTCCGGGCCGCGGTCCTTGGGCTCGGACTCAACGAGGGTGCCTACATGGCGGAGATCGTCAGGGCGGGCATCATCTCCGTCGAGGAGGGCCAGTCCGACGCCGCCCGCTCGCTCGGCATGACGCGGCTGCAGACGATCCGCCGAATCGTGCTTCCACAGGCGATGCGCGTGATCATCCCGCCGACCGGCAACGAGACGATCTCGATGCTGAAGACGACCTCTCTGGGCAGCGTCATCACCGTCACCGAGATTCTCTACTCCTCACAGCTGATCTACTCCCAGGACTTCAAACCGATCCCCCTGCTGATCGTGGTGAGCATCTGGTACCTGGTCTGCACGAGCGTCCTCTACGTCGGCCAGTACTACCTCGAGCGTCACTACGGGCGGGGCGCCACACGCGAGCAGCGACCGACGGCGCTAGGGCGCATCCGTCTCGCCGCCCTTTCCTTCCGCCACGAGGAGCGTGGCGCGTGAGCCCGCCGCCGATGGTCCTCGCCGAGGGCGTCCACAAGCGCTTCGGGCGCCAGGAGGTACTGAAGGGCATCAACCTCGAAGTCGCTCCCGGCGAGGTGCTGTGCCTGCTCGGCCCGTCGGGCTCGGGCAAGTCGACGTTCCTGCGCTGCATCAACCACTTGGAGAAGATCAACGCCGGGCGCCTATCCGTCGACGGCGAGCTCGTCGGCTACCGGCCGGTCGGCGACAAGCTCCACGAGCTGCGCGAAGCCGAGGTCGCCCGCAAGCGCGCCGAGATCGGCATGGTCTTCCAGCACTTCAACCTGTTCGGTCACATGACGGCCCTGGAGAACGTCACCTGCGCGCCGATCCACGTCAAGGGCGTGGCCCGCGATCAGGCTCGCGCGAAGGGACGGGAGCTACTCGACCGCGTCGGCCTGGCCGACAAGCTCGACTCCTACCCTTCCCAGCTCTCAGGCGGTCAGCAACAGCGGGTGGCAATCGCCCGGGCTCTGGCGATGGAGCCGAAGCTGATGCTGTTCGACGAGCCCACCTCGGCGCTCGACCCCGAGCTCGTCGGCGACGTGCTGGAGGCGATGAAGCAGCTCGCCGCCGAAGGCATGACGATGGTCGTCGTCACCCATGAGATGGGCTTCGCGCGGGAGGTGGCCGACAACGTCGTCTTCATGGACGGCGGCGTCGTCGTCGAGGCGGGGGCGCCGGGCGAGGTGCTGACGAATCCCCGCCACGAGCGCACCCGCGCGTTCCTCTCGAAGGTCCTCTAGCTCACGTCGCCGCGTGGGCGGCCGCCGCCTGCTGCCCCTCGTCCTGGCCGCCGTGGACGATCAGCACCGGCACGTGACTGTGGTGCAGGACGTGGTGGCTGACGCTGCCCAGCAGTGCCGAGCGCACGGCGCCCCGGCCGCGAGAGCCCATCACGACAAGGTCGTGCTCGCCCTCGGCGATCTGCTTCAGCAGAGCCGGCTTGGCCGGTTCGGTCTTGATGACGCTCGTCACCGAGACGCCCTGCGGCACCCGCTCGAGCGCCGCTCGGACGATCTCCTCGGTCTCCGTTCGTGCCTTCTCGTCGAGATCCGACAGCGCCGCCGCGCCAGGCGTGGCGTAGACAAAGGCCGGCGGCGCCGGCACGGCGCTGAACAGCGTCAACTTGGCGTGGGAGCACTCGGCCAGGTCGATGGCGTGGCCGAGCGCGCGGTCCGAGTCCTCAGAGCCATCGATCGCAACCAGGATGTTGTGGAACATGGGGTTCTCCTTCTCTTGAGCTAAGCGGGTCCTTCGGCAACGGCTGCGCGTCCCTCGATCTGGGTGGCTGAACGTCGGCCACGGCCGAGCGCGCGCGGCACCATCGCGGCGGCGCCCAGGCAGGCGATCAGGAACGCCGTGGCCATCACGAAGGTGTCGGTGAAGCCTGTCACGGTCGGCAGACCATGGGCGGTGTTGTCAGCGATGAACGTCGCCGACAGCTGACCGCCGAGAGCCCCGCCGAGCGTTCGCATGACCGTGTTCATACCGCTTGCCACGCCGGTCTGATGGCTGGGCACAGCCTGGACGATCAGATTGCCGAGCGCCGCGAAGGCGAGTCCGATTCCAATCCCCAGCAGGGCGGCGGCGATCAGCAGCTCGTAGGGATGCGCGTGGGCGATGGCCAGCATCGCGAACGACGCGGCCGCGAAGGCCGTGCCGGCCAGCAGCGCCGCCCGTGAGCCGAAGCGGGCGGAGATTTTGCCCGCATAGAGACCCAACAGCGTCATCGCGATCGTCGAGGGCAGCAGATAGAGGCCCGAGACGACGACCGACGCGCCAAAGCCGAAGCCTGTGCTGCGAGGCAACTGCGCGAACTGTGGGAAGACGATGAACGACGCGTACATGCCGGCGCCCAGCAAGAAGGCCGCGGAGTTGGTCGTCCACACCCCTCGAACCCGCATCATCGTCATGTCGATCAGCGGTTCGCGGCTGCGCGACTCCGTCCAGATCCACAGACCGGTCACGGCGATCCCCGCGAGCAGCAGGCCGATCGTCTTCACCGAGCCCCAGCCCCAGACGGTCGTCTCGCTGATCGCCAGCATCTGTGCGGACAGCCCGATCGTCATCAGCACCGCCGCGATCCAGTTGATCCGGCCCGGCCTGCGTTCAGGGGACTCGGGCACGAACCGCCACGTGAAGGCGGCGCCGAGCACAATCATCGCGAGCGGTATCCAGAACAGCCAGTGGTAGTTCAAGTGCTCGACGACCACGCCCGACATGACGATCCCGATGCCGCCTCCGACGCCGAGGATCGAGGACAGGAAGCCGATGCTGCCGGCGACCTTCTCGCGGGGGAACTCGTCGCGGACGATCCCGAACGCGAGCGGGAAGATGCCGCCCGCCGCGCCTTGGATGAAGCGGGCGACGATCAAAAGGGGCAACGAGCCGGCGACGGCGCCCAGCAGCGTCCCGACGGCGAGCAGTCCCAGCGTCCACAGCAGCAGGCGCTCCTTGCCGTACATATCCCCCAGCCGCCCGATGATCGACGTGAACACCGACGCGGCCAGCAGGTAGGCCGTCAGCAGCCAGGTGATCCCCGTCTCGGAGGTGTGCAGGTCGTGCTGCATCGTCGGCAACGCCGGCACGATCGCCGAGCTCAGCAGCGCGTAGGCGACGCCGCACAGCGCCAGCACGGCCAGCGTGGCGTTGGGGTTGATCCGCTCCTGCGTCGCTGTCATCAGGCCTCGTCCCAGTCCGGTTTCAGTGGGGCGGAATGGCTATTCCGCATCGTCTGGCGCTAGGATAGCGGAATGGCCATTCCGACACAGCCTCAGAGGCTCGCGAAGGGCCCGGCATGGACTGAGCTCGACGCAGAGGCCAAGCGCGAGCGGCTGCTGAGCGCCGCCGGGGAGGTGTTCGCGCGCGAGGGCATCGAGGCTCCGATGCCGGTCGTCGCGGCGGCGGCCGGGGCGGGCGTCGGCAGCGTCTACCGCCAGTTCCCCTCCAAGGAGGATCTGATCGCGGCGCTCGTCGTCAGGCGCTTGGACTCGGTCACAGCCGACATCGAGGCAGCGCTGGCACGAGGCGGCGGGCCGTGGCCCGCGTTCGTGGCGCTGATGTGGGAGCTGGCCGACCGGCAGGCCGGCGACGACGTCGTCGCCGAGGCGATGGCGACCGTCACCGAGCACCCGGCGGTCGCTGAGGGCGCCTGGCGCTGCGAGCAGCGGATCGAAGCGCTGATGGAGAAGGCTCGGGGCGACGGATCGCTGCGAGCCGACGCGACGCCGAGCGACGTGCGCCTGCTGCTGGCCGCCGTGCGCGCGGTGCGCCGGCGTGAGCCAGAGAGCTGGCGACGAATCCTCGAGTTGGGTCTCGACGGCCTAGCCGGCTGAGGCGCCCGCGGCGAGGTGGGACTCCAGGCGCTCGATCGCCTCGGGGAGGCTGCGCCGGCCGAAGCCCAGGCGGACGTGGCGAGGCTGCTCGTAGACGGACCCGGGGAGCAGCAGCACGCCCGCCTGCTCGGCTGTGCGCTCACACCAGGCCGTGACGTCGCGATCGTCGCGGATGCGAGGGAAGCCGATCGGGCCCGCTGTCGGGTGGACCCATTCGAACAGCTCCTCGTGCCTCGCCAGGAACTCCTCGATCGACGTCAGGTTCGAGACGACCAGGCGACGGTTCTCCTCGATCAGGCGCTCGGAGTGGCGCAGCGCCAGCGCCACCAGCACTTCGCTCGGGGCGCTCGAGCAGATCGTCGTATAGAGCTTCAGTTCGCGGATCCGGCGCAGCAGTCCCGCATCGCGGCAGGCCAGCCATCCGATCCGCAGGCCGGGCAGCCCATATGACTTCGAGACGGTGTTCAGGGAAATCGCCCGCTCGTAGAGATCGCAGGCGGCGGGAAGCCGGTCGGCGGAGTCGTGCTCGAGGCCCCTGTAGACCTCGTCGCTGAACAGGACGATCTCGCGCTCGGCCAGCATCGCTACCAGCCGCTCGAGCTGCTCCGGAGGTATCTGAGTGCCCGTCGGGTTGTGGGGGCTGTTGAGGTACAGAACCTTGGTCTCGGGCCTCAGCATCTGCTCCAGGGCATCGAGGTCATGCGCCCAGCCATCCTCATATCGACGCTGCCAGAGACTGACGTCGGCGCCGGTGCTACGTGCCACGGCGATCGCCGAGCCGTAGCTGGGGGCCTCGACGACGACGTGGTCGCCGGGCTCGAGCAGGGCGTGGTAGACGATGAAGATGCCCTCCTCGGCGGCTGCCAGCGTGAGGACGTCATCGGGTGCGATGCGCTCGTACAGAGCGGCCACGGCGCCGAGCAGCTCGGCCGAGCCCGCCACCTCGGTGTAGCCGAGGCGCAGGCTGGTCAGCCGCTCCAGGGCGTCGGACTCGAGCGCCAGCAGATCGGCGATCGGGCGCGACTCGCAGTCGCTGCTGGAGAGCATCAGCTCGGCGCGAAACTCCCAGCGGTCGTAGAAGCGCTCGATCTCGAAGGGCTCGATCCTCACCGCCCGATGCATAGCATGTGCGATCGCCTCCTTCGATGCACAAGCAGTCGTGATCGGCGCGGGGGTGGTCGGCTGCGCGATCGCTCGCGCGCTCGCCGAGCGCGGCATGCAGACGCTCCTGCTGGAGTCCTCCGAGCGGATCGGGGCAGGGGCCAGCGGCGCCAACTCGGGGATCCTGCACACGGGCTTCGACTCCAAGCCGGGTGAGCTGGAGACGGAGCTGATCCTGCGCTCGGCACGATTGCGCGAGGACGCCGTGCCGCGACTGGGGGTGGAGGTCTGGCGCTGCGGTGCGCGGCTGCGGGCCGACGGCTCCGAGGAGCAGCTGCGGGCGGTCGAGCGGCTTGCCGAGAACGCGCGGGGCAACGATGTCGAAGCGTCCCTCGTAGAGCCCGGCGAGCTGCTGGTCCCAGGCGAGTCGGTGACGGACCCAGTCGCCTACACGACAGCCCTGGCCGACGCCGCGCTGAGCGCCGGGGCGACGCTGCGGCTCGACACGCCCGTCGCGAGGCTTCAGCGAGCCGAAGACTGCGTCCTACTCGAGCTCGCCGGCGGCGGACGACTGCGGACGCCGGCGGTCGTCAACTGCGCCGGCCTGCACGCCGATGAGCTGACGGGCACGGCAGCATTCGAGGTCTATCCGCGCAAGGGCGAGTTCTTCGTGTTCGAGCAGCCACCGGAGGAGCGGCTCGAGGAGATCCTGCTGCCGGTGCCCTCCTCCGTCGGTAAGGGCGTGCTCGTCTTCCCGACGATCGACGGTCACGTGATCGCGGGCCCGACGGCCAAGGACCGGCTCGACAAGCGGGACTGGACGGTCGAGGCCGACGCGGGGGAGCTGATCCTCGGACCGGCCCGACGGATGTTCCCGGCGCTGGAGGGGACCGAGCCGATCGCCGCCTACGCCGGGCTGCGGCCCGCCGGGCGGGGAGTCAACTACGCGATCGCGCCTTCACCTCACATCGAAGGCCTGATCGACGTAGCGGCGATCCGTTCGACGGGCCTGTCGGCGTCACTGGGGATCGCCGATCATGTCGCGGCGCTCGTGGCTGAGACGACGAAGCTCGGCCCGCACACACCGCCGGCATCCCCCGAGCCGCTGCCACGCCGCGGCATCGCGATCCCCTGGTGGCAGTCGGCGGCTGAGCGCTCGGCGACGCAGGCCCCGCCGTGAGCGACCCCGCGCCGCTGCTGCTGGGCATCGACGAGGGCACGACTGCCGTCAAGGCCGCCCTGTTCGAGGCAGACCTCACGCCGCTGGCGGAGGCCCGCCGGGAGGTCGCGACCTCCCACCCTGCCGCGGGGCTGGTCGAGCAGGACGCCGAGGAGGTGCTGGCGGCGGTCGTAGCGGCGGTGGCCGAGGTGCTGGCCGAGGCAAACGCACGACCGGTGATCGCCGGGCTTGCCCATCAGGGCGAGTCAGTGCTCGCCTGGGACGCCCGCGACGGGCACGCGCTGACGCCGATCGTGACCTGGCAGGACAAGCGGCAGGAGTCGCTGCTGGCGACGATCGACGCGGCGGCGGTGAGCGCTACGGGACTGCCGCTGGATCCCTACTTCTCGGCGGGGAAGCTCGCCTGGGTGCTCGAGCACGACCCCGCTGTCGCAGCCGCCCGCGACGCCGGGCACCTGCGGATGGGCACAGTCGACGCGTTCCTCTCAGACCGCCTGGGCGGCCGCTACGCGACGGACCTGTCGACGGCCTCGCGTACGCAGCTGCTGGCGCTGGACGGGCACGACTGGGACGAAGGCCTGCTGGAGCTGTTCGGCCTGCGGAGGGAATGGCTGCCGGCGGTGGGACCGACGTTCGGCGCGCTGGGCGAGCTCAGGCACGAGAGCTGGCCGGTGGCGCTCACGCTGTGTGCACAGCTGGTCGACCAGCAGGCGGCGCTGGCAGGCTCCGGCGCTATCGAGCCCGGTGAGGTCAAGGCGACCTACGGCACGGGAGTGTTCGTGCTGGGCCGGACCGATGGCCCGGTACGGGCCAAGGGTCTCCTGCCGACGGTCGCCTGGGCGGCCCCCGGCGCGAGCGGAGGGATCGGTGCGGTCGACTACGCCCTCGACGGCGGCGTGTTCGCGGCGGGCGCGCTGTTGGAGTGGATGGCACACGACCTCGGCCTGGCGGCGGACGTGCCCTCGCTGACCGCTCTCGCCGCGACGGTCGCCGACAGCGCGGGCACGATGCTGTTGCCGGCGCTTTCGGGACTGGGATCGCCGTGGTGGCAGCCGGGCGCCCGGGGCACGATCGCCGGACTGCACGGTGGCGTGCGTCCCGCTCACCTGGCGAGGGCGGGCCTGGAGGGGATCGCCCATCGGGTCGCCGATGTCGTCGAGGCGATGGCGGCGGCGATCCCGATCTCGAGCCTGCGCGTCGACGGTGGGCTGACGAACGACCCGACGCTCCTTCAGATCCAGGCCGACGTGCTCGGGCTCCCCTTGTCGGTGGGGCGAGCGGACACGACGGTGCTGGGAGCAGCGCTGCTGGCGGGGCTCGGCGCGGGCACGTTCTCCTCGCTGGGAGCGGCGGTCGCGAATCTGCCGGGCGAGCGGATCGTCGCTCCGACAAGCGAGCCAGCCGCCCACTTGGCCGACCGCGCGCGCTGGCGGCAGTTCGTCGGTCAAGCTTCGCGGCTGTAGCGCACCACTAACCGACTCGCGCCTCGTAGCCGGCAGCGGCGAGAGTCGCGATGACCTCGTCGGTGTGGCCGGGCCCGCGAGTCTGGAGCGTCAGCTCGACGGCTGTCTCGCGGACGTGGAGGGGAACCGCCTCGCGGAGGTGCTCGATGCTGAGGACGTTGGCGCGAGTTCCGGCGACGAGACCGAGCAGCTCGGCCAGTCCGCCCGGTCGATCGGGGACGCGAGTGGAGATCCGCACGCGCCGGCCCTCCTCGGTTTCGTGGCGCAGCAGCAGCGAGGCGAGCAGGCCGCTGTCGACGTTGCCGCCGGAGACGATCGCGACGGTCGTGCCCGCGGCGGGCTCGAGGGCGCCGCTGCGAAGCGCCGCGACGGCGACCGCTCCGGCGCCCTCAGCGACGAGCTTGGCGCGCTCGGCGAGCAGCACCATCGCGTCGGCGATCTGGTCCTCGCTGACGGTCAGCAATCCGTCGAGCAGCTCTCGCAGCAGCGGCAATGTCAGCGAGCCGGGACGCTTGACGGCGACGCCGTCGGCGATGGTGATCTCGCTGGCGTGGCCGGCGGGACGGCCGGCAAGGAGGTCGGCGTAGGGTGCGCAGACGCCGGCTTGGACGCCGATCAGCTGCACGTCGGCGCCGGCCTGGCGCAGGGCGATCCCGATCCCGCTTGCGAGCCCGCCGCCGCCAACGGGGACGATCACACGAGCCAGGTCGGGGACATCCGACAACAGCTCGAGGCCGATGCTGGCCTGGCCGGCGATCACGTCGATGTCGTCGAAGGGATGGACGAAGGCGGCGCCCCGCTCTTGAGCCCGAGCGAGAGCCAGTTCGAGCGAGTCGTCGACGGAGGCGCCCTCCAGACGCACGGCGGCGCCGAGGGCTTCGACGGCGAGGACCTTGGAGACGGGCGCGTCGCGGGGCATGAAGACCTCGCAGCCGAGGCCACGCAGCCGGGCGGCGTAGGCCAGGGCGCGCGCGTGGTTGCCGGCGCTGGCGGTGACGAGGCCGCCCTCGGCGTCCGCGCCGAGCGCGGCGATGCGGCTGAGGACGCCGCGCAGCTTGAAGGAGCCGGTTGCCTGCAGGCACTCGGCCTTCAGCGACACGGGCCCGCCGAGCAGCTCGGAGAGGTCGGGGCTCGCGACGGTCGGCGTGCGAACGGCGACGGCAGCGACAGCGCCCACGGCCACCTGGAGGTCGGTCGCGTCGATCAGCTCTCGAGCCTCCTGCGAAGTGAGCTGATCGCCGGCCGCATTTACACCGGTCATGTCAGTTGAAGGTATAGGTTGTGTGCCTTATCGAGCAACGGTGAGTCGAAGCGGTGGGTGACCTGAACGACATCCTGCACGACCTGGAGCACTCTCTGGGTTTCCTCGGCGGCGAGCCGGTGCCTCTTGAGGGAGGCATCACCAACCGCAACTTCAAGGTCAGCTTCGGCGGCAGTGACTACGTGGTGCGACTGCACGGCAAGGACACGGACCTGCTGGGGATCAGCCGCGAGGCCGAGCGGGTGGCCAACACGGCGGCGGCTGGGCTGGGGATCGCACCGGCGGTGGTGGCGAGCTTCGAGGGTGGACTGGTGACCCGCTACATCTCCTGTGCCTCGATGGAGGCCCCCGAGATCGCGGCGCGAGCGGAGGAGATCGGCCGCGCCCTGCGGCGCTTTCACGACTCGGCGGTGGAGCTGCCGGTGAGCTTCTCGGTGCCGGATCTGCTCGAGGAGTACGGACGGCTGATCGCCGAGCGTGGCGGTCGCCCATCGGCCGACTACGAGCATGCCCGGGAGCTGGCGACTCAGATCGTGGCGGCGGCTCCGGCACGGACGCAGCGGCCGTGTCACAACGACCTGCTGGCTGGGAACCTGGTGAGGGAGCGGCCTTCCGATCGAGTGATGATCGTCGACTGGGAGTACGCGGGGATGGGCGACCCGGGCTTCGACCTGGGCAACCTGTCGGTCAACAACGACTTCGACGAGGCCGCCGAGGAACGGCTGCTCGCCGCTTACCACGACTGCACCCCGTCGCCGCCGCAGCGAGCGCGACTGAAGCTGATGCGGCTGCTGTCGGACATCCGCGAGGCCGCCTGGGGCGCGATGCAGGCTCGGGTCTCCGACCTTGACTTCGACTTCGAGGGCTACGGCGAGCGTCACTTCGCGCGGCTGCGCGAGGCGCTCGCGGGTCCCGAGCTGGCCGGATGGCTGGCGGCGGTGAGCTGAGCGATGGTGCGCCCCCGCGAGCTTCCCGAGCGCGCTCGCGTGGTGATCATCGGCGGCGGCGTGGGTGGCGCCTCAATCGCCTACCACCTCGCACAGGCGGGGGAGCGCGACGTGGTGCTGCTCGACCGCAACGAGCTGACGAGCGGCTCGACGTTCCACTCGGCGGGGCTGGTCGGTCAGCTGCGCTCGAGCTTGCCGCTGACGCGGATGATGATGGACTCGGTGGAGCTGTACAGGACGCTCGACTGCGGCTGGGTGGAGTGCGGGGGGATCCGTCTGGCATGTACGGAGGAGCGCGAGCAGGAGGTGCTGCGCCAGGTCGCTTGGGCGCGCACCTTCGGACTGCCCCTGGAGCTGATCTCCCCAGATGAGGCCAAGGAGATGTTCCCGCTGATGGAGACGACGGGGGTGCGGTGCGGCTCCTACCTGGCGACGGACGGCTACCTGGACCCGTCGTTGCTGACGACGGCCCTGGCCGACGGCGCGCGCGCCGGCGGCGCGCGGATCTTCACCCATACGCGGGTGACGGGCATCGACGTCGACGAGTCGGTGCCGGGCAGCCCGCGGGTCAGGGGCGTGCAGACGGAGTGGGGCCCGATCGAGGCTGAGGTGGTGGTCAACGCCGGCGGCATGTTCGCGGCGGAGATCGGTCGGCTCGCCGGGGTCCGGGTTCCGATCGTGCCGTTCGCCCACGAGTACCTCGTCACTCAGCCGTTCCGGGACAGGACCCCCACCCACCCAGGCCAAGGGGAGATCGTGCACCTGCCGACGCTGCGCGACCCGGACCTCCTGATCTACTTCCGCGAGGAGGGCGGCGGGCTGATCATGGGCGGCTATGAGCGCACCTCGGCGCCATGGGCGCTGGACGAGCACCTGCTCGACGCGGTCCCTCAGGATTTCAACGGGCGGCTGCTGGAAGAGGACTGGCCGCGCTTCGAGGAGATCGCGGCCAACTCGCGCAAGCGAGTTCCGGTGATGGACGAGATCACGGTGACGAAGCTGATCAACGGGCCGGAGGCGTTCACGCCCGACAACGAGTTCTGCCTCGGCGAGAGCGAGGTCTCGGGCTTCTTCGTGGCGGCCGGCTTCTGCGCGCACGGCCTGGCGGGTGCGGGCGGCATCGGCAAGGCGATGGCCGAGTGGATCATCGCCGGGGAGCCCGGCCAGGACATGTGGGAGATGGACATCAGGCGCTTCGGGCCGCACTTCCGCTCTCCGAGCTACACGCTGAAGCGCACGAAGGAGGTCTATGAGACCTACTACGACATCCGCTACCCGGGCCACGAGCGCCAGGCGGGCCGGCCGCTGCGGACCTCGAGCGCCTACCCGTGGCACGCCTCCCACGAGGCGGCGTTTGGCGAGAAGTCGGGCTGGGAGCGGGTCAACTGGTACGAGTCCAACGTGGCCGCGGGGGACGAGTCGCTGCGGCCACGCGGCTGGGCGGGGATGCACTGGTCGCCGGCGATCGGTGCCGAGCACCTGGGCACGCGCGAGCGGGCGGGGCTGTTCGACGAGTCGTCCTTCTCGAAGCTGGAGATCGCCGGTCCGGGAGCAGCGAGCTTCCTGGAAGGGCTGTGCGACAACCGCGTCGCACGAGAGGTGGGCGCGATCACCTACACGCAGATGCTCAATCGCCGCGGCGGGATCGAGTGCGACTTCACGGTGACGAGGGTCGAGGAGGAGCTGTTCTCGATCGTCACGGGAACGGCCTTCGGCAACCACGACCTGAGCTGGATCCGCAGGCATGCGCCGCGCGACGGGAGTGTGCGCTGCACGGACGTGACGGCGCGGTGGGCGTGCTTCGCCCTGTGGGGGCCGCGAGCGCCGGAGATCCTGGCACCGCTGACGCCGGACCCACTGGACTTCCCCTACATGCACATGCGCGAGCTGCCGATCGGCGACGTGCCGGCGCGGGCCCTGCGGGTGACGTTCGTCGGTGAGATCGGCTGGGAGCTGTACTGCCCGACGGAGTACGGGGCGGGGCTGTGGCGCTCGCTGTGGGAGGCCGGGCGCGAGCACGGCCTCGTCGCGGGCGGCTACAAGGCGATCGACTCGATGCGTCTGGAGAAGGGCTACAGGGTGTGGGCGGCGGACATCACTCCCGATGAGACGCCGCTGGAGTCGGGGCTGGGCTTCTGCGTGAAGGACGACGGCGGCTTCATCGGGGCAGCGGCGCTCGGGGCGGCGGGCGCACCGGAGCGAAAGCTGCGCTGCCTTGTGCTGGATGACCCCCGCTCGGTGGCGCTCGGCAATGAGCCTGTGCGGATCGACGGCGAGGTGCTCGGTCGTGTCACGAGCGGTGGCTACGGCTATACGGTGGAGCGCTCGATCGCCTATGCCTACCTCCCGGCGGAGGTCGAGGTGGGCACGACCGTGGAGGTCGACATCTTTGGGCGATGGGTGTCGGGCGTGCTCGCCCGGGAGCCTTTGTTCGACCCGAAAGGGGAACGAGTCAGAGGAGGATCCGCGTAGCGGCCGCCGTCGCGTAGCGGCCCGCGACCTAAGCGCGGGCACCGTTGGGATGGTCGCCCTCAGCGCGGGACAGGCGGGAACGTCGGGGCGAGTGCCGGCCTCAAGCGTCCGTCGCGAACGCCTCGCGAACCAGCCGCACGCCCTCGGCGGAGTCGGCGGTGTACTCGTGGGTGCCCTGCTGGAGCAGCTCCCGCCCGGCCCGAACAGCAGCGGCATATGCCGTGAAGGCAAAGGCCCCTCCGACCGAGACGCGAGCGACGCCGAGAGCGGCGAGCTCAGGGACAGCCGGGGTGGAGGCGCGGATCAGTACGTTGACAGGCAACCCGACGGCATCCAGCAACGCCCGCAGCTCCTCGGTCGTATCGAGGCCGGGCGCGTAGAGAACGTCGGCGCCGGCGTCTTGGTAAGCGAGCAGGCGGGCGATCGTGTCGTCGGGATCGGGGCGATCGTGCAGGTAGTTCTCGGCGCGGGCGGTGAGCACCAACCGTACGTCTCCGTCGTGGGCCGCAGTAGCTGCAGTGGCAACCCGTTCGGCGGCGTCCTCGATTGGGCGGATCCGTTCGGCGGCGGGATCCCAGTCCTCGATCGAGCAGCCCGCAAGACCGGCCTTGCGGGCAAGGGCGACGGTCTCGGCGATCCCGCCGGGCTCCTCGGGGTAGCAGTCCTCGAGGTCGGCCGAGACGGGCACGTCGACGCCGTCGCAGAGGCCGGCGGCGTGCGCGAGGGCGTCCTCACGGGAGATCCCATAGTCGAGCCGTCCGAGGCTGGCGGCGAGGCCGCTGCTGGTAGTTGCGAGCGCCTTGAACCCCGCGGCGACGAGCAGGCGTGCCGAGCCGAGGTCCCAGGCGTTGGCCATCAGCAGCGGCGCTCCGGGCCGGTGCAGCTCCAGGAACTCGCGGGCACGCGCTGCGCGATCGACGGACATAGGGGCCTCCAGTCGTTGTCTCGAGCGGAAGGATGCCCGATCGCCGCCCATCAGACCGTGCGAAACGGGGGCTGGCGCAATTGTCAGCGAGACAGTATCTTCACGTTTACACGACGGGGCCGTACGTGGGGAACAATCGAGCGGTCGTCGTCAAAAAGCGAGGGGGACGGCCGGGTCGCGACCGGGCCGTCGAACGGAGGGAGACAGGGATGGATTCGGGTCTGACACGCCGCCAAATTCTTCAGGCGGGCATCGCGGCGGGGGCTGTCGCGCTGAGCAGCGATCCACTGGTGCAGGCGGCAAGCGCGCTGAAGCCACCGCCGCCATTGGGCAAACTCTCGGACATCGAGCATGTGATCATCCTGATTCAGGAGAACCGCTCGTTCGATCACTACTTCGGGACCTACAAGGGCGTCGAGGGCCTCGGCAGCCCGGCTGCCAAAGCGGTCTACGAACAGGGTGGCTACCCGGCCGAAGGCTTCGAAGGGAAGCTGCTGCCGTTCCACCTGGAAGCCAACAACGTCGCTCAGTGCTTCCCGGACCTCAGCCACAGTTGGCAGCCTCAGCACAGCTACTGGGACGGCGGGGCGATGGACAACTTCGTGCGCACCCACCTGGAAGTCGACGGTCAGCAGGCGGGCGTGGAGACGATGGGCTACTACGAAAAAGCCGACATCCCCTTCTACCACGCGCTGGCGAACGCGTTCACGATCTGTGACCAGTACCACTGCTCGGTGCTCGGGCCGACAGACCCGAATCGTCTGTACTCGATGACGGCGACGATCGACCCGAACGGCGAAAACGGCGGGCCGCTGGTGCAGACGCTGGAGAAAGGCGACCCGCGGGCGTCGGGCAAATTCACTTGGACGACGATGCCCGAGCAGTTGGAGGCGGCGGGGATCAGCTGGAAGGTCTACGACGGAACCCTCTTGGGCTTCGAGGACAACCCGCTGGAGTACTTCAAAACCTTCAAGACCAACCCGGCGCTTGGGAAAAAGGCCTTCGAAAACTCCTATCTGAAGCAGTTCAAACACGACCTAAACCACGGTGAACTGCCGCAGGTCTCATGGATCAACACCTCTGCCGCCGAAACCGAGCACCCGGGCAACTCGAGCGCGAAGATCGGTGAGCACGTCGTCGCAGATCTGCTCAGACGAGTCATGGGCCACAAATCCACGTGGGAAAAAACGGCGGTGTTCATCACGTGGGATGAGAACGGCGGCTTCTTCGATCACGTGGCGCCGCCGACGGCTCCGCTGGAAACCCCGGGGGAGTACTTGACGGTTCCGGACATCACGGGCAACTCCGGCGGTGTGACGGGCCCGATTGGACTCGGGTTCCGCGTGCCGATGCTGGTCGTCTCGCCGTGGAGCCATGGTGGGCTTGTCTCGTCGCAGGTCTACGACCACACCTCGATGCTCCGCTTCCTGGAGACACGCTTCGGCGTGGAGGTTCCGAACCTCAGCGAGTGGCGACGCGAAACGACCGGCGATCTCACCGGCGCGTTCAACTTCGCCGCACCGCCGACGTTCAAGAAAACCAAAGAACTGCCGGCGGTCGAACTGACCGGGGCCGAAGCGACTTGCCAGGCGAAGGCGCCCGTCAGCGTTCCGCCGAACTCCCAGCCGGTGCAGGAACCGGGCACGCGGGGTGTGCCCAGCGGGATCGTCTGATCCCCGCGATCTGAGCTGAGACCGGCCGGGGCCTAGTCGAGCACGACGAGGCCCCGCGCCGGGTCCAGCACGCGGGTCGAGGCGACGGTGTGGAAGGGCGCGTCGGGCGGCTCGCCGAGCAGCCCGACGAGCACGCCCATGAACTTCGTCGTGTGAGGCCGGCGGAAGTGCGCCTGTAGGGCGTCGTCGTCACGCCACTCCTCGATGAAGACGTAGCGGCTCGGCTGCTCGAGGTCCTCGTAGACGCGATAGCCGCTGCAGCCGTCGTCGTCGCGAGAGGCGCTGCACATCTCCGTCGCGATCTCCAGGAACCGCTCGCGATGCTCGGCGGGTATCTGGACGCGGCCGGTGACGACGATCATTACCCCGAAACCCTATCCGAATTTGGGTAGTGTGGAAGGCAAGCTTCCCCCCATGCCCGCCGGCGCGGGCACAACGAAGGAGAACGAACGAGGATGAGCCTTTCACTTGGCGACACGGCGCCTGACTTCGAGGCGGACACGACTGAGGGCAGGATCAAGTTCCACGACTGGCTGGGCGACTCGTGGGCCGTCCTGTTCAGCCACCCCAAGGACTTCACCCCGGTGTGCACGACGGAGCTCGGCTACATGGCGAGCATCAAGCCCGAGTTCGACCGTCGCGGCGTGAAGATCATCGGCCTCTCGGTCGATCCGACCGATCGCCACGCTGAGTGGGTCAAGGACATCGGTGAGCTACAGGGCACGGCGCCGAACTATCCGATCATCGCCGACTCGGACTTCAACGTCGCGAAGCTCTACGGGATGCTGCCCGGAGGCACGGAGGGCGACCCTCTCTCGCGCACGCCGGCGGACAACCAGACGGTGCGCAACGTGTTCGTGATCGGGCCGGACAAGAAGGTCAAGCTGATCCTCGTGTACCCGATGACGACAGGTCGCAACTTCGACGAGGTGCTACGGGTGATCGACTCGCTGCAGCTGACGGCGCGCAGCAAAGTTGCAACGCCGGCCCAGTGGCAGGACGGCGACGACGTCATCATCGCCGGCTCGGTCTCCGACGAGGAAGCCAAAGAGATCTACCCCGACGGATGGGAGTCCCCGCGCCCGTGGATGCGGATCGTCCCGCAACCGAAGTGAGCTGACAGCACCTAGCGCTCGTGGCGAGGGGCCACTCGCCACGAGCCGCGACGCTGCATGCAGGGCTTCGGCGCGGAGCATCGCGGGTAGGCAACGAGCAGGGTCCGGCCAGGAGCAAGGCCGGGCACGCCACGCTCGACGGAAGGATGGTCCGCGATGAGACTGAGGCGCAGACGCGAAGCCAAAGCCCCCGCAGCTCGGCAGCAGGAACCGGGGAGCGACACGACGACGATGGCCGCGCGACGGGATGTCCCCGCGAGCCCGGCGCCGGCGAGGACCACACCAGGTGTAGCCGGCCAGACGGCGGCGGGCGATGACCCGCGGCGCGTACGGCGCCGGCGGCGGGCGGTGTCGCGTACCCACGATGCTGCGGGTGCGACGGCCGGCGCGATCGGGACAGGGGTGCTGGCGTTGGCACGCGTGGTGATGGCGGCAGCGAGCCTGATCGCGTTGCTGATCGCACTGGCGATCGTCCTGCGCGACGTCGACGCGAACGCCTCGAACACGATCGTCAAAGGCATCCACGAAGGTGCGAACTTCTTCGCCGGCTCCTTCACCGGGCTGATCGCCTTCTCCGGTCATCCGAAGCGGGCGATCACGGTCGACTGGGGTATCGCGCTGCTGGCCTACCTGCTGGTAGGGGCGATCATCGCGCGCTTCATCGCCGGCATCGGGCGCGGCGGCGTGCGCTTCGAACGCCGCCACCGGGCGATCCCGACGCACTGATCCACAGCACCGGGCCGTGTAGGGTGGCCCGGTGCGGATCTCGCCCGATCGTCCGCTGGGATTGGCTGCGGCGACGCCGCGGGACTACCGCGAGCTGGCCCGGCGGCGACTGCCCCGACAGCTGTTCGACTACATCGACGGCGGCGCTTACGAGGAGGCGACGATGCGCGCCAACGTCGGCGACCTCGAGCAGCTGCTGCTGCGCCAGGTGGTGCTGAAGGACGTCTCCCGACGCGAGCAGGCGACGACGGTTCTCGGACAGGAGATGGCGATGCCCGTGATCCTGGCGCCGGTCGGCCTGTGCGGGATGTTCGCGCCGCGGGCGGAGGTCCAGGCGGCGAAAGCGGCGGCGGCGGTCGGCATCCCGTTCGTGGAGTCGACCGTCTCGATCTGCGGTATCGAGGAGGTCGCCGGTGCCACGCCCGCGCCACCCTGGTTCCAGTTGTATGTGATGCGCGATCGTGGCTACGCGGAGGATCTGATGGCCAGGGCGCGGGCGGTCGGCTCGCCGGTTCTGGTCCTGACGATCGACCTGGCGGTGGTGGGCGCACGCCACCGCGACACGCGCAACGCGGTGATCGGAAGGGGGACGCCGTGGGTGCGGGCAAGGCGGGCCTTCGACCTGGTCTCCCACCCGCGATGGGTTCGTGACGTGGGCATCGGCGGCAAGCCGCTGACGTTCGGGAATCTGGAGAACGCGGTTCCGGGGGCGAGCACTCCGGATGCGTTCAAGGAGTGGGTCGACTCGCAGTTCGACCCCAGCGTGACGTGGGAGGACATCGCGTGGGTGCGAGAGCACTGGGACGGCAAGCTGATCGTCAAGGGCGTGCTCGACGCCGAGGACGCACGCCGAGCGGTGCAAGCGGGGGTCGACGGGATCGTCGTCTCGAACCACGGCGGTCGCCAGCTGGACTCGGTGCCGTCGTCGGTCCGGGCGCTGCCGGAGATCGTGCAGGCGGTCGGCGGGGAAGCGGAGGTACTGGCGGACGGCGGGGTGCGAACGGGCCTCGATGTGGTGAAGATGCTGGCCCTCGGCGCGCGAGCGGTGCTGATGGGACGGGCGTGGGCGTGGGCGGTTGCCGCCCAGGGCGAGACGGGCGTGCGGCGGATGCTGAAGGTCGTCAAGGCCGACATCGACGTGGCGCTTGCGCTGACGGGCAACAACTCGGTCGCCGAGCTGGACCGCTCGGCGCTCTACCGCAGTTAGCCCGGAGCGAGCGGCGTGAGGACCATCACGCGCGCCATCCTGCTCGCGACGAACCTGACTTCGTAGGGAACTCCGAGCAGCGGCCGGGGGACTTCGACGGGGCGGTGAGCGCTGCGTGTGCCGGGAAGCCGTTCGATGGTGGTGTCGATCAGGAAGTTGTCGGCAAGACCGTCGAGGTTGACGGAGGTGGCGGGCGGGCGGGCACGTTCGTCTTCGACGACTGAGGCGATCACACCGGTTGCGGTCGAGACGGCTGTGGTAGCCGGCGGCTCGGGGCCGGATGCGTTGATCAGGGCGCGGATGGTGGCGCCGGCGTCCTGGACGGAGAGGCGGTAGCCGGGGCGCTTCGCGCCGGCGATGTCGACGCACGATTCGCCCGAGGGGCTGCAGCGCTGCCACTGGTAGGTGAAGACGATCGGACGGGCGCCGCTCCAGCCGCCGGGTTCGGCATTGAGCTTGTCGCCATCCACCAGCGGCCGTCCTTCGAGCGGTTCTCCGCCGAGCGTGATGCGGGGAGGTTCGGAGGCGATGCTGACGGGCAGCCCTTCTTCGTCTTCGTTCTTGCCCTGTTCGGCCGGTTCCGGTTCGCCTGTCCGTTCGGAGGCCCTGTAGAGCAGCCGTTCGCCGATCAGCGCTTCCTTGCCGTTGGAGGTCTCGGGCCGCCAGGAGAGACTCAGAGCGAGCTCCTCAGGCGAGACCGCGACGAGCGGCGGTGGCGGCGCGACTCCCGGTTTCAGCAGTGCGACCGCGTGGGTGCCGCCGGCTGCGATGGCGTCAATGGCGCCAAGGCCCTTGACCTTGGTGGGCGTCGGCTCGCCGGCTTCCTGACGGGGCGGTGCGCCCTTGTCCTTGCCGCGACCGCGAGGAGTGCGGCCGAGGCCCAGCTGACCGAACTCGTTGCTGCCCCAGGAGTAGACGACGCCGGCGCTGAGCGCCAACCCGTATTCGTGCCCCTCAGCCAGCGCTTGGGGATGGAGGCGTTCGACGGCTGGGAGCGGCGTGGCGAACGCGACGCACGGTCGTGGTTCGCGTGGCAGCGCGCCACGAGCAGCGCGACGCTGCTGCTTGGAGACGGTGAGTTCGTGGCGGCATTCTTCTCCGGCTAGTCCCGCGAGAGCGCTGCGGTCGGCGCTCCCCCATCCGAGCACTTCGCCGTTGGCCAAGCGAGCGAGGGCGGACTGGTAGCCGGCTGCGACTTCGATGACGCCCGCGATGGGCTGACCGTTCGCCCGCTTGACTTCAGAGACCGGGAATTCGTTGCCGCGCCACGTTTCCGCGCCGGCGCCGAGCTCGCCAAAGTGGTTTCCGCCCCAGGAGACGAGATGACCGTCCTGAAGAAGGGCGTACGCGGCGAACTGCCCGGCGTAGACCTTCTTCACCCCCGAGAGCGGTTCCTCGGAGCCGGTGGCCGGGTTCCTCCGCATCACCGGCAGCGGCCGCTCGCTGCAGTATTCGAATGCGGGGAAGTGTGCGACACCCGTTTCGCAGTGATCCGGTCCGGGACGGCCGAGACCGAGCTGCCCTTCGGTGTTGCTGCCCCAAGCCATGACGGTGCCCGCGGAGGTGACGGCGTAGTCCGAGCCGCCGCCTGCCGCAATGGCCTTGATGCCTGTCAGCCCCGGTACGACTTTGGGCAGGCGCTGGTTCAGATTGAGCGTCCGTTCGAAGCCCTGCTGCCCGTCGCCGAGCTGACCGTACTCGTCGTTGCCCCAGGCCATGACGGTGCCGTCCTTCATCAGCGCCAGCGCGTGCTCGTTGGCGGCAGCGGCAGACGCGACGCCCTGAAGGTCACCGGAGGCCTGGTGGGTGACGGGGTCTTCGGCTTTGACGGCGGTGTGAGCCATGCCGTCTTCCCAGTTGGGTTTTTTCTCGTCGTTGCCGAGCTGGCCGTGGCCGTTGCCGCCCCAGGCGACGAGCGTCCCGTCGCTCAGGAGTGCGAGGTTGAAGGCCTCGCTGGAGCTCACTTCGGTGATGTCAGCGAGCCCTTCGACTCCGACCGGATTCGACTCGTAGTGGTCGCGGTAGAAGGTGCCGAGCTGGCCGAGGAAGTTTTCACCCCAGGAGGCCGCGGCCCCTGGGGAGGCGGGAGCTTCGGACAGCTGAGGGCCACTGTTCTGGCTGTTTGCTGCGCCGAACGCGCCGCCGGGTGTCGATTCCGCGCTCCCGGCCGTGGGCGACGGCGGTTCCGGCGAGCTTGAAGGCACGAGCGATTCGGCGTTCACGCGGATTGCGGGACGCTGCACGCGGGCGCACGCCGGAGCAGCTCCGCCGGCGAGCAACCCAGTGGCGAGCAATGCACCGAATCCCGCGGCTCGCCTTACCCTCATGATCCGGCCATCGCCTCGCGCCGAGCGACGCTTGAGATACGCGCGGCTCAGTCAACGGGGGTTGTCAGCCGGGACGGACGGCGAGCGGGACGATCACACCGTGGCGAACTGGGGAGAGAGTCAGCGGAGGATCGTCAGCGACAGTTTGACGGGCGACGAGCGCACGGCGGCGGCAGTCGCGATGAGGGTGGCTGTATAGGCGCCTGGCTTGAGCGGTTTGTGCCCGAGGCGTCCGCTGAAGGCGATCGAATCAGAGCCCTTCGGCTCCTTGGCGCGCGTGAGCGTGCCAATCGTGACGGTGCGCCGGCAGTGCCGCGCGTGGGCGTGGCGCAGCTTCGCGCTCGGCTTCGCGCATCGCCGGCCGCTGCGCAAACCGGCGACCGAGTGGCTGAAGGTGATCGTCAGCTTCGCCGGCTCAGACAGCGTGAAGCGGAAGATCGTCCCTTTCGGAGACGCATGCGCGGTGATCGCGGTCGCTCCCTTCCCGACGCGGAAGCGTTTGTGGGTGAGCATCGCGCCGCTGATCCGTGGGCGCTCCAGCGGACCCGTGTGGATCGATGAGACGATCGTCACGGTCGCGGCCGTCGCCGAGAGGTTCCCGAGCACGTCGGCGGAGGTGACCGAGACCGGGAAGGAGCCGGCCTTGGCGTAGGTGTGCGTGACGCTCGGGCCGGTGGCGCTCGTGCCGTCACCGAAGCCCCAAGTCGTGGCTGCGAGCGCCGAGAAGGCATCGAAGGGCGAGACGGAGAAGGTCAACGGCTCGCCCACCACGCCCCTGGCGGGAATCGCAAGCGAGCCCAGCAGGGGACCGGCAGCGTCGTAGACGTCGGCTTCGGCGAGGTAGAAACCGCCGTCGAGATGGCGCCACAGGGCCACCACATCGCCCCGAGCGTCGACTGAGAGCTGCTGCTCGTCGGCTTCTTTGCCCGACAGTGGCACGGCGGTCTGCCATTCACCACTAGAGGCTAGGCCCGAGGCAGCTTCGACGACGCTGTTCGGGCCGGCTGGACGTTCCCACGCTACGACCGCCTCGCCCGTGGGGCTGACCGTGACCTGCGGTTCCTCTTCGAGGACGTCGCCCGCGCCGGACAGGACAACCGGTTTCCCCCAGGCGTCAGTCGCGATCTTGCCGACGGAGGCTTCGATCAGGTCTTCTTTTGTCGTGTTGGTCTCTGACCAGGTCACGACAGCGTCGCCCTGTTCGTCCAGGGCGACGTGCTGACCGGCGACTTCGCCGCGCCCCAACTGGATCTTGGTGACCCTTGCTGCATGAGAGAACGAGGCCCCGCCGCCACTGCGCGTCGAGGCTTCGATGATCTCCGCCATGTTGCCTTCTTCTTCGCCAAAGCGTTCCCAGATGGCGATCGCGTCACCGTTGCCCGCAACGGCAAGTCGCGGCACGTTGGCGTTGCCGCCGGATTCCGAAAGTGGGACGCCGACGCCCCAGTTGCCGCCCGCAGGCTTGCGGGCAGCGTCGATGAGGACGTTCGTGGCCCCCTTGGCTTCCCAGACGACGGTCGCGTTGCCACCGGAGTCGAGCCCGACTTCGGGGTTGTGCATCGGTTCGGCTTTTTCTGCAGCGAGCTGCGATGGCCCCCAGGACGACGCGCCGGCCGGCCGGCTGGAGGATTCGACGAACGCTTCGGATCCTTTGACGTGCTCCCAGACGACGATCGCGTCGCCCTTCGCGTCGACGGAGAGACGTGGCTGAGCGTCCTCGATCACTGTCATACCCAGCGTTTCGAGCGGCACAGGTTTCGTCCACGCGCCGCCCAGGCCGGTGCGTGTCGAGGCCAGGATCGAGTATTCGGTGCCCGATTTGCTCAGCCAGGCGGCGAAGCCGTCACCGGCGGAATCGAGTGCAACTTGGGGCAGCGTGCCTTCGACGGCGCCTTCCGAGATCGTCAGCGGCGATCCCCAGGCTGCCGCCCCCGCTGGACGGCTCGCGACTTCGATCACGCGCTTGCCGGTTTCTTTGTCGGTCCGTTCCCAAGCCGCGAGTGCGTCGCCACCGGCGTTGACGGCAACGCTCGGGCTTTCGGCGCTTGCGCCGGTGGCGGAGAGCTTCGCGGGCCCGGTCCAGGTGGGGGTTGCCCACGCGGGGGCTGCCACCCATGCCGAAAGCAGCATCGCGCAGAGGGCGACTGTGAGCCAGCGATGCGTCATCGGCGCTTCGAACCCCCGTCGTCGTGGATGAGTCAGAGGATAATCACAGGCCAGAGGAAGCGAGCGAATTGGCCCGATTGCCACTGCCTTAAGGTCGATCCTGGATTCGCACATCAGGCGTGTAGACCTCGACGCGCAAAGCTCCGGATACGTAGCTGTGGATGACTTATATGCCTCCCACCCGGGCCTCCCCGTCAGTGCCGAGCAGGCCATCAACCCACGCACGGACCTTCCTGACCGTCTCACAAGCCGCATCGCGATCCAGCTGTTCATCGAGTACGTCGTCATAACGGAACTCGACCGCCCACGGTACGAGAGCGCGGGCCTCGTCAGCGGATGTCGGTGGAGCCAGGCCTGCATCTCCGAGTCGCGCGATCAGCTCCCCCAGGTCGTGGATCCGAGGAGGCGCAACACCCACGTGTGCAAGCGCTGCCTTCAGCAGCTTCTCCAGCGCCTGCTGCGCGTGAAAGCCGATGAGGTCATCGGGAACGTCGGGATCGTCAGCGAGCTTGTCGAGAGCGATCTCATCGCTGAGAGCCTTGCGTGAAAATCGCCCCGCAAGGTCACGGACCTCATGTTTCGGCGAGGACACGTCCCTCCATCAGCGCATCGTGGAGCATCGTCCCAGGAACGTCGCCCCACTCCTCCGCGTAGTCTCGCGGGATCACCACGACGTCGGCGGCGAGTCTAAGCGGGTCGAGCACCTTCCGCAGACGCACCATCTCCTTCGCCTTGCTCGCAACAAACGGCTCGATCACGAGGAAGTCGAAGTCGCTGTCGGCCCCCGCGTCACCCCGGCTATGCGAACCAAACAAGATCACCTTGGACTCGGCAGGCGCAGCGTCGGCCAGAAGCCGACCGGCCTGCTCGACTATCTCGGCTGTCGTCATAGCCTCGAAGCTACCGCAGTTGGCGGCAGAGAACGCGCTTAGAGCAAGCACTCGGTGATAGGCACGCGGAGTCCCTTGCGCGTCATGCGTTTGAGTGCGAGCGTAGACGACGTCCTAGCTACGAGGTGATCTCCCTCGAAGTCCTGTACACCTAGGCAAAGCATCAAGAACCCAGTGGGCGATCCTGGATTCGAACCAGGGACCTCTTCCTTATCAGAGAAGCGCTCTAACCAACTGAGCTAATCGCCCTTGTCCCGCAGACTGCTCGACGGCGACATCCTAGCGCCGAGCCCACGGCCCACGGAAGGATCCTCTAGGCAGAACCGCACTGCCGCTTGCCCCGTTCCCGAGCTACAGCAACCAAAGGTTGCATGTCTTGCTGGCGCTCAGGCCACCGCGCGAGGCCTGACCCGCCGCGCGAGCTCGATCGCTTCCTCTGCCGAGGAGAAAGCGAGCTCTGCCCGATACCCAGAGGCGGTCGGCTTGACGCGAACCTCCGCACCCAGGGCTACGCCCAGTGCCTCCGAGATCTCCGAGGCGGCCTGCTCCTGATCCGGATGCGGCGACCATGCCCGGCGCGGCGTGCCCGACGACGAGGCCGCGTTGCTCTCCCGGGCCTTCTCTTCGGTCACCCGGACCGACCAGCCCCGCTCGGCAGCCTGTCGGGCCAAGGAGCGCCGCTCGCCGTGATCCTCGGCCAGCAGCAGAGCCCGGCCGTGACCCTCGCTGAGATTGCCTTGCTGGAGCAGTTGAATGACCTCGTCGGGGAGGTCCAACAGTCGTACCAAGTTGCTGACGGCCACCCGGCTTCGCCCGACACGGCGCCCGATCTCCTTGCGAGTCAAGCCCAGCTCCTCGACGAGAGCTGCGCACGCACGGGCCTCCTCAATCGGATTCAGGTCCTCGCGGGCCATGTTCTCGATCAGCGCCACTTCCAGCGCCGCGGCGTCCTCGCGATCGCGGACCAACGCCGGGATCGAGTCCAGACCAGCCATCTGGGCCGCCCGCCAGCGGCGCTCGCCGGCCACCAGCTCGTACGTCCCACCGGCCTTCGGACGTACCAGCACCGGCTGAAGGACGCCCTGCTCGCCCAGCGAGCCGGCCAGCGCCTCAAGGCCCTCCGCGTCGAAGTCGTGGCGCGGCTGCTTGGGGTTCGGCACGATCAGCTCGAGTGGGAGCTCGCGCAGCTCCTCCTCATCGGGCGCTCCCTCGCTCGACACCGACAGGATCGCGCTCAGGCCACGGCCCATGCCCGGTCTTGGCTTAGCCACGTGCAGCCACCTCCTTCGCCAGTTGGAAATACGCCTCGGCCCCGGCGCTGTGGGGATCGTGATGAGTGACGGGCAGCCCATGGCTGGGCGCCTCGCCGACCCTGACGTTCCTTGGGATCACGGTGTCGAAGACTAGGTCGGGGAAGTGCGTCCTGACCTCCCTCTCGACATCCTGGCCGAGACGCGTGCGACTGTCGTGCATCGTCAGCAACATCCCCGCGATCGTCAGCCGGGGGTTCAGCTCGCGCTGCACCAGAGCCAGCGTCTCCAGCAGCCCGGCGAGACCCTCGAGCGCGAAGTACTCGGTCTGTACCGGCACGATCACCTTGTCCGCGGCAACCAGCGCGCAGACGGTCAACGGTCCGAGCGACGGCGGGCAGTCCAGGATCACGTACTCGAACTCGTCCCTGATCGGCGCCAGCCGCTCGCGCAGCCTCTGCTCGAAGCCCTCGATCCGGGGCAGCTCGATGTTGGCCCCGGCGAGTCCCGGGCCCGCCGGCAGCGCCAGTAGTCCGTCCACAGGGGTGGTCGTCAGCGCAGCCCGCGCCTTCGCCTCACCCGTCAACACCTCATAGAGCCCCGGCGTCCGCGAGCGCTCGATCCCGAGGCCGACCGTCGCGTTGGCCTGCGGATCCACGTCGACGAGCAGCGTCGCATAGCCGGCCTCGGCGATACAGGCCGCCACGTTGACGGCTGTCGTCGTCTTGCCGACCCCGCCCTTCTGGTTGGCGATCGCGTAAACAGTGCTCACAACGAGCAAGCTAGCGGCGTATGGGGACGGCCGCCGGTCCAGGGGCGCCAAAGTCCGGGTATTTTTAGCTGGACTCAGCAGCAAGCGGGCGTCGCGAGGCAAGTCCCGGCCGGCGCGGAAAGCCATCCGGAGTGCGGTCGGTCTTGCGGAACACATGGAGGTGACGATCGAGCGCATCAGGGAACGGCACAACATGTCGGATCTCCTGCCGGGTCAGGCCAAGCAGCGCGGCGGCCCGCTCGGCTTGCGCCTCCTCGGCTGCCTCGCGGCGCCCCCGCCACTCCACGAGATGGCCGCCGAGAGCAAGAAGTGGAGCCGCGTACTCCATCACCACCGCCTGCGGCGCCAGCGCCCGCGCTACAACGAGGTCGTTCGCCTCGATCCCCTGCGCCCACTCCTCAGCCCTGGAGCAGACGACACGCGCATTGGCAATGCCCATGCCCGCTGCTGTGGCGGCCAGGTAGGAACAGCGGCTCGCTTGGCTCTCGACCAGCTGAAAACTGGTCTCGGGCAGGCAGGCAGCGAGCGCCAGTCCTGGCAAGCCGGCGCCCGAGCCCAGATCGGCTGCCAGGCGCGACGAGCGGACCTCCTCCAACTCGAGGCCGATCAGCGAGTCGGCGAGATGGCGTGCCAGGACATCCTCGGGCTCGCGCACAGCCGTCGGCGCTCGCGCGCCGAGGAGCCGCTCGGCGAGCTTCTCCAAGTGCTCCATTGCCGGCGCGTCAAGGCCATAGCGAGCAGAGAGCCCCGGCAACGACACGCTATCCACAGCCTTTAGCCGCGGGCGAAGGTTTTCACGTGAAACGCCTAATCGGCGTCCGGGGCAGGGGAGATCACCAAGTAGCGCTCGGGCTCATCGCCCTCGCTGTGGGTCTCGACGTCCTTGCGGTCACGCAGGTATTCGTGCACGATCCGTCGCTCCGAGGGAGGCAGGGGATCGAGATCGACCGGCTTCCCGCCGGCGACGGCTTCATCCGCCGCATCATCGGCATCTGCACGGAGGGTCTCGGCTCGCCGCTCTCGGTAGCCGTTCGCGTCGATAACCACGCGGACCGAGGACGGACCCTCCGGGAAGACGATCCTCTGCGCCAAGTGCTGCACGGCGTCGATCGTCTGGCCGTGGCGGCCAATGAACAGACCGACGTTGTCTCCGTCGAGGCGACCGGTCAACACCCCGTCCCGCTCCAGAACCTCCACCTCGGCATCGAGCTGGAGGTCCTCGACGATCTCTTCCAGCAGCTCCTCGAGGGCCTCGGCTGGCTCCAGCTCGTCTGTGTCGTCACTCATCGGCGCCTCCCCGAGCGCTTCTTCTTCTTACGCGGAGGTTTGGGCGGCGTTGCCGCCGGGCCATCTCCGCCTGGACTGGCAGTGCCTCCACCCGCGACGGCCCCGCTCAGGGCCAGCTTCGAGAATCGGCTCGGCTTGCCGTTGGGCGCCTCCACCGGGTCGCTGTCCGGTTTAACCGGCGGACCCATCCGGCGTTTGATCAGGTACTGCTGGGCGATCGTCCAGCAGTTCGTCGTCACCCAGTAGACCAGCAGCCCGGCCGGGTAGCGATAGAGGATCACGACGAAGACGATCGGAAGCAGCAACATCAGCCGGCGCTGGTTGGCATCGGCGGTGGCGGTCGCGATCAGCGTCGAGGCGAGCTGGGAGCCGACGTAGAGCACGATCAATACGACCAGCGCGACACCAGTCGCCTTGTTCGTGATGTCGGGCAGGAACAAGAACTTCGCGGATCCGTGAGCGACCTTGTCGCACTGGGTCGTTTCGACGAACTTCGTCGGCAGATGCGCGACCGACGTGGCATGGGCGGCAGCTTTGTACTTGACCGCTTCGGCCGGATGGCTGTTGAAGTACTGAACCAGCTGGTTGCCGCAGATGTGCTTCTTGAGGTCCGTTCTCAGCATGTAGAACAGCGAGACGAACACCGGAAGCTGCATCAGCAGAGGCAGGCAGGATGCCAAAGGATTGATTTTGTTCTCTTGGTAGAATTTCATCAGCTCCTGCTGCTGGCGCTGTTTGTCCTCCTTGTACTTCTCTTTCAGCACGTTGATCTGCGGCGCCAGACGCTGCATCTCCTGCATCGACTTGAGCTGGCGGAAGGTCAGTGGCACCAGGATCGCCCGGATCAGGATCGTCAGCCCGATGATCGACAGGCCCCAACTGCCATGCACGACGTGGTCGTGGATGAACACCATCACGTGTTCGAAGACCGTGATCAGCGGCGAGAAGGCGTCCTGGATCACGTTTGCGATGGGTGGCATGCTCAGGCGGATTTAGGCGTTGTGTTCTGGGCGGGGCTCAGGGGCGGAGTTGCGGCGTGGGCGCGCCCCCCGCGACCCGCTCAGCTGCTCCCGGTGGGACGAGTCCTGAAGACTCGCTGGTCCTCGACCGGATCGTATCCGCCGTAGCTCCACGGATTGCACCTCAACAAGCGCCACCCGGCGAGTACCAGGCCCTTAAGTATGCCGTACTCGCGCACCGCCCCCACCGCATAGCGCGAGCAGGTCGGCTCGTACTTGCAACGCCGCGGGATCGCCGGGGAGATCAACCTCTGGTAGAGGACCACCGGCGCCACCACCAGAGCCCGGGCAACGCGGCGGAGTGACTCACCCACTCCCGTGTCCTCGCCGGCGCTTTCGGCGCTCACGCCTGTGCCTCCACACTGAGACCTGCCCGAGCCAGCAGCTCGCAGAGCGCCGCATCCATCCCGTCCAGGCCCTCCCGCTCGGCCAGCTCCAGTGCATCCGGGCGCGCGACGACGACGACATCGTGTCCCGCAACAAGGCCTGCCTCGTTGCGGCTGAAGGCCTCCCGCAGCAGGCGCTTAACCTTGTTGCGCTGCACGGCGCCGCCGACCTTGCGCGACACCGACAGGCCGACGCGCGGGCGCTCCTCCGACGAGTTCGGGAAGGCGTAGACGACCAACTGCCGGTTGGCTGTAGAGCGGCCGTGGCGATAGACGCGCTCGAACTCGGCACTGCGCGAGAGTCGCCCGCCACGCCCGCTGCGTACCGGTCTCATCTCCCGCCAGCCACCGAGACGGCGTCCATCGACCTCAGACCGAGAGCCGCTTGCGTCCCTTGTCGCGACGGCGCTTGAGCGTCATCCGCCCTGCGCGCGAGCTCATGCGCTCGCGGAACCCGTGTACACGGGCACGCTTTCGCTTCTTGGGCTGGTAGGTGCGCTTCATGGTCTCCGGTTCTCCGATCCGCGGGCGTCAACACAACCCCGCGTTGTCAGGCCGTCACGGATCGCGGCCAGTCGCTGCGCCATTATACGCGCGACGAGCCGAAGCTGAATTTTTCCGCCAATTGCGAGCACTCGCGCAGAGGCCCCGAACACGTTGGGTATAGTCGCCCGACCGGGCCTTCGGGCCCTCCTCTGAATAGCCCGCAACACACCCTTGGAGGGGCGGATAAAAGCTGCCGTGAGCGACGAGCTCGAGCACATATGGTCACGCGTGCAGGCTCAGCTCGCACTTGTCGTTGACGAGCCCACCTATCGGATCTGGCTGACGAACCTCAAGCCGCGCGAGCTCGTCGGCGAGGTACTCTCGATCGAAGCTCCTCCCCAGACATGCCGCTGGATCCAGGGACGCTTTGGACGCGTCATCGAGGCCAGCGTCGAGCTGGTCCTCGGTCCCCACGCGAGTGTCGAGTTGTGCCCTGCCGATGCCGAGCCAAGCACTCGGAGGATCGCTGACTCCAGTCGCCCCTCCGCACTTCCCGATACGACGGCCCGGCCTCGCGCACCGCATCGCAGCGGTCCGATCGGCAACCCGAAGCTGACCTTCGACCACTTCGTCATCGGCGACAGCAACCGCCTCGCTCATGCCGCCGCGTTGACCGTCGCCGAGATGCCGGCACAGGCCTACAACCCACTGTTCATCTGCGGACCTCCCGGCGTCGGGAAGACCCACCTGCTCAGCGCCATTGCCAACCTCATCACCGCGCACGACCCGACGCTTGCCGTCAGGACCACCACCGGCGAGGCTTTCACCAACGAGTTCCTCGGCGCTCTCGGCGACCGCAGTACCGACCAGTTCAAGGCACGCTTCCGCGACATCGACGTCCTACTCGTCGACGACGTTCAATTCCTCGAGCGAAAGACCCGCACCGAGGAGGAGTTCTTCCACACCTTCAACGCACTACACGACGCCGGGCGGCAGGTGGTGCTCACCTCCGATCGCCCCCCGCATGACCTTCAAGCCCTCGAGGACCGCCTGCGCGAGCGTTTCGAGGCCGGCCTCGTCGCCGATGTGCGGCCTCCCGACCTGCCGACCCGTCTCGCCATCCTGCGTAAGCGAGCGCACCACGACGGCGTCGCACTCGCCGACGACACCGTCCTGGAGACGATCGCCCAGCACGTCCACACGAACGTCAGAGCCCTCGAGGGGGCCCTGATCAGAGTCGTTGCCTTCAGCTCGCTTACAGGCCGGCCCCTGACAACCGAGCTGGCGCGGGAGGTCCTGGCCAGCCTCTACCCTCGCCCGGCCCGCGCCGGAGCTCCTCGCACCATCGCCGAGATCCAGCAGGCCACCTGCTCCGAGTTCGGGCTCACCCCCGAGGAGCTCCTCTCGACCTCACGCGGAGCCCGCGTCAGCCTGCCCCGTCAGATCGCCATGTATCTATCTCGCGAGCTCACAAACGCCTCGCTCCCGGCCATTGGGCGCGAGTTCGGCGGACGCGACCACACGACCGTCATGCACGCCTGCAAACGCACCTCCTCGCGAATCGCCTCCGATCACATCACGCGCGAGGCTGTGGAGAAACTCCGCGAGATGCTCGACCGCGACGCCAGCTGACCTACGCTTGGCGCCCCGCCGACCGCCCAGCCTGAGACACTTCCACAGGCTCTCCACAAGCCGTGCCACCGCCCCTGCTTGCAATCTCGCGCAAACACAGGCAATCCACATACCCACAGCCCCTACTCACCACTATTTCCTCCAGATAGCCACGTGAAGATCTCCCTCTCCTCATCAGAGCTGTTGACACAGCTTCAGACCGCGACGCGAGTCGCATCAACGCGCAGCGCTGTACAAGCCCTCTCCGGCGTGATGATCTCCGCCCAGGAGGGCTCATCGCCGGAGCTCCTGGCAACTGACATGGAGGTCGGTCTACGCATGCCGCTCTCGGCGCAAGTCGACCGACCGGGCTCGGCGGTTCTCCCGGCCAGGCTGCTCCTCGACGTGGCTCGCTCGCTGTCAGCCGAGAGCCTCACGATGGAGCTCCGCGCGGCTGAGCAGGATGTCGAGCTGATCTGCGGCGCAACGACCTTCCACCTGCGGACGCTCCGCGCAGAGGACTTCCCGACGCTCCCCGACCCCTCTCCGGAGTCTCGCGTGGTGCTTCCCGCCGCTGCCTTCGTGGAGACGATCTCCCGCGTGGCCCGTTCGGCTTCGCGAGACGAGACACGCCCGGTCTTGACCGGGATTCTGATCTCCGCCAGCGGTCAGGAGCTGAGGATGGTCGCAACCGACTCCTACCGTCTGAGCGTCAAGGAGACTGCGCTCGCCGAGCCTATCCAGGGCACTCTCGAGGCCAACGTCCCCGCCCGCGCTCTGCAGGAGCTGGCGCGCATCGAGCAGCAGGCCGGCGCCGAGACGGTCGCCGTCAGCGTTGGGCAGAACCAGGCGATCTTCGAGCTCGGCGACGTCGTTCTTTCGTCACGGTTGATCGACGGGCAGTTCCCCAACTATCGCCAGCTGCTGCCGGAGACGGTCGACCACGAGCTGCGCATGGCTAGTGCCGAGCTGACCGAGGTAGTGCGCCGGATCAGCCTTCTTGCGCAGAAGAACGCGCCGCTGCGGCTGAGCTTCACCGAGGGGACCCTGGCCGTCTCGGCGCAGACCCCCGACGTCGGCGAGGCCAGTGAGGCGATCCCGGTTCCCTACCACGGCGAGCTGTTCGAGATCGGCTTCAATCCCGAGTTCCTGCGCGACGGGCTGGAGAGCATCGACACCGACGAGCTCGTTCTGAAGCTGATCAGCCCTCTGCGGCCCGGGTTGATCGAATCGCCAGAGACCGGAGACTTCGTATACCTCATCATGCCCATCCGCCTGAACGTGTGAGGCGGTGCAGGTCACAAGCGTCGAGATGCGGGACTTCCGGACCTATGTCCGGGCTGAGGCTCGGCTAGGCGGTGGGCTGACCGTCGTCCACGGTCCCAACGGGGCCGGCAAGTCGAACCTGCTCGAGGCGTTGTACTTCGGCTGCACGGGCCGCTCGCCGCGGACTCGCAACGATCGTGAGATGGTCAGGTTCGGCTCGCGGGCGACACGGGTCAGTGTCGGGCTTCTCGACGATGGCCTGCACCACGAGCTGAGCGTCGGCTACTCCACACCAGCCCCCGGTGAGCCGGCGATCAAGCGCATGAGCTGCGACGGTGCCGTCGTCGAGCGGCTGCTCGACGTTCCGGTGCGGCCGCTGATCAGCGTCTTCTTGCCTGAGCGCTTGGATCTGCTGAAGGGGCCTCCCGCGCTGCGTCGGGCTCACCTCGACCAGGTCGTCGCCGCACTGTGGCCCCTGCGCGCTGAGGTTCGCAAGGAGTACTCCCGGGTGCTCGCTCAGCGAAACGCTCTGCTCGCGAGGATCCGTGCGGGGCGTGCCTCTGATGCTGCTCTGGGTACCTGGGACCGGGAGCTCGCCTCCTCCGCTCTGGCGCTCCGTGCCGATCGCACCGAGACCGTCGGTCTGCTGACTGAGCCCTTCGCCGAACGGGCTGAGGAGCTGGGATGCAACGGAACACTCAAGCTCGAGTACAGGCCGAGGTCGCCCGCGGAAGACGAGGAGGAGTTTCTGGCAGAGCTGCGCGCTCGCCTCCCCGTCGACCTGGAGCGAGGCTTCTCTGGTCATGGTCCCCACCGCGACGAGCTTGCGTTGTTGAAGGACGGTCGCGAGCTGCGCGCATACGGCTCCCAGGGCGAGCAGCGGCTCGCCCTGCTGGCACTGCTGCTGGCCGAGCGGGGACTGCTCGCAAGCGAACGAGGCGCCACGCCACTGATGCTGCTCGACGACGTGATGAGCGAGCTCGACGGCAGCAGGCGCGAGATGCTTGCCGCAGAGCTCTCCTCGGGCGGGCAGAGCGTGATCGCCACCACCGACCTCGGTCACGTCCCCGGCGCCGGCGCTGCCGCAGTGACGCGGATCGCCATCTCACCCGGGGCGATCCTGCAGGAGGCGATTGCAGCGTGAGCAGGCGGGCTCCCCGCGCGATTGCCGAGGCCCTGGCGGGTCTGACGCCCGAGCTCGCCCCGGCGACTCCGCTGGCCCGCGTACAGGAGGTCTGGCCGGCTGCCGCCGGCGAGGCGATTGCCGCCGCGGCTCGCCCCGTGGCCGAGCACGAAGGCGTCCTGACGATCGCTTGCGAGGCAGCCGTCTGGGCCGCGGAGCTCGAACTGATGGCGGAGGAGATAGTCCCGCGCATCAACGCCCACTTGGGTGCTGATGCGATCCGCGAGCTGCGTTGCCGGACGGCCTGAGCGCCGACCGTCGCGGAGAGGCGTAATTCATTCGCGATTTCCGGCTATTTTGCAGGCGTTTAGAGGCCTCCGAGCCCGTCTGCCGACCCCCCTTCATGCTATCCTTACTGGTGTACTCAAGTCGCCCTGGCCGTGGTCTTAGCGCCCCGGATTCCGGGGCGTTTCCACGTCACCGGAGGCCAATTGGCAACAGGTAGCGACAGCCCCGGCGAGGGCGCACCCGAGAACGGCGCCCAGCCGGCCAGCGACGGCGCAAAAGTCCCCTCGAAGATGGACGGCTCCGCCGACTACGACGCACAGGACATCACGGTCCTCGAGGGACTCGAGGCCGTCCGCAAGCGACCCGGTATGTACATCGGCTCGACCGGCGTCATGGGCCTCCACCATCTCGTCTACGAGGTCGTCGACAACTCCGTCGACGAGGCGCTCGCCGGCTTCTGCTCCGAGGTCGCCGTGACGATCCACCCCGACAACTCGGTGACGGTTCTCGACAACGGCCGTGGGATCCCCGTGGCGCTGATGGAGAAGGAGGGCAAACCGGCGGTCGAAGTCGTGCTGACCGTCCTTCACTCCGGAGGCAAGTTCGGCGAGGGTGGCGGCTACAAGGTCTCCGGCGGGCTGCACGGCGTCGGCGTCTCGGTCGTCAACGCGCTCTCCGAGCAGCTCAACGTGGAGATTCGTCGCGACGGTCACGTATACCGCCAGGACTACTCGCGTGGCGCGCCCCAAGGGCCGCTGGTGGAGGGCGAGAAGCTCGCAAAGGGCGAATCGACCAGCAACCAGGTTACGTTCTTGCCCGACGCCGACATCTTCGAGTCGCTGGACTTCGACTTCCACACGCTCGAAGAACGACTGCGCGAGACGGCCTTCCTGACGCGCGGCCTGAAGATCACGATCGTCGACGAGCGCGGCGAGGGCCATTCCGCCTCCTTCCAGTACGACGGCGGCATCGAGGATTTCGTCGGCTACTTGAACGAGAACAAGGACACCGTTCACCGCAAGGTGATCTTCTTCACCGGCGAATCCGAGGAAGGCGCCGCTGAGGTGGCGCTGCAGTGGAACTCCTCCTACCAGGAGTCCGTCCACGCCTTCGCCAACAACATCAACACCCGCGAGGGCGGCTCGCACCTCTCGGGCTTCCGCTCGGCGCTGACGAGGACGCTCAACAAGTACGCCCGCGATCACAGCCTGCTGAAGGACAAAGAGGACAACCTCTCCGGCGAGGACGCGCGCGAGGGTCTCACCGCGGTCGTCTCGGTCAAGCTCCGCGACCCCCAGTTCGAGGGTCAGACGAAGACCAAGCTCGGCAACCCCGGGATGGCGGGCTTCGTCGAGAACATCGTCAACAGAGGCCTCGGCGAGTTCCTCGAGGAGAATCCCAGCGAGGCCCGTGCCGTCATCAACAAGGCGGTCCAGGCACAGCGCGCCCGCGAGGCGGCCCGCAAGGCACGCGACCTGACGCGCCGCAAGTCGGCCCTGGAGAACTCGACGCTGCCGGGCAAGCTCGCCGACTGCTCGATCAAGGATCCCTCCCTGGCGGAGCTGTTCGTGGTCGAGGGTGACTCCGCCGGCGGCTCGGCCAAGCAGGGACGCGACCGTGAAACGCAGGCGGTGCTGCCGCTGCGGGGCAAGATCCTCAACGTCGAGAAGTCACGAATCGACAAGGTCCTGCAGAACACCGAGGTGCAGGCTCTGATCACCGCAATCGGCACCGGCGTGCGCGATGAGTTCAACATCGAGAACGCGCGCTACCACAAGATCGTGCTGATGACCGATGCCGATGTCGACGGCGCCCACATCCGCACGCTCGTGCTGACGCTGCTGTTCCGCGAGATGAAAGAGCTGATCGACGCGGGCTACGTCTACATCGCCAAGCCCCCACTTTACAAGCTCAAGCAGGGGAGCCGGGAGCGTTACATCGAGAGGGACTCCGAACTCGAGGAGATCCTGCTGGCCGACAAGTGGGAGAAGCTCGAGGTCCTCGACAAGAACGGAAACCCGTTCAAGTTGACCGAGGCGAGGTGGCAGCGCTTTACCCGCCTGCTCAAGCAGTACGAGGGCTGGTCCTCCTCGCTGAAGGCCGCCCACGGCCACGACGTCGTGCAGTTCCTCGAGGAGTCCGCCCTGCTCGGCGAGCAGGCGCTCACCGCCGAGGCAGCGGTAGCACTGCTCGAGCGCGCGGACGGCGACGGCGATACCCACACGACGGAGCTGCTGTCCTCCGATCCGGTCGAACTGCGGATCAAGGCGATCGAAGCCAAGACGGGCTTCGCGCGCGTGCACTTCGTCAAGCGCAGCCTGTTCGACTCCCAGGAGTACCGCCAGCTGGCACGCGTGCACGCCCAGCTGATCGAGCTGACCGGCACGCCCGCCTTCGAGGTTCGCCTCGGCGACGCCGTCGAGGCGGCCCCCTCGTTCGAGGATCTGCACCCGGCTGTCATGGCAGTCGCCCAGAAGGGCATCAAACTCCAGCGCTTCAAGGGACTCGGCGAGATGAACGCCGAACAGCTCGGCGAAACGACGATGGCCCAGGAGACGCGGACGCTCGCCCAGGTGACGCTCGAGGACGCCTTCGCCGCCGACCGCATCTTCTCGATGCTGATGGGCGACCAGGTGGAGCCCCGCCGCGCCTTCATCGAGGAGAACGCGAGAACCGTTGTCAACCTGGATGTGTAGAGGTGAGGGATAGTGGCTAGTGCCGATGTGATCAGCGGCGGCAACGTCGAACCGCGCGCGCTCGAGGAGGAGATGCGCACCGCGTACCTCGACTACGCCATGTCGGTCATCGTCGGGCGCGCCCTGCCGGACGTTCGCGACGGCCTGAAGCCCGTCCACCGACGCGTCCTCTACGCGATGAACGAGCTGGGTCTCGGCCCGACCCGCTCCTACGCCAAGTGCGCCAAGATCGTCGGCGAGGTGATGGGCAACTATCACCCCCACGGAGACTCCGCCATCTACGACACGCTCGTACGAATGGCGCAGGAGTTCTCGATGCGCAACGAACTCGTCGACGGGCAGGGCAACTTCGGCTCCGTCGATGACGACCCCGCCGCCGCGATGCGCTACACGGAGGCCAGGCTGGCGCGGATCGCCACCGAGATGCTCCGCGATCTCGACATGGACACCGTCGACTTCGCGTCGAACTACGACGGCTCGCGCAAAGAACCGCTCGTCCTCCCGGCCCGCTTCCCGAACCTGCTCGTCAACGGCTCCTCCGGCATCGCTGTGGGCATGGCGACGAACATCCCGCCCCACAACCTCCGTGAGGTGATCGACGCGACGATTGCCTACATCGACGACCCCGCGATCGACGTCGCCGGCCTGATGCAGCACATCAAAGGCCCCGACTTCCCCACCGGCGGGATCATCCTCGGTCACGGCGGCATCAAAGACGCTTATGAGACCGGCCGCGGCCGTGTCCGTGTCCAGGCCCGCGCGCACATCGAGCCTCTGTCCCACGGCAAAGAGGCGATCGTCGTCACCGAGCTGCCCTTCATGGTCAAGAAGGGCGGCGAAGGCAACCTGATGACAAAGATCGCCGAACTGGTCAACGACAAACGGATCCCCGAGATCTCCGACTTGGTCGACCAGTCCGACAAGCGCGGCATGCGCCTCGTGATTGAGCTCAAGCGCGACGCGATCCCCAAGGTCGTGCTCAACAAGCTCTACAAGCACACACCGATGCAGACGACTTTCGGCGTCAACATGGTCGCTCTCGTCGACAACGTCCCGCGCACTCTCAACCTGCTCGAAGTCATCGAGAACTACGTGCGCCACCAGCGCGAGGTGATTGTCCGGCGCACCAAGCACGAGCTCTCCGAGAAGGAGGCCCGCGCCCACATCCTCGAGGGGCTGCTGACGGCCCTCGAGCACCTCGACGAGATCATCGAACTGATCCGTGGCTCGCGCGACCGCGACACCGCCCGCGAGGAGCTGATCGCCCGCTTCGGTCTGAGCACGATCCAAGCAACGGCGATCCTCGACCTGCGTCTCTCTCAGCTGACCGCCCTGGAGGCCGACGGGATCAAACAGGAGCACTCTGATGTGACTGAGCGGATCGCCGAGCTGCGAGCGATCCTCGGCGATGAGACAAAAGTGCTGGCCGTCATCAAGGAGGAGCTGACGGAGATCTCAGAGCGCTTCGGCGACGAGCGGCGCACAGAGATCAGCCACTCCGAGGACGAGATCGACATCGAGGATCTGATCGCCGACCAGCAGATGGTCATCACGATCACCCAGACCGGCTACATCAAGTCGCTGCCGCTGGCCACCTACCGCCAGCAGGCGCGAGGCGGGCGGGGCGTGACCGGCATGGACATGAAGGACGGCGACTTCATCGAGCACCTGTTCGTCTGCTCCTCCCACGACTACCTGCTGTTCTTCTCCAACCGCGGGAAGGTCTACCGCTCGAAGGTCTACGAACTGCCCGAGGCACAGCGCACGGCCAAGGGCCGCGCGCTCGTCAACATCCTGCCCCTGCGCGAGAGCGAGCGGATCCAGGCCGTGGTCTCCACACGTGACTTCACCGAGACGGAGTTCCTCGTCTTTGCCACCCGCAACGGCACCGTCAAGAAGACTGAGCTGCAGGCGTACAACACGCCGATCAAAGCCGACGGGATCATCGCCATCAACATCCGCGACGATGACGAGCTGCTGGCTGTCCGCGCGGTCGACCCGGGCGATGAGGTCATCATGGTCTCCCGAGCCGGGCTGGCCGTCCGCTTCGCCGAGTCCGACGCCCGCTCGATGGGCCGCGACACGACGGGCGTGCGGGGGATGGACGTCGGCAAGGACGGCCGCGTGATCGCGATGGACGTCGCCCGCGACGACATGGATCTCCTCGTCGTCACCGACAACGGCTACGGCAAGCGCACCCAGATCAGCCAGTACCGCAAAACCAATCGCGGCGCCAAAGGCGTCAAGACGATCGGCCTGACCGAGAAAAAGGGCGGCCTAGGCGGCGCCCTCGTTGTGCGCGACCATCAGGAGCTGGTGTTCATCAGCGTCGGTGGGATGGTGCAGCGGACGGCCGTCGGCGGGATCTCCCAGCAGGGGCGCTCGGCAACCGGCGTGCGGGTGATGAACCTCAAGGACGAGGACCTCGTCAGTGCCGTGGCGCTTGTCGTCGACACCGGCGAGGAGGACGCAGCCATCGAGGCGGATCCAGCCGCTGAGGCTCCGCCGGCTGTCCCCGAGGCCCCGCCTGCCACTGAGCCGGAGGCCTGATCCGCAAGGTTTTTCCCAGGACTCCGGCCTGAAGTTCTAAGCGTCCAGATTTCTGGCGCTGGCTCAGACAGCCGCCGGGTGTGTCCGAAAGCCAGGGGGTGCGCGAAACTCCCAAGCTCCTCACAACCACCCTCCTGGCCATCTGCATCGTCCTCGCCGGGATCCTCGCGGGGCCTGCTTTTGCCCGTAGCTCCCGCTCCACTCACCACCACGGCTCTCGCCACGGCAAGAGTCGCCACTCCCGCTCCCACCGCGCCGCCAAGCGCCGCCAGCGGCTCGTCACACGTGTTCGAGTCAAGGCGAGGGCGCCGAAGCAGACGGCCGTCGTCCACACCAAGCGGACCCGCGAAGTCGCTGCGGCGAAGGGCCTCGATGCCGCCAACAGTGCTGCAGCGACGATCGCCGGGGTGCTCGCCACACCGTGCGAGAACACCGAACTGACGCCCAGCGGTGAAAACCTCTTTGCCGTCCGCGGTGCCGTCCTGTGCCTGATCAACCGCGAGCGGGCCGAACACGACGTGGCCCCACTTACCGCGAACGTCCAGCTCGAAGAAGCAGCCGAATCGCACAACGCCGAAATGCTCTCCGTCGACTACTTCGCCCACGTGGCGCCCGACGGCGAGACGCCCGTCGACCGGATCAAACAGACCGGCTACATCGGATCGAGCTCCGACGGCTACGTGATCGGCGAGAACCTCGCGTGGGGCACCTACCAACTGTCGACCCCCAAGTCGATCGTCGAAGCTTGGATCGCCTCGCCTGAGCACCTCGCCAACATCCTCGAATCCCGCTACACCGAAACGGGGATCGGCGTCACCCCCGCCGTCCCGCAGTCGATCGGCGAAGGCGACCCCGGCGCCACGTTCGCCGAGGAGTTCGGGGTCATCGTTCACTAGGTCGCTACTCCTCCGCTCTGCCTCTAAAGTCGCCCGATCGTCGGCTGCGTCCGCTACTCTGGCCAGACCAGAGAAAGGAGGTGGTCCAAACGTTGTCTGAACGTATTTGCGGGACCCTGGAGGTGACCGGCCGGTAGGTCGGGAGGCTGGTCCGCCTAGCGGAATCCAACCCGGGACACCCCGAGACGGCCGCCGGAAGTGGTCCCTCCGGCAGCAGTGCAACCGCTGCTCTCGGTCTTTCCAGTCAGTGAAGTTCGGGTGAGGGGCGCCGTCGAGCGCCCCTCACTCCTTTCTCCTCCTCACGTGCCCGCCAGTCCGGCTGTCGCGGACGCTTCGCAGCTCGGGCTAGGCGGCCTGAGGGAGGTACTGCAGCCAGGCCGTGGGAATCGTCGGGCTGGCGACGTGGATGAAGATCTCCGCCTTGGGGGTGCGGGGCACCTTCCTCGGATGCATGCCGGCCTGACGCGGCAGCCTGTCGGCCTTGCGCCGGTTGCAGGGTGCGCAGGAGGCGACGATGTTCTCCCATCCCGACCCGCCGCCCTTGGAGCGGGGGATCACGTGGTCGACCGTCAGGTTCGAGCGCGACCCGCAGTACTGGCAGGTCCAGCTGTCCCTCGCGAAGACCGCCCGGCGGGTGATCTTGCGCCGGTGGGCGTCTCTGGGGACGTTGACGTAGGAGACCAGACGGATCACGACCGGACGGGCCACAGTCGAGCTCTCCGAGTGAAGCTCCCAGCGGCCTCGCTCCAGCAGCTCGGCCTTGTCCTTCAGCAGCAGCACGACAGCTCGACGCACCGTGCAGACGTTGATCGGCTCATACGTCGCATTGAGAACGAGCACCCGACCACCCATCGCCGTTCCAGGCGAGGACTCAGGCCCGTGCCGCTGGTGCTCTGTTGGCGACACGGACCCCACCGGCTCTGGTGGGACCACGCTCTCCATCGTCGCGCGGAGTGTAGCGGGCGTGAGGCCCGTACAGCGCAGCGCTCAGCCTCCCTGGGTGGAGGCGTAGGAGCCGAGCACCCGCACCTCCTCGCACATCCCTCCAAGGCTCGCAAGCGCAGCCGCGACGGCAGGGTCCTCCTCGCCCGCACCAAGATCCGCGAAGAACATGTAGGAGCCCATCCGCTCCCGCCGGGGCCTGGACTCGATCTTCGTCAGGTTGATCTCGCGGTCGGCGAACTCGCCCAGGCATCGCACGAGCCATCCCGGATGCTCGGCCCCGGCCCCCCAGAAGACGATCGAGCACCTGCGCTCATCGCCGCCCGCCCGCAACGGCAGCGCCCCGCCGCCACGGTCGCTGCCGGCAAGCCACACGAACCTCGTTTCGTTGTCATCCCTGTCCTGGACCCCCTCGCGCAGGACCTCTCCGCCATAGATCCCCGCTGCCAGTGTCGTGCCGAGCGCAGCCGTCTCGGCGTCGCCGCCGGCCACCACCGCTCGGACGGCCTCGGCGGTCGAGTCGGCCAGGCGGATCTCCGCGTGCGCGAGCTCCCCGCGCAGGAAGCGCGTGCACTGTCCGGGCACCGCGGGGTGAGAGATAACCGTCCTGATACCTCCCAGCGGGACGGTCGCGGCGGCGATCAACGAGTGCCGGACGCGCACCCTCGTCTCGGCGACGATGCGGATCGCCGGGGCGTTGTCGGCGAGCAGGTCGAGCGTGACGTTGATCGATCCCTCCAGCGAGTTCTCGATCGGCACCACCGCCAGCTCGGCCTCGCCATCGCGGAGCGCCATGACGGTCTCGAAGATGGTGGGCTTGGGGAGAGGCTCGACCGCCGCGGGCTCGGCGCCCGCTAGCAGCGCCTCCTCGCTGAACGTTCCCGCCGGACCGAGGAAAGCGGCACGCGACCGGCCGCGCTCAGGCTGCGGGCTCATCGGCCTGCACCGTCGCGCCGTCTCCGACGAGCGCCAGCCGGACCGCCTCGGCCTCCTCCGGCGACAGCTCCAGTTCGCCGCGCCCGCCCAGGACGCGCTTGCCGTACACCCGCGCCTGGTCGCGATGGTGGATGCAGGACAGGACGATGCCTGAGCGCTCGTCGTCGAGCAGCGCGATCGACATCGATTGGCGGCCCGACAGCTCGTTGTAGGCGTCGTAGCGAACCAGCGCCCGGTGCGAGATGGTCCCGCGCAGCGTCGCCTCGACTCCCGCCAGGCGGGAGTCGAGCTGTACTGCTGTCTCCTCGACGTAGTCGTGCAGCGCTTCGAAGGCCTGCTGCGTCGTTGCCGCATGAGCGATCACGTCCTGCTCGCCGTGCTCGCCGAGCACCAGCCGCTGGGCCTGGCGCAGACGCCGCAGGCGAACGCTCAGCAACGTGCAGAACAGCAGCGCCAGCACTGCCACGGCGGCTGCCGCGAGCGCGATGATCCCCTGCGTATTGGTGATCGATCCGACCATCGCCACAAGTTAGCCGCTGGCGCTGCGGCTATTCGCCGAAGATCGCCAGATAGGTGTTCTTGTTGTTTTCAGCGTTCGTCTCGCCCGGCACCGCCTCGACGTTGACTTCGATCTTCGAGGCGACGCCGACGGAGACCCCCGTGACGGGGATTTCCACGTTGGCCTTGCTACCCGGTTGGGTCGAGTTGATCGCGTGGGAGTCCTTCAGCACTTTGCCCGCTGCCGTCACCGTCACGTCGACCTTGACGTTCGTCTCGGCGTTGGTGCCGGTGTTTTCGACCGTGATCGTAAATGTGGGGCTGCCACCGCCGGCGATGTGGTTGAGGGTCGGTTCGGGTGCCAGCGCGTTCGTTCCCACCGCCACGCCGATCAGCGCGCTGCCGTGCGTGCCCGGCGCGATCGAGGAGTTGGATCCGCCGGCTGCTTGTCCGGTGAGGCGCGAGGCCACCGTGCTCGCTTCGAGCCAGCCGAGGTTCGGCAGGAAGCGAGCGGACTGAGTGCTCGCCTGGATGCCGTTGGAGGACAGCGTCTGCTGGATCAGGGGCACGACGCGCTGGGAGTAGATCACGTCGGAGGCGAGGAACGTCTCCATGTCGCCGGCGATCTTCGGGCTGACCTGCACGCTCTGCCCGCCCACCGCCGCCGGCAGCAGCGCGCCGATCTTGGTGATCCCTTCGACGCGCAGATCCAGCGCCAGCAGCAGGTTTCGCTGGGCACTCGTCATTTCGCTGGGCACCTTCAGGCCCTTCGCCTGCGAGGTCAGTTTCTCGGCTTCGACCAGCAGTTGGTTGACCTGCTCCTGGACGACCAGGCCCGACTTGCCGGCGGCGCTCGCGAGCGCCGCGAACAGGGGCCTTGCGATCTGCGAGCCGAATTCCTGGGCGACTTCGCCGACCTGGCGGTTGTAGTCCTTCAGCGACTGCTGCTTCTGTGATTTGAGGCAGCCGTTGATGACCAGGACGATGATGATCAGCAGCACCACGGCGACGCCCGCCGCGACCCTGCGGCGCACCATCAGCGTGTGCTGGTCATAGCCTGAGGGCCCGCCCGAGCGGGCAGGGCGGCGCGGGCTCGGACGCCTTGGCGCGCCTGCGCTTGCTCGCTCGCCGCTTGCTCGCGGTCGGGGTGCTCTGGCCGACGGTCGAGAAGCAGTCTCCTCGCCATCATCGAAGAACGACAAAAGCCTCCGCTCCTTTGCAGGGTCCTGGAAGGGGCTCAGTATGACTACAGGCCAACTCCCTGACGATCTTGCAACTTCTCGCTCAAGGCGAATCTTCCTGCAAGCGCCGGAGAGGAGAGGGCGCCGCGGCGGCGAACGCGGAAGCCGGTGGAGTCGTCGGAGACCCTCGTCCAAGCCAGCAAAGGGCCCGATGCCACCGGGGTGGCTCCCCGCGCGCGCTCGCCGCGGATCTCCCGGCGCGCTTCGGCAGAATCCGTCGCCGAGGAGGGGGTGGTCCTTGGTCGCTACCGGCTGCTGGAACGCCTCGGGGCCGGCGGCTTCGGCGTCGTCTGGCGCGCGCACGACGAGCTGCTGGGCCGCGAGGTCGCCGTCAAGCGGATCTGGCTCGGCCCGGACGGAGATGCCGACCGCGCCGCTCGTGAGGCCCAGGCGACCGCCCGTCTCTCCCACCCGGCGATCGTCGCCCTGTATGAGGCCTGCCCCCAGGGCGAGGCCTTCTACCTGATCTCCGAGCTCGTCCACGGGCAGACGCTTGGGTCGCTGATCGCCGCCGACGAGCTCGAGGACGAGCAGATCGTCGCAATCGGCCTCGATCTCGCCGTCGCGCTTGAGCATGCCCACAGCCGCGGGGTCATCCATCGTGACATCAAGCCCCAGAACGTCCTGATCCCCGACACCCCTCTGTCGCGTGCTGCCGGCGAGCGCCCTGTCGCCGCCAAGCTGACGGACTTCGGAGGCGCCAGCATCGCCGAGGAGGACGCTCTGACACGCACTGGCGATGTGCTCGGCACTCTCGCCTACATGGCGCCCGAGCAGAGCGAGGGTCGCGAGGTGGGGGAGGAGGCCGATCTCTACTCCCTGTCGCTCGTCCTCTACGAGGCGCTCTGTGGAGAGAACCCCGTACGGGGTGCGACGCCCGCCGCTACCGCCCGCCGCATCGGCAGCCGTCTTGAGTCCCTCGGTCGTCGCCGTCGCGATCTGCCCCGCGAGCTGACGCTCGCTCTCGACGACGCGCTCGACCCGGACCCTGCTCGTCGCGGCACGCTCGAAGATCTGCGCTACGGGCTCGAGGAAACGCTCGAGGAGGGTCTGCTCGAGCAGCCTCGCAGGATCTCGCGCGCGGTCAGGCGCGACAGTCGGACCCTGCTGGTCCCGAGAGCCACTCGCGTACGTGAGCCGCGGCGAGCGCTCCCGGAGCCCGCTCAGCCGCACGAGCCCAGCCTGCTCCTCGAGCATGAGCAGGCTCACCCCAGGCAGGGCCGACTACCGGCCCCTGATCACGGCGGACTTCCCCGGACGCTCTGGATCGCCCTCGCTCTCGCCGCGATCGTCTGGCAGGCGGTCGTCGGCCATCCTGGCGTGGGCCTGCTGCTGGGCGCCGCCCTGCTGCCGCTGGCGGCGATGCCGCCCGAGCCCTACTCGCGGCGGATCTCCCCGGTGTGGCTGAGCTGCCTGCTGGCGCCGGCGCTCGGCGTGGTGGGGCTGGCGGGCGTCTTCCCGGCGATAGCCGGGCAGGCGAGTGGCTGGCGCAAGCGGCTCGTGCTCGGCGCGCTCGGCTACTGGTGGACGGCACTCGCCGAGCCGCTGCTGGCACGCAGGCTGTGGCTCGGGGCGCCCGCGGGGACGCCCTCCCGGGACGTCTGGGAGCCGTCGATATCGAGCGCCGCCTCCCACGTCCTCGGGCCGATGCTCAGCACCGGCGTCCTGCTCGGCGCGCTCCTGTGGGGCGTTGGCGCGCTGCTGTTGCCCTGGCTCGTGCGCGGCGTCCACGCTGCTGTGGATGTCGTCGCCGTGGGCATCTGGTCGGTGGCTCTCGTGCTTGCCGCTCCGGTGCTGGACTCCGGGCTGTCGGGCGCCGCCGTGCATCCCACGCCGCGCGGCGCCGTGCTCGGTGCGCTCGCCGGGGCGCTGCTCGCCGTCGGCACCCGCGCCCTGCGCGGTCCCGCGTGAGGGTGGCCCGACCACCCCAGTGTGCGTAGCATGGCTTGCAGGATCGCCGCCGGCTGGCCGCCGCGGTCCGCTACTACCCACCGATGAACCTGCTCAAGAGCGTCGAGAACACCATCGCGAGACTCGTCGAGGGCTCGTTCGGCCGCGCCTTCCGCTCGGAGGTGCGCCCGATCGAGCTCGCCCGCAAGCTGGCCCGCGAGATGGACGCCCACCGCACCGTCTCGGTGTCCCGTGTCTATGCCCCCAACGAGTTCGTCGTCTGGCTCTCGCCTGAGGACCGCGAGCGCTACGAGGGCGTCGAAGGGGAGGTGATCGACGAGCTTTGCGCCTATCTGCTCGAGCACGCCCGTACCGAGGATCTGATCCTTGCGGGTGGCGTCAAGATCGAGTTCGACACCGACGAGCGCCTGACCCTCGGCGAGTTCGGCATTCAGGCGCGGTTGGTCCGGCCCGCCGGTCAGAGTGAGGCCGGGCGGCCAGGGGCCCCGCCCGCGGTCCCGTCCGGGCCCGCCGGTGCAGAGGAGCACGGCAAGACGATGATCTACAGCACCTCCGAGCGTGTACGCGGACCCGTCGAAGCCGCCCAGGGCCGCCCGGCCCGGGCGCTGCTGGCGGTCGGCGGTCGGCGGCTGATGGTGCCCCCGGCCGGGGGCACGATCGGTCGCGGCCGCGACTGCGATCTGGTGCTCGACGACACCGGTATCTCCCGTCGCCACGCCGAGATCCGCCTCGGCCCCGACGGCTGGGAGATCGAGGACCTCGGCTCGACCAACGGCGTTCTCGTCAACGGCCACGTGATCCACTCGCGCCAGCTGCTCGAGGCCGGCGATCGCGTCGAGCTGGGCTCCACCGAAGCGCGGTTCGAACTGGGATGAACAGCCTCGACCCGGCATCCGTCGCGCTGAAGTTCGGCTTCCTCGCGGTCATGTATCTATTCCTGCTGTGGGTTGCCCGCAGCGCCCGGCGCGACCTGCGGGGTAGCCCGGCGGTACGCCAGGAAGCGAGCGTTCCGGAGGCCCCGCCGGATGCGACGGGCATGTACTCGGCCTCGGCCCTGGGCCCGGTCGACTACGCCGGACGCGCTCCACGGCTGGTCGTCGAGCGCGCCCCGGGCCACGAGGAAGGAATGATCTACGACCTCGACGAGGACCTCGTCCTCGGCCGCGGCGACAACGCTCAGATTCGTCTGGAGGACCCCTTCGCGTCCTCCCGGCATGCCCGGATCTACGAGCAGGGCAACAGCGTCGTCGTCGAAGATCTTCATTCGACTAACGGCACCTATCTCAACGAGGAGCTGCTGCAGACGCCGCGGCCACTGCACCCCGGCGATCGCGTACGGATCGGCGACAGCGAATTCGTCTTCGAGGTCGACTGAGATGGTCGTTGGATGCTGAGGGTCGCCGAGCACTACTCGGGCAGCGATACCGGGCGCCAGCGCCGCGCGAACGAGGACTCCCTGATGGTCCGTTCGCCGTTGTTCGTCGTGGCCGACGGGATGGGCGGGGCGCAGGCCGGCGAGGTCGCCTCGAAGGTCGCTGCCGAGACCTTCCAGGAGGGCCTGCCCGACGGTGGCGAGCCCGAGGGCGCGCTAGCCGCACTCGTTCAGCAGGCCAACGCTCGGATCTACGAGCTCTCCCACACGAACGCCGAGCACGCCGGTATGGGCACGACTCTCACGGCGATCTACGTCGGCGAGCACGAGGTGGCCATCGCCCATGTCGGCGACAGTCGCGCCTATTGCCTGCGCGACGGGCAGCTGCTGCGCCTGACCGACGACCACTCACTGGTCGACGAGCTGCTGCGACAGGGGCGCCTGACGCCCGAGGAAGCGATCGAGCATCCGCAGCGGTCGGTCATCACGAGGGCACTGGGGATCGAGGGCGTCGTCGAGGTCGACACCCGCTCGCTCAGAGGTCTGGACGGCGACGTCTACCTGATCTGCTCGGACGGTCTGACGACGATGCTCTCCGAGCAGCTGATCGCCGAAGTGCTGATCTCCCAGCCTCGTCTGCGCGACGCCGGCGAGGCGCTGATCGCCGCCGCCAACCAGGCGGGAGGCCGGGACAACATCACTGTCATCCTCCTGCGGCTGGAGGAGGTCGGCGTATCGGAGCCCGCGGTGGACCAGCCGACGCTGACGGGCATCCCGGTCGTCGAGACGCCGCCGACGACCGCGCGACGCGCCGAAGGCCAGACCGGTGTGCCGGCGCGGGAGTCGCCCATGTCCATGGCGGGCGCCCGGCGTCCTCGCGGTCCCGCGGCGCGCTCCGGATCAAGGCGCCGGCGACGCTTCGGCGCTCGCCATGCCGGCAAGCTGGCGGCGGTGCTCGTCGTGTTGGGCCTGCTTGGCGCGGGTGCCTTCCTGGCCCTGCAGTCGATCTACTTCATCGGCACCAACGAACGAGGTCTCGTCACCCTCTACCAGGGCGTGCCCTTCGCGCTGCCCGGCAACGTCGATCTCTACAGCAGCCAGTACGTCTCGGGGGTCAGCGCCTCGACGATCCGCCCACAGCGGCGAAGCACGCTGCTCGACCACACGCTCCGCTCCGAAGGCAAGGCCGCCTCGCTGATCCGAAGCCTCGAACTCGACCAGCTGGAATGAGTGGGCGCCTGTGAACCGGCCGATCGTTCGCCTCTACGGCCTGGTGGTCGTGCTATTCGCCGTGCTCGTCGGCTTCACCTCGCGCTGGACGATCTTCCAGGCTTCCTCGCTGCGCGAAAACAGCCTCAATCGGCGTGGTCTGCTTGAGCAGCAGCGGATCGCCCGTGGGCCGATCCTCGCCTCCGACGGGACCGTTCTGGCGCACAGCAAACGTGGTGCCGAAGGCGTCTACGAACGCAGCTACCCGACTGGCAGCCTGTTCGGGAACACCGTCGGCTACTACTTCACCAACCGAGGCGCCGCCGGCCTGGAGCGCTTCCGCAGCGCCGCTCTCAACGGTCAGACCGACACCGGCCTGCAGGCGATCCTCGACCAGCTCCAAGGCCACAAACCGACCGGTGAGAAGGTGCTCACGACGCTCGACCCCAAGGCCCAGCGCGTCGCCGTCGAAGCGCTCGGCGAACACAAGGGCGCCGTCGTCGCCTTGGAACCACGAAGTGGAGCGGTCACCGTGATGGCCTCCTCGCCGAGCTACAACCCCAACTCCGTACGCTCGACCGCCTCCTACGAACGGCTCGCCCACGACAGCCAGGGGCAGCCGCTCGTCAATCGCGCGCTGCAGTTCGGCTACGCCCCCGGATCGACCTTCAAGGTCGTGACCGCAACCGCCGCGATCGACACAGGCGCCTATACGCCCTCCTCGACCGTCAGCGGCCGCGACGGCGTCGTCGTCTCCGGCGTGCCGCTCGCCAACGACAACCACGAGAACTTCGGGCAGATATCTCTGACCGAGGCGCTGGCGCGCTCGGTCAACACCGTCTGGGCACAGGTTGCCGAGCACGTCGGCAAGGCCACCCTGGCGCGCTACATGAGCCGCTTCGGCTTCGACCGCAAGCCGCGCCTGGACTATCCCGCGACGGAAATGTCGAGCAGTGGCGAGCGGGAAGGCGAAACGTTGATCGCGCCGACCAGCGACAAGGTCGACATCGGGCGCATGGGGATCGGCCAGGACAAACTCGCCGTCACGCCCCTGCAGATGGCCGAGGTCGCCTCGGCCGTCGCCGACCGTGGCACGCTGATGGTCCCCCATCTGACCGGCCGGATCGTCAACTCCGAAGGGCAGACCGTCGACCGCGTCAAGCCGCAGGTCCAATCGCAAGTCATGAAACCCGCCACCGCCGCCGCCGTGACGAGCATGATGGAAGCCGTCGTCAACGAAGGCACGGGGACCTCCGCGCAGATCCCCGGCATCCAGGTCGCCGGCAAGACCGGCACCGCCGAAACGCAGATCGGGACCGCCATCAACAACGTCTGGTTCATCGCCTTCGCCCCCGCTCAGAACCCACGTGTGGCGATCGCCGTGACCTTGAAGGGAGTGCCCGGCCAGGGCGCCGCCTTCGCTGCCCCCGTCGCTCGCCAGGTGATCGAACGGCTGCTCCATGATTGATCCCGAGACGATCATCGACGGGCGCTACCGCGTCCTCTCCCGGCTCGGCTCGGGCGGCATGGCCGACGTCTACCTGGCCCAGGACCAGCTGCTCGGCCGCGAGGTCGCCGTCAAGGTCCTGCACCATCACTTCGCCGAAGACCAGGAGTTCGTCGAGCGGTTCAAGCGCGAGGCTTCCAGCGCCGCCGCGCTGTCGCACCCGAACATCGTCGCGATCTTCGACCGCGGTGAGTGGAACGGGACCTACTACATCGCGATGGAGTACGTGGCCGGCCGCTCGCTGAAGGCGCTCGTGCGCGAAACCGGGCCGCTGGAGCCGGCGCTTGCGATCGAGACCGTCATCCAGATCCTGCGCGCGGCCCGCTTCGCCCACCGCCGCGGCGTGATCCACCGCGACCTGAAGCCCCACAACGTGCTGCTCGACGAAGAGGGGCGTGCGCGGGTCACGGACTTCGGCATCGCCCGGGCTGGCGCCTCCGACATGACGCTGACCGGCTCGATCATGGGTACCGCCCAATATCTCTCGCCCGAGCAGGCGCAGGGCTACGCTGTCAGCGCGGCCTCAGACATCTACTCGGTCGGCGTGATCCTCTACGAGCTGTTGACCGGTGTCGTGCCCTTCGAGGGCGAGACGGCCGTGGCGATCGCCTTCAAGCAGGTCTCGGCGACGCCGCGCCCGCCCAGCGAGCTGAACCCCGCGCTGCCGCCCTCGCTCGACGCGGTCGTGCTGCGGGCGCTGGCCAAGGACCCGATCGAGCGCTTCGCCGATGACGACGAGCTGATCTCGGCGCTGGAGCGCGAGCGCGAGGCGCTGCCGGGCGGCGGGGACTACATCGAGCCTCATCGACCCGCCGAGCAAGCCCCTCAGGAGCCGCCGACGGGGATCATGCTCGCGGCGCCCCTGCCCTACCCCGAGGAGCCACTCAGCAGCGAGGACGAGCAGCGGCGACGCCGAAACCGCCAGATCCTCTGGTGGAGCCTGGCGGCGCTTGCAGTCGCTGCCGCGGCCGTCGCTGTGGTGCTGCTCGTCTCCCGCGGCAAGGTGACCGTGCCGAACGTGACGGGGCAGAGCGAACAGGCCGCCGGAGCGACGCTGCGCCGCGCAGGACTCGACGCGGTGCCGTCGTTTCAGGCCAGCTCGACGGTTGCGAGCGGGCTCGTCATCAGCCAGACACCTACCGCCGGCACCAGAGTGGAAAAGGGCAGCCGCGTCGGTGTGATCGTCTCCGGCGGACCGGCCAGCGCCCCTGTCACCGACGTCGAAGGACTGAGCGCCGCAGACGCGTTGGCGCGATTGCGCAAGGCCGGGTTCAAGCCGACGACCACCAAGGAAACGAGCGCGACCGTCGCCGCCGGCAAGGTGATCGGAACCAACCCGCCCGCCGGCACCGAGAAGCAACTCGGCAGCCCCGTCGTCGTGCTGGTCTCCAGCGGCCCGGCGCCCGTGAAGGTTCCCGACGTCACCGGCCAGTCGCTGTCGGCGGCTGAAGCCACCCTGACGAATGCCGGGCTGACGGTCGGCACCGTCACGAAGAAGACCTCCGCCACCCAGGCTCCCGAAACGGTGCTCTCCCAGACCCCCGCGACCGGTGGCTCGGTGAAGGCAGCAAGCAAGGTCAACCTGACCGTCGCCCAGGCGCCCAAGGAAATCTCCGTCCCCGACGTCGTCGGGCAGAGTCAGACGCTCGCGGCCGTCGCGCTCGGACAGGCGGGCTTCAAGCCCAAGACCGCCTCGGCGCAGACAAGCGAAGCGGCTCAGGTCGGGGTGGTGCTGCGTCAGAACCCCGCCGCCGGCAGCCAGGCCCCGAAGGGCTCGGTCGTGACGATCACGATCGGCGTGCTCGGTCCCGAACCGACACCCACGACGCCAACCACCACGACGACCACGACCACGACACCCCCGACGGGCGCCGGTGGCTGAGGGGATGCCGCCCGCAGGAGCCCGTGATGCCCTGCACGTCGTCGTGCTTGCCGGCGGGCGCTCCTCCGAGCACGACGTCTCGCTGTCCTCCGCCGCGGCCGTCCGCGACGGCCTGGTCGCGGCCGGGCACCGGACCAGCTGGATCGAGATCGGTCGCGACGGACGCTGGCGTGAGGACGGCGCCACGGTCGCCGTGACGCCGGGCGAGGGGCTGGCCGGAGCCGACGTCGTGTTCGCCGCGCTGCACGGCCCGTTCGGCGAGGACGGCGCGGTTCAGGGGATGCTCGAGATGCTCGACGTGCCCTACGTCGGCGCGGGCGTAGCGGCCTCGGCGGTCTGCATGGACAAGGTGCTCTTCAAGGACCTGATGGTCACGCTCGGCTTGCCTCAGGTGGCCTACGCGGGCATCGGCGCTGCGCAGTTCGAGGCCGACCCGAGCGAGGCGATCGAGCGCGCCGCCGCCGTCGGCCTGCCGTCGTTCGTCAAGCCCGCGCACCTCGGCTCCTCGGTCGGGATCGTCAAGGCCGGCGCTCGCGAGGAGCTCGGCGCGGCCCTCGATGTGGCCTTTACGCACGACCCGCTGGCGATCGTCGAGGCGGCCGCGGCGGGGATCGAGGTCGAGTGCGGGGTGCTCGAGGTCTCGCCCACCGAGGTGCTTGCCTCCGAGCCGGGCGAGATCGTCTTCGAGGGCGAGTTCTACGACTACGAGGCCAAGTACACGCCCGGTGGCATGGAGCTTTTGATGCCCGCCCGCATCTCCGCGGCCGCGCGCACCAGGGTCCGCGAGCTGGCCGGCGAGGTCTTCCGCGCCGTCGGCTGCGAGGGCCTCGCCCGCGTCGACTTCTTCGTCGACGGCGAGGAGGTGCTGGTCAACGAGCTGAACACGATGCCCGGCTTCACGCCGACGAGCGTCTACGCGAAGCTGCTGGAGGCCTCGGGGGTGTCCTACCCGGAGCTTGTCGACCGCCTTTGCCGGTTGGCCATCGCCCGGCACGCCGCCCAGTCCGCGCGCCGGCACTGAGCCGGGCGGGCTATTTGAACAGCGTGATGTCGGCGATCGTCGCCGACTGGCGGTGCGGGGGAAGCGTCGTCATCCAGACGAGGTAGTACCGGTGCTTGCTCGAGGGGGTCTTCAGCCTGATCCGTTCGCCGTCGCGCACGTCGGCGATGGTGGCGACCGGGCCGTCCCAGCCGCGGCTGGCGAGCGAGGCGGAGTCTCCGTAGGGGAGCCCGAGGTCGATGTGGTCGGCGACGTAGATCTGGACCGAGAAGCCCGGCGTCGGCGTCTGGATCTCGATGCCCCGTCCGGCTACGCCCGGCGCCGCGTCGAGGTAGATGCCCAGACCCGTGCCGCCCGCCTTGCGCAGCGTGCCTTCGAAGTAGCGCTCGGTGCTCCACGTCGTGCTCGGGTCGCTGTCGACGACGTTGCCGATCTGATCGCGATTTTCCGGACCCGTGCCGAACGGGTTGTAGTCGTTGGCCGCGGAGGCGCTGAGCTGCACGGCGACGAGCCCCGCCCGTGAGGAGGCTCCGGGCGCGACGCCCGTGCCCCGGTGCGCGTTTTCGCCGGCCAGGATCACGACGATCACGACGATCGCCGCGAGCAGCGCCAGGGAGGCCAGCCAGCGGGCAGGGTGGCGCATTCGCCAGGGCAGTCGCCGCCGCGCGCGCCCGCGCAGCGTCTTCAGCACCGTCGTCACCTCGCCGGTCGTCTGCCCTGTCCGGGAGGCCTCGATCGCCAGCACGTTTTCGAGGTCCGCGGTCATGGCGGCCGCGTCCGGATATCGCACGGTGAGGTCCTTGGCAACTGCGCGGTCGACGACCGACGCGGTGGCGGCGGATATCTGCGGGCGGCGTGCCTGCACGTCGGGAAGATCCTCGCGAACGTGCTTCATCGCGACCGCGACCGGCGAGTCGCCGTGGAAGGGCACGTCGCCGGTCAGCATCTCGTAGAGCACGATCCCCAGCGAATAGAGGTCCGACTGCGGCGTGACCGGTTGGCCGAGGGCCTGCTCGGGGGAGACGTAGTCGGTCGTCCCCAGCACGCGCCCTGCCATCGTCAGCCCCTCCTCGCTGAGTGAGCGGGCGATCCCGAAGTCGGTGATCTTGGCACCTCCCTCAGGGTCGATCAGGATGTTCTGGGGCTTGACGTCGCGGTGGACGATCTGGCGTTCGTGGGCCGCGCCGAGAGCGCGCGCGATCTCGATCGCGTAGGCGAGCGCATGGGGGATCTCCAGGGGACCCTCGCGGCGGATCATGCTCTTCAGCGTCTCCCCGTCGACGTACTCGAGAACGATGTAGGGGGTCGCCGCCTCCTCGCCGGCGGCCGAGAGATGATCGTCGGGCATCGGCTCCTCGCCGGCGTCGATCACCGATACGACGTTGGGGTGGTTGAGCTGCGCGATCGAGCGGGCCTCGCGCCGGAAGCGCTCGAGCTGGTCGGAGTCGCCGGTGATCTCGCGGTGCATCAGCTTGATCGCCACCGGCCGCTCGAGGACCGTGTCGAAGGCCTTGTAGACGGTCGACATGCCGCCACGGCCGATGACCTCGTCGAGTCGGTAGCGGCCGCCGATCAGGGTGCCCAGGGCAGTCATTGGACTCCTATTGTGCGCGTCGCAGCCGGACGACGACGAGTGCGGCCAGTGCCAGCCGGTAGGCCGCGAAGGGCGCAAGCGGCAGCCGCGCCAGCCCGCGCCCGCCGACTCGGGCGCTGAGAGCGGTCGAGAGGCAGGCCGCGGCGCCACCGGCCAGCAGCGTCGAGTCGATGCTCCGCCCTTTGCCTGTGGCGATGCGGGCGCTCTCCAGGGCGCTCGCTCCGAACAGCACCGGCAGGCCTGCCCACCAGGACAGCTCGTGGGCGGCGGAACGGTCGAAGCCGCGCGCGCGGGCGACCGCCAGCGTCGCGCCGTTGCGCGAGACGCCGGGCGCCAGGGCGGCTGCCTGGGCGAACCCCAGTGCAAGGCCGTCGCGTGGACCCGCCTGGACGAAGTCGCGCCCGGCGGACTGGCGCGGACGGTCGGCCAGGAGCATCGCCACGGCGCCCGCGGCGAGCCCGCCGGCAATCGATCGCGGACCGCCCATCCGCCGCTCGATCTGCCCGCGCAGCACCAGGCCCGCGAGCGCCGGTGGCGTCAGTGCGAGTGCCCGGGCCAGGCGCGACCCACCGCGCGGACGCTCGAGCGTCTTTCGCGCCGAGCCGCCGAGCGCGAGCGCGGCCCCGGCATGCAGAGCCACCTCGAAGGACTTGCGCTGGGCGCCGCCTTGACGGGCATAGGGCCATCCGGCCAGCCATGGCAGCAGCGTCGTGTGCGCGGATGAGGAGATCGGGAGCAGCTCAGCCGGGCCCTGCAGCAGGCCCAGCGCTACGGCATGACGGAGCGGGAGCGCTCGCTCAGCCGGCAGCATTCCTCGCCGGTTCGCTGCGCGCGCGCCGGCGCCTTGAGATCCAGTAGACGATGCCCACGACGATCAGGGCGACGACCGCGTAGTCGACGTACTCGAAGGCCTTGCGGACGCTCTTCCAGTCACCGCCGACGGCGTGGCCGGCGATCGCCAGGCCCACGACCCAGGGGACCGTGCCGATGAAGGAGAACAGCGTGAAGCGCCCGATCGGCATCTTCGCCATGCCCGCCGGCAGCGACACGAACGCGCGGACGACGGGTATGAAGCGACCGAACAGGACGGCCGCCTCGCCGTGGCGCTGGAACCAGCGATCGGCCTTATCCAGCTGCGCCGGACCCATGTGGACTTTCGCGCCGTGGCGTTCGAACAGCTCGAGACGTCCGCCGCGCCCGACGGCGTAGGCCACCCAGGAACCGAGCATCGAGCCGATCAGCCCGGCAAGGATGATCCCGACGATCGTCAGGTGATGGTGGGCGCCGCTCTGGCCCGGGTCGGCGACGGCGAAGCCCGCAAACAGCATCACTACCTCCGAAGGTACGGGAATGCAGGCGCTCGAGATTGCCATCAGCGCAAAGATCCCGGGCAGGCCGGCTTCGCTCACGAAGTGCGAGGTTTCGTTGACGAGCGTTTCCGAGATCGAGGCGAGGACCAGCAAGGCCGGTCAACGATACAGCCCGATCCTGTGGGCGGGCTGAGAATCGCCTTGGGCGCGAGGAGGCCGCCCCCGCGCCCACGATCGTTACCTTCCGTTTGCGATGCGCGTCTGGATAGACCTCACCAACAGCCCCCACGTCTTGGTCATGCGCCCCGTGATCGAGCACCTGTGTGCCGACGGCCACGAGGTCTCCGTGACGGCTCGCGACTTCGCCCAGACGCTTGAGTTGTGCGACCGGCTCGGGGTGGAGCACACCGCGATCGGCCGGCACCGTGGCGGGCGCATGGCGGCCAAGGCGACGGGCCTGGTCTCCCGCACGAGTGCCCTGACGCGTTGGGCGCGGGGCCGTCGCTTCGACATCGCTCTCGGCCACGGCTCGAACGACGTGACGGTCGCTGCGGCATTGCTGCGGGTGCCCAGCACGACGATGTTCGACTACGAGTGGGCGAAGATCCAGCACAACGTCAACTGCCGCTTGGCGGCCGCGGTCGTCGTGCCCGAGGCGATCCCACCGGAGCGCCTCGACCGCTACGGGGCGGGGGGCAAGCTGCGTCCCTATCCGGGGCTGAAGGAGGAGTACTACCTGTCGGACTTCGAGGCTGACGCGGGCGTTCCCGCCGAGCTCGGCCTGGACCCCGAGCGCCCGATCGTCGTCGTGCGGACCCCGCCCGAGGTCGCGCTCTACCACCGCCTGCACAACGACCTGTTCGGCTCCGTCCTGGAGCGGCTGCGGCGGGCCGCCGAGCGCGACGGGGTGCAGCCGGTCGTGCTGCCACGCCTGGCCGAGCAGCGCGAGCAGCTGGCGCGGATACCGGGCTTCCTCGTTCCCGAGCGGGCGATCGACGCGCAGTCGCTGATCTCCGCCGCGGCCCTCGTGATCTCCGCCGGTGGCACGATGAACCGCGAGGCGGTGGCCCTCGGCACCCCCGTCTATACGACCTTCCAGGGTCGGATGGGAGCTGTCGACGAACGACTGATCGCTGAACGCCGTCTGCGGGTCCTCGAGCGGGCAGAGGAGCTGGCGATCCCCACCGGCGAGGAGCCCCAGGCGACGCGCGTGCGGCGAGACCCCGGCCTGCTGGTGGACCTACTGCTCTCGCCACTGAGCGGCGGCGGCCTCGCAAAGGCTCATTCCGGGGCGACAGAGCAGCCCTAGCCGCTTACAATCTGCGCAATGCGCCGACGGATCCGCTCCGCGGCCCTTCCGCTCCATCGTCATTCCCTGCCCCAGCTCGCAGTGGACGGAGCGTTGGTCGCGCTCGCGTACTACCTCGCCTTCCAGCTTCGCTTCAACAGCGGCCCGCCGAAGCACTACGCGGAGCTGCGCTCGGCGACGCTGTGGTGGGTTCTCGGCGGCAGCCTGCCGGTGCTGGTCCTGTCCCGCGTCTACCAGCGCCGCTGGCGCTACGCGGGCCAGCGTGACTACGAGGCGGTCGTGCGAGCGATCGTCCTGATCGTCCTGCTGACGGTCGTCGCGATCGAGATCTTCCGCCCGACGCACGCCTACCCCTCGGTGTCCGACGGGCGCCACGCGGCCAACGCCACGGTCGCCGTCGTGCTGCCCAACGGCGTGATCGTGCTCTACGCGCTGCTGGCGCTGGTCTTCCTGATCGGCATGCGAGCGATCGCCCGGACGATCTACGAGCGCCGCCCGCTCGCCGCGTTCCGCTCCAGCCGCAAGGGCGAGCGCACGGTCCTGATCGCGGGCGCCGGCGAGGGGGGCAGGATGGTCGTCAGGGAGATCCTTCGAAACCGTGAGCTGGGGCTGATCCCAGTCGGATTCCTCGACGACGACTCGCTCAAGCACCGCTTGCGGATCGACGGCGTGCGGGTTCGCGGCAACACCGAGGAGGACCTGCCGCGGATCCTCGACGACGCGGAGCCCGACGAAGTCATCATCGCGATCCCCTCGGCGCCCGGATCGACCCGTGCGCGGATCGTCAAAGAGTGCCGCCAGCGGGGCATCCCCGTACGAACGCTGCCGACCGTCTTCGAGCTGCTGCAGACGCGCGGTGCCCTCGCCAGGCAGGTCCGCGAGGTCCGCGTCGAGGACGTCCTCGGCCGCGAGCCCGTGCTGATGGAGCTCGACCGCGTCGGCGCCTACCTCGGCGGGCAGGTCGTGCTCGTGACCGGCGCCGGCGGCTCGATCGGCGCGGAGCTGTGCCGTCAGATCGCCCGCGTCGAGCCGCACCGGATCGTGCTGGTGGATCACGCCGAGGACAACCTCTTCTCGATCCTCCGCGAGCTCCAGGATGAGCGCCACGTCCCGGAGTCGATGCTCGCGGCGGTGCTGGCGGACTGCAAGGAAGAGGAGCGGATGCGAGAGGTGTTCGCCGAGCATCGACCGACGGTCGTCTTCCACGCCGCCGCCTACAAGCACGTCGGTCTGATGGAGGCCAACCCGGTCGAGGCGGTCCGCAACAACGCGATCGCCACCCAGGTCGTCGCGCACGTCGCCGGCGATCACAAAGTTGGCCGCTTCGTGCTGGTCTCGACCGACAAGGCCGTGGCCCCCGCCACCGTGATGGGTGCCTCCAAGGCGCTGGCCGAGTTCGCCCTCGAGGCCGCCACGGCCCGTTTCCCCGAGACTCGCTACGCGGCGGTCCGCTTCGGCAACGTGCTCGGCTCCTCCGGAAGCGTCGTCCCGATCTTCCGCCGCCAGATCGAGCGCGGGGGACCGGTGACGGTGACCGACGAGCGCATGACCCGTTACTTCATGACGATCCCCGAGGCGGTGCAGCTGATCATCCGCTCGGGATCGCTGGCGACGGCGCCTTCGCCGCTGCCCAACGGCGATCGCCGCAAGCGCGTCAGGGCGACCACGGGCGCCGAGGTGTTCGTGCTCGACATGGGCGAGCCGGTCAAGATCGTCGAGCTGGCTCGCGCGATGATCGAGCTCTCGGGCCTGGACCCCGACCGCGACATCGACGTCGAGATCGTCGGCAGCCGCCCGGGCGAGAAGCTCCACGAGCAACTGTTCAACAGCTACGAGCGGGCGCGACCGACCGACGCCGAGAAGATCCTGCGCGCCGAACGCAAGCCGCTGGGGGTTCCGGCGGTCGAATCGATGTTCGCCGAGATCAGGCTGTTGGTGCTGGAGGGGGACGCGGCGGGGCTCGCCGCGAAGGTCTCCGAGCTCTCGCGGGAGCTGCGCGAGCCGCCTGACGGCGAGGAGGCATCCGGGGGGGAGCAGGCGGGCGCGGGGGCCGATGCGCCTCCCGCGCAGCCCGGCGCTCAGCGCGATGCGCCTCAGCCCCTCGTACACTCCCCCAATTCATGAGCCATTCGCTGCTCGCGTTCTCAGTCTCTAGCGAATTCACGAAGATCGGGGCGGTCGTGGCCTTCGCCGCCCTGCTGGGGATCGCCGTGCTGTCGCTGCTGGTCTTCTCGCAGGCGCGCGAGATAAGACGCCTGCGCGATTGGGCCGGACGCGCTCCCGAGCGCGCCGCCGACGCCGAGCAGAAAGTCGCCGCCGCGGCCGCCGCACGGGTGCAGCAGCCGCCGGTCGCCCAGAGCGTGCGCCCGGTGCCCCGCGCCCAGCCGATCCACGCTCGCGGCGCTCCGCCCGTGCCTGGCGCCCAAGTTGCCCCAGGGCAGGCTGTCACGGCTGCCGGGACGCCGGCCGCCACACCCGCAGCGTCACCGGCCCAGCCCGGGGCGCCCGTTGTCCCGGTCACACCCGCTGGAACGCCTGGGACGCCGACGCCGGTCCCGGCAGCCGCGAGCGCTGTCAAAGCTCCTGCATCGCCCGCCACCCCCGGTGGCGCTCCCCAGCCGATCCCCTGGCAGCGCCCGGCCGCCCCTGCGCCCGCCACCGCACCGCTGGGAGCCCCGGCGTCGGCCGCGGGCGCGCAACGCAAAGATGCGCCCGCGAAGACTCCAGACGGCGCGCCGTCGTCTCCGGTGAGCGATTCGCCCGCCCCCGCCACAGCTGCCGCCGCTAGCGGTGCGGCGACAGCGCTCGCCGGGGCAGCGGCCTCCGCGAGCACTCCGAGCGCACCGGCGGCGAGGGCCCCGAGTCCCCCCGCGTCGCCCGGTCCGGCGACGCCCGCGGCTCGCCCGCCGTTGCCCCCCGCGCCGAGCGCCCCGCGTCGGCCGCCCGCGCAGGTCGAGTCCGCGGGTGCGGCACGCTCAGCCACCCGGACGGTCGCCGAGCCCGCCGCTCCTTCTCGCCGGTCGCGCCGTGGCGCCGGCGCCCGCGACGGTGGTGGATCGAGGACACGAACGATCGTGATCGGCGTCGGCGTGCTGGCAATCCTCGCGCTGGTGCTGGTGCTCGCCGGCAAAGGCGGCTCCTCGCCGACGAAAGGCAGCACCGGTACGTCTGCCAACAACGGATCGGTCACTCAGACGACCACCAGCACGAGCCATCACAAGTCTTCGTCGACGACCAAACAGGCCAAAGCGACCCCGCCGGCCGAAACGAGCGTCGTGGTGCTCAACGGCACCGAACAGACGGGCCTGGCACATCTCATCTCCTCAGAACTGCAGCAGCGCGGCTACTCGCAGGCGGACGCGCTCGACGGCCGGCCGCCCGGCGCCAACGAAGCGACGGTCGTGGAGTACGCCTCAGGCCATCAGGCGGACGCCGCCGGAGTCGCCAAATCGCTGGCGGTGAGCCACGTCGAGCCGATGGAACAGGCCGTCGCCGTGCTGGCCGGCTCGGCGAAGGTGGTGGTCGTCGTGGGCACCGACAAGGCCACGACCACCACGGCGCCATAACCGGTTTCCTCGACATCCCCGCGCGGTCCTCCAAGCCGCGCGAGAGCGGCATCACGCACGTGATCGACCGTGGCCTGTCGGTCGCCGAAGTTGACGGTCTGCTCGAGGTGGCCGGCGACAGCGTCGACATCGTCAAGCTCGGCTGGGGCACGGCGGTGGTGAGCCAGAACCTGGCCCCCAAGCTCGCTCGCTATGCCGAGCGCGGAATCCCGGTGGTGCTCGGCGGCACCCTCACCGAGGTGGCGATCCGCCAGGGGCGCATCGACGGGCTGATCGCTTGGCTGCGCGAGCTGGGCCTGCGCCACGTCGAGATCTCCGACGGGACGATCGAGCTGGAGGCCGAGGTCAAGCGCGAGCTGATCGAACGGCTGTCGCGGGAGTTCGTCGTTTTCGCCGAGGTCGGCAGCAAGGACGTCGACTTCATCATGGCTCCCTATGTGTGGGTCGAACAGATCGAAAGCGATCTGCAGGCAGGGGCCTGGAAGGTGATCGCCGAGGCCCGGGAGTCGGGAACGGCCGGGATCTACAGAGCAAACGGGGAACCGAGGACGGGGCTGATCGAGGAGATCGCCCACTCGATCGATCCCTCCAAGCTGATCTTCGACGCGCCCCTGCAGGCTCAGCAGGTCTGGTTGCTCAAGCACTTCGGCACCGAGTGCAATCTCGGCAACATCGCCCCTGCCGACGTGCTCTCCCTGGAGACGCTGCGGCTCGGGCTGCGCTCCGACACGGTCGAGCGCTTTGCGCTGGGCGGCGGCGATTGAGCGCAGCTGCCGCGGGGGAGGTTCGGGGCCCTCGTGAGAACCGCGGCGCCGGCGATCCGCTGGGCCGGGTCGTGTTCGGGGCGCTGGTCGTGGCCTGCTTCTTGGCCTTCTTCCTGACCCAGCGTCTGAAGCACACGCCGACGGTCGTCCAGCGATTTCAGCTGACGTCGAACTTCTCGCCGACGCCCGCCGGGCGCCACAAAGAAGAGTCGATCTCCTTCAAGCTCTCCCACGCCGAACGGGTGTCCGTCGCCGTGATCGACTCAAGGGGGAACGTCGTCGCGACGCTGCTGCGCGAACACGCCGTGCCCCGCTACAAACAGTTCTCCCTGCGCTGGAACGGGCGGCGCGGCACCGCTCGCTCCTATCGAGCGGCCAGCACCCCCGGCGGGCACCCGTATCTGGTGCCCGAGACCGAGGGGGCGCCAGCGCCCGCAGGCGAATACAGGGTTCGCCTGACCCTCAGCGGCCAGTCCGGCCCGGTGCTCTCGCCGCGCAGCTTCGGGCTGGTCCGAGGGTGAGCCCGCTCGCTACCAGCCTGCCCTCGGCGGGCACCCTCATACCCCTGGCCGTGGCGGGACTCCTCGCCGTCGCGCTGCTTGCCGTCCTGATCCAGCGCCGGCCCGAAGCGTTGCCGCTGCTCGTCACCGCGGCGCTGCCCTTCCGCGTGCCGATCGCGTCCGACGGACGCACGGTCAACCTGCTGATCCCGCTGTACGTGGTCGTCGCGGCGGGGGTCCTCGTGCGCCTGCTGGCGATGCTCCGCGACGACGGGGAGCATGGATCCTCCGCCGGAAGCCCCCTGGCCCACGACGGGGCGGACCCCGCGATCCGCCGGCTGCAATGGGTGCTGCTCGGGGTGGTCGCGCTGTACGTGCTGCAGATCGCCTATTCGCCCGATCGTGCCAAGGCCGCCGAGAACGTCGCCTTCTTCTACGTCCCCTTCGGCCTGCTGTTCGTGCTGCTGCGCGACGTGCCGTGGACGAGCCGCCTGCTGCTGCGCTGCCTCGGCCTGCTCGTGGCGATCGCGATCGTCCTGGCCGGAGTCGGGTTCGTGGAGTACGCGCGCAAGAGCCTGTTCCTGAACCCGAAGCTGGTCGCGGCCAACCAGTACGACAACTACTTCCGCGTCAACTCGGTGTTCTTCGATCCGAGCATCTACGGACGCTTCCTGATCCTCGTGATGATCGCTGTGACGACCGTTGTGCTGTGGGGGGCGCGCCGCGAGGCGCAGATCGGGGCGCTGGTGCTGGCCTGGCTGCTGGCGGGACTCGTCACGAGCTTCTCGCAGTCGAGCATCGCGGCCCTCTTGCTGGGACTGGCGGTGCTGGCCGCATGGCGCTGGGATCTGCGTCGCACCATCTACGTCTCTGCCGCCGTGCTCGTGCTGGGCGCCGTGGTGCTGGCGGCGGCCCCCAGCTCGTTGCACTTCGGCCTGAAAGGCAAAGGCGGCTCGGCCCAGAATGCCTCCAACGGCCGCACCAACTTGATCGAAGGCGGTCTCGAACTGTTCGCCGACAGGCCGCTTGAGGGCTTCGGCGCGGGGTCCTTCGAAACGGAGTACAAGCGCCACAGCAAGGCAAGCCAGGCGACCGAGCAGAACGCGACATCCGCCTCGCACACGATCCCGATTACAGTCGCCGCCGAGCAGGGCCTGATCGGCCTGGCTGTCTACGTGGCGCTGCTCGTGCTCGCCTTCGGAGTGCTGTTCAGGGGGGCGGGTCGCTCGCCGCCGCGCATCGCCCTGGCGGCCTGCTTCGCGGCCCTGGTCCTGCACACCTGGACCTACGCGGACTTCCTCGAGGACCCGTTCACGTGGGCGCTGTTGGCGATCGGCGTCGCGCTGGCGCGCGCCGGCGGCGTCGCGGGTCCGGACACGGCCGAGCCGGAACCTCGCGGGCGTTCCGTCGCCGCGAGTAGCTTCTGAGCCGTGCTCGGCTACCTCAGGCGCCTGGTCACGACGGGCGCGGCCTATCAGTTCGGGGACATCCTGGCGAAGGGGTTGGCGCTCCTCACGCTGCCGCTCTACACCCACCATCTCAGCCCCGGGGCCTACGGTGCCGCCGAATCGCTGCTGACGGCGGTGATCCTCTCCAGCATCCTCGTCAGGGTCGGCGTCGGCGAGGCCTTCATCCGTTTTTATTTCGATGATGAGGATCTGGAGCGTCGTGACCGGATAGCGCGCACGGCGACGGCCACGGTCGCTTGGACCACCACGCTCGCCTCGGTGGTCGCGCTGATCTTCGCCGCTCCGCTCTCGAAGCTAATCCTCGACTTCCGCGATCCGCTGCTGCTCGACTGCGCCGTGCTCGGGCTGTGGGCCTTCACGAACCTCGAGATGGCCTACGCGCAGCTGCGGGTCGACGAACGCGCTCGCACCTACATCTACGCCTCCGCTGCCAACGTGCTGCTGACGATCGCCTTCACGGTCAGCCTCGTCGTGTTCGCCGACCAGGGAGCGCGGGGCCTGTTGCTGGGCAACTTCGGCGCCTCCGCCGTGATCGTCCTGGCTCTCTGGTGGGTATTGCGCCGCCGCGTCTCGCTGCGCGTCGTGCCCTCAGACCTGCGCGCGATGCTCGCCTTTGGTCTGCCGACCGTCCCGGCCGACGCAAGCGTCTACGCGCTGCAGGTGGCTGACCGCCTCTACCTCTACCGCTCCTACTCCCACGGCGCCGCCGGTCTCTACGCGGTCGCGATCAAGCTCGCGACCGTCGTGTTCGTGGCCGTGCGGGGCTTCCAGTACGCCTGGCCGCCGCTGGCCTACTCGATCGAGGACGACGAGGAGGCGGGCCGTCTGTACTCCCTCGTCACCACCTACTACACGCTTGCCACAGGCGCTGTCGTCTGCGGTGTCGCCTTGCTGGGACGCTGGATGGTGCGGCTGCTGGCCGCCCACCGCTACTTCGACGCCCACCGCGCACTGCCTTGGCTGGCGCTCGGGTGGGCGCTCTACGGGCTCTACCTCGTGTTCGTCGCGATCTCCGGGCGAGCGCGGGTCACCTCGCGCAACATGCCGGCAGCGGCTGTCGGGCTGGCTGTCAACATCGTGCTGCTGATCGTGCTCGTGCCCTCAGGTGGCGCGAACCTCGGCATCGCCGGCGCCGGGATCGCCCTGTGCGGCGCCTACGCGGCGATGCTCGCGGTCATGTACCTGCTGACGCGGAGCCTGTTCCGAGTCGGCTTCGAATGGCTGCGTCTGGCGCAGCTGACGGCGATTCTCACGGCCGTCGCAGTGTCCGGCGAGCTGCTGCTGCCCGACCACGGGCTGCTCGGCCTCGCGACTCGCGTGGCGTGGCTCGCCCTGGTGCCCGCGGCGCTGCTTGCGAGCCGCTTCTTCCATCCTCATGAGCGCGAGCAGGCCTTGCGTCTCGTCGCCGACGGCCGCCGCCGCGTGGCGTCCTTCCGGGCTGATCATGGCGAGGTCGAGGCCTACGCCGAGGATCCGCTCCGCGATCTCTGAGCAAATCGGCGGTTTTCGGCGTGTTGAGCCGGCCGTTACTTTGCTCAAGCTAGGAGGTGCGGCGGCCGATTCCTGCCCTACCGTGCCGGAGTTGAAGATCAAGGATGCCCCTCGCGCAGGGGCCAGCGAGCGCAAGCGCCGCGCCGAGGCGGTCCAGCGCCAGCGTGCCGACACCCATGCCCGCAGCGTCGCGGCCGCGGGCGAGCTCGCCAGGCTGCGCGATCAGCTGCGGGTCGCCGCCGAGCTCAACGCGCGGCTTGCACTCCACAACGAACCTGAGGAGCTGGGCCGCGTCGTGGTCGACGCTCTGCACGAGAACTTCGCCTTCTACCTCGCCGCTGTGCAGCGTCTCGACGAGGACGGCTTTCTTCGCTTGGTCGCCGGTCGCGGCCCGCTGGCTGAGGTGATGGCCGAGTTCCTGCTGACGGAGCAGCCGGTCACCCACGGCGTCAATGGCCGCGTCGCACGGACGGGAGTGACGGCGCTCGTCTCCGAGACGCGCGAAGACCCCGACTACATCGTCCGTGACCCCAAGACCGATCCCCGCTCGGAGGTCTCGGTCGCGATCTTCGTCGAGGACCGCGTGTGGGGCGTTGTCAACATCGAGGCGGTCGAACCCGGCGCGCTGCGCGAGACCGACGTGGTGCTCGTCGAGGCGGTCGCCGCCAGCCTCGGCTCGGCCCTGCACCGCTCGCGCCTCGTCGCCGAGCTCGAGTCGGCGTTTACTACGACCCTGGCGATCCTCACCAGCACCGTCGAGGCGAAGGACGACTACACGGCCTCCCACGGCGAGGACGTCGCCGAGCTGGCCGAGCGGGTCGCACTGCAGATGGGCCTCTCCAACGGACAGGCCCGGGACGTTCGCCTCGCGGCGATGCTCCACGACGTCGGCAAGATCGCCGTGCCCAGCGAGATCCTCCTGAAGCCCGGGCCGCTGACCGACGAGGAGTGGGTGGTGATGCGCCGCCACGCGGCTGTCGGTGGCGACTTGGTGGCGCGGATCGACGCGTTCGCGCATCTCGCGCCCGCCGTGCGCTCGAGCCACGAGCGCTGGGATGGCGGCGGCTACCCCGACCGTCTCGCCGCCGAAGCGATCCCTCTTTCGGCACGGATCATCTCGGCCTGCGACACCTACGACGCGATCGTCACCGACCGCCCCTACCGTCCGGGCCGCACGGCCGCGGAGGCGCGTGCGGAGCTGGAACGGGTCGCGGGCAGCCAGCTCGACCCGGTCGTCGTGCGCGCGCTGATCGCCGTCTTCGACCGCGCCTGAGCGGCTTGCGTCTCATCACGCGCGGTTGTAAGCATCGGCCGCCTCGCGCAGTCCTTCGCCCCGCTCGGGACGCAGCGTCGTCGTGACGTGTCGCCAGAAGCGCCGGGGGTCCCGGCCTGGGAGCACCGTTGCGACGAGCGCCCTGATCGCGTAGGTGTAGGCGGTCAGCCAGCGTACGGCCCGGGCGGCTCCCGCGGAGTGATGCTTACGCATGTAGAGGTCGCGGTTGCGAGACATCTCGACGATCCTGCGCTCGGGGACGGAGCCCGTCGCCAGCTGCTCATGGTGGATCGCCCGCGCGCCCGGGACGAACACGCTGCTCCAGCCTGCCTCGCGCAGCCGCAGGGCGAAGTCGACCTCGTCGGAGTAGACGAAGAAGTCGGGGTCCAGATAGCCGACCGCCGTGGCTGCCTCGCGCCGCACGAGCAAAGCCGCCGACTGGCACCAGTCGACCTCGCGCACGTGCGCACCCCGGCTCTGCACCGTCACGAGACGATGCAGGAACAGCGCTCCAGCCAGTGCCGTCAACGGTCCCGGGAAGCGCCAGGCGCAGGCCTGCGGCGAGCCGTCGGGGCGAAGCAGCTGGGCGCCCGCGCAGGCTGCCGTGGGCCGGCTGCTCAGTGCTTCGTGGAGGACTGCGGTCGCGCCGGGAAGCAGCTCGGAGTCCTCGTTGAGCAGCAGCCCATAGCGACCCTGGGCCGACGCAAGCAGCTCACTGTCGTTGAGCGCCTTGCCGCGGCGCTGCTCGAGGGCGACCGTGCGGTCGACCTCGGGGTGCGCCCGAGCCGCCTCGGCCGAGCCGTCGCGCGAGCCGTTGTCGAGCACGATCACCTCGGTCGGGAACGGCAGCATCCGGCGCTCGCGGCCGATCGCGTCGAGGCCCTTCAGCAGCAGGTCGCGCTGGGAGGTGTTGACCACGCAGAAGCTGATCTCGATCTCCGGGGGCGGCTCGTCCATTCTCACATTCTCACCTCCCGCGGGCCTATTGTCCGTGCCGGTGCGCGTCCACGTCGTCGATCCCTCGGCTTTCACGCCGCCCTATGACCACGCGCTGTGCGCCGCTCTCGGAGCGGCCGGCGCCGAGGTCGAGCTGTTCACGAGCCGCTTCGCCTATGGCAGCGTGCCGGCGCCCGAGGGCTACCGGCGCCGTGAGACGTTCTACGGAGCCGCCGCGCGCGTCGAGGGCGCCGGGCCCAGGCGTGTCGTGAAGCTGGCGGAGCATGTGCCGGACATGCTCCGCTACCGCCGTGCCGCCCGCCGGGCGGAGGTCGTGCACTTCCAGTGGCTGACCATCCAGCATCTCGACGGGCAGCTGATCCCACGCCGCCGTCCGGGCCGCCCGCTGCTGCTGACCGCCCACGACATCCTCCCGCGCGAGGCGCGCCCCGGACAGCGCGCGGCGCAGCGCCGTCTCTACGGACGCTTCGATGCGATCGTCGCCCACTCCGAGCACGGCCGGCGGCGGCTCACCGACGAGCTCGGAGTCGATCCGGCACGAGTCCATGTGATCCCCCACGGGGCGTTCACCCACCTCGCCGGCGATCCACCGGCTGGGGAGGAGCCGCCGTTTCAGACCGATCTCCCCGTCGTCCTGTGCTTCGGTCTGATGCGTCCGTACAAGGGCATCGATGTGTTGCTGGAAGCCTGGCGCGGGATCGAGGGCGCCGAGCTGTGGATCGCGGGGATGCCGCGGATGGACATCTCGTCGCTGCTGGCCGCGGCGCCCCCGAACGTGCGCTTCATCCCCCGCTTCATCGGCGACCGTGAGCTGGGCGCCTACTTCCGCCGCGCCGACCTGGTCGTCCTTCCCTACCGCCAGATCGACCAGTCGGGGGTTCTGTTCACGGCGCTGGCGTTCGGGCGACCACTGTTGCTCAGCGATGTCGGCGGCTTTCCGGAGCTGGCAGGCACGGGCGCCGCACGGATCGTCCCGAGCGGCGAGGAGGCGGCGCTTCACACGGCGCTGACCGAGCTGCTGGCCGCTCCGGCCGAGCGCGAGCGGATGGCCGCTGCCGCACTACAGGCCGCCGCCGGCGAATACTCCTGGGACTCGATCGCACGCCAGACGCTGGCGCTGTACGAGCATCTGCGAGTGGGCTGACTACTCGCTCCAGAAGTCCTGCAGCAGCTCGCCGTCGGACTCGTGACGGGGACCGAAGACGAGCACGGTCATACCCTCGGGACCAGCCTCGAAGGCCCTGACGACAGGGGGAGCGATGCGGATCGCGTCGTGGCGTGAGATCTCGCGGACCTCGTCGTCGAGGCGGACGCGCCCGCCGCCCTCGAGCACCACGCAGACCTCCTCGGCCTGCTCGTGGCGGTGACCGAATGCCTGGCGCTTGCCCGGTTTGATCACGTGGTAGGCGAATCCGGTGCGCTCGGCGCCCAGCTCCTCGCGAGGGAAGTGCGCCTCGCCGATCTCGGAGAAGCCGAACTTGACGGCGCTGTCCTCGGTCGAGTCGAGGTTCTTGATCGTGTAGCTCATGGCTGTGACTCCAACATACCCGCGAGAATGGCATTCGATGCTCGTTCTCACCGTGATCTTCTGGCTCAGCGTGGCGCTGATCTTCTGGACTCAGCTCGGCTACGCGCTGGCCCTCGCCGCTCTCGCCGCTCTGCGCCCGGTGAGTGCACCGCCAACCGTCGGCGAGCCGCTGTCGATGTCGCTGGTCGTCGCCGCTCACGACGAGCAGGAGGTGATCGAGGCGAAGGTGCGCAACGCGCTGGCGCTCGACTACCCGCGAGAGCTGCTGGAGGTGATCGTCGTCTGCGACGGGTGCTCGGACGAGACGGCTGGGCGTGCTCGTGAGGCGGGGGCGGACCTCGTGCTGGAGCTGCCCCGCGGCGGCAAGATCCGCGCGCAGGACGCCGCCGTGGAGCGCGCTCGCGGCGAGCTGGTCGCGTTCTCGGATGCCAACTCCCTGTGGCGGGCCGATGCGGCCCGCGAGCTGGCGGGCGCGTTCGCCGACGAGCGCGTCGGCTACGCCTGCGGGCAGGTCAACTTCGTGCAGGCCGTCGCGGGGCGCGGGGGCGGCAACCAGGAGGGGATCTACTGGCGCTACGAGCTGGCGGTGCGCGGCTTGGAGTCGCGGCTGTCCTCGATCACGGCAGGCAACGGCGCGATCTACGCCACCCGCCGCAGCTCCTACATCGTCGTCGACCCGATCATGGGCCACGACCTCTCGCTGCCGTTCAACATGGTCAAGCGCGGGCTCCGAGCGGTCTATGTGCCGACGGCGAGGGCGAGCGAGAAGATGGTGCCGACGGTCGACGGCGAGTTCGCCCGCAAGCGGCGCATGATGAGCCACACCTGGCCGATCCTGCTGCGCGGCGGGATGCTCTCCCCGCGCGGTTACCCACTCGGATATGCGGCGATGGTCTTCTCCCACCGGCTGCTGCGCTACGCCAGCCCCGGCCTGCATGCGCTGGCGCTCGCCGCCAACATCGCGCTGCTGGCGCTGCCCGGCGCTCCCGGAGGGGCCCTCTACTGGATCACTCTCGTCGCGCAACTCGGGCTGCTGCTCGCCGCGGGGCTCGGCGGCGTGCTGCGGCTGCGCCCGCTGTTGATCGCCCGCTACTACGTCCTCACGACGGCCTCCCCGGCGCTCGGACTGTGGGACTGGCTGCGCCACGGCACCGAGGCCTCTTGGGAAGCCGCCGAGGGCACACGTTGAGAAGATGCGGCTGGTGATCCGCCGCCTGATCGACTTCGCCGTGTCCGCCCTCGGTCTGCTCGTGACCGGGCCACTGCTGCTGGCGGCGATGGTCGCGATCAGGCTGGAGAGCCGGGGTGGCGCGATCTACCGCCAGCAGCGAGTCGGACTCGACGGCCGCTCCTTCGAGGTCCTGAAACTGCGGACGATGGTCGATGGTGCCGAGCACGTCGGCGCGGGCCTCGCGATCGACGCCGGCGATGCGCGGGTGACGCGGGTCGGCGCGCTGCTGCGCAGGACCTCCGTCGACGAGCTGCCCAACCTGCTGAACGTGCTGCGAGGGGAGATGTCGCTGATCGGGCCCCGCCCGACGCTGCCGATTCAGGTCGAGCAGTACAACGACCGCCAGCGCGGGCGCTTGGCCGTGCGGCCGGGGATCACCGGCTGGGCGCAGGTCAACGGCCGCGCCTCGCTGCCTTGGGCCGAGCGGATCGAGCTGGACCTCTACTACATCGAGCACCGCTCGCCTGCGCTCGACCTGCGAATCCTGGCCCGGACCGTCGCGATGGTGCTCGGCGGCGAAGGGCTCTACAAGGGCGCCTCCGGCGGCTGGGAGGGACAGCTGTGAACCCGGATCGACCCGCGATCCTCCTGACAGCCGCGGGCAAGCGCTACGACATCGTCTCCTGCTTCGCTGCTCTGACACGCACGATCGTGGCCGACGCCTCACCGCTGGCGCCCGCGCAGTACGCCGCCCACGTGAGGGCCGAGGTGCCGCGGATGGACGACCGCGGCTACGTCGAGGCGTTGGCTGAGATCTGCGAGCGGGAGAACGTCGGGGCCGTCCTGCCCTTGACGGATCTCGACATCGAGATCCTCGCCTTGGCGCGGGAGGAAGGGCGCCTGCCCTCGCTCGTGCCCTCCTCAGAGGTCGCGCAGGCAACCTACGACAAGTTCGAGACCCACAGGCTGCTGGAGAGCCTCGGCCTGCCCTCGCCGCCGACGGTCCTGCCGGAGGCGGACCTGGAGCGGATCGACTACCCGGTGATGGTCAAGCCTCGCCGCGGCTCGGGCGCACGCTCGATCCACCTCGCGCGCGACGCGAGGGAGGCCCGCTTCTTCGTCGACTACGTCGAGGAGCCGGTGATGGTGCAGCGTGCGATGGTCGGGCCTGAGATCTCGATCGACTGCCTCGGGGATCTCGACGGGCGCTGCCTGAATGCGATCCCTCGGACGATGCTCGAGTCGCGCGGCGGCGAGTCGATCAAGGGCGCCGCGATCGCCGACGTGGAGATGGTCGAGCTGGGTCGCCGGGTGGTGGAGGCGCTGGGGGTGCGAGGACCGGCGACCGTGCAGGTGTTCCGCGACCCTGAGGTTGGGCTCGGCATCACCGACGTCAACACGCGCTTCGGCGGGGCCTTCCCGGCGCCCGTCTATGCAGCGCTCCCGGGGCGCACCTACCCAGAGCTGATCGTCGCGATGGCGGGCGGCGAGACGGTCGCCCCGCACGTCGGCGAGTTCCATCCGGGCACGACCTTCACGCGCTACTACTGGCAGCTGGAGCTCGACGAGGAGATGCGCCCGACGGGTCGGGAGATCGTCCCGGGTGGGCCGCCCACCCCGGCCTGAGGCGCGCACGCCCGAGAGCGAACCTGAAGCTCCCGTGCCGCCGCGGGCTAGAATTCAAAGCCGTGGCAACGTCCCTCGCCGAAACCCCGCCCGCCCAGGACGGGCGCCCGGAGCAAGCGGCGCCCGCGGGCAACCCGCCCGAGAGCCGGCCCGACGAGCAGCCGGCCGTCAGCGCCGGCCATCCCTGCCCCAAGTGCTCGGCGCAGCTGGCTCCCGGCCAGGACTGGTGCCTGCAATGCGGGACCGGGGCCCCAGGCTCTGTCGGCACCGGCGGTGGGCGGACGCTCGCCGCGGTGCTGGTGACGACAGTCGTACTGGTGCTCGGCGCGGCCGCCGCGGGCTACGCGGCGCTGAGCAAGAAGAGACCTCAAGCGCCCACGGTGACGGCGACGGTCGCCCAGGCGCCCGCACCGACGACGCCCGCCACGGTACCCACGCCCGGTGCCGTGACCCCGACGACTGCCACGCCACTGCCGGGGATCGCCAAACCGCCGAAAATCCCGCTGACGGCAACCACGCCGACGGCGACGACGCCCACGACGAGCACGCCGACGATCAGCTCGGAAACGAAACAGAAAACCTCGCCGGCGGGGACGGGCGGCGCGGGCGCCGAAACGCAGCCGGCGGCGATCTTCCTCGACACCGACGCGGCCGAAACGTACAACCCCTACAACTATCCGGCGGAATGGTTCGGGGACCCGAGCCTGACGATCGACGGTGACGACTCGACCGGCTGGACCGCGCAGATCAACCCGGCGACCGCCCCGGCCCTCGCGGAGGGCGTGCTGATCGACCTGAAGTCGCTCAAAAAGCTCTCGGCGGTGAAGCTCGTGACTACCACGCCGGGAATGACCGTCCAGGTCTACGGATCGGCCGCCAAGACGGTGCCACCGTCGATCACGGATCCAGAATGGTCGTCGCTGAGCCGCTCGATCGTCGTCAAGAAGCGCCACGCCCGAATCGGGCTGCGCAATCGCAAGAAGTCCTATCGGTTCGTGACGCTCTGGATCAGCAAGGCCCCGGAATCGTCGATCGGGACCCCGACGGCACCGGGCCGGATCACCGTCAACGAACTCGAACTGCTGCCGGCGAGCTAGCCGCGCGCTGCGCTGCGCCGCTTGGCGGGCGCGGGTTTTGTCGTGCGGCGCGGCTTCGAGGCTTTGGCGGCGCGTGGAGCCGGGCGGCGTCCGCGCCAACGCTCGTCAAGGAAGTCGGCGATCTCGCCGGTCAGCCGCTCGGGCTTCAGGCGCAGCTCCACCAGCGACTCTGCTTCCAGGAGCCGAGCGTTCGGCATCTCCTTGGCAAGCATCCCGGCGTCCGAGAAGGGGTGGACGGGATCGCGGCCGTGACCGAGGATCAGCGTCGGCGTCGTGAACGTCTTGCGCTCCTCGTGCGGCGGGGCGATGCGCCCGAAGAACAGGCCCTGAAGCAGTGCACCGCCCGGGCCGGGCTCCTGGCGGACGGTGTCGAGCATCACGTTTCCGAGATGGGGAAGCAGGCGCCTCGGTATCGCCCTCGTGACCCGAGCGACGACCTTCATCACGGGCTCGCCGAAGGTCAGGGCGACGAGCAGCGGCGTGAAGGCCAGGGCGCTGCCGAGCAGGCCGTTGTCGAGCACGGGCATCTCGATGACGAGGCCTCGCAGGCGCTCCGGATGCGAGGAGGCGACCTCCAGCGCGGCGTTGGCGCCAAGCGAGGTGCCCATCACGACCGCCTGCTCGATCCCGAGGTGGTCCATCAGGGTGACGATCTGGCGCCCATAGGTCGCCATCGAATAGCGCCACATGTCGCGAGGTCGGTCGGAGCCGCCGTGGCCGAGCAGGTCGAGGGTGATGACCCTGTTGCCGCGGGCCGCGAGGTCTTCGGCCAGCGGCCGGTGCATCTCCTGGGAGAGCAGCAGCCCATGGACCAGGATCAGCGGACGTCCCGCGCCGGGCGCGCTGCGGGCCGTGCGGCCACGCACGCCCGATCCCGTCACAGCGGCCGGTCCACCCCCGTACTCGGTGTAGGAGAGTCGCTGTCCCTCGACCTTGAAGAACGGCATGTATCGCACCCTACTAGCCCGAACGCCCCGATTTCGATGCCGGGCCGGTAGCTTTGAGGAGAACCCAGCGACCAGGAGGAGACCCGATGGCAAAGCAGCCCCGCATCCTCGCCGGCGAGACGGCCGCGATCACCGGCGCCGCACGCGGGATCGGCCGAGCGACCGCCAAGGCCTTCCTGGCGCAGGGCATGAAGGTGGCGATCGGCGACCTCGACCTGGAGGCAGCCCGCCAGACGGCCGCTGAGCTCGGTGGCAGCACGATTGCCCTGCCCCTGGACGTGACCGACCGCGAGTCCTACACGGCCTTCCTCGACGGCGCCGCCGAGCAGCTCGGCCCGATCGACGTGCTCGTCAACAACGCCGGCATCATGCAGGTCGGGCGCTTCATCGACGAGGACGACCTGACCGCCCGGCGGATGATCGACATCAACCTCCATGGCGTGATCCTCGGCATGAAGCTGGCGCTCGAGCGGATGATCCCCCGCGACCGTGGGCACATCGTCAACATCTCCTCGCAGGCCGGGAAGTTCGGCGCACCGGGCGGCGCCACCTACTCAGCCACCAAGCACGCCGTCGTCGGCCTGACCGAGGCGATCCGCGGCGAGCTGCGCCTGATGGGCGCGCACATCGACGTCAGCTACGTGATGCCGTTTGTCGTCAACACCGAGCTCGGCTCGGGTCTCGGCGCAGCACGGGGGATGAGCAACCTCGAGCCGACAGACGTCGCCGAGGCGATCGTCGACGCGCTGCAGCACGGCATCGTCGACGTGTGGGTGCCGAAGTCGGCGAAGCGGACGAACGTCCTCGGTGCCGTCCTCCCCCGCTCGCTCTCGGAGGGAATGGCCCGGGCGATGAAGGCGGACAGGGTGCTCGCCGGCGCCGACCTGAACCGGCGCCGCGACTACGAGCTGCGGGCCTCGCGCTCGGAGCCTGGCCTGGAGCCGGCGGCCGATCCCGCGCAGCTCGCGCCTACCGCGGAGGATTAGCGCGGACAGGCGGCCGGGATAGCGCTTGGAGGACCCAGGTCCTGCCGGCGGGGGCTAGGCGCCCGTCAGCCAGTCGGCGATCAGGCTCCCGATCAGCGGGCCCTGATCCTCCTGGAGGAAGTGGCTCGCGTCGGGGATCGTCCGTGGCGCGGGACGGCCGATCGAGGCGGCGAAGCGCTCGCCTGTGGAGAGCGGCAGCACAGGGTCGGCGTCGGCCCACAGCATCAGCGTCGGCCGGTTGTCGCTCTTGAGCGCCTCGTGGACGCGCTGCCCGGCCTCGGCGCCGGGAGCGTCAGGGGCCTGGGGGATCAGCAGCGGGAACGCCCGTGCCCCAGCCTTTGAGGGGACGTCGGGGTAGGGCGCGTCGTAAGCCGCGATGACCTCGTCGCCGGGGTCGTTCTTGCAGGCGCCCTTGACGAGGAACCCGACGGGCAGGTCCTCGGTGCGCTCGACGAAGTCGCGAAAGGCGATCCAGGCGTCGGTCATCTTCTGATGCCCCGTGAACAGTCCGGTGTCGAGGATCACGAGGCGGTCGATCCGCTCGCGGTGCTCGACGGCCAGGCGCAGCCCGATCGGCCCGCCCCAGTCGTGGACGACGACGGTGGCACCGGTGAGGTCGAGGTCCTCCAGCAGCGATCCGGCCAGGGCGGCGTGGCGATCGTAGGTGTAGAAGCCGATGTCGGTCGGCTTGTCGGAGCGACCGAAGCCGGCGAGGTCCGGCGCGATGCAGCGAAAGCCGGCATCGCGTACCGGCGGCAGGACCTTACGCCACAGAAACGACCAGGTCGGCTCGCCGTGGAAGAACACCACCGGCGCTCCTTCACCCTCGTCGAGGTGTGCGAGGCGCAGGCCATCGACCTCCCGGTAGTGCGACTGGAAGGGGAAGTCAGGCAATCCCTCGAGCGCGTCCTCGGGCGTTCGAACCGCATCGGTCATCGCGCCGGGGAGCATACCCGGCGCCTCATCGGCTAGGCTCGCGCCGTGCATTTCGCCCTCCAACTGGCGCCTGTACTGGCGGCCGAGAAGAGCAAGGTCCCCTTCTACATCGCGGGGGGCGTGCTGGTCGCATGGGCGCTGTTCATCTCGATGGCCGTTGGCATGCGACGCCCCGATTTCCCGTCCAACCTCGGCCAGCAGCGCGCGGTGATGGGAGTCAGCGCGGTACTCGTCCTGATCGCCGTGGCGATGGCAGTGGCCACCTCCGGCGGCTCGAAAGACACCGCCGAGGCCAACGCCGCGCCGGCTACCTCGACGCCGAGCACACCGGCCGCTCCAGCCGCGCCTGCCGAAGCGCCCGCGGGCGGCGCGACCACCTCCACGCAGCCGACGGCGACGACCGGCACGCCGCCGCCCGCTTCATCGCCGGCGGCCGCGAAGCCGACCAAGCTCGCCCTCGCCGCCGACCCCGGAGGCCAGCTGGCCTTCGATGCGAAGGCGCTGTCGGCCAAAGCCGGGACGGTCACGATCACGATGACGAACATGTCCCCGGTCGAACACGACGTGGCGGTCGCCGAAGGCAGCAAGGTTCTGGGGCAGACGCCGACGTTCGTGGGTGGCTCCAAGACGCTGACGCTGAAACTGAAACCCGGCACCTACACCTTCTACTGCACCGTTCCCGGACATCGCCAGGCTGGCATGGAAGGGAAGTTGACGGTCACCTCGTGAAGCTCTACGTCTGCTGGGGCACCTTCCCGACGCCGCGCCCCGGCGGACACCCGTGCGCCAACGCCTACCACGCCCTGAAGGACGCGGGCCACGACCCCGAGATCATCAAGTCCTACGGGTTCGCGCCGCTGCCGGGTGTGCTCAACCAGACTCGCGGCCGGCGCGAGGTCCAGGAGCTGACCGGCAACCGCTGGGTTCCCGCGTTGGTCCTCGACGACAACAGCGTCATCGACGGCTCGGGCGAGATCGTCACCTGGGCCAAGGCCAACCCGGCGTAGCTGTCGCTTCCTCGCCGGGCGGTGCCCGTGCCCTGGCGCCGTGCCAGCAGCTCGTCCAGTTCGTCGTCGGCCCGCGCCGCGACCTGTCCCATCGCGAGCGCCAGGACAATGCCCGATGCCATCGCGGCAACCCCTGAGATGACGATGATCGTCGTCACGCCAATGACCCCTTCCGGCTCTGTCTCCCGCCGATCAGCCGCGCCGTTCTCGTGCTGCCGACTCGCGCCACGAGACCAGCGTCGGCTCTTGTCCGTAGATTTCTGCGCTGGGGGGACGATGTCCTTCCGCTGACAGCCGGCAACCTCATCAGACGGGAGATCGCAATGGACATCCTCACCAGGCTGGACGCCGCCCGCGCCGCCACCAACGTGCTCGAGCATCCCTTCTATCGCCGCTGGAGCGCCGGCGCCCTCAGTCGCGAGGAGCTCGGCCTCTACGCGGGCCAGTACCGCCGGGCGGTCATCGCCCTCGCCGACGCCTCCGACGCCGCCGCGAGAGAAGCTTGCGAGAGCGCTCCGGGCTCGGCGACAGGCCTCGCGCGCCATGCTCGCGAGGAGCGCGATCACGTCGCCCTGTGGGACGCTTTCGCCGACGCTTGCGGGATCGAGTCCGGTGTGGAGGCGCTGACCGGGACGGAGGAGTGCGCGGAGTCCTGGACCCAGGCCGGCGATCTGCTCGAGCGGCTGGCTGTCCTCTACGCGATCGAGGCTTCCCAGCCGGCGATCTCGGCGACGAAGCTCGAGGGCCTGCGCAAGCACTACGACCAGGTCGAGGAAGGTCCCGCGACCGAGTACTTCTCGCTGCACGCCGAGCTCGACGTCGAGCACGCCGCCGCCGCGGGCGCCCTGATCGAGGAGCTGATGACGGCCGTGCCGGACGCCGGTGTTCAGGCCGACCGGATGGTCGCGCGCGCCGAGCGGGCGCTGCGCGGCAACTGGCGGCTGCTGGACGACGTCGAAGCCGCGGCGGCCTAGGCCGAGAGCCGCCAGGCGAACAGGACCGCCGCGACGGAGGTCGCGAGGTTCAGGCTCGAGACACCGCTGCGCATGGGGATACGCAGCAGGCCGTCGGCCCGGGCGATCAGCTCCGGGCTGAGGCCATCGCGCTCGGTGCCGAAGGCCAGGACCGCGCGCGGGTCGAGCCGCGCGGGGTCCAGGTCCTCGCCGTCGGGGTCCAGGCCCAGGAGCGGGCGCTGCAGTCCGTCGAGCTCCGCGAGATCGTCGTCGAGCCTGGCGACTGGCAGGGCGAAGTGCAGCCCGGCGGAGCCCCGCAGCGCGTCGGGATGCCAGGGGTCGTGGCTGCCGGTGCTCAGCACGCCGGCCGCGTTGGCGCCGGCGGCGACCCGCACGCAGGCGCCGATGTTGCCGAGATCGCGGGGGTTCTCCAGCAGGATCACGGGCGCCTCAGCGCCGGCGGCCAGGACTCCCGCCGGCGTCACCCGCGGCCGTGTCGCCAGGGCCACGACGCCCGTCGCGGGCGCCAGTGGCACGAGCCGCTCGAACAGCTCCGGGTCGATCTCACGCGCCGCCGTCCTCAGCTGGGGTGCGACGTCCGGGCCCAGCCGCTCGGCCAGCCGCTCGAGGGCGGCGGCATCGCGCGTGACGATCTCCTGCAGCTCGGCGCCGAAGCGCAAAGCGTGCTTGACGGCATGGAAGCCCTCCAGCACGGCCATCTCCGGATCGCGCCGCGCGCGCCCGAAGCGCGGAATGAGCGATCCGTCTCGCACCGGCCCGATGATCGCACGTGGCCGCTTCGCTAGCCTGTTGGCGCAATGAAGCTGGAGGGCATCCACCACATCAGCGCGATCACCGCCGACGCCACCGGCAACGTCGAGTTCTATACGGATGTGCTCGGCATGCGGATGGTCAAGCGCACGGTCAACCAGGACGAACCGGCCGTCTATCACCTGTTCTACGGCGATGAGCACGGCTCGCCGGGGTTCGACCTGACGTTCTTCGAGTACCCCGACGCCGCGCCGGGGGTGGCGGGGGCGGGGATGGTCCACAGGATCCTCTGGCGGGTCTCCTCGAGCGACTCGCTCGCCTTCTGGAAGCAGCGTCTCGCCGACCGCGGCGTCGACGGGACCCTGGCGGCCGAGAGCCTGCTGTTCTCCGACCCCGAGGGCCTCGAACACGAGCTCGTCATCGATGCCAGCGGCGACGAGCGACTTGCGGCTGCCTCGCCGGAGATCCCGTCCGAGCACGCGCTGCTGGGCTTCGACGGCGTTCGCGCCTACAGCAGCGAGCCGCTGAGCAGCGAGCGGCTTTTGTCCGAGACGCTCGGCTTCGCTCCCGGCGCCGCCGTCGGCAGCTGGGAGGTTCGCGGCGAGCAGCGGGGCGGCACCTACACCTATGACCCGGCGCCCCCGGAGATCAACCGCCGCCAGGGAGCCGGCTCGGTCCACCATGTTGCCTTCGCGTCCCGTCTCGAGGAGATCGAGCAGTGGCGTGAGCTGATCGCGCAGGCCGGCGCACGACCGACGCCGGTGATCGAACGCTTCTACTTCAAATCGGTCTACTTCCGCGAGCCCAGCGGCGTGCTGTTCGAGATCGCCACGATCGGCCCTGGCTTCGCGATCGACGAGGAGCCCGAGCACCTCGGCGAGCGCCTGTCGCTGCCCGCGCCCTTCGAGCCGATGCGCGAGCAGCTCGAGCAGACACTCAAGCCGCTGCCCTACCCGCCGGCGTGGCGGGTCGCTCCGACTGGATAACGGTGCTCGACGCCGTTTGGCGCTGTCCAGATGAGGTCTTGCCGCACTCAGGTCTGGCGGCCGTGACCCGATAAGTCCCTATGAACGGCTGGGACGATCAGGGGATCGTCGACCAATCGGCGCTGCGCATGCGCGAGGCCACCTTCGCCGCGGGCGTGTGGCTGACGTATGCCGTCTGCGGGGCGAGCGGCCTCTACATCGCGCTGACATGGGAACGCCCGCACCGGCTGGCGATCTCGATGCTGTTCGGCGCCGGGCTCCTTGGCGCCTTCGTGATCTCCCAGCTGCCCCGCGCGCAGATCGTGCGCAGCCGCTACCGGGAGGCGTTCTTCTTCACCTGGAGCGTGCTCGACCTGGCGCTGATCGTCACCGCCGCGGCGGCGGACGGCGGCACCCACAGCCCCCTGGCGCTGGTCTTCTTCATCCCCGTCGTGTTCGCCGCGATGTCCTATCCGCTCGTCTCCGTCGTGATCGTCGGAGGGCTCTCGGTGCTCTCCTACTTGGGTCTCGCGATCGCGGATCCGGGCACGCCGTGGAGCTATCAGGCGCTGTTCGCGGCGATGCTGTTCTGCACGGGCGCGATGAGCACTTGGCAGGCTCGCAACCACGGCCGTCAGCACCAGGCGCTGATGGAGGTCTCCCGCGCCGATCCGTTGACCGGCTGTCTGAACAGACGGGGCTTCGAGGAGCGGGCGATCGCCGAGATCGCCTCGGCCTCGCGCCGTCCCAACCAGGGCGCCGTCGTGGTCCTCGACGTCGATCACTTCAAGGAGGTCAATGACCACTACGGCCATGCCGCGGGCGATGAGCTGCTGCGTTGGGTGGTCGCGACGATGCGCGAGACGATCAGGCCATCCGACGCGATTGGGCGGATCGGCGGTGACGAGTTCGCGGTCCTGTTCGCTGACATCGAGCCGGCGGAGGCGCTGGCGACCGCCGGGCGGATGGCCGAGGCGCTCTCGCGACGCGCCCCCTGCTCTACGGGGCTCGCGACGTTCCCGATGGACGGCACGAGCCTGGAGGAGTTGATGCGCTCAGCGGACGCTCGGCTGTATGAGTCGCGTCATGGCCGTCCGGAGACGGGCGCGGCCAGCGCCACCGAGCGGCTCAGCTGGGCGGCGACGGTCGCTCATGCGGTCGACATGCGCATGAACGCCGAGCACGAGCACTCCCGTGCGGTCGCCGATTGGGCAGTGGCGATCGGCAGCTCGCTCGGCTGGAGCGAGGACATGCTGGGGATGCTGCGGATCGCGGCGATGCTGCACGACGTGGGCAAGGTGACGGTGCCCGACCGCATCCTCTCCAAGCCCGGATCTCTGAGCGCGGAGGAGTTCGAGACGATCAAGGGCCACAGCATCGCCGGCGCCGAGCTGATCTCCCGTGTCGAGGGGCTGGGCGTCGTCGTCCCCTGGATCAGGCACGCGCACGAGAGCTTCGACGGCTCGGGCTACCCCGATGGGCTGGCGGGGGAGGCGATCCCGCAGGCTTCGCGGATTCTGCTCGTCGCCGACGCCTTCGACGCGATCACGAGCGCACGGCCATACCGGGAGGCGCGCCCGGTCGAGCACGCTCGCAGCGAGCTGATCGACGGCGCCGGCAACCAGTTCGATCCCGTCTGCGTGGACGCGCTGATCGGCCTGCTGGAGATGGGACACGCGGCCGTCGCAGCGGAGCCTCAGCAGTCGCGCGCCGGGCGCTCCTAGTCAGGCCGGCGCGCGGTCCGTGCGCCGGGTGCGTGGCGAGCGGTGCGCCAGCACGGCGCCCCAGTCGGCCAGCGTCTCCGGCGAGGCCGGCTCGGTCGCGGCGATGAACTCTCGCAACGCCTCGGCGAGTCCGTCCGGGTCTTCGAGGTTCGGGAAGTGAGCGGCGCGGGGGAGTGTCTTGAAGTGGCTGTGGGGGATCGCCTCGTGCGCCGCCCGTCCGTGTGCGAGGGGGATCGTGTTGTCGCGCTCTCCCCAGACGATCAGCGTCGGTATCGCCTCGAGCAGGTAGAGCCGGTCTGTCGCGCTGACGCGCTGCCCGCGCACGTCGATGACCGCTCGCAGCGTTTGCAGGAACGCCTCTCTCGAGGCCCTGCTCTGAAGCGGGCTCAGCGCGCGTGCGACGGCCTGCAGGTAGGCGCCGGCGCCGATCCCCCGCGAGCGCATCCTCGCTCCCGCCGCGCGGATCGCGCCGAGCAGCCGGGGGTGGATGGTCAGCGACAGCAGCGCCGAGGTGCCCGGCAGGGCGGCCGTGCGCAGCACCGGCCCGACCTCCCGTCCGAGGCCGCCGCTCGAGATCAGCGCCAGGCGTTCGACGCGTTGGGGGAACTGGTAGAAGAACTGCATCGCCACGCCGCCGCCGAGGGAGTGCCCGACGATCGTCGCCCGCTCGACGCCGACCGCCGTCAGCAGGTCGCGGATGCTGGCTGCGTGGGCGCCCAGCGAGTAGTCCCCGCGCGGCGCCGCCGAGTCGCCGTGGCCGATCAGGTCGGGAGCGATGACCGTGTGGTCGGCGGCCAGCCTGCTCGCCACTCCCTGCCAGTGGCTCGAGGAGTTGAGCATCCCGTGGATCAGGACTACTGGTGGGCCGGCCCCCGCGACCCTGTAGACCGCTCGGCGGCCATGAAGGACGATCTCCCACTCCTCGAACTCGGCCACCGCCGGTGACGCTAGCAAAGGGCCATACTCCCCCTCGGGATGCTCCGGCTCGTCACGATCCCGATCAGCCACTACTGCGAGAAGGCACGCTGGGCGCTTCAGCGCGCGGGTCTCGACTACCGCGAGGAGCCCCACGTCCAGGGGATCCACCGGATCTACGCGCGCCGGGCGGGCGGTGGCTCGACGGTGCCTGTGCTCGTTACCCCCGACGGGCCGCTCGGCGAGTCCGAGCAGATCCTCGAATGGGTCGACGGGCGGCTCGCGCCCGAGCATCGCCTGTTCGGCACCGAGGCGGCCGAGCGCGATCGGATCCTCGCGCTCAGCAGGCGCCTGGACGAGCGTCTCGGCCCCACCGGGCGGCGGCTCATCTACGTGCGCATGTTCGACCAGCCGGAGCTGATGCTGAGGTTCAACAACCAGGGCGTCCCCGGCTGGGAGGATCGCTTCATCCGCCACGGCCTGCCGTTCGCCAGGAGGTTCATCGCAAGGGCCCTCGCGATCACGCCCGGCATTGAGCGCGAGGACGAGGCGACCGTCTGGGCCGAGTTCGACTGGGTTGCGGAGATGCTCTCCGATGGCCGCCCCTACCTGCTCGGGGAGCGCTTCACGGCCGCCGATCTGACGTTCGCGGCGCTTGCCGCTCCCGTCGTCCTGCCCGAGATCTACGGCGTGAAGCTGCCTCCCCTGGAGACCCTCGACGCGCCAACCACGGCGCTCGTCACTCGCGGGCGCGAACATCCCGCCGGTGCCTTCGCTCTGCGCCTCACAGACGAGCGCGGGTCGCAGCCGGCTCTGCAGGTGAGTTAGTCGCCCTCGGCCCACAGGGCGAGATTGCGCCGTCCCGCGCGCAGGGCTCGCAGCTCCGGTGCCCACTCCGCGGTCGGCGGGGGGTCGTGGTCGGGGATCGAGTCCTCCGGCTCGGTCCACTCCTGCAGGCAATACCACGCCGATCCAAGCCGGCGACAGTCGCCCAGCAGGCGCCGCCCGAGCCGCAGCCAGTCATCGGATGCCGGTGCCCGCTCGGGCGGGAACGCCGTTGCCTCGAGCATGCCTCTCGCCTCGAGGAGGCTCGTGTCAAGGCGGTCCTCGAAGCGCCCAAGCTCCTGAGCGGCGGCGCCGCGGGCGTGGCGCCAGGCCAGATGCTGAGGCGCCTCCGGCAACTCCACAGGCATCGCCCGCTCGATCCTGCGCAGATGCCTCGCGCCGGGCGGCGCCAGTCGCCAGCGGGCCGTTCCGCGACGGCGCGAGCGACTCAGCAGGCCCTGCGCCTCAAGGGCGTCGAGTCGGACGCGAAGAGTTGCCGCGCGTGAGGAGCGGCGAGGAATCGCGAGGTGCTCCTGCAACGCCCACAGCGGAGCGCCCTCGCTTGCCGGCGGACCATGGAGAACAGCTCGCCGGGTCGCGGCGAGGATCTGTGCATCGCTGTCGCGCCGCCCGCTGCCGGCGCCCTGATCCTGCCCCCAACCTTGCATCTCGCCTCCTCTGAGCATTCGGGCGTGTCCGATGTCGGCCGCGCCCGCCGTGGATCTGAATGTCGAGGACGTTAGCCGCGGCGGGCGGCCTATCCGCCCCTTCGAGCGTGGAGTTTTCAGGGCTGGCACACCTTGTTTTCCGGCGTGACACAGAGTTATGTCGGCTGTAACAAACGTCGGGCGAGAGGCGATCTCGGTTGCGTCGAAGCGTGACCTCGAGCGCGCCGAAACGTCGAGCACGGGACGGGGTCGCCGTCACTCAGACGTAGAAGCACGGGGCCCCAGATTGTCCGCTCGAGACAATTGCCCGTGTCTGGCGACGGCTCTAGACTCGCCGCGTCGGTGATCCTGCTAAGCCTGATCCCAGTGGCCTTCGCTCAACGCTTGACTCGCGACACGGGAGTGCTCCGCCGCGTGGCCGCACCTGCGGCGGCGGTCGAGTGATGGCCGGCGACCAGCGCCGCGCGCCCTACTTGGAAGCGCTCAACGACTACGCCGATCGGATCCCGGCGCGGCTGCACGTGCCGGGCCACAAGGGCGGCCCGGGTGCCGACCCGGGGCTGATGGGGGCGATCGGCGAGCGGGCGCTGGCGATGGACATCCCGGCGCTGACGCACGGCATCGACGTGGGGCTCGATCCGACGCCCTTCGAAGAAGCCCAGCTGCTCGCGGCCGAAGCGTGGGGCGCCGCGCGCGCATGGTTCCTGGTCAACGGCGCCTCGCAGGGCAACCTCTCGGCAGGCCTCGCCCTCGCGCACCTCGGCGAGGAGGTCGTTGTACAGCGCAATGCTCACTCCTCGACGATTGACTCGCTGGTCCTCTCCGGCTTGCGCCCGACGTTCGTCGCGCCGGAGATCGACCCGGAGCTGGGGATCGCCCACTGCCTGACGCCTGACTCGTTGGATCAGGCATTGACTCGCACGCCCGGCGCCGTCGGTGCGTGGGTTGTCTCGCCGACCTACTTCGGGGCCGTCGCCGACGTCCGCGGCCTGGCCGAGGTGGCCCACAGCCACGGTGTGCCGCTCGTCGCCGACGAGGCCTGGGGAGCGCACATGGCCTTCCACGAGGACCTTCCCGAGCACGCGCTGGCGGCGGGCGCGGACCTCGTCATCTCGAGCACCCACAAGATCGTCGGCAGCCTCACCCAGTCGGCGATGCTCCACCTGGGCCACGGCGGGGAGGAGTTGATCGGCGCCGACAAGGTCGACAGGGCGGTCACGCTGACGGAGTCGACGAGCCCCAACGCGCTGCTCTACGGCTCCCTCGACGCGGCCCGCCGCCAGGCCGCCGTACACGGCCGCGAACTGCTCGAACACACGATGGAGGCGCTGTCCTCGGCTCGCGAGCAGATCAAGGAGATCCCCGGCCTCGACGTGCTCGACGAGCGCCTGGTGGGACGTTCGGGCGTGTTCGGCTACGACCCGCTGCGACTAGCCGTCGATGTGCGGGGGATCGCCGCCAGCGGCTATGAGATGGCAGGGCTCTTGCGGGAGATCGGCGACATCAACCTGGAGCTCTACGGGCAGAACGTGATCGTCGCCGTCTTCGGGCTGGGTGAGCGGCGCCTGCCGGAGGCCAAACGGCTGGTCGAGGCGCTGCGCGAGGCGACAGAGCGGGTCGGCCTCGACCCCGGCGGCGAGAGCGCCTCGTTCGCCGCGCCACCGCCATGGGGGGAGCTTGCGATGACTCCTCGCGAGGCCTACCTCGGCGTGCAGGAGGTCGTCTCCGCCGAGGACGCCGTGGGGCGGATCGCCGCCGAGTCGCTTGCGACCTACCCGCCGGGGATCCCCAACGTGCTGCCCGGCGAGCGTCTCACCGCCGAGACGCTGGCTTACATACGCGGGACCCTGGAGCTGGGGGGGTCGATCCGTGGGGCCAGCGACCGCCTGCTGAGGACCGTGCGAGTGGTCGTCGAGGGGCGAGCCTCGCGGCCGTGACGGTCCTGGTCCTCGGCGTGGGACCCGCCTCGCGCTAAGGGAGGCCGACGACGTTCGTCAGCCAGCGAGCGAACATCGCGCGCGCCAGCGGCACCGTCTGATCCTCCGCCTCACGTACCTGGGCGAGCATCCGCTGTGGCGCGCCGGGGCCGTCGAGCTCCTCCAGTTCGGTGACGTACTCAGGGATCTCCATCCAAGTGTCGGCCAGCGCGCCGTCGACCTCCAAGTGGAACTGCAGGGCGTAGGCGGAGCCGAGCACGAACGCTTGCTGCTCGATCTGCTCGGAGCGGGCCAGCTGCACGGCGTCCTCTGGGAGCTCGTAGGTGTCGCCGTGCCACTGCAGGGTCGGAAAGTGCTCGGGCACTCCCGCGAAGACAGGGTCCTCGCTCGCGGCGGCGGTCAGCTGCACATCCATCACGCCGAGCTCACGGACCGGACCAGGGGCGACGCGGGCGCCAAGCGATGCTGCCAGTAGCTGCGCCCCCAAGCACACCCCCCAGTAGGGCAGCCCGGAGCGGACGGCGTCGGCGATCAGGCGCTTCTCGGCGGCGAGCCAGGGGAGGCGGTCGTCTTCGTAGACGCCCATCGCGCCGCCCATTGCGACGATCGCTGCGTACTCGTGCCAGTCGGGAAGCTCGCCGGCCTCGTCGACGAGCACCCGCTCGAAGGGGATCCCACGGTCGCGCAGCTCGTCCTCGTAGACGCCGGGCGGCTCGCATGCGGCGTGCTGGAGGACCAGCAGCGTGGGATGGGAGTTGGCGCCGATGGCCTGAGTCTAGAGACGGACCAGCTCCATCAGCAGCGCGTCGTTCCACCCTCCGGTGGGGCTGCGCTCATAGGCTCGCATGACGCCGACGCGCCGGAAGCCGAGCGACTCGTAGGAGCGGATCGCCCGCTGGTTCTCTGCGTTCGGGTCGACGGTGAAGCGGTGGTGTCCTTTGGCCACGAAGTGCTCGATCCCGAGCTGAAGCGCCTGACGCCCGTAACCGCGGCCGTGCATCGCCGCACACGCGCCACTCGCGGCGATCCTGCCCGTCGCCGCGGTCGACGGGATGGCGGGCAGCATCTTCAACACGCTCTGGTTCACCGCCCAGCAGCAGTACGTCCCGGCCTCTGAGTACTCGCGCGTCAGCTCGTGGGACTTCCTCGGGACGCTCGCCATCTACCCGATCGGGACGGCGCTCGCCGGCCCGCTGTCCGCCGGTCTCGGCGTCTCCAGCACGCTCTACGGCGCGGCCGCGCTGTGTGCCGCGTTGACGCTCGTGATGTTCCTCGTCCCCGCGATGCGCAACTTCCCGGAGGGGGCGGGTCCGCCAGTCGGCGCGGAGGCGCAATAAGGTCATGACATGACCTACACACCTCCCGAGCAGGTTCTGAAACGCTACGCATCCGTCCTCGTCGAGTTCGCCCTTGGCGGTGGCGAGGGCATCAAGTCCGGCGATGTCGTGCGCGTGGTCGCGCCCGAGAGCGCCAAGCCCCTCTACATCGAGTTGCTGAAGGCTGTCTGGCGCGCCGGTGGGCATGTGATCGCCGGCTACACACCGGATGAGGACGAGCGCGGCGGCGGCTCACGTAGCTTCTTCGAGCTTGCCTCGGAGGAGCAGCTCGACCACTTTCCGAGTCACTACATGCGCGGCATCGTCGATGAGATGGACCACCAGGTGTCGGTGATCTGCGACTTCGACCCGCACGCCTTGGAGAGCGTCGACCCGGCGCGCATCATGCGCCGCGGCGAGACGATGAAACCGGTGCTCGACTGGCGCGGCGAGAAGGAGAACGCCGGCAAGTTCAGCTGGACGCTCGGCCTCTACGGCACCGCGGCGATGGCTGCCGAGGCGCAGATGAGCGAGGAGGAGTACTGGGAGCAGATCATCCACGCCTGCTTCCTCGACCAGGAGGACCCGATCGCGCGCTGGCAGGAGATCGGGCGCAAACTCGATGAGACCCGCGAACGGCTCGACGCTCTGGAGATCGACCGCGTTCATGTCAAGGGCGAGGACGTCGATCTGCGCGTAACGCTCGGCGAGAGCCGCCGCTGGCTCGGCGGCCGGGGTCGCAACATCCCGAGCTTCGAGCTGTTCACCAGTCCCGACTGGCGCGGGACGGAGGGATGGATCCGCTTCAACCAGCCGCTCTACCGCTACGGCAACCTCGTCAAGGGCATCAGCCTGAAGTTCGCCGACGGGAGGGTGACGGAGGCTCGCGCCGAGCAGAACGAGCCGATCCTCAAAGAGATGATCGCGACCGAGGGCGCCGACAAGGTCGGCGAGTTCTCATTGACCGACAAACGCTTCTCGCGGATCACGCGCTTCATGGCCCAGACGCTCTACGACGAGAACGTTGGGGGGCCCTTCGGCAACACCCACATAGCCGTCGGGCGCGCCTACCAGGATGCCTACGACGGTGACCCGGCCGGTGTCTCCGGCGAGGATTGGGAGCGGCTGGGCTTCAACAGCTCGAGCGTCCACACCGACATCGTCTCGACGACCGACAGGATCGTCACGGCGACCCTGCGTGACGGCAGCGAGCGGGTCATCTACCGCGATGGGGAGTTCCAGCTGGACTGAGGCTCGCGGCCGGCGGCTCCCGGATCGCCTGGCTAGGGAGTGGCTCAGGCGGCAGGCGTAGCGGCGCCGTGCAGGTCCTGCTGGCTCTGGGCGAGGACCAAGAGCGTCAGATCGCGGGGCTCGGTCAGTCGCAGGCCGGTCAGCTCCTCGATCCGCCGTAGGCGATAGTCGAAGGTGTTGGGGTGGATGTGCAGCGTCGCGGCAGCGTCGCGGCGATTGGTCTGGCCGGCGAGGAACACCTTCAGTGTCTCCTCGAGGGCGGCGCGCCGTCCGGCGCCGGCACGCAGCGGCTCGAACACGCGATGGCTGAGCGATTCGGCCGTCTTGGGACTGCTCGCGAGCAGCATCTCGACGGCGATGTCCTCGAGGCTCAGCAGGCCAGTCCGCCCGAGGCGCCGGCCGAGGTCGATCACCAGGCGTACCTGTTCGACCCCGGCCGAGAGCGCGCCGCGGGCGGCGGGAGCGTCGAGCGCCATCAGGGTTCCCGGGGGTGGGCGGAGCTCTTGGCCGTCGGCCAACAGGCCGCTGACGCGGTCACCCTCGGTCAGCGCGAGGATGCTCTGAGAGCGGAGGTTGGCGGCCATCTGGCCGTGGCGGATCGCGCTCTCCTCGGCGATGGCGATCGCGAAGGGTCGGTAGTCGCGGGTGACAGGCACGCCGACGCGAGCGGCGAGAGCGGAGGTCTCGGCATGCAGCGGTCCCTCCTCCTCACAAAGCGCCAGCAGCAGCGCGCGCAGGCCCCGCTCCTCCTCGGAGACTGCCAGCTGACGGGCGTCCAGGTAGGCCTGGGCGACGGTCGCCGAGACGAGGTCGATGTAGCGCATCAGGATCTCGGCGCCGACGAGCAGCCCGTCACGGTCCTCCTCGCCGGCGGCGTCGAGCAGGGCCTGCCAGGCCAGCCGTCCACCGAGGCGGTAGGCGTGCAACAGATCCTCGAGCGGCATGCCCTCGGCGGCTCGTACTCGGGCCGACGCTCGGAAGGGCTCCAGCTCGGCGTCGCCGGGCTCATGCCCGGCCAGCGTGGACCCGCGAAATACCTCGAGGTTGTGCTCGATGATGGCGACGATGTTGCCTTCCAGCAGCGGCTCCGGGAGACGCCGGTAGCCGTTGATGCTGGCGCGGAAGCTGTCCAGCATTCGGTGGGTGATCTGGTCGAAGTCCAGCCGTCTGACGATCTGTTGGAACTTCTCGTGATCGGTCACAGGAACTTCGTCCTGTTGCGCCGCAATGGCCATTGGAGCGGAGTGTAGTCCGCCAGATCGGACGCTGCTCATTGTGGTCAATCACAAGCAATTGCCGGCAAGTCTGGTCTGCCTCACATCGACGGCCGCGACCGTCGAGCGTACGGTGGGAGCTGGGAGAGGGCCGCCTCGGGCGCCACCGGCAATGGCCGGCTGTCGTGCCTGCGGGCAAGGCCGTTCACAAACACGGAGGGAACGGAATGAGAACTCGCTGGAAGCCACCGTTGGCGATCGCCGTGATGGCGTTCGCCCTACTGCTGTTCGCGGCTGCCGCTGGAGCCACACCGCAAGGCCGCGCGGGCAAGCGCGCCGCCGAGACGTTGCCGAGCATCGAAACCGGCGAAGGGTGCGAGTTCATCACGAACCCGGGCAGCCCGGAGTGCATGCTGCCGTTCCCCGACGACTACTACACGGTCTCCGACCCGACGAGTGAAACGGGCCGGCGGATCGCCTTCAAAACCGGCTCGACTCCCACGAACGTGGAAGGCAAGCACATCGAAGCCGCTCCCTACAACGCCTCCGACGGCTTCAGCCCCGGGTCGGTGATCCTCGTCAAGATCCCCGGGATCCAATCGGTGGCCGACGTCCGCGCCACGCATGCGGTGCCGGTCAACCACCTTGCCGCGTACAAGAACCCGACTGCTCCGGTCGTGGTGATCGACGCGCAGACCGGCCAGCGCTGGCCGATCTGGACGGAGATCGACTCGACGGCTTCGTCGGCCTCGGCGGCCGACCTGGAGATCCACCCAGCAGTCAACTTCACGCCCGGTCATCGCTACATAGTGGCCCTGCGCAACCTCAAGAACGCGTCGCACCAGAAACTCGAAGCGCCGGCAGGCTTCCGTTATTACCGCGACGATGTCGAATCCGAACAGGAAGCGATCAACGCGCGCCGCCCGCATTTCGAAGAACTGTTCTCGACGCTTGAAACGGCGGGGATCGAACGCTCCAGCCTGTACCTCGCCTGGGACTTCACGGTCGCAAGCGACGCCAACAACACGAGCCGAGAGCTGGCGATGCGCAACGACGCCTTCGCACAACTCGGTGACACCAACCTGGCCGACGAAACGCCGCAGGGCATCTCGCCGACGTTCTCGGTGACGAGCATCGAAAACGAACCGAACCCTGGGCAGATCGCACGACGCGTGAAGGGCACGTTCGTGGTGCCCTGCTACCTGACGCCGAATTGCGGCCCGGGCGGCAGGCTGAACCTCAACGCCGAAGGCACGCCTGTGCAGAACGGCGTGTGGACGGCCAACTTCGACTGCATCATCCCGCTGTCGGTCGCGAGCGGACCGGCCGAACAGGGCCGGCCCTCGCTCTACGGCCATGGGCTGCTGGGCGACTCCTCCGAGGTGGCCTCGAGCCCGCAGCGGAGCCTCTCGCAGGAACACAAGATCGTGCAGTGCGCGACGGACGAGATCGGCATGGCCGAATCGGATGTGCCGGTCGTGGTCGGGGCGCTCGAGAACGCGTCGAACTTCCCGGCCGTCCCGGACCGTCTCCAGCAGGGGCTGCTCGACGAGCTGTACCTGGGACGCGCTCTGATCAGCCCCTCGGGCTTCACGACCAGCGCGGCCTTCCACCAGGACGGGACGCTGAACACGCCGTCGGTGCTGAACACGTCGCACTTGTTCTACAACGGCAACAGCCAGGGCGGGATCATGGGTGGAGCGCTGACGGCGGTCTCCCCTGACTTCACCCGGGCCTCGCTGGGCGTGCCGGCGATGAACTACGCAGTGCTGCTGCCGCGGTCGGTCGACTTCGACCAGTTCGCGCAGGTCTTCTATCCGTTCTACCCGGATGAAACCTCACGGCCGGTCGTGCTCGACATGATGCAGATGCTGTGGGATCGGGGCGAGCCGGACGGCTATGCCGACCGCATGACCTCCGACCCGCTGCCCGACACGCCGGCCCATCAGGTGCTGATGGACATCGCCTTCGGGGACCATCAGGTGAGCGATTACCAAGCCGACGTCGAGGCGCGCACGATCGGCGCCCGCGCGCACAAGCCGGTCCTGTTCAAGGGCCGCTGGCCGCACACCAACGTTCTGTGGAACGTGAAAGGTCTGGGCCACTATCCCTACACAGGCTCGGCCGCCTACTACTGGGACATCGGACCGATCCGCGAAACCTCCCCGGGCTCCGGCAAATTCATCGGCGTCAACCCGCCGCCGTATGAAAACCTGCCGAATCGCCAGGGCGAAGATCCGCACAGCTCACCGCGGGCGGCACCCGCCGAGCAGGCGCTCGTGTCGGACTTCTTCGACGGAGCGATCCAGAAGACCGACCGCTGTGGCGGCGGCCCCTGCTACGCCGGGACGTTCACCGGGCCGTAGCGGTTCCCTCGAAGTCCAGTTCTCCCGCCGGGCGTGCGCGCTCGGCGGGGGCTGGTCTCGATCGGCCGCGAAGAAGGAACCGATGCGGGTGGCAGATGGTGTCAGATCGATGCGATCTTCACACCGACGATTCAGAACGCAGACAGCTGGGTATCTAGGGCCCATCCAGTGGTGCCGGGCGGGAGGGCTCGGCATTCGATCCGGCGTCTGCGTCTGCGCGCAGAAGGGGGAGAGAGATGCTGCGTTCCAGTCGAGTGCGTGGGGGTCGTCGGGTCATATGGGGCAGGGGAGACAGTGGGCCTTCGGTGGCATCGTCCTTGCTTCGGGGCCGGCCCCGACTCAGCGCCCTTTGCGCACTTGTTGCATGCTCCCTCCTGCTGGCCTGCGCCGCAAGTGCCTCCGCCTTCAACGCGCAGGGGAGCGCCGAACAGGTCTACGCCACGGGCGTGGCGCCGAACGCGCAGGTGTCGTTGCTGAGCAAGAGCGGCGAGACGGTCGCCACGCAGAGCGCCGACTTGCTCGGCGGCGTGCTGTTCCGTGAAGTGAAGCCGGGCAAGAACTACAAGGTCAGCGCCGGGGGCGAAACATCGGGGCCGATAACGGTCCACAACGACGCCTCGGCGCCGTGGGATCCGAGCATCTACGAACAGTCGATCCCAGACAACGGCTACACGTATCTGAAGACGCGCGACGGCACCGAACTGGCGATCAGCGTGCACCCGCCGAGCAGTCCCGCCGGCGAGCCCGGCGTCCCGTCGATGTTCCACCTGCCGACGCTGCCGATCCCCGGCGTACCGAACATCCCGTTCACGGCACCCTATCCGACCCTGATCGAGTACTCCGGCTACGGCTACGCGAACCCGAAAGGCCCGGAAAACGGCATTGCGGTTATCGCCAACCTGATGGGCTTCGCGGTCGTCGACGTGAACATGCGAGGGACGGGTTGCTCCGGCGGAGCCTTTGACTTCTTCGAGAAAATGCAGGATCTCGACGGCTACGACGTGATCGAGGCGATCGCGCATCAGCCATGGGTGCTCGGCCACAAGGTCGGCATGATGGGCATCTCCTACGGCGGCATCAGCCAGCTGTTCACGGCGCAGACGCGCCCGCCGGACCTTGCGGCGATCGCGCCGCTGTCGACGATCGACGCCACGGCGACGACGCTCTACCCGGGCGGCATCCGCAACGACGGCTTCGCCGTCGAATGGGCCGCCGAGCGCCAGCAGAACGCCGAACCGGCCAGCCCCGGACACGGCCAGGCGTGGGCGACCGAACAGATCGAAAGTGGCGATCAGACCTGTGCGGCCAATCAGGCGCTGCACGGCGAGGCGGCGAACCTGATGCAGAAGATCGAAGAAAACTCGACCTACAACCCGGCTGTCGCCGACCCGCTCGATCCGGATTCGTTCGTCAAGAAGATCGACGTGCCGACGTTCCTGGCCTGCCAGTGGGAGGACGAGCAGACGGGCGGGCACTGTGCCGACCTCGCTCAGCACCTCACGGGCACGAAGCGCAAATGGATCACGTTCACCAACGGTGCCCACATCGACTCGCTCGATCCGGCGACGCTCAACCGCATGTACGACTTCCTCGAGCTGTACGTCGCGAAACAGCCGCCGCTCGTCGACTCGGCCGTCATAAAAGCGGCGGCACCGGTTCTCTACCAGGAAGCGATGGGATTGCCCAAAACCGATCTAGTGACCCTCCCGGAAGATCCGATCCAACTGAAGCCGACATACGAATCGGCCCTGGCGGCCTTCGAAGCTTTGGCTCCGATCCGCGTGCTGTTCGACAACGGCGCGGGAAAATCGCCGCTAGGGACTTCGACGGCTGGCGACCCGTATCCGGGCTTCGAACAGTCGTTCTCCAAGCTCCCGATCCCGGGCACGAAGGCTCACACCTGGTACTTCGGGCCGAATGGCACGCTGGGCGAACAGCAGCCGTCGGGTGAAGGCGTCGACTCCTACACCTCCGACGCGAGTGCGCTGCCGTTGACGGACTTCGGTCCGAACACCGGCGGCGGCGGTCTGTGGGGCAACGCATCGCAGTGGGAATGGAAATGGGAACAGTCGTCGGCGGGCACGGCCGTCTCCTACGTCTCCGCGCCGCTTGCGAGCGATACGACAGCAATTGGCGGGGGCGCCGTGCACCTGTGGGTCAAGTCTTCGACTCCGGACGTGGACCTGCAGGCGACGGTCAGCGAGGTGCGCTCCGACGGCAACGAGACGTTCGTGCAGGACGGCTGGATGCGAGCGAGCGAGCGAAAGCTCGCGACGAGCAAAGTCAACATGCTCAAGCAGAAGCCGACGCTGCTCCAGCCGATTCCGACGCTGCTCCCATCCGACGTGGAACCGATGCCCGCAAACGAATTCGTGCCCGTGACGATCCCGCTGTACTTCGAGGGCCACGCCTACCGGGCGGGCTCGCGTATCAGGGTCACGATCTCCGCTCCGAACGGAACACAGCCGATCTGGTCGTTCAGCCACACCCAGCCGACGGGGACGACTGCGGCGGAGTCGATCGCGTTCTCGCCGAGCATGCCGTCGAACATCGTCCTGCCGATCGTGCCGGGCGTCAGCGTGCCGACGACGCTGCCGGCTTGCCCGAGCCTGCGCAATGAGCCCTGCCGGGCTTATGCGGCGTATGTGAACGACGGCTCGTGAGGGGCTCGGCAAACGCCGGCGCCCGCCTTCGTAATGCCTCGGTCCTCTGCCGAACTGTCGTCCGGCAGAGGACTGAGATGTTTCGTTGCGCGTTTTGGGCGGCCAGCTAGCCCGCCTGGGCCGTTGCTTCTCCGTCGAAGGTGGCGCCTGTCAGCTTGAGCGTGAGGTACCACCGCGCCGGTAGGTAGACGTTGAGGATTTCTTTCCCGGCGCTGGAGCGTTCGGGCGTCCCGATCACCGCTCCGGGCGTCGCCTGTCCTGTCTTGACTTCGACTTTACCCCCGGCTTCGTATTTGATCGGTATGGCGAGCCGCAGGTCCCTTTCTTTGGTGTTCTGATAGGTGACTTCCGATTCGAGTTTGAGTTTCGTGGCTTCGGGCGGCGAACTGATGAAGGCCGCCGCTTCTTCTTCGTGTTCTGAGCCGGTCCGTCCCGTCCCTGTCTCGACGAACGTGCGCGGCGCATTTTCGACGCCCCCCGCGACGACATACAGGTTGCGGTCGGATTTGGTCCTTTTGAGCCAGGTCGTTTCTTCGCCCCTGGCCTGGGATTCGCAGGCCGTCCAAATGATCGGCGGCTCGCCACCTCCCTCCAGGATCGCCGCTTTGGTGTGTTTCTGGAAGTGCGTCCCCGCGATGAAGGTGTAGCCATTTGCGACTATGCCGTATTCCGCAAAGTTGCCGCCCCCATCGCCCTGCAGATGGACGCCTATGATCGTGCCACCTCTCGATTCGATGTTGGCTTCCGCATTGCCCTCCAGCCAGCCGCCGAACAGTTGACTGGGGGTGTTTTCTGTGCCGAGGACGATGCCCACTCCGCTCTGGTTGATGTATTTTTTCGTTTCGTATTCCTGGCGGCTGTTGTGTGAAAAGTTGCCTCCGAGAATGTGCATCCCATAGGCCAGCATCCCGACCCCGTTGTTCGTACGGCAGATCACGCTCTGTGCGTTGCCCACCGGGGCCCCTTCGTAGCAGCGAATGCCGCCTCCGAGAACTTTTGTGGCTTTGCCGACCGTGCCGTTTGCGGTGCCGTTGAACTGTGCCAGCACGTCGTCCAGCTCCAACTGCGCCACGGCATTGTTGCCGAAGTCCAAACCCCATCGCATGTAGTGTTCTGCGGCCACCGAGCGGATCACCGTTCCGAATACGTTCTGGGCAAAGTAGCCGTCCAGCGCGGTGTCGTTGCCGTGCAACGTGAGCTGTTCGACATAGCCCCCCTTCGCGGCTTCACCGGGCCCGTCGCTGAACGAGCGCGGTCCCAGGATCGTGATGCCTCCGCCCACATCCTTGATGCGGGTGGGCCATCCGGCGGAGATATAGCCGGCGTGTCCGCCCATCGGCCCAAGGCCCCGAATTTTCACTCCGGCAGGCATGACGATGGCGGGTTTAATGATGAACAGGAGCGTTTCACCTGATTCTCCTGTGCTGGACTCCATCGTGACAAATTTTTTGCCGGTACCTTCTTTCGGGATCTTTTTGTTTTCGGTCCCGAGTTCGCCTTCCCAGACATCGATGATTTCTTTTGCTTCGAAGCCAATCATGCTGGGCTTCATCAGGATCGCACCGATATCTGCCGTGGTAGCACTGGGGCATTCGACATATGCAGAGCCGTTGAAGAACACGCATTTTTCGTCTTCACGCCGGGTGCTGCTCACTTCGTAGGTGCCATAGCCGACCTGGACCACCCCGGTGTGCAGGCCTTCTGCGCTGCGGGGCAGCGCAGCGATAGCAGCCGGGATGGTGCGCTTCGCGGTCGCCCACGTTTCGCCATCGTTTGAGTCGTTGCCCGCGAGCGTGACGAATGCCGTGCCACCGGGCAGCAGGACAGGTTCGAAAGCGGTCGCTTTTGCGCTGAACAGCAGTGCAGAGTGTCCACTCGTTTCCCGCGTGGTTTTGCTACCTTCGGTACCGACGGCGGCGAAACTCAGCAGTTCGGGAGCTTCCAGTGCGGTCACCGAAGGGCTGCCTTTCAGCGCTGTTTCCGTAGCCGTGCCTTTACAGCTATTTTCCGCGCCCGCGGTTTTCTGCTTGCATTTGAGTGGAATGAGAGAGAGAAACGCAAGCCAGTATTTCACTCCTGCCGTGACGCTCACTTCGAGTCCGTTCAGGGCGATCCATTTTTCTTCGATCGTGCTCGCCAGGACAACCTTCCCGTGCGCCTTCAGGACGCCAGGTTTTCCGCTGTTGTCTTCGTAGATCGCCAGTTCCGGTTCTGATGCGGCGAGTTCCTGGATATACAGTTCGAGCGTTTCCACGGTCCCGGTGTGGAGACATTCGACTCGCTGGTATCGCGCTTTTTCTTTGCTTTGGCTTTTGCCGGTCGACTCGACGTTTGAATCGCCTAGTAGAAGTGCCATGGCTATTCTGCCGTGAGTTCGAGTTGTTTTGCGGGAATCGTGAGTTCGGTCGTCGTCGCGCTGATCGAGACGGCGGTAGTCAGTCTCCCAAAGAAGCTGATGGCGTCGGCGGCTTCGTCTTCGCTCTGTTTCGACTTGGGAACGAGCGCGAAGGTTTCCAGCGTGTAGGACCCTTTCGTCACGGGCGGTTTCCAGACGATGGGTTTTTTATTGACCCATATCGTCGGCCCGGTTTCGCCTTCGCCTTTGACCATTTCCCATTCTGGCCCGTCGACCTCGATGCGGACCCAGCCGTCCGTTTCTTTGGGTTCTTTTTCGCCGAACACTTTGGCTGTGACGCTTTTGGTGAGTTCGGACGGTTTCATCGTCGCGAGCCCGATGTACTGTTTCGTGGCCGTGTAATTGGCTTTGCTCAACAGGGCTTCTAGAAGTTTTTCCTCCATACGCTGGCTGACTGGCATCGTTATTCCTCACGTTTCCATGTTGGTTGCGCGTACCTATTCACCTCAGGTAGAGACTGGTGGAGCCAAGGCGTTACACTGCGGACCCCGCGAGCGACGTTACACGAGCCATGCATCTGCTAAACAGGCGCTAGCCGAATGATCTATCCGACACCCACGGGCCCGGAGCTATCGGCACCGGGGGTCCTAAATGCTCCGAGTGATCCGCTGGTCCGCGACACGGGAAGCTCACGAGAGTGAAAGTTTGCCGGCTCCACCTCGGCGATGCGCGCAGTCGTCTTCAGGTCGCGCCGCCGTAGCGAACGATACGTCCGCGGGCAGGGATACGCGCTTGGCGTGCAGCTCCGGCGCCGGGACGGGTGAGGGTCTTGGTCGCGCCGGCGACAAGGGCGATGGTGCCTGTCGCAATCGGACACACCTGGAGCGCGCGAGAGGGGTGATCGCGTCGACCTTGCGCCGTTTCGTCGGACGTTGACGCTACGGTCGCTTGCGTAGGACCTACGCATGAGCTCTAGGCTGGGGGCATGGCGGTCGGCCTGGACAAGCGCGTGCTGTCGCTCGTGGGGGAGCTGATTGGACTACTCGACCTCGACGAGCTGTCGCTTGGGCTCATGCATGCGCTCCAGGAGGCGGTGCCGGCGGACTGGAGCGCGCTCAACGAGGTGCCCGCCGACCTCCCACGCACGATCTCGCTCACGGCCCCGCCCCTTCCCGCCTGGGTCCACAATGGGTTCGCTCGCCACGGGTCACAGAACCCGATCGCCGCCTACTTCCTGCGGACGCGCGACGGGCGCGCCACACGGATCTCAGACGTGATGACACGGAGGGAGTTTCACCGCCTGGAGGTGTATACGCACGTCTACCGCCCGCTGGGCATCGAGTACCAGATCGCCTTCACGCTGCCCTCGAGCGCGGAGCGAATCCTCGGCGCATCGCTGAGCCGCGTGCGGCGGGATTTCACCGCCCGGGAGCGCGATCTGCTGAACCTCTCGCGTCCATATCTGATCCAGGTCTACCGCAACGCCCTGGAGCACTCGCGGGTGGCTGCCGGGGCCGACCCGCAGTTGCCGCTGCAAGGGCTGGAAGCGCTGGGGCTGACCCATCGCCAGGCACAAGTCTTGAGACTGGTTGTCACAGACCGCTCCGCCTCCGAAGCCGGTGCCGCGCTCGGCATCGCTCCGAGAACAGTTCACAAGCACCTCGAGAACTGCTACCGCACCCTTGGGGTCGGGGGTCGCCGCGAAGCCTCCCGCGTCGCATGGGACACGGCGGGCATCGCGGAGGGGGAGTCCGCTTGAGTGGTGGGGCTGGCGCAGCAAAGCCCACAAAGTCGAAATGCTTGACATGTGGGAACGCAGGTGAGAGTGTGGTAGCGCGCCGAGTGCTCCCTGTCGGGTAGGAGGCATCCGAGGATCTGCGCAGGGCCCGAGGGCCTGCGGCGGGATGCCGATCGGGGGACTTCACGAGAGGGAGGAATCGGGATGAGCCGTTTCATCATGGCCGCCGCGTGCCTGGCAGCGATCGCCGCGGCGGGCGTCGGAGCAGTGTCGGCAGCGTCGGGCTACAGTGTCGCTGCTCTTGGGTCGAACGCGGAAGGCCAGCTCGGCGATGGGACCGTTCACGCCAGCAAGACGGCCGTCATCGTCGAAGCCGCGTCGGGTGGTCCCCTGAGCGGAGTCAAAGCGATCGCGGCGGGCGAAAACCATACCCTGGCGCTGCTCGGAAGCGGCGAAGTCCTTGCGTGGGGACAAGGCCACTTCGGACAGCTTGGCGACGGCACTTTGACCAACAAACTCAAGGCGGTACCGGTCGAAGGGCTACCAGGATCGGTCAAGGGGATCGCGGCGGGATCCGACTATAGCCTCGCACTGTTGGAAAACGGTCACGTGTGGAGCTGGGGATACGATGTGGCGGGTGAGCTCGGCAACGGGGAAGTGACGACCACGCCGGTCACGAAACCGGTTGAAGTAAAAGGCCTGAGCGGAGTGGTTGCCATCTCGGCTGGAGAACAGACTGGATACGCGCTGCGCGAAAACGGCGAAGTGGTGGCGTGGGGCCGCGACCGCTACGGCGAACTTGGCAATGGGATCAACGAAGGCGCTAGCCGTCCGGAACCAGGCCCGGTCGAACTACCCGAAAAAGCCACTGCCATCGCGGGCGGCGGCTACCAAGGCCTCGCCTTGCTCGAATCCGGCAAAGTCGCGGCCTGGGGCTTCAACGGGCTCGGGCAGCTCGGCGATCCCGAAGCTCCCGAAGACGACGGCACGCCGGTGATCGTGGGAGGGGTGTCGCACGCGACAGCGATCGCGACGGGCTACTGGTTCGGTATGGCCCTGCTCGAATCAGAAGAAGTCAAGACCTGGGGCGAAAACAAGTTCGGGGAGCTCGGAAACGGCAGCTTCGGCCCCGAAGAATGCCTGTACTTGTCGAACTTTGGCTGCAGCCGAACCGCCGTCGAAGTCAAAGAACTCAAACACGCGACAACGATCGCGGCGGGCTACGAGGACGGCTACGCGCTTCTCGAAACCGGACTGCTCGAACCGCGACAGCGGCTCTGGGGATGGGGTGACGAGGACGCTCTAGAAGCCACCCACAATGCCAACACACCGGTGCTCATCACCGGCCTGGATCACGTCCACGCAGTCTCGGGTGGCAAAGACTTCGTCGTCACGCTTGGTCCGCCGTTGCCGACGATCACCCACCTGAGCAAAACCAGCGGCTCGTCTATTGGAGGCGATCATGTCACGATCACCGGCACCCACCTCGCCGGCGGGACCGTGAGGTTTGGCGCCAGCGAAGCGAAAGTACTCGAATCGGCCGAAGCGTCGATCACCGCAGAAGCGCCGGCCCATGCGCCGCAAACAGTCGACGTGACGGTCGCGGTATCGGCGGGGACGAGTCCGAAGGTGACGGCGGATGACTACAGATACCTGCCGAGTAGCGAAATAGTGACTGGCCGGTGCGTCAAAGTCACCGCAGGTACTGGTGCATACAAAACGGGCGAGTGTACCGAACCGCTCTCCGGAGGGACGTGGAAGTGGGAAGCGGGATCCGCCAAAGCTGGGTTCACCGGGAAACCGATCGCGGAAACAGAAATCGCGATTGAATCGGAAGGTGGCACGAAGGTCGCCTGCGAAGGTGAGTCCACGGCCGGCGAATACTCCGGACCGGCACAGGTCAAGAACGTGACCTTCAAGCTCACCGGCTGCAAACTTGCTTCGTCGGGGGAAAAATGCACGTCGACCGGTGCGGCGACGGGCGAAATCGCCAGCGGCACCCTCGAAGGCACGCTCGGCTGGGTGGAACCGGAAACCAACAAAGTCGGACTCGAGCTGACGGCACCGCTGGAAGGCCTGATGGCCACGGCTGAATGCGGTACCACGAAGATCGCGCTCGGGGGCGAGCTGATTGGCCAGATCACCCAGACGAACATAATGCGGAAAACATTCACAGTCAGGTACAAACAGAAAAAAGGCGTGCAGACGATCCAGCACTTCTGGAACGAAATCAACAATGCGACGCTCGAACTGTCGGTCGGAGAAGGCAAACCCGAACAGGCGGCGCTAACGCTCGAAGAGACGCTCACGAACGAAGAAGAAGTGGAGATCAACACCGTCCTCTGAGGAGGCGAATGGCACGCGCGGGTGGGAGCCGGCGCCTCCCCCCGCGGGTCTCAGGGCGTTCATCGAGTGCGTCAGTAGCATCAGTCGGCGTGACTCCAACCGGTCATGAGGGCCAGCGAGCCGACTGTGCGGTCGATCTTGATGCCGATATCAGGGCTCGGATCCGGCAGCACTGGGAGGCTTCCGAGCGTGGGGATGTCGATGCTGAGCACGCGATCTACGCTGTAGACGCGATCTTGGACTACCCGCAATCCGGCGAGCGCTTCAAAGGCCGGTCGAAGATTCAGGAGCAACGTGGAGGACATCCCGCCGAGCGTCACTTCGCGATCAGCCGGATACTTGGCGGTGGCGATCTCTGGTTGAGCGAATGCGTGATCACCTATGACGGCGTGCCGACATGCTCGCTCAGCGTCATGGAGATCACCGGGGGTCTCGTGACGCACGAGACCCAGTACTTCGCCGATCCCTTCCCTGCGCCGGCCGCACGCGCTGCGCTGGCTGAATCGATTCCCCAGCCCGACGGCTGAGTCGGATGCGCCTTGCGAGTCGCTGGACGCCGAGCGTCCCTCGCGAAGTGAGGAACAAACCGAGCCGTGCGGGCTTCGTACGTGTTAGAAGATCAAAGGATGCGAATGCATCCGCTCGCTATGGCGGGTGCCAGCCAAGCTTTGAGGAGGCGCGAAATGCGCAGGGTGTTTGTGGGATGTATGGCGGTTCTCGGCCTTGCGGCGCTCTCGCTGCCGTCGTTGGCCGGTGCTGTACCGACGGTGGCGGTAAAAGCGAAGATCGTGGCGATCAAGGGCTTCCCCGGCACCGGCGACAAACTCGGAGCGGGCGCTGCCGTAGAAAGCCAGGTCACGATCTCAGGAACCGAATATGGCGGCTTCCCGCCGCCGCTGATCGGGGTCAACGTGTTCTTGCCGAAAGGCACGGTGCTACACCCGAGCGGCTTCCCGGCGTGCCCACCCGCCACCTTGGAACCATCGGGGCGAGGTCCGAAGGCCTGCCCGAAGGGCTCGGCGGCTGGTCCAGTCGGCAAAGCGACGGGCGTCGTCGCCTTCGGTACGGAAATCGTCCCTGAGACGGTGACGATCGAACCCTTCTATGCCCCCGGCGGGGGCCTCCAGTTCTTCACGTTCGGACATGAACCGGTGCTCCTGGAAATCCTCTCCAAGGCCCACTACGTCCCTGCGAGCGGCCTCTACAACAAGGAGCTGATCGCGGAGGTCCCGCTCGTGGAAACCGTTCCCGGCGCGCAGGACGCGTCGGTCAAAACGATCTCGGTCAAGGTCGGCTCGGCGATCCGCAAGCACGGCAAGACGATCTACTACGGGCGCGTGCCCAAGAAGTGCCCCAAGGGCGGCTTCCCGGCCAAGGCGGAACTGACCTTCGCCGGTCTTGGTGGGTTGACGCAGACGACGGTGACAAAGACGCTGAAGGTGCCGTGTCCCAGGCGCTAGAGAGCTGGCATGGTCGGACTCGACCGGCGGATGCAAGCATTGTCTCACCCGGTGCCGAAACACTGACGGGAGCCCCGTGGCCGGGGCTCCCGTCATGCCGCTTGATGTGAGGAGCGATCAGGCGGGGGCGTTGTCGCAGCCGTACTCGAACGCTTCTTGTTCTGCGCGCAGAACGGCTGCTTCGGCGTCCGCGAGAGCTTCGTTGGCGTTTTCCTTGGCGGCCCGGCCGATGCCCTTGACCTCGAGCCAGTCGTGATCGTCGCCGACCTGGTTCTGGGCGGAGCCGAGCTGCCCGTTGATGCGGGTGCAAGGGCTGACGCCGCCTTCGGTGAAGTTGCCATGGGTGATGACCTGGCCACCGACGACGATGGTGTGCCACTGGGCCTGTGAGACGGCGGGCGCGATTGCTGTGCCGGCGAGTCCGGCGGTGGCGATCAAGGCGATGATGCCGGTGCGAATCTTGGTGGTGCTCATTTTGTGGCCTCCTGGAAGGGCGAGTTGGTTTGTAAGACCATCCTCGTCCCGTTCCGGAGGCCCGGAAAGACACCCTAGGGGGAGGCTTTCCTTACCGAGCGGCCGTCTGGCTAGTGCAACTGAGCGACGAACGGCTGGCTGTTCTGGGTCCAGTAGATCGTGCTCCCGGCGAGCGCCAGGGAGGAGGGTGTTAGCCCGGTGCCCGATGAGGGTCCTGGTTCCTGTTCCGACGAGTCGAGTTGTCGTCTCTCGCCCGCCCCGGGGCCAGCGGACAACGAGCGGGCTAGGATAGCCGCCGCTATGTCCAAGCCAGCGCAGCGTCTCCGGCGCCAACTGAGGTTTCTGGTCGAGCTACGACCGTCGCCGTGGCGGGTAGCGGTCTTCCAGTGGCGCGCCATGCGCCTCGCTGCGCGCCGGAACGACGAGTTCGCGCTTGTGTCCGGCACGCGACCGCGAAACCTGCTGACGCTCTTGGCAGCCGCCCGTGAGTGCAAACGGGTCGTAGCTCGGCACAGGAAGTGGGTGGACAGCTATCACTTTCGTACTAGCCGACCCGCAGCGGAGCGTCGTTAGTTATGACGTGATCGCACGCGAGCCGGATCAGTATCTACGGCTCATCCCGGCGCGCTACCGAGGCCGCATCACGTTCGTAATTGGTCCCGGAGAACGAGGCCCGCCGGACGAGGGCGCTGTGGACCTCCTTTACATCGACAGCTCGCATGCGCGCGACGACACGATCCGAGAGGTCGCCGCGTGGCGGCCCGTTCTGCATGCGGGTTCGGTCATCGTGTTCGATGACTACGCCCACCCCGATTACCCGGGGGTTCGCGAGGCTGCGGAAGCACTCGGACTGGTTGGCGAGCAGCACGGCGATCTCTTCGTCCACCGCGTGCTGGGTTAACGAACCCGACTCCGGATCTTCGCCCGGCGAGCGCTGGCTTAAGCCATGCGGACCATTTATCTGTGACCTGCGTCCTGAGCGCCCGGCTCAGCATCGAGCACGACGAGCTACAAAGCTCGCTCGACCTCGTCCTGGACATCTTCAGCCGCGACGTCCACGACCGCTACCTATGCGCCACTCCCACCCAGCGACGCTTCCTCAACCAAGCCATCTTCAAGGCGATCTGGATCTTCCACGAGCACGTCAACCGATCCCAGCTAACCCAGCCCTTCGATGAGATCCGCGTTCTAGCCCAAGCCCGCGAGAACGCAGCCAAGCACCAGGACACCGCTCAAGCCGCCACCAGCGGGAAAGCTCCCGTCCCCAAACAGGCGACGGGAGCTTTGCCCGAGGTTCGATTAGTGCTCCTATGGTGGACCTAGCCGGGCTCGAACCGGCGACCTCCTGGGTGCGATCCAGGCGTTAGGGCTACAGAACGCCGAAAGCCCGGTAGTTTTGGTGGTTGCAACCCTCAGTTCTATAAGGCCTTTGAGCTAGTTCGATGCCCAATCTGATGCCCAGTCCGCGGTTGATGCCCAGTTGATGCCCAATCCGAAACGAGCGCTATGATCGTGTCGTGGAGAAGCCGTGCGAGCAAACGAATCTCGTCCTGCGGCTTCGTTCTGGCGCGGCGGGCAAGTGCTACTGGGATGCTCAGTGGCGCTACAGGACCGATGATCTGGAGTGGCGGCTGAAGAAGCGCCGGCTCGGGCTTGCCTGGCAGGAGCCAGACGACGAAGGGGGGTGGCGCCGGCGCCGCGGGCGCTGTCCGGAGGGGTGGCTCGATGAGCGCGCGGCGCACCTCGCCGCGGTTGCAGCGATGGATGAGCAGGCTCGCGAGTTGACGTTTGCGGCTGAGGAGCGGGCACGCGCTGCGGCCGTCGCTAAGACCGTTCGTGCGCTTGCGCAGGAGTGGCTTGGCTGGCTTGAGGATGTGTGGGGAGCGAAGCCCTCGACGGTCAAGGATTACGGCTTCCTGTTGCGCGAGCCCGGCCTTCCGTATAGGCGTGGCAACAAGGTGAGCGCGGGTCGGATCATGCAGGTGTTCGGTGATCGCCCGGTCGCCGATGTGACCACTCAGGACGTCAGCCGGTTTCTGCGTTCTTTGGATCGGGAGGGCCTGACGGCTCGCAATGTGAACAAGCACCGTGAGGTGCTCTCGTCGATCTTTGCCTACGGCTGCCGTGCCGACACGCTCGCGCTGCCTATCAACCCTGTGGTTGGAACTGACAAGCGTCGGCAACCCCCGCCGGCTGCGCTGGACT
>DATBBF010000021.1:0-55222 GCA_036271135.1 Solirubrobacteraceae bacterium
GGCAGCAGGCCCGCCGGCTCGGCGTCCTCCTGGACCAGCTGGTAGTGGAAGATCATCCGGGCGAAGTCGGCCCAGATGGTGTTCATGAGGTCCTGGAAGAGCTCGTAGGCCTCGTTCTTGTAGGCGACGAGCGGGTCGATCTGAGCGAAGCCACGGAGGTGGATGCCCTCGCGCAGGTAGTCCATGTCGTAGAGGTGCTCGCGCCAGCGCTGGTCGATGACCTGGAGCAGCAGGTAGCGCTCCAGCGCCCGCATCAGCTCCTCGCCGAGCTCGGCCTCGCGCTTCTCGTACAGCTCGCCCGCCTGCTCGTTGAGAAGGTCGGCCAGCTGGTCGCGATCGATGCGGCGGCCGGACACGTCGGCCAGCACGTCGCTCATCGGCAGGATGTCGTTGATCGCGACCTCGAGGCCGTCAAAGTCCCAGTCCTCGATGAACTCGCCGGGCGTGTACTCGTCGATCGTGTGGACGATGACATTGGCGATCTCCTCGCGCGACGAGTCGCCCATGTCCTTGCCCTCGAGGATCTCGTCGCGGTACGCGTAGACCACACGACGCTGCTCGTTCATCACGTCGTCGTACTCGAGGACGCGTTTGCGGATCAGGAAGTTCTGCTCCTCGACCTTCTTCTGGGCTTTCTCGATCTGTTTGGAGAGCATCCCCGCCTCGATCGGTTCCTCGTTGCCCTCCTCGTCGATCCCGCCGAGTTTGTCGAGGATCCGGTAGATGCGATCGCCGGCGAACAGTCGCACCAGGTCATCCTCGGCCGAGAGGAAGAAGCGCGACTCGCCCGGGTCGCCCTGGCGGCCGGCGCGGCCTCGCAGCTGGTTGTCGATCCGCCTCGACTCGTGGCGCTCGGTGCCGCAGATGAACAGGCCGCCGGCGGCCATCACTTCCTCGCGTTGGGAGGCGACCTTGCGCTCGAGCTCCGGCAGCAGCGCCTTCAGGCGCTCGTCGTAACCGTCCTCGTCGGGACTGACGTTTTCGCGGGCCAGCTGCTGCTCCGCGAGATGCTCCGGGTTGCCGCCGAGCTTGATGTCGACGCCACGGCCGGCCATGTTGGTCGCGATCGTCACGCCGCCCAACTGCCCCGCCTCGGCGACGATGTCCGCCTCACGAGCCGCATGCTCGGGCTTGGCGTTCAGGACAGTGTGCTTGATCCCGCGTTTGGTCAAGCGGTCTCCGAGCAGCTCGGAGACCTCGACCGAGATCGTCCCGACGAGGACCGGCTGGCCGTTCGCGTGACGAGCCTCGATCTCTTTGACGACGGCCTCCCACTTGCCCTCCTTGGTCTTGTAGACCTGATCGTTGCGATCGGCCCTGACCATGTCTCTGTTGGTCGGGATCTGCACGACCGGCAGCTCGTAGATCTTCATGAACTCGGTCGCCTCCGTCAGGGCGGTGCCGGTCATGCCGGAAAGCTTGTCGTAGAGCCGGAAGTAGTTCTGGTAGGTGATCGTCGCGAGAGTCTGGTTCTCCTCCTGGATCGCGACTTTCTCCTTCGCCTCGACCGCCTGGTGAAGGCCCTCCGACCAGCGCCTGCCGTCGAGGATGCGTCCCGTGAACTCGTCGATGATCTTGACCTCGCCGTCGATCACGGCGTAGTCGACGTCGCGTTTGTAGAGCGACTCGGCGCGCAGCGCCTGCAGCAGGTGGTTGACGAGGTGGCCGTTCTCCGCGCGGTAGAGATGGTCGATGCCGAGGAAGCGCTCGGCCTTGGTGACGCCCTGCTCGGTCACCGAGACGCTCTTGTGCTTCTCGTCGACCTCGAAGTCGAAGTCGGCGACGAACTGCTTCTTCATCCTTGGGTCCATGCCTTCGGGCGTTTTGCCCAGCACCATCCGCGGCGCCAGCCCGGCGAACTTGACGTACAGGTCGGCGGCCTGTTCGGGCGCGCCGGAGATGATCAGCGGCGTGCGCGCCTCGTCGATCAGGATGTTGTCGACCTCGTCGACAACCCCGAACGGATGGCCGCGCTGGACCTTTTCGCCGAGGTCCTTGGCCATGTTGTCGCGCAGGTAGTCGAAGCCGAACTCGGAGTTGGTCCCGTAGACCACGTCGCAGGCGTAGGCCTGCTGCTTCTCCTCATACGGCTGCATGTTCTCGATCACGCCGACGGTCACACCGAGGGCGTCGTAGACCGGGCTCATCCATTCCGCGTCACGGCGGGCCAGGTAGTCGTTGACCGTCACGACGTGGACCCCGCGGCGACGGGGACGCTGCTCAGGATCTTCGGGGTCGGGATCGCCGACCGCCAGCGAGTTCAGCACGACCGCGAGCGTCGCCGTCAGCGTCTTTCCCTCGCCGGTCTTCATCTCCGCGATCTGGCCCTCGTGCAGCGCCATCGCACCGATCAGCTGGACGTCGAAGTGGCGCATCCCCATCTGGCGCTTGCCGGTCTCGCGGACGATCGCGAAGCACTCCGGCAGCAGCTCGTCGAGCGAGTCGCCCTCGACGGCACGCTCGCGCAGGACATCCATCCGCGCGCGGAGCTCCTGGTCTGAGTCGTGTTCGAGCTCGCCCTCGAAGGCGCCGATCAGCGCCACCCGCTTCTGGTAGCTCTTGAACTTCTTCGACTCTCCGACGTTCAGCGCGCGATCGAGGATTGACGGCATGCGCCAAGGATAGCTCCCACCGCCTGAGCGCTGACGGGCTGGCGCGAGCAGCGCCGCTCAGCCATCCGACTGCGCCGATGCTCACAGCGGAAACATTCTGAGCATCGACGTAAGGCGCGCCAATGCAGGCTCGCGACGTGCGAGCCTGCGACTGGCGTCGGGGGTGGCAGTCCGCTAGGTGGAGGGCAGCGTCATACCGGCCGAGGCGGGAAGCGTCAGAGCGGCCGGAACGCCTGTGACGCGCGCGGAGGCTGCGTGAGCCTCGCGGCGCTTGCGGAGTTTGTCGCGGTGACGCTTGACCTGACGCGACAGCTCGTCGACCATCAGGTTCATCGAGTGGATCAGCTCCGGCGATGCGTCGTGCGCGCGTAGCGTGATGCCCTTCAAGTAGAGCGTTCCCTCGACGACCTGGCAGTCGGCGACCCGCGGATTGCGCTCCTGGAAGATCTCGATCTCCAGCCGGGCGAGGTCTGAGACCTGCCGCGAGATCTTCCCCAGACGGCGTTCCGCATGCGTGCGGAACTCGTCGGTGACCGGGACGTTACGACCCTTGATGTCGATCTGCATCGTCACTCCTTCGGTCGGCCTTGTCTCTGGCGTTGTCTCGATGCTACGCCGGTCGACGGCGGATGTAAATGGGCATCAACGGAATGTGCCCCGCAGTGCGAGAATCGGTGTCGGATGAGCCCGAACCTCTCCTGGACGCTCAGCCCCGGTGTGCTGATCGGCGCGGCGCTGGTGCTCGGCGTCTACGTGCGCCGCTGGCGGGCGGTTCGTCTCAGCGGCTCACCGCGCGCGACAGCCGAGGCGCCGGTCTGGCGGCTCTGCTGCTTCCTCGGCTCGATCCTCGTCACCGTCATCGCCCTGATCTCACCGATCGACGCGCTCGCCGACCAGCTGTTCTTCGCCCACATGATCCAACACATGCTGCTGCTGGACCTCGCGCCGATCCTCGGCATCCTCGGCCTGACGAAGGTGATTCTGCGTCCCGTCACCAGAGCCGTCCACGACCTCGAGCGCAAAGCCGGCCCGCTCGCTCACCCGGCCTTCGCCGTGCTGCTCTACATCGCCGCGATCTGGGGCTGGCACGTCCCGGCGGCCTACGACCTCGCGGTCCGCCACCCGCTCGTCCACATCCTCGAGCACGTCACGTTCGTGCTGGCGGGATCGCTGTACTGGTGGCATTTGCTCTCCCCGATCCGCGCCCGGCTGCGCCTGGACGGGATGGGACCGGTGATCTACATGGCCTCGACGAAGCTGTTCGTCGGCGCCCTCGGCATGGGTCTCGCCTTCGCCCCCTCGGCGCTCTACCCCTACTACGTCCACCACGCTCGCGTGTGGGGCATCTCGGCGGTCGAAGATCAGGGGATCGCCGGCCTGATCATGGCCGTCGAGCAGTCGCTGGTGATGGGCGTGGCGATCGTCGTGCTGTTCGTGCGGGCGCTGGCGGAGTCAGAGCGCCGCCAGGAACGCGAGGAGCGCTACGAAGTGGTCTGAGCGGTCGGGCCGCTCTCCCGCCAGCTCGACGCACAGTTGCTCCAACAGAGATTGCACCTCCGGCTCGCGGCCGGAGTCCCCGTCGGAGAGCAGCTCGTGAAGCTGCTCGCGGCGCGCGCTGAGCAGCTGATCGGCGATCGCGACCCCGGCGGGTGTCATCCACGCCTGCTCGCCGTCCCCCTCGACGAAGCCCCGCTCCCGCAGTCCTTTCTGGACATCGGCGATCCGCTCGGCCTCGATGCCGAGCTCGCCGGCCATCACTCTGGTGCCGGCGATCCCGTAGCTGCCGAAGCGGACCAGCGCCCAGACTGAGCCGGGGTCCAAATCGACTCCCGCGCGAGCGGCGATCCCCTCACTGAAGGCACGACGACGCTCGTCACCGACCAGCACCGATAGCGCCCGGTCGATCTCCGCCAGGGAGCTCGGTCCCTTCGGCGCCGCCAGCGCGTCCTCCAACCCAGTGCTCGTCGCGGCGGTGGCCCGCAGCGGGCGCTCGCGCAGCAAGAGGCTCAGCCCGAAGCCGACGGCGCCGATCGCACCTGCGACGACGAACACCGGCCGCAGAGCATGCACGTAGGCGTTCTCATAGACAGTCTTCGCGGCGTCCGGCAGCGTCGCCAGCTGGGCGCCCGTCAACCGCCCTCCGCCTGATGCCTGAGCGCCCAGCGGGCCGGCGATCGCGCCGTGCAGGCCCGAGCGCAGGCGGCTGGAGAAGATCGTCCCGAAGATCGCCGCTCCGAACGAGCCACCGATCCCTCGCGCCAGGGTGACGCCCGAGGTCGCCGCGCCCAGGACCGAGTAGCCGACGGCGTTCTGGACGGCCAGGACGAGCACCTGCATGACCATCCCCAGGCCCAGCCCGAGCACGAGCAGGTAACCGTCGGCGGTGAGGGCGCCGGTCGTGAGATCGAGGCGGGACAGCAGGAACAGCCCGACCGTCATCACCGCCGTGCCGGCGATCGGGAACGCCCGGTAGCGGCCCGTCGAGGAGATGATCCGCCCGGAGCCCACGGAGGTCACGAGCAGGCCGCCCATCAGCGGGATCAGCCGCAGCCCGGCGCCCGTCGGACTGGAGTGAAAGACCGTCTGGAAGAACAGCGGCAGGAACGTCACGGACCCGAACAGGGCGAAGCCGACGATCAGCGACAGCGCCGCCGAGACGCGGAAGACCTCGTCGCGCAGCAGCGACAGCGGCAGCACCGGCTCGCGGGCGACGCGCTCGATCGCCACGAACACACCCAGCAGGACGGCGCCTACCAGCGCCACCAACACCGTCGGCGCCGACCCCCACGCCCAGGTCGTGCCGCCGAGGCTCGCCACGAGCACGATCGCGCTGAGCGCCGCCGCCAGCACCGCCGCGCCCGCGTAGTCGATCGAGGGCCGCCCGCGCGTCGCCGTCGCGGGGAGGGTCGAGGCGATCACGATCAGCGCGATCGCGCCGACGGGCAGATTGACGTAGAAGATCCAGCGCCAGGAGAAATGCTCGACGATCACACCGCCGAGCAGCGGGCCGGCGACGCTCGCCAGGCCGAAGACTCCCCCGAACAGGCCCTGGTAGCGGCCTCGCTCCCGGGGCGGGACGACATCGCCGACGGTCGCTTGGACGAGCACGATCAGCCCGCCCGCACCGAGACCCTGGATCGCCCGGAAGGCGATCAGCTGCGTCATCGAGCCGGCCAGCCCGCACAGCCCCGAGCCGAGCAGGAACAGGACGACGGCGCTCTGCAGGATCGTCTTGCGCCCGAGCTGATCGCCCAGCTTGCCGTAGAGGGGAGTGACGGCGGTCTGCGCCAGCAGGTAGGCGCTCGTCACCCAGGAGAGCCGCTCGAGACCGCCAAGGTCGCCGACGATCGTCGGCAGCGCCGTGGCGACGATCGTCGAGTCCAGGGCAGCAAGCAGCATCACGAGCATCAGCCCGCTGAAGACCAGCGCGAGACGAGGACTTCCCGCCGCCCTGGCCGGAGCCGGTGCGGCGGTCGCGCTCATGCGCTGACCGGAGGCGTCGTCGCGATTAGGGAGCCGCGACCCATCAGCCGGCTCAGCCGCGCCGGCGGATGCTCGCGAGGATGCCCTTGTGGGCGGCGATCGCGCCGATCAAGATCGCCTCGCGGCCGATGTCGGTGCCGGGGAAGACGATGCTCTCGCGCAGCTGCACGCCGTCGCCGACGCTCGCGCCGTCGCCGACGACGACAGGGCCGGTGAGCCGCACTCCCGCCCCGATGCTGACGTCCTGCCCGATCCAGACAGGACCTTCGACTTCGGCGTCCTCGGGAATCGCTGTGCCCGCCCCGACCGTCACACCGGGCTCGCGCTGCTCACCGGCGATCTGCAGGTGAAGCTCTCCGGCCAGCGCGTCGAAGGTGCCCTGGCGCAGCTCTGTCAGGGAGCCGACGTCATTCCAGTACTGCTCGACCTCGTGGATGTGGAAGGGCACGTCGCCCTCCAACAGCGCCGGGAAGACATCCTGGGCCCAGTCGGCGAACGGGCGGTCGGGGAAGTAGTCGAAGATCTCCGGAGAGAACACGTAGATACCGCAGTTGCCGAGGTCCGACAGCGCCTCCTCGGGCGCGGGCTTCTCCTGGAAGCCCGTGATCCGCCCGTCGCTGTCGTGCAGCACGACCCCGTACTCGCGGGTGTCGTCGACCTTCTTGACGGCCAGCGTCGCGATCCCTCCGGCCTGCTTGTGGCTGGCGGCCAGCGCCGTCAGGTCGATGTCGGTCAGGGCGTCGCCGGAGATCACCAGGAACGATTCCTCGCCGAAGAACTCCGCGCAGGCCCTGACGCCGCCGGCGGTGCCGAGCAGCTCCTCCTCGACGCGATAGGAGATCCGCTCGCCGAAGTAGTCCTTGATCGAGTCGGGGAAGTAGTGAAGGTTCGCGATCACCTGCTCGAAGCCGTGGCGCTCGAGCAGATCGAGGATGTGCTCCATCACCGGCCGGTCGAGCACCGGCACCATCGGCTTGCTGATCTCATACGTGAGAGGGCGCAGCCGGGTCCCCAACCCGGCTGCGAGCACCATTGCCTTCATCTAATGATTCCCAGGGGTCCGCTAGTCAAGCCAGGCAAGGACGCAGGGAACGCGGCGTGCGCCAGCACGTGAGTGACCGAGGACACAGCATGGCGCAGGCTAGCGGGCACCTGGGCTAGTAGCGGTAGTGATCCGGCTTGTAGGGACCCTCGACCGGCACGCCGATGTAGGCGGCCTGCTCCGCGCTCAGCTTCGTCAGCTTCACCCCGAGCGCGTCGAGGTGCAGACGGGCGACCTTCTCGTCGAGGTGCTTGGGCAGCACGTAGACGCGCTTCTCATACTCGTCGTTCTTCGTGAAGAGCTCGATCTGGGCGATCGTCTGGTTCGAGAACGAGTTGCTCATCACGAAGCTCGGGTGCCCGGTGGCGTTGCCCAGATTCAGCAGACGGCCCTCGGAGAGCATGATGATCGCGTGACCGTCGGGGAACACCCACTTGTCGACCTGCGGCTTGATGTTGACCCGCTCGATGCCTGAGATCCTGCCGAGCCCGGCGATGTCGATCTCGTTGTCGAAGTGGCCGATGTTGCCGACGACCGCCTGGTGCTTCATCCGCTCCATGTCGGCGGCGGTGATGATGTCCTTGTTGCCCGTCGTCGTGATGAAGATGTCGGCTGTCTCGAGGACTTCGTCGAGCGCTTTGACCTCATAGCCCTGCATCGCCGCCTGCAGCGCGCAGATCGGGTCGATCTCGGTGATGATCACCCGCGCGCCCTGGCCACGCAGCGATTCCGCGCAGCCCTTGCCGACGTCGCCGAAGCCGCAGACGACGGCGACCTTGCCGCCGATCATCACGTCAGTCGCACGGTTGATTCCGTCGATCAGCGAGTGGCGGCAGCCGTAGAGGTTGTCGAACTTGGACTTCGTGACGGAGTCGTTGACGTTGATCGCCGGGAACAGCAGCTCACCGCTCTCGACCATCTCATAGAGACGGTGGACGCCGGTCGTGGTCTCCTCGGTGACGCCTTTGATGCCCTGGCCGATCCGCGTCCAGCGCTGGGGGTCCTCGCCGAGCGTGCGGGTGAGGGTCCTGAGGATCACCTCGTGCTCCTCGGACTCCGCCGCCGTCGCGGGGTCGGGGACGGCCCCGGCGGCCTCGTACTCGGTGCCCTTGTGCACGAGCAGCGTGGCGTCGCCGCCGTCGTCGAGGATCATGTTCGGGCCGGCTGAGCCGTCCTCGCCTTCCGAGGGCCAGCCCAGGACCTGCTCCGTGCACCACCAGTACTCCTCGAGCGTCTCGCCCTTCCAGGCGTAGACCGGCACGCCCTGCGGGTCATCGACGGTCCCGTCGGGACCGACGGCCACGGCAGCGGCGGCGTGGTCCTGGGTGGAGAAGATGTTGCAGCTGCACCAGCGAACCTCGGCGCCGAGCGCTGTCAGCGTCTCGATCAGCACAGCCGTCTGGATCGTCATGTGCAGGGAGCCGGTGATGCGCGCGCCCTTCAGCGGCTGGGCGTCGGCGTACTCGCGGCGGATCGACATCAGGCCGGGCATCTCGTGCTCGGCAAGCGTGATCTCCTTGCGTCCGAACTCCGCAAGCGAGAGGTCGGCGACCTTGAAGTCGTCCTTCGTGATCGGTGCTTCGGGGGTGACTGCTGACATGACTTAGCCTCCTGGCTAATCAGGTGAGCGCCCTTGCTGCAGAGAGTGACCGAGCGTGGCGGATTGGAGCCCGTCGCAGCGCTCCTCGGCCGTCTCGGGGACCGTATCACACGCCCCCGGACGCTTCGGACGGCTGTCTAGGCTCCGTCCAAATCTGCCTGCAGCCCCGCTCAAACGGGCGTCCAGCCGGCTCAGACCTTCGCCAGCGACGCCTTCAGGTCGTCGAGCATCTTGACCGGGCCTGGGTCGACGCCACGCAGTGCCGCCAGGTAGATCGAGACGAGGTCGCCCAGCAAGACGAGCGATACGACGCGCTCGATCGCCGTCTCGCCGCGGGTCTCCAGACGGAAGCTGGCGGCCGCGTTGCCGGCGATCATCTGCTCGGTCAGCTCCATCCTCTGCTTGACGCGCGGATGGGCGTCGGAGTCGTCGAGGAACACCGCCGAGAAGCGTCCGACGTCGTTGGCACCTTCCCAGCCGACCAGCTCGTTGTGGTCGAGCTCGGGGATTTCGTGGGAGAAGCAGGGCTGCTTGGCGTTCTCGTTGATCTGCGTCTTCCAGCGGTAGGCGATCGGCGAGGTCAGGCCGGCGCCGGCGATCACGGGGGTCGTGCCGAACAGGCCGCGGGCGACTTCCTTTGCCAGCGAGTCCTCCGGCGCGTCGGGGCCCCACTCGGCGACCAAGTGCTCGACGTGGGAGGCGGCGACGTCGATCTCCGCCGTCAGCCGCGGTCCGACTCCGCACAGCGCCGCGACCTCCAAGGAGGCGACGATCATGTACGCGACGGCCGCGCGCGGCTGGAAGCCGGCGGGAAGGGGAATGACGGGCACGCCGTCGGCGCGGGCCATCTCGGCCAGACGCCCGCCGGTCGTGACGACCGTGCGCTTCGCTCCCAACGCCCCGGCCGACTCGTAGCAGGCCAGCGTCTCCTCGGTTTCGCCCGAGTAGCTCGCGCACATCACCATCGTGTCGGGCGTCGTCCAGGTCGGAATGCCGTAGGCGCGGGTCACGAAGATCGGCCGCGAGGCGTGGTCGCCCAGCGCCGCGCGGGCCAAGGCGCCGCCGATCGCCGAGCCGCCCATGCCCGCCACGACCAGCCCGGCGGGCGTGTCCCAGTCCTGCATGATCGCCGACTCCACGCGCCAGACGGCGTCGCGCAGGTGCTCGGGCAATGCCAGCACGTCTGCCAGCTGACCGGTCGAGTCGACCTTGGCGATCAGCTCGCGGGAGATCTCCCCGGCGGCGGGTGTGGTGGTCGGGCCGTCGCTCATCTGGAGCCTCTCGTCGTGGTCTTGCCGAAAATCATGTCTGTCCTTCAGAACTCGATCGCCCGGTCGGGCAGCTGCACCCCTGGGAAGATACGCGCCCCGCGGGTGATTACGTTGTCAGCTCCGACGGACACTCCTTCGCCGAGGACCGCTCCGCCGGTGATCTTGGTCGACGATCCGATCCGGCAGCCCGGGCCGACGATGCAGTCGCGAAGCTCACAGCCCTCGCCGACCTCGGTGCCATCGAGGACAACCGCGCGCTCGACGATGCTCCCGGCGCCGATCTTCACATCCTTGCCGAGCACCACGAGGCTGCCGACCCGGGCGCCCCCGGCGACCTTCACGCCCGTCTCAAGGACAGCCGGGGGGATCGCCCGGCCGAGCACCTCGGCGCCCGCCTCGATCGCCATCCAGCCCTCCCCCATTCGCTCCTGGACGGCCGTCTTGACGTTGCCCTCGATGATGTCGAAGGTGCCCTTCAGGTACCGCTCGGGCGTCCCGATGTCCATCCAGTAGCTCTCCGACGCGAAGCCATAGAGGCCGTCGCCGACCAGCCGCGGCCAGACCTCGCGCTCGATCGAGACATTGCGGTCTGGTGGAACCAGCTCGAGGATCTCGCGTTGCAGCACGTAGGCGCCGGCGCTGATCAGCGCGCCGGCGGTCGGCCGCGGTCCTCCGCCGTCGGCGCTGGGCTTCTCCACGAACGCCTCGACTGACTGGTCGGGGTGCAGCAGCACCATCCCGTAGGCGCTGGGGTCGGGGACTTTGACGAGCGCCAGCGTGCCCCGTGCTCCCGTCGCCTCGTGCTGGGCGATCTGGGCAGTCAGGTCGATGTCCGTCAGGACGTCGCCGTTGAGCATCAGGAAGCGCTCCTCGAGCATCGGCTCGGCGAGCTTCAGGGCGCCGGCGGTGCCGCGCGGCTCGGGCTCCTCGACAAACCGCAGGCGGACGCCGAGCGAGGACCCGTCGCCCAGCACGTCGCGGACGCTGTCGGCGAGGAAGCCGCAGGACATGATCACGTCGTCGATGCCATGGCCGCGAAGCCACTCGAGCATGTAGACCATGAACGGACGATCGACGAGCTGGACGATCGGCTTCGGCACGTTGGAGGTGAGCGGGCGTAGCCGTTTGCCTTCGCCCCCGACAAGGATTACCGCCTGCATGTCCGGACCTCCCCGACCGGCGGCGTCCGGACTTCGCTCATCGCCTGCCGATGCCCTCGTAGACGAGCCCGGCGGCGCGAATCGTCTCGGGATCAAGGGCGTTGCGCCCGTCGACGACGAGATCGCCCTTCATCGCCTGGGCGACCTCTTTCCAGTCGAGCTCGAGGAACTGCTGCCACTCGGTGACGAGCACGACGGCGTCGGCGTCGCGGACTGCGTCCAGCGGCGAGGTGGCGAACTCGATGCCCGAGACCAGTGCGCGGGCCTGCTCCTCGGCGACGGGGTCGAAGGCGCTGATGCTTGCCCCGTCGGCGCGCAGACGGCCGGAGAGGACCAGCGAGGAGGCCTCGCGCATGTCGTCGGTGTTGGGCTTGAACGCGAGGCCGAGCAGCGCGACCTTCATCCCGGCGATCGCACCGAGGTGACGCTGGAGCTTGCCGATCACGCGGCGCTTCTGCAGGTCGTTGACCTCGATCACGGCCGTCAGCAGCTGGAAGTGGTAGCCGGAGTTGCCGGCGAGCTGCTTGAGCGCGTCGACGTCCTTGGGGAAGCAGCTGCCGCCGAAGCCGATCCCGGCCTGCAGGAACTTCGAGCCGATGCGGTCGTCCAGGCCCATTCCCTTGGCGACCTCGACGACATCGGCGCCGGTCTGCTCGCAGACGTTGGCGATCTCGTTGATGAAGGAGATCTTCGTCGCCAGGAAGGCGTTGGAGGCGAGCTTGACCATCTCGGCGCTGGCGATGTCGGTCCGCACCAACGGCGCTTTCAGGGGCGAGTAGAGCTCGACGACCGCATCGCCTGCCCAGCCGCCGTCGTCGCCGACGACGACCCGGTCGGGCTCCAGGAAGTCCTTGACGGCCGAGCCCTCCTTGAGGAACTCCGGGCAGGAGACGTACTGCAACCCGTCGCGGCCTCGCTCAGCGAGCACCCGCCGCAGGACGGCACCGGTGCCGCAAGGCACCGTCGACTTCATCACCAGGGCGTGGCCCTTGGAGTCGGGGATCGCGTCGACGACGGCGTGAACGGCAGACAAGTCGGCGTCGCCTGAGTAGGTCGGAGGCGTCCCCACCGCGACGAACAGCAAGCGGGCGTTGGCCAACGCGTCGCCCAGCTCAGTCGAGAAGTGCAGGCGAGAGGCATTGCGCTCGAGCACCTCCGCCAGGCCGGGCTCGTAAATCGGGACCTCGCCGGCCTTCAGGCGCGCGATCTTCTCGGCGTCGATGTCAACGCACCACACATCGCTGCCCAGCTCGGCGAAGCCGGCAGCCGTGACCAGTCCGACATAGCCGGTCCCGATAACTGCGATGGGCTCGCGAGAGGTGCTCATCAGGCCGGAAAGGCTAGCCGCCGGGCAGGCGATGCGCCGCGGCTAGGCGCCGACGGCGAGGAACGCTTCGTAGCGGCGGACGTCGCGAAGCGCCCGCGCCCGTTCCTCGCTGTCCTCTCCTGCCCGCTCGGCGGTGTCGCGGGCTTCGGAGAGCTTCGTCTCGATCGTGCTCCGGTCGAGCTTGCCTGGATCGATCGCCTCCTCGACCAGGACCAGGGCGCGATCGTCTGAGAACTGCAGGTAGCCCTCGGCCTGAGCGAAGCGGACGATGTCGCTCTCAGAGCGATACAGCCGCAGCTCCGTCGGTTCGAGCATCGCCAGAACGGGCTCGTGACCGGCCAGGACGCCGATCGAGCCGACCGACGTCCGCGTCGAGAGCATCTCGACCTCCTCGGAGAAGATCTCGCCCTCGGGGGTCAGCACTTCGGCCTGGAACTTCGTGCGAGCCATTATTTCTTCGCGGCCTCGACGACTTCGTCGATCGTGCCCTTGAGGAAGAAGGCGCTCTCGGGGACCTCGTCGTGCTTGCCTTCGATGATCTCCTCGAAGCCGCGGATCGTCTCGGCGATCGGCACATAGGCGCCTGGTGTGCCGGTGAACTGCTCGGCCACGAAGAACGGCTGGGAGAGGAAACGCTCGATCTTGCGGGCGCGCTGGACGATCAGCTTGTCCTCGTCGGAGAGCTCGTCGATGCCGAGGATCGCGATGATGTCCTGGAGCTCCTTGTAGCGCTGCAGGATCTCCTTGACGCGGTTGGCGACGCGGAAGTGGTCCTCGCCGAGGATGTCGGCCTTGAGGATCGTCGAGGTCGAGTCGAGCGGGTCGACCGCCGGGTAGATGCCTTTTTCGGAGATCGACCGCGACAGCGCCGTGGTGGCGTTGAGGTGGGCGAACACCGAGGCCGGGGCCGGGTCGGTGTAGTCGTCGGCGGGAACGTAGATCGCCTGGATCGAGGTGACGGAGCCCTGCTTGGTCGATGTGATCCGCTCCTGCAGCCCGCCCATCTCGGTCTCGAGCGTCGGCTGGTAGCCGACCTGAGAGGGCATCCGTCCGAGCAGCGCCGAGACCTCGGAGCCGGCCTGAACGAAGCGGAAGATGTTGTCGATGAACAGCAGCACGTCCTGACCCTGGTCGCGGAAGTATTCGGCCATCGTCAGGCCAGACAGGGCCACACGCATACGCGCCCCGGGAGGCTCGTTCATCTGCCCGAAGACGAGCATCGTCTTGTCGAGGACGCCCGACTCCTTCATCTCCAGCCACAGGTCGTTGCCCTCGCGTGAGCGCTCGCCGACGCCGCAGAAGGCCGACAGCCCGCCGTGCTCCTTGGCGAGGTTGTGGATCAGCTCCTGGATCAACACGGTCTTGCCGACGCCGGCGCCGCCGAACAGCCCGACCTTGCCGCCCTTCGCATAGGGCGCCAGCAGGTCGATGACCTTGATGCCGGTCTCGAACATCTCGGTCGTCGGCGTCAGGTCCTCGACGCGCGGGGCCTGCTGGTGGATGCCGCGTCGCTCGGTGTTCTCGGGCAGTGGCTCGCCAAGGTCGATCAGCTCGCCCAGCACATTGAAGATCCGCCCCAGTGTCGCCTCGCCGACAGGTACCGAGATCGGCGCGCCCGTGTCGACGACCTCGACGCCGCGGGCCAACCCGTCGGTCGTGTCCATCGCGACCGCGCGTACGCGGTCATCGCCCAGGTGCTGCTGGACCTCGCAGACCAGCACGCCCTCACCGGCGAAGGCGCTGATGCCCTCGGCCTCCTCGTCGGCCGCGGCGGCCGAGCGGGCGACGGTGATCGCGTGGTTGATCTCGGGCAGCCGGTCGGGGAAGACGGCCTCGATGACGACGCCCTGGATCTCCTCGATGCGCCCGACGTTGCGCTTCCCGCTGTCGGCGGAGGTGGGCTCGGTTGCTGTGCTGGCCATGTCTGTTCTTCCTTCTTTCTCTTAAATCTCTATTTGAAGTTCTAGTTGAACTGCGCTTTCGCTCAGCTCAAGCCCTCGGCGCCGGCGACAACCTCCGCGATCTCCTGCGTAATCTCGGCCTGGCGGGCGCGGTTCATCTGCAGCGTGTAGTCGGTGATGAGTTCGCCGGCGTTCTCGGAGGCGCTGCGCATCGCGGTCATCTGCGCGCCGAAGAAACCGGCGGTCGACTCGACGAGAGCGCGATAGATCGAGATCTCGATGTAGTCGGGGACGAGCCTGCGGAGGATCGCCTCGGGGTCGGGCTCGTACGCGACAAGCGCTTTGGGGCCCTGGGAGGACTCCTGCTCGCTGCTGGGCTCCTCCTCGCCTTCGATCGTCGCAGCCGACAGCGGCAGCAGCCGCTCGCGGGTGACGGTCTGGGTCAGCGGCGATACATAGCGGTTGTAGATCAACTCGACCCGATCGAGCTTGCCGTCAACGTAGCCTTCGATCAGGTCGTCGGCGATCGAGCGGGCGTCGGCGTAGGTGGGACGGTCGGCGAAGCCCGTGTAGCTGCCGCTCAGGTCCAGGCCGCGGAAGTTCAGCGAGGAGACCCCACGGCGCCCGGTGGCGTACCAGAGGCTGCTCTTGCCCTCTTCCCCAAGCTCGCTGCCGAGCCGGGTGCCGGCGCGGATCACCTGCGAGTTGAAGCCGCCGGCCAGGCCGCGGTCTCCGGTGATCAGCAGCACGCCGACCTTCGACTCGGAGTCGTGCTCGGCCAGCAGCGGCATCCGCGAGGCCTCCGCACCGGCTGCCTTGGCGGCCTGGCGGGTCATCCGGCGGATCGCCTCGGCGTAGGGGCGCAGCGCCTCGATGCGCTGCTCGGCGCGGCGCAGCCTGGCGGCCGCGACCATCTCCATCGCCCGGGTGATCTTCTGGATGTTCTTGACCGAGGCGATCTTGTTCTGTACGTCGCGCTGTGAGGGCATGGCAGTCGCTCGGCGGCGCTAGGCGGCCGCCGGCGCCTCCTCGCGCTCGGCGCTCTCGGGGGACTCCTCGGCGCCGTTGCCGGTGGACTGCTCGGCGCGGGGAGCGGGCGCGGCGTCGTCGTCCATCGGCTGGCCTTCCTCGTCGAGGTCGTAGCCGAAGTCCTGAGCGTAGGCCGCAACGGCCTCCTTGACTGCGTTCTGAGTCTCATCCGACCAGTCACCGCCCGCGATCTTCTCGCGCACGTCGCCGTGCTGGGAGTGCATCCGTTCGGTCAGACCGATCAGGAACTCGCCGACGCGGTCGGCGTTGAGGCGGTCCAGGTAGCCGTTGGTGGCGGCATATATCTGAACTGTCTGGTCCTCGACGGCGAGTGGCGCCCGCTCGTTCTGGTTGAGCGTCTGTACGAGTCGCGCGCCGCGTGACAGCGTGCGCTGGGTGTCGGCGTCGAGGTCGGAGCCGAACTGGGCGAAGGCCTCGAGGTCGCGGTACTGGGAGAGCTCGAGCTTGATCCGCCCGGCGACCTTCTTCATCGGGCCGATCTGGGCGTTACCGCCGACTCGCGAGACGGAGATGCCGACGTTGATGGCGGGACGCACGCCGGAGTTGAACAACTTCGACTCAAGGAAGATCTGCCCGTCGGTGATCGAGATCACGTTCGTGGGGATGTATGCCGAGACGTCGCCGGCCTGCGTCTCGATCACGGGCAGCGCCGTCAGCGAGCCGCCGCCGAGATCGTCGTTGAGCTTGACGGCGCGCTCCAGGAGCCTCGAGTGCAGGTAGAAGACGTCGCCCGGGTATGCCTCGCGGCCCGGCGGACGGCGCAACAGCAGCGACATCTGCCGGTAGGCGTAGGCGTGCTTGGTCAGATCGTCGTAGATGCAGAGGGCGTGCTTGCCGTTGTAGAGGAAGTACTCACCCATCGCACAGCCCGCGTAGGGGGCCATGAACTTGATCGGCGCGGCCTCGTCGGCGGGCGCGGCGACGATGATCGTGTTGTCGAGGGCGCCGTGTTCGTCGAGCGTCTGGGCGAGCGCGACGACGGTCGCCATGCGCTGGCCGATCGCCACGTAGACCGAGACGATCCCCGTGTCCTTGTTGTTGATGATCGCGTCGATCGCGATCGCCGTCTTGCCGGTCTGGCGGTCGCCGATGATCAGCTCTCGCTGGCCACGACCGATCGGGATCATCGCGTCGATCGCCTTCAGGCCGGTCTGCATCGGTTCGGTGACAGGCTGGCGCTGGACGACGCCGGGGGCCTTGAACTCGGCGGGGCGCGTCTCGGTGACGTCGATGTCGCCCTTGCCGTCGAGCGGGCGCCCGAGCGGGTCGACGATCCGTCCGAGCATCTGCTCGCCGACGGGGATCTCGAGCAGCGTCCCGGTGCGCTTGACGGTGTCGCCCTCGGAGATCCGCTCCCAGTCGCCGAACAGCACGGCGCCGACGTTGTCGGACTCGAGGTTCAGGGCCAGGCCGGTGACGCCGTGGGGGAGGTCGAGCATCTCGAAGGACATGCAGTTCTCGAGGCCGTGGACGCGGGCGATGCCGTCGGCGACCGACAGCACGGTGCCGACCTCTGTCAGCTCGGCCTTGCCGCCGCCGAGTCCCTCGATGCGGCTCTTGAGGATGCTTGTGATCTCGTCAGGGTTGATCTGCATGTCGCTAAGAGGCTCCTTGGGCAACGTGCCTGCGCAGCTGCTCCAGTCGGTTTCGGATTGAGGCATCGAGGATCGAGTTGCCGACCCTGACCACGATGCCGCCCAGGATGTCGGGGTCCACGTGCGCCGCCAGCTGCACCTTGCGACCGGCGCGCTCGCCGATCGTGCGGCCAAGGCTCTCGGTGGTGCTCTGATCGAGCGCGATGGCGCTGGTGATCTCGACGGGCAGGACGCGGTTCTCCTCGTCCCACAGGCGCTCGTACTCCTGACGGATCCTGAAGATCACCGGCATGCGGTGGTTTTCGATCAGCAGGCTGATGAAGTTGACGAGGCTCTCGTCGGCGCCCGAGAGGAGTCGGCCCAGACCGTCCTGCTTCTCCTGGGTCGAGAAGTACGGGGAGAAGAAGAACGTCGCCAGCTGACGGTGCTCGTCCAGGGCGTCGGCGAGCTGGCCGAGCTGCTCGCGAAGCAGATCCATCTTGTCCTGCTCGCGGGCGACCTCGAACAGCGACCGGGCGTATACCTGGGCGAGCTCCTCCATTAGTTGGTCGACGCTCCTGAGGAGATCCCCGAGAAGTCGAGCTCCCCGAGCGCCTCCTCGACCAGACGGCGCTGGTCGGCGTCGTCGAGCGTCTTGCGGGTGACCTTCTCGGTGGCCATGATCGTCAGGTCGGCGACCTGACGGCGGATGTCAGACAGAGCACGGTCGGTGGCCGCCTCGATGTCGCGCTCGGCTTTCTTGGAGGCCTCGGCGATCAGCTCCTGGCCCTTGCTCTTGGCCTCCTGCTCATGCGTGTCCGCTGCCTGGCGGGCACGCTGGACGATCTCATCGGCCTGGGCGCGGGCTTCCTTCAGCCGCTCCCTGTATTCGGTGAGCAGCTCGTCGGCCTCCTTGCGGGTGCGCTCGGCCGTGTCGATCGAGTCTTCGATCGCTTTCTGGCGCTTGCCGAGGGCCTCTGAGATGCGTGGGAAGGCGAGCTTTGAGAGCAGGAACATCGTCGCGCCGAAGACGAGCAGGGTCCAGACCATCAGACCGATGCCCGGTTCGATCAGGAAGCCGCCGCTGGAGGCGATCACTGTTGCCACGGTGGCGAGCATGACTCAGACGATGAACGCGGCGAGCAGTCCAGCCACGAGCCCGTAGAAGAAGCACGCCTCGGTCAGGGCGAAGCCCAGCCACTGGAGCTGGGTGATCTCGTCACGCATCTCCGGCTGACGGGTGATCGCTTCGATCGCCTTACCGAAGATGATGCCGATGCCGACTCCGGCGCCCACGGCACCGAGGCCTCCACCGACGCCGAGGCCGATCGACTTGCCCGCCTTGGCGACTTCTTCCGTCGCAGCCGCCAGGACGGTGATTAGGGCTATGTGCACGACGATTGACTCCTTTAGTGGTCTTCGGCGACCGCGCCGCCGAGGTAGATAGCGGTCAGGGTGGCGAAGATGAATGCCTGCAGGGCCGCCACCAGGCCCACCTCGAACGCAAACAGGGCGATGCCCGCCGGGATCGTGAACCAGGCCAATGCCGACAGCCCGAGGATCACCGCGAGCGCACCCGCCATGAACAGGATGATCAGGTGCCCCGCGAGGATGTTTGCGAACAGACGAATCGACAGCGACATCAGCCGCATGACGTTCGAGAGCACCTCGAGGAAGAAGATGAAGACGGCCATGCCGCCGGTCACGCCGCTGGGGATCAGGCCTTTGAGGTAGCCGATCGGGCCCTTGGCGCGGATCCCTTCGAAGGTGTAGGAGATGAACACCAGCAGCGCCAGCACAAGCGGGATCGAGAGGTTGGCGGTCGCCGCGTAGAGCGAGAACGACGGGATGTGCGCCCCGAAGATGTTGATCTTGTGCTCGGTGTTGGTCGGCAGCGGTATGTAGCCGACGAGGTTCGAGAACATGATGAACAGGAACAGGGTCCCGATGAACGGGAACCACCGTTTGGCCATCTTCTCGTCGAGGTTGCCGCCGGTGATGTTGTCGCGCATCAGCTGGTAGAGCGTCTCGATCGCCGTCTGCACCTTGTTGGGGCGGGCCTGCATGCGATTGGCGACGTAGATCATCGTTACGCACGTCGCGATCGCAGCCAGGAACAGGTAGAGGACGGCCTTGTTGATCGAGAAGATCCCGGCGTGGATCCAGTTGTCGAGCTTGAACTCGTTCTGGGGCTGGTAGGTGTGGTTGCGCCCACCGCTGCCGAAGATCACGAACAGCAGGATGCAGCCGCCGATCCAGATCCCGCCGAGGATCAGCAGCGTTTTCTTGATGCTCTTCTTGGGCGGTGTGAGATCGCCGGCGCCCGGTCCCGGCCGCGAGGCATCTATGGCCTGCGGCGGAACTCCCCCCGTGTCCGTCGCGCTCATGGGGTGCTCGGACTCCCCTGCCCCGGCGGGCCCGCCTGGAACGGGTTGCGCGTGAAGAAGGACATCACGAAGTAGACAGTGAAGGCCGCCAGCAGCACGGCGGCGGCCATGATGCCGTCGTCCTTGCCGCCGGCGAAGCGGGCCACCAGGATCACCAAGGCGACGATCCAGATGCGGCCCATCATGCCGCCTACCTGCATGCCGGCGCGAACCTTGTGATCCTTGACGCGCATGGCGCGCTCCATGATCCAGGTCGTCCCCAGCCGAGTCAGGACCCAGGCGACGGCTGCCAGCAGGTAGCCGAGCCACGGCAGGCCGGCGATCGGCACGAACGGGGCCGTCGCGAGCACCAGGCACACGTCGAGGTAGCGGAGCAGTGCCACGTCAGCTCGGCGTTCCGGGCGGCTGAGCCCGCCGCTGACAGCGGGCGCGGCGGCGACGGTCGGGGGTGCCGGAGGATGCCATCGGCGGGCCACAGGCGCGGCGCCGGGTTCCCCGGCCAGCGAGCAGCGTCGCGCGCAGCCCTCGCTTGCCCCGGCGGCGCGGGACGGGCAGGCGCGTCAGATCCTCATTGGCGTCGAAATCTGGCATGTGAATGGGGCCACCCTACAGACGCAGGGGCGTCCGCGCTGTGAAGCGTCGGCGCCGTCGAAGTGTCCCTCAACAGTCTGCGGCGGCCCCGCCACTGTACCGGAACTGCGACTTCGTAACAACTTTGTGACATGCGCCACAGGGGCGCTGGGCGATCAGGTCCCGGCTTGGCGAGGTCGGAGACCTCTTGCCCACTCGGCCAGCCGGGTCCTCGGCGTATAGGCGACGCCACACAGGATGCCCACGCCCAAGACCGCACCGCCCAGCATGTCGAATACGTAGTGGTTGCCGGTCGCCAACACGGCGAAGGCAGTCACGAATGGGTAGACGACCGCAATCGCGCGGGCCGCTGGGCGTTTGGTCATTCGCCAGATCGCTACCGAGCACCACAGCGCCCAGGCGATGTGCAGCGACGGCATCGCCGCGAGCTGGTTGGCGTCGGAGGCCAACGCGCCGCTGTGCCAGGAGCCGAAGATGCCACGTTCGGCAACGACGTCCCTGAACCCGTCGAGCATCCGCGGCGGCGCCACCGGGTAGAGCCAGAAGATGACGAAGCCGCCCACGTTGATCAGCACCAGCGAGGTGCGCAGCGGCCGGTAGATGTCCGCTCGACGCCACCACAGGTAGCCGAGCAGCGCGAACGTCACGATGAAGTGGGCGTTGTCGTAGTAGTAGGAGAGCAGTACACCCAGCGTGTGCTTGCCGGCCAGCCAGCGATCGAGTGACAGCTCCGGCGAGATCCCGAGGGTCCGCTCGGCATGGATGATGTCCTTTCCATGCGAGAGCGCGGCCCCGAGCCGCAGCGGTGCGAGGTTGTTGACGAGGTCATAAACCAGAGCCAGCCAGGCGACTGCCAGCAGCTCGATCCACCAGGCGCTGCGCACCGAAGGCCGGACGGGATCCTCGCCGGCGATGCTCTCGACGCCCGGCACGGTCGCGGGTGCCACGACCGGTTCGCCGATGGCAGCGGCCGCCATCACGGCGTGATCAGCGACTGCCGGGTCGCCGACCGCGGCCTCGGAGGAGGCGTGGGGAGCGGGGTCGGACGAGGAGACTACTGTCGACAAGCCGATGATTTTAGCCTCGCCCGCCGATGTCAGAGATCCAACGCGATTCGGGGTAGACAGCGCGAATCGCGCTCGAGCTCAGGGGAAGACAGGCTCGACGCCACGAGCGCGCATCGTCTCGATCACGCTCGGCAGCGCGGCAACGGTCCGCCGCCACGAGCCGTCCGCCGAGTAGTCGTCGGCGTCGTGGAGCAGAAGCACGGAGCCCTCGCCGGCGCCTTCGGTGACCTTGGCGGCGATCGACTCGGGAGTCGCCCGCTTCTCCCAGTCCCGTCCCCATTGGCTCCACAGCAACGTGCGCCAACCGCGCGAGCGGGCCAGCCGCAGGGCGGCGGCGTTGAGCACGCCGTATGGCGGGCGGTAAAGCTCCGGGACCTGGCCGGTCGCATCGCCGATCGCGGACTCCGCACGGGCGATGTCCTCGCGGACCTGAGCGGGACCGAGGCGAAGGAGGTTGCGGTGGCGGTCGCAATGCAGGGCGATACGGTGGCCGGCCTCGAGGATCTCCCGCGGCAGCGACGGGTTGCGACGGATCTGCTCGCCGACGAGGAAGAAGGTCGCGGGCACCTTCTCGCGGGCGAGGATCTCGAGCACCGTCGGCGTCCCCTCGGCGTGAGGTCCGTCGTCGAATGTCAACGCGTAGCCCCGTCGTGTGGCGGTGCGGTCCTCCACGCCGAGGGGTCCCCGCAGGGCCGGCCAGGCTCCGGCCAGGCCCGGGAGCAGATAGCTGGCCATCGCCGCGCCGGCGATGGCCCCCGCGATCGGTGCGCGGTGAGTGCGATGATCGTCAGTGGACATGGTCGATCTCTTGCTGGGAATCCTGGCGGCCGTGGGCGCCTCGACCCTCTACAGCCTAGGGGTCGCCTTCCAGGCGATGGACGCCCGGGAGGCCCCACACGAGGAGCATCTGCGCTTCGCCCTGGTCTGGGGCCTGATTCGCCGGACCCGCTGGCTGCTCGGCACGGGCCTTTCAATCCTCGGCTGGCCCCTGCAGGTGGTGGCGCTGATGCTGGCGCCCCTGGTCGTCGTCCAGCCGGCTCTGGCGATCGGGCTGCTGGCGCTGATGTTCATGGCCGAGCGGATGCTCGGCGAGCACGCCGGACGCTACGAGTACATGGCGATGGGGGCGATCCTGCTTGGCGTCCTCGGCGCGGCGCTGTGCGCTCCGCCCCATTCCGTCACCCACACCTCCCAGCAGCTGACGATCCTGCTCGTCCTGCTCGTCCTGGGGCTGGCGGCGCTTACGCCCTATCTGCTGCGCCTGTTCGGGAAAACCCGCCCCGAGCTGACGATCATCTGCGCCGGGCTGGCGTTCGGCTGGAGCGGCGTGGCGACGAAGCTCGCCTCCGACGATCTCTCCAACGGCCATCTGCTCGCCGCTGCCGGCTGGGCGCTGGCGACAGCCGCCGCGTCGGGCGTTGGGGTGCTGAGTGAGATGAGTTCCCTGCAGTCGCGACCCGCGATCCAAGTCGCGCCCGTCGTGTTCGTGACGCAGACGGTCGTCCCCATCGTCCTCGCTCCGACCCTCCTGGAAGAGCACTTCACCGACTCGCCGCTGAGCGGGCTGCCGCTGGGGGCCTCGCTGCTGCTGCTGCTCGTCGGCGCCGCCTTGCTGGCCCGCTCGCCACTGCTGCTGGCCCTGATGGGCCCTCAGCCGGTCAGCGACTCGAGCGACTCCGTCGCGAGTCCTTTCCCCGACAGCTCCGAGACGATCCGTTCCAGCCCCAGCACCGACGAGGCGGATCCGTTGAGCTCGACGACCAGCACGTCGCCGGCCCGGATCGGGCGATGAGGAAGCGGGCTCGTGGCACTGATCCGCATCGACCCCTGGACAGGTATCGCGCCGTCGGTACGGGCCAGAACCAACTGCCCGACGGATAGGCCGCCCTCGGGCTCGACGTAATAGAAGCGGTGGTGCAGACCCAGCGCGCGCGCCTGCGAGTGCAGCACACCTCGCGTGCGCTCCCAGCGCAGGGGCGAGGATTTGGGGACTTCGGGCAGCAGCTCCTGGCGCAGATCGTGAAGTTCGGCGATCCGCTCCGGCGTCGGCACGCCCGCGTCATCGGCGAAGGACACGTGGATCTTCCGTTCGGCCAGCTCGTAGGCGAGGATCGAGACGTCCTTTGCGGGGGCGCGAACGACGACCGCGACGGCCTGCTGGTGAGTTGCGACGTGAGAGAGAGGATGGACGCGCAGCACCTTTGCCGCAAGGCTCGTCACCTCGTCGGTCGACATCATCCACGAGCCGAGCACGATCAGCGCCGCGAGCTGCGTTCCCAGCGCGACGAGGCGCAGGCGCCAGCGCGGGATCGGCCGGACCCGCCGGGGGGCGGACAGGACCAGGTCGACGGCCGTCGGATCGGTGGCGGACTGCCCATCGAGGCCCTGCTCGGCCAGGAGCGGCTCCTCGGCGAAGCTCGCCTGGACGTGCTCGCGAAGCTCGTCGGTGTCGTTGGCAAGGCGCAGCAGGTCGAGGGCCGCCATCGCCCTGGTGTTGAGCCGTGCATGACCCACGGGCAGTCCATAGGAGACGACTGGAGTGCCGGCGGCGCGGGCCTCCAGGCAAGTTACGCCGCCGGTCGAGTGGACCAGCACATCGGCGGCAGCCAGCAGCTCCGGCATCCTGTCGGTGAATCCGTAGACGTGAACCCTAGGCTCGTCGGCGAAGACCGCCTCGAGCTTCTCCTGCAGTTGCTCGTTGCGGCCCGCCAGGCAGACGATGCTCGTCACCTCGGGCGTGCGGACGAACTCGCCGACAGCGCCGGCGATGTCGCCGACGCCCCAGCCGCCGCCGGAGACGACGACCATCCGACCCTCCTCGGGCAGGCCAAGGTCACGGCGTGACTCGGTGGCGCAGCGGGGCTCGAGGAACTCGGCTGAGATCAGCGGCCGGACGAGCCTCACGCTGCCCTCGCCGGCGATCCGCTCGACTGAGCGCATCGACTCGCCGTACATCACCAGGTGCATGTCGATCCCCGGCTGCGCCCAGAAGAACAAACCAGTCAGGTCCGTGATCGTGGCGACTGTCGCGCAGTCGACCTGCCCGGTCCGCCGTAGGTGAGCGAGAACGACCGTGACGGCCGGATAGGTCGAGACGATCACGTCCGGTTCGTGCTCGGCGATCGTCCGCGCCAGTGGGCCGGAGCCCAGCTTGCAGAGCAGCTTACGGGCGACGAGCCGGAAGGGAAGGACGTGCTCGAGCATCCAGTAGATGAGCGTGTAGGTCCATGGGAACAGGCGCAACTGCACCCTGTAGCCGTCCTCGACGACAGGGCGCAGCACCCGGCCCATCGCGGCGAGACCGTCGATGACCGTGACCTCCGCCTGCTGGGGAGACACTTCGATCTGCTGGGCCAGGGCACGGGCGGCCGCCGCATGACCCTCGCCGACATCCGCGGAGAGAATCAGCACGCGACGAGCCTGGGAGACCTCGCGCAGAGTGGGGGGTTTGCGGTTACGGCGGCTTCGCATACCGGAGTTAGCCCGCTGGAGCCCGTTGGGTTACAGCGCAGGTGGCGCTCGCCCGGGCGTCCCCGGCGGGCGCGGCTGGTCAGACAGCGTACACGCCCCGCTGGACACCCGCCGGTCCCCGAGGGGTGAGAATGGACATATGCAGGCAGCCGGCCAAGCCATTCCTGTGCCCGCCCGCCCGGAGACGCCCGCGCCACCGGCAGCGACCGGAGCCGCTTCGAGCGTGCAAAGCTGGCTGGCGGGCGCCGGCCTCGTGGCGCTGCTCGGCGCTCTTGCCGTGCTGGCGATCGATGCGGCCGCCGCTCCCTCCCACTACGTCCCCGCCGACAGTGGCGGCTGGCCGAGTTGGCTGTCGGGTCCCCTCGGCGGCATCGGCTCGCATCTGAGCAGCGGAACCTTCCAAGTCCTGGTGCTGATCGTCTGCGGCGGCTATCTGCTCGTGCTGAGCGGCACCCGGGAGCTGCCGCCGCGGGCGCTGTGGGCGGCGATCGTGCTGGCCCATCTGCTGCTGTTCCTCGGCCCGCCGCTGATCTCGCAGGACGTCTTCGGCTATTCGGCATTCGCGCGCATGGGCACCCTGCACGGCCTGGACCCCTACACGCACTTCCCGGCCGAAGCATCCGCCGACCCCGTCTTCGGCTTCATCGGCTGGCCCTTCCAGCACTCCCCCTATGGACCGCTCTTCACCCTCGCCGGCTACACGACGGTTCCGCTGGGAGTGGCCGGCGGGCTGTGGGCGATGAAGGCGCTCGCCGGTCTCTGCAGCCTCGCCGCGATCTGGCTGACCGCAGGGGCGGCGAAGCGTCTCGGCACCTCCCCCGCCTTCGCCGCGGTCTTCCTGGGGCTCAACCCCGTGCTGCTGGTGTTGGCCGTCGGCGGCGCCCACAACGACACGGTCCTGCTCGCGTTCCTGGCGCTGGCGCTGCTGTTGAGCGCCGGGACCGCCGAGCGAGCCGCCAGGCCGCGTGCCGCTGCGCTGGCCCTGGCGGCGGGCGTCGGCGTGAAGCTCACGGCGGGCCTGGCGCTGCCCTTCCTGATCCTCAGCCGCCCGCGCCGGCGGGAGCGCGCCGGCGTGCTGGCCGCCGCCGTCGGGGGCCTCGCAGCGGTTGCGGCTCTGGGGGTCGCCGGCTTCGGACCCCACGCGCTGGGCTTCCTGACGGCGATCGGCGAGCAGCAGCAGCTGGTGGCGACCCACAGCATCCCCGCCGAGACCGCCAGGCTGCTCAGCCTGTCCGGCACGCCGGGCTGGTGGCGAGACCTGTGGGTGGCCGGCTTCCTGGCGACGTTCGTCTTCGCTCTTTGGCGAGTCGCACGGGGTGCCGACTGGCGGGTGGCGGCAGGCTGGACGACACTGGCGCTGCTCGTCTCGACCGCCTGGCTCTTGCCTTGGTATGCGGTGTGGCCGCTGCCGCTAGCGGCCGTCTGCGGCGATCGGCGCCTGCGGGGCGCCGCGCTCGCCCTCTGCGCCTACGCCGTCCTGATCCACCTGCCGCTCGCCGATCCGCTGCTCAGCCCCGGGGGGCCGGCCGGCGGTCACCTCCCCCACGGCGTCTCCCTTCCCGGCCTTGGCGATCGCATTGAATTCACCGGTCTCGAAGTCCTTCGCCACGTCCGCCTCGATCTCCGCTGGTGAGGCTTCGGGGCGAAGCAACCGCAGGCGCATCGCGTCGAGACGCCTGAACTTCAGGATCTCCAGCACGTAGACCAGATAGACGCTGGCGGCGACGACGGCCAGGCCCAGCGCGATCATCACGATCGTCCAGCCCGTGTAGAGGTGCCCGTGGTGGTTGGAGTAGGGCACGAAGCGCAGCGCCAGGGCGAGGCCGGCGAGCATCAGCGTCCACGTGTACAGGTAGGCGATCGTGCGGCGACTGGAGAAGCCGATCCGGGCCATGCGGTGATGGAAGTGCTCGGAGTCCGGGCGGTAGACGGGCTGCTTGTACTTCAGCCGCTTGAGGACCACGAAGGTCGTGTCCAGGAACGGCACGGCCAGCAGGATCAGCGGCAGCACGAACGACACGACGGCTGTCGTCTTGACGGCCGCCTCGACGGTCGTGACGCCCATCAGCAGGCCCAGCAGGTTCGCTCCGCAATCGCCCATGAAGCTGGAGGCGGGCGGGAAGTTGAACAGCAGGAAGCCGATCGCCGCGCCCGCCGCGATCGCGGCGAGCACGCCCGGCTGCTGGCGACCGAGGTCGAAGGCGATCACCGCCATCGCTCCGGCGATGATCGCGCAGACGCCCGCCGCCAGACCGTCGACGCCGTCGGAGAAGTTGACGACGTTCATCATGAAGACGAGCCCGATCACCGTCAGGATCGGACCGGCGTTCGTGACACCGGCGTTGGGGAAATGCAGTTTGCCGATGAAGGGAAGCGTGATCGCCTTCACGGCAACGCCGTAGTGGACGACGATCACGGCCGCCACCACCTGCCCGGCGAACTTCACCGCCGGCGGCAGGTCGAAGCGATCGTCGAGCGCGCCGACGAGCGTGATCACAGCAGCTCCGAGCAGCACGCCATGCCAGAGCTCGTGGGATTTGCCATAGCCCGCGGGGAGCCAGATCAGGCCGGCGAAGATCAGCCCCGCGAAGATCGCAAGGCCGCCCAGCAGCGGCGTGTCGCGCTCGGAGAGTCCCCGCTCGCGCGGATGATCGACAGCACCCACGGCACGGGCGAGCCGCATCGTCAGCGGCGTCAGCACGGCTGCCACTGCCAACGCCGCGAGGAAGGCGTAGAGCGCTTCGAGCTCGGAGGGATGCGCCATCGGCTCCGCAAAGCATCGCAGGAGCGGGGGTCGGGAGCATCGCCCGCGGTCGCTCAGGAGGGCAGCGAAGCCCTGGGTGATTCTCCTATGAGACGGTCGCGGCCGCGACCAGGCCCTCGTACAGCGGGTAGCGCTCCACGATCGCGTCGACCCGTCCGGCCAGCTCGCCCGAGCGGGACTCGTATTCGGGGGTGAGCGCGGTGGCAAGGATCTTGCCGACCTCGACGAAGTCCTCCTGCTGCAGTCCGCGGGTGGCCAACGCGGGAGTTCCAATCCGCAGACCCGAGGCCTCCATCGGCGGGCGGGGATCGAAGGGAACCGCGTTGCGATTGACCGTGATTCCGATCTCGTGCAGCCGGTCCTCGGCCTGCTTGCCGCTCAACTCGGGGTCGCAGTCGCGCAGATCGACGAGCGCCAGATGGACGTCGGTGCCGCCCGTCAGGACGTTGACGCCGTGACCGGCCTTCAAAAGCTCCTCGGCAACGGCCTGGGCGCCCGCGACGGTGCGCCGCTGGCGCTCTGCGAACAGCTCGCTGGCGGCGATCCGCAAGGCCACGGCCTTGGCGGCGATCACGTGCTCCAGCGGGCCGCCCTGCTGACCGGGGAAGACTGCCGAGTCGATTTTCTTGGCGTACTCCTCCTTGCAGAGGATGATCCCCGCGCGTGGGCCGCCGAGGGTCTTGTGGGTGGTCGTCGTGACGACGTCCGCGCCGGCGGCGACGGGACTCGGGTGAAGCCCCGCGGCGACGAGCCCGGCGAAGTGCGCCATGTCGACCATCAGCATCGCGCCGACCTCGTCGGCGATCTCGCGGAAGCGCTCGAAGTCGAGTTGGCGCGGGTAGGCCGACCAGCCCGCCAGCAGCAGCTTCGGTTTGCGCTCGCGGGCGATCCGTGCGACCTCGTCCATGTCGATCAGGCTCGACTCGCGGTCGACCTCATAGGCGGCGATCTCATACAGACGGCCCGAGACGTTGATTTTCATCCCGTGAGTGAGGTGCCCGCCGTGAGCGAGGGACAGGCCCATGATCGTGTCGCCAGGTTGCAGCAGGGCGTGGTAGACGGCGGTGTTGGCCTGGGCGCCTGAGTGCGGCTGGACGTTGGCGTGCTCGGCCCCGAACAGTGCCTTGGCGCGGTCGATCGCGAGCTGCTCGGAGACGTCGACCCACTCGCAGCCGCCGTAGTAGCGGCGGCCGGGGTAGCCCTCGGCGTACTTGTTCGTCAGGACCGAGCCCTGGCACTCGAGCACAGCCCTCGGCACGAAGTTCTCCGAGGCGATCATCTCCAGCGTGTCCTGCTGGCGTCCAAGCTCGCCCGCGAGGGCCTCTGCGACCTCGGGGTCGACCTCCGCTAGGGGACGGTTGAAATAGTCGGGGCTCAGCTCTGACACGGCGCTCTCCTTGGCAGGCGACGATTGACTGGTGCCCAGGCGCGCGGCGATTCAGCTACCGCTTCCCGGTGGTCAGTTCCACCCATCCGCGCCAGTCGCGGCAGCCGTCTTCGAGGCTAGCACTCAGGCCAGCGCGTCGAGCGCCTGCTCGACCGCCTCCTTCGGAAGTGCTCCTTCGCGCAGCACGTGCCAGCGGCCCTCGCCGTCGAGCTCGCGCAGATCGATGACTGTCGAGGACGTCCCGCCGAGCTCGCCGCCGTCGATCACCAGGTCGGCGCCGTCGCGCAGCCGGGCCGGGACGTCGCCGAGGACCTTCGCGTCGGGTTCGCCGGAGAGGTTCGCGCTGGACTGCATGACCGGCACGCCCACGCCCCCGAGCGCCTCCAGCCGGCCCCTCAGGTTGGGAACCCGCAGACCGAGCGTGTCGGGATCAACCCGGCAAGCGGCGGCGAAACGGCTGGTGCGGTTCGCCAGCAGCACCGTCACCGGCCCCGGAAGCAGCGCCTTCAGCGCCCGCCGCTCGCTGTCGTGCAGATCGCCGAGCCCGCCGAGCGCCGCATCGAGGGAGAAGTACATGACCGCGCAGGCACGCGCCGGGGGACGTCCCTTCAGGGCATAGAGCCTCTCGGCCGCCGCCTCGTTGTCGGGGTCGCAGCAGACCCCGTAGACAGTGTCGCTGGGAAACACAGCAACGCCACCGGCTGTGACGCACTCCTCCAGGCGAGCAGCGGCCTCCAGATCGAGCGTCAGCGTCACCGCGCCTCCCTCTCACCGATCACCACTCGCTTTATACCCGCCAGGTCCGCCTCCAAGCGAACCGTTCCGAACCCGGCCCGAGCGACCAGCTCGCCGACATGCTCGGCCTGCCCGGCGCCAACCTCGATCGCCACCAGCAAGACGCGCGAGCGCCCGGCGATCTGATCGAGCAGCGGGCGGATCACGTCGAGCCCGTCGGGGCCGGCGAACAGCGCGCCGGGTGGCTCGTGACGAAGGATCTCGGGGGCCATCGCCGAGCGTTCGCCGTCGGCAACGTAGGGCGGATTGGCGAGGACCGCGTCGAAATCGTCGGGCAGCCCCTCCAGGAGATCGGCGGACAGCCAGCCGACATCGAGCCCCAGGCGCTCGCCGTTCTCCCGGGCCAGCGCCAGGGCCGGCTCGCTGATCTCGCTGCCCCGCACCTCGAGATCTGACCGCTCGTCCTTGACGGCCAGAGCGACCGCGCCGCTGCCCGTGCAGAGGTCGAGGACAGTGGAGCCCGAAGGCAGGCCGAGGGCCACTTCGACCAGCAGCTCCGTCTCCGGGCGAGGGATCAGAGCGCGGTGATCGACCTTCAGCTCCAGGCGCCTGAAGCCACGGTGCCCGGTTATGTAGGCGACGGGCTCCCGTTCGACCGCACGGCGGCGCACCGCATTTTGGAAGGTGCGAACAGCGGGTCCGGCGACAGCCAGCGAGGGGTCGGTGAGGATCCGCTCGCGGCCCACGCCGAGGACGTCGGCCAGCAGCACTTCGGCATCGAGGCGAGGCGTTTCGCAGCCCGCGGCCGAGATCGCCGTGATCGCCCCCTGGAGGGCCTCCCGGGCAGGCGTCCCCCGGACCGGCCTCGCGCTCACGCGGCCGCCTGTGCCTCCAGGCGGCGACGCTTCTCGTCGGCCTGCAAAGCGGCCGTCAGCTCGTCGAGCTCGCCTTCGAGGACCTGGTCGAGGTTGTGGACGGTGACCTTGATGCGATGGTCGGTCACGCGGCGCTCGCCGTAGTTGTAGGTGCGGATCTTCTCCGCCCTGTCGCCCGTCCCCACCTGGGAGCGCCGGTCGGCTGCGAGCTCTGCCTGCTGCTCGGCCAAGGCACGCTCGTAGAGACGAGCCCTCAGCACCCGCAGCGCCTTCTCACGGTTCTGCAATTGGGACTTCTCGTCCTGCATCGAGACGACGATCCCGCTCGGCTTGTGGGTCACCCGTACCGCCGAGTCGGTCGTGTTGACCGACTGCCCGCCGGGACCCGACGAGCGGTAGACGTCGATTTGAAGGTCATTGGGGTCGACGTGCACATCGACGTCCTCGGCCTCTGGGAGTACCGCCACAGTCGCGGTGGACGTGTGGACGCGACCTTGGGACTCCGTTGCCGGGACACGTTGGACTCGGTGGGTGCCGCCCTCGAACTTGAACACCGAATAGGCGCCCTCGCCCTTGATGGCGAAGGTGTACTTGCCCTCCCCCGCCTCCATCGGCTCAGCCTGCCAGCCACGACGTTCGGCGTAGCGCGTGAGCATCCGGTAGAGGTCCCCGGCCCACAGCCCGGCCTCGTCGCCGCCGGCCCCGCCCTGGATCTCGACGATCACGCTCTTCTCGTCGTTGGGGTCGGTCTCGACCATCGCCAGGCGGATCTCCTCCTCGATCGCCTCGATCCGCTCGCGGGCTTCCGCCAGCTCATCGCGCATGCCCGACTCCTCGCCCATCTCCGCGAGCAGCTCCTCGGCACCGGCCGCATCGTCCTGAGCCCGGCGCCACTGCGCCGCCAGCGCCGCGGCCTGCTCGAGCCGGCTGTATTCGCGGCCGACCTGCGCGTAGCGCTCGCGGTCTGAGATCACCTCCGGGTCGGTCATCTGCTGCCCCAGCTCGGCGAAGCGTGTCTCGATCTGCTTGACGAGGTCTTCGATCATGGGGGTCGAGTCTAGGGCTCCGGTCGTCCCCGTTTGACTCGCGGTCGGCTCCGGGTCGTCCGTTCGGGTCCGGGTTACAACGACGGGCGACTCAAACGGGGACGACCTCCGCTCGCATCGAGCCGGCGAGCACGGAGCGAATGCGGGTGGCGTCCCGGACGGCGCTTGCCGTCCGGGACGCCTACCCTCCCCACCACGACTCTCAGGCCGCGGAGCGTACGGGCGCGGCGAGGTCCAGCAGCTCGTCGAGCGTCGCCGAGAGCGCCTCCAGGGCCTCCGGCTCGACGGGCCTGCCGTCGGGACCGAGTGCGTCCTCGGCCTGGGCGATGGGCAGCTCGCGGTCGATGACCCGTGCGCCGGTGGCACCGAGCACCTTGCGCATCTCCGCCTGTGCCCAGACGGCGCCGAACAGGCTCGTGCTGGCGCCGATCACAGCCGCCGGCTTGCCGCGCAGCGGCGTCTCGGCGACCGGTCGGGAAGCCCAGTCGATCGCGTTCTTCAGCACGCCAGGCAACGAGTGGTTGTACTCAGGCGTCGCCACCAGCAGCCCGTCGGCCTGCTCGATCGCCTGCTTCAGCGCGAGCACGGCCGGGGGCGGGCTGGTCTCGTCGTCCTCGTTGAAGTGCGGGATCTCCCCGAGCCTGTCGAACACCACGAGCTCGACGCCCTCGGGCAGCAGCCGCCCGGCGGCCTGGAGCAGGCTGGTGTTGTGCGAGTCCCGGCGGAGGCTGCCGGACAGTCCGAGGATCCGCATGGCGCTAGGCCTCCTTGACGAGCTCGAGGGAGACCTCGAGCTTGACGTCGTTGTCGAGCGCGAAGCCACCCTTGGGCAGCGGCGCGTTCCACTCCAGGCCGAACTCGCGGCGGTCGATCACGGCCTCCAGCTCGACGCCCAGCTTGTCGTTGCCGGCGATGTCGGTGTGAGGGCCATTGAGGCTGCCCCGGCCGGTCACCCGGTGGGTGTTGCCGCGGATCGTCAGGTCACCCTCGACCTCGAGCGCGTCGCCATCGACGTTGACGGCCGTCGACGTGAAGGCGATCTCCGGGTGCTCGGCGCTGTCGAAGAAGTCGGGAGACTTCAGGTGCCCCGCGAGGTTCTCGTCCTTGACCACCAGCGAGTCGACCTTGACGTTGCCGGCCAACACGGGACGACCGTCCTCGGCTGCCGTCAGGGCGCCCTCGTACTCCTCGAAGCGGCCGCGGAAGGTCGCCACGACCATGTGTTTGACCGAAAAGCCGACGTGGGAGTGGATCGTGTCGATCTTCCAGGTGCCGGTTGCGATCTCCTGTGTTGCAGTGCTCATCATCATCTCCTTGATGGGGGTCTCGGGCCGCTTGGACTGCGGTCCGTTTTGATCTGAGATCACTGTATCACTATCCGGACTTCGGTCCGTTTCGTCTACCATGGAGAATGTGAAGACCGTGTTCGACCTCCCCGTGATCGAGTCCGATGCCCCCGAGCGCCAGGACGCGGCTCGCAACCGCGAGCGGATCCTCTGCGCCGCCCGGCGCCTGTTCGACGAACGAGGCGCCGGCTGCGTCTCGATGGACGACGTCGCCGAGGCCGCCGGCGTCGGCAAGGGCACGCTGTTCCGGCGTTTCGGCTCGCGCGCCTCACTGGCGGCCGCCGTCCTCTCAGAGCGCGAGCGCGCCTTTCAGGAAGCGGTGATCCGCGGCGAGCCCCCGCTCGGGCCCGGCGCGCCGCCGGCCGAGCGGCTGATCGCTTTCGGGGAAGCGATGCTCGACACGCTCGAGGCCCACTCCGAACTGCTCCTGGCGGCCGAGACCGGGCCCGCCCGCTACACCCACCCCGCCTACGCCGTCCATCGCCTGCACGTAACGCTGCTGCTCGCCGAGGCCCAGCCGGGCTGCGATGCCGAGCTGCTGGCCGACTCCCTGCTCTCAGCGCTTGGAGCGGAGCTGTTCGTCTACCTGCGCCGCGTCCGCGAGATGCCGCTGGAGCGCCTCAAGGATGGCTGGCGGGCGCTGGTCCTGCGCAGCGTGCCCGCCACAGAGCAACCCCAACCGGCTTAGCCACGCGCGCGACCGGCATCTGGCCCGCGCACCGGATTGCCGCTGGATGCTCAGGCGAGCGGGGTCGTGTGAATAGTCCCCCCCTGCAGCCAACTCAGGACGTGATCTTGCAGCCGCAGTGAGCCCGGTTCAATGTCGCTCCCGGCTGCGACCAGCCGGCGGTGCCCTCGATCGTCGACCGCGACGAGCTCGTAGGGCTGGTCGGACGGCTGCGCGATCCAGGCCACCGCTCCGTCTGCCTGCAACCTCACTGCAACCGTGGGACCGCTGTCGACCGCGAACGAGTCCGGCGGCGGAGTCTGTCCTGTCGCCTCGATCCTCAGGGTGAGCCCGGTGACGAGCCGTTTTACGTAGACGTAGTACCGAGCAGCCTCGGACTCGGGCCCGGCTGGAAAAAATGATTCGTGGACTTCGTCGAAACCGACGAGCCCCGCCGCGAGAACCGGATCGGCGATACCGCTGCAGTCTCGCTCTTTCGTCGAACGTTCGCGACACGTCAAGAGTCGGCCCAAATGCCTGACCACAGAGTGCGTCACCGAGCACGCCCACACTTCGTCAGGCAGCCCCTCCGCGTCGCGCAGCAGATAGATCTCCGCCTGATCGTTCTCCTGGAGCACACGACCGGGCGCCGGCAGACACGAGATCGCGTGCGCTTTCGCGGGCCCACCGCCGGAGTGCCGATGAGCCTCCTCAGCCCCCGCGGGATGTGTCGAGTACGCGACGAGCGCCAGCGCGACCATCAAAGTCATCGCACTGATACCGCGACCGAACATAGCCCGACGCCCGGCTCCCATCGTTCTGGCTAGGCGACGACCTCGACGCCGACCAGATCCGCGGCGGAAAGCTCGCCGGGCTTCTCCAGAGCGAGGACCGCCTCCAGAGAGGCGATCGCGACCGCCAGCTGGTCGAGGTCCGGCTCGCGGGTCGTCAGCAGCTGCAGCTTCAGGCCCGGCCACATGATCGCCCGCACCCAACCGCGACTGCGGTTCTTGCCGGCGAACTTGATCAGCTCGAAGGAGATCCCCGCGATCACCGGTACGCCGAGGATCCGCGTCGCCACCAGCCAGTACCAAGCGGGCAGGCCGATCGGCGCGAACACGAAGATCGCGACGATCATGACGACCAGCAGGAAGCTGGTGCCACAGCGGGGATGGAGCCGAGAGAAGCGCTGGGCATTGACGGGCGTCAGCGGAAGGCCGGCCTCGAAGCAGGAGATCGTCTTGTGCTCTGCGCCGTGGTACTCGAAGACCCTCCGCAGATCGCGCAGACGCGATAGCAGCAGCATGTAGCCGAGGAACAGCGAGGTGCGCAGAAGACCCTCGACCAGCCAGAACAGCAATGAGGAGTTCAGCTGATGCTTGATCAGGCTCGTCAGCCCGACTGGAATCAGGAAGAACAGCACGATCGCCAGCGCCATCGCCAGCACGACCGTCCCGGCCCAGACGGCCTTCGGGATCTCCTGCGCCTCGGCCTCCTCCCCCTCGGCGTTCTCCTCCGGCGGCAGCTGAGCGTTGGCGGAGATCTCGAGCGCGCGGAAACCGATCACCATCGAGCCGCCAAGAGCGACGACGCCGCGGATGATCGGCAGGCGCAGCACGCGGTGGCGGCGCATCGCCGAGTCCAGCGGGTACGTCGTCACCTCGATCTCCCCCAGCGCGGCCTCCTCCGGCGAGCGCTCGCCTTCGGCCAGTTGCTCCTCGGTTGGCTTGCGAACGGCGACGGCCCAATTGGAGACACCGCGCATCATCACGCCCTCCAGAACCGCCTGACCGCCCAGTGGGGCGTCGCGGGCGGCGGTCAGCTGGCCGTCGGGAAGCTCGTCGGCCGCGAGGTCCTGGATCGTCGGAGCATCGGCCGGCGCCTGGACGGTTGCCGTCGACATGCGGCTGGTGGCGATCCGGGCGCTCGGCGACCCGCCGGCCGGACCCGCGGGCATCGGCCTATTTGGCGGACCGGGACTGGGCGGTCTGCTGACGGCCCTTGGCGACGCGGCGGTTGAACCGCTCGACGCGTCCACCGGTGTCCATCAGCTTCTGCCGGCCCGTGTAGAACGGGTGGCAGTTGGAGCAGACCTCGACGTGAAGCTCGGCGCGGGTGGCACGGGTCAGGAACTCGTTGCCACAGGTGCACCGGACGTGGGCCTGCTCGTAGGTGGGGTGGATCTCCGTCTTCATCGCCAGAGGATTCTAGCGGGCCGCGCTCGCAGGGCCCGTCAGGAGGGCGCGATTGGTTCTTCGGAGCGCTTGACGGATTCGCTCGGAGGCGCCGTCTCGGTGCACCGGGGGGTTCGCGCTTCGAGGCTCTTGATCGTATGACCCTTGGCGTTCACCCAGCGGAAGCGGACGACCGCCCGATAGAAGGCCGGCGCGGCGAGGTTGGTGATCTCTTTGAGGTACTTGTAGGTCTTGACACCCGGGGCCGAGGTTCGCCAGACGCCGAGGCCTGGCGCGGTGACGGTGTGAAAGACGAGTTCGCGGGGCATCCGCTCGAGCACGTCGATCCGCATCTCCATCTTCGTGGAGCCCGGGATCGTCGCCATTTCTCCGGCAAACGTAACCGCGCGCGCTTCCGGTTCCGGCGAGGTCACGCAGCCTTCGAGCGTCGCCGAGACGGTCGGCTTGACGGTCGTCGAACTGGCCGAGCCGGTGTCGGGTGTGGAGGCCGACAGCGCCCTCGGGGCCAGCGCGAGCCATGCGACCACCACGCCGAGGGCCAGCGCCAGGGCAAGGCCACGGCACAAGCGGTCTGGCTCGAATGCTCTGTTGAGCGTGCTTCTCATCAACCCCCTAACACTGCAACCGGCCGCAGGTTTCGCGGCCGGTTGAAAGCTCGTGTCAGAAAGGTTAGGTCAGGTGATCTGGTAGAGCGGGCCGTCGCCGCCCTCGGGAACCGTCAAACGGCCGCCCTTGGCGGTGATCGCCCCGCACTGCACGCAGTTGGTGTAGTTGACGATCACGTCGACGTCGCCTGTCTCCGGTGCGTCCTCGGGGATCTCGTACACCCCGGCCGGGCACATCCAGCGCCACGTCTCGGCGATCTCCCTCGGCACCCGTTTCTGCAGGCGGATGTGGTTCGGCGCGTCATCACGCGTCGCGTTGCCGGTGATGAACACCGACGAGAGCTTGTCGAACGTGTACTTCCCGTCCGGCTTCGGGTAGCGGTCCTTGGTGTTGCCGACGAACATCGGCTCGACGTCGTCGCGGTGCCACGCCTGGCGCCCGGGCGGGAGCTTGCCCTTGGACATGATCGACGGACCGGCCAGCAGGCTTCCGACGAGGAACCCTTTCTGGAACGCCTGGCGCGTGTTGCGGACCTCGTAGAGCTCCGTGCCCACCGTGGAGCGCTCGATCGCGTCCTCGTAGTCGGAGAAGTCGCTGCTTCCGCGCTTGAGCGCCGCGTAGATCGACTCGGCCGCGAGCATCCCCGACTTGATGCAGTGGTGGACGCCCTTCAGCGCCGCCGTGTCGACCATGCCGCCGGCGTCGCCCACGAGCACGGCACCCGGCATCGACAGCTTCGGCATCGACCAGTAGCCGCCGCCGGGCAGCGCCTTCGCGCCCCACGCGACGCGCTCGCCACCCTCGAGGATGCCCTTGACGAGCGGGTGCATCTTGAACGTCTGCAGCAGGTCGTGGGCGGACGTGGTCGCGTCCTTGTAGTTGAGGTCGACCACGAAGCCGATCGAGACGAGGTCATCGCCCGTCTTCTCGTCCTTCATCGGGTACATCCATGTGCCGCCGAGCTGCCCGTACTTGGGCGAGACCTTCAACGGCCACGGCTGCACGAAGGTGTGGATCACCCGGTCCAGCGGCTTGGGGACCTTCCAGACCTCCTTGACGCCGAGCTCCCAGACCTGGGGCTCGCGGCCCTCGCCGAGGTCGAACTCCTTGATCGCGGCGCCCGTCAGGTGTCCCCAGCAGCCCTCGGCGAGCACCGTCGCCTTGGCCTTGATGTCGGTGCCCGGCTCGAAGTTGCCGAGCGGCTCGCCATCCTTGCCACGGCCCTTGTCGCCGGAGCGCACCCCGACGACGCGGCCATCCTCGACGACCAGCTGCGTCGCGGAGGTCTCGGTGAGGATGTATGCACCGGCGTCTTCGGCTTGGCGCTGCTGGTAGCGCGCCATCGCCGAGACCGAGACGACCTCGTTGCCGTGGTTCTTGAAGTTGGGCACAGCCGGAATCGGGACCGGCAGCTTGCTCTTCGGCCCCGTGAGCATGTACACGGACTCCTTCTTTACCTCGCCGTAGGCGAAGCCCTCCTTGCGCCAGTCCTCCCTGCTCATCTCCGGGAACAGCTCTTCCAGCGGACCCGGCCGCATCACCGCGCCGGAGAGGTTGTGCCCGCCACAGGTCTTCGCCTTCTCGACGACCGCGACCGGCACTTCACCAAGTCGCTCCATCGTCTCCGGATCGTCGGCGAGAAGCTGAAGGAGACGGTTCGCGCAGGCCAGGCCCGCCGTTCCGCCGCCGACGATCGCCACGCCGACCTCGATCAGCTCGTCCTCGTCGTCGAGGCCGCGCTTGACGAACTCCTTCTGGGAGTCCACCGGTGGGGGGAAGGCCGCGGGTGCGACCTTCCCGTTGCTGGAGCCGTGGCTTGACATCGCTTCAGACCTCCCTGTGCTCGGTTGTCCGATTCGCTGTGAGTACGACGGCTCCCCTCATTCCCTCAGCCCTTCTTTGCCTTCACCGCATCGGTCAGCTTCGGCAGGATCTTGTTCAGGTCCCCGACGATGCCGAGATCTGAGAACTCGAAGATCGGGGCATTGGCGTCCTTGTTGATCGCCACGATGTTCTCCGAGCTCTGCATGCCGACCTTGTGCTGGATCGCCCCGGAGATGCCCGCCGCGAGATACAGCTTCGGCGAGACCGTCTTGCCGGTCTGGCCGATCTGCGCGGCGTAGGGGTACCAGCCCGCGTCGACGACCGCACGGGTCGCCGCGACGGCGCTGTTGCCACCGAACGCGTCGGCGAGCTGCTGGCACAGCTCGAAGCCCTCGGCTTTGCCGAGGCCACGACCGCCGGCGACGAGGATGCTGGCGCCCTCGATGTCGACGTCGGCGCCGCGCTGTTCGCCGCGGGTGACCATCGTCGCCTGCGAGGCCTGCGGGCTCAGCTCGAAGCTGAGCGCCTCGACGGGAGCGGCACCGGCGCCCGTCTCCTTGATCTCGAACGCGTTCAGACGGCCGATGATGATCCCGACCTCGGAGCGGTATTTGATCTCCGAGATCGCCGAGTCGCCGAGGATCGGGCGCTCGGCGATCAGCTCGCCGTTCTCCGCCCTTACCGCCGTGACCTCCATCGCCACGCCGGCGCCGAGACGGGCGGCCAGGCCGGCGCCGATCTCGAAGCCCAGCAGACCGCCGCCGAACAGGACGTACTTGTAACCGCCGTCGGTGATCGCTTTGGCCATCGCGTCGACCAGCGGCTGGGCGAGGCCTTCGGGCCCCTCCGCGACGAGCACCTTCTTGGCGCCGTAGTTGCCGAGCGATGCCGCCAGGTCCTGCGGGACGTTCTCGCCCAACAGGATCGCGTGCGCCTCGCCGCCGAGCTGCTCGGCCAACCGAGCGCCCTCAGAGACGGCGCCCAGCGAGTTCTTGTTGATCGCGCCGTCGTAGTGCAGCGCGTAGACCAGGATGTTCGCCATCTAGATCAGCTTCCTCTCGTCGAGCCAGGCGATGATTTTTTCGACCGTTTCGCCGGTGTCCTCGTCTTCGATGATCTCGCCGGCGGCCTTGGCCGGGGGGGCCTTCGCGGAGACCCACTGGGCGGCCGAGTTCTCGCCGCCGACTTTCGAGGCGTCGATCTCGACGTCGCCGATGCCGACCGTGTCCAGGGGCTTCTTCTTGGCGCCCATGATCGCCTTCAGCGACGGGTAGCGCGGCTCGTTGATCGCGTCTCCGACGGAGATCACGGCGGGCAGCTTGATCTGGACGGTGTCGTACCCGTACTCGGCCTGGCGCTCGCAGCGCAGGCTCTCGGCGTCGACGTCCATCTTGATCACCTGCGTCAGCGATGGCATGCCCAGGTGCTCGGCCACCACGGCGCCGATCGTGTAGCACTCGCCGTCGTCAGACTGCTGGCCCAACAGGACCAGATCGGGCTGCTCGCGCTGCAGCGTCTTGGCCAGCGCGTAGCCGGTCGCGGCCACGTCCGAGCCCGCCACGGCACCGTCTGAGAGGTGCACCGAACGGTCGGCGCCCAGCGAGACGGCCTTGTGCAGAGCGCGCACGGCGCTGTCGGGTCCCATCGTCACGGCGACGATCTCCTCGACCGCAACCGCTCCGCCCTCCTTGATCTGCATCGCAGCCTCGATGGCGTGCGTGTCATACGGGTTGAGGTTCTTCTCCCCGCCTCGGTCCATACGCCCCGTCGAGGTATCGATCCTCTTCTCGACGGCGGCGTCCGGGACCTCCTTTACCAGGACGCATATCTTCATACTCAGAGCTTCTCCTTGGGGTCTGTTGGCTGAAATGCTACCGGCTCAGGCGGTTGACTGACGAGTCAATCAAGGATTAGACGGCCCGCTGCCCAGCGGCACTTCGGATGAAATCGACGATCGCCTGGGTTGGCGCGCCGGGTGTGAAGACCTCGGCGACGCCCAGGCGCTTGAGCTCGGGGATGTCCTCGGCGGGGATCGTGCCCCCGACGGTGATGACGACGTCGTCGATTCCCTGCTCGTGAAGCAGCTCGACGACCTTCGGTACGAGCGTCATGTGGGCGCCCGACAGGATCGACAGACCGACGGCGTCGGCGTCCTCCTGGATGACCGTCTCGACGATCTGCTCGGGAGTCTGATGAAGGCCTGTGTAGATGACCTCCATGCCGGCGTCGCGCAGGGCGCGGGCGATGATCTTCGCGCCGCGGTCGTGACCGTCGAGGCCGGGCTTGGCGACGACGACGCGGATCTTGCTCTGGGGGCTCGCGGCGGCTGGAGGCATGGGCAGGGGTGTGGTGTCGATCTTTCGGTGCGTTGCTTCAGAGAAGCGCCCCGGGGGCGCTTGACGAGGCCGGCGCAGGCGATGCCGACCGGCTACTCGGTGGACATACTCTATGCCCTAGCCGCCGGCGGCGACCCGCGATCGGCTCTGGAAGCTCAGCGGCGGCTGCGCCCGGCGGCCGCTTTCGGCCGGCGCCGGCGTGGACGGGCGCTCTCACGGCCGACGGGCCGAACGGTTCCGCGGGCGAGCCTGGCGCCCGTGTGGGGGGCGCCCGCCCGCTCCAGCAGCGCGCGGCCGGCCGAGGCGAGGACGGTCCCCGCCCCGAGCGCCGCCAGGACCTTCAGACGCCGCCCGAGCCGATCCAAGGCGACGATCTCCCAGCCCTCTGCGACGGCGATCTGGCGCAGCGGCCCGTCGGGGTTGACGACGACTGGCTGTCCGACGGCGCGCAGCATCGGCAGATCGGACTCCGAGTCGGAGTAGGCGAAGGAGGCCGCCAGGTCGATGCCCTCGCGGGCCGCCAACTCCTGCATCGAGACGACCTTCCCCTCGCGGTAGTTGAACGGTCCCGCCGGGCGTCCGGTGTAGTGGCCGTCGACGATCTCAGAGCGCGAGCCGAGGCCGCCGTCGAAGGCCAGCACGTGGGCCAGCAGGTCGGCCATCTCCTGCGACGCGGCAGTGAGGATGTAGACGGGCACACCGGCATCCTGGTGAGCGTAGGCCCGCTCCAGCATCTCCGGATAGAGCCTCGGCAGCACCCCGCCGAGCACCCGGGGAGAGAGGCGCTGCAGATCCTTCACAGGAACTCCCGCGATCATCGCGCCCACCCGCTTGCGGACGTCGTCGGCACGGTCGTCGGTCGAGCCGAGCAGCCGAAAGCGGATGTTCTCATAGAGGTCCTTGGCCAGCCGCGAACGGGAGATCATCCCGCTCTCATAGGCCGCTCGGGCGAAGAAAACGCCCGAGGACCCCGCCATCAGCGTCTTGTCCAGATCGAAGAAGGCCGCCCCGCGAGAGGCGGCCCACCCGTTACCGGTCGGGACCTCCCCCACTCAGACCTTCAGGATGACCGCGTCGCCCTGGCCCCCACCCGAGCAGATCGCGGCGCAGCCAAGCCCACCACCGCGCCTGCGCAGCTCCATCACGAGCGTGCCGAGGATCCGCGCGCCGGAAGCGCCGATCGGGTGGCCGAGGGCGACGGCGCCGCCGTTGACGTTCACGCGGTCCTCGTCGATGCCGAGCATCCGGATCGAGTTCAAGGTCACCGAGGCGAACGCCTCGTTGATCTCCCACACGTCGATGTCGCTCGGCTGCAGGCCGGCTTTCTCGAGGGCCTTCTTGGCGGCGCTGGCGGGAGTCGTGGCGAGGTAGGCGAAGTCGTTGGCGCTCTGGGCGTGGGCGACGATCTCCGCCAGCGCCTCCTTGCCGTTGGCCTCGGCCCACTCGTCCGAGGACAGCACCAGAGCGCCGCCGCCGTCGTTGACTCCCGGCGAGTTGCCGGCGGTGTGCGAGCCCTCCTTGCCGACCAGGCCCGGCAGCTTTGCCAAGGCCTCCAGGGAGGACCCGCGGCGCGGCCCCTCGTCGATCTCGACGACCGTGTCCTCCTTGCGGCCCTTGACCGTCACGGCGACGATCTCTTCGGCCATCCGACCCTCGTCGGTCGCCTTCAGCGCCAGTTCGTGCGAGCGAAGCGCCCAGCGGTCCAGATCCGCCCGGGTCATCTCGAGCTCCTCGCCGACCTCCGTCGCCTCGACGAACATCTGCTTGCCGGAGAAAGGATTGGTCAGCCCGTCGTGGACCATCGCGTCGAGCATCTTCGCGTCGCCCATGCGATAGCCGAAGCGCGCCTGTGGCAACAGGTAGGGCGCCTTCGACATCGACTCCATGCCGCCACCCACCCCGACCTGCACGTCGCCGGCGCGGATCGCCTGGTCGAGGATCACCGACGCGCGCAAGCCCGAGGCGCAGACCTTGTTGATCGTCTCCGAGGAGACCTCCTTGGGGATGCCCGCCTTGATCTGTGCCTGGCGGGAGGGGATCTGCCCCTGGCCGGCCTGCAGCACCTGGCCCATCACGACGTGTTCGACCTGCTCGGGCTCGACGTTCGCGCGCTCCAGGGCAGCCTCGATCGCCGTGGCGCCGAGCTGTGTGGCGTCGATCGTCGACAGGCCGCCGCCCATCTTGCCGATCGGTGTACGGGCAGCGCCGAGGATCACTGTCTTGGCCATGAGGGCGGTTCTCTCCTGTGGTCGGTACGAACGGGCGGAAGACCGAGAATGGTAGTGGACCGCCTGGGGCCGTCCGTGGCGCCGCCGTCCACCCGGATCGCGGCTATCGTCAGCGCCGATGGAGGTAACGACCCTCTCCCAGCGGCCCGGCCCGGCCGAGGCCGACACGGTCGCGGTCGCGATTTTCGAGGGCGAGGACGCGCCCTCAGGCACTCCCGCCCAGGCCGGCGAGCTGATCGCCTCAGGCGAGGCTCGCGCATCGCGCGGCGCAATCGCGCTGGCCCGGGAGGATGGGCAGCGCTGGCTGCTCGTCGGGCTCGGCAAGCGCGAGGAGCTGACGCCCGAGCGGGCGCGCGTGGCTGCCGCCGAGGCGCTGCGCCGGGCGCGCGAGCTGTCCACGCGAAAGCTCTGCTGGCTGCCGCCCGAGAGCGGCGACGCGGCGCTGGCCGGAGCGCTCGTGGAGGGCACGCTGCTCGGCGACTACCGCTTCGAGCGGTTCAAGTCCAAAAGCGGTGAGGGCGACGCCGAGCCGGCGCGCCTGGAGCAGTTGAGCGTCGTCGGGCCGGCGGCAATCGAGCAGGCCGTGGCCGACGCCGCGATCATCGCCGAGCGCGTCAACCGCGCCCGCGATCTGCAGAACCGTCCCGGCAACGACCTCACGCCGACCGCCCTCGGCGCCTATGCCCAGGAGCTGGCCGGGGAGATCCCCGAGCTGAGCGTGACGGTCGAGGGAACCGAAGGCCTGATCGCGCGGGGCATGGGCGCGTTCGCCGCCGTCGCCCAGGGCTCCGAGCAGGAGCCGGCCCTGATCACCCTGCGCTACGAGAGCTCCGGCTATGACGGCCCCACACTCGGCTACGTCGGCAAGGCCGTGACCTTCGACAGCGGTGGCATCTCGCTGAAGCCGGGGGCAAAGATGTCAGAGATGAAGTTCGACATGTCCGGTGGCGCGGCGGCTCTGGAGGCGACCGCGGCAATCGCGCGCCTCGGACTGCCCGTCAAGCTCGTGACCGTGATCGGGGCGACCGAGAACCTCCCCAGCGGCGGAGCGATCAAGCCCGGAGACATCGTCACTGCAGCCAACGGCAAGACGATCGAGATCAACAACACCGACGCCGAGGGACGGCTGGTCCTGGCCGACTGCCTCTGTCACGCCGTCGCCGAAGGAGCCGAACGGATCGTCGACCTGGCGACGCTCACCGGAGCGGTGATCGTCGCGCTGGGCTCGACGTACGCCGGGGTGATGAGCAGCGACGACGGCCTAGCCGAGCGGATCGCCGCAGCGGGAGAGCGGACCGGCGAGATCGTCTGGCGCCTGCCCCTGCACGAGGAGTACGACGCGCTGGTCAAGGGCACCTATGCCGACCTCGACAACGCACCCGAGGTGCGCAAGGCCGGCACGATCGTCGGAGCCGCGTTCCTCTCGAACTTCGTCTGCGAGGTGCCGTGGGCGCACATCGACATCGCCGGCACTGCCTGGGACTTGGGCCGCGCCTATGTCGGCAAGGGCGCTTCCGGCTACGGCGTGCGGCTGCTCGTCGAGCTGGCGCGCGGCTTCGCCACCTGAATCCCGCTCAGACGCCCAAGGGCTGCCCGAGCCAGCGCGTGACCGCCGTCCACGCCTGGCCGCGCGGATCGATGTGAGCCCGGTGACCGCCCGCCTCGCCGTCGATCTCGACGAGCTCAACGCTCTCGCCGAGCTCTGCCGCGCGAGCGGCGTAGTTACGGCTGAGACGCACGGACACTGTCTCATCGAGAACCCCGTGGACGAGCAGGACGGGCATCGCCAGTGGCAGAAGCCGGATCGGATCACTGCCGGCGTAGCGATCGGGAAGCTCCTCGGGGCTGCCTCCCATCAACGAGCGAACGGCACCGCCGTTCCACAGTCGGTAGGCGCCGGCGAGGTCGCAGACGGCAGCCTGGCCGATCACGCGGCGCGGGAGGATCGCCGGTTCGGCCCCAGGCGCGCCGGCGGGCAGCGCGCCGCGAGCGGCCGCCCACAACGCCAGATGTCCACCGGCGGAGTGACCGATGAAGGTGACGCTGTCGAGATCCAGCGGCGCATCGAGCTTGCGAAGGTGGTCGATCGCGGCGGCCACATCGTTGAAGGTCTCAGGCCAACCGCCGCCCTCCCCCACCCGGCGGTACTCGATGTTCCAGACCGCCCATCCGCGACGAACCAGATCGGCAGCGAGCCCGCGCATCACGACCTTGCCGTAGCGCTTCTGCCAGGAGCCGCCGTGGATCAGCACGATCACCGGATGCGGGCCGGCGCCGTGGGGCAGGTACAGGTCGGCGCGCTGGGAGCGATGCGGGCCGTAGCGGTGGCTCTGTCCCCGCGTCAGGAAATCGAGGATCAGGCGGGCGCGCGTCACAGGGGCGGGGATGCTAGATCACGCCGACGTGTGAGAATGCCAGCGCGATGGACTTCGATCTCTCCCCAGACCATGAGCTGATCCGCCGCACGGTCCGCGAATTCGCCGAGGGCGAGGTCGCACCGGTCGCCGAGGAGCTCGACCGCACGAAGTCCTTCCCCTACGAGATCGTCCGCCAGCTCGGCGCGCTGAACCTGATGGGCATCCCGTTCCCCGAGGAGTACGGAGGGGGCGGCGGCGACACGCTCGCCTATGCCTTGGCGGTCGAGGAACTGACCCGCGTGGACTCCTCGGTGGCGATCACGCTGTGCGCGCACACCTCGCTGGGAACGCAGCCGATCTATCTGTTCGGCGACGAGGAGCAGAAGCGCGAGTGGATGCCGAAGCTGTGCGCCGGTGAGGTGCTGGGCGCCTTCGGCCTGACCGAGCCCGAGGCCGGCTCCGATGCGGGCAACACCCGCACGCGCGCCCGCCTGGATGGCGGCGAGTGGGCGATCGACGGCGCCAAGCAGTTCATCACCAACGCCGGCACCGACATCTCCGGCGTCGTCTGCATCACCGCCGTCACCGCCGAGGAGAACGGCGCCGGCAAGGAGATCTCCAACCTGATCGTCGCCAACGGCACCCCAGGCTACGACCAGGGTGAGCCCTACCGCAAGATGGGCTGGAACGCCTCCGACACCCGCCCGTTGACGTTCACCGACTGCCGGGTGCCAGAGGCCAACCTGCTGGGGCCCAGGGGCGCCGGCTTCAAGCAGTTCCTGCACATCCTCGACATCGGCCGGATCGGCGTCGCATCGATGGGCGTGGGCCTTGCCCAGGGTGCCCTCGACGAGGCTCTGAAGTACGCCAAGGAGCGTCGCGCCTTCGGCAAGCCGATCTCCAAGTTCCAGGCGATCCAGGGCAAGCTCGCCGACATGGCGACGGAGATCGCGGCGGCGAGGCTGCTCGTCTACAAGGCCGCCCTCGAGAAGGACGCGGGAAAGAACTTCACGCTGACGGCCGCCCAGGCCAAGCTCAAGACCGGCCGTTTGGCGGTGCGCTGCGCCGAGGAGGCCGTCCAGATCCACGGCGGCTATGGCTTCATCGAGGAGTACCCCGTCTGCCGCTTCTATCGCGACGCCAAGATCCTCACGATCGGCGAGGGCACCGACGAGGTCCAGCAGATGGTGATCGCCCGGGCGCTCGGCGCCTAGCGCGGCTCGAGCACGACCAGCGGGATCTCCCGCTCGGTCCGCCGCTGGTAGTCCTCATAGCCGCCGTAGACGCCAACGACGAGCGGCCACAGATGCTCGCGCTCCGCGGCGGTGGCCAGACGCGCTCGCACATCGCTGTGCTCGCGCCCGATCTGGATCGTCGTGTCGGGGTTCGCCTTGAGGTTGTGAAGCCACGCCGGGTTCTTTGGATAGCCGCCCTTGGAGGCGACGAGGATCACATTGGCCCCGTCCCTTGCGTAGACCAGGGGACTGGTCCGGCGGGTGCCGCTGCGGGCGCCGACGTGGTCGAGCAGGAGCATCGGCGGGAAGCCCGGGACGCGGTGCCCGATCACGCCGCCGCTCAGGCGGTACACGGCGGTGTGCCCGCCCATCGCGCGGCGCAGCAGCGGCCAGCTGCGGTCTGCCAGATCGAGATAGCCCATCGTCGTCGAGCCTACTCGGCCGCTTCCGGCTGAGGCGCCTCGCGCTCCAGCAGCGTCGTCGCTGCGCTGGCCGGGTCGAGACGGCGTTCGACCACCTGCTCGAGCAGCTCGGCGAAGGAGTCGTCGCTTTCCAGCTCAGTCTCCAGGCGCCGGCGCATCCGCGCGGTTGCGATCGCCAGAACCTCGTTGCGAAGGTTGCGCCGGCGGCGCTCGGCCAGCGTTCCGGCCGCCAAAAGGTGCTTGCGGTGCTCGTCGAGGCTCTGCACGAGCTCCTCGACGCCCTTGCCTCGGTGGGCCTCGGTGCGAATGATCGGCACGCGCCAGCGGCCGCGGACCTCCTCGGGGGTGCGATCGAGGTTGGCCAGCGACAGCACGCCGCGGATCTCCCTGACCATCGTGTCGGTCAGCGGGTGGTCGGCCTTGTTGATGACGATCACGTCCGGGATCTCCATCACGCCCGCCTTCAGCGCCTGGATCGAGTCACCCGAGCCGGGCATCAGCACGAGCACGATCGTGTCGGCGTGATCGATGATGTCGATCTCCGCCTGCCCGACCCCGACGGTCTCGACGAACACGTCCTGGCGGCCGGCGGCGTCGAGCAGCAGTGCCGCTTGCAGGGCCGCCTCGGAAAGCCCGCCGAGCGCGCCGCGGTTGGCCATCGAGCGAATGAACACGCCCTGGTCGAGGAAGTGCTCGGTGAGGCGGATGCGATCGCCCAGCAGGGCGCCCTGCGTGAACGGCGAGGAGGGGTCGATCGAGAGCACGCCGACTGTGCGTCCGGCTTCGCGGCGGGCCTTCGTCAAAGCCCCGATCAGCGTCGACTTGCCGACCCCGGGAGGCCCCGTGAAGCCGACGACCTCAGCGGCACCCGTGTGGGGATAGACCTCACGTACGAGCTCCCAGCCCTCGGGCCGGTCGTCCTCGACGAGGCTGATCGCCCGGGCCAGGGCGCGGCGGTCGCCGCCGAGCAGGCGGCTGGCGAGAGATGGCTCGGTCATCGAGCGGGCATCATCGCAGGGGTAGGAGATCCCGCCCACCTCCTACGGCGCGAAGCTACGATCCCCGTCGATGGGCCTCGTGGCCGACACCGCAGCACCTCACCCCCCGCCCGAGCGCGAGAGCCTTGGGCCGCGCCTGCCGCCGCCGCCGCTGCACGGCGGCCCACTCGCATTGCTGCGCTTCATGCGCGCCAACGGGATGATCCGGCCCGGCTACGCCGCGCTGCTGGCTCGCCTGCTGTTCTTGAAGCTGCGTTTTCGCGGTCGGTTGCAGACGGAAGGGCTGTGCTTCATCTGCCCCGGCGTGAAGCTCGAGATCGGACGGGGCGCGACTTTGCGGATCGGGCGCTGGGCGTGGATCGGGCACGGCTGCAAGATCCGCGTGCACGAGGGCGAGGTGAGCATCGGCGCGAAGACGGTGATCGGGCAGGAGTGCACTGTCTCGGCCTTCCAGCGGGTCTCGATCGGACGCGAGTGCATCATCGCCGACCGGGTGATGTTGATCGACTTCGACCACGGCGTCACAGAGGTCGAGCGCCCGATCCGGCTGCAGGGCATCTACAAGCGCGATGTCGAGATCGGCCACAACGTCTGGATCGGCTACGGAGCCTGCATCCTGCGCGGCGTCACCGTCGGCGAGAACTCAATCGTCGGCACGAGCGCCGTGCTGACCAGTTCCTTCGAGCCGAACTCGGTGATCACGGGCATCCCCGGGCGTGTGATCCGGATGCGCGACAAGCCGTCGCAGCTGCGCTGGGGCTAACGCCCGTCGGGGCCGCTTCGCCAGTCAGCTACTGAAGGCCCGCGGGTCGGCGTCGACCGCGATGTTCCGCAGCCGCCCGGCGTCCGCTCCGGAGCCGGCGGCGAGCGCTGCGCTCAGCTCGCGCCGATGGCCCGCCAAGCGCTCGGTCGCGTAGGGAACGGCCATCTCCCTGGTCAGCATGAAGGGCCAATCGCTGGCCTGGAGAGCCAAGAGCTCGCGGGTCGCCGCCTCACCGGCGGCCTCCCCCGCCGCCAGCACCTCGAGCTCGGCGGCGCGAACGTCGAAGGCGATCTCGGCAACGGCCGGGCCGGACCAGGTGGAGAGGTCCCCATCGGCGCCCCAGCTCGTCACCGGCCGGCTCTCCCACGTCGGCGCCGGCGCCGGGTCGCAGTTCTCCAGAGCGTCGTCGAGGACGACCAGCTCGAGTCCCTGCCGCGCGGACTCCTCGATCACGGCGCTCAGCCATGCGATGCCCTCATACCACCAGTGGCCCAACAGCTCCGTGTCCAGGGCGCAGACGACGAGCCCGCCGCCTGGCTGTCCACTCCCGTCGCGATCCAGGCGAGCTCTTGTGCGGGAGACGAAGTCGGCTGCGTGCACGGCAGCCAGCGCCAGGGCGCCGTCGTGGTCGTAGGCCTCCCCCGCGTTGTTCCAGGGGTTGTGATGGTGGACGGTGTGATGGTGGTAGTCGCGGTAAGCGCCTGCCGCCGGATAGCCGCCGTCGCTCCAGACGAGCGACATCGTCTGGCGATCGACAGGCGCCAGCAGCAGGCCCGCGTCGCTCAGCAGCGGGCGCAGGTGCTCGGCCGCACCGAGCCCGTAGCGGTTGGTCAGCTCGACGCACACCGCCCTCGCGCCTGCAGCGAGCAGCGCCGGCTCGACGCCGGGCTCGTGCGCGCACTCCGGCAGCCAGAATCCGCCTCGCCAGCTCTCGCCGAAGCGGCGCAGATGCGAGCGCACGCCGGCGCCGACCTGCTCGCGAACGCCCGCCTCGCTGGCCAGCAGCGGCAGGATCGCGTGTGTCGCCGAGGAGGTCCAGCGCGCATGCGCGCCGAGCGCGGCGAGCAGGTTGCCGCCACGTCGCTCGAGCGCACCGAGCGCCGTCTCGTAGTCGCGCCATGAGCGCTCGACCTCTTGGGCGAGCTGCTCGTGACCGCCGGCTCGCAGTCCTTCGGCGTCGTCGCGGTGTGTCTCGCGGCGCACCTCCTCCACGAAGCGCGCAAAGCGGGCGGCGAGCCCGGGAGCTTCGAGCTGGTCGCAGAGGACGGGGGTCAGCGAGAGCGTCACCGGCGCGCCGCCGTCGAGCACGTCGAGCAGCGGAAGGTAGCTGCCGGCGAAGGCCTCCCACAGCCACTCTTCGCCGAAGGGCCAGGTGCCGAAGCCCTCGACGTAAGGCATGTGGGTGTGCAGGACGATCGCGAGCGCGCCGCGCTCGCGACTCATGTTCACGGGCGGCACACGGCCAGCAGATCCAACGCGCCTCGCAGGTCGGCGTCGGCGGCGCTCCGCAGCGCGAAGTCCCCCACGGCGATCGCCGGCGTGAACCACCCATAGAACGGCTTTGTCAGCCGCAGGGCACTGTGGATCCGATCCCAGCCGAGGCGCAGGGCGAGCTCGTGGGTACGCAGCTTCCCGGCGTGAAAGAGGCCGTACATCTCGACCGTCCCGAAATGCTCACGGCAGAGCTGCTCGAACTCCTCAGGCCGGTACTCGTGGATGTGCCAGGGGTTGTCCGAGCGCTCCGCGCCCTTGGGAGCGAGGGTCAGGACATTGGGCGTCGAGAGGAACACGAGACCATCTGAGCCGATCAGCGAGCGGAAGTGATCGAGCGTCTCACCGGGTGCCTGCAGGTGCTCGATCGTCTGCAGGAAGACGACCGCGTCTGCCGGCTCGGCGAACTCTTCGACGAGCGCCCGCTCGAACTTCAGGTTGCTCGCCGTGTAGCGCAGGCGGGCATGCTCGAAAGCCTCCGGGTTGGCCTCAACGCCGGTCACCGAGGCGGCGGCGCGGGCGAGGGTGTCCGAGCCGTAGCCCTCGCCGCTGGCCATGTCGATCGCGCGCAACCCCGCAATACGCTGGGCGATCCACTCGTAGACGACGAGATGGCGGCGATACCAGTAGTTCTCCTCGGGGACGTCTGGGAGCGTGCGCTCACCGGTCAGCGACAGCGGTGGGACGCCGTCGGGCTGGTCGCGCTGGAGATAGACGGTCGGCGGCTGACTTGTGCTCAAGACATGCTCCAGTTAGTGACTGTCAGGCCGCAGCCCGACGGCGGGACGAGGCGCGCGAGTATATGGTGCCGCCCCGTGCCGCCTGCCCTGAGCGCCGAGGAGATACGCGATGCGAACACCCGCTACCACGACGTGGCGGCTGGTCACTACGACACCAAGTGGGGCATCGACTTCGGCGAGATCGGCCAAGCGCAGGTGCTCGCGAAGGTCCGCAAGGCGCTCGGGCGCGAGCCGCAGCGGTGGGCTCGCTCGCTTGAGATCGGCTCGGGGACGGGCTACTTCAGCCTGAACCTGATGAGCGCCGGTGTGATCGGCCAGGCGACCTGCTCGGACATCTCCCCCGGCATGCTGCGCACGCTCTCGGAGAACGCCGCCCGGCTTGGCCTGGACGTCAGGACCGAACCAGCCGACGCCGAGCGGCTGCCGTTCGAGGATGAGAGCTTCGACCTCGTCCTGGGGCACGCGATCCTCCATCACATCCCCGACCTTCCCCGAGCCTTCAGGGAGTTCGAGCGAGTCCTGGCACCCGGTGGGACGGTGCTGTTCGCCGGTGAGCCGTCACGCTACGGCGATCGCTTGGCCCGCGTTCCCAAGCGTCTGGCGACGGCGATAGCCCCGGCCTGGCGCCGGGCGGTAGGCGCGAGTGCCGCCCGCCACGACGGCAGCGCCGATCCCGACGAGGCTCTCGAGCGCGTCGTCGACGTGCACGCCTTCGCACCCGGCGAACTCGCCTCGGCAGCGAAAGCAGCCGGACTGCTCGACGTCAACGTCAGCGGCGAGGAGCTGCTTGCGAACTGGTTCGGCTGGACCAACCGCACGCTGGAGGCGACCGCCCAGCCCGAGGAGGTTCCGTGGGCCTGGCGCCAGTACGCCTACCGGGGCTACCTGCTGCTGCAGGGCGTCGATCAGCGGATGCTCGAGCGACGCCTGCCGCCGGCGATCTTCTACAACCTGATGATCGCCGCGACCAAGCGCCCCGCGAGCTGAGCGCCCTCCCGCCGACGGTCCCGGCAAGGTGGCGAGCCGTGGCGTTCGGGCGGACCCGCCGGTCCTAGACTCAAGCGCATGCCCGATGGGCCGATCCGAGACTTCCCGCTGTTCCCGCTGGGGCTCGTGGCGCTGCCCACGGAGACGATCCCGCTGCACATCTTCGAGGACCGCTACCGGCGGATGATCGAGTACTGCCTGGAGGACGAGGGCCGCGAGTTCGGGATCCTGTGGCTCTCCGATGAGGAGCTCAAGGCGACGGGTTGCGCATGTGAGATCGAGCAGGTGGCCGAGCGCTTGCCCGACGGGCGCCTGAACATCGCCGTTCGTGGCACCCGGCCGTTCACACTGCTGGACCGCCAGGAGGATCTCCCCTATCCGGCGGGCGTCGTGGCCTTCGCCGAGGATGCCGAGGAGGAGCGCGACGAGGCGGCCGTCGCAACGGCCAGGGAGCTCTACGGCGAGCTGGTCATGGAGGCGATCGACCGCGAGCTGAGCGAGAGCGATCTGGCAGAGCTCGACGCCTACAAGATGGCGGCGACTGTCGAGTTCGAGATCGCCGCCAAGCAGCAGCTGCTCGAGCTTCGCTCCGAGAACGCGCGACTGCGGCTGCTGGGGACGCTGCTGGCCGCCGCCCTGGAGCGCCTGGAGCTGCTCGAGCGCGCCCAGGTCCGAGCGCAGTCCAACGGCAAGGTCCGCTTCGGCTAGCTCACTCGGGCAGGTGACAGACCTGCTGGGCGGCCTGCACGACGAACAGCTCGAGTTCACGCAGGACCTTGGGCTGACCGACGGAGTTGTCGGAGAAGCGGACTTCGCCGTTTTCGTCGCGTACGTGGTACTCGAGCACCGAGCCGGGGCGAGGGGCGAGGATCAGGTGATTCGACGACGGTTCCTGGAGTTCTTCCTGGATCTGGCGGGCCTTGACGATCTGCAGGTCGGCGAGCTTCAGCTCCTTGGAGCCGTTGCAGCGGATGCCGCCTTCTTCGTTGACGAGCATCGTCAGCTTTGCGTGACTGCCACTGCCCGTGCGGGTCACGAGAAACAGGTCGGGCGACTTGATGCCGCCGCAGCCCGCGAGCAGGAACGCGATGACCGACGCCACGGATGCGAGGGCGAGCCGTCTCACAGCGTGACCGCCGCGCCTCCGCGGCGCGGGTCGCCGGCGCCGCTCAGCACGCCGTCGCGGAGCAGGGCCGCCTGTACGCCTCCGAAGAACAGGTTCAGCGCCCCGAAGCGGACCGTCTCGACCTCTGGGTCCAGCGCGCCGAGATCGACTCCCGGCTCGGCATAGACGACGCCGTCCTGGAAGTGCAGCCGGGGGGCGTTGACGGCGTCCTCAGCGCCGAGTCCGCGATCCACGGCCGCGACGACGGTCTGGAGGATCGCCGAGCGGATCCGGTTGGAGCCGGCGCTGCCCACGACCAGCTCGACCCGTCCGTCACGCAGGATCACCGATGGCGACATCATGCTCGGCATCCGGCGTCCGGCTGGGTGTTTGTGAAAACCGACAGGATTCAGGTCCTCCTCGCCCATCACGTTGTTGAGGTGGATCCCTGTCCCGGGAACCACCACGCCCGAGCCCTCGCCGTTGGTGGAGGTCGTGCTGCAGGCCATCCCCCGGGCGTCGATCACCGAGACCTGTGTGGTCGAGCCGAGGCGGCTGGAGAGGAAGTCCTCTCGGAAGCCCTCCCGCGAGAGACCGTCGAGGAAATCGACGCTCCGCTCGGACTGAGCGGCGGCCATTGCCGCGACGATCTCGCGCTGGGACGGCGGAGCGGGCGCACGGTCGAGCAGCGCCAGGGCGTAGGCGAGCAGGATCCCCCCTGCGGCGGGCGGCGGGTTCGTCAGCAGCTCCCGGTCGCGATAGGCAACGCGGACGGGCTCGCGAACGATCGCCCGATAGCCGGCCAGGTCGCCGGCGCTGAGCGAGCCGCCGCGGGCCCGCAGCCAGTCGCAGACGCCGGCCGCGAGATCGCCCCGGTAGAAGGGCTCATCGCCGTCGCACGCGAGACGTTCCAACGCTCCCGGCAGATCGGGGTTGGCGATCGTCTCGCCCTCGCGCAGCAGCTTCCCCTCCGGTGCCCATAGCGCGGCGCACTCGGGCGTCGAGGTCAACAGGTCGACGAGGATCTCGGCGACGTAGGCCTGGGCGGCGTTGAGCGCGACCCCCTCCCTCGCCAGCCGCAAGGCCGGCTCGACGAGCTCGGTCAGGGGCATCGTCCCCCAGCGCTCAGCGGCGGCGCAGATCCCCGCGGGCATGCCGTAGGCGCCACACGAGGCGGGGCCGATGTGGAACACCTGCGCGGCATCGCCGAAGGACACGTCGACGGCCAGCAGCTCGGCCTCAGAGCCGTCGCCCAATCGCGTCGGCGCCTGGACGAAGAAATCCAGGAGCTCTGGCTCGATCCCGGGACCTGCCACGAGCATGTAGCCGCCGGCCCCCAAGCCCGTGAGCAGGCTCTCGGTGGCGAACGAAGCGAGGATCGCGGCGATCGCCGCATCGACGGCGTTTCCACCCGCCCGCAGCACCTCTGCCCCGGCCGCCGCGGTCAGCGGGTGCCCGGCGGCGATGACGCCCGTGTCAGCCGATTCCATTGCGCAGCAGTACCACAGCGCGCGTTCGCGCGAGCGGCCGGCCTACAGGTTGGGGATGAACTCGGGTACTTCGAGTTCATCCAAGCTGCCGCGACGACTGGGCGCCTGTGTGGGCGCCGACGGCGTGTTGCGCTGCGCCCGCACCTCGCCGACGGCCGGCTCCTTGAAGCGACTGACGCTCTTGCGCCGGCCCTCATCGCCGTAGCCGGTCGCGACGACAGTCACCCAGACCTGATCGTCGAGCTTCTCGTCGACCATCGCGCCGAAGATGATGTTGGCGTCCGGGTGGGCGGCCTGCGAGACGGACTTGGCGGCCTCGTTGACCTCCCACAGCGACAGGTTCGAGCCGCCGGTGATCGACAGCAGGATCGATCGGGCTCCCTCCATCGAGGTTTCGAGCAGCGGCGAGGAGACAGCCTGGACAGCGGCCTCGGTGGCGCGATGCTCGCCCACGCCCATGCCGATCCCCAGCAGCGCGTTACCGGCCTCGCTCATGATCGTCCGCACGTCGGCGAAGTCGAGGTTGATCAGCCCCGGCAGGGTTACGAGGTCGGAGATCCCCTGGACGCCCTGGCGCAAAACGTCGTCGGCGACGCGGAAGGCCTCGACCATCGAGGTCTGCTTGTCGAGGACGGCCAGCAGGCGATCGTTGGGGACGACGATCAACGTGTCGACCTCTTGGGCGAGAGCGGCAACCCCGCGCTCGCCCTGTTCGCTGCGGCGCGTGCCCTCGAAACCGAACGGCTTGGTGACGATGCCGACGGTCAGCGCGCCCACTTCGCGCGCGATCCGCGCGACGACCGGGGCAGCTCCTGTGCCGGTGCCACCACCAGAGCCAGCGGCGATGAAGATCATGTCCGAGCCCTTCAGCAGCGCCTTCATCCGGTCGTAGTCCTCCATCGCGGCCTGGCGACCGACGTTGGAATCAGATCCGCTGCCACGCCCGCGAGTCAGCTCGGCGCCGATGTGCAGCGTCAGGTCGGCGGTCGACTGCTGCAGGGACTGCAGGTCGGTGTTGACGGCGAGGAACTCGATTCCCTCGACCTCCGCCTCGACCATGCGGTTGACGGCGTTGACGCCGGCGCCGCC
>DATBBF010000022.1:0-247213 GCA_036271135.1 Solirubrobacteraceae bacterium
TCGTCCATGACTGGCTGACGATTCCCGGCGGATCTGAGCAGGTGGTGATGGAGCTGCTGGCCCTGTTCCCTTCCGCGGAGCTGTTCACGACGATCTATGACCCGGCCCCCTGGCCGCCGGAGATCACCGATCGGCCCGTCCACGCCTCCTACCTCAACCGGATCCCCGGTGCGCGGACGCAGTATCCGAAGCTGCTGCCGCTGATGAACGGGGCGTTCCGCTCGTTCGACCTGTCGGGCTTCGACCTGATCCTCTCAAGCAGCCACGCCTGCGCCAAGAACGTTCGCACTCCTCCGGGGACTGTGCACGTCTGCTACTGCCACACGCCGATGCGCTACGCCTGGGAGGAGGGCTTCCTGGAGGGCGAGGAAGTCGGTCGGCTGACGCGCCTGGCGCTGCCGCCGCTGCTCTCCCGGCTGCGCCGCCAAGACCTCGCCGGGGCTTCCGGGCCCGACGTGTTCGTCGCCAACTCGGCGCACGTCGCCGAGCGGATCGAGCGCTACTACGGCCGCGAGAGCGTCGTCGTGCACCCGCCCGTCGATGTCGAGCACTATCTGGGGTTGCCGAGGGAGCCTGACGACTACTACCTGGCCTTCGGGCGGGTCGTCCCCTACAAGCGGGTCGACCTGGCCGTCGCAGCCTGCTCACGGCTGGGGCGGCCACTGAAGGTCGCCGGCGACGGGCGCGCGATGGCGTCGGTGCGGGCGAGCGCCTCCGGACCGGGGATCGAGTTCCTCGGCAAGGTCCCCGAGGCCGAGCGAGACCGTCTGCTGGGCGGCGCGCGGGCGCTGCTGTTCCCCGGCGAGGAGGACTTCGGGATCGTGCCCGTAGAGGCGCAGGCGGCCGGGCTGCCGGTGATCGCATACGGCATTGGCGGTGCGGTGGAGACCGTCCGCGACGGCGTCACGGGCGCTCTGTTCGCCGAGCAGAGCGACGTCTCGCTGGCGGAGGCGATCGAGCGCTTCGAGGCATTGCAGCTCGACGAGGCAGCGGTGCGCGAGAACGCCGTCCACTTCGGGCGCGAACGCTTTCACGAGGAGATGGCGGCGGTCATCGCCCGCGCCGCCGACGGGCGCATCCAGTAGGTATCGATGCGGGTTCTGCTGACAGGCGCCAGCGGCTTCATCGGCGGTGTCCTCGCCCGGCGCCTGGCCGAGCACGGCGAGCAGGTCACCTCGCTCGTGCGCCGTCCCGGCTCCGCTCCGCCCGGCACCGATGAGGTTCTGGGCGACCTCGGGCCAGGCGGCTCGCTGGCCGATGTGCTCGCCGAGGCTCGGCCTGACTGCGTCGTGCACCTGGCCGCCGAGATCGCCTCCCAGCGCAGCGAGGCGAAGGTCAGAGAGGTCAACGTCGAGGGCACGATCAGACTGCTCGACGCCTGCCGCGGCCTGCCTGGCGAGAGTCCGCGGATCGTCTTCTCCTCGACGGTCGTGACCGGCGACGCCCGTGGGGAGCTGCTCAGCGAGGACCGGCCGCTGCCCGTCGAGACGCCCTATGGCCGTTCCAAGCAGGAGGGCGAGCGGCTGGTGCTCGAGTCTGGCCTCCCCGCCGTCGTGATTCGACCCTCGCATGTCTACGGCTCCGGCGGGTGGTACGCCGAGGAGCTGGTTCCTCGCCTGCGCCAGCCGGGGCGGCTGGCGGTGATCGGCAGTGGCGCGAACCTATGGGACGTCGTCCACGTCGAGGACGTCGTGTCGGCGCTGGTGCTTGCGATCGACGCGGCTCACCCGGGGAGCGTCTTCCACGTCGCCGACGATGAACCGATCAGCTTCTACGACTTCATGGCGCTGACGGCGAAAGAGCTGGGAGTGGGGGCGCCGCGGCGCGTGCCGGCGGCGGTGGCGCGATTGATCGCCGGACGCAACGCGGTCGACGCGGTCGTGCGATCGGCCCGGTCGAGCAACGCCCTGATCAAGCAGGAGCTGGGTTGGACGCCGCGCTTCCCGACCGCCCGCGAGGGCGTCCCGGACGCGCTCGCCGGTCTGGTGGCCGCCTAGGCGTTCAGGCCGAAAGCGCGCTCGGCCTCGTCTGAGACGTGCCGGGCAATCGCCAGCGAGGAGGTCGCGGCGGGGGAGGGGGCGTTGCGGACGTGCAGCGCACGCTCGGTGTGGGAGAAGACGAAGTCGTCGACGAGCTTGCCGTCGCGTCCGAGCGCCTGGGCGCGAACGCCGGCGAAGGAGGGCTCGACGTCGGCGGTCTGGAGCTCGGGAACGTAGCGGGCGGCGGCTTTGACGAAAGCCGAGCGCAGGGCCGCGTGGCGTACCTCGGTGACGCCCGTGCGCCACCATTGGGAGAGCATCTTCCAGGTCCCCGGCCAAGCGAGCGTCTCGATCAGGTCGCGGCGGTGGACGGTGCCGAGACGGTAGGCGTCGCGGGCGGCGGCCATCAGGGCTGTCGGCCCGACGAGCACCTCGCCGTCGATGTGCTTCGTCAGATGGACGCCGAGGAACGGCAGCGAGGGGTCGGGCACCGGGTAGATCAGGGAGCGGACGAGGTGGCGGCGCTCGGGACGCAGGCGCAGGTAGGCGCCACGGAAGGGGACGATGCGCGGGTCCGGGTCGGCGCCGGCGGCGACGGCCAGCCGGTCGGCCCAGGCGCCCGCGCAGAAGACGACGTTTCCGGCCTCGGTGGCGCCGTGAGAGTGGGTCAGGCGCAGCGAGCGCCCGCTGACCTGGACGTCCTTGACCTCGCAGGCGGTGGCGATCGTTCCGCCGGCCTCCTTGACGTCGCGCGCGTATGCGTGGGCGACGGCGGGGAAGTCGGCGATACCGGTGTTCGGAGAGTGAAGCCCGGCGATGCCGGTGGCGTGGGGCTCGAGCTCTCGGATCCCCTCGGCGTCGATCCGCTTCAGCCCGGGCACGCCGTTGGCGTGGCCGCGGCGCTCGAGCTCGTCGAGGCGCTCGAGCTCGGAGGCGTCGGTGGCGACGATCACCTTGCCGCAGCGTTCGCTGGGTATGTCGTGGCTTTCGCAGTACTCGTACATCTCGCGCGCGCCCTCGACGCAGAGGCGCGCCTTCAAGGAGCCGGGGACGTAGTAGACGCCGGCATGGATCACACCTGAGTTATGCCCGGTCTGGTGGGTGCCGAGCTGCTGCTCGCGCTCGAGCACGCAGATCGAGGCGCTTGGCCGGCGTTTGCCGAGCTCGCGCGCGACAGCCAGGCCGAGGATGCCGCCACCGACGATGGCGATGTCGCAGCGCTCGGAGGCCTGGGAGCTCACGTTGTGGTGATCGGCATCGGGGCCGCTCAGCCTTTAGCCAGGGCGCCCGGCCCGCCGGGCGCGGTCGCTGCGGCCGCGTCGAGCAGCCCGGCTCCGTAGAGGCTTTCATCGCCGCCTCCGCCGAGCTTGCGGGCGGTCGCGCGCAGCCTGGCCGTCAGCTGCGCGGGCGTCGGATGCGCCCCGAGCACGCCGCTGGCGATCACCAGAGCAGCGGTCGCGGCGACGTGGGGGGTAGCCATCGAAGTCCCTTCGTAGCCGCTCGGCAGCCCGAAGTGACTGACTGAGCTGCCCGTGAAGGTCACCTGGTAGATGTCCTTGCCGGGCGTTTCGGGGTCGCAGTTGGGGTCACCGGGCAGATCCGCGTCGGGCCCGCCGCCAGGGGCCACCAGCGCCAGTCCCGAGCCGTCGTTGGAGTAGGCCGCCAGACAGCCGTGTTCGGTCGTGGCACCGACGGCGAGGACGTCGGGGGCCTTGGCGGGATAGGCGACGGCGGTGTGGCCCTCGTTGCCGGCGGCGGCGACGACCAGCACGCCTCGGTGATGGGCGTAGCGAAGCGCGTCGATCAGCTCGGGGATGTCGGCGGCGGTGACTCCGGGGGAGAACTCGAGGCTGAGGTTGATCACCTTCGCGCCGTGGTCGACGGCGAACTTGACGCCTTCGGCGATCGTCGAGGCTTCGCCTTCGCCCTCGGTGTCGAGCACCCTGACGGGCATGATCTTCGCGCCGTAGGCGAGCCCCGTCAGCCCGGCGACGTTGTTGGTCGCCTCGGCGATCGTCCCGGCGACGAACGTGCCGTGTCCGTTGCGGTCGTTGGGATAGGGATCGCGGCCGACGAAGTCATAGCCTTTGACGAACTGGGAGCGGCTGAAGTCGGGGGAGATCCGGAAGCGCCCGCGGTTGGCGTAGGCGACGCCGGTGTCGAGCACGGCGACGATCACGCCCCGCCCGCCGGGGGCGCCGTCGGTGGCGACGTTGGCCCAGGCTTCGGGTGCGTCGATGCCGAACTCGCCGACGAAGTTCCACTGCAGTTCCTGCCAGCCCCCGGGTGTCGTCCCGGCGCCCTCGTCGTTGGGGACGATCGTCCCGGACGTGTGGGCTACGTAGTCGGGGACGGCCCACTGGACATCGGCGCGGCGGCGCAGCCTGGTGAGTGCCAGCGACTCGTTCTCTCCCGGTGTCAACGAGATGACGCGCGTCTGTCCCGGGCTTTCGGACGTTGTGTCGGCAGCGTGGGCACCGGTGTGTGCCGCGGGGCCGAAGCGGACGACGATCCGGTGTGGAGCAGTACTCGAGGCGAGCGCAGTCGGGGCGCCGGTGAGCGCCAGGAATCCCGCCAGCGCGAACGGTGCCAGGTGAGCGGCCAGCCGAGCGCTATGAGGACGGCGCCGTGGTCGAGAGAGGCGGGGGAGGCTCATTGCGGTTCGGTAATGATGATGTGCCCGGGTAGGTGGCGGATAAGGCACCTTCGCAAACGGCTCGGGGGAGTCGATATGAACGAACGCCTCTTTCCACGCGACGACTACTTCATGCGGCTCGCCCTGCGTGAGGCCGAGCGTGCGTTGGAACACGACGACGTGCCGATCGGCGCGGTGGTGGTGCGCGGCGGCGAGGTGTTGGCGGGCGCTCACAACGAGCGTGAGCTGCGCCAAGACCCGACCGCTCACGCGGAGGTCCTGGCGCTGCGCGAGGCGGCACGCCTGGACGGCACTTGGAGGGTGCTCGATGCGGTCCTCTACGTGACCTTGGAGCCCTGTGCGATGTGCGCGGGAGCGCTCGTGCTCGCCCGTATCCCGCGAGTGGTATTCGGCGCTTGGGACCCCAAGGCGGGGGCCTGTGGGAGTGCGCTGGACGTGCTCGGCGAGCCGCGGTTGAACCACCGTCCCGAGTTCGCGGGCGGCCTGCTGGCGGAGGAGTGCGGGGCGTTGCTCAGCGCCTTCTTCGCGGCCCGGCGCTGACTGGCCGTGGGTGGCGCCGTGCTTCGTCGCGAGGGTACGATCATCTAGCCTTGTGGCCGTCGCCCTGGAGGGGTGGCAGAGTGGTTGAATGCGGCGGTCTCGAAAACCGTTGTGCGTCTTATTGGCGTACCGGGAGTTCGAATCTCCCCCCCTCCGTTTGAGCCCAGAAACGCCCAATTTTGTGGGGGTTTCTGGGCTTTTTGTTTGACATCACAGGTCCGGAGAGGAAACGCAGTTAGATCCCCGTGCGATTCTCCCGTCCCAAGGACCTAGCGCCGTAGTCGATCGCTACTGGCTTCGTCCCGCTCGCCGCCAACCGGTTCTGACGGGCAGCGCGGCGGAGAGTTCCACGGCGTAGCGAGGCGTGAATGACCGGTCCAGAACTTGCACGTCTTCGATTCGATCAACACGGTACGAGCGCACCTCGCCGGTTCCGGCCTTGATCGCGTAAACGAGCAGGTTCCCGGCCTGGGAGCGCCGCAGCGCGTAGGGCTCGATCACGCGTGTCGAGCCTTGGTAGGAGAGGTTGACGAGCATATGGTTCGCTCCCGCGAAGCGAATCTGCTCTAGCGGCGCTCCGCCAGGCCAGCGTGTCATCGTGGCGGGCGCAACCCATCCGGTCTCGATCCGCTCACGCAATGCAGGCGCCGGTTTCAGCTGCACTGGTTCTGCTCCGCTAAGCCACGCGAAGACACTGCGCAGCGCGCCCGTGAACTCGGCGATCGGCGGCAGCACTGGGAGCTGGTGGGCGAGCATCGCCTCCCAGTCCGCCTCCAGGTCGCCCAGCTTCTCATCGGTGGCGACGGTCTCCAGCGTGGGGACCTCGATGTTCTTGTAGGCACACTTGCGCTCGAGAACGGCGTTAACGTCCTTCCGTGCGCCGTGGAGCTCGGCTCGGCGATAGAGATTCACAACGTCGTAGAGGTCTCGCGGCCGGGTGCGCTGTCCGAGCGCACGGAGCTTCTCGGCGAATACCTCCACAAACGCGTAGCAGCGTACTTCTCCGTCGTCAGGGAGCTTGTCTTCATACGCATGGGCGATTTCGCGGCGAACCGTGCCTTCGACGAGTATCTCGTCGCGCGTGAGGTCGAGCTTGATACGCGCCTCTCCTGGCGTGCCGCGCGGCCCGCGATAGTAGAGACGGCCTTCGGCTGAGCGTCCATCCGGACGCATACGCACGATCGCGGGTCGGCTGCTGAGCGCGATCCCTGCGGCCTGCTCGACACGGTCGAGCATCGTGGCCAACACGGGCAATAGCTCATCGGGCTCCATCGGCCCGTCCGGCAGGATCGTGAAATCGAGGTCCTCCGAGAAGCGGTAGGTCTCAACGAAGCACTTCTTCAGGCAGGTTCCACCCTTGAAGATCCAGTGCTCGCGGAGCACCGGCTCTGAGCCGATGCCCCACAAGAGCCAGCCCAGCACGTAGTCCTTCTCGACGACCTCCTCCGTTAGACCCCACTCGCTTGCGTGTGCCGCGATCGCCGCACGCGAGATCACGACTCGAGCCTGACGTTGATCTGGAGTCCCCACCGGCTGTTCGTCGGACCGTTCGCTGGCCGGGATGGATCCAGTCGTCCGATACTCCCGCTGATCCGGCTATGGCACGCCCTGATGATCGCCTCGTCTGCGAGCTCCAGGCTCTCAAGCGCGTACCCGAGACGCTTGAACACGGTTAGGTTGCCCAGCCGTTCGGCGTATCCGATCACCGTCATCCAAACCGGATCCTGCTCGGCAGCGTAGGCAGCGAGCGCCTCGGCAGTGTGCCTGAGCCCGCCTCCCAACAGAGGATCGTCCAGGCAGTCGACCAGTGTCCGCTCCCGGTCTGAGACAGGTACCGGCTGTCCTTCGCGCCAGACCGTCCGGGTACCGAACAGTGCCCGGGCCTCACGATGGCGAAGCTCGAACTGGGCGGGGCCAATCTTTCGCCTTCGCGAGGGGATGGCGCGGGACGTGATGAAGACCGTGGTGGAGAAGATCTGATCGGTGAGGTCCCAGTGGTGTAGCGCCGTCCATCCGCCGACATAGCCGGGGGAGAGCGCGGTAATCGCGATCGTCCAAGGGTCGGCGCTCCAAGTGCCGGGATCTTCCGCCTCCAACGGGACGGTGACGTAGAGTCCGCGCTGTAGGCGCACGAGCCACCCTCCTTTGGTCAGATCTCGCAGCAAGCGAGCAGCCCGCTCGTGACCGACACCACCGGCGGTAGCGGCCTCGGAGACGGTGAACGGGCCAGGCAGCTTGCGGTTGAGTCGAGCCAGGAACATTCGGTTTGTGCCCGAGAGACCTGCGATCATTCCGACATTGTAACTCGCGTAACGCCCGTCTCGTGGTCGCTATACGAGTTCAAATGTATATTCTGTTGTTGTGCGTCTAATTGTCGTACCGGGAGCTCGAATCTCTCTCCCGTTCCGTTTGGCCCAGGAATACCAGCCTTGTAGGGCATTTCTGGGCTTTTGTGCGACTCCAACCTGGCGTGTAAGGAAGCTCGGTTCTGGCGATTCGTACCCACCGAATCTGTAGCCAAATGCGGTACAGCTGCCGATCGTCCCTGCCGGCGGCTCATTGCTCGACCGGGCCTCGACATGCCGCGTGCCCCCGATATCTGCCCGGACCGGTAGTCTCGAATGACTCCGAGGCGCATTTCATCTCGTCCGCCTCACACAAGGGGAAGCATCTTGAGCTACGAAAGCCGGACCGGATCGGGTCCCAAAGAGCAGGTGGCCACAGCTGTCGCCGCAAACGGTCATGCGCCCTGGCGCGAGACGCTGGCGCCGTACGCGAAGGCGAGCCCGGTGCGCAGCGCCGGCGACATCGTGACCTCGGCCGTTCCCTACATCGCGATGTCGATCGCCGTCTACTTCGTGATGAAAACCTCATTGCTGCTGGCACTGGCGCTGGAGATCCCCACCGCCGGCTTCCTGCTGCGCACCTACATCGTCTTCCACGACTGTGCCCACGGCTCATTCCTGCCGTCGCGGAAGGCGAACGTCTGGGTCGGGTGCTTCTTCGGTCTGCTGGTGCTGACGCCCTTCGTGCGCTGGCGCCACGATCACTCCGTGCATCACGCGACGGCGGGCGATCTCGATCGTCGCGGCGTTGGCGATCTGCCGACGCTGACTGTCTCTGAGTATCTGGAGAAGTCCTGGCGGGGGCGGCTCGGATACCGCCTGTTTCGCAGCCCGCCCGTGATGTTCGGCATCGGGCCGGTGTTCGCGATGATCGTCGGGCCGCGACTGGTCGCCAAGGATGCCCGTCCGAGGATGCGACGCAGCGTGCTCGGCACAGACCTCGTCCTCGCTGCCGTCGTCGCCGGCCTCTGCCTGTCGATCGGCTGGGCGACCTTCCTGTTCATCTGGCTGCCGCCGGCGATGCTCGCCGGAGCCGTCGGGATCTGGCTGTTCTACGTCCAGCACCAATTCGAGGACACCTACTGGCAGCGCTCTGACGGCTGGACCTACGCGGATGCTGCTTTGCGGGGCAGCTCGTATCTGAAGCTGCCGAAGATCCTGCAGTTCTTTACCGGGAACATCGGGCTCCACCACGTCCATCATCTCAGCGCGCGGATCCCCAACTACAACCTCCAGCGCGCCCACGACGAGAACCCGATCTTCCACGAGGTCCCCACGCTGTCGCTGTGGAACGGCCTCAGTGCCACCCGCCTGAAGCTCTGGGACGAGACCAGCGGACGCCTCGTGACGTTCGCCCAGGCGCGCGCCGTACGCGCCTAGCGCCCTTCTGGGCGCTCCATTCGGCTCCTCGCTGCGATTTCGCCCCTTCATCTCCCCTCGGGCGCTTCGCGGGCGTATCATTGTGCGCGGCGGAACAAGGACGCGCACACGGCATTCCTGGAGGGTGCCCCGCTGCCGTATGCCTGCGACTCAACCATGAGGTTCATCGACGCTTCGATGCCCGCTGTGAAGAACGCCCTATGCGCGACCGCGCTCGCCTTCGGCCTGTCGGCCGCATCGCTGCTCGCCGCCCCCGCTCTCGCCGCCGCAGCGGCGCCTGAACTGACGATCGCCGCTCCCGCCGGCTTTACCGACAATCCGTCCCCGACCTTCAAAGGCACGACGACCGATGAAGCGGACGGGGTCACCGTGAGGGTCTTCGTGGGCTCGAGCACAGGCGGGGCCCCCGCTGAGACGGTGACGCCAGGGCTGGCGGATCCGGCAGCAGGCGCCTGGACGGACGAAGGCGGCTTCCTTGCCGACGGTCAGTACACGGCCTTCGCCGAACAGACCCACGAAGGCGAACGCGGCGAAAGCCCGCCGGTCACCTTCACGATCGACACGACCCATCCCGAAGTCTCGATGAGCACGGTGGCGTCCTTCACGAGCAACACGACTCCCACGCTGCTCGGCAACGCGGGGGCCGCGCCTGGCGATAAGTCCTCGGTGACTGTGCGGCTGTTCGCAGGCAGCTCGACCGGTGGCGTCCTCGTCAACGAACAGGTCGTCTCCGCTCCCGGCGGTGCCTGGTCCTACGGCGCCCCCACTCTTGCCCAGGGAACTTACACAGCACAGGCCGCCCAGGACGACGAAGCGGGCAACGAAGGGCTCTCCGCGCCACAGACGTTCACCGTCGACACCACCGGTCCGGCTGTGGCGGTCAACTTGCTCAGCTCTCCGACGAACAACTCGAAACCGTCGATCACGGGTCACCTCGGCGCGGCCCCCGGTGACGTGTCGACCGTCTCCGTCGTCGTCTACCAGGGAGCGATCACCGGCGGCACGACGGCCGCCGAAGGCACCGCCACGAACACCGGCGAAACCAGCTGGAGCTTCTCGCCGCACCTCGAAGACGGCCAGTACACCGTCCAGGCCATCCAATCGGACAAAGCCGGCAACATCACGAAGAGCAATGAAGTCACCTTCACGATCGACACGAAGCCGCCGCTCGTCGCGGTCAAAGCCCCAAGTGGGTTCGTCAAGAGCACGACTCCGACGATCGAAGGCACCGGCGGTACCGCGCCCGGCGATCTGTCGCCGGTGACGGTGCGCATCTTCAAAGGCTCGGGTACGAGCGGGTCGCCCGTGTCGACCTCCTCGCCCACGCTGAGCAGTGGCTCGTGGTCGTTCGTCTCACCGACGTCCCTGACCGAAGGTACCTACACGATCCAGGCCGTTCAGCGGGACGAAGCCGGGAACGAAGGGTCCAGTTCTCCCATGCAGTTCACGGTCGACATGAAGAAACCGGTCGTTACCATCTCAGCGCCGAAACGCAACGAAATCGTCCATGTCTCCCAGCCCACGTTCGCCGGTGCCGCCGGCGAACAGCCCGGCGACATCAGGAAAGTCAAGCTTCAGATCAACGAAGTCACCGAAACCGGCAAAGAAGTCAAGGTTCAGGAACTGACCCTGCAGAGCACCTCGACCTGGTCCACGGACACGACGACCGGCCCGCACTTTCCCCCCGAAGGCCATTACGTGGCGATCGTAGAACAGTCCGACGAAGCCGGCAACACCGAAACCGTCAAGGTCCCCTTCAGCGTCGAGGCCCGCAGCCCGAACGTGACACTCGCGAAGTCCGGCCTGGCCGAACGCGAACCCGAACGGCTCTATGCGGGCGCCACGCCCACGTTCAGCGGTGGCGCGCAGGCTGGTGAAAAGGATAGTGCGACGGTCTACCTGCGGATCTTCGAAGGCAGTTCCTCCACCGGGCACGAAGTCGAGGAAGTGGAAGGTAAACGTTCAGGAACGTCCTGGGTGATCGGCCCGATCCCCGCGCTCGCGGACGGCACCTACACCGCACAGGCCGAACAAACCGCCTTGGGCGAAGAAAACGGTTTCAGCACCCCCGCGACCTTCACCGTCGACGCCGACGCCCCCCACCCGGCGATCCTCGCCCCTGTCAACGGCACGGCTCTCGCGAGCACGACGATCGGCCTGACCGGCGCGGCCGGGACGTCCCCAGGCGACGACGGCGCCGTCACCGCCGAGGTGTTCCCCGGCTCAGCCGCGACCGGCGCTCCGACCGAGACGATCACGGTCCCGGCGAATGGAGGCAGCTGGTCGGCTCCGCTCGGAACGCTTCCCGCAGGCACCTACACGGCTCTCGCCCTACAGAGCGACGACGTCGGCAACAGCGGCGCCAGTGCTCCGGTGACCTTCTCCCTGAGCGAACCGGCGCCGCCGACCGCCTCCTTCACCTGGTTCCCCACCGCCCCCCACGTCGGAGAATCGATCTCGCTCGTATCGACCTCCATCGACCCGACCAGTGCGATCGTCGGCTATGGATGGAGCCTCGCCGGAACGGGTGTTTACACACCCGGCGGGCAGACGATCGGGACGTCGTTCACGACGCCCGGTAACCACGTCGTCCAATTGCTCGTGACCGACCAGAACGGTGCATCGAGCTCGATCTCCGAGACGATTCTCGTGACGACCACCCCGGTGTCGCTGATGCAGCCCTTCCCCGTCGTCAGGATCGCCGGCTCCGAGGGCTCGGCAGGCGTGAAAATCAAACTTCTGAGCGTTCAGGCTCCGATCGGCGCGAAGGTCTCGATCGCCTGCAAAGGCAAGGGCTGTCCGGCCAAGCTCGTCAGCGCCCTCGCCGCGGCGAGCAAAGGCAAGCATCCTCCCGGCAGCGCCCTGATCGTCTTCAAGCGCTTCCAGCGGCTGCTGCCGCCCGGCGTGACGCTTGAAATCAAGGTGAGCAAGGCCGGCGAGATCGGCAAGTTCACTCGCTTCGTCTCCCGCAAGCACAAACTCCCCACCCGCTCCGACAGCTGTCTCAGCCTGCTCGGCAAGCCGATGGCCTGCCCGTCCACATGAGCACCCAGCCGATCCAGCGACGCAGGCTTCCCGTCGTGCGCCACCGCCGGCCGGGGACGAGTCGCATCGTCACGATCGGTCTCGTCTTCGCCGGCGTCTTCGCCGCGGCCTTTCTGCTCGGCCACACCCGCGCCGGCAGCGGCGTCGTAGCCGAACAGCTGCCGCCGAGCCTGCCGACGGTCGCCACCCCCGTGCCTGCCGCGCTCAGCTCGGCGCCTCCCATCGAGGTGGGAGTCGCGGCTCCGCCGGCAGCGAGCAAAGCGCCCGCCAATACCACCGGCACGGCCACCAGGACCAGCACTTCAACGGCTCCCGTCCAGCCCAGCGCGCCAGTCGTCACGCCCAAAACGCAAGCGCCCGCCACGACGACGACGCCCAAAGCAGTGACGACACCGACCCCGGCCGCGCCGAAGGCTCCGGTCAGCGGTGGGTCCCCGGCTCCCAAGACGGGCGGCTCGACGGGCTCAGGCTCCCCGAAAGGCGGATCCGGGTCAGGTCAGGGCACGTCCTTCGACAGCTCCGGCTGAGCGTGGACGCTCCCGGTCGGGCCGTTCATCCGCTGCTTGTGGCCGCCCTCGTGCTGGTCGCTGTCTGCGGCTATCTCGCCGGCCATCGCCGCTCCTCCGCGGGTGCTGCCCAGCAGGACCCCCCGAGCCTCAGCAGAGTCGTCTCGGGGTCCGGGCTGCTGATCGAATATCCCGTCGAATGGGAACGGTCGCGCTCGCCCGCCTCGATCCCGGGCCTGCCCGTCGAGAGCCCCGTCACGATCGTCCCTCGCGGCACCGACGCCACCGGCCTGCTCAGCGGCGAGCTACCCGCGGGCGAAGCGGGTCCGCTGCCATCCACTTTCCTGGCCGGCCTCCACGGTGTCCCCCACGCCGAAGTCGTCGAGCTCGTTTCAACCCAGGCCTACCGTTACAGCGATCTCAAGATTCACGGATACCACCGCTATTTCGACCTCTATCTGATTCCCGCCGCGGGCGGGGCCGAGCGGCTGATGGCCTGTTTTGCTCCCGAGCGCCTGACGCCGGCCAGCCAGCAGTGCGAGCGGATCATCTCCGGCGTCACCCTGACCGGGCCCGCCAGCTCCACCCTGACGCCCGTGCCCGCCTACGCAAAGGCTCTGTCCAGCGTGATCGCCGGACTCGATCGCGAACGCGCCAAAGCCAGAAAGGCGATGGGCCGTAGCGACTCGGCCGCCGAGGTGGGCTCGGAAGCCGCCTCGCTGGCCACACGCTTCGCGGCCGTGTCCGCGCGGCTCGCGACGCTCGAACCGCCGCAGGTCGCGGCCGCCGAGCAATCGGAGCTGAGCCAAGCGCTCCGGCATGCCGGAGACGCCTATTCCGAGCTGTCCGTGGCCGCTCGCGCGGAAAGCGTCAGCGCCTACGACTCCGCTCGGACCCAAGTGGGCACCGCCGAGGCCGCCGTCGATTCGGCGCTCGAGAACTTCGCCCTGTTGGGCTACGGCACCGCCTAGAGGCTCTCAGGCGCCCGCGGCCAGCCGTGCGGGCCGCGCGTAGTGCTGCGCCTCGCAACCGGCCGCACGGCCGTCACGGGCCGCACGGTGAACGGGGCAGTAGACGCCCCTCACATCGCCGTCCGCCAGGCCGAAGCCAAGCCAGATCTCGCTCTTCCACGTGAAGTGGAAGAAACGGCCCTCGGGAGCCGGCGCCCGGCCGAGTTCCCTCGCCCATGCGCTCCTCGCGACTGTTGCCGGCACAGCCGCCTGGCAGGAGCACCCACCCGACATGTAGCCGGAGGAGACGCAGCGGACCGGCCGATCCTCTCCTCGTGTACGTGAGCGCAGGTCGATGACCACGCCCTCCTCGCCCACTTGCCGCGTCCGGCTGCCGACTTCGATCTGGGACTGCGATCCATGCATCTCTGCTCCTTCTGAAGGCCTTGCTGTCGAGGGAATCGTGTCGTGCCTTTCGGGCAACCGATCTGCCCTTTTCGGGCAACTCATGTCGTCCTTTTCGGACGAAGGCGGCATTTCGTGAGCGGGGGGAGGCCAAATCTGGACACCTGTTGAGCAGCGTTTGCAGGCATTTCCAGCTCCATCGCCGGTGATTCGGGCGGCGCCGCTCGTGGCCTGGGAGAATCCGCGCATGGGGACGGGTGACTCGGAGCGCTTCGACGTCGCGATCGTCGGCGCTCGCCTGGCCGGCAGCGCGATCGCTGCCCCGCTGGCCCGAGCCGGACGCAACGTGCTGGTGATCGACCGCATGGCATTTCCCTCCGACCAGCTCTCCACGCACGTCCTGATGCCGGCCGGGACCAGCGAGCTGGCGCAGATCGGGGCGCTGCCGGGAATCCTCGCCCTGAACCCCAGCCGCGTGCGCAACGTGCAGGTCGGGGTCGACGGCGTGCTCTGTGCCGAGCGGCTCCGACCCGCCGCCGACGGCATCGACTTCGGTGTCTGCGTGCCCCGCGACCTGCAGGACCTCGAGCTCGTCCGGGCGATCCGCGCGCAGGGCGCGGAGGTCCGTGAGCGATGCGCCGTCAGCGCACTCCGCTGGGACGCCGGACGGGTCACCGGCCTGAGCTATCGCGACGCCGAAGGCGTGCAGCGAGAGGTGCAGGCATCGCTCGTCGTCGGCGCCGACGGGCGGCGCTCGACGGTCTCGGCGCTGCTCGGCGTCGAGCGCCCCTACAGGCTGTCCCGCAACGGTCGCGGGCTCGTGTTCCGCTACCTCGAGGACCCGCATCCCGAGCAGACGGAGAACTGCACCTACCAGCAGTGGCGCGACGGGAACTCAATCGCCTTTGCCTTCCCCTGCACGCCCGCGGGGCGGCTTTTGGTGCTGCTGATGGGCGACCGCGAGGAGACCGCTCTTGCCCGCCATGACCCCGAGGGCTACTGGCGGGCCAAGCTCTCAGAGCATCCCGAGCTGGCCAGGCGCGTCGCCGGCGCGCCGCCCGGCTCAAAGCTTCGCTCGACGGCCGACACCCCCGCCTTCTTCCGCAGCTCCTCCGGGCCCGGCTGGGCGCTCGCGGGCGACGCCGGGCACTTCAAGGACCCGGTCACCGGCCAGGGGATGCGCGACGCCATGTTCGCCGGGCGCACGTTGGCGGAGGCGATCCTTCCCTCTCTCGACGATCCCGCCGCGCTCGACGCCGCGACCCGTGGCTGGGAGGCGGAGCGCGACCGTGAGTGCCTGCCCGCCTACCACCTCGCCAACGCCGATACCCGCGCGATCCGCCAGTCGCCGATCCTCCGCGAGATCGTCCGCGACGCCTCAAGGACGCCCGACCCTGACCTGGGAGATCTGTTCGGACGAGCCCGCACGCCCGCCGAGGTGACGCCCCCCGCGCGCCTCATCCGGGCGACTGTCGCGGCACTGCTTCGCGGGGAGCGCCCCCGCGGGGAGACCCTCGCGTCTGCGTTCACCGATGGGCGCGTGGCGCTGCGGGTGGAGCGTGAGGCCCGTGCCGGGCGCTTCCGCGCCAGCCGACCCGTCGCCGGCTCCGAGCATCCAGGCGGTGTCTGGCCGCCCGTCCGGGCTGAGCCGAGCATCGCCCCCGAGACGCCCGTCCCGGCAGGGGCCGCGAGCGCGTGACACGCATCGCCGTCATCCAGCCTGCGCTCGAGTTGGGGCTTGTCGAGGCGAACCTCGTCCGCGTCGAGGCGCTGATCCGCGACGCCCACCGCGAGCACTCGCCCGAGGTCATCGTGGTCCCCGAGGCCGCAAGCTCTCCCAACGTCTTCGACGAGCGCATCAGGGACGTCCCCCGCCCGGTCGACGGCCAGCCGCTGCAGCTGCTGGTCCGCCTGTCCAGGGAGCTGGGCTGCGTGCTTGCCGGAGGCTTCCTGGCCGTACGGGGAGCGCACGCCTACGGCACCTATGTCCTCGCCGAGCCCGACGGCGCCCTGCACCTGCACGACAAGGACATCCCCACGGCCTGGGAGCAGCACTTCTACCGCGGCGGCGACGATCCCGGCGTCGCCCGCTGCGAGACGCTGTCAGCGACGGTCGGGCTGATGTCGGGCTGGGAGTGGGCTCGCAGTGGGACCGCCGCCCGCGTCAGGGGCGCCGGCGCGAACGTCGTCCTCGGTGGCATGTGCTGGCCCTCGATGCCGCTGAACTGGGGTGGGCCGCTGGGGCCGTGGGTGCGCCACGAACACGATCTCTGGCGCCGCCAGTGCCGCGAGCTGCCGGGCCAGGTCGCCCGCCTCACGGGCGTCCCCGTCGCCCATGCCTCCCACGTCGGTCCCGTCACCGGAGCCACGCCTCTGGCTCCCGGCGTGGCGTGGCGCACGGAGATGCTAGGGGAGTCCCAAGTCTGTGACCGTGACGGCACGGTTCTCGCCCGTCTCAGCCTCGAGGACGGCGAGGGCCACGTCGCCGCTGACGTCGAGCTGGGCCCACCGCAGCCACTGGATGCGATCCCCGACCGCTATTGGATTCCCCGCATGTCGATCGCCAGCAAATTTGCCTGGCACTCGATGAACGCACACGGCAACCTTGCCTACCGTCTCCGCCACGCCCGCGGCGGCTTCCCTTGGCAGCAGCTGCCCGTCTGCGACCTACCCGACGAGATCCCCGCCTCGGACCCCTGGCGAGCGCCCGCCGCGAGCCACTAACGACGGTTCAGGGCGGAGCCCAGCAGTGCTCGCCCGATCGTCACGGGGTGGCTGATCAGCGTCGAGATGCGCCCGGCCGGCGAGGCGGGGTCGTGAGCCACGCCGAGCTGGCGCATGATCGTCGCCTGGTCGAAGTAGACACGCTCACACACGATCTTGTCCTGATTAAAAATAAAGAAGGCCACGACTCGCGCCTTGAAGGACTTGCCCGTCGGGGGCAGCGAGCGCAGGGTGCCCAGATGGGTCCCAAGCAGGTCGAACTCGACGATCACCGCGTCCTCGGCGTGGCGCAATGAGACCAGTTCGTTGCGCTGGTCGGGGAACGCCGTGCGGGTCTCAGCGAAGTAGCCCCGGACCGCCTCCTCGCCGTCGTAGACGTCGCCCGTCGGGACGATCTCGTAGCGGGGGTGAGAGAACGTGCCGATCGTCGTGTCGAAGTCGTGGTGGTTCTCTGACTCCATGTGCTCCCGCACGATCGCCTCGCGGCGCTCCAGCACCTCTGCCGTCGGTTGGCTATCGGCCACGGGTTGTTTCTACCACGCACGCAGCAGGCCGGCGCCCCAGGAACAGGCGAACGTCTCTCCCGGCTCCAACCGGATCAGGCTCTCGCCGCTGCGGAACGCGTCCGGCGGGCACGTCATCGGCTCGACCGCCAGGCCCGTGCGACGGCGCGCGGGCGCGAGCGTGTCGCCCGTGAACAGCTCGATGACCGCGTAGCTGGAGTCGACCCACAGCTCGACCGTCAGACCGTCACGGCCCGTCAGGCGCACTCGCGCCTTGCCGTCATCGCCGCGCTCCAGGTCGGTGAACGGACTGTCGATCACCGCCGCGCCCAGCTTCCTGGGGCGGCGGAAGTCCAGCTCGCCGCCGGCCGGCGACTCCCGGCCTGTCGGCAGGCCCCGCTCGGGGTCGATCGAGATCACCGTCGCTGCTCCCAGCTCCAGGACGCAGTCGTCGATCTGGCCCTCGCCGGGCGAGAGGTAGGGATGCTGGCCGGCGCCGTACGGGCAGGCGCTCTCGCCGGCATTGCGAGCAGTCGTCGTGACCGTCAGGCCGTCGTCTCCCAAGCGGTACTCGACGCTCACCGTCAGATCGAAGGGGTAGCCGGGGTGGGGATGCAGCCGGACTCCCATCAGCACCCGATCGGGCTCGTGCTCAAGCGCCCGCCAGGGAGCCCAGCGCAGCAGGCCATGGATCGCGTTGCGCTTGCCGGGCTCCGTCAGGGCCAGCCTGCGCTCGACGCCGTCGAAGCTGTAGCGGCCGTCGCCGATCCGGTTCGGCCAAGGGACCAGCACAGCGCCGTGACCGCCGTCGCAGATCGCCTCCAGCGGATATGGCTCCAGCACCGCCCGCTCGCCCGCGTAGAGCTCGCGGATCCCGCCGCCGACCTCGACGATCGTCGCCCGCTGATCGCCGTGGTGGATCTCGAACTGCTCACCGGAGGGCGGGGCGGGCACCGGGCAGACCCTAGACGGCCGTGAGCGCTCCGGCCAGCGCCGCGCCCGCGTCCTCGAGCTCGGCCGGCGTGCCCGCGATCTGCAGCGACGCCAGCTCGCCCCATTCCAGCCCGACGGCCTCCGCATCTCGGCTGCCGGCGATCGCATGGACAGCGACTCCCAGCGAGACCGCCCGGTCGTAGATCTCGCCGCCGATCTTGCCGTGCCGTGACTGGCCGTCCAGGCACCCCTCCCCGATCACCACCGCCCTCGCTTCGCTCAGGCGCCGATCGAAGTCGATGGCCTCGAGGACGAGCCCGGCGCCGCTGCGGATCTCCGCGCCGTGGACCGCCCACAGCGCTCCCGCCAACCCTCCTCCGGCGCCCGTCATCGGCCGTCCTCGCGGGTCGCGCGGGAGCGCCTCGGCCATCTCTTGAAGCCGGCCCGTCAGGCGCTCGACTGCCTCAGGCGTTGCGCCCTTCTGGGGGCCGAACACGATTGCTGCCCGCTCGAATGGGGGGCTGACGTCGCAGGCGAGCACCAGTCGCATCTCCCCGAGCCCGCCCGCGCGCTCGATCGCCGTCAGCGCGCCGGCGCCGCCGTCGCTCGTCGCCGTGCCGCCGATCGCCAGGATCGCCTCCCGTGCCCCCGCGTCCCGGGCCGCCAAGAGCAGCTCGCCGGTACCGGCGCTCGTCGCTGCCTCGGCGTCGAGCTCCGCTGGGTCGAGCAGCGCCAGGCCCGACGCTCGCGCCATCTCCACGATCGCTGTCCGGGACTGGTCGAGCCAGTCCCAGCGAGCCTCGACGGGGCGCCCGAGCGGGTCCTGGCAGAACGTCCTTCGCGCCTCGCCGCCGAGCACCGCCGCCAGCACCTCGAGCGTGCCTTCGCCGCCGTCGGCGACCGGGCACTCCTCGGCTTCCCCGCCTGCCCGCCTGATCCCGCCGGCGATCGCGCCGGCGACCTCCGCGGCCGTCAAGGTGCCCTTGAAGGCGTCGGGGGCGACGAGCACGCGCGATCGACTCACCTTCGCCTCATCCTGGCCCAGCGTCCGCGCATCGGCCCAGCGTAGCCCGGTGAGGCAGGTGTCGCGACGCCGGGCCCGAGGCTCAGCTGCGACGCCCGCCGGTGCCGCGGCGCAGGCGATGCACGCGGCGCAGCTCCTCGACGGCCTCGTCGTAGCCGCCCAGCGGGTCGTTGGCGCGGCTGCCCAGCAGGTCAGGCTGGATGCGGCGGCGCACCAGCTCTCCGGCGATCGCATCGACGCGCTGGGCTTCGGCGCCGGGTCGCGAGCTGACGACGCGGTCGAGCGTGCGTCCTCGGAACAGCAGACCGACACCGTCATCGAGCGCCCAGCCGCCGGGGAGAGTGCCGTCGCGGACATGGGCCAGCCAGACGGGCAGCCGCTCGGGCTCGCCGTCGGTGTGGACGGTCAGCGAGCCGTCCAGCAGGCCCAGGCCCTCGAGCGGTTCGGGCGGGCCGCTGGAGCGCGTCAGCCCGTACTGGAACCAGCACATCGCACCCGCGCTCAGCCCCGCCAGCACCGTCCCGCGCTCCCATGCTTCGACCAGCATCGTGTCGAGCTCATGCGCTCGCCAGATCGCCAGCAGGTTGCGCATCGACCCGCCCCCGACATACAGGATGTCCTGCTCGGCGACCAGCTCACTGAGCGGGCGGCGGGTCTCCCGTAGGCGGAACAGCGAGAGATGCTCCGCCACGCATGTGCGCCCCGTGAAGCGCGCTTTGAAGGCGTTGATCTGCGGGGTCGTGTCACCCGATGCCGTCGGCAGGAACAGGATCCGCGGTTCCCTTGCTCGAGCCAACGACAGGACGTAGTCGTCGAGCAGCGGGTTGGCCGGCTCCATCGTAAAGCCGCCGCCGCCCATCGCGAAGATCGAGCGCTCCTGCAGTGGCACCGGCCCCGGCGGGGCGCCGGTCGCGCTCATGCGGCTACCGGCTCGGCCAGCGCGATGGTCCGTGGTGTCTTCAGCGTCTCGCCGAGGTAGTGAGTCTCCAGCGGCGTCTCCAGCACGCGCGAGCCTTGACTCTGCACCATGAACGCCCGTCCTTCCGGGCGCGAGCTGACGACGCGCTCTAGTCGGGTGCCACGGAAGTGCAGCCCGACGCCGTCCTCGACGGCGAAGCCGGCGCTCATGCCGTCGGCCACGGCGCGGTGGTACTCCTCGCGGCGGGCCGGCTCGGCGTCATAGTGGACGCAATTGGAGTAAGGAAGGATGCTCAGGCCCCTGACCGGCCGCGGCGCGCCGTGGAACGCGCTGAGGGCCTGCGTGAACCAACACAGCGAGCCCGCCGATGGGCCGCACATCACGATCCCCTTCCGCCACGCCTTGCGCAGGATCGAGTCGAGGCCGTGAGCCCGCCAGGCGCCCAGCATGCTCACCATGTTGCCGCCGCCGACGTAGATCAGATCCTGGGAGAGCAGGTGTGCCGCCAGATCGTCCTCGACCCCACCCGTGCCCTGGTCACGTCTGAACAGCGAGACGTGACTGGCCTCGCAGCCCGGTGAGAAGCGCCTGTAGAAGCGGACTACATAGTGGTCGGCATCGCCGGAGGCCGTCGGCAGGAAGCAGACCCGCGGCCGCTCCGCGTCGAGCAGCGAGAGGATGTAGTCGTCGAGCAGCGACCCTTCTTTCTCCATCGAGAATCCGCCGCCTCCGAGTGCGACGATCTGGGGAGCTCTGGCTGGCATCGATCGCTTCCCTCCTAGGTGATCCGACGCATACAGATTGCCCTCGCCGGGCGTTCGGGAATATGGACCTGCGTCGGAAGTTCCCCCTTCGGCGGTCTACACCAGCCCATAGGGGCAAACCGGTGGCGCCTAGAGTGTCGGGCGTGAACGAGGGCTCCGAGCTTCAAGGCGGCCGCGACGGCCTGGCGATCTCGCTGCGCGGAGTTGTCAAGCGCTTCGGCGAGATCGTCGCCGTCAACGGCCTCGACCTGGCCGTGCCCACCGGCGAGTGCTTCGGGCTGCTGGGTCCCAACGGCGCCGGCAAGTCGACGACGATGCGGATGCTGACCGCCCAGACGCTCGCCGACGAGGGAGAGATCTTCGTGCTCGGCTTCGAGCTGCCGGGAGAATCCAAGCAGTCGCGTCTGGAGATGGGCGTCGTGCCGCAGCTCGACAACCTCGACGTCGAGCTGACCTGCCGCCAGATCCTGACCGTCTTCTCGCGTCTCTACCGCGTCCCCCGCGCCGAACGCGAGCAGGCCGTCGACCGGGCGCTGGGGATCGCCAACCTCGTGCCGCGGGCCGACACGATCGTCCGTGAGCTGTCGGGCGGCATGCGCCGCCGCCTGCTCGTCGCCCGGGGTCTGATCCACCGTCCCCGCTTGGTGCTCTTGGACGAGCCCACCGTCGGTCTCGACCCGCAGATCCGCCAGGAGCTGTGGTCGCTGATCGACGGGCTGCGCGCCGACGGCGTGACGGTCCTGATGAGCACCCACTACATCGAGGAGGCGGAGCGGCTGGCCGACACCGTCGCCGTGATGTCGGACGGGAAGATCATCGCCCAGGGAACCCCGGCTGAGCTCATCGCCGCCCATGCCGGTGAGGAGGTGCTGGAGGTCTACGGCCCGCCCGACCGCCTCGCTGAGGTCGGCGAGCTGGCCTCCACGCATGGCTGGTCGAGCCGGCGCAGCGGCCCGGCCGTCGCGATCCTGCGCGCGGAGACGCTCGACGGGCTGGCGCCGGAGGGCGTGCGTCGTCCCGCCAACCTCGAGGACGCCTTTGTGGCCCTCACCGGTGAGGAGATCGAGTGAGCGCCGTCAGCGGCGAGGAGGTTGTGCAGCGGCCCCGGCGCGTCGGCCGTCTGGAACCGGCGGCGCTCGCGGGAGTGATGAGCCGCGACGTGGCGATCTTCGGCCGTTACTGGAAGGCGACGACGTTCTCCTCGATCGTCCAGCCGACGATCTACCTGCTCGCCTTCGGCCTCGGCTTCCGCCAGATCGCCCCGCACTTCGGGCACGTCAAGACGATGGACTACATCGCCACCGGCGTCGTGGCGACCGCCGTGCTGTTCTCCTCGGCCTTTCCGGGGATGTTCAACACCTTCATCCGCTGGCAGTTCCAGCGCACCTACGACGCGATGCTGGCGGCGCCGATCGACGTCGAGGAGCTGATCACCGCGGAGATGCTGTGGGTCTCGGTGCGGGCCGGCGTCTACGGGCTCGCACCTTTGATCGTCGGCTTCTTCTTCGGCCTCTCGCCCGAAGCGGGGATGCTGCTGGTGCCGCTGATCGGGTTCGTCACCGGCTTCGGCTTCACGGGCTTCGGCGTGACGGTCGCCGCGATAGCCAAGACGATCGACAACTTCAACTACATAACGAGCGCCGTCCTGACGCCGATGTTCCTCGTCGCGGGGACCTTCTTCCCGGTCTCCAACCTCCCCGCCGGGATCCGCGTCGTGGCCCAGATCAACCCGCTCTACCACTGCGTGCAGCTCGTCCGCGACGCCTCGCTCGGCAACCTTCACGGCGGCGACCTCGGCCACGCGGCGGTGCTGGTGGCGTTCGCGCTGCTCATGTGGCGTCTGGCGATCTCCCAGCTCGGCAAACGCCTGATCGACTAGACCGCTTACGAAACTCACACGATTCGCTGAGACTGTTCCTACCGGAAGCGGCGAAGCTCCCCTTATGAGTTTCGACATGCACGGAAGCGCCTCTGCCGAGGCGGCTCCCGCGATGCCTCTCAGCGGCCTCTCGGCGGCACGGGTGCGCGAGCGCCTGGCGATGCTGCGCCGTCCCCGCCCGGAGTTGATGGCCCTGCTGGTGCTGGCTGCGGTGCTCGACCTGTGGGCGCTCAGTCGCAACGGCTGGGCCAACGACTACTACAGCGCCGCCGTGCGCTCGATGGGCTCGAACTGGCACGACTTCCTCTACGCCTCCCTGGATCCCAGCGGCGTGATGACCGTCGACAAGCCGCCATTGGCGCTGTGGGTGCAGGCGCTGTCGGTGCGCATGTTCGGCTACCACTCGCTCAGCATCCTCGTTCCGCAGGCGCTGATGGGCGTCGCGAGCGTGGGCCTGCTCTACGACCTCGTGCGACGCCGCTTCGGGCGCCTCGGCGGCTTCCTCGGCGGTCTCGCGCTCGCGCTGACGCCGATCACCGTCGCGATCTCCCGCCACAACAACCCCGACGCGCTGCTGGTGCTGTGCACGGTCGCGGCGCTGTGGTGCGCGCTGCGAGCCTTTGACTCGGCCCCCACCTACCCCTCGACCCGCTGGCTGGTGCTGGCCGGAGTCTGCGTGGGGCTCGGCTTCGAGACGAAGATGCTCGTCGCCCTCGTCGTCGTCCCCGGGATCTTCGCGGCGTGGATGTGGGTGGCGCCCGCGGGGCGCGGTCGGCTGCACGCGCTGCGCCAGCTGCTGGCAGGCGGCGCTGCCATGACGCTCGTCGGCGGCGCATGGCCGCTGCTCGTCGAACTGACGCCGGCCGCCGACCGGCCGTGGGTGTCGGGGACGAGCGACAACCGCGTCCTGTCTTTGATCTTCGAATACAACGGCGTCGGCCGCGTCGACGGCCAGGCGGGAGGGCCGGGAGGCATCGGCGGCGGCAGCGTCTTCGGCGGGCAGACCGGACCGCTTCGTCTTTTGAACTCCGCGCTCGGCGGCCAGGCCGGATGGCTGCTGGGCTTCGCGGCCGTGAGCGCCGTCGGGTTGGTGGTCGCGAGCCGGCTGCGGCGCGCCGATCCGCGCAGCGGCTGGCTGCTGGCGGTCGGCGGCTCCTTTCTCGTCACAGGTGTTCTGTTCAGCTTCGCCAGCGGCATCTTCCACCCCTACTACGTCTCGCTGTTGGCCCCCTTCGCCGCCGCCCTGTTCGGGGCCGGGGCGGCACATCTGATCGCCGGGCGCGAGGGTACGCGCGTGATCGGGCCGCTGGCTGTGGCGGCTGGTGTCGCCACCGAGCTCGCCGTCCTGGGCGACTACGTGGGCCAACTGACATGGCTCGCTCCCGTGCTGATCGTCGCGGGTGCACTGGCTGCGATCGCGCTGCTCGTGTTCCCCGGCCGCGCCGTTCGCCTGGTCGCGATCGCCTCGGTCGCGGGTGTGCTGCTGATCGCCCCGGCGGCGTGGGCCGTCGACACGCTCGGCCATGCCACCAACGGCACCTTCCCCGAAGGCGGGCCGGCGAACGTGCAGAGCGCCGGGGGCGCGGGCGGGTTCGGCGGGCGTCCCGGCGGCGGTGCGTTCGGGGGTCGTCCGGGCGCGCGTCCCTCCGGCGGTGGCACTGGCGCTGCGGGCGGGGTGCAGCTATTCGGCTCCGGCGGCTCCGGCGAATCGGGTGGCGCGGCGGTGCCCGGTGCAGGGGGAGCCGCTGGGCAGGCTCTGGGCGGCCTTCCGGGTCCGGGTGGCGTCGGCTTTGGCGGACGCCAGGGCGCCTCGGGCGCGGGAGGCGGTGGTCCGGGAGGCTTCGGCGGCGCCGTCAGCACTGAGCTTCTGGCCTATGTGAAGAGCGCAGGGGGCGGCACGGTCGCGGTGTCCAGCCAGACCAGCGCGGCGGCATCGATCATCGCCAAGGGCGCGAACGTGGCGGGCATCGGCGGCTTCTCCGGCCGAGAGAGCGACGTCAGTGTCTCGTGGCTGGCGCAGGAGGTGCGCGACGGCAAGATCCGCTGGGTGCTCGACGAAGAAGACTCAGGCTCGACGGGGTTCGGCCCCGGCGCTCGCGGCGACGGGCGGGCCGGCTCGAAAGTCGCGATCGCGGCGGCCGCCAAGGCCTGTCTGAGGGTCACGCTTCCCAGCGAATCCACCGGCTCGCAGAGCTCGGCATCGGCGGTTCTCTACGACTGTCGCGGACGGTCGGCGGAGCTGGCGCGCCTGGGCGCGTAAGAATCCCACCGTGAGGATCTTGGTCGTCGACGATGACCGCGCCGTGCGCGATGCGCTCCGTCGGGCGCTGAGCCTGGCCGGCTACGAGGTCGCCCAGGCCGAAGATGGCGAGCAGGCGCTGGAGCGGATCGCTCAGTCGGTGCCCGATGCGGTGGTGCTCGACATCGGCCTGCCGGGCGTCGACGGGCTGGAGGTCTGCCGCCGCGTGCGGATGCTCGGTAACAGGGTTCCGATCCTGATGCTGACGGCCCGCGACGCGGTGTCCGACCGGATCGACGGGCTCGACGTGGGGGCCGACGACTACATGGTCAAGCCGTTCGACGTGGGCGAGTTGAAGGCCAGAATCAGGGCGCTGCTGCGCCGCGCCAATCCGGAGGTGGCCGGAGGGGTGCTGTCGTTCGCCGAGGTGGTCCTCGACGCCGAGCGCCACGGCGCCCAGGTCGGGGAGGGCTTCGTGGAGCTGACGAGGACCGAGTACCAGCTCCTTGAACTGTTGATGCTGAACCCGCGCCGGGTTCTCCCCCACAGCATGATCTACGACCGTGTGTGGGGCTATGACTTCGGTCCCACCTCCAACGCCCTGCGCGTCTACGTCGGCTATCTGCGACGCAAGCTCGAGGAAGCCGGGGCGCGCAACTTGATCCACACGGTGCGCGGCGTCGGCTACGCGCTGCGGGAGCCCTGAGCGCGATGACGCTGCGAGTGCGGATCGCGGCTGTCGCGACGGTATCGGTGGCGTTGGCCGTCCTGGCGGTAGCGATCGGTCTGTACGTGGCGGTGCGCTCGGACTTGCGCGGGGAACTGGACACGCAGCTGCGCACTCGGGCCCACATCTTCGCCGGACCGGGCGGGCAATCCCGTGGTTTCTACTTTGGAACCCAGCCTCCCGGGGGACGGGCCTTCGCACCGGGCGCAGGGTTCAAACGGGGCGCACTTCCCGGCAAAGTCCAGCCTGCACCATTCGGGGCGGCCTCGGGCTACATCCAGTTCGTCTCCACCAATGGGAAGGTGTTCGTCCCGGGTGGGCAGGGCAGCGCACCGGCTCGGCTCCAGGTGAGCGCCGCCGACCGCAAGATCGCCGCGGCTGGGTCGGGTAGCGCGCTGAGCGACAGGACGGTCAAAGGCGTCAAGCTGCGGGTGCTGACGGTCGGAGCCGGCACGGGGCGGGCGGTGATGATCGCGAGGCCACTGACGGAGGTCGACCACGAGCTCAGCCGGCTCGTCTTGATCCTCGTCTTGATCGGCGCCGGCGGCATCGTGCTGGCGGCGCTCCTGGGGACGCTGGTGGCACGGACCGCCCTCGCGCCGATCGCCCGCTTCACCTCGCGCACGGAGACGCTGACAGGCAGCCTCGACCTCTCGAATCGTCTGGAGGTCGGCGGCCGCGACGAGCTGGGCCGGCTGGCGGAGAGCTTCAACGCGGCGCTCGACGCGCTCGAGCGCTCGGTGTCGGCGCAGCGACACCTGATCGCCGATGCCAGCCACGAGCTGCGCACGCCGATCGCCTCGCTGCGGGCCAACATCCAAGTGCTCGGCGAGGCCGAGCGGCTGCCGTCGGAGGAGCAGCGGAGCCTGCGCGAGGACATCGTCGCCGAGCTCGACGATCTGACGGCGTTGGTCGGCGACGTCGTCGAGCTCGCGCGCGGTGCCGAGCCGCCTGTCTCCGTCGACGACGTCCGGCTCGATGAGGTCGTCGAGGCGGCCGTCCGCAGCGCCCGCAGGCGCGGCGAGATCGAGTTCGAGCTCGATCTGCAGCCGACCGTCGTGACGGGAGCCGGCGACCGCATTGGGCGGGCAGTGTCGAACCTGATCGACAACGCACGGAAGTGGAGCCCACCGGGCGGGCTCGTCGAGGTATCCGTCGAGGACGGGGTGTTGAACGTCCGCGATCACGGTCCGGGTTTCGAGGAGGCCGACCTACCGTTCGTGTTCGACCGCTTCTACCGCGCGGAGTCAGCGCGCGGGCAGCCGGGGTCCGGCCTGGGCCTCGCGATCGTCCGTCAGGCCGCCGAGTCCTGCGGCGGGTTTGCGGAGGCCCAGAACGCTCCCGGTGGTGGCGCGTTGCTGCGAGTCGGCTTCGGAGCCCCGGTGGCGTCCGAGGCCGCTTCTAGCGTCTGAGACGCCTGGATGCGTCGGGGAGGCTCCCGGGCCCACGGAAGGACATTCCGGATCTTCGTCTAATACCGCCGTCGGTGCCGCAACTTTGTGGCATCTTCGGAGTCGTAGGGGTAGAGGGTGTTCACCGTTTCGATAGGGAGGTTCGCATGAGAGCGCACGCTCGGGTCTGGTTGTTGACGATGGTCTGCGGCGTGTTGCTGGCGGGCGTGATACCGGCGTTCGCTCAGGCGGCCGCGGAAGTTCCTGTCGTCGAAAAGCTGGTGGCGACCAACTGCAAAGTTTCGACCTGCGGTCAGGAAACGATCGAAGGCTTCAAAGAGCCGAAGGCCAGCATCTCGCCCGGCGAAGCCAATACAGAAGGCGAAACCCAGGCCGGCGGTCGCGTGCCGTTCGGGGTCACAGACTTCAAGGTTCTCACGATCCCCGGCGGGAAATACAGCAACGGCACGGTCGTTCCGACACTCCGCGTGGCGCACATTCGGACGGATGTCGCCGCTGGGCTCGCGACCGACCCGTTCGCGGTTGAACGCTGCAGCGTCGCGGAATTCGGCAAAGAAGCGGTGCCCGGCACCGGCCTGTTCGAAGCTCCCACCGGCAAATGCGGCGAAGCCGAAATCGGCGAACAGACCGCAACGGTCTACGCCGGTCCTCCCGCCGAAGGTGGCGCCGGTGACCAGGAACTCTCCGGGACGGTCTACAACCTCGTCGCCCCCGAAGGCGAACACGTCGCGAACGGGTCGAGGCTTGCCTCCCTGTACGGCGTTGCGCTCGAACTGCCGACCTTCCTGAGCGGCGCGTTGCTCAAAGGAGGCTTTGAAAAGGCCGAAAAAGAAGGCGCGGTACCTGGCGAAAATGGCTTCCCCAGTCTGGCGGTGCAGAAATTCCTCGAGGAACAGGAATACGACGTCCACACGCTGATCAAAGGCAACGTCGAATGGGGCAAGGAAGCGCGCGGTACAAACGCCGGAGACTTCCACGACTACTTCGAAATCGAGGTCAACCCCGAACTTCCGCTCGTGCGCTCGCGCCTCGTCTTCGACGGCAACATCGGCGAAGGCGACTTCATCACCAACCCGACGAGTTGTGAAGGCTTTCCGACCACTTCGATCAAAGTCAGGGACGCCGAAGGGGTGGAATCGCCCGCCAAGACCTTCGAAAGCCCGGTCACGCTCACGGGCTGTCCGCTTGAATTCTCGCCGGGCTTCAAACTCGAATCTGCCTCGATGGTGACGGAGCAGCCGAACGAATTCGAAGCGATCGCCTCCGAGGAACACGAACCGGAAGAAACGGACGTCTCCCAGGTCAAGTCCGCCTCGTTCACGCTGCCGGAAGGGATGACTCTGAATCCGTCCGCCGCGAAGGACCTGCAGGCGTGCACCGAAGGCCAGGCGCATCAGGACGGCACGGTGTTCGATGAAGCGTTCGGGGTCGCGTGCCCCGCAGCGTCGAAAATCGGCGTAGTCAGCCTGGAAGTCCCGACGCTCCCGCCGGGATCCCTCAAAGGCGACGTCTACCTCGGTGCCCCGGAATCGGGGACGATCACCGGCACGCCCTACAAAATCTACGTCGTCGCCAACTCCGCCGAATTCGGAGTGTCGGTCCGCCTGCTCGGGGAAACGATCCCCGACGAAGCAACCGGACAGGTAACGACTTACTTCAATAACCCGCCTGCACAGCCCTTTACGAAGCTCTCCATCAAGTTCGAACGGGGTGTTCTCGCGCCGATTGCGAACCCACTGCTGTGCGGTACGCCGCAGGGATCGGCGAGTTTCAAACCGAACTCGGCTCCGAGCGCGACACACACGGATGCGTTTGGCGTGAACATCACCGGCTGCGCCTCGACACCGCCGCCGTTCAACCCGGCCCAGAGCACGGCCGTCTCGAACGGCAACGGAGGAGCAAGCACGGCCTTCACGTTCAACCTCGGCCGCAACGACGGCGAACAGTACGTCGGCTCGGTCAAGACGACTCTGCCTCCGGGCCTTGTCGGCAAGATCCCTGCGGCTGAACAGTGCTCGGCGGCCGCGGCAGCAAGCGAAACGACCCCGTGCCCTGCCGGTAGCCAGATCGGCACGGCGACGGTGCTGGCCGGATCGGGCTCGACGCCGTTCAGCTTCAGCGGTCCGGTCTATCTGACCGAAACGGTGAAAGGCGCGCCCTACGGGCTGTCGATCAAGGTGCCGGCGATCGCCGGGCCGTTCAACCTCGGCACGGTCGTCACGCAGGCGACGATCAAAGTCGACCCGACGACCGCTCAGGTGACCGTCGAAAGCACGCTGCCGACGATTCGCAAGGGCATCCCGCTACGCATCAGGAACATCAGCGTGGCTGTCAACAAGCCGGGCTTCATGATCAACCCGACCAACTGCGGGAAACTCGCAACCGTCTCGACGGTGGGCGGCTTCGCATCGCTTGCCGCCGGTGGGGCGACGGCGACCAAGTCGCTCGAAACGCCGTTCCAAGTCGCCAACTGCAGCGCCCTGAAATTCAAGCCGGTGTTCAAGGCCTCGACGAGCTCGAAGACCTCGCGGGTCAATGGCGCCAGCCTGACGACGACGATCACCCAACCGGGCGGCCAGTCGAACATCAAGTCGGTAAAGGTCCAGCTGCCCAGGCAGCTGCCCTCCCGGCTGACGACGCTGCACAAAGCATGCACGGATGCGGTGTTCGCGGTTGACCCCTACAAATGCCCGAGCGGCTCGTTCGTTGGTGGCGCCAGTGTCACCACGCCGACCCTGCCCGGGAAGCTTACGGGCTCGGCGATCCTGGTCTCGCACGCCGGCGCCGCGTTCCCTGACCTCGACCTGGTCCTGGAAAGCACCAGCCACGTGCGCGTGATCCTCACGGGCAACACCGACATCAAAAAAGGCATCACGACCACGACGTTCGCCTCCACGCCTGACGTTCCGGTGACGAGCGTGACGGTCAAACTGCCGGTCGGCTCGCACAGCGCTCTGGGCGCCTTCGGCAACCTGTGCGCCCAGCCGCTGGTGATGCCCACGACGATCGTCGGCCAGAACGGGGCGACGATCAAACAGAACACGATCATCTCGGTGGCCGGCTGCGGTGTTCGCATCGTCGGGCACAAGGTCATCGGCAACACCGCCTACATCACCGTCCGGACCTTTGCCGCCGGTCGCATCAGCGGCAGCGGCTCCGGTTTGAAGACGGTCTACAGGCATCTCTCCAGGGCCTACAAAACGGTCTCGCTGAAGGTGCCGCTGTCCTCGCGAGGCAACGCTAGGAGCCGCCCCGCGAAGATCAAGTTGCGGGTCGGCTTCGTGCCCAAGAAGAAGGGCGCGCACTCCGCCTCGACGGTGACGGTGACGTTCCGCTAGATCAGCGGAGGAGATCGAGAGCAGCGGGGGCGGCCTTCGGGCCGCCCCTCGCCGTTCCGGGGCGAAGGTTGTGTCCAACTCTCCGCCCGACGGATTAATGCCTGGCGCAGGCGCATGGCGAAAAGAAACGCTCCTTGCGAATAAGAAGTTCATCCGGATGCGTCACGCCAGCCGTCCCATGCCGTAAATTGGAAGCATGGATGTCGTATCGGGTATGGATACCTCGGCGTCGTCCAGGGGGCTTCACCGACTGCTCACGGGCATTCGCCGCCTGACCTCCCTGGCCGATGGAGGCGGAGATGTGGACGCGATCTATCGCGCCCTCGCCCGCGAACTGCTGGAGGTGCCGGGTGCCGAGGAGGTTCACGTCCACCACCTCTGCAAGGACGACAGGGCCGATGACATCGTCGACGTCTACCTCTACGAGGGCGACGGGCGCCTGAGCTACCTTTCTCCCCGCGCGGAGCGCCCGCCGGGCGTCAGTTGGGTGGCGCGGACCCGGCGAAGCTTCCTGGCGGCTGACGCCGAGGAATTCGCCGCCAGCGTGCCGCGTCTGACGGCGACGGGTGAGATGAGCTGCGTACTGCTGCTGCCGGTGATCGAGCGCTCGGAGGTCGAGGCGGTCGTGATGCTGGTGCGGCGTGTCGCGGCTGTGTATGAGTCCTCGTCGGTCGAGGAGGCGCGGACGCTCGTCGAGCAGGGCTCGACCGCCTTGGCCCTCGTCCGCGCGCGCTCGGAGGCCGGCACCGACGCTGTGACGGGCTGCATGAACCACCGAGCGATGCGCCGGCGCCTCGACGAGGAGATCGGCCGTGCGATGCGGACGGGCGGCCCGCTTTCCTGTCTGCTGATCGACCTCGACGACTTCAAGCTCGTCAACGACCAGCATGGGCATCCCGCCGGCGACGCGATGCTCCGTGAGGTTGTCGACGCGCTCGTCGGGGAGTTCAGGGCCTTCGACCGCGTTGCCCGCTATGGCGGCGACGAGTTCGTCGTGATCCTTCCGAACGCCGAGCTGGAGAGCGCGGCCGCCGCCGCGACCAGGGCGCTGGAGCGGCTGCGCGAGCTGACCTCCCACGCCGGCGCGTCGGGCGTCTCAGCTTCGATCGGCGCCGCTCAGTGGCAGCCGCCGATGAGCACCGACGACCTGCTGGCCGCCTGCGACACGGCGCTGCTGCGCTCCAAGCGCCAGGGCAAGGGCCGCGTGACGCGTTCCACCGAGACGCCTCGCTGACTCTGCGAGACTGCGAGCCGTTCCTGTAGAGCCGTAGACGCGGGAGGTCGCATGTCGGAAAACAGCTTTGGCGCCAAGGACAGCCTTTCGGTCGGCGAGAAGCAGTACGAGATCTTTCGCTTGGATGCGCTGCAGCAGCGCTTCGATGTCGCCAGGCTGCCTTTCTCGCTGAAGGTCCTGCTGGAGAACCTACTCCGCACCGACGGCAACGGGTCGGTCACAGCTCCCGACATCGAGGCTCTGGCCTCGTGGGACGCCAAGGCCAAGCCCAGCAAGGAGATCGCCTTCACGCCCGCCCGCGTGCTGATGCAGGACTTCACCGGCGTCCCCGCCGTCGTCGACCTCGCCGCGATGCGCGACGCGATGGCCGAGATGGGCGGAGATCCCGCCAAGATCAACCCGCTTGCACCGGCCGAGCTGGTGATCGATCACTCCGTCCAAGTCGACGCCTTCGGGACCCGCGACTCGTTCCGCTTCAACGCCGAGCGCGAGTTCGAGCGAAACCAGGAGCGCTACGCCTTCCTGCGCTGGGGCCAGGGCGCCTTCGACGACTTCGCCGTCGTGCCCCCGGACACCGGCATCGTCCACCAGGTCAATCTCGAGTACCTCGCCCGCGTCGTCTTTCCCCGCGAGATCGCCGGCGCTCTGCCGCAGGCGTACCCCGACACGCTCGTCGGCACCGACTCCCACACGACAATGGTCAACGGCCTCGGCGTTCTCGGCTGGGGCGTTGGCGGTATCGAGGCCGAGGCGGCGATGCTCGGCCAGCCGATGTCGATGCTGATCCCCCAGGTCCTCGGTGTGCAGCTCCACGGCGAGCTGCCCGAGGGGACGACCGCGACGGACCTCGTCCTGACCGTCACCGAGATGCTCCGCGCGCGGGGGGTCGTCGGGATGTTCGTCGAGTTCTTCGGTGCGGGCGTCGCGGCCCTGCCGATCGCCGACCGCGCGACGATCGGCAACATGTCGCCGGAGTTCGGATCGACCTGTGCGATCTTTCCGATCGACGCCGAGACGCTCCGCTACATGGAGCTGTCCGGTCGTGCCCCCGAGCAGATCGCCCTCGTCGAGGCCTACGCCCGCGAGCAGGGACTGTGGCACGACGAGGATGCCGAGCAGCCGACCTTCACCGACACCATCGAGCTTGACCTGGCGAGCGTCCAGCCAAGCCTGGCCGGGCCCAAGCGTCCACAGGACCGAGTCTCCCTCAGCGGGGCGCAGCAGGCTTTCCGAGACGCGCTGAAGGCGTACGTGCCAGACGACGGCGAGCAGGCAGACGCCCAGGACGAGGGGATCGCCGAGTCCTACCCGGCTTCCGACCCGCCCGCCAACGGCTCGCCCGGACACGCTGCCCCGCTCGGCGTCGTGGCCGCCCAGCCGGCTCCCGGTGGGACGGTCACGCTGCCCCACAATGGCACCGCCCAGACGGTCGAGATCGATGGCGAGTCCTTCGAGGTCGACCACGGACATGTCGTGATCGCGGCGATCACCAGCTGCACCAACACCTCCAATCCCTCGGTGATGATCGGCGCCGGCATCCTCGCGCGAAACGCCGTCGCGAAGGGCCTGCGATCGAAGCCTTGGGTGAAGACCTCGCTGGCCCCCGGCTCGAAGGTCGTGACCGAGTACCTCGACAAGGCCGGGCTGACCGAGCCGTTGGAGGCGCTCGGCTTCAACCTCGTCGGCTACGGCTGCACGACCTGCATCGGTAACTCCGGGCCGCTGCCGGAGCAGATCTCCGCCGCGGTCGGCGAGGGCGATCTGGCGGTCGTCTCGGTGCTGTCGGGAAACCGCAACTTCGAGGGGCGGATCAACCCCGACGTGAAGATGAACTACCTGGCCTCGCCGCCGCTGTGCGTCGCCTACGCTCTGGCCGGCTCGATGGACCTCGACATCGTCGCCGACCCGATCGGCCAGGACGAGAGCGGCAATGACGTCTACCTGCGCGACATCTGGCCGTCGGAGCGCGAGGTCGCCGAGACGATCGGCGAGGCCGTCCGTGCCGACATGTTCCGCCGCAGCTACGGCGAGGTGTTCGAGGGTGACGAGCGCTGGAACGGCCTCGAGGTTCCCGAGGGGGAGCGCTTCGCCTGGCAGCCCGACTCGACCTACGTACGGCTGCCCCCCTACTTCCAGGGGATGCCCGCCGAGCCCGAGACGGTCACGGACATCGATGCAGCCCGCGTCCTCGCTGTGCTCGGCGACAGCGTCACGACCGACCACATCTCACCGGCCGGCTCGATCAAGCGCGACGGCCCCGCCGGCGCCTACCTGCAGGAGCAAGGCGTCGAGCCCCGCGACTTCAACTCCTACGGCTCGCGCCGCGGCAACCACGAGGTGATGATGCGCGGGACCTTCGCCAACATCCGCCTGCGCAACCTGATCGGCGGCGGCGAGAAGCTTCCCGAAGGCGGCTACACCCGTTATCAGGCCGCCGGCGGCTCCGGCGAGCAGATGGCGATCTACGACGCCGCGATACGCTACATCGCCGACAGCACCGACCTGGTGATCCTGGCCGGCAAGGAGTACGGCACGGGGTCCTCGCGCGACTGGGCCGCCAAGGGCACACGGCTGCTCGGTGTCAGGGCCGTCATCGCCGAGAGCTTCGAGCGCATCCACCGCTCGAACCTCGTCGGCATGGGCGTGCTGCCGCTGCAGTTCCCCGAGGGCCAGAGTGCCTCCTCGCTGGGGCTCACCGGTGAGGAGACGATCTCGATTGCGGGCCTCGCGGAGCCGATGAACGGCGATGGCTCGCCACCGGATGAGGTCCAGGTCAGAGCCGAGCGCGCGGGCGACGATGCGGTCGAGTTCGTCGCGCGGGTGCGGATCGACACGCCTCGCGAGGCCGATTACTTCCGCCACGGAGGCATCCTGCAGTACGTCTTGCGAGGATTGCTCGCACGATGAGCCCTCAGCCAAAACGGGCGGCCGGCCGCAAAGCCGCTCCTCGCAAAGCGAAAGCCGCCACAGTGCCGCCGGTGCTGCGCGATCTGCTCGTCGCCAGGGGGCCCTCGGGATACGAGAGTGCTCCCGCCGCGGCGTGGCTCAGCGCCGCCAAGCGCTTCGCGGAGGTCGACACCGACCCGGTGGGCACGCCGCGGGCTCTCGTGGCGCGGCGTAAAGGCGCCAGAGGCTCGTCCAAACGGCTGCTCGTGATGGGCCACATCGACGAGATCGGCCTGATCGTCACCCACATCGACGACGACGGCTTCCTGTGGTTCGGCGAAGTCGGCGGCTGGGACCCGCAGGTGCTCGTCGGGCAGCGGGTCGTGCTCGACACCCGCAAAGGGCCCGTCAAAGGCGTCGTCGGCAAGAAGCCGATCCACCTGCTCCGCGGTGAGGAGGCCAAAAAGGTCGCCGAGGTGCGGAGCATGCACATCGACATCGGCGCTCGCGACGGCGAGCAGGCGCAGGGCATGGTCCGAATCGGCGACGTCGCGGTGATCGACGCCGACCCCGTCGAGCTGCCCAACGGCCGGCTCAGCGCACGCGCCCTCGATAACCGCCTCGGCTCCTACATCGCCCTCGAGGCAGCCCGTCTCGTCGCCAAAGCCGGCGGCTCGGCCTGGGAGATGGTGTCAGTCGCGGCGGTCCAGGAGGAGACGACGTTCGGCGGCTCGCGCACGAGCGCCTTCTCGCTGGCCCCCGATGCGGCGATCGTGCTCGACGTGACCCACGCCACCGATGCACCCGGGATCGAAGTGAAAACGCTGGGTAAGCATCCGCTCGGCTCGGGGGCGACGATCGCCCGCGGCTCGGTACTGAACCAGGGTGTCTTCGAGTTGCTGCACGAGACCGCCGAGGCAGAGAAGATCCCCTTCACCGTCGAGGCCAGCGGTCGCGCGACGGGAACGGACGCCGATGCCGTGCATCTGAGCCGCGGCGGAGTGCCGACGGGGCTCGTCTCGATCCCCGTCCGCTACATGCACTCTCCCGTCGAAGTCGTCCAGCTCGACGACGTCGACGCCTGCGCGCGACTCGTCGCCGCGTTCGCCCTGCGCCTCACCGCGAGCACCAGCTTCGCCCGCTGAGCGCGGGCGGACCGCTCAGGCGGCGGTCAGCTCCGTGCTCTCGACGATCTTGTAGGCAGCGCCGGGGCAGCCTCCGATGACGAGCATCCGTAGGCCCTGCGGGCCGGCGAACACCTTGCGGCGCGTCTCGGCGGCGACGCGGACAAGCGTCTCGGCGTTGAGCTCGACGCGCTCGCCGGCGATCTCCATCCAACCAGAGCCGGAGAGTGCCACGAAGACCTCCTCCTGGCCGCTCTCGGCGTGGTCGTGCTCCGGGTAGTCGGCGTAGTCCGGCGGAAGCTGGATCACCTGCATCCCGAACGCAGTCACTCCGAGCTCGGCGCGGGCCTTGACGAAGCCGCCGCCGAAACCCGCCTCCATGTCACTGATCTTCTTGGCTGTGTAGTCGGTCATGCCGCTGACACTACTTGATCTCCGGCAGCAGGATCGCGAGCTGACGGGACTGCGCGAGGACGGTGCCGTCGGCGGCCCAGATGACCCCGTCCTCCTCGAAGAAGCCCTCCTGAACCAGCTTCGAGGTGACCCGTGTGAAGCACAGCTCGTACGGGTCGGGATTGTCGCCTCGGGGCATCGAGGAGCGGAAATGGACGGTCAGGTCGATCGTCGGTGCAGCGGCCGGTTCGCCCGTCGCCATGAACGGCGCGGGGATCAAGGCGTCGCTGAAGAAGGCCAGCGACAGCGCGTCGATCGGACGTGCCTCGGCCAGCCCGACCCACGCGCCCACCTCCATCGCCCGCCGCTCCCCGGCTGCCGGCGGATCGCTCAGACGTGGCTGCATGACGAGGTGGCGGGTGAACAGCGGCGCTCCTCGCGCCACCGCCGTGCCGGCCTCCCGCTCGGCGTCGGGCGGCTCGATCTCCGGTAGCGGCAGGTCGTCGATCTCGGGCCCGGTCCACGGCACGGAGAACGCCGACAGTACGAGCGCCAGCAGCCGTCCGTCCTGCTCCATCCGGGCCGACAGGGTGCTCAGCGAGCGGCCCGCACGCTCGAGCCGCGTGTGGATCTCAACTGGACCGGGCTCGGGTGCTCTGGCGTAGTGGATCGTCAGCGAACGCGGCGCGCGGCGTGGCTCAGCGACGGTGGTCGCCAGGGCCCGCAGCAGCATCGCCGCCAGATAACCCCCATGGGGCCCGCGGCCCGCTTTCCAGCCGTCGGCGACGGCCGCATCGAAGATCGCCCCGTCCTCCGTCTCCTCGCGCCGTGTGACGGCGGTGTCGCGCTCGAACGGTCCGGCCTCGGCGCTCTCGGCGCCGCCGCTGCCCTCAGCCACGCACGAGCCGCTTGTAGGTGATCCGGTGGGGCCGGTCGGCGGCTGCACCGAGCGTGGCGTGGCGGTGCTCCTCGTAGGCCTCGAAGTTGCCCTCGAACCAGCTGACCTGGGAGTCACCCTCGAAGGCCAGCACGTGGGTGGCGATGCGGTCCAGGAACCAGCGATCGTGGGAGATCACCACGGCGCAGCCGGGGAACGCCAGCAGCGCGTTCTCCAGGGCTCGCAGCGTGTCGACATCGAGATCGTTGGTGGGCTCGTCCAGCAGCAGCAGGTTGCCGCCGCTGCGCAGCAGCTTCGCCAAGTGGACGCGGTTGCGCTCTCCTCCGGAGAGAGTGCCGATCTTGGCCTGCTGGTCGGGTCCCTTGAAGTTGAAGCCAGCCGTGTACTGGCGCGAGTTGACCTCGCGATCGCCGACCTTGATGTGCTCGTAGCCTTCTGAGATCTCCTCCCAGACCGTCTTTTTCGGGTCGAGCGCGTCACGGGACTGATCGACGTAGGCCAGCTGAACGGTCTCGCCGACCTCCAGCTTGCCGCTGTCGGGCTGCTCAGAGCCGGTGATCATCTTGAACAGCGTCGTCTTGCCGGCGCCGTTGGCGCCGATCACGCCGACGATCCCCGCCCGCGGCAGGTCGAAGCTCAGATCCTCGATCAGCAGCCGCTCGCCGAAGCCCTTCGAGACGTTCGTGGCGGTCAGCACCTTGCCGCCCAGTCGCGGGCCCGGCGGGATGTGGATCTGGACCTCGTCGAGCTTGACGTTCCGCTCCTCGGAGATCAGCTCCTCATAGCGCGCCAGGCGAGCCTTGGACTTGGTCCGTTTGCCCTTGGGGTTGGTCCTGACCCATTCGAGCTCGGCGGCGATCGTGCGCTCACGGCCCTTTTCCGAGCGCTCTTCCTGCGCGAGGCGCACCTGCTTCTGCTCGAGCCAGCTGGAGTAGTTGCCCTCGTAGGGGATGCCCTTGCCGCGGTCCAGCTCGAGGATCCAGCCGGCGACGTTGTCGAGGAAGTAACGGTCGTGGGTGACGGCGACGATCGCGCCCTTGTACTCCGCCAGATGTTGCTCCAGCCATGCCACCGACTCGGCGTCGAGGTGGTTGGTGGGCTCGTCCAGCAGCAGCAGGTCGGGCGCACGCAGCAACAGGCGGCAGAGTGCGACGCGGCGGCGCTCACCGCCGGAGAGGGATGTCACGTCGGCGTCTGGCGGGGGCAGGCGCAGAGCGTCCATCGCGTATTCGAGCTGCGTGTCGAGGTTCCAGGCGTCGGCGGCTTCGATCTGAGCCTGGATGCGGCCGAACTCCTCGGCGGTCTCATCGGAGTAGTTGGCGGCCAGCTCGTTGAAGCGGTCCAGCAGCGCCTTCGTCTCGGCGACGCCGTCCTCGACGTTTCCCTTGACGTCCTTGCTCTCGTCGAGGTGGGGCTCCTGCTCGAGCATCCCGACGGTGGCCCCGGGCGCGAGGGCCGCCTCGCCGCGGTACTCCTGGTCGACGCCGGCCATGATCCGCAGAAGAGTGGACTTGCCGGCGCCGTTGTAGCCGAGCACGCCGATCTTGGCGCCGGGATAGAAGGCGAGGGTGACGTTGTCGAGCACGGTCTTCTCGGGCGGGTGGATCCGCGAGAGCCGGTGCATCGTGAAGACGTATTGGGAAGACATCCCCGCGCAGGATAGAGAGGAATGGAAACCCGCCGCCCTCGCTAACGTTGTCGGGTCATGCCTACGACCGTCCTGGATGTCGAGCAGCACCTGCTCCTGCTGGAGCTGGATGCGCCGTTCAACAAGCGCGATGTCCAGCTGGCCCGCCGGCGGATGGCCAAGCGCTGGCATCCCGATGTGGCTCCGGCCGGCAGGCAGTTCGAGCACGAGCGCCACCTGAAGGCGATCAACGAGGCGGCCGACCAGCTGGAGCGCCTCGCCGAGGGCTCTCGTGGCGGGCACGTCTCCAAAAACGCCGTCCGTGCCAGTGCCGCCGCCGCCCGCCGCGAGCGTGAGGAGGCCGGGCGGCGCGCCTACGAGGCCGAGCAGCGCGCCCGGGCGGCCGCCAAAGACAAAGCCGAACACGACCCCTTTGGGGCGCGCGTCCCCGACCACTCCGTCGTCCACCGCTACGCCCGCTGTGTCTCCTATCCGGAGTGGGGCGTGGGAACGGTGGCCGGCATCTACTTCACGAACGAGGAGAACGAGGGCGAAGAGGTCCAGCAGTGGGCGCGGGTCAAGTTCAGCCACGGTATCCGCACGGTCCCCGCCGGAAGCCTCAAATTCGTCGACTTCTCTAAGCCCGATCCAGGTGAGGAGCGCGTCGAACGGTTCCTAATCGCCGCCCAGCGAGCGATGGCCGAGGGCGACTACGAACTGGCCGCCCAGCGGCTGATCTACGCCCGCGACGCCGAGCCCCGCAATCTCGCTGTGCTGCGACTGATGACGCTGGCCTTCTGGCAGGCGGGCCGGCTCGACGCCGCCGCCCGCGCCGTTCGCGACTGGGCTCGTGTCGACGGGTCTCGGCCGGCCGCACACCGCTTCGCCGCGCGCATCTACGAAGACATGGGCGCCGTCGATCTCGCCGAGGAGGCCGCCCAGCGCGCCGCCGAACGCGGGCCTGCCGACGCCAGCGCCTGGGAGCGCTTGGGACGCCTGCGCCTGACGCTGATGGACCGTGAGGGAGCGCTCGAGGCCCTGCGCAAAGCGATCTCGCTGGGGGCGCGTGGCGAGATCGACGAACTGGTCGAACGGGCCCTGGCGATCGAGCCGACAGTCGCGTCCGCCGGTTAAACAGCACGGCGGGAGTCTGCCCGCGCTCAGTGCAGGATGTTGACGGCCCGCGAGACGATCAGGCCGATCGTCACCAGCGAGACCAGCGACTGGATCCCCATGACGCTCTTGGCCATCGGCGTCAGGGGCATCGTGTCGGTCGGTGAGAAGGCCGTCGCGTTGGTCAGCGAGGTGTAGAGGTAGTCGATGAAGCGCGGGCGCCAGTCGCGGGGCTCGATCGTGTCGTCTGACATCTGCGGGAACAGGAAGTCTGGGGGAGAGTCGTGGCCCGCCGCCCTCTTGCCGGGCCCACCACGATCCAGCTCCCAGTACCAGAGGCCGAAGATCAGGAAGTTCGTCAGCCAGATGACGACGCCGGAGCGCAGCAGCTCATCGCCGTGCGAGACATTGTGGTGGAGGAGATATTTGCTGAGCGCTGTCAGCGAGTAGATGTTGGCGGCGGTGACGAAGGCGATCATCCCCAGCGCCACTCGCCGACGCCGAGGGTGCTCGAACTCGAGCTCCCGGGGCGTCGCGAAGAACATCCCGACGAGCAGCATCCCCTCCAGCGCCGGCATCAGCCATGCGGGTCCGACCGTCAGCCGGTCGGGGAGGGAGAGCTGTAGGACGATGGCCGCGAGGATCGTCGCCTGGGCGGGCCAGAACGGTTCGCTGACGCCCGCGGGAGGGTAGGGACGGCGCCCCTGTGCCAGCGGTGGCAGTGGCTGGGATTCCTGGGCCACCGCCAGAGGGTATGCACCCGGTCGGAGGGCCTCTGCATGGGCGGGACGGTGTGGCACGGGCGAGCGTTACCGAGAGGGCAGATAGGCGCTAGCCTGAGTGTCAATGGGTATCGAGAACCCCATCCATCTGCTGTTCATCGGGGCGGCTGCACTGATCTTCCTGGGTCCGCGAAGACTGCCTGACCTCGCCAAAGCGCTGGGCCATGGGATTCGCGAGTTCCGCGAGTCGATCAACCTCGGCGAAGACGACCCGCACACGCCTCCGCCCGCCGCGGCGACTGCTCAGGCGGCACCACCTGCTCCCGAGCCGGCTGCGGCCACTCCGGTCGAGCCCGGTCAGGCCGCGACGGCTCAGGCGAGCCCCGAGGCTCCCGCCGGGCCTCCCCAGAGCTGACCGCCCTGCGGTCCGCCGCGGTCGCTAGGTTCGCCCCGTGCGCCTGATCGTCGCCCGCTGCGAAGTCTCCTATGCCGGCCGTCTTTCGACGGTTCTTCCCGAAGCCGTGAGGCTGCTGATGGTCGGTCCCGACGGCACCTTCATGGTCTGGGCCGACGGGGGAGGGGTCAAACCGCTGAACTGGATGACGCCACCGACGGTCCTCGAGGAGGAGCGAGACGAGGAGGGACAGCTGCGCACGCTCGTCGTTCGCCGCCAGCGTGGGGAGGACCGCTTGGAGATCGCGATCGCTGAGATCCTCTCCGACGTCGAGCACGAGCTGGACACGGAGATGGGGCTGGAGAAGGAGGGGATCGAGCGCGAACTTCAGGAGCTCCTGGCGGCCGCCCCGGAGCGCTGCGGCGAGGGTCTGCGGCTCGTCAGGCGCGAGTGGGCGACGGACATCGGGCCGGTTGACCTGATGTGCCGGGATACCGAGGACGAGTGGATTGCGGTGGAGATCAAGCGGGTCGGGACGATCGATGCCGTCGAGCAGCTGAGCCGCTATCTCGAGCGGATCCGGCTGGACCCGGCGATGGGCAGCTGCCGGGGCATCCTGGCGGCGCAGACGATCAAGCCCCAGGCGGTTGTGCTCGCGAATGCTCGGGGGATCGACTGCGTGGAGGTCGACATCGCCGTGCTGCGCGGCGAACGCGAGCCCGACCTGACCCTGTTCGTCGCCTAGCCGAGCGAGGGGCGACCCACGGCGTTCGCGCGGATAGGCTGCCGGATGTCACCTGAACGAGGAGCCCGTATGACCGATCAAGACGCCGTCGAGCAGCCAGTCCTCACCGAGCAGCGGGGCAATGTGCTGTTGATCACCCTCAACCGGCCGCAGGTCCGCAACGCCGTCAACGCGGCTCTGGCAGAAGGGGTCGGCAAGGCGCTGGACCGCCTCGACGAGGACGATTCGGTGTCGGTCGGGGTGCTGACGGGCGCCGGCGGGTTCTTCTGCGCCGGGATGGATCTCGGGGCGTTCGTCAAGGGCGAGTCGCCCTGGTACGGCGACAGGGGCTTCGCGGGGATCGCCCAGCGCTCGGCCGACAAGCCGCTGATCGCTGCAATCGAGGGCTTCGCCGTCGCCGGTGGCATGGAGATCGCGCTGGCGTGCGACCTGATCGTCGCCGCGAAGGGAGCCAAACTCGGCATCCCCGAGGCGAAGCGCTCGCTGATCGCCGCCGGCGGCGCTCTCCTGAGGCTGCCCAAGCGGATGCCCTACCACGTCGTCATGGAGTTGGCCCTGACTGGCGACCCGTTCCTTTCCGAGCGCTTCCACGAGCTGGGGCTGATCAATCGCCTGGCCGATCCCGGCAGCGCTGTGGACGTGGCTTTGGAGCTGGCCGCCCAGCTCGCCAAGAACGGCCCCCTGGCGCTGATTGCCTCGAAGCGCATCCTCCAGGAGCAGTACGACTGGTCCAGCGAGGAGATGTGGGCCAAGCAGGGTGAGATTTCAGGTCCCGTGATGACCTCCGAGGACGCTAAGGAGGGGGCGAGCGCGTTCAAGGAGAAGCGCGAGCCGGTTTGGAAAGGGCATTGAGGAACACGCTCGCACAAGGCCGCCGAAAGCTTGGCGCGCTGCTGCCTGCACTCTTTGCGCTGACGCTCGCGATGGCGCCGCCGGCGGTGTCCGCGCATGGCGTGCGCGGCGACGACGCGAGCGCTTCGGTCTACATCCGCTCGAGGCAAACCTTGATGGCTGCTGCCCTTGCCTCCGTCCCGTCCGCCCGCGAAGCCGGCTTCACGTACGTCAAACGTGTGGGTGCGGAATGCCCTGACGTGCTGAGCGGAGCCCCGAGCGGACATCAGCTCTCAGCGCTGATGCTCGAGGAAGTGGATGCGGTTCACGTGGTCATCTCGGCAGTGGTGATCGCCGGGTCTCATCCTGCGGCCAGAGATTTCGTCAGAGCGACTGCTCATCTGGGCTGGTCCACGCCCAAGCTCGGACGCACGATCCGCAGGCAGGGCGCCGTGAACGGCCATGAAGTGCCTGAAGCCGTGCCGGCCCTCTGCGGCGATGACCGCGCGTGGGTAGCGAGTGGCTACAAGACGCTCTCCTAAGCGACGCGGGCGCTCGCCAGGGCCGCTCAGGCGAAACCGGGCACGCCTCGCGACCTCGAAGCGCTATGGCACGCGTTGCGCCCGCACGAGACAAAGGCGGCGGCCAAGCTCGCCCGTGCGACCCAGAAGCTCGAAACGAGCTACGTCAACCGGTACTTGGATGCGTTGATCGGGGCGGGCACGGAACTACAGGCTCTCCTCGGCCTGCCCGCGCCGGGCCTCGGCGAAATCTAAACGAGTGCTAGCAGATCGCTAGCACATTGCTAGCATCCACGTCATGAAGACCCTATATCTCCGCAACGTTCCCGACGATGTCGTCGAGCGACTCGAGCAGTTGGCGGCTGTCGACGCGACGTCCGTCAGCGCCGTTGCAGTCCGAGAGCTGGCCGACGTCTCCCGTCGGGCGAGCAACCCCGCACTGCTCGGAAGGCTCCCCGACCTTCAGGTCGACCCGTCGCAGATCGTCGCGGGGATTGAGGGCGATCGCGCGCAGAGATGATCGTGGTCGATGCGTCGGCGGCGATCTCGGCTCTGATGAACGCCGGAGCCGCGCGGCAGACGTTTGCCGGCGAGCAACTCCACGCTCCGCACTTGATCGACACCGAGGTCGCGAGCGGCCTGCGCCGCCAAGCCGCGAGCGGTATTTGCACTCCCGATGACGCCTGGTCGATGCTGGCGGTCTGGCGGGACTTCGGCCTTACCCGCTACCCGGCCTTTGCGATGCTCGATCGCATCTGGGAACTGCGCGAGAACCTCTCTGCATATGACGCTTGCTACGTGGCCCTGGCCGAGCTGCTGGATTGTCCGTTGGTCACGGCCGACAAGCTCCTCAGCCGGGCGCCGGGGATCCGCTGTGCGATCACGACGGTGCCAGGGTGAGGTTGAGGCGCTAACCCCGCGAGCGCTTCCTACGCCGCCGCTGCGCCATGACCAGCCGGAACCTTCTCCACAGCGCGCCCATCAGCGCTCACCCGGGGTCTTGCGGGGGTACTGGGAGATCGGCTGGCGCAGGTCGATGGCGGTCGTGACGATGCGGCTCTGTTCGGAGGCGTGGGCGGCGGGGTAGCCCTCGCCCGGGCTGGCCCGCTCGGGGCGGCCGATGTAGCCGAAGTGCATCTCCGGCGGCATGATCTGCATCAGCCTCGGGAACATGTGCGCGCGGGCGCCCATGTTGCGCGGCTCCTCCTGGACCCACAGGACCTCTCGCAGGTTCGGATAGCGCGACATCAGCGCCAGCAGCTGGCCTTCGGGGAAGGGGTAGAGAAGCTCGACGCGGGCGACGGCCAGACCGGTGTGGGTGGGCCGTTCGGGGTGGCCGACGAGGTCGTAGTAGATCTTGCCCGTGCACAGCACCAGCCGCGTGACCTGCTGGTCGTCCACGCCCGGCTCCGCCAGGACCGGCTGGAAGCGCGTGCCCTCGGCCATCTCCTCGACCGAGCTGGCCGCCTGGGGCAGGCGCAGCAACGACTTCGGCGTCATCACGATCAGCGGGCGCTGCTTGGCAATGCGGGCCTGGCGGCGCAGCAGGTGGAAGTACTGAGCAGGCGTCGTCGGGCTGGCGACGCGGATGTTGCCCTCGGCGGCCTGCGCCAGGAAGCGCTCAAGGCGGGCCGAGGAGTGCTCCGGGCCCGAGCCCTCGTAGCCGTGGGGGAGAAGGAGCGTAAGTCGTGAGGTCTGCCCCCACTTTGCGAGGCCCGAGACGATGAACTGGTCGATGATCACCTGCGCGCCGTTGACGAAGTCGCCGAACTGCGCCTCCCACAGGACCAGCGTCTCCGGTGCCTCCTGGCTGTAGCCGTACTCGAAGCCCATGCACGCGAGCTCTGAGAGCGGGCTGTTGTGGAGCTCCAGCGGCGCGCCCGCGTCGGGCAGGTTCTGGATTGGGCACACCGTCTGGCCCGTCTTGGCGTCATGGAGCACCATGTGGCGCTGGCTGAACGTGCCTCGCTCGGTGTCCTGGCCCGTCAGCCGCAGCGGCGTTCCCTCCGTCAGCAGCGACGCGAATGCCAGGGCCTCACCGTGCGCCCAATCGATCTCGTGCTTCTCCTCGCCCTCCGCCAGCGCCTCACGTCGGCGCTCGAGCTGTTTGACGAGCTTCGGGTGGACCGTGAAGCCCTCCGGGACCTTCAGCAGCTGCTCGCCCAGCTCGCGCAAGCGCGCCGCGGGCACAGCCGTCTCCACGTCGGGGCTCGGCGAGCGGTCCAGCTGGTACTCCCCCGTCGTGTGCTTGCCGCCGTGCTCGGAGACCTCCGCGATCTTCGTCTTCAACCGCTGGTGCAGCAGCGTCAGGTTGTCCCACACGTCCTGGGCCTGCTTCTCGACCTCCTCCTGCGTGACCACGCCCTCCGTCACCAGCCGCTCGCCCCAGATTTCCGCGACCCGCTTCTTGTTCTTGATCTTCGCGTAAATCTCCGGCTGCGTGTAGGCGGGCTCGTCGGACTCGTTGTGGCCGAAGCGCCGGTAGCCGATCAGGTCGATCAGCACGTCGTGACCGAACTCCTGGCGGAAGGCGAACGCCAGCCGTACGGCGCTCGCGCAGGCCGGCACGTCGTCGGCGTTGACGTGGATGATCGGCACGTCGAAGCCCTTCGCCAGATCGGAGGCCCAGCGGGTCGAGCGGGCGTCGTCGGGGTCCGTCGTGAAGCCCACCTGGTTGTTCATGATGATGTGAATCGTGCCGCCGACCTTGTAGCCGTCGAGCGCCTGCAGGTTCAGCGTCTCCGGCACCACGCCCTGGCCGGGGAACGACGCGTCACCGTGGATCACGATCGGCACCGCCGCGTTGGTGTCCTGATGGGCGTGGGGGCCGCGGCGCGATGTCTGAGCGGCGCGCGTGGCGCCCTCGACGACCGCTGAGACGAACTCCAGGTGGCTTGGGTTCGACTCCAGGTTGACCCGGATCGTGCCGCCGTCCGGCAGCTCGTAGGTCCCCTGCGTACCGTGGTGGTACTTGACGTCGCCCGTCCCACCCTGAGGGATCGTCGTCACGACCTCCAGCGTCGAGGCGCCCTCGAACTCCGCGAAGATCGTGTCGTAGGCGCGGCCCAGGTTGTGCGCCAGCACGTTCAGCCGTCCACGGTGGGCCATGCCGACGACGACCTCCTGGCCGCCGTGGGCGGCTGAGAGCTGAATCAGCTCGTCGAGCATCGGCACCGTCATGTCCAGGCCCTCGATCGAGAATTGGTGCTGGCCCAGGTAGGCCTTGTGCATAAAGCGCTCCATCGCGTCGACCTCGACCAGACGCTTCAGCAGCGTGCGTCGCTCGTCGTTGGTCAGCTCGTGTCGGAACGCCCCAGACTCGATGTGCTCGCGCAGCCACACCCGCTGGCGGTGGGAGGCGATGTGCTCGATCTCGTAGGCAATCGTGCCGCAGTAGGTCTCCCGCAGATGCGGCAGGGCGTCGGCCAGAGTTGCCCCCGGCACGTACATCTGGAACAGCTTCGCCGGGATCCGGGCTTGCAGCTCCGGCGTCAGGCCGAGCGCCTCCGGATCGAGTCCAGGGTCGCCCTCGGGCTCTGAGCCGAGCGGGTCCAGGCGCGCCGCGAGATGTCCGTGGCTGCGGACCCTGCCGACGAACGTCGTCGCCGCCTGGACGGCCTGAAGCATTTCCTCTCCGGCCGCCCCTGGAGTTGGCACCTGAGCGGGGGTCGCCGCGGCGGCTGCCGCTGCGGGAGCGGGCACGGCGGGTGGCGGGCCGATCTGCACGCTCAGCGCGCCGAAGATGTCCTCGTAGAAGTTGTGCTCGCCCTGCAGGTGCTCCTCGATCAGGGCCAGGAAGCGACCCGACTCGGCCCCCTGGATGATCCGGTGGTCGTAAGTCGAGGTCATCGTCAGGACCTTCTCGGCGCCGATGATCGCGCCGATCGACCCGAGTCCTACCGGGTAGGCGATCGAGCCCGTTGCGACGATCGTGCCCTGACCCATCATCAGGCGCGGTACCGAGGCGATCGTGCCGATCCCGCCGGGGTTCGTCAGCGTGACGTTGCCGCCGACCAGGTCATCGGCGGTCAGCGAGTTCGTCCGAGCCTTCTCGACGAGCGCGTCGTAGGCGTCGAGGAAGGCGTCGAAGCTGATCCCGCCGGCGTTGCGGATCACCGGCACCATCAGCGTGCGGCTGCCGTCCTTCTTCTCGACGTCGACCGCGAGGCCGAGGTTGACCTGGCCGTCGAGCACGCGGTGGGGCTTGCCGTCGACCTCCTCGAAGTGGTTGGCCATCACCGGCATCTCCTGCGCGGCGCGGGCGATCGCGTAGGCGATCAGGTGCGTGAAGGAGACCTTCCGGGGGCCCTCCTTCAGCTCCTTGCGGCGCCCGTCGAGGACCGTCACCGTCAGCGTCCGGAAGCTCGTCGCTGTCGGGATCGAGCGCGACTGGTCCATGTAGCGGGCGAGAGCTGCGGCGCCGCCCTTCAGCAGCTGCGATTCGGCGCCCTCCGGCGCGTTGGCGCCGTTTGTGGCCGCGCCATTCTGCCCGACCGCTGAGAGGACGTCCGACTTGGTGATCCGTCCGGCTCGGCCGGTCCCTGCCACCGCGCTCAGGTCAACGCCCTCAGCGGCGGCGGCTCGCGCGGCGACCGGCGAGACGCTCGTTCCCTCCGGTGGCTGGTCCTCCTGGTCTGCGTCCTTGCCGATCCAGCCGGCTTTCTTCGGCATGACGCGGTCGAACGGATCGGGCTTCTTCGTCGTCCCGGCGCCGTCGCCGACGGCAATCCGTGCGATCACCTGGCCGACGGTGACGGTGTCGCCCTCGGCGACGAGGATCTCGGTGACGGTGCCCGTCGCCGGAGACGGAAGCTCCAGGTCGACCTTGTCGGTGGAGATCTCAACGATTGTGTCGTCGACCTTGATCTGGCCGCCGACCTCGACGTGCCATTCGAGGATCGTCCCCTCGGTTACAGACTCGCCCGCCGCGGGGGTCAGGACGTCGACGGTGCTCGCTGCCTGATCTGAAGGTTGAGACGGAGTTTCGGCGGGCGTGCTGGGCGCAGCGGCCGTTGTGCCGTTGCCGCCGTTTTCAGCCGGCGCTGGGCTGCCGTTATCGGTGGGCGTGGGCGTCGAGGCGGGTGCCGCGGCGCCATCCCCAACCGCGATCCGCGCGATCACTTGCCCGACGGTGACGGTGTCGCCCTCGGCAACAAGGATCTCCGTGACGGTGCCCGTCGCAGGGGAGGGCAGCTCGACATCGACCTTGTCGGTCGAGATCTCGACGATCGTGTCGTCAGTCTTGATCTGACCCCCGACCTCGACGTGCCATTCGAGGATCGTTCCCTCTGTTACAGACTCGCCTGCCGCGGGGGTCACGACGTCCACTATCTGCTGGGTCGTCGTGTCAGTCGCCATCGCGACATACCACTCTAGCGACCCTGGAGGGGGGAAGAACGGCTACCCGCGGGCGATCGTTGGGCGCCCGCGGCGCACACCCCGCAGCACTCAGCCGTCGGCGGCGATGCCGCCTGCTCGACCCCTGCGCCGTCCCTCTCTGATGAACTCATAACTGCCGAAGAATGGACCGATGCCGCCCAGCACGACCACCGCGACGGCCAGGCGCAGGGAGACGATGCGAAGGCGCGCCGCCGCCAAACAAAGGAGCGACATGGCGATCCAGAGCAGCCCGTGTGCGAGGCCGAGGACGAACGTCTCGGGCTGTGGACCGCCCGCCGCGAAGGCGCAGACCAGCAGCGCCAGATAGACACAGGAGTGCGCGAACGACGCAGCCCTGAGGTTCTCGAAGCCCAGCAACGCGCCGCCGCGCCGCCGTGCGCTCACATCGATAGCCAACGGGCCATCCGCGAGAGCGCCTCGCCGGCCTCCGGGGGCCAGTCGTCGATCTCGCTGGGCCACCAGGCAAACTCGTCGTGCTCCTCGTCGGGGGTGACCTGCTCGTCCGCGCCCTCGGCCAGCCAGGCCTGGCCGACGAACATCACGAGCTTCTGGGGCAGTCTCAGCAGCGCCTCGCCACGCACGCGCTCGGGTGTCACCGACCACTCCTCGTCGAGCTCCCTCACCAGCGTCTCCGCCGGGCTCTCTCCCAGGTCGACGGCACCGCCGGCGCCCAGCGCCCAGCGACCCGCCCACGAGGACACCCACGGTGCCCGCCGTCCCGCCAGCCAGCGGCCGTCCGCCGCGCGGGTCACGCACAGCGCCGCCATGCTCTGGGAGGCATCTCCGGCAACCAGTCGCAGCGCCCAGCGCAGCGGCTGGATCTCCATCGAGATGCCCTCGCCGTCCTGGCTGTAGTCGACCAGCCTTGCCGCTACCCCGTCGTGGCTGGGTGAGCCCCGCTCTTGCAGTCCCCTGATCGCCTCGTCGGCCGCCTCCGTCTGGGCGGTGGTCGGCTCGTAGCTCTGATCGAGCCAGCGCGCATGGATCCGATCCATCTCCCACGGACCGCGGGCGAGGATCTCCGGTGCCTGGCTGCTCTGCTCGGCGGGCTGGGACATCGCGATGAAAAGGCTATTGAAAGAGGCTCACCGCCGGTGAAGCTGAGGTGAAGCCCGGTGACTGTCGCCGTGCCGACTGTGCATAGACTCGCCCCGTGAGCAGCCGCCGGCGCAAGCATTGGGGATGGGGCTATGAGGATCAGCAGCCGACCGCCGAGCAGGCCCGCGCCGCCGCGCCGATGCTCTCGGAGCGTCTTGGCATCCAGCTCGGCGAGGCCGAGCAGCCCGTCCCGCTCGCCGACGCCCAGCTTCCCGCCTCGCGCATCAGAATCCCCTCGGCGCTGGCTGCGATCGGCGCCGACGACGATCATGCGCGCGCGTCCCATGCCCTCGGCAAGTCCTACATGGACATCGTCCGCGGCTTCCGAGGCCACTTCGACAGCCCACCCGACTTCGTCGTCACACCTCGCGACGAGACAGATCTGGAACGTGTCCTGGAGTGGTGCTCCTCAGAGCGTGTCGCGGCGATTCCCTACGGCGGCGGCACCTCCGTCGTTGGCGGTGTCACGCCGCAGCTGGGACCTGGCCACAACGGCGCCGTCTCGATCGACCTGGGCTCCCTCGACGGCCTGCTCGAGCTGGATCAGACCTCACGTGCCGCGCGGATCGGCGGAGGCACGTTCGGGCCGGCGCTCGAGGCCGCACTGGGCGAGCACGGGCTGACGCTCCGCCACTTTCCCCAGTCGTTTGAGTACTCGACCCTCGGCGGCTGGATCGCCACCCGCGCCGGCGGTCACTTCGCGACTGTCTGGACGCACATCGAGGACTTCGTCGAGTCGGTCCGCGCGATCACGCCCTCGGGCGTCTGGGAGTCGCGGCGCCTGCCCGGCTCAGGCGCCGGCGTCAGTCCCGACCGGATGCTGGCCGGCTCGGAGGGGATCCTCGGCGTCATCACGAGCGCATGGGTGCGCGTGCAGCCACGCCCCTCCCATCGCGCCTCCGCAGGCGTTCGCTTCGACACCTTCGCCCAAGGCGCCGAGTGCATCAGAGAGATCTCACAGTCAGGTCTGAATCCCGCCAACTGCCGTTTGCTTGATCCCGGCGAGGCCGGTCTGACGATGGCCGGGGATGGAACACAAGCGCTGCTGGTGCTCGGCTTCGAGTCGACCGACCATCCCGTCGAGGAGGCGATGGCGCGGGCCCTGGCGATCTGCTCCGAGCATGGCGGCAGTGTCGCCCCGCGACGTGAGGGACCGGGCGGCGATGCCGTCGAGTCCTGGCGCGGAGCCTTCATCGGCGCTCCCTACGTCCGCGACCTGCTTGTCGCGATGGGCGTCGTCAGCGAGACGTTCGAGACAGCCATCACCTGGGACAGGTTTCCGGCCTTCCATGCGCGGGTGATGGAGGCCGCCCGCGAGGCGGTCCGCGATGCCTGCGGGGAGGGCGGGAGCGTCTACTGCCGCTTCACCCACGTCTATCCCGACGGGCCAGCTCCCTACTTCACAGTCCTAGCTCCCGCTCGGCGCGGCGAGGAGCTCGAGCAGTGGGGCGCAATCAAGCAGGCTGTGTCCGATGTGCTGATCGAGCAGGGCGCGACGATCACCCACCACCACGCCGTCGGACGCGATCACCGGCCCTGGTATGAACGCCAGCGGCCGGAGCCGTTCGCGGCGGCCCTGCGGGGCGCCAAGCTTGCCCTCGACCCGGCGGGCGTGATGAATCCCGGCGTGCTTCTGGAGCCGCAGCCATGAGGATCGCTGTACTTGGGCCGGGAGGCGTCGGTGGGTTGCTCGCGGGGGTTCTCGACCGTGCCGGGCACGAGGTGACTGTGATCGCCAGGGAGAGCACGGCGGAGCTGATCGCCGAAAGTGGCATCCAGATCGACAGCGTCACGTTCGGCAAGTTCGTCGCGCGCCCGCGCGCCGTCGCGCGCCTGGAGGAGCCGACCGACGCATTGATCGTCGCCACCAAGGCGGCCGGTCTGAGCGACGCCCTCGACCGGATCGCCGTCGAGCCACCACTCGTGCTGCCCCTGCTCAACGGCCTCGACCATCTCGCCGTCCTACGCCGCCGCTTCGCCTCCGACACGGTCTTGGCGGGTGCGATCCGGGTCGAGGCGGACCGGCCCGAGCCGGGGGTTGTAATCCACACGAGCCCGTTCCTGCTGATCACGATGGCCGGCGCTGAGACTGCCGCCGCCGGCATAGCCGAACTGTCCGGTGCGCTGGGCGACGCCGAGGTGCCCTTTAAGGTGCTCGACTCCGAGCCCGACGTGATGTGGTCGAAGCTCGTTCGCCTCAACGCCCTTGCCTGCACGACCAGCGCCTACGACAAGCTGCTCGGCGAGATCCGCTCGACGCCGGAGCTGCGTGCCGACCTGGTCGGAGCGATGGAAGAGGCGGCGGCGGCGGGGCGCGCCGAGGGAGCCGACGTCGACGGCAAGACGGCGATCGCCGAGCTGGAGAAAGCCCATGCGACGCTCGGTAGCTCGATGCAGCGCGACATCGCCGCCGGGCGGACCCCCGAGCTGGACGCGATCCCCGGCTCGGTGCTGCGAGCCGCAGCGCGCCATGGGCTCAGCTGTCCGACGATCGAGAAGCTCGTGGCGATGATCGCCGTTCGCGCGGGGATCCCCGCGCGGGTCGTCTAGGCCGTCGTCGCGCCCGGCGACGCGGCCGGTGAGCGGTCGTGGCGCAGCAGCTCCAGCAGCTCGATCGACGGGCCCGCCAGGAAGGCATCGTCGCCGGGAGCCAGACGCGTGTCGCGGCGCGGCGGGTGCTCCAGTGCGTCTCGGTTCTCGGCGCGGCGGATCGCGATCACGCGGATCTGACCCGGCAGCTCGCGCATCGCCAGCCCGTCGAGGCCGCCTCCGTCGGTGACTCGCAGGCGAGCGAGCAGGAACGGATGGTTGCCGACGTAGAAGGTGAACAGGACCTCCATGCCCAGTGCCGCGCCGACGAACCATGGGGCCGCGATCGCGGAGGTCGACCAGACGTGGCGGAAGCCAAAGCTCTGCTCGAGACGATGGCCGAGCTGGCGGTCGAACACGCGCAGCACGACGGGCACGTCGGCCCAGCGCTCGCCGAGACGCTCGCGGACGGCGAGGCCGGTCTCGATGTTCGTCAGATCGTCTGAGGTCAGGATCGCCACGCCTGCCGCCGTGTCGAGGTTGACCGATCCCAGCGTCTCGCCGAGGGTCGCATCGCCCAGCACGACGGGCACGCCCAGTGAGCGTGCGCGGCCGACCAGCCCGCCGGCGTCGCTGCGCTCGACGACGATGACCTCGGCGCCGTGCTCCAAGAGCCCTTCGAGTACGTGCGTGCCGACGGCGCCGAGCCCGACGAGCACGACGTGGCCCCTCATTCCCGGGATGCGTCCGCCGCCGAGCGATTGGGCGATCCGGCGGCTGACGAGGGCGTTGGTCAGCAGCGCGAACATCGTCGTCACGAGCGTCGTCCCGGCGGCGATCAGGAAGATCCCAAACGCCTCGACCAGCGCCGGCTGGTTTGAGAAGGAGAAGTCGCCGAAGCCGACGGTCGCGACGGTCTCGACGGTGAAGTAGACGGCGTCGAGCAACGGCAGGTGCGGGTCGCCGAGCGGGCGCCGATAGCCGAAATGCAGGACGAGCGTGGAGGTGATGAGCAGTACCAGGCCCAGCGTCAGGGCGATCCGCAGCGGCCGGTCGACGAGCGATTTGAAACTGCTGTTGGTGCGTGTTGCCGCCGCGCGGATCGCTGCCGCGCGACCTTCGCTGGAGACGGGGCCTCGCGGCAGCGGCACACCGGCGGCCGCATGCTGCTCGGGTGTGCCGATCAGCGTCACGCGGTCGCGAGGGCTGACGGGCTGGTCGCGCCCGGGGCACGCGATCAAGCCGCCGTTTTCGTCGGTGACTACGCCGACGGGGGCGAGCGAGCCGTAGAGCTCACGCAGCGTCGAGGCTGAGGGCGAGGCGACCTCGGCGGCCACGAACGTCGTATCGCCGAGGACGATCTCGCGCGCCTGGCGGCCGAGCATCGTTTCGACGACCGCCGGGGCGAACAGGGCTGCGACGTCTAGCACCCCGACCGACTCCAGGACGTTCTCGACCGCGTGTGCGACGGCTGCGTTGTCGAGGTCGGCGACGACGTGCACGTCGGGGCGCAGGTCGCGGATCTGCAGCACCGTCTCGAGCGTTCGCAGGTCGGTCGTCTCTGCGCAGACGACAGCCAGGGCCCCCGGCAGGCCGGCGTCGAACAGCGGCTCGGTCAGGTGCGCTCCTCGGGGCAGGTGGGGGATGCCCCAGCCTCGTACGACACGGCCCAGGCGCTCGTCGGCATCGTCGTCGAGGACGACGACGGCTGCGCCGGCCAGGTGCAACTGCTCGACGGTGCGCAGGCCGACATCGGTGAGCCCGCAGACGATCACGTGTCCGCGCCAATCTGCGCACGATTTGGGCGTCCGGGCGGGGTCGGCCTCCCCGAAGGGATCGGTGTCGGTCCTCGCCACGCTCAAAGTCTCTGTCAGCCGGGCCTCTGCCGGTTTAGCCGTCTGTCCAGAATGCCGATCGCCGATCGGGCCGGGAGCGAGGTCAGATGGCGGGCGAGTCGTAGCGCGCGACGGTGAAGCCGATCAGCATCGGCACGTGCACGGCGAAGACGCACAGGGAAAGAGTGAGGATCGCCAGTGGGCCACCACTCACGTGGTCGCGCAGGAACGAGTACTCGATCATCCCCGCGACGATGACGTAGGCGACGAGCGCCCATCGGGCGATCTGGAAGAAGCGGCCCCAGGCGAAGCCGGGCACCCGGGAGAGGGCCAGGACGTTGCCGATCAGCAGGGCCGCCGAGGCGGCCAGCAGGATCACGGCCGGGGTGAGCGGCACGTGTTTGGGCAGGTGGGCCGACAGGTAGATGCCGCTGGAGACGACCAGCGCCAGCGAGGCCATGCCGATCTGGGTGACGGGAGGGAGGCGGCGCTCGTCCATCGTGCGCCCCTCAGCCGACGGTCAGCTTGGTCATGATCACGAGCGTCGCGATCTGCATCAGCCCGGTCGCTCCGGCCGTGTAGATGAAGCGCTTCATCAGCTTCTCGATCACGGCAGGGTTGGGCTGTGGCTTCTTCAGCTCGACGAGGACGGCAATGTTGGCGGGCTCTAGCAGCCCAAGCGCGATCACGGCCATGATGCCGACGACGATGAAGCTCGCCACGGTCCATCCGTGGTTGTAGTAGCTGGACTGCACCGTGCCGAGGTGCACTCCGAGTTGCCAGCCGGCCGCCAGCGTGGCCGTGACGATCGTCGGCATGATGATCGCCATCTTCGGCATCAGGCGCGTCGTGAACTCGACTCGCGCGGGGATCGAGAGCCGTCCCATGATCGGCCCGAGGATGAAGCCCAGGAACAGGTCGATGATCGTCCAGGAGGCGCCGCCGACGAAGTGCAGGAAGGCGAGCGGCCAGAGTTTGTTGGCGGCAATCGCGGCGATCACGGCGATCAGCACGACGGCGACCCCGATCAACCCCTTGCGAGGAATGATTTCGAAGTCGGGACGCTCGATCGCCGGCTCGGCCGGCGGCGCCCCCACCGCAATAGCCACATCAGCCATGGGCCGAGCATAACCCGAGACCCGGCGGGTGTGTCAAGTCTGCGGCCGGGAGTTCAGTGCGGCGGGACGCTCAGAGTTCGCGCGTCGGCGCATCGCCGCCCGGCGCGATGCTGGGGACCGAGCGGGTGGCGATCGCCTCGACCGCCTGCTCCTCAGCCGCTGACAGCTCCTGCTCGTGATCGCCGTCGCAGAGCACGCGGAAGTTGCCGGTGACGCCGCTGTCGGACTCGATCCTGATGCCGGGCAGGATCTCCTCGCCCTCCTCCAAGCCGAGCCGCTCCAGGTCGAAATGGGCCAGGCCGATCCCGTAGGCCGTGTGGGTCGGGTTCTCGCGGTCGTGTGCCGCGACAGCCTGGGCGAAGCGCTCCAGGTTCTTTGCGATCTTGCCCGTCTCAGACATCGCCAAGGCGCAGAGTAGCGGCTGTGAAGGGCCGCGTGGCTAGGCTGGGCCTCCCCGCCCGAGAGGAGTCACGTCGATGTCAGAGCCAATCCTGCAGATCGTCATTGCCAGCACGCGCCCGGGGCGGGTGGGCCTGCCGGTGGGCCGCTGGGTCGAGCAGCGCGCGAGAGCCCAGGACAACTTCGAGATCGACCTCGTCGATCTGCTTGAGCTGGGGTTGCCGATGATGGACGAGCCCAACCATCCGCGGCTGCAGCAGTACACGAAGCGTCACACGAAGGACTGGAGCGCGCGGGTGGCCGCCGCGGACGCCTTTGTGTTCGTGACGCCGGAGTACAACTACGGGATGCCGGCGGCGTTGAAGAACGCGATCGACTATCTGCACGTTGAGTGGGCCTACAAGCCGGTCGGCTTCGTCTCCTACGGCGGCGTCTCGGCCGGAACGCGCTCGGTGCAGATGACCAAGCAGGTGATCACGACGCTGAAGACCTACGCGTTGCCCGAGGCGGTCTCGATCCCGTTCGTCGCCAAGTTCATCGACGACGACGGCGAGATCCAGGCGAACGAGGCGATGGAGAATGCTGCGAGCGCGATGCTCGTGGAGCTTCGGCGGGTCAGCGACGCGCTGGCTGTTCTGCGCTGAGTACGATCGCCGCGTGATCCTCTACACGTGCACCGATGGCAAGGCCTTCGGGTCGATGCCCGGGCCGCTCGCTCATCCCTGCGGCCGCGCGGCCGTCGCGCTCGACAAGGCCGGCCACACGTATGAGTGGCGCAAGGTCAAGGGCGGGACGTTGAAGCTCTGGACTTGGCGCTCGCGGGGGAAGGATCGCGCCGAGGTCGAGCGGATCAGCGGACAGCGGTCGGTGCCGATCTTGGTGCTGGACGACGGGGGCGTGATCACCGGGTCGGGAGAGATCGCCAGGTGGGCGGGGGAGAACTCGCCGGGGACTTAGGGGCTAGTGGGTCCGGAGAGTCAATCGGTGGGCATGCAGTTGAGCCGTAATTCCCATCACGGCCGACATCGCGTCCCCAGGGGCGAAGATCGCATCCGAGCATGATGTCGGGGTCGAGGCAGTCTGGCGCCCCCTTGTGGCAGTCCGGACAAAGCAAGACCAAGTCGCTGGGCAGGTCAGACCCTCCCTTCGAGCGCGGAACTAGATGGCAACGCTCCAGGCCCTCTCCGGCCCAGCTCTCGGCGAGACTCGCCAGGCAGTGGCTCGCCGCTCACCATCCGCCGAGACCAGCTGCAGACGAAGCACGATCCCTCTCCGAGGTCAATTACAAAGACCCGTTGAAGCCCACTGCGGTCCAGAAAACGGCGTGACCGCTCTACATCCTCGCGGCTCGCCCAATACATCGCAACCTTGTGAGGCGGTGGCATCTTGCGACCTGAGGGGCTTCGATTCGGCAATGGATTGGACCTCGATCGAGCCTGCGTATCCCATCGCAGGTGCGCACTAGCTTATGTCGGCGTGGACGAGCGACAACTGCTCAAGCGCATTGCCCGCGGGGCTGTAGCCAATGTGGCATTCGCGGACTTGCACAAGCTCGTGGAGGGGCTGGGCTTTGAACTACTCCGAGTCAGTGGGAGTCACCACGTCTTTGCGCATCCAAATATCGCTCAGCTAATCAATCTCCAGTCCGTACGCGGCCAAGCCAAGCCGTATCAGATTTGTCAACTGTTGAGGCTCGTCGAGCGCTACGATCTCAAATTGAGAAGCTGATCATGAGCGACTACCACATCAATCTTTTCTACAGCGATGAGGATGCCGCTTACGTCGCTGACATCCCCGATCTGGAGGCGTGCTCGGCGTTTGGAGCGAGCGCCGAGGAGGCCTTGGCTGAGGTCGAGCAGGCTAAGAGGGCCTGGATTGCCGCTGCGTTGGAGGCCGGCCGCCAGATTCCCGAGCCGCGATATCGCCCTGCGATCTACGCGCGCTGAACGGGATGGGAGCCGGCTGCTCTCCGACCCCACGCCGCCTCAGCGGGACTAGCCGGGTGTCCCGCCGCCAGTCTGCTCGATGATCTTGACCCGATAGTCATCGGTGTCGAGACCAAATCTCACCCGTCGCCCCGGTGGAGGTAATCCCACCAGCTGACCTCCTCTTCTCCGGCGGCGATCAGCAGGTCCCCATCGGAGAATGCATAAGAACTAACGCCAACGCAGCACAGGCTTGCACCGTCGACCGGACATACGTACTCGACCTCGGTGCCCGAGCGCCGGACCTCAGCGTCGGCGGCACGAAGCCGGTGATCGCCGCGCAGGCAGACGAACGTCAGCGAATCGTCGGTGACTGGGGCCGGTGGGCCCGACCGACGGCGAAGTGTCGCGTTGATCATCTCGGCGAGGGACGCCGGCGGTGTGCTCCCGGGGCTGGGCCAGGACACGGGATGAACTTACCCCGGCGTGTCCGATCCGGGCAGCGTCTCAATTATCTCAATTCGATACTCGTCCGGGTCCCTCACGAAGCAAAGCAGCGACCCGCCCTCGCGCACCGAGTAAGGCGGCTTCTCCGGGTCGATCCCCTGCTCGGCGAGCTTCGCGAGCGTCCCGTGGATGTCGTCGGTGGTGATCGCGATGTGGCCGTAGCCGGTACCGATCTCGTAGGAGTCGACGCCGAAGTTGTGGGTCAGCTCCAGTCGGGGCATGTCGCCGTCGCCGGGCTGGTTCATGAAGACGTTGACGGCCTCGTCTTTGATCGGAAGACGACCGATCTCCTGGAAGCCCAAGGCCTCGTAGAAGGCGACCGAGCGGTCGATGTCCGTGATGCGGTAACAGGTATGGATTAGTGGCATGGGCCGAGTCTAGGCGGAGTCAGAGACGGGCGTTGGCGATGCCGGTCAGCATTCTCGGGGCGGCCGCACAATCGGTCATAGACGAACCCTCCGGGTGCTTATCGTTCCGACGAGTATGTGGAACATCTTATTTAGTGGATCAATAGAGGGTTTTCGCGCTCGCGCCCTGTCACGCGCAGCGTCCCGTAGGTGATCTGCTCAACGCCCTGACGCATACCGGCGATCTCGACAGGGGGGATCCCGGGAGTGCGGAAGGAGCGTCGTGTCATCTCATCCCCAGCGTCGGCCTTTACCGCGTAGTCGCCCGCGGCGCGGCTGGTTGCGAGGGCCCTCCGATGGAGTCGAAGCGTGGACGAACTACTGGCTCGACGTGTTCGGTCGGCTGATCGATCTGCGACGACGTTGGCACGAGGCGAGCCCAGCAAGGTCCTCCGGCTGGCGGATGGCGCTTCGTGCCGGTGCCTGGCTGTTTGCTCTCGCGGCGCTTCTGGAGAGAGTCCTCGGGGGCTAGCCGCGAATTCCAAGGACGGATTCCCGCTCAGTGGTCAGCGCCGTGGCTGACCACCGATCTATGACGTACGAGAGCGGGGAGTCGAGCTAGAGATAGGGGTTTTCCTAGTGCCGGATCGATCCTGGTATTCGGATCTCTGGTACGGTCGCTTGCTCAAGGAGGGGGTGGGGGATGAAACGGCTTGTAGGGCTCGGGGTGCTGCTGGTGGTCGTGATCGGGGCGATCAGTTCGGACGGTAAGACGAGCACATCGACGACGAGCGCGGCGATCGGCGAAACGACCCCAGCTGCGACCGTCCCCGCGACGACGCCTATGCATCATTCGCCGCACGTCAAGTACACGAGCTGCGATCAGAACATCAGCGTCGGCCCCGCGACAACCTGCGGCTTCGCCGACAATGTGTTCCGCGCTTTCGCCCGAGACATCAAGAGCGAAGGAGGCGAGGCCTTCGATCACACGATCGAAGCTTCGAGCGAAGCAACTGGCAGGACCTACACGATGGTCTGCCGCACCCGGGAATCCACGACGCTCTGCACCGGTGGGCACTCAGCCCGGGTCAGGTTCCCGCTCTCGGCCGCGGAAATCTACTACCGGACCCCGAACCCGACCAGCCCCGAAACCGAAGTCGCGCCCAGCGAAGAACCCGAAACCGAACCAGAAGCTGAAGAAGAAGCGGAATGCACCAACGGGAGCTACACAAACTCCTCTGGGAACACCGTCTGCAGCCCCGAGGAATCCTCATCCGGGGCGCCGGCCGGGGCTACCGCCGAATGCGAAGATGGGACCTACAGCTTCAGCGAACACCGCAGCGGCACGTGCTCCAGTCACGGCGGCGTCGCGACTTGGATCGAATGACCGCGTAACACCAAGCTCTTGAGCGGAACTGCGCACCCCTACCATCGGAGCGTGCCCGGAGATCCCTGGGTCCGACTCGCGGTGGGCAAGTCCCAAAAACCGAGCAGGCGGCGGGCATTCGCCGTCATCGGCCTGGGTGCGGTCAGCACGCGCCAGCCGCGCCCCACACCCGTCCTGCGCCTGGATTGCAAGCAGCCGCCCGGCCACCGCCTCGGCAGTCGGCGCCGGTCGACCGGAGAGCAGCTGCGCGTGCAGCCGTTTCGGCGGTGACCTGGCCGGCCATCGTGGCTCGGGCCGCCGTCAGCCCTCGCGGCGCAGGCGCCAGATCTGCTCCATCGGCCAGCGCCTGGCCCATTCCCTGTCCTCGACGCTCCTGTAGCTGCTGACGGCATCCGCCGGCGGGCGCAGCTCGATCAGGCTCTCGACCGCCAGGCCGTTCTCTCTGAACAGCGCGATCCACTCGCCGTAGGGCAACTGGAAGGCGATCGGCTCGCCCGGTTCCTCGAAGCGCCTGATCCCATCCCAGTAGTCGAGCGCCATGCGCTCGCCGGGATGCTCCAGACCGGCAGGCCAGGCCATGTCGAGGATCGGCGTCAGCACCGAGAACGCGAACAGCCCCCCGGGCCGCAGCAGCCGGGCCGCCTCGGGAACGCTGTTGGTCGGGTCGGTGAACGTCATCGCGCCGAAGTCGCAGAAGACGACATCGAAGCTCTCATCCGGCAGTCCCGTCGCCTCCGCGCTCGCATGGACGAGGGGAAACTCGACGCCGGCCCGCTCCATCGCCGTGCGCGCGTGCTCCAACTGGCGCGAGGAGTTGTCCAAGCCAGTCACCCGCGCACCCTGTCCGTGCAGCGCGATCGACCATTGCGCCGCCCCGCAACCGAACTCCAGGACGTCGAGGCCATCCACGTCGCCCAGCACCTGGACCTCGGACTCGGGGATCTGCCAGACGCCCCAGGCGGTGCCGCCGGACTTGTCCAACTGCTCTCCGTGGCGCTCCTGGTAGGCGTCCGACTGCTCGTCCCAGCGTTGGCGGTTAATCGCCGCCTCAGGTGTCAGCCCCGGCTCGCTCATTACGCCAAGCCTACGGATCTCGCGCCCTCTCTAGACTGCACGCCGTGCGAACGCTGATCGTGGGTCACGGCGGGAGGGAGAGCGCCCTCGCCACGCGGATGGCCGAGCACAGCGAGCTGCACGCCGTCGTCGGCCACGAGAACCCCACGATCCTGCGCCGCTGCGCGGAGTCCGGCGGGACCCACCTGCTCGGCGACGTCTGCGACCCTCTCGCCATCGCCGCCTTCGCTCGCGAGCGGGAGATCGACCTGGCGATGGTCAGCGCCGACGAACCTCTGGCCGCCGGCGTCGTCGATGCGCTGCTCGTCCAGGGCACCCGCGCGGTCGGTCCGACCAGCGCCGGCGCCGAGATCGAGTGGAACAAGGTGTTCGCGCGGGAACTGCTTGCCGAGGTCGCCCCCGAGTCCGTTCCGAAGCTACGCATCGTCAGCGGCGCTGCAGAGCTCAGGGAGGCGATGAGCTTCTTCGGCACTACTCCCCTGGCGGTCAAGCCCGCCGGCCTCACCGGCGGCAAGGGCGTGAAGGTCATGGGCCCTCACCTGGCCGATCACAACGCCGCCCGGGACTACGCGCTCGAACTGCTCGAGAAGGCTCCCGGCGAGTCCGTGCTGATCGAGGAGCGCATCGAGGGCGCCGAGTTCACCATCCAGGCGATCAGCGACGGGCGGACCGTCGTGTTCCCGCCCTCCACCTACGACTATCCCTACCGCTACGACGGCGACGAGGGCCCAGGCACCGGCGGCATGGGCTCGCTGTCGCTGGCCTCGCCGACGTTGCCCTTCATGACAGACGCCCACTATCGCGAGGCCTGCTCGATCATCGAGCGGGTGATCGAGCGGCTCGGCGTACTCGGGCGGCACTTCACCGGAATCATGAACTCGGGGTTCTTCGCCACCGCCGACGGCGTCAAGGTGATCGAGTTCAACGCACGCTTCGGCGATCCGGAGTGCATGAACATCATGAGCCTCTTCGAGGGCTCCTGGACGGACGTGATGCGGAGCATCTGCGATCGCTCCCTGACTCCCGCCGACGTCGTCCTGCGCGAGGAGGCCTCGCTGGTCCTCTACCTCGTCTCCCCCGACTACGCCTTGCGCAAGGGGCCCGCCTACGAGTTCGCCCTCGACGTCGAGGCGATCGAGGCCACCGGCGCCTTTGCCTTCTTCTCCTCGGCCGTCGCCGCCGGCGAGGGCACCTACCGGACCGTCGGCACCTCCCGGGCGGTCGCGCTCGTTACGACCGCACCGACGCTGGAGGAGGCTCGCGCGGAGCTCGCCGGCTGGGCTTCGAAGAGCTCCGTCCTCGAGTGGCGCCGCGACGTTGGCGACAGCTCCTACCTGGAGGGTCTCGCGCGCCTGCTCGTTCCCGCCGGGCCCTGAGCGTTCGTGCAAGGATGCCCCGATGATCGTCGAGCGCTCCACCCACCCGCAGTTCATCTCCAACACCTTCCTGCTGGCCGACGGTGAGGGCGGGCCGGCGTTCTTCATCGACGCCGGCGGACCGGTCGCGCCGCTGATCGAGGCAGCCGATCGGCTGGGACTCGAGCCGACCCACATCCTGCTGACCCATCACCACTACGACCACGTCTGCGAGGTCGAGGAGCTCAAGGAGCGCTGGCCCGCTCTGAAGGTCCTGATCAGCGCTCACGAGCGCGACCTGCTGAGCTCGACCGAAGGCGAGCAGCCCGCCGCATCGGGCTATGGGACGATCGAGGCGGGCCAGGGCATGGAGTTCGGAACGCTCTCGGTGCGTCCCCTGCACACCCCCGGCCACACCGGCGGGATGCTCTCCTTCCTGGTCTCCGACGCCAGCTCCGGGCCCGGGGCGGTCTTCACAGGCGACACTCTCTTCAAGGACTCCGTCGGCGGCGTCAGGGCTCCGGGTCACACCACCTACGCGGACCTCCGTGACTCGATCATGGGAACGCTGATGGAGCTGGCCCCCGAAACGGTCATCCACGCCGGTCACGCCGACGACACGACCGTCGGGCGAGAGTGGGACCAGAACGCCTTCATACGCGTCTGGCGCGGCCTCGACCCCGAGGGCGCCGAGCCATGCACGGCGCTCGGCGAGCCGGCCACGTTGATTCTTCTCGGCGCCGACTACGACGGCGGTACCAAGGCCTGGGTGCGCTGGCCCGGAGGCGCCGACGACATCGTCCCGGGCTCGAAAGTGGAGCGCTCCTAACGCTCGCTAAGGGTAGACGGCGGGGGATGCGCCCTCCGCCGCGACTCGCGCCCTCCTAGGATTGAGGAGATGGCACGCGAGAACGAGAAGATCCCCACATCGCGCGCCAGACGCACGGCGACGGTCGCCACGCTCGCCGCCAGCGAGGCCGTCAAGCAGTTCGGAACCCGCGCGGCGAACGTCGCCCGCAGCGACGACGCCGCCGAGCTGGCGATGTCACGCCGTCAGCTGGAGACGGCCAAGCAGATCGTGGCCGTCCTCGGGACGATGAAGGGCGCCGCGATGAAGCTCGGCCAGGTGATGTCCTTCCTCGACGTCGGGCTCGTCCCCGAGGAGCATCGCGAGGAGTTCCAAGCTGAGCTCGCCAAGCTGCGCGACGCCGCTCCGACGGTCTCCTTCAAGCAGATGCGCCGTGTGATCGAGGACGACCTCGAAGCAACGATCGACGAGGTCTTTCAGGAGTTCGACCCCGAGCCGATCGCCGCCGCCTCGATCGGGCAGGTCTACCGCGCGAGGCTCGCCTCCGACGGACGCGAGGTAGCGGTCAAGGTCCAGTATCCCGGGGTCGCCGGAGCGGTCCGCGCCGACATGCAGAACCTGGACATGATCATGCGGCTGCTCAAGCGCATGACCCCCGGCCTCGACGTCAAGGCCGTCACGACGGAGATCCGCGAGCGCATCGAGGAGGAGCTCGACTACGAGCTCGAGGCCCAGAACCAGCGCTCGCTGGCGCGGATCTTCGCCGGGCACCCGTTCATCGTCGTCCCCGAGGTCGTCAGCTCGCTCTCGCGCGAGCGAGTGCTCGTCAGCGACTTCGTCAGCGGCGTCGGCTTCGAGGAGCTGAAGACCCGCTCGCAAGCCGAGCGCGACCGGCTCGGCGAGATCGTCTTCCGCTTCTTCCTGGGGTGCCTGTATCGCCACCGGCAATTCTCCGGCGATCCTCATCCGGGCAATTTCCTCCTGCTCGACGACGGTCGCGTCGCCTTCTTGGACTTCGGGCTGTTCAAGCGCATGGATGCCCCGGCCGTCGAGCTGGAGCTCGCCTGCCAGCGGGCGGTCGTCGAGGAAGACGCCGAGACACTCCACAGCCTGCTCTCGGAGTCCGGATTCCTGCCTGAGCCCGAGCGGGTCGACCCCGAGAACCTGCTGGCCTTCATCAGCGACGCGATCTGGTGGTACACGACCTCCGACCGTGAGGTCCAGCTGACACCGGAGATCGCCACGAAGGTGATGATCGAGAGCTCGGACCCCCGTTCGACCCATTTCCGTGAGATGCGCCACCAGGACATGCGTCCCGAGCACCTGTTCGGCCGCCGCATGGAGATGTTGACGCTGGCCGTCCTCTCCCAGCTGCGCGCCAAGGCCAACTGGCACCGGATTGCCCGCGAGTGGATCTACGGGGATCCGCCCGTCACCGAGCTCGGCCGCCAGGAGGCCGAGTTCTACGGGGTGGCCGGTGTCGGTACTCCCGGCTGAGCCCACGTTTGCCCCGATCGGGATAATCACGCGATGGATCTAGGTCGCGCCCGCAAGATCCTCAACGTCGCCCACAGCGCCTTCGTCTCGATGGACGAGGAGGGACGGATCACCTACTGGAACATCCGTGCCGAAGAGACCTTTGGGCTCGGTCGCGACGAGGCGGTCGGCAGGCTCCTCTCAGAGACGATCATCCCCGAGCGCGACCGTGAGGCCCATCAGGCCGGTCTGCGCCGGTTCCTCGAGACGGGAACGGGGCCGGTGATCGACAACCGCCTCGAGCTGACTGCGATCCGGGCCGACGGCAGCGAGTTCCCGATCGAACTGATCGTCTCGGCGCTGCGCGAAGGCGAGGCCGAGGAGTGGACCTTCCACGGCTTCGTCAGCGACATATCCGAGCGCCGCGAGCAGGAGGTCGAGCGCCAGCTGCTTCTCGACCAGCTCGAGCGGGCGCTCGCCGGCTCCGAGCAGCGGCTGCAGGCGATCGTCGACTCGCTGGCCGAGGCGATCACGATCCGCGGGCGCGACGACCGCTTGATCTACGCCAACCGGGCGGCGCTGGAGCGCCTCGGGATGAGCTCGGTCGAGGAGCTCGCCGCCGCCGATCCGAGGGAGCTGATGGGCAGCTACTCCGCCTTCGGCGAAGACGGCAGGGAGCTCTCGATGGACGATCTGCCCTCGGTGCGACTGCTGCGCGGCGAGCAGCCGGAGCCGCTGATGATGCGCACGCTCGATGCCCGAACGGGGGGAGAAAGCTGGGTGCTGCTGAAGGCCGCCGCCGTCCGCGACCCCGACGGCGAGATCGAAGCGGCCGTGACGATAATCGAGGACGTGACCGTCAGCAAGCGCGCGCAGCTGCGTGGCGAGTTCCTCGCCACCGTCGCGACGGTCCTGGCCTCCTCGCTGGACTACCAGCAGACGCTACGCAACGTCGCCGGCTTGGCCGTGCCGCAGATCGCCGACTGGTGCGCCGTCGACCTGTTCGACGAAGACGGCGCCCGTGAACCTGTGGCGATCGCCCATGTCGACCCGGCGCGGCTGGAGACGGCGGCGAAGCTGCGCGAGTACGAGCCCGAGCAGTTGAACCCCGAGCAGGGCCTGGGGCGTGTGCGCAGGACCGGCGAATCGCTCATCTACAACGACATCGCCGACGAGCTGCTGGTCGCGGCGGCCGTCGACGAGGAGCACCTGCGGCTGCTGCGCGAGGTCGGGATGCGCTCGGTGCTCGTCGTGCCGCTGACCGCACGCGGGCGCACGATCGGCGCGCTGACGATGGTCAGCGCCGAATCGCGGCGGACCTTCGACGACACTGACCTCGAGTTCGCGGGCCAGATCGCCGAGCGCGCCGCCCTTGCGGTCGAGAACGCCCGTCTCTACAGCGAGCGTTCGGAGATCGCGAGGACGCTCCAGAACAGCCTCCTGCCGGAGGCTTTGCCCGAGCTGCCCGGCTGGGAGATCGCCGCCCTCTACAGGCCCGCGGGCCAGGAGAGCGAGGTGGGAGGCGACTTCTACGACTTCTGGGAGGCCGGGGAGGACTGGCTGATGATGATCGGCGACGTGACGGGGAAGGGCGTGCGGGCCGCCGCTGTCACCTCATTGGTCCGCCACGCCGCCTGGACGGCCTCCGAATTCGACTCCCGCCCCGCTCATCTGCTCGAACGCGTCAACGCCGCTCTGCGCCGGCGGCCGGCGCTCTCGGTCTGCACCGCCCTGTGCCTGCGCATCCGGGACTCCGAGGCGACGGTCGCCTCCGGCGGTCATCCGCTTCTGTGGCGCCTCGGTGAGAACGGCGTCGAGGAGGTCGGGCGTCACGGCACCCTGCTCGGCGCTTTCGCGCAGGCGCGTTGGCCCGAACAGAGCTTCACGATTAAGCCCGGTGAGACGCTTGTGGCGATCACGGACGGGGTGACCGACACACTCGGAGGCGATGACGAGCGGTTTGGCACGGAGCGCCTGGCGGCGCTGCTCGGCGACGTCCGGGAGGGCTCGCCGATGGCGATCCGCGAAAGCCTGATCGCGGCGCTCGAGAGCTTCCAGGTCGGAGCTCAGGCCGACGATACGGCGCTGGTCGTGATGCGTCGCGTCCCCAAGGGGTCGAGGGCCTCGGCCCAGCGATCCGCCCCCGAGTCTGCGATCGGGGTATAGAGATCCCGTGGCGATAGCGCGACCGCTGGAGATCGAGCAGCACAGCGATGGCGACGCCGTCGTTCTGACGCTGCGCGGCGAGCTCGACATCGCCACCGTTCCCCGCCTGGAGCAGGCCGTCGATGCAGCGCTCGCAGGCGCTCCCCGCGAGCTGAAGATCGACCTGCGCCCGCTCGCCTTTCTGGACTCCTCGGGGCTGCGTCAGTTCATCCTGCTGGCCGACCGCGCTCGGGAGGAGGGCTGGCGGTTGGCGCTGATCAGGCCGGGACAGCCGACGCTGTCGATCTTCCAGATCACGCGCGCCGAGGAGAACTTGCCCTTCATCGACGTGCCGGAGCAGTCGTGAGCATGACCAGCGCCAAGGGCCAGGATCCCGCCGGCCCGCCGGGATCGCTGCGCCTGCAGCTGGAGCGCAATGTCAGGGCTCCGGCGATTGCCCGCTCCGCAGTCGGCGAGCAGCTCTTGGCGATGGGCATCGGCGGGTCCTTCGCCCAGACCGTCGTGTTGCTCGTCTCCGAGGTCGTTTCCAACGCCGTCCGGCACTCCGGCGGACCGGCTGACGCGACGATAACGCTTGAGGCGACGATCACCGGCGACACCGTGCGCATCGCTGTCACCGATGCCGGCGAGGGATTCACGCCGCGGCCGCGAGATCCCGATCGCCTTGGCGAAGGCTATGGCCTCTACCTCGTCGAGAAAGCCGCCCGCAATTGGGGCGTCGAGCACGACGGCGGGACGACCGTCTGGTTCGAGCTGGCTCGCGAGGGCTAGCCGCTCAGAGCACCTGGATCTGGAACAGGCTCGTCGTGCCGGGGCGCCCCGAGGGCAGCCCGGCGGTGATCCCCACACGCTGGCCGGGATGGCACCAGCCGAGCTCCACGACCCGCCGGGCGGCATCGGCGATCAGTGCCTCGGTTGTCTCGTGGCGCGGTATCGATGCGGCCTGCACGCCCCACATCAGCCCGCAGCGGCGCACAGTCTCCCGGCCCGGCGACAGCGCGTAGATCGGCACCGTCGGCCGGTGCGCGGAGACGAGGCGGGCCGAGCGTCCCGACAGCGTCGGGATCACCAGCGCGTCCAGGCGCAGCTCGCGGGCGGCGTCGCAGAGGTTGTGGGCGATCGTGTAGGCCGGGTCTGAGACGGTGCGGCGGACCCTCGAGAGATTCCAGCGCTCATAGGGCGCGATCGACTCGGCCCGCTCGGCTACCGCAGCCATCATCGCGACTGCCTCGACGGGGTAGGCGCCGACGGCCGTCTCCTGGGAGAGCATCACCGCGTCGGTGCCGTCGAGGATCGCGTTGGCGACGTCGGTCACCTCGGCGCGAGTGGGGCGTGAGGAGCTGACCATCGAGTCGAGCATCTGTGTGGCCGTGATCGATGGTCGCGCGCGGAGGCCGGCCAGCTCCAGTAGCCGCTTCTGCGCCAGCGGCACCTCGGCGATCGGCAACTCGATGCCGAGATCGCCGCGGGCCACCATCACGCAGTCGGCAGCGTCGATGATCTCCTCGGCTCGGTCCACCGCCTGGGGCTTCTCGATCTTCGCGATCAACGGCAGTCGTGTGTGCTCGCGAACTGTTTCGACGTCCTGGGGAGAGCGCACGAACGACAGAGCCACCATGTCGACGCCGATCGACTCGCCGTGCCCAAGCAGCTGCAGGTCCTCCTCGGGGACCGCCGGAAGGGCATCGACGGGCCCGGGGATGTTCAGGCCCTGGCGGGAGGCGACCGCGCCGCCGACCTCGATCTCGGTGTCGACCTCGCACTCCCCGGCGCGCACCGCCGTCACCCTCAATCGCACGGAGCCGTCAGCGAGGTAGAGGATCGAATCGGGCTCGACTGCATCGGCCAGCCCGTTCCAGGAGATGCCCATGCGGCGAGCGTTGCCCGGGGTCTCGCCATCACCGCAGAGGATCGTCAGGGTCTCGCCGGCGGTCAGCTCGACGACGCCCTCGCTCAGCGGCCCGATCCGAAGCTTCGGACCAGGCAGGTCCTGGAGGATCGCCACTGGCCGTCCGGCGCGTCCCGCCGCGTCCCGAACTCTGCGAATCGTCTCGGCGTGCTCCTCGAGCGTTCCGTGTGAGTAGTTCAGCCTGGCGACGTCCATGCCGGCCTCGACGAGGCGCACGAGCGTCTCGGGCTCCCGGGAGGCGGGGCCGATCGTGGCAACGATCTTCGTGCGGCGCATGCCACGCACGGTATCGGGCGCGACGTGCGGACCGGTCCTTCTCCTAGCATCGCCGCGTGCCCGTTCCTTCTCGTCCGGTGCCGCGCGTCGGCGCCGCCGCCCGGATTGCCCATTTCGGCGGTGGTTACGAGCAGGTAGTGATCACGACGGTGACCGACGAGGGGCGTCGGGTGCAGGTTCGGGGCGACGGCGACCGGACGATCGAGTTCCAGTTGAGCCCGGCGACAGCCCGATTCGTGGCCGTCGAGGGCGGAGCCGGCGGTCCCCGCTTGGAACTGCTCGACCGGCGCTGAGCGCGCGACTACGGCACCTGGACGTCGGGGAACCACTCAACGCAGTGCGCCCGCAGGGTCTCCCGAACCCACCGGCGCTCGGCGTGGCTCGCCAGCCGCAGGCGGCCCAGTAGCTCCCGCTGACCCGTGGTGGTCACGCCGGAGATGGTCCAACTCACCGCCAGCCGCTCGAACAGCAGCTCCAGCGCCCGCTGCTCGGCGTCCTCCCGTGACAGCAGCGAGCCGGCCAAGGCGGCGGCGTACTCGCGACGGGAGCCGGGCGAGAGCGCGCCGCGCAAGCTCAGCGAGTTGCCCTCGCCGTCCTCATAGTCGCTGACAGGCGCCCGCGGCGCCGAGGACCCGCCTCCGGCGTTCACGCCGCCCCGTCGGCGGGAGCGCCGACCCACCTCAGGCGGGGGACTCGGCTGCCGTCAGCAGCGCTCCGCGCACATCGCCGGTGAGTGGCTTGGCGTGGCCCGGCCACGCGGCGGCGGGCTCCATCTCGGCCAGCTTGCGAATGCTCGTGCGGGCCTGCTCGGTGTCGTAGTTGTAGACGTCGAAGGGCACGTGGGGGGAGGCGTCGCGGCCCCAGATGTCGAGTGTGTAGAAGCAGTCGCTGACGAGCGCCAGCCGGTCGGACTCCCGCCACAGGCCGATCTGTCCGGGTGCGTGTCCGGGGAGGTCGACGACCTTGAAGCCTGCGACGTCATCGCCCTCGGCGAGGGTCTCTGAGATCTTCACCGGACCTCCGTCCCAGGCGTAGCGGTGCAGCAGCCGCTGCAGCTGGCGGTGGCCGGCGGGAATGCCCGCTAGGCCCTCGGGCCAGTAGCGAAAGCCGCCGCTGCCCTCGGCGTCTACGACCTCGTCGGCATGGCAGAGGACGGGAACGCCCAGCGCCGGCGCGACGCCGCGATGATCGGTGTGGCCGTGGCCGAGCACGACCCGGCGGATGCCGCCGAGCTTCGCTCCGGCGCGGGCCACCGCCTTGGTCATCGTGCGGGCGCCTGCGTCGAACAGCGTCAGGCCGCCGTCGTCCTCCAGCAGGTAGACGTTGCAGCGAGCCGGCTGCCCCTGCACCATCCAGACGCCCTCGGCGACCAGCTCCGCCTCGCCCGCCAACAACCCAGACGTCAGATGGGTCTTGACATTGAAGGCCGCAGTCATCCGCTGTTCTGCCGCCGAGTCCTGCGGCGGCATCATGCCGAGCTGGCGGGCGAAGGTCATGCTGTCGGTGAAGGCGTCGTTGTTCTGGATCAGCCCATCGGCGACGGTCACCAGGTCGAAGCCTTCGATGTCCAGAGGGCTGCCCGTCGGTGCGATCCCGCCGAAGGTGCCGGGTCCAGCGAACGTGCCGCGAAGATGCCAGTGAACGCCACAGCGTTCGCCCTCGGCGGTCGTCGAGACGACCTCCATGCTCAGGTCGGGTACCGCTCCGATCAGCTCGCCGAGGAATTCACGAACGCCCTCGGGCGCGATCACGTCGACGCGGCCGCGGACGTTGTCCCTGCCGCCCGGCGCCCACAGCGCAACGGCGGCGTCGAGGTCGTGGGCGTCGATCGCCGCGAAGTAGCGCCTGGCGATGCCTTCGGCCTTGCCGCCGGAGATCCGTTTGCGGGTCGAGGCGGCCTGCTGGATGTTCGCGGCGACCTCCTGGACCCTCGTGCTCGCCTCGCTTGCCCCGTCCTCCTGCTCACGCTCGGCCATGCCCGTCTCCTTTACGCCATTGAAGGGCCGTAGTCTAGTCTCCGCCGCGTGGCCGATGTGAGCAGCCGGACCGAGATGGGCCGCGGCGAACGCATCATGCGAGGCGTCTACCGGCTGCGCCTGCCGCTGCCCTGGCCGGGCGTTCCCCACTGCAACGCCTGGGCGCTCTCGGCCGGCGATGGGATCGTGCTCGTCGACACCGGCTACCACGACGAGCACTCGATGGAGAACCTGGAGCGCGCGATGCAGATGGTCGGCTTGCGCATCGAGGACGTGCGGCTCGTCGTCTGCACACATGCGCACTCCGACCACTGCGGGCAGGCCGTGCCGATCACGCAGCGCACGGGTTGCGAGCTGTGGATGCACCCCTCCCACGAGCTCGTGAACAGGCTCGTCGAGGATCCCGAGGCGGTGCTGACGCGGCGTCTGGAGGTTGCGCGTCAGAGCGGCGTTCCGGAGGAGCCGCTGCGGCGCTACGCCGCACAGCGCGGCAGCTCGGCAAACCCGGGGATCGTTGGCCCGCTGAAGGCCGACCGCGACCTGCTCGCCGGCGTCACGGTGCAGAGCGACCTCGGCGAGTGGGTTACCTACGAGACCCCTGGCCACGCCCCCTCGCACGTCTGCCTGTTCCAGCCCGAGCGCCGCCTTTTGATCTCCGGCGATCACCTGCTCGGGCGCATCTCCCTGTACTTCGAGTACGGCTACTCGCCGAACCCCGTCGGGGAGTTCCTGAGCTCCCTCGACGTCGTCGAGCGGCTCGGTGCGCGTCTCTGCCTGGCCGGTCACGGTCGCACCTTCAACGACGTCCATGCCCACATCCACGGCAACAGGGCGCTGGTCGAGGAGCACCTCTACAAGGTCCTGCAGGCCGTCGCCGGCGAGGAGCTGACGGCCTTTGAGATGGTCGGGACGATCTACGGCGAGGCACTCTCTCAACAGAACGGCCAGTGGCTGCTGTCGCAGACGCTCGGCTACCTGACCCACCTGGAGAGCACAGGAGGAGTGAGGCGGATACCAGGGGATCCGGAGCGCTGGACGGCATAATCTGAGGATGCGAATCGACGAGATCCTGGCCGGCGACGGTCCCATCTTCTCCTTCGAGTTCTTTCCACCCAAAACTCCGGTCGGCGAGGAGAACCTCTACACGGCGCTATCCGAGTTGCGCGAGCTGGAGCCGGCTTACGTGTCGGTCACCTACGGGGCGGGTGGCTCGACGCGGGAGAAAACGATCGAGATCGTCAAGCGGATCCGGGAGGAGTGGGGCCTTGAGGCAATGGCCCATTTCACCTGTGTGGGAGCGACGGTGCCGGAGCTGCGCACAACGCTCGACGAGATGCAGGCTGCCGGCATCGACAATGTGCTGGCGCTGCGTGGCGACCCGCCGGCCGGTCAGGAGGAGTGGATCAAGACCGATGGTGGCCTCGAGTTCTCCCGCGAGCTGGTGGAGATGATCGACCGCGACTATCCGTTCGCGATCGGCGCCGCCTGCTTCCCGGAGACCCATATCCACGCCACGAGCCGCGAGGACGACCTCCAGCATCTCGCCGAGAAGGTCGAGGCGGGCGTCGACTTCCTGATCACGAACCTGTTCTTCGACAACGTCCGCTACTTCGAGTTCCTCAGGCAGACCCGGGAGCTGGGAGTCAACGTCCCGATCATCCCGGGGATCATGCCGATCACGAGGGTCGGCCAGATCGAGCGGATGGCGAAGATGAGCGGCGCCTCGATCCCGCCTGGCCTCGCGTCAGAGCTCGAGAAGCGCGGTGACGTCGAGGAGGCGGTGCTCGACTTCGGTGTCGCCTACGCGACGCTGCAGTGCGCCGAACTGCTCGCCGCCGGCGCTCCCGGGATCCACTTCTACACGCTCAACCGCTCTCCGGCGACACGGGCGATTCTCAGCGCCCTGAAGCTCGCCCGCCCCTGGGAGAAGGCGGTTTACCCGGGCTCGATCTCCAGCCCCTCGGCCACCCGCGGCGAGCCGTCGGCGGCCTCGTAGCGAACGTCGACGGAATCGTTCTGACGGTAGGTGCCGACCCCCCAGGCGCCGAGCAGCCAGCGCCAGCCTGAGATCTTGTCCTTGCGTAGGTCGCGCTCGAAGACGAGCGCCCCTTCGCGGACGTTGAAGTCGACCCCGGGCTTCTGGGGGACGCCGTTGATGAAGACCTCATAGGGGCCGCGCAGGTCTCTAGGCAGACGGATCCGCGATTTGCTCACGGCGTGATTATCCCCGCAGATCGTTGGGTGCTCCCGGTGAGGCGATCAAGCGTCCGTGACCGCTGCCGTCCGGCGCCTGGTGCGAGGAGCCTCGGCGAGCTGGCGCTGATAGGCGTCCTGGACGATCTCGCAAGCCTGCTCGGGCGTCTTGACGATCTGCAGCAACTCGAGGTCGCGCTCGTCGATGTGCCCCTCGTTGAGGGCCCGCGCGCGCAGCCAGTCGATCAGCCCATCCCACTCGCCATCGCCGAGCAGGATCGCGGGGACGTGGCGGGTGGTGCCGGTCTGAATCAGAGTCAGGACTTCAAACAGCTCGTCGAGGGTCCCGAAGCCGCCGGGGCAGACGACGAAGGCGCTGGCGTAGCGGACGAACATGACCTTGCGGGCGAAGAAGTGCTTGAAGCGCAGGCCGATGTCCACATAGGGGTTCAGCCGCTGCTCGTGAGGCAGTTCGATGTTGCAGCCGACCGATAGAGCGCCGGCGTCGCGGGCGCCGCGGTTGGCGGCCTCCATCAGCCCAGGCCCGCCGCCGGTTATGACCGCATAGCCGGCCTTGCCGAGGCAGGCGCCGAGTTCGCGCGCCAGTGCGTAGTGGGGGTGCTCGGTTGGCGTGCGTGCGGAGCCGAAGACCGTCACCGCGCGCTCGACAGCGGCCAGTGCTCGGAAGCCGCGGGCGAACTCCTCGGCGATCGTTCGCACGCGGTCAGTGTCGGCGGCGCGCACCTCCGGGGACTCGCCGTCGAGCCGCAGCAGCAGCTCCTCGTCGAGCGTTGGGTTGCGTTCGGCTGAGGTCTGCTTGGGCTCGGTCATCGCCGGCGAAGCCTACGGCCCACCGCCGCCCGAGGCGCCCGCCCGGCGCCGTAGTCTCTCGTCGTGGCCACCGCCGAGCTGACCGAGATTCCCTACACGGTCAGGCGCTCGGCCAGGGCCCGGCGCGTCAGGGTCAACGTCCACGCCCACAGCGGCGTCGAGGTCGTGCTTCCGTCCCGGGCTCCCGAGCGGGCCGCGGCGAGCGCGATCAGCGAGCTGCGCCCCTGGATCGAGCGGCGCCTGGCCGAGGCGCGGGAGACGATGGCGGCTGTGGCCGGGCGGGCCGGGACGTTGCCCTACCTCGATGGCACCCTGCGGCTCGTGGCCGAGCCGGGCCGCTCACGGGTCCATCGCCAGGACGATCGCCTGCTCGTGCCCGCCGGAGACGCCCGTCCGGCGATCGAGCGCTTCTACCGTCGAGAAGCACGCGCCGAGATCGCCCCCCGGCTGGACGCCGCCGCAGCACGGGCGAGCCTCAGCTACACCGGCCTCGACATCCGCGGCCAGCGCACGCGCTGGGCGTCCTGCTCCTCGAAGGGGCGGATGAGCTTCAACTGGCGGCTGTTGATGGCGCCCGAGCGGGTGCTCGAATACGTCGTCTGGCACGAGGTCTGCCACCTGCAGGTGGCAGACCACTCACCTAGCTTCTGGGCGCTGCTCGAGCGCCACTGGCCGGACTGGCGCGAGGACCGCGATTGGCTGAAGCGCCACGGCGCGACGCTGGTCGTGTAGGCGCACGGGCGCAGGCGCGCCTTCCTATCGTTAGGGCCATGACCGCATTGGGCTATGTCGCCGGAGCCCTGACGACGCTGAGCTTTCTCCCTCAGGTCGTGCGCTCCGCGCGTATGCGCAGCGCCGCAGGCCTTTCCTGGCTATGGCTCCTCTGCTTCGGGAGCGGCGTCGCCGCCTGGGCGGTTTACGGCATCCTCCGCGGAGATCCGGCGATCATCGCCGCCAATTCCGCCACGCTGTTGGCAGTACTGGTGCTGGTCTGGCTCCGAGCGATGACGGACGAGGCCGACGCGGTCGCAGAGACCGTCACCGTGATAGTCGAGGAAAGCTGAGCCTTGGCTGGAGCGCAGCGTTGAGTATTTGATCCTCCGCGGAGCCAGGATCAAATACTCAACGCGAAGCGACTACCGTGAAGCGATTGGTGTGTAGTCGAGATCCCGCGCCCCCGTATAGATCTGCCGCGGCCGGGCGATCTTCTGCTCGGAGTCGCCGACCATCTCCTTCCACTGGGCGATCCAGCCGCTCGTCCGCCCGATGGCGAACATCACGGGGAACATCGCGACGGGCAGCCCCAGCGCCTCATAGATCAGGCCTGAGTAGAAGTCGACATTGGGGTAGAGCTTGCGCGAGGTGAAGTAGTCGTCGTCGAGCGCGCGCTTCTCGAGCTCCGTGGCGACCTCCAGCAGCGGGCTCTTGCCGCGCACCTCGAAGACGGCGTCGAGGTGTTTCTTGATGATCCGTGCGCGGGGGTCGTAGTTCTTGTAGACGCGGTGGCCGAAGCCCATCAGCCGCTCGTTGCCTGCCTTCACGCCCTCGAGGAAGTCGGGGATGTTCTCGACGGTCTCGATCCGTTTGAGCATTCGCAGGGCTTGCTCGTTGGCGCCACCGTGGAGAGGGCCGTAGAGCGCGGCGACGCCGGCGGCGACGGCTGAGTAGGGGTCGACCTGGGTCGAGCCGACCGCGCGGACGGCGCTCGTCGAGGCGTTCTGTTCGTGGTCGGCGTGGAGGATGAAGAGGACGTCGAGCGCCCGTTCCAGGCGGGGATCGGGCTCGTACTTCAGCTCCGTCATTTTGTACATCATTCCGAGGAAGTTGCCCGCGTAGTTAAGGTCGTTGTCGGGGTAGACGTAGGGCTGGCCCATGCCGTGGCGGAAGGCGAAGGCGGCGAGCGTCGGCATCTTCGCCAGCAGGCGGATGATCTGGATCGCCCGGATCCGCTCATCGTGGATTTTGTTGGCGTCTGGGTAGAACGTCGACAGCGCGCCGACGGAGGCGACGAGCATCCCCATCGGGTTGGCGTCGTAGCGGAAGCCCTGCATGAAGTCCTTGACGTTCTCGTGGACGAAGGTGTGGATCGTGATCTCGTCGATCCAGCCCTTCAGCTCGACCTCGTTGGGCAGCCGGCCGTTGATCAGCAGGTAGGCGACCTCGAGGTAGGTCGAGTGCTCACAGAGCTGCTCGATCGAGTAGCCACGATGCTGGAGGATCCCCGCGTCACCGTCTATGTAGGTGATCGAGCTGCGACAGGAGGCGGTGTTCATGAACGCCGGGTCGTAGGCCATCAGCCCGAATTCGTCGGGATCGACCTTGATCTGTCGCAGGTCGGTCGCGCGGACGGTGCCGTCGGTGATCGGAAGTTCGTAGGTCTGCCCGGTGCGGCTGTCGGTGACCGTCAGCTTTGCCTCCTCGGATGGGCGGCCGTTGGCCTGTCCGTCAACGTCGGCCTGTGTCTCGGTGCTCATCTGCTTCTCCTGTTCGAGGTCGCGATGCTGAGAGATCGATTGATTGGCGAGTTGCTCGCCGCTTCGCCCGCGGGGCAGCAGCGATCAGACACGCGGTCCGTGCCCGAGCGTGGCCACTGCCCGGATGCGCGGGGGAGAGCCTGGGGTGGGATCGCGGTGTGGGCCTCGTCGTGGCTTACGGGGAGGCCGGCTGCGCGGGTGATGCGGGTGGACGGGGCGCGGACGCGGGCCGATGCCGCCGTCGCCTCCCGCGGCGGCCTCCGGTGCGTCCTTCACCGCCCATCGGACGATCAGGAACAGGCCGATGATCGGGATCTTCAAGAAGACCATCAGCCACAGGAAGGTCCAGGTGTCCACTGCTCCCGATGATACCCCGTGGCACCGTGGCGTAGAGCGCTTCCCGCCCACCGGAATCCCCAGCGGGCGCGCCGGCCCCGTGGATCTCAGCCGCGGAGGGCCAGCGGCTCGCCGCTGAACTGCGTCATCGCGTGAAGCGCCTTGATGCGGGCGGCGATCTCGTGGCCCTCGAGCCGTTCGATCCGCTCGGTGCCGAACTCCTCGACATTGAAGGAGGCGAGGACCGTGGCGTGGGCCATCGCCTGGCGCAGCAGCTCGCCGCTGACGGCCTCGCCGGGGTGGGCGGCGATGTAGCCGACGAGGCCTCCGGCGAAGGTGTCGCCCGCGCCGGTCGGGTCGACGACGCTCTCCAGTGGATAGGCAGGGAGCGCGAAGAAGCCCTGGCGGGTGACGAGGGCGGCGCCGTACTCGCCCTGCTTGGCTACGACCACGCTGGGGCCGCGCCCGGGGCCTTCGGTGGGACTCCAGGTGAGGATCTCCTGCGCGGCCGAGACGAGGTTCGGCTTGCCCGTCAGCTGGCGCAGCTCGGCATCGTTGAGGATCACGCAGTCGACGCCCTCGATTGCCGCCACCAGCGAGTCGCGGGCGATGTCGATCCACAGGTTCATCGAATCCAGGGCGACGAAGCGGGCCTCAGGCAACTGCGCGCGGACGTCGCGCTGCAGGTCCGGCTGGATGTTGGCCAGGAACAGGACGTCGCTGGCCAGGGCCGTCTCGGTCAGCTTTGGCTGGAAGCCCTCGAAGACGCCCAGTTGGGTGTCGATCGTCTCGCGGCTGTTGAGATCCCAGCCGTACTCGCCCTGCCAGAAGAAGGTCTTGCCGCCGGCGACGGTCTCGATGCCGCTGATGTCGACGCCACGGCTGCGCATGACCTCCATCTGGGCCTCCCCGAAGTCCTCGCCGACTGGTCCCACGACGCAGACGTCCTCGAAGAAGGAGGCGGCCAGGGCGAAGTGCACAGCGGCCCCGCCGAGCATCCGCTCGCGCTCCCCGAAAGGGGTCTTGACGGTGTCATAGGCGATTGATCCGACGACGGTGATTGACATGGGCGGCCACCTTAGAGCACTCTGGCGGGGTGCTGAGGCGAGCCTCCGGGGTTCGTGCGGCGGGGCTGAGGGGTCGCCACGGGGCCGGGGCGGGGTCTCCGATAGCCTCGGGGTCGATGCGCGCGATCCAGATGACCGAGTTCGGTGGGCCCGAGGTGCTGCGGCTGGCCGAGCTTCCCAGCCCCGAGCCGGGTCCCGGCGAGGCCGTGATCCGCGTCACGAGGGCAGGGCTGAACTTCGCCGACACCCACACCCGCACCAACTCCTATGTATGTAAGGCCGAGTTGCCGCTGATCCCCGGCGGGGAGGTCGCGGGTGTGATGGAGGAGACCGGTGAGCGGGTCGTCGCCCTGGTGGGCTCCGGCGGCTATGCCGAGCTGGCCGTCGCCCCGCGCGAGCTGATCTTCCCGATCCCCGACGGGCTCGACGACGGTACGGCCCTGGCGCTGGTGCTGCAGGGGACGACGGCTTGGCACCTGCTGCACACGGCCGCACGGCTGGCGGCGGGAGAGAGCGTCGTGGTCCACTCGGCCGCCGGCGGTGTCGGGTCGCTGGCCACCCAGCTGGCCCGTGCCTTCGGTGCCGGACGGGTGATCGCGACGGCCTCCAGCGAGCGCAAGCGTGAACTGGCGCTGGAGCTGGGAGCGGACGCCGCGATCGACCCTGGCCCCGAGGGCCTGACCGAGCGCCTGCTCGAAGCCAACGCTGGTCGTGGGCTGGACGTCGTTCTGGACTCCTCCGGCGGCGAGGTCTTCGACGCGTCGATCAAAACGCTGGCGCCGTTCGGCCGGATCGTCGTCAACGGCATCGCCACGGGCGATCAGAACGTCGTGCGCACCGGATCGCTCCTGCGCAACTCCCGTTCGGTCGTGGGCTTCTACCTGTTCCACTGCCTGCCCGCCCCCCACGGGGTCGGCGCGCCGGGGATGTTCGCCGACGCCCTGGCGGACCTCTTCGCCCGCGCCGAGCGTGGCGAGCTGAAGGCGATCGTCGGCGCCACCTACCCACTCGAGCAGGCCCCCCAGGCGCAGATCGACCTGCGCGCCAGACGAACTACGGGCAAGCTGCTGCTCGACCCGACCCTGTGACGGTGGCTGTGAGCAAGTCCTTCGCAGATCTCGGCCTGTCGGAGTCCACGCTCAAGGCGCTCCAGGATGTCGGCTACGAGTCCCCGAGCCCGATCCAGGAACAGGCGATCCCGGCGCTCCTGGAGGGCCGGGACGTGATCGGCCAGGCGCAGACGGGCACGGGCAAGACAGCTGCCTTCGGGCTGCCGATCATGGAATACGTCGATGCCTCGGAGAAGTCGGTCCAGGCACTCGTGCTGACGCCGACACGCGAGCTCTGCATCCAGGTGACGCAGGCGCTGCGGACATACGGCGCTCAGGGTGGGATCGACGTGGTGGCTGTATTCGGCGGCGCGCCGATCCGCACCCAGCAGGCTCAGCTTCGCGCCGGCGGCCATGTTGTCGTGGGCACGGTCGGCCGTGTCCTGGATCTGATCTCGAGGCACTCGCTGATGCTGACCAGCTGCCGCTTCGTGGTTCTCGACGAGGCCGATGAGATGCTGGACCTGGGCTTCCTGGAGGACGTCGAGAAGATCCTCTCGCTGACACCCTCGAGCCGCCAGACGGCGTTGTTCAGCGCGACGATGCCAGGCCCTATCCAGATGCTGGCCGACCGCTACATGTACGAGCCTTCGCTGATCAAGGTCGAGGCGGCGACGCTGACGATCGACACCGTCGCCCAGTTCCAGCTTCCTGTCGAGACCAAGCACAAGCCGGAGATGCTCGTTGAGGTTTTGAGCGCTGAGAAACCCGACCAGGCGATCGTGTTCGTGCGGACGAAGATCCGGGCCGATCAGCTGTTCCGCACGCTGAAGGACCGTGGGATGAACGTCAGGGCGCTGCACGGCGACATGTCCCAGGGCTCCCGCGACGGCGTCATGCTCGCCTTCAAGGGCGGCCGCGTGCCGATCCTCGTGGCGACCGACGTCGCAGCCCGCGGTCTCGACATCTCGACGGTCACGCACGTCGTCAACTACGACGTGCCGACGAGCCCCGACACCTACGTCCACCGCATCGGGCGCACCGGGCGCGTCGGACGTACAGGCCGTGCGATCACTTTCGTGGAGGATCGCCAGAAGCGCGAGCTGGAGGCGATCGAACGCCACATCGGCACCGAGGTGACGAAGTGGGAGAAGGGCGCCAAGGCGAGCCCCACACCGGTCGTGGAGCGCCCGCGCAGGCACTCCAAGCCGCAAGTCTCCAAGAAGCGCGACGAGTCAGAGCCTTACGTGAAGCTCGTGCTCGGCGGCGGTCGCTCATCCGGACTGAAGGTCGCCGACATCGTCTCCGCCGTCACATCCTCGGCCGGCCTCGACGGCGAGTCCGTCCGCGACGTGATGCTGCTCGACCGCTTCTCGTTCCTGTCGGTGCCGGCCGGTGAGGCCGACCGCGTGATCGAGGCGCTCGACGGCAAGAGCATCAAAGGCCATTCGATGAGCCTGGAGCGGGTGCCGGCGAAGTAGTCGCACCCTGCTCGTCCGAGGCGGACGCCAGAGCTTCGTAGTCTGTCCCCCGCAAACCGAATCCGAAAGAAAGGCTGAGAGGCCCATGCAGGCAACGATGCAGACCACCGAAGGGCCGATCGTCTTCGAGCTGTTCGAGGCGGATGCCCCCAAGACCGTCGAGAACTTCCGCAAGCTGGCCGGCGAGGGCTTCTACGACGGCCTGACCTTCCACCGCGTGATCAAGGACTTCATGATCCAGGGAGGCTGCCCAGAGGGCACCGGCACCGGTGGCCCCGGCTACACCTTCGAGGACGAGTTCAACTCGCACAAGATCGTCCGCGGCGCGCTGGCGATGGCCAACGCGGGGCCCAACACCAACGGCTCGCAGTTCTTCATCGTCACCGCCGACGCGTGCCCGTGGCTCGACGGCAAGCACACCGTCTTCGGCCAGGTGACTGAGGGGATGGACGTCGTCGACAAGCTCGAGGGCGTGCAGACCGGCGGCGGCGACCGGCCTTCTGAGCCGGTCGGCATCGCCACGCTAGAGATCTCGGAGTAGAGGGCTTCTCTTGGGAGTGGGCCGCATGCGGCCTGATGCCCGGCGCATGATCGGAAAGGCGAGGAGATGGGGGTCGGCGCTTTTGCTGGTGCTGGCGATCGTGCCGGGCGCGGCGGCTGCGAGCTATCAGAGCCCGCTGACCGAGTCTCTGACCGGCGGGCAGCGCGGTGGCGTTCTCAACGTCCTCAACGAAGCCGACTTCGAACACCTCGACCCGGGGGAGGCGTACTACTCGCTCGACTACGAGGTCGTCTACGCGACCCAGCGGCCGCTCTACTCCTTCCGCCCGAACAGCCTTCAGTCGGTTCCCGATCTGGCCGCCGGCCCGCCTCGCATCTCAGCGGACGCGAAGACCGTGACGGTGATGCTCAAGCACGGCGTGCGCTTCAGCCCGCCGGTCAACCGCGAAGTCACCTCCGAGGACGTCGCGTACGCGATCGAGCGGGGCGCCAGCCCACACGTGGCCAACTCCTACCTCCACGCCTACTTCGAAGCGATCGAAGGGATGCCCCACGCCGGCGGGGGACCGATAAGAGGGATCCGCACGCCCAACCGCCACGAGATCGTCTTCAAGCTCACCGAGCCGCTCGGCCAGATCGTCGCGGACGCGCTCGTGCTTCCCCTCACGGCCCCTGTGCCCAAGAGCTACGCGCAGCGCTTCGACAGACAGCAGCCGTCCGACTACAGCGCTCACGAGGTCGCCACCGGCCCTTACATGCTCGCCAACGACCGCTCCGGGAAGGTGCTCGGCATCGGCTACCGGCCCGGACTCTCCGCCACGCTCGTCCGTAACCCCAACTGGCGGCGCTCGACGGACTTCAGGCCCGCCTACCTGCGCGCCATCCACATCAAGATCGGCAGCTTCGAGCAGAGGATCGGCCCGAAGGTTCTGAGCAGCGCCGACGACGTCGAGAACGAGCCGCCGGCGCTCTCCGCCGTCAAGGAGGCGATCGAACGACATCCCTCGCAGCTGGAGATCTCCCCGGGCGCCGGCGATCACTACATCGGCATCGACTCAGCACGAGGACCGTTTGCGAACATCGACCTGCGCAAGGCGCTCTGGGCTGCGCTCGACCGCGTGGCGCTGGACGCCGTGCGTGGAGGTGGGCTGCTGGCGTCGCCGGCTGGTCACTTCCTCTACCCGACGATCCCCGGCTTCGAAGAGGCCGGAGGCCTCGAAGGCCCGCATGGCCCTCAGTTCGACTTCGACGAACACCCCCAGGGTGACCTGGAAGTCGCTGAAAAGTACCTGCGTCTCGCGGGCTATCCGGGCCGCTACACCGGCAGCCAGGTCGTATCGATCGTCGGCGCCAAGGGCGAACCGGCGGAACGGGACGCGGAGATCGTCAACGAAACGGTCGAGAGCCTCGGCTTCAAGACGGACTTCAAAGTCGTCCAAACGGCGACGATGTACGCGAGGTACTGCAACGTTCCGAAGAACCAGCCGGACATCTGCCCGAGCGTCGGTTGGATCGCCGACTTCGGGGACCCCCAGACCGTCCTCGACATCACATTCAACGGCGCGTACATCAACGCGACCGGCAACGTCAATTGGGGCCAGACGAATGTGCCGGCGATCAACGAAGCGATGATCGCTGCGGAAGCCGTGGTGGGTACTGCGCCCCGGGCAAGCGCCTGGGCGAGAATCGACGACGAGCTGGTCGAAGACGCTGCGGTGATTCCGTTCGATTGGGACAGCCAAGCGAACATCGAGGGCACACGTGCTCGCGGCGTCGGCGATCTCTGGAACGTCGGTGCCTGGGACTACAGCTGGACCTCTCTGCGCTGAGCAGCTTGCGCGAGGGACGGTCCCGGAGAAGCCCACCGCTCTCGCTCCGTCAAGTCCGCGCCATTCCGATGGTATTTTTTAGGCATGCGTGCAACCATTGATCAGGCAGGACGCTTGGTGATCCCCAAACAGCTTCGCGAGCATGTGGGTATACGACCCGGAGTAGTCGAGGTGACGGTTGATGGCTCTGGGTTGCGCATCGAGCTACCGGCCGAGGATGCGCTCGTGGAGCGCGACGGACGGCTCGCGATCGGTGGAGGGGGCGTGCGGATCGACGACGAGATCGTTCGCTCGTTGCGCGATGCCGGGCAGCGCTGAGCGAGGAGACCTGCTGGTCGACACCAGCGTTGCGGTCGCGCTGTCGGTTGTCGATCACGATCACTATGAGGAGACGTTCCTCGCACTTGCCGATCGCCGTCTGGGACTGGCGGGACACGCGGCGTTCGAGACCTTTTCGGTGCTCACCCGCCTGCCCCCGCCCGACCGGCGCACACCCGCGGCGGTCGCACGCGTGCTTTCGACGAACTTCCCCAACACCCGATTCCTCGGCGCGGACGCTGCGGAGGATCTGCTCGCTCGTCTGCACCTCGAGGGGATCTCCGGAGGTGCCGTCTACGACGCCCTGGTCGGTGCGACAGCCGTCGAGCATGGTCTTCGCCTGGCGACGCGTGACCGTCGGGCGCTGGAGACATATCGGGCGCTCGACGTGAGCGTTGAGTTGTTGACCTGAAGGCCCGCGCCGACCGTCCGGTCGGAGTAACCTCTCTTGCAAAGGGTGAACTGAGAGCGGGAGGGTCTGATGGCCACGGCCGAGCAGCAGGAGCAGCAGTTGGAGGAGACGCCGGAGCGGATCGTCCCGCAGCCCGACGGGATCCCCGTCGAGAACCCGGCGACGGGCGAGATCATCGCCCACGTTCCCGACATGAGCGCCGATGAGGTGGCCGAGATGGTCACCCGCGGTCGTGCAGCTCAGCCCGAGTGGGAGGCCTACGGCCTCGACGGTCGCGCCCGCATCTTGCTCCGCGCCCAGAAGTGGGTGATGGACAACGCCGATCGCGTCGTCGCCACGATCTGCTCAGAGACCGGCAAGACCTTCGAGGATGCCGAGCTGGCCGAGATCGGCTACGCCGGCAACGCCTTCGGCTTCTGGGCCAAGCAGGGCCCTGAGTACCTGGCCGACGAACGCGTCAAGTCCAGCCAAGTTCTGGTCAAGGGCAAGAAGCTGATCAACCGCTACCGCCCGCTCGGGCTGATCGGCGTGATCGGCCCCTGGAACTACCCGCTGACGAACTCCTTCGGCGACTGCATCCCGGCCCTGATGGCCGGCAACAGCGTGATCCTCAAGCCCTCGGAGGTGACGCCTCTCACCTCGATGTTGATGGCCGAAGGGCTGCGCGAGTGCGGACTGCCGGAGAATGTCCTGCAGATCGCGACCGGCCGCGGCGGCACCGGCGCGGCGCTGATCGAGCACGTCGACATGATCATGTTCACGGGCTCGACCAAGACTGGCAAGAAGGTCGCCGAGACGGCCGCGAAGCGACTGATTCCGGCGTCGCTGGAGCTCGGCGGCAAGGACCCGATGCTGGTCCTCGCCGATGCCGACGTCGAGCGTGCGGCCAACTACGCCACCTACTTCGCCATGCAGAACGCCGGACAGACGTGCATCTCGATCGAGCGCGTCTACGTCGAGGAGCCCGTCTACGACGAGTTCGTCGCCAAAGTCTCCGAGAAAGTCCGCGAGCTGCGCGTCGGCAAGCCTGAAGGCCCCGGCTCGGTGGAGGTCGGCGCGATCACCTTCCCGCCGCAGATGGAGACGATCAAGGACCACGTCGCCGACGCGATCCAGAAGGGCGCGCGAGTGCTCGTCGGCGGTCATGAGTCCCCCGGCGCGGGTCGCTTCTTCGAGCCGACTGTGCTCGTCGACGTCGACCACACGATGAAGTGCATGACCGAGGAGACCTTCGGCCCGACGCTTCCGATCATGAAGGTCGCTGACGCCGACGAGGCCGTCCGACTTGCCAACGACTCGCCCTACGGGCTCGGCGCCTCCGTCTTCTCGAAGGACACCGACCGTGGCGAGGCCGTCGCGCGGCGCCTTGAAGCCGGCGCGGCCAACGTCAACGACGCGATGATCAACTACACGGTCCTGGAGCTGCCGATGGGCGGCGCCAAGGCCTCGGGCCTGGGCTCTCGACACGGCGCCGGCGGCATCCGCAAGTACTGCTCCCAGCAGGCGATCGTCGTGACACCCAAGCTCGCCATGAAGAAGGAAATCTTCATGTACCCGTACAAGTCGAGGACCTCGAAGCTGCTCGCCGGCTTCTTTAAGCTCCTCTATGGCCGCGGCAAGCGCGCCTAGGGGATCATCAGTTGACGCAGAGCGATCGTCACATAGCGGAGGCGGACCGGTGCCCGACGTGCGCGGGCACCGGCTGGACGCCTTCGGCCGCTGCCTCCGAACCCGGCCAGGAGGCCCGGTGGGTCGTCTGTCGTGAGTGCATTGGGACCGGGCGCAAGGACCACAAGGGTCGTAAGCGCCTGATGCCCGACGCCTCGCCCTCGGCCTAGCAGCGGCGTGGCAGCGAGCGGCTCAGAGCCGCGCGAGCGCCGATTCGGCGTGCTGGACCTCTCTCGAGAGGACCCTGACGAGAGCGGTCACGGCCTGCGGGTCGAACTGGCTGCCGGTGCAGCGTTCTAGCTCCGTCCGCGCCGCCCCATGGCTCATCGACGAGCGGTAGGAGCGGTCGCAGGTCATCGCCTCATAGGCGTCGGCGACGGCGAGGATGCGGGCCTCCAGGGGAATCGCCTCGCCGGCGAGCCCGTGCGGGTAGCCCCGCCCATCGGGGCGCTCGTGGTGGCCCCCGACCCAGCCGCGGATGTCCGCGAGGCTCGCGTGCTCGAGGATCTGCGCGCCCAGCTCGGGATGGCGCTTGATCGTCTCGAACTCCTGCTCTGAGAGGTTCCCCGGCTTGCGCAGGATGCTGTCGGGCACGCCGACCTTGCCGATGTCGTGCAGCAGGCCCGCCAGCCGGATGCGGCCGGTGTGCTCCTCGGAGAAGCCCAGCTCGCGCGCCATCATCTCCGCATAGCGGCCCACCGTCTCGGAGTGCCGCGCATTGCCGCTGAAGCGCAGGTCGACCGCCTCGGCCAGATCCAGGACGACCGCCAGGAAGCGCTCGGCGTCGATGTCGCGGGAGTCGGGAAACGGTGAGTCGCGCAACGACGTCGTGTGAAGGACGGTCCTGTTGCGTCCGCTGCCCTTAGCCAGATACAGAGCGCTGTCAGCGCCTTGCACCAGCGATGAGGCCGTCATCGCGCCTTCGGGATAGCTGGCCAGGCCGAAGCTGATCGTCATCGTCACGGCGTCTCCGGAGAACTCCTCGGCGACTTCGCAGCGCAGGCGCTCGGCCAGGACGAATGCCTGATGGGCGTCGGTGTCGGGCAGGACCAGCGCGAACTCCTCGCCGCCGACCCTAGCCACGCCGTCGACCTCGCGCTTGCCGTGTTCGAGCAGTCGCGCGACCCTTTGCAGGGCGAGGTCGCCGACATGGTGTCCCGAGCGGTCGTTGACCTCCTTGAAGCGATCGAGGTCGCCCATCACGACCGTCATCGGCGTGCCGGACCGACGCGCTCTGGCGAGCTCCAAGTCGAGCAGTTCCCGAAAGGCGAGCCGGTTGGCCAGGTTCGTCAGCGGGTCGCTCCGCGACGCCCCGTAGAGCCTTGTGATCAACAGCTCGGCCTTCGCTCGCATCACCCTGATGACCGTCGCTGCCACCCCCAGGGCTCCCATCCCCACGAGCCACCAGGAGGGAGTCCCGCCCGGCGGCGGCCGTGAGATCAGAAGCGCGCCGTAGAGGATCCCGACGACGACGATCTCGCCGGCCAGCTCGGCGTCTGTGAAGAAGTAGGCGGAGTAGAGGAAGATCCACAGGTAGAAGAAGATCAGCGGGCTGGGGCTCTCGCCCGAGAAGTAGGCCACGGCGGTGATCATCACGCTGCCGCAGCCCAGGGCCAGCGCCAGCAAGCGCTTCGGCACGCGCGTCGCGCGCCACAGCAGCAGGCAGGCCACCAGATAGGCGCTTCCCACGACCAGCAACAGCCCCAGCACGCTGGCCCGGCGAGGATGGGGTAGGCAGACCGTCAGCAGCGCCAGCGTTGCTCCCGAGGCGAACAGCGCCGCGAGGATCTTCGCCATCAGGCCCGTTGGAAAGTCTGTGCCCGCGTGCCTGTCGGCCGGCCCGGGACGCGGAGGGTCCCCGTCTGCCTCGAGGAAGGACATGCCCACAATCTCGGCATGAGGCCCCGTACCCTGAGCCATGGGGGATTAATACCGACGGATTGACCTTGGCGCGCCCCTAGGTCAGCTTGGCGCCCAGCAGCTCTTCCAGGCGCGGGATCGTGATGGCGGCGTCGGTGTGGTGGACCGTCGCCATGCCAAGCTCCTCCGCGGGGGTCAGGTTGAAGGGCAGGTCATCGACGTAGACGCAGTCGGCGGGGGCGGCGCCGGCTCGTTCGGCGCCCAGCTCGTACATCTTCACGGCGGGCTTGCGAATCCCCTCTTCGGCTGAGATGACGACGCCGTCGAACAGCTCGTCGAACATGTCGTGGGGATAGCGGTGAACGCCCCAGGAGTTCGAAACGAGAGCTGTCTTGATACCCGCTTCGCGGGCCAACCGCACGGCGTGAACCATCGCCGTGTCGGGCGCCACGCCGGCGAACATCCCGTCGACGAGACCGTCGGGCTCGACCTCCAAGAGCTTGGCGAAGCGCTGCTCGAAGGCGGCCTCGTCCAATGCGCCAGTCTCCAGGGCGATCAGCAGCTTGCGTGCCTCGGGATCGGTGCGAAAACGTCCCATCAGGAGCTTCGGATCGATCTCGGCCTGCTCGCAGTAGGCCTTGAAGGAGGCGAACAGGTTCGTCGTCAAGACTCCGCCCCAGTCGATCAGAAGGGCGCTGCGGGGTTCTCCGTCTGTCTCACTCGCCATGAGCGACCGCCTCGGCCTGCCGGGCCAGCTCGAGGACGCCCTCGCCGAACTGCTTGAGATAGGGGTCATCGGTGGTGCCGGCGACGGCCCGCTTGTAGTTGCCCTCCATGAACACGACGCTCTTCCACAGCGCCAGGGTCATGTACCAGCGGATGTCGCCCATCGAGCGGCCCGAGCGCTGCTCGTAGAGGGCGATCATCTCGGCGCGGGTCGGGAAGCCCTCGGCGCGGGTCACGGCGCCCAGCGAGTCGCGCATGCCGCCGGTCGGGTCGCCGGCCTCGGTCCACATCATGCAGAGGTAGCCCAGGTCGGCAAGTGGGTCGCCGATCGTCGCCATCTCCCAGTCGAGGACAGCTGCGAGCCGTGCCGGGGCGCCCGAGACGAACAGGGTGTTGCCGAGCCGGAAGTCGCCGTGGACGATCGTCGCCGGGCCGGACTCGGGCATGTTCTCCGCCAGCCAGGTGCCGACGCTCTCGACGGCCGGGATCTCACGAGTCTTGTTGAGCTCCCACAGCCCCAGGAAGCGACGCAGCTGGCGTTCCAGGTAGCCCGTCGGCTTGCCGAAACCCTCAAGGCCGGCCGCGCGCCAGTCGACGCTGTGGATCTCCACCAGCGCCTCGATCAGCTCCTCGGCGGTGCGGTTGCGCTGCTCGGGGTTGTCCAGCGGCGCGGGCATGCTCGAGACGATCACATCGCCCGGCACGCGCTCCATCACGTAGAAGGGCGAGCCGATGATCTGCTCGTCGTCGCCGACGGCGAGAACGGCGGGCACGCGGGCGGGGGTGTCCTTGAGAGCCCCCAGCAGGCGTGCCTCGCGCAGCACGTCGTGGGCGCTCGGCGGCAGCGGCGGACGGGGCGGGCGGCGCAGGACGAACTCGGCACCGCCACGTTCGATCAGGTAGGTGACGTTGGAGTGGCCCTCGCCGATCGGGCTGGCCTCGATCGCGCCAGATCCCAGGCCGTGGCTGTCAAGGAACGCCTCGAGGGGGTCGAGGACGAGCAGGGGAGGACGGCTGTTAGCCTCCGCGTCCGCCGCCGTGCGGACAATGTCATCAGGCGCTATTGGTGCGCTCACGGACGGGAAAGCTATAGCGACCGCAACCTTCCCTGCGCTGAGGTGTCTCAACCGACCATGCCCAGATTCCCTTCCCTCACATCCCTCCTCTCCATCTGCGCCGCCGTGGCGGCTCTGGCGGTCCCCGCGACGGCCTCGGCCTCACACGGGCAGACCACCTACTTCGAGGCCGGCTCGGAGCTGCTGAACGGCAGCACGCAGGCCAAGACCTTCAGCCAGCTGCAGACGCTGGGAGTGCACGCGCTGCGCATCGAGCTGTCCTGGTACTCGGTGGCGCCCGGCGCCGCCAGCTCAACGAAACCGTCCTTCACGGCGACTGACCCGGCGGCCTACAACTGGTCCGTCTACGCGAGCGCGCTGGCCGAGGCCAAGAGCCTCGGCTGGCCGGTCCTCCTGACGGTCACCTCGCCGGTGCCGCGTTGGGCGACGTCGAACAAGAAAGCGCCCTACATCACCCGTCCCGAGCCCAAGGAGTTCCAGGAATTCATGACGGCCGTCGGCAAGGAGTTCGGCTCGGAGGTCTCGGTCTTCTCGATCTGGAACGAGCCCAACCACCCAGCCTTCCTGCTGCCGCAGTGGAACTCCAACGGCACGCCCGCCTCGCCGCGCATCTACAGGAGCCTCTACCAGTCGGGCTATGCAGGCCTGCAGGCCGCGGGGCTGGCGCACCCGAAGGTGCTGTTCGGAGAGACGGCGCCGACGGGCTACGACACGGTCAACGTGCACCGCGAAGGCTCGCGGGCGCTGCTGCGCGACGTCGCGCCGCTGGCATTCCTGCGCGGCGCCCTGTGCCTCAACAACCGCTATCGGCCGGCGGGCTCGTGCGGGAAGCTGCAGATGAGCGGCTACGCCCACCATGCCTACACGAAGGCCGTCAGCCCCCGCTACGTTGCCCCGGGCGCAGACAACGTCACGATCGGCGCGCTCTCGAGGCTGTCGGGGGCGCTCAACAAAGCCGCCGCCGCGCACGCGATTCCGTCCGGAGTGCCGATCTACCTGACGGAGTTCGGCATCCAGAGCTACCCCAACCGCGAACTTGGCGTGCCTGTCGCCAAGCAGGCCGAATACGACGCGATCGCCGAAGAGATCGCCTGGAACAACTCACGTGTGGCCGCTTTCTCTCAGTATCTGCTGAAGGACGACCCGCTCGGCGGCGCTCCCGGCGCGAGCGCGCTCGGCGGCTCGGTCGGTTTCCAGACAGGACTCGAGTACTCGACCGGCAAGCCCAAGCCGCTCTTCAGCGCTTGGTCGCTGCCGTTGACGGTCAGCAAGAGCCACGGGCACTTCTCGCTGTGGGGGCTCGTGCGTCCGACCAAAGGCTCGACCAAGGTCACCGTCCTGGTCCGCAAGAAAGGTTCGAGCGCCTACTCGGTCCTGAAGACCGTCACGACCGACAGCCGCGGCTACTGGACGCTTCACTCAAGCACCCAGGGCAGCCTCTGGCGGGTTCGCTGGAAGAGTCCCCAGGGCAAGGCCTACGAAGGGCCACCGATCGCAGCCACCTAGGGCTCCGGGTCGAGCCGACGGACCGTGGCGGGACTCCGGGTCGAGCCGGCGGACCGTGGCTTTCCGGACGCTGCGGGTCGAGCCGACAGGCTGGCGGCTTCGCGGACGGTCAGCCGGCTCCGACCCTCCGCCGTCGCAGACCACAGCCGGGCCTACGATGGAAGTCGATGCCGGAGCTTCCTGAGGTTGAGATCACGGCGTGTCTGCTGGATGGGGCGCTCGCCGGACGCAGGATCGAGTCCGCTATGGCTCCGGGGATCAATGCGCTGAAGACCTTCGACCCGCCGCTGGCGGCGCTCGAGGGGCGGACGATCGAGCGTGTCAGGAGGAGGGGCAAGAACCTGATCCTCGATGTCGAGGGGGACTTGGCGGTGCTCTTGCACCTGATGTCGGCCGGGCGGTTGCAGTTGTTCGACAAGCTCGCCGGCCCGCGCGACAGGACCTCGCGGCTGCTCGTGAGGATCGCTCCGGAGGACGACGGCGATCCGACTCGTCTGGAGCTTCGGCTGCGCGAGTTCGGCTCCAAGCAGGCGGCGTGGGTCAAGCTGCTGCCCTCCAATCTGCTGGAGGAGGACGAGGCGCTCGCCAAGCTCGGCCCGGAGGCCTGGCCGGATCCCGGTGATGCGGCCCAGCTTAAGGAGCTGCTGGATGCTCCGCGGCCGCTGCACACGCTGCTGCGCGACCAGCGGACGATCGCCGGCATCGGGCGCTCCTGGGTCGATGAGATCCTCTGGGAGGCGATGCTCTCGCCCTACAAGCGTGGTGCGGACCTGAGCGTCGAGGAAGCCGAGCGGCTGCGGAAGGCGACTGTCGAGACGCTGGGCGGCGCCCTCGATCACTACGAGCAGACGGTGAAGCTGCCGATCCCCGACAAGCTGCCGATGCCCCTGAAAGTCCACCGCCACGAGGGTGAGCCATGCCCGCGCTGCGGCGAGACGCTCAAGGCGGTCCACTTCGAGGACTACATCATCGCCTACTGCCCCAAAGACCAGACCGAGGGGCGGGTGCTGAAGGACCGTCGGATGTCGCGGCTGTTGAAGTGATCGGTTAGGTCCCTTAAAAAGGATCTTATAAGATATATGGGACTAGTAGATCCTCTTCAGGGGACTCTAATGGTCTGTATACTGTAGCTCGATAAGTACCATATAGGGTACTTAAATAGCTATATATCCAGATAAAGTCCTTCAAAAAGGATGTTATGCGCCTACAGGCAACGATGACGGATGAGGCGGTTCTCTCGGAGCTGGGCGCCCGGCTGGCTCGGCTGCGTCTCGGGCGCAACCTCACCCAGGCCGATCTGGCGAGTGCGGCCGGTGTCGAGCGCAAGGTCGTGTTGCGAATCGAGGCTGGGGAGGTAGTGAACGACACGAGCTTCGTCCGGGTGCTCAGGGCCCTTGACCTGCTCGAAGCTCTCGACCGGCTGATCCCCGAATCGGGCCCGACCCCAATCGAGCTGGTCGATATGAGGGGCCGCGGCCGCCGTCGTGCCTCAGGGGGGCGCCACCGCGGCCATGACCGGGACGGAGGGGCCCCGTGGCGGTGGGGTGACCAGTCGCCCGATACCGGCTGATGGGCACCTATTCGCAGGCGATCCTGTGGGGGACCCGGATCGGAGCGGTGGCGCTGGAGGACGGGGAGGCCGTCGCGAGCTTCCAGTACGACCCCGACTTCCTCGGCAGCGGGATCGAGGTGGCGCCGCTGACGATGCCGCTGCGGCGAGAGCCCTACTCCTTTCCCGGCCTCGATCCCGACAGCTTTCACGGACTTCCGGGTCTGCTGTCCGACAGCCTGCCCGATCGTTATGGACACGCATTGATCGATGCCTGGCTGGCGGGACAGGGTCGAGCCCCGGAGAGCTTCGACTCGGTCGAGCGTCTGTGTTACGTCGGCACCCGCGGCATGGGGGCGCTGGAGTTTCGTCCCAGCCAGGGTCCCGCCTCCTCTGCGACCCGCGATCTGGACATCGCGGAGCTGGTCGAGCTGGCATCGGAGGTGCTGAGCCGCCGTCAGGAGCTGATCGCCTCGTTGGCCGAAGGCCACCAGCGCCGGGCGATGCTCGACATCCTCAGCGTCGGCGCCTCCGCCGGGGGCGCCCGGGCCAAGGCCGTGATCGCGTGGAATCCTCAGAGCAACGTCGTGCGCTCCGGCCAGGTGCCGGAGCTTGGACCCGGGTTCGAGCACTGGCTGCTCAAGTTCGACGGGGTCTCCGAGAATCGCGACAAGGACGCACTCGCCGATCCGCAGGGATTCGGGGCGATCGAGTACGCCTACTCGCTGATGGCTGGGGACGCGGAGGTCGAGATGAGCGAGTGTCGACTGCTCGAGGAGGGCGGGCGCCGCCACTTCATGACGCGACGCTTCGACCGCGGGCGGGACGGCTCAAAGCGCCACATGCTCTCGCTGGCCGCCCTGGCTCATCTCGACTTCAACCAGCCCGGCGCGCACTCCTATGAGCAGTCCTTCTTGACGATCCGTAGGCTCGGCCTCGGCGCCGACACCGTCGAGCAGATGTTCCGGCGCATGACCTTCAACATCGTCGCCCGTAACCAGGACGATCACGTCAAGAACATCGCCTTCCTGATGGATCGCGCCGGTGACTGGAGGCTCGCGCCGGCATTCGACGTTGCCTACTCCTACCGGCCTGGCAGCCGCTGGACGAGCGCTCATCAGATGACGATGAACGGCAAGCGCGATGACTTCACGATGATCGACTTCAGCGAGTGCGGTCGTACGGCTGGTCTGCCACGCGGTCGTGCCGAGAGGATCGTCGAGCAGATCCGCGAGGTCGTCTCACGATGGGGCGACTACGCCGGTCGGGCCGGGGTGGAGCAGGACCACGTCGCGCGAATCGAGCGGACGCTACGCCTGAGCGCCTCGGGTTGACAGCGCGTACACGTTCTGCCTATGATCGGCCTCGCGACGTGGAGGCGTCGCCGGAGGGCCGCGACGTGGAGGCGTCGCTGAGCCGGGAGGGAGTGGAGCATGAGGGGATTCGAGGGAAGCGCGGGACCGGACGGTCTCTCGCGGGCGATTGACGTGAGCGCAGGCGCGCTCACACGACGAGCGCTGCTGCAACGGGCGGCGGTGCTGGGCGTCAGCGCCTCGACGCTGAGCGCGCTCGACCTGCTCGCCCGTGTGCCCGTCCGAGCTGAGGCGGCGGGGTCGACCCGACCGGAAATCCAGTACCAGATCGAAAAGTTCCTGCCCAAGCCGGTGGCGGAGGAACGCGTGAAGATCGCCTTCCCGCCGGTCTACACGCTGTTCGCCACATTTGCGCTGACGCGGACTCCGACCAGCGCCGACAAGGCGACGCTCGCGAAAGCCCTGGCCCAGGTCGAGACGAGCTACCCGTTCTCGGCCAGCGGCGTGTTCATGACCGTCGCCTACGGCGTTTCGTACTTCGAACGGCTCCCCGGCGGGATGGCCGGCACGCTCGTCTCATCGCACATGCCACGACTCATCGACGAACCGCAGAACTACGTCCTCGAAGAGGCCGTCCCCGGGCCGACCGACGTCTCGCCCCAGAACCCGGGAGTCACCAAGGCGCGTTTCAACATCCCGGTTCAGATCGAGTCCAACGACATGGTCGTGACGCTGCGCAGCGACTCGAACGAGAACGTCGATGACGTACTCGCCTGGCTGTCGGGCGAAAGCTCCTCGCTTGCAGGCCAAGACGTCGGCGAATCCGGTCTCGGGGACCTCATGACGGTGACCTCGCGCCGCCTGATGTTCGTGCAGATGGGCCTGCCGCGCATGGTCGCCGAGGAACAGGACCTGCCTTACGCGGAAACGATCAATCCGAAGTCACCGATGTGGATGGGCTTCTCCTCGCAGCAGGCGAAGAGCAGCGGCAAGCCGAAGATCACCACCTTCCTCGGCAACCGCTCCGCGAAGCTCACCAACGCGAAGCAGGGCCAGTACTTCGATCACGGCTCGATCCAGCACCTCTCGCACGTGATCATGGACCTCGAACAGTTCTACGAAGCCCCGAAAGAGACCTACCAGCGCCGTGCGGCGGAGATGTTCCAGGCGAATCCGCTGCTCTCCGGGGGCAACTCCGACCAGTTCACGAACGGCGGTGGGCCGGCCTTCCTGCCCAACAACTTCGTCACGGCCGGCGACGCCGAGGACGAAGCTCGGGAACCCGCGCAGTTCGACGGCGAACGCCACATCGGACACAACACGGCGGTGCAACGCACGAGCCGAGCCGTCGACCAGTCGCCGATCCACATCCGTGCCGATGGTCCCGGCTACGACTCGCTCGACGTGCCGGGCGGCGACTCGCTGCCGAAGCTGCACTTCAGCATCTTCGTGCCGACGGCTGCGTTCTTCGCGACGATGCGCCGCAGCCAGGCTTCGACGGATCTCGCCCAGAAATACAACGTGCCGTCGCAGAACCTCGGCATCGAGCGTTTCCTCACCGCCACGCGGCGACAGAACTTCCTCGTGCCGCCGCGGCGCAACCGGGCCTTCCCGCTCGTCGAGCTCGCGTGAGGCCAAAGACTGTGAGCGCCCGCCCAAACAACACCAGGAGGGGGAGTATGCGATCGATCCGGAATGCTTCGAGGCGTGCTCCGAGGCTGGCGACAGCGTTCGTCGTCGCGGCCTTGACGCTCGGCGTGACAGCGGGCGTCGCCGGCGCTCAGGTGGACGTGATGATCGTCAGCCACAACGAACCGCCGGCGAGCTACCCGCGCTACGTCCACTACTTCACGACGATCCAGTCCGCGGTCGACGCTGCCACACGTGCCCGCGACTTCGTGCTGATCGAACCCGGCACATACGAAGAAGAAGTCAAGGTCACGCCCAAAAACAAGGGGATCTTCATCCGTGGGATGGACCGCAACACAGTCCTTCTCGACGGAAAAAATCTCCACCCCTCGGGCGGCGCCAACGGCATCGAAGTCCTGCAAACCAACGAAGTGTGGATCGAAAACCTCACGGTTGCCAACTTCGAAAAGGAATCCGTCAACGGCGGCGGCGGCAACGAGATCTTCTGGAACGGCAGGAACGATGACGAAGAAAAGGTCGCCGCTCACGGCTGGTTCGGCAACTACCTGACCGCATACGTAACCGGCCTGAACGGCGGATACGGCATCTTCACCAAGGACGAGAAGAAAGGCGAGTGGGACAACATCTATGCGTCCGGCTTCAACGATTCCGGCATGTACCTCGGTGGATGCCCCGAATGCGAAGCCGTGATCGACCACGCGACGATGGAATACAACTCGCTCGGCTACTCCGGCTCGAACTCCGGCGGCAAGGTGATCATCGAGAACAGCACCTTCGAACACAACTCGACCGGCATCGCGCCCAACACCGAAAATCCCGGTGACGGTCCGCCGCCGCAGAACGGCGCGTGCAAGGAAGCCGAACCGGGAGTCAAGCGCAGGGGTCCGCTGCACGGCACGACGCCTCATCACGGCCCCTGGAAGGGCAAGCTCCCCACCTTCAAATCGACGAACATCAACCACTGCACGATCTTCGAGAACAACAAGGTCAACAACAACGACAACCTGAACGTCTCGGCGAACCACTCGACCTCGGCCGCACCGTGGGGAATCGGTATCGAGCTTCCCGGCGTTTACGGGGATCTCGTTCTCGACAACGAAATCAAGGGCAACCCGAACGACGGCGTGCTTGCGTTCGAGTACCCCAATCCGTTCGAACCGAACGAAAACTTCGAATTCCCGGCAGGGACCGTCCTCGCTCAGAACTCGGGCAACAGGGTCGAAGGCAACACGTTTGAAAACAATGGCTACGCCACCGGCAAACCGGCACAGTTCCTCGGCGACGTCGCGTTCGAGGGCGGCATCTTCGGTGCAAGGCAGTCGACGAACAACTGCGCAATTGCCAACACGATGCCGGATCACACCTTCCCCGTGAACATCGAAGGGACGTGGGGCTGCCAGCACGAAACGACTCCGAACCCCGGTGGGGGCTTTGGGTTCCTCGAATACCTGCTCCAGCTGCAGGAAGAATCCGTGAACCGTCCGGGCAACGAAACGGTCCCGCCGCCGCCGGCGCAGGAAACGATGCCCGACCCATGTGAAGGGGTGCCGGCGAACCCGCTGTGCCCCTGACGCGGTAGCCGAGCAACAACGGCCACGACGAGACCGCGACCGCGTGGACGACGGGTCAGGACGAGGCCGGCACCTGCATCTTCACCGGCCTGGCGCTCACGACTCTCTAGGCCACCGACTGGAGAGGCGCCGGCGATTGCGGGATGCGTTCCCGGGCATTGAGGAGGGCCGGAGGTGCCTCGTTGCGTAGCGGCTGGTCGGTTCTAGATTGAGCGGCGGCCAATCGTCAGAGTTACGTGTCCGCCAGATCGAAGCGTTGTATCGCGCCTTGGCGTCTGTGCAAGGACCCTCAGCGGGCCTCGGCCGCCGCGCCGGATCCGTACTTTGCCGAGCGCGCAGTGGGCGCTGGAGAGCAGCTGTCGAGAGCCGCTCAGCGTGTGTCCGTGCAGGCCGGGCACAGTGCAGCGCATTGATTTTGCACGCTGGGCTTCCGCTTGCTTGGCGTGTTCGACGGCTTCTTTTGTCCGGGCTTCTTCTCGTTGTTTCTGGGCTGCCCACATCTGTAGCTCCTGTGCTTCGGTCCGTCGCTCGAGTTCGCTCTGTTGGATCGCGGCCAATTCGCTTTGCGATATGTGCGGCATCGAGCATCGTCCGGGGCTTTCGAAGAAGCTGCTTCCTGGTTCTTGTTCGCACATGGCGGCGCCCCCGTAGCCTTCGCCAGCGGTCGGGGAGTACGAGCCGACGTACTCGCAGATCCCGCTCAGCTGGTGCACTGTGGCGACCGTGTACGTGTAGGTCTTGAGGTAGCTCCCGGGACCAAGCGGTTCGCCTTCCGGGGGTGTCAGCCGTCGTGCGCCCGGCGTCGCTTCTTCGCGTGCCGGAGTGCCCTCGCACTTCGTGCTTTCTACGAATACGAAGATCCGCATCGGGCCAGCGAGAGACCCTTCGGCCGTGAACGTGAGTTCCCCGCCAAGCTCGTACGTCCCTTCCAGGTGCGAATAGAAATAGCTCCATTCGGCGCTCGCGACGTCAGCCACGTAAAACAGGATCCCGACAACGGCCAGCGCGAGCAACGCTGCCCGACGCAGCACGATCCCCCAAGACAACAGTTCCATTCACCGGGATCTTACCTGACCGCAACCGCTCGACTGTGCTCTGCTTCCACATCCGATCGCCAGCGCGTCGGTGCGTCAACGGATGAAATCCCGGCCGATCGCACCTCGGACCACCTGACTCCATCGTGACGTTCACGACGTTGTTCCAATCGCCGACCTCTGGCAACCGGGACGGCTAGGATCACCCGCATGATCGAGCCAGGACAGCATGCCCCCGACTTCGAGCTGCCCGACCAGGACGGCCGCGCCGTGAAGCTCTCGGACTTCGCCGGCCAGATGGTCGTCCTCTACTTCTACCCCAAGGCGGACACACACAGGTAGCGCATGACGGAAGAGCGCGAGGATCTGCCGTTCAAGGCGCGCAAGCGAACGAGTGTGCTGGGGGCAGTTCTCGCGCTCGGCTTCACCTCGCGCCGGCACAAGGGCGCGCCGGCGGCAATCGCGCGATGTCTCGGTGATCGGCTCGCTGAGGTGCTGCCTCCAGAGGAGTTCACCGTCGATGTGAAGGGGCCGGTGCTGGATGTCAAAAGCACGCACGGCTTCAGCTGCGCAGGGATGCCAGGCATGCTCCTAATGGAGCGCGGCACTCCGGAGGAGAAGCTCACGCGCGTGTTTATGCAGGAGGCCACAGTGCTGCAAGGTCTGATCACGCGAGCCCCTCGCCAGGGATCCGCTGACAACCCTGTGCATGGGGCGCGACTCCCATCGGCGTTCTTCGATCCGCACGTCGTCGTCACCGACACCGCGATCGATGTCTGGTGGGGTGGAGCGGATCCCGAGCAGGCGCTCGTGAGGCTGCGGCCAATCGCTCGGGCCGAGATCGGTCTATGACCCGCGGCCGACATGGGTAGCATTCGGCACTCGATGATCGAATCAGGAGACAAGGCACCCGACTTCGAGCTGCCGGACCAAGATGGTCGTGCAGTCAAACTGTCGGACTTCCACGGTCAGATGCTCGTATTGTATTTTTACCCCAAGGCCGACACCCCCGGCTGCACGACCCAGGCCTGCGGCGTCCGCGACCACCAGGCGGACTACGCGGGCGCCGGAGCGGTCGTGCTGGGCGTCTCACCCGACACCGTCGCGAAGGTCAAGAAGTTCCACGACAAGCAGGGCCTGAACTTCTCGCTACTGGCCGACGAGGGCCACGGTCTCGCCGACACATACGGCGTCTGGGTCGAGAAGTCGATGTATGGCAAAAAGTACTTCGGCAACGAACGCACGACGTTCGTGATCGGTCCCGACGGGGTCATCGCCACGGTGCTGCGCAAGGTCAAGCCGGCCGAGCACGACGGACTCGTGCTAGCCGCCCTGCGCGATGCCGCCCCTCCCGTCGTCTAGCTCGGCCGCGTCAGCCCGCCGACGAGCACGCCGGCCCCCAGATGGGCGCCGAGCACCGGCCCCACCTCGGTACAGAACAGCGGCTCGGAGCCGAACATCTCGCGGCCGGCTTCGACCAAGCGCTCCGCGTCGACCGGCGCCTGGGCATGCTGGACGATCCACTCATCCGCGCCGCGCTCATGCAGCTCCTGCAGGTGGCGGACCATCCGCTCGATTGCCCGCGTGTGCGTCCGGACCCGCCCGACGGGCGCGATCTCTGTGCCGAAGGTCAGGATCGGCTTGATCTTCAGCGCCGTTCCCACCATCGCCTGCGCCGCCCCGATCCGCCCGCCCTTGCGCAGGTACTCGAGGGTGTCCAGGCAGAACCAGATGTCGAGCGTCTCGTGCGCCCGCTGGACCCCCTCCAGCACCGCCGCCGCATCATGGCCCTCCTCTGCCAGGCGCGCCGCCGTCAGGACCAGGCAGCCGAGCCCGCCTGCGCCTGTCTGCCCATCGTGGACCGTCACCGTCGCGGTATCGCGCTCAGAGGCAATGATCTTGGCCGCTTCGCGGGCGCTCTGGCAGGTCCCTGAGAGACCCTCGGCTATGTGGATCGATAGCACTTCTCGGCCCGACTCCACGAGCGGTCTGTAGACCGCCAGGAAATCGCCCACCGAGGGCTGTGAGGTGGTCGGCAGCTGCGGCGATTCGCGCAGGCGCGAGTAAAAGGCATTGAGGTCGCGATAGTCGCGCTCCGGCCGCAGGTCCCCCTCCCAGCCGACATAGAGGCTCACCCGCTCTACGCCCCAGCGCTCGAGCAATGTCTCCGGCACGTACGTGGTGGTGTCGGTGACGATCGCTACGCGGGGTACTGGGCGGGAGTTCTCGTCGGCGGTCACGAACCGCGAAGCCTACGTCCCCGCGTGCGGCGGCGCTTCGGGGCGCAAGGGGCCGCGCTCGCCAAACCCTCGGTGTCTGCTCTTCTCAAGGCAGGGTCACGGAGACCGACAGCGGTTCCACCGCCGGGCACAGCGCGCTGCTGAGATGCTTGTTCAGCCTCACCCGGGGGACGCTGAGGGCGACGCTCAGCGGTTCCTCCGAGAGCACTGTCGCCGTCGCCTTGCCCGCCTGATAGAGGCAGTGGATGCTCGGCAGCTCGACCAGCCGGGCTTCCAACACGAGGCGCGGAGCGCCACGCAGCTTCGCTGTGCGCTTTTCGGTGTTGACGTTCAGATGCCATGGCAGCTCGGCCGAGGTCACCTCGACTTCACCGAGCGTCGTCTGGCAGAGCAGCGCGCCGGTTTCGAGGATCGAGACCTTCAGATGCGGACCCTTCTGGAACGTCGAGATGGCTTCGGGCCCCGGTTCGGCAGCCGGGTCGATGCCGCAGCTGACTTGGCCGATCGAGGTTTCGAACGCGATCGGGCCCGGTTCGGCGAAGGCCGCCGACGGCGCCAGCGCCACGGCGCCCAGCAGAGCGGTGACGGTCGTGCAAAGACGGACGCTCCTGCGAATGCCCCTCATCGGATCCCCCTCCCGAGATCGCGCCGACGGGATCGTCCGCGCACGCCTGAGCCTACCCGACCTCAGCGGATTATGGGATCCATCCGCGTTGCCCGGATCGTCTCCCTGAGGGTCTCCAGGGCGTCGTGGCGAGGCCGCCAGCCGAGCTCCTTGCGGGCCTTCGCCGCGCTCATGATCACCGGCTCACGGAAGGCCGCTATCCACTGCGCTTGGGCCGGCAGGAAGCCGAGCCGAGAGACCATCTCGGCGACTGCGTCGATCGCCAGCTCCGGCACCGGGATCGAGTACCAGCCGAGCTCCTGCGCCATCTTCGCGACCGTCATCTCGCCTGACCCGGCCAGGTTGTAGATGCCGGGACGGCCACGACCCAGGACGGCCGCGCGCACTGCGCTCGCGACGTCGTCGTGGTGGACCAGCTGGAACGGCACACCTGGGTCGGGCAGCACCGGGCGTAGGATCGGCACGCCCTCGAGCAGGCTCAGGACGGGCCCGGGAAGTCGCTCTGAGATCTGGGTGTAGGGGAGGCTGTCGATCAGCAGCGGTGCCTGCGGCCCGGCGACGATGCAGGGGCGCAGGATGTAGGCCTTGGTGGGGGAGGAGTGCAGCGCGTCGGCCAGCAGCTCCTCGACCTCGGCCTTCTGGGCAGAGTAGTAGTGAGCGGAGCTGCCCCGCGCCGGAATGTCCTCGGTGAGCGGTTGGGGGTTGTCCTTGTGGAAGCCGTAGGCCGCCACCGATGAGGCGTAGACGAGCCTTTTTACTCCCGCGGTGGCTGCCGCCTCGAAGACGTTGCGGGACCCGTCGAGATTGACCCTTTTGCTGGCGCGGGCGCTGCCCATGATCATGAAGGCGAGATGGATCACCACGTCGGCCTCTTCGACCAGGCGTGTGACCTTGCGCCGATCGAGCACGTCGCCGCGGCGGTAGACGACCTTCTTCCACCCCAGCTCGCGGGGATCGAACGGCCGCCTGGCCATGCCGAGGATCGTGCCGACGTCGCGCGAGCGCTCGAGCGCCGAGACGACGGCTTTGCCGATCTCGCCGGTCGGTCCGGTGACCGCCACCGTCAGGGGCCGGGACCGGCGGGCTCTCGCGGTGGAGGCCATTGGTTGGTTCTACCGCATCTGCGCGCCGCGGTGTGCACGCCGCTAGATTCAGGCGATGAGCGGAGTCTGGCTGGGCCCATAGCGGCGGGTGCTCCTTGGCATCGCCCATGCGCGCGCCGCCCTCGGGCAGGCATGGCCGCCGTTTGTGCTCGTCACAGGTCTGCTCCTGCTCGGCCGACTGGCGGGTGACGACGGGCTGTTCGACGCGGCCGCCGCGCGCCTGGCCCGACTCGGCGGTCCGTCGCGCGGAACTCTTGTGGCCTGCCTTGGGCTCGTCGCCCTGGTCAGCGCGCTGCTGAACCTCGACACGGCCGTCGTCTTCCTCACGCCTGTCCTGATCGGGGTCGCCGCTCGTGTCCGGCTTGACCCCCGGCCGTTTCTCTACGGGAGCGTGTTCATGGCAAACGCCTCGTCGCTGTTCCTGCCCGGGTCGAACCTCACGAATCTGCTCGTCCTCTCCAGCCGCAAAGGCGCAGGCCCCTCGTTCTTCGTCGAAATGCTGCCGGCCGCGGCCGCGGCGACGATCGTCACGGCCGCCGGGATCATCCTGATTCACCGGCATTCGCTGGATGCCGGCGCACCGGAGCCCGGCGAGGAGCTTCCCCGACCCGGCGAGGCGCACCTGGGCGCGGGCCTTTTCGGAAGCGTCGTGGCTGCTGCCCTGATGGTCGCCCTGGCGAACCCCGCGCTGCCTGTTCTCGGGCTCGCGCTGGCGCTGCTCGCCTGGCGCGTCCTGCGCCGCCGGGCGAAGCTGGCCCCGGCGCTCGCCGCGCTCGGGCTGCCGCTGCTCGCAGGGCTCTTCTGCCTGGTCGTGGCGCTGGGCATCGGCGCCCGCTCGGGCTTCCTTCCGCTGGGTTGGCTCGCAAGCGCCGGGCCTGCTGCGACGGCCGGCGTCGCCGGGCTGACGAGCGTCGCGGTCAACAACCTTCCGGCGGCCGTGCTCCTGTCCTCCACCGGCCACCTGCAGTCGCAGGCGCTGCTGATCGGGCTGAACGTCGGGCCGAACCTGGCGGTCACCGGCTCGCTGGCGGTGCTGCTGTGGTGGCGTGCCGCCCGGGGGGCGGGCTTGAGGCCTTCCGTCCTTGCATACTCCCGCCAGGGCCTGCTGCTGGCCCCCGCCGCGGCGCTCGCGGCCCTGCTCGCCGCGCGGCTCTGACTGCAGGCCGGCCCTGAGCCTCCCGCCCGGGGCTCCCGTACATTGAGGTCCAGTGCCCGCGCTCATGGCGTCAACCTCGCTCGGCCAGAGTCTCAGCTCGTTCTTCGACGCCGTCGGACAGTTCTTCTCTGACCTGGCGGCGGTGCACTGGCCCGCTCTGCTGCTCGGCCTGCTGTTCTTCGGTGCCAACCTGACGATCCGCTCGCGGGCCTTCTTCCACAGCCTCCGCGCTGCCTACCCGTCCGTGACCTTCCAGTGGCGGCGTATCTGGGGCGCCTACTTCGCGGCGGTCGGCTTCAACAACGTCGTCCCTGCCCGTGGGGGGGACGTGATCAAGCTTTTCCTGACGAAGTCCTCGATCCCCGGCTCGCGCTACCCGACCGTCGCCGCGGCCTTCTTCGTGGAGTCCATCTTCGACGCCACCGTCGGCGCGCTCGTCCTGATCTTCGCCTTCACCCAGGGCGTTTTCCCGAAGCCTCCGGACTTCTCGAAACTCAGCTCCTTCGACATCTCCTTCTTCTTCGCCCACTTCCGACTGACGCTGTTCCTGATCACCGTCCTGGGCGTCGCTTCGCTCGTCGCCTTCGCGCTGCTCTCCGTGCGGGCTCGGGCTTTCTGGCTGAGGGTGCGTCAGGGCGTCACGATCCTCAGCGACAAACGCCGCTACCTGAGGGAGGTGGCAGCCCTGCAGGTCGTCGCCTGGCTGTGCAGGTTCGCGGCTTTCTGGTTCCTGCTCGACGCCTTCCGGGTCGGCGGCTCGGTGGAGAACGTGCTGCTTGTGTTCGGCGTCAATCAGGTCGCCGGCGCCGTCCCCTTCACCCCCGGCGGCGCCGGCGTCCAGCAGGCGCTGCTCGTGAAGGTCTTCCAGCACAAGGCCACGACCACCATCGTCGCTGCCTACTCGGTCGGTCAGCAGATCGCGATTGCGGCCTTCACCGCCTTGACGGGTCTCGCGGCGGTGATCTTCATCTTCCGTTTCCGCTCCTTCAAGGAAGTGATCTCCGCCGGCCGCGCCTCACAGCAGGCCGAAAAGGAGGCCGAGCGCGAAGGGCGTCTCGATCCGGACGGGCAGTTCGTCGACGAGCAGGAGACCGACCCCGATGCGGCGCGGCGCGCCCGGCGAGAACGCCGCCGGGCGAGAAATCCCTACTGAAGGCCCTCGCGGGCCTCGCGAACCAGCGCGACGGCCTCAGGGAAGACTCGAGCGATCACAGTCCTGATCTGCTCGGCCTGGGCCTCGGCGTTGCCCTGGATGTTCACGCGCCCCACAGCGGCCACAGTCATGTCAACGGCAAGCTTGATCGCGTTGTCCGCCCAGGCCAGTCGTTGGCTGCCCTGCATCTGTTCCGCGAACTCCGCCAGACGCCGCTGGAGCTCCTCGGGATCGCCGAACATGTCTCCGAGCCCGCCACTATCCATGCTCAGATCATAGACTGCCCTGCTCGATGCCCAGCGCAGCCGAGATCCGCCAGCAGGTGGCCCGCGAGGACGAGCGCCGGACGCGCCTGTCCGTGCCCGCCTTCGCCGGCGGGTTCCTGTACCTGCTGAGCGCGATCATCATCAGCTCGACGCTCAACGGATTGCCGACCGTCGGGCCGCTGCAGGGGCTCGCCGCGACGATCTCCGGCGTTGCCAACCCGGCTGTCAGCCCGCGCACCGAAGAGGTCAAATTCATCTCCCGGCACGCCTTCCCGTTGATCGCCGGGAGCGTCGTCGCAGCCGTTGCCGTCGGCGCCCTGACGCTGATCCTGCTGCTGTTGTTCGAGGCCGCGGCCTTCCGCCGCCCGACGACCTGGCCGCACGCACGGACGCTCGTGCTCGGCGGCGGTGTTGCCGTCGCCCTGGCGAGCATCGCCCACGAGGTCGTCTATGCGATCGAGACCCACAACTTCGCCACCGGCCACGACTTCACGCGCGGCGCCGTCGACTCGGCGCTGACGAAAGGAACGGCCAATCAGGTCGTCGCCTACCTGTCCCTGCTGGCGGGCCTGGCGCTCGTCGTCGGAATGGTCGTCGTGCTGTTGGGCGCACTGCGGGCCGGTCTCGTACCCCGCTGGATGGGGATCCTCGGCATGTTCAGCGGCCTTTTGATCCTGCTGCCGAACGTCGGCGCGACGCTGCAGCTGGTCCCCGCCTTCTGGATGGTGATGATGGGGATCCTCTACGCCAAACGTTGGCCCGGCGCGCCCCCCAAGGGCGGCGACCCTCCGGCCTGGGCGGCAGGCGAGGCGCGTCCCTGGCCGACCCGTGCGCAGATGCAGGCTGAGCGTAAGGGCGGAGGCGCTGCCGTCGCGGTGCCCGCCGGCGGTCCCGCGCCCGCGCCCAAGCCCCAGCAGGCCGGCACCTCGCGCAAGCGCCGCAAGCGCGGCCAGCAGTCCGATTAGACGCTCGGAGCGCGGGTAGAAAAGGAGTAGGGAACGAGGGAGAGCCGGCTCGCCGGCTCTGTGCTTCGCTCGCACGGCAATCGAAGGAGGCGGCCATGGCGACAGCGACCATCCAACGGGACCCGACGCGCGGTGAACAACCGCCGCCCACGCCCGTCACATCCGGCTTCAAACCGGCCGACCCAGGCCCGCTCGGCCTCGGCGCGTTCGCGATGACGACCTTCGTCCTGTCGATGTTCAACTCCAACCTCGTCAACGGCAAGGGCATCCCGGTCGTCCTGGGCTTGGCCTTGGTCTACGGCGGAATCGTCCAGCTGCTGGCCGGGATGTGGGAGTTCCGCACCGGCAACACCTTCGGTGCTGTCGCCTTCTCCTCGTTCGGGGCCTTCTGGCTCTCCTTCTGGGCGCTGAACGTCTTCTACGTCAAGCAGATCGGCGGCAACGCCGGCCACGCCGTCGGGGTGTATCTGTGGGCCTGGGCGATCTTCACTGCGTACATGACCGTCGCCGCGCTGCGCGTGAGCGGCGCCGTGCTGCTTGTCTTTGTGCTGCTGACGATCACCTTCGTCCTTTTGGCGATTGGGGAGACCGGTGCCCACGAAGCCGTCACGCACTGGGGGGGCTACCTCGGCCTGGCCACAGCGGCTGCCGCTTGGTACGCATCGTTCGCGGCGGTCGTGAACTCCACCTTCGAGCGGGTCGTGCTGCCGGTCTTCCCGCTCAGCGCCGGACCCTCCCGTCCGGTGGGGCGCTGAAGGTAGAGTCCCGGCGATGAGCGGCGCAACCCAGGCGGGCGGCGAGGCACTCGACCGCGAGCTGGCGGGCCTGTTGGACGTCGAGCGCTTTCCGCCGCCGCAGACGTTCCGCGACGAGGCGCTGCTCCGCGATCCGGCCGTCTACGAGCAGGCGGCGGCCGACCCCGAGGCGTGGTGGGCCGAGCAGGCATCCCAGCTGCACTGGTTCAAGCCCTGGGACCGTGTTCTCGACGACGACGACCCGCCCTTCTACAAGTGGTTCACGGGCGGTGAGCTGAACGTCTCCTACAACTGCCTCGACCGCCACGTCGAGGAGGGCCGTGGTGAGCGCGTGGCCTTCCACTGGCGCGGCGAGGAGGGCGATGAGCGTCACATCACCTACGCCGAGCTGCTCGCCGACGTCAAGCGCTTCGCCGGCGCCCTGAAGGACCAAGGCGTGAAGAAGGGCGATGTCGTCGGGATCTACCTGCCGATGATCCCCGAGGTGGTCGTGGCGATGCTGGCCTGCGCCCGCATCGGTGCCCCCCACAACGTCGTCTTCGGCGGCTTCTCGGCGGAGGCTGTCCGCGAGCGCATGGAGTTCTCAGAGGCCAGGGTGCTGATCACCGTCGACGGAGCGGCTCGCAAGGGCAAGACGGCGCCCGTCAAGGACCGCGTCGACGAGGTCATGGGCGACCTGGCGACGCTCGAGCGGATCGTGGTCGTGCGCAGCAAGGGCACGCCGTGTGAGATGCAGGAGGGCCGCGACGTCTACTACGACGAGATCGTCGCGGCGGCTGACCCTGAGTGCCGCGCCGAGCCGCTCGATGCCGAGCATCCGCTGTTCATCCTCTACACCTCCGGCTCGACCGCCAAGCCGAAGGGCATCCTGCACACCACCGGCGGCTACCTGACGGGCGTCTCGGCGACACACCGCTATGTATTCGACCTGAAGGCGGACAGCGACGTCTACTGGTGCGCCGCCGACGTCGGCTGGATCACAGGCCACTCCTACATCGTCTACGGGCCGCTCTGCAACGGTGCCACGTCGGTGATGTGGGAGGGGGCGCCCGACTATCCCGACAAGGGGATCTGGTGGGACACCGTCGAGCGCTACGGCGTGACGACCCTCTACTGCGCGCCCACCGCGATCCGCGCGTGCATCAAGTGGGGCGCGGAATGGCCCGGCAAGCACGACCTGAGCAGTCTGCGGCTGCTCGGATCGGTGGGCGAGCCGATCAACCCCAAGGCCTGGCTCTGGTACCACAAGGTAATCGGCGCCGAGCGCTGCCCGATCGTCGACACCTGGTGGCAGACCGAGACGGGCGCGATCATGATCACGCCGCTGCCCGGCATCACCGAGACCAAGCCCGGCTCGGCGACGAAGCCGTTCCCGGGCGTGTTCGCAGAGGTCCGCGACGAGTCGACCGGCGAGCCGGTCAGCGAGGGGCAGGGGCTGCTCGTGCTGACGCATCCTTGGCCGTCGATGTTGCGCACCCTCTACAAGGAGGAGGAGCGCTTCATCGAGACATACTTCAAGACCTACGGGCGCGAGACCTACCTCGTCGGCGACGCCTCCCGTCAGGACGCAGATGGCTACTTCTGGGTGATCGGGCGGATCGACGACGTCGTCAACGTCTCCGGGCACCGCCTCTCCACGGCCGAGGTGGAGTCGGCGATCGTCGCTCACGCCGATGTCGCGGAGGCGGCTGTGATCGGGCAGCACGATGAGGACACCGGCCAGGCGATCGTCGCCTTCGTGACGCTGCAGGGCGACCTGGTGGGCGACGAGGGAACCGTCGAGGGCATTCGCGCGACTGTCGCCGAGCGAATCGGCAAGTTCGCGCGCCCGCGGCGGATCATCTGGGCCGACGATCTTCCCAAGACCCGCTCCGGCAAGATCATGAGGCGGCTGCTGCGGGACATCGCCGAGGGCAGGACCCTGGGCGATGTGACGACCCTGCGCGATCCGGCCGTGATGGAGCAGCTGGAGGGCAAGGTCAAGGAGCTGCAGGCCCAGGAGGATTAGGGCTTCGGCCTCTAAATCGCCTGCTATTTGGGCGAAATCTTGCAGTTTTCAACGTCGTGTCGGCCGTCCGTCCACGGTCGTTTGGGCGGCTAACGCAGTGGGCTTGACGTTGCGATACGCCATGCATAGCTCAAGCACACCGAGTTCACGGGGGCGACGGATCTGATCCGTGCTCTTGCGTGCTCCCGACAAAGGCACCCTCGTCGTGAGACGAGTTCGCAAAGCCAGGGGTCTCCCAGCGAGACGGCCCAGCTACCGAAGGAGACAAAATGGATTTCAGTCCCCGCCGGGCCCCGTCTTTCCGCTCCGTCGCCGTTCTGGTCCTCTTGGTTGTCTTTGCGGCCCTGGCGCCGGGCTCCGCGAGCGCCGCGGCTCACCGGGGCGCACGCCGCACCGCCGTGGTTCCCGCAGCGCTGCGCTCAGCTGCTGCCCGAGCCAACCGCGCTGACCGTGTTCTCGTCAGCGCCGCCCGGGCCCTGCACTCCTGCATACGGACATCCAACGGCTCCTGCGCAGGCAGCCGCAGCGCCGTCCAGAGCGCCGGTCACGCCTTCTCGGCCGCCGAGCGCAACCTGGCCCTCAAGGCCCGCCGCGCCGGCCGCGGCCGGGCGGCCAGCTCCTCGGTCGTCCAGGTGCCCACCCTGAAGGCCAGCGGCGTCAAGCTCAGCTGGAGCGCCATCGCCCACGCCTCGAGTTATGTCCTGGCCAGCGAGGTCCCCGGTCAGGGAGAGCGCTACGCCGTCAGCCACACGAGCTCCGCTACGCCGCCGCCGGTTCCCGGGGTGACGGTCACTTACATGGTCAGGACCGCCGAGCGCTCCTCGCACTGGTCCAACGCCGTCAAGATCACCTACCCCGCGGCCGCCCCTTCTTCGCCGACGACACCGGCGCCTCCGGCCCCCAGCCTGCCGACACAGGAACTCGACATGCGTGCCGCCCCGTCCCTGCACCTCAGCGGGCAGACGATCTCGTGGAACCTCGTCGCCGGCGTATCGACCTACGTGCTGATGACCAAGGTCCCCGGCCAGGCCGAAGCCTTCACCGCCGTCAGCGGCAGCTCCATCACCCCGGCAGCCGTTCCCGGCAAGACGGTCTCCTACAGCGTCCGCACCGCCGTAGACGGCAGCGCCTGGGCCCCGAACGTGACCATCACCTACCCCGCCACGCCGCCGGCGACGCCGCCGGTCGCGCCGAGCGAACCTTCGCAGTCGGTTGGCGCCAACGAAGGCTTCCAGCCGGGCATCAATGGCGGAACCGCCTCCCAGGACTACGCCGGAGCGACGATCCTCGGCGCGAAGATCGTCCGGATCACGATGCCGATCGCAGTGCCCGCCTCGGCCTGGGAAGGGATCATCGCCAACTACGCCGCCAAAGGCATGCGGGTCGAGCCGCTGGCCTCCTTCTACGGCCGCATCCCGAGCGAAGCCGAAGCGCAGAACGTGGCCGGCTGGGCCAAGGCCTTCGGCCCCGGCGGAACCTTCTGGGCAAAACGGTCAGACGGCAACCTGGCGATCCGCTCGATCGAATTCGGCAACGAGGCCTCCTACGGCTACCAGTACGGCGACAGCGCCGGCGCCGCCTCCTACACGGCTCGCGCCAAGTCCTACGCGATCCGCTTCAAGGAAGCCGCCGAAGCGATCTCCGCGACCGGCATCAAGGTCGGCCTGCTGGCCGACGCCGACGACCCGACGGGCGACTGGATGAACGGAATGTTCGCCGCGGTCCCCAACCTCGGCAACTACGTCGGCGGCTGGATCAGCCACCCCTACGGGACGACCGGCAAGAGCAAGCTGACGGGGATCCTCACCCAGACAGCCGCCCACGGTGCCTCCTCGAGCATCCCGATCGACGTCACCGAGTGGGGCATCTCCACCGACAACGGCACCTGCGTCTACGAAAACTACGGGATGAACCCCTGCATGAGCTACCAGGAAGCAGCCGAACAGCTCAAGCGCGGCGTCAACGAAATCAAAGGCATGGTCGGCAACCGCCTTGGCCTTTTCCTCCTCTACCAGGTCCGCGACCAGGCACCCGCAGGTTCGAGCAACGACCGCGAGGCCTTCTTCGGACTGCTCCAGCAGTCCGACGCCGTGAAGCCCGTTTACACCCAGGCGGTCCAGGAACTGCTCGCGCTCTAGCGAGGCGAGCGCAGGCGCCCGCGGGCTCAGGCTCGCGGGCGCTGTCGCGTTCAAATAGCCCAAAACGGACGCAAGGGCGAAGCGGACCGGCGTCCGGCGAGAGTCTCGATAGTCTCGACGCAAGTGGCCTTCTCCACTGAGGAAAACATCGGCGGCGAGCTGGTCAGCGCACAGGATCTGAAGCGCCGCTACGGCGATGGTGAGGCGGCCGTCGATGCCCTCGACGGGGTCACCGTCTCGTTCCCCTCTCGGCGCTTCGCCGCGATCATGGGACCTTCGGGCTCGGGCAAGTCGACGCTGATGCACACCCTCGCGGGGCTCGACAAGCCGACCTCGGGCACCGTCACGATCGACGGCGTCGAGATCACCGGCCTCGCCGATCGCGAGCTGACGCAGCTGCGCCGCGACCGCATCGGCTTCATCTTCCAGACGTTCAACCTGCTGCCGGTCCTCAACGCTGAGGAGAACATCCTGCTGCCGCTGTCGATCGCCGGCCGCAAGGTCGACCGCGAGTGGTTCGACACGCTCGTGCGGACCGTGGGGATCGCCGACCGCCTCAGCCATCGCCCTGCGGAGCTCTCCGGCGGCCAGCAGCAGCGCGTCGCGGTCGCCCGTGCGCTCGTTTCCCGACCCACCGTCGTGTTCGCCGACGAGCCGTCCGGGAACCTCGACTCGAAGTCCACCGACGACGTGCTTCGCCTGCTGCGCCAGGCTGTCGACGAGTTCGAGCAGACCGTGGTGATGGTCACCCACGACGCCCACGCGGCGTCGTTCGCCGATCGCTTGCTGGTGCTCGCCGACGGGCGCATCGTCCACGACGGGGAGGCGGTCAGCACCGAGCAGACGCTCGACCTGATGAAGGCGCTCTCCTGATGCTGAGCCTCGTGCTTCGAGGCTTCATGCAGCGAAAGCTGCGCGTGGCGCTGACTGCGATCGCGATCGTGCTCGGCGTCGCCCTGATGTCCGGCACCTACATCCTCACGGACACGATCAACCACTCGTTCGGGAAGATCTTCCAGACCGCGAGCAAGGGCCACGACGTCGTCGTCTCGCCGGCCGAACAGCTCGGCCGCGAAGTGCGATCGGAAACCTCACCGGTCACTCAATCGATGATCGAACAGGTCCGCCGCACGCCCGGCGTGGCCGAAGCGGCGGGCTCGATCTTCTCGGAAGGGACGTTCCTCGACACTCACCGCAAGCGTCTCACCAGCGGCTTCGCGCCGGCCTTCATCGCCTCGCTCACGCCGACGCGCTTCGAGTCCTTCAAGCCGGTCAAGGGCAGCTTCCCGTCCAATGCCTCACAGGTGGCGATCGACGAAGCCACCGCGCAGCGCTCGGGCCTGAAGATCGGCCGGCAGATGATCGTGGCCGGCACCGCCGCGACCGGCCGATACACGATCGTCGGCATCCTGAAGTTTGGCGGCGGAGAATCGTTCGGTGGCGCCGGCGCTGCGCTGCTGTTGCCCTCCGAGGCGCAGCGACTGCTCGGCGAGCCGGGCCGCTTCGACCAGATCGACGTGGCGGGCAAGCCTGGTACGTCTCCCGGCGATCTCCGCGACCGGATCCGTGCCGAGCTGCCCCACACGGTCGAAGTCAGGACCGGATCGGAACAGGCCAAGCAGGACACGAGCAATCTCGAACACAACCTCGGCGGCCTGCGCACGTTCCTTTTGATCTTCGCCTACGTCGCACTCGTCGTCGGCGCGTTCATCATCTTCAACACCTTCTCGATCACCGTCGCCCAGCGCGTTCGAGAGTTCGCGCTGCTGCGCACGCTCGGCGGCTCGCGCGCCCAGATCCTCCGCTCCGTCGTCTACGAAGGGCTGCTGCTTGGCGTGCTCGGAGCGGTGCTCGGGCTATTGGCCGGCATCGCGGTGGCACCAGGGCTCGACGCCCTGTTCAAAGCATTCGGCGCGACCCTGCCGGACTCCGGGACCGTGCTCGAGACGCGCACGATCGTCGTCTCGCTGTTGGTCGGCGTCGTCGTGACCGTGCTCGCCGGCCTGCCGCCGGCACTACGGGCGACGCGTGTGCCACCGCTCGCTGCGATGCGCGAGGGCCTCTCGATCCCGCCACGGCCTCTGCCGACGCGAAAACGGCTGATCTTCGCCTACGTCCTGTATCTGCTCGTGATCGTGGCATTGATCGCATTGGGACTTGGAGGGCTCGGGATCACCGTCCTTGTGCTCACGGTGATCCGGGGTGTGCGGCTGGTCGTACGTCTACGCCGTGGCGAAGAGCGCCCCCGACGGCGCTACCGCGTGATCCCGGCGATGGGTCACGCGATCGGCACGCTCGTACGCTGGCGCGGAGTGACGGGGCGGCTGGCCGAGGAGAACTCGATCCGCCAGCCGGGACGCACGATGGTCACGGCCGCGGCGCTGATGATCGGACTCGGGCTGGTCGCGTTCGTGGCGGTTCTCGCCGCAAGCTTCACAGCCACGATCAACCACGCTGTCGACCGCTCCTTCGCCGGCAACCTGATCGTCGAGAACTCCCAGTCGGGTAGCGAACAGGGGATTCCGCCTGCAGTCGCAGCGGCTGTGCGCAAGGTCCAGGGTGTTTCGGAAGTCACCGCGGTCGCGTTCACGCTCGGACGCCCCAATGGGACCACCAAGAACGAAGCGATCACCGCCGTCGAACCTCGCTCCTTCGCGAAGGCCTACAAGCTCGACTACAAGTCGGGATCGCGGGCGACGCTCGAAGCGCTGAGCGGTAATCAGGCGCTCGTCACCGAAAAGTTCGCCAAATCCCGCCACCTGAAAGTTGGTTCCAGCTTCACGCTGCTGACACCGACCGGCGCTCACACGACGCTACAGACGGTCGGGATCATCAAGGAAAGCGCGGAACTGCTCGCGGGCATCACGATCGACCGGGCGCTGGCGGCCTCGGCCTTCGGCCAGCGCGAAGACGGCGTGGATTTCGTCACTTACGTCCCCGGCGCAACCGACAAGCAGGTTCAGCCCGCTGTCAACCGGGCGCTCGCATCGAGCTATCCCCAGGTCCGCTCGCGCACCGCCGCCCAGTTCAAGCAGGACCTAGCGGGCCAGATCAAAAACCTGCTGACGTTGATCTACGTGCTGCTCGCTTTGTCTGTGATCGTGTCGGTGTTCGGGATCGTCAACACGCTGATCCTCTCGGTCTACGAGCGCTCCCGCGAGCTCGGGATGATGCGGGCGATCGGCACGAGCCGTAGACAGGTACGCCAGATGATCCGCTACGAGTCCGTCATCACCGCCCTGATCGGCGGCGTGTTCGGTCTCGTGCTCGGCATCGCCGGGGCTCTCGCGGCGTCGATCCCCCTCTCCAGCGAAGGCTACGTCCAGGCCTGGCCGGTCGGGACCCTGATCGTGCTGCTGTTCGCCGCCGCGCTGGTGGGGGTGATCGCCGCCGCGATCCCCGCACGGCGCGCTTCGCGCCTGGACATGCTGCGGGCGATCACCGGCGAGTAGCTAAGCTGCCCGCGATGGCCGCCGGGGCACCCACCGAGACCGACGCGGACCTGCAGGCAGCCGCCTGGGATCTCGAGCCGCTCGTCGCCGGTGAGGGCAAGCAGGGAGTCGAGCGTCGCATGTCCGAGGCGCTCGAGCGCGCGAAGGTCTTCGCCGAGGCTCACGCGGGCCGACTGACCGAGCTCGACGGCTCTGGGCTCGCTTCTGCGATGCACGAGCTCGCGACGATCCAGGAGCTGGTCGGGCGCGCCGGCTACTACGCCGCGCTGCGCTTCTCCACAGACACCGCCGACCCCGCCACTGGCGCGCTGATGCAGTGGGTCCAAGAGCAGGAGACACAGATCCAGACGACGCTGCTGTTCTTCGAGCTGGAGTGGGCGGCGCTGGGAGACGAGGTCGCCGAGTCGATGCTCGCCGGCGAGGGCCTCGACTTCTGCCGCCACCACCTACTCAACGTCCGCCGCTACCGCGACCACCTGCTCTCAGAGCCCGAGGAGCGGATCGTCACCGAGAAGTCGCTGACCGGATCGGGTGCCTGGACGCGGCTATTCGAGGAGCTGACCTCCGTGATCGAGGTCGAGCTGCCGGGCGAGCAGGCGCCGGTCGCTCTGGAGGTGGCGATGAGCAAACTGCAGGAGGCCGACCGCGAGGTGCGCCGTAGCACCGCCGAGGCTGTCACCGTGGCGCTTGCCCCGGGGCTGCGCACCCGCGCCTACCTGTTCAACACGCTGCTGGCCGACAAGGCGACCGAAGACCGCCTGCGCGGCTACCCGCATTGGCTGGCGGCTCGCAACCTCGCCAACGAGGCCAGCGACGAGTCTGTCCAGGCGCTGATCGAGGCGGTCCGCTCGCGCTATGAGATCCCCCGCCGCTGGTATCGGTTGAAGGCGAGGCTGCTCGGCTACGACCGCCTCGCCGACTACGACCGGATGGCGTCGGTGACCGAGGATGAGGTCGCCTACCCCTACGCGAAGGCGCGCGAGATCGTGATCGACTGCTACTCGCAGTTCTCTGGAGAGCTGGGCTCCCTGGCGAAACGGTTCTTCGACGAGCGCCGTATCGACGCGCCCGTGCGTCCAGCCAAGCGCGGCGGCGCCTTCTGTGCCGGCACAGTCCCATCGGAGTTCCCCTACGTGCTGCTCAACTACACCTCGCGCAGGCGCGACGTGCTGACTCTGGCCCACGAGCTCGGCCACGGCGTCCACTTCGCGCTCGCCGCCAAGCAGGGCATCTTCCAGCAGCACACGCCGCTGACGCTGGCCGAGACCGCATCGGTGTTCGGCGAGACGATCGTCTTCGGAAAACTGCTCGAGGAGGACGACACGCCGGCCTCGCGGCTGGCACTGCTCGCCGAGAACCTCGAGGACACGATCGCCACGGTCTTCCGGCAGGTGGCGATGAACCGCTTCGAGCATCTCGTCCACACCTCTCGGCGCGAGGAGGGCGAGATCTCGGTTGACCGCTTCGGTGAGCTGTGGGCTGAGAGCCAGACTGAGCTGTTCGGCGACTCCGTCGAGGTGACCGAGGGCTACCGCAGCTGGTGGTCCTACATCCCGCACTTCATCGGCAGTCCCGGCTACGTCTACGCCTATGCCTACGGGCAGCTGCTGGCGCTGTCGGTCTACGAGCGCTACGAGCAACTGGGCGATGAGATGGTGCCGCGCTATTTGGAACTGCTCTCGGCGGGTGGCTCACGCAGCCCGCAGGAGCTGGGCGAGCTCGTCGGCATCGACCTCGCCGATCCCGGCTTCTGGGAGGCCGGGCTGGACTTGGTCGAGCGACAGCTGAGCGAAGCCGAGACGGCCGCGGAGGCCTCGGGCAGGCTGTAGGCTCAGCCGATGAGGCTCGTTCCTCGGGGGGAGGACGCGCTCGAGCGCGTCGCGATCAGGCTCAACCTCGCACCGTTGCCCGGTGCCGTGACGATGTACGGGATGCCTGTCGCTCGCGCCGTCGGCGTGGCGCAGAAGCTCGGCCTATTCAGCCTCCTGCTGGAGGAGCCCGGGAGTGCGCGGCAGATCGCGGAGCGCCTCGACCTGCAGCCGGCTGGCACGCGACTGCTGTGTGAAAACCTCGTCGGCGTCGACGTGCTGGCTCGGGACGGCGAGGTCTTCTCGATTGACCGGCGTGCACGCAAGTGGCTCGACCCGGCGTCGGACTCTTACGTCGGCACCTGGCTCGAGCACACAGAGACCTACTGGGCGTGGTATGCGGACCTCGAGCGCATCGTTCGCGAGGGCGGCAGCTTCGAGATCCACCGCGAGCCGGCCGAGGAGGCGGAGTACTGGCGCGTCTACATCACAGGTCAATACGAGCTTGCGAGGCTCTCCGCCGGGGAAGTGGCGAAAGCGATCAGGCTCCCCGCGAGCCCGTCCACGCTGCTCGACGTCGCTGGTGCGCACGGTTGGTTCTCAGCCGCGCTGTGCAAACGTCACGCAGGTCTGCAGGCGACGGTTCTCGACCTGCCCGGCAGCGCTCGCGTCGGCCGCCAGATCATCACTGACGCTGGAATGAGCGACCGCGTCGAGCACCGCGATGGCGACATGTTCAGCTCCGATCTTGGCGGCCCCTATGACGGTGCACTGTTGTTCGACATCGTCCACCACCTCTCCGCGGAGCAGATCACCACAGTGCTGCGTCGCATCCGCGAGGCGATGAAGCCAGGCGGGACCGTCGCGATCCTCGACATGTTCCGCTCGGATGGCTCTCGGCAGCGAGCCTCCGCTGCGGCTCTCGGCCTGTTCTTCCATCTCACCTCAGGCGCCGATCTGCACAGCCCGGCAGAGCTTGCCGGTTACCTGCGGGAGGCGGGCTTCGACCCGCCGAAGCGCACGCGGATCAGGCGGATCCCCGACCAGGAGCTGCTGCAGGCCAGAGCGCTCTAGAACAGCCCGAGCGCCGAGCCCGTATGGCGCACGAGCTGGAACAGCGGCTGTGGGACGATCCCGAAGACCAACGTGGCCGCGCCCGCGAGAACAGCGACGAACGCCACCTCGGGCTGGAGCCCCGGTTCGGCGACTTGTCCCGCATCCAGCTCCGGTGATCCTCCGGCCATGACGGGCAGTCCTCCGCCGGCGTGAGGGAGCGGTTTGGTGACCGGCGCCTCGCGCATCCACATCGCCGCGATCACCGGCAGGTAATAGCCGAGGGAGATCATCGAGCCGATCACGATCACGACGCCCAGCCAGGCGTAGCCACCGTCGATGGCCGCCTCGATCAAATAGAACTTCCCGATCAGCCCCGCCGTCGCCGGGATTCCCGCGAGCCCCAGCATCGACAGCGTCATCGGCCACGCAAGCCAGGGCTTCTCCCGACCCAGCCCAGCCAGTGCGGAGACCGAGTCGCCCAGGCCCGTGTCGCGCTCGCGGGCGACGATCACCGCGAAGGCGCCCATGTTCATCATCAGATAGACGATCAGGTAAAGCACCGTTGCCTGCACTCCGAGCTTCGTTGCGACGACGATGCCGGCGAGCATGTAGCCGGCCTGTGCAACGGAGGAGTACGCCAGCATCCGCTTCAGCGAGGACTGCCCGAGGGCGCCGAAGTTGCCGACCAGGATCGTGATCGTGGCCAGCGCCGCCAGCGCCGGCCCCCAGCTGCCCTGGACGTCGATCAGGGCGACCTCGAAGAAGCGAAGGAAGGCACCGAGCGCCGCGACCTTCGTCGTTACCGCCATGAATGCTGTGATCGGCGTCGGGGCGCCCTCGTAGACGTCGGGGGTCCACTGGTGGAAGGGGGCGACGGACGCCTTGAAGCAGAGACCGGCTACGCACAGCGCGACGCCCGTGAGGGTGAGGCCGTCGCTCGCCAGGCCGCCGTTTGCGAGGGCCGAGGCGATCCCGTTGAAGTCGGTCGTGCCGGTGGCGCCGTAGATCATCGCCAGGCCGTAGAGCAGTGTCGCCGAGCCGACGGAGCCGACGATCAGGTACTTCAGGCCCGACTCCAGCGAGTGCTCCCGTTTCAGCTCGGTGGCGCACAGCACGTACAGAGGGATCGACAGGAGCTCCAGGCCGACGAACAGCATCACCGTGTTCTGGGCGGCGACCAGCAGCAGCATCCCCGCAGTCGAGGTGAGGAGTAGTGCGTGGAACTCGCCATGGGCCGCTTCGCGGGCGGCCAGCGAGCGCCATGCGAGTAGCACCGTGCAGGCGGCGCCCGTGATCAGGACGAGGCTCAGCGTCAACGACAACGGATCGATCCGCAGGGCTCCCGAGACGATCGACTTCTCCGAGCCCCACTGCCAGATCGTCAGCCCCAGAGCGGCGCCGAGCGCGCCGAGGCTGAGCGCCGGGACGAGCTGGGCGCGGACCCAGCGCGAGCCGAGCAGGCCGAACAGGAGCACGATTGTCGCGCCGCCCAGCAGAGCGATCAGCGGCGAGAGGCCGCCGAAGTCGACGTGGGGGCCTTTGAGGTGGGCGGTGGCGAGAAGGGAGGTCATTCGGTTTCGATCCGTTCCGCGCCGACGCTTTCCGAAGCTTGCCCCGAGTCCGAGGTGCCGCCGCCGGCCACGTTGAACTGCTGATCGAGGTCGGTCACGCGTGCCGTGAGGTGGGTCGGCTTCGTGAGCACCTGGGCCTGCTCGATCGCGCCCTTGACCGACGTTTCGCTGCGGTGCAGCGCCAGCTGCGGGTACAGCGCGAAGAACAGGATCACGGCGACGATCGGCACCAGCACGAGACCGTCGCTCAGGGTCAGCTCACGCGAGGCCACGCCCGAGCCGACGCGGTTGTGCATCGCGCGGATGAACAGCCGCAGGGCGTAGACACTGGCCATCACCACGCCGGCGAAGGCGATGATCGCGATCGCCTGCTTGGCCTTGAAGACGCCCAGCAGGATCAGGAACTCGCCGACGAAGTTCGATGAGCCGGGGATCGCGAGGGTTGCCAGGGCGACGATCAAAAAGACGCTTGCGAGGACCGGCGCGCGGAAGGCGATCCCACCCATCTCACGGATGTCTTCCGAGCCGCCCGCCCGCTGTGCCAGCAGCGCGACGATGAACAGCAGCGGCGCCACGACCAGGCCGTGGTTGACCATCTGCAGCAGCGCGCCCTGGGCACCCTGCGGGTTCAGGGCGAAGATGCCGAGTGTGATGAAGCCGAGCTGGGCGATCGAGGAGTAACCGGCGATCAGCCGCGCGTCAGTCTGGCTGAAGGCCTGCATCGAGCCGTAGATGATCGAGATCAGCCCGATCACGAGCATCAGCGTCTGGAAGTGCACCGCCGCCTGTGGGAACAGCGGCAGGACGATCGCCAGGAACCCGTAAGCGCCGACCTTCGAGAGCACGCCCGAGAACACCATCAACACCTCGACTGGCATCGCCCGATAGCCGTCGGGCATCCAGCCGTGCAGCGGGAAGGCGGGCATCTTCACGAGGAACGCCGCGGCGAACAGCAGGAAGATCCACTCCTGCGAGCCCGTGCCGAGCGGCATGTGCTGGAGGGCCGAGAAGGCGAAGTCGATGTGGCCGCCATTCTGCTGGGCGCTCAGCACCCCTGCGGCGATCGCCCCCGCCAGCATCAAAAGCGAGCCGACGAGCGTGTAGATCACGAGCTTCGTCGTCGCTCGCACCTTCGTCGAGCCCTCCGGGTCGCGTCCCCAGCCTCCGATCAGGAAGTAGAAGGGGATCAGCATCAAATCGAAGAAGGCGACGAACAGGATCAGGTCCTGGGACAGGAAGGCTCCCAGCACCGCCGACTCGGCCAGCATCAGCTGGAAGTAGAAGAGGCGTGCGCGCTCCGGCGGCCCTGCCGCGCGCACGTTGCTGGCCAGCGTCGCCGCCGCGAACAGCAGTGTCGCCATCCCCACAAGGACGACATTGAGGCCGGTCACGGCGAGCTTGTAGTGGATCCCCAGCGCTCTGATCCACCAGATGTTCGTGACGTGCTGGGCGCCGCCTCCGGCCTTGTAGTCGGCCAGGTAGGCGATCGCCAGGCCGAGCGCCGCCAGAGCGCCGACGAGGCTCAAGAGGCCCGGTAGGCCAAGCGGGCGGCGCACCTCCCCGCCCGGCGCCGTCGCCGGTGTCGCGACCCGCGCGCGACCGGCCGGCAGCAGCGCTCCGAGCAGGCCGCAGGCGGCGGGTAGCCAGATCAGGATCGAAAGAGGTGGCATCAGCTCTGGAGCAGGAAGTAGAAGCCAACGCCCGCCACGCCCAGGACGAGCAGCGCGGCGTAGTAGCGCACGAACCCGCTCTGCACGGCCCGGACGGCCGCGGAGCCGGCGCGGACGATGCCCGTCGTGCCGCCGACGAGCGTCTCGTCGATCACACGGCGCTCGAACACGTCGCGAGCGAAGACACCGGCGGCCGCCATCGGTCGCACGACCACCGCGTCGATCAGCTCGTCGAAGTACCACTTGTTGACGAACAGCTTGTAGGCCGGCTCGAAGCGCCTGCGGATCGTCTCGGCCGTCCCTGGGCGGGCGACCCAGATTCGGTAGGCGATCGCGATCCCCGCCAGGCCGAGTAGCGTGCCTAGCGTCAGCCCGAAGGCCAGCAGGCCGTTCTTCGTGTGCGGTTCATACAGCGAGGAGCCCGCGAAGGTCGGGCGCAGGAAGTCGTCGATCACGAAGTCGACCTTCGGGATCTGGATCAGGCCGGCGCCGAGCGCGCCGACGGCGAGGATGCCCATCGCGATCCGCATCGGCAGCGCCCGCTCGGCGGTCGTGTGGTGCGGGCCGGGGAAGCCGACGTCGGTGTCCTCGACCTCGCCCGTGGCCGGGTTGGTGGGGTGCTCGGCGTGGTGCAGGTGGCCTTCTTCGAGCTCTCGCGCCTCGGCGACGGGCTCGCCGTGGAAGGCCCTGAAGATCATCCTGAAGGTGTAGATCGCCGTCAGTAGCGCGCCGACGTAGCCGGCCACGTAGAGCGCCCAGTGCCAGCCGCCCTCCTCGCCGGTCACCAGCAGGATCTCGTCCTTGGAGAAGAAGCCCGAGAACGGCGGGACGCCCGACAGCGCCAGGCCGCCGATGATGAAGCAGGCGTAGGTGAAGGGCATCGCCTTACGAAAGCCGCCCATCTTCTCCAGCGACTGCTCGCCGCCCATCGCGCCGATGATCGAGCCGGCGCCCATGAACAGCAGCGCCTTGAAGAAGGCGTGGGTCATCAGGTGAAACAGGCCGGCAGCGTAGGCGCCCACCGAGACGCCCATGATCATGTAGCCGATCTGGGACATCGTCGAGTAGGCGATCACGCGCTTGATGTCCGTCTGGGCGAGGCCGATCGTGCCCGCGATCAAGAGCGTGGCCGCACCGACGATCGCGCCCACGTCCTGCGCGGCGGGCGCCAGTTCGAACAGCGGGTGCATGCGGGCGATCAGGTAGACGCCCGCCGTCACCATCGTCGCCGCGTGGATCAGCGAGCTGACCGGGGTCGGGCCCTCCATCGCGTCCGGCAGCCATGTGTGCAGGGGGATCTGGGCGGACTTCGCGAAGGCTCCGACGAGAAGCAGGATGCAGCCGGCGACGAGGTCCCCGTCGCCGTGCTTGCCGTGGCCGAAGGCGCCTGTGCCCGCCGCGTGGAAGGTCTTGAGCAGGTCGAGCGTGCCGGTGTGCTTGAAGATGAAGTAGGTGCCAAGCACCAGCCCGACGTCGCCGATCACGTTGATCACGAACGCCTTGATCCCCGCTTTGGTGGCCGTTGTTCGGCGGTACCAGAAGGAGATCAGCAGGTAGGAGGCGGCGCCGACGAACGCCCAGCCGGCGATCAGCAGCACGAAGTTGCCGGCCAGCACGAGCAGCAACATCGAGAAGACGAAGAAGTTCAGGTAGGAGAAGTACCGGCAGAAGCCCTCGTCGCCCTCCATGTAGGAGACCGAGTAGAGGTGGATCAGCGTCGAGGTGCCGGTGACGACGAGGATCATGAACACCGACAGGGGGTCGACGAGGATCGACATCTGCGCGTCGATCCCGGCCGTCGAGGCGTAGTTCCACAGCGAGGAGACGAGCTGGCGGTGATCGGCCGAGTGGCCCTGCAGCGAGATCAGCGCGCCGACGGCGGCGAGGAACGCCAGGAAGATCGCGCCCGTGCCGATCCAGCCGGCGCTGCGGCCGGGAAGCTTTCGGTAGCCGAAGGCGCTGATCAGTGTCCCCGCCAGCGGAAACGCCAGCACGAGCCATGCCCAGGTCGTCGTGCTCATCTAGCCCTGAAGCTCCCTGAGCTCGTCCACGTCGATCGGCAGGCGGCGGCGGTAGATCGCGACGATCATGCCCAGCCCGACGCAGACCTCGCAGGCGGCGACGGTCATCACGATCAGCGCCAGGATCTGCCCGTCGCCGTTGCCCCACATCCGTGAGAAGGCGACCAGCGCGAGGTTCGCGCCGTTCAGCATCAGCTCCAGGCAGAGCAGCACCACCAGCGGGTTGCGCCGGGTCATCACGCCGACCGCGCCGAGCGAGAAGACGATCGCCGAGACGGCCAGGTACCAGCCGATCGTCATCGCACTCTCCTACCGACGCCCTCGGCCATCGTGCCCGTGCCCTGTGGGCGCAGGAGGTCGAGCGGGGTCATGCGGCCGGTCTCCGGGTCGTCCTCGCCGAGCCCGCCACGGCGGCGCGCCAGCACGACCGCCCCGACCGCTGCGATCAGCAGTAGGAACGAGGCGACCTCGAAGGCCAGCAGGAAGCGGGTCAACAGCAGTTTGCCGATGAACGCCGGCGTGCCGTAGGCGTGGGGGCCGGGCGCGTATCCCGCGCCGTAGGAGTCGACCGCGACGAGGCCAGTCCCGAGCAACGCGATCAAAAGCTCGACCAGCAGCGCTCCGCCGAGCACCGCCCCGCCGAGTCGTAGCGCCGCCCCGGATGGACCCGCGTTCGCGCCGCGCAGGCGCTCGCCGATCCCATCGCCTTCGCCGCCGACGTAAGCCACGACGAACACGTAGAGCACCATCACCGCCCCGGCATAGACGACCACCTGCACAGCGGCCACGAACTCAGCGCGGAGAAGCAGGAACAGGACGGACAACGACACCAGATGGCTGACCAGCGCGAGCACGCTGTAGAAGGGGTTGCGAAGCATTACCACGCCGATCGCGCCGGCGATCGCGCCGAGGGCGGCGAGGAAGAACAGGACGGCACTCATCTACTCGCCCTCGTTCCTCAACGGCGTACGTTCGAGCGGCTCGGCCAGCAGCATCTCCTTGGTGAAGATCAGGTCGCTGCGGTCGTAGTCGGAGAGCTCGTAGTCGTGGCCCATCGTGATCGCGTCGAACGGACAGGCGATCTCGCAGTAGCCGCAGAAGATGCAGCGCGAGAGGTTGATCTCGTACACCGCCGCGTAGCGCTCGCCTGCCGAGACGCGGTGCTCGGGGGTGTTCTCGGCGGCGACGACCCGGATGCAGTCGGCCGGGCAGGCGGCGGCGCACAGCGAGCAGCCGACGCACTTCTCGAGTCCGGTGTCCTCGAAGCGGTGCAGCTTGTGGCGGCCGCGGAAGCGCGGGTAGACGGGGGTCTTCTCCTCGGGATACTGGACGGTGATCGGCGTTTCGTGGAAGCGCCCGAACGTCGTGAACAGGCCTCTGACGGTCTCGCGGAAGGTTCGCCAAGTGCTCTGCGCCGGCCCCGGGGCGGGGGTGCGCTTGACGACGATCACGTCTTCGCCGGGGCTCCAGCCGGTGAGGTTCAGCGTCGCCTGAGGCTCGGTCTGGGGGTCAGGTGTGGCCATCAGTGCGTCGCCACCACCACGATCGCGGTGATCAGCGTGTTGAGCGTCGCCAGCGGCAGCAGCACCTTCCAGCCGAAGCTCATCAGCTGGTCGTAGCGCAGGCGCGGCAGGGTTGCACGCACCCAGATGAACAGGAACGTCACGAGGCCCATCTTGAACAGGACCACGATCGGGTCTACCCAACCTGGCGGGTGGATGCCGAACGGCAAGAGCCAGCCACCGAGGAACACGGTCGTGACGATCCCCGAGACAACGAGGACATTGAGATACTCGGCGAAGTAGTAGGAGGCGAAGCGCCCACCGCCGAACTCGGTGTTGTAGCCGCCGACCAGCTCGGCGTCGGCCTCTGTGAGGTCGAACGGCGCGCGGTTGGTCTCCGCGAAGCCCGCGACGAGGAAGATCAGGAAGCCGAAGAACTGGGGGATGAAGTACCACATGCCTTTCTGGGCGGTGACGATCCCCGTCAGCGAAAGCGTCTGGGAGGTGATGATCACGCCGACCAGCGCGAGGCCCTGGGAGACCTCGTAGGAGATCAGCTGCGCGGCGCCGCGCATCGCGCCGAGGAACGAGTACTTCGAGCCCGAGGACCAGCCGCCGAGCATGATCCCGTAGAAGGCGATGCCGCCGAAGGCGAAGACGTACAGCGGCCCGATCGAGACGTCGATCCCGTACAGCCCGACTTTGGTGCCGAAGATGTCCTGGGTGTTGCCGAAGGGGATGATCGCGAAGGCGGCCACGGCCGTCAGGATCGAGATCAGCGGCGCGACGGCGAACAGCAGTCCAATCGAGGTGGTCGGGCGGAACTGCTCCTTGGTCAGCAGCTTGAGGATGTCGGCGAGCGGCTGCAGTGCTCCGTAAGGACCGACGCGGTTGGGGCCGTAGCGGGCCTGGAAGCGGCCCAGCAGCTTGCGCTCGGCGAGCAGCACGATCGGCACCAGCTGCAGGCCGACGGCAAAGATCACTATTGCCTTGATGATCTGGATCCACCAGGGCTCGAAGTAGCCAACGGTCGCGATCATCCGCTCACCGTCTCGCGGTGCGGGTACAGGAACTCGAGCGCCGGGGAGTGCTCGACCTCGACGGCATCCCAGACCGATCGAAAGCCCGCAACCTCACGCGCCTGCGCGGGATCGGCGGGCGCAGCCAGCGCGGGCGCCTTGTCTGCGACGCTCGCCCCGGTGGGGAAGTGGCTCGCCGCGTCGCGCTCCTGCCAGCGCACTCCGCGCCCGCCGATCTCCTCCAGCGTCAGGCCGGCGTAGAAGGGGACCGCCTCGAACAGCCGCTTGGATGCCATCGCGCCGCTCAGCACGTCGAAGTCCAGCCCCAGCCGCAGGGCCAGCTCGCTCAGCACTTGCCAGCCTGCGCGCACGCCCTCGTTTCCTCCAGCGCGGGCGATGGCGGGGCGCAGCCGCTGCAGGCGCCCGTCGGGGTGGACGACCGTCCCCTCCTTCTCGGCGTACACCTCGGCGGGGAACACCACGTCGGCGTGCTCGCGGATCGTCTCCGTCAGGAACGAGGCATGGGCGACGACCGTCGAGGCGCCGGCCAGCGCGCGTCCCCACAGCTCGGCGTCGGGCAGCTCGCGCAGCGGGTCGCTGCCGAGCAGGTAGACGGCGCTCAGCTCGCCGGCGGCCAAGCCCTCGGCGATCGCGCGGGCGTCGCGGCCTCCGGGGAGCGCTGAGTCCGACAGGCCGGGGCCCGCGTTCGGCAGCACACCGGCCTCGCTCAGGCCACGGCCGTTGGTGGCAGCGGGAATCTCCAAAAGGCCCGCGCCGTCTACGTCCGCCATGCCCAGGCGTGCGGCGATCTGCAGCAGGGCGGTCGCGGCGGCGGCGCCGTCGGGACCGGAGGTGAGCCGTTCACCGAACAGGATCACGACCTCGCGGGGGCGCTGGTCCTCTTCGGTCCGGGCTGGCTTGAGCAGCTCCGTGAGCGAGCGCAGCTTGGAGGTCTGGGTGCCCGCGATTCCCGCCAGGCGGTCGAGATCTGGGTCGCCGTCCTTCAAAGCCTCGGCCAGCGCCACGGCGAAGGCGCCGCCCTGCCCCGGCGCGAAGCGCAGCGAGAGCTTCGCGGCCGGGTCCAGTGATGTCTCGCCCGGCATCGCCAGCGCCAGCTGCGTGCCGTGGCGGCGTACGCCCTTGCGCAACCGCAGGTCGAGGATCGGCGCGTCATTCACCGGGTCAGTCGCGAGTACCAGCACGGCGTCGGCGAACTCGAGGTCGCCGACCGTCGCCTGTAGCGCGGGGTTGCCGAGCGCGCGATGAAGCTCCAGGGGCAGCGAGCCGGCGCGGCGAGAGTCGATGTGCGGCGAGCGCAGCGCCTCGCGCATCAGCCGAGCCAACAGGTGGCCCTCCTCGTTGGTCGTCTGCCCGCCCGCGATCGCGGCGCTGGCCTCACCGGCCCGGGCGAGCCCGGCGGCGGCCTCGCTGAGCGCGCGCTCCCAGGTGACGGGGCGCAGCTGGCCGCCGTCGCGCAGCAGCGGCTCGGTGATCCGCTCCTCGGCGTGGAAGGACTGGTAGGCGAAGCGGCCCTTGTCGCACAGCCAGCCGTCGTCGACCTCGTCGTTCTGGCGGGCCAGGACGCGCAGGGCGCGCTCGTCGCGAACCGTCACCGTGACGTTGCACTGGGCGGGGCAGAGCGTGCAGACAGAGCCCGAGCCCTCGATGTCCCAGGGCCGCGCCCGGAAGCGGTAGGGCCGCGAGGTCAGGGCGCCGACGGGGCACAGCTCGATGATGTTGCCGCTGAACGGGGCGACGTAGGGGTGCCCGTCGAAGGTCGAGACGTAGGAGTGCGCGCCGCGCTCGAGCAGTACCAGCTGGTAGTCCTCGGAGATCTCCTGGGAGAAGCGCACGCAGCGGTAGCAGAGGATGCAGCGCTCGCGGTCGATCGCGATCAGCGGCGAGAGCTCCAGGGGCTTTACGAAGTGGCGCTTGGGCTCGATGAAGCGCGAGATGCCGCCGCCCCAGCCGAAGGTGATGTCCTGCAGCGGACACTCGCCGCCCTTGTCGCATACGGGGCAGTCGAGCGGGTGGTTGATCAGCAGGAACTCGACGACCGACTGCTGGGCGGTCTTGACGCGCTCGGTCTGGGTGTAGACGACCATGCCGTCCTTGACCGGCGTCGAGCAGCCCGTCTGGAGCTTCGGGATGCCCTCGATTTCGACCAGGCACATGCGGCAGGCACCGACGGGGCCGCCGAGCTTCGGCTCGTAACAGAACACGGGGATCTCGACGTCGCCGTGCTTGGCGGCGTCGACCAGCATCGTGTTCTCCGGGGCCTGCACCTCCTGGCCGTCGATCGTGAAGGTGATCGTGCGCGGTTCGGGACGGGGCATCGCTACGCGCCTCCCTGGTGGGTGCCGGGGTCGCCGGCGTGCTCGCCTGGAGCCTGATCTCCCGAGGGGTCGCTCGCGAGCAGCGTCTCGGGACCGGCGTCGAGCGTGCCCTGCGCAGCCAGCGCGAGATCCGAGCCGGCGGCATCGCCGACGCCGCGGCTGAGTCGAGCCCGCTCGATGTGGGCTTCGAACTCGTCTTTGAACTTGGCGATCATCGAGCCGATCGGCATCGCCATCGCGTCGCCCAGCACGCACAGGCAGTTGCCGATGATGTGCTCCTGGACCGAGGCCATGATCTCCAGGTCCATCGGCGTCGCCTCACCGACGTCGATGCGCTCGAGCATCTTCACCGTCCAGTTCGTGCCCTCGCGGCAGGGGGTGCACTTGCCGCAGGACTCGTGGCGGTAGAACTTCGCCGTCTTCATCGCCACGTCGAGGATCGCCGTCGAGTCATCGACGACGATGATCGCGCCGGAGCCGAGCATCGAGCCGGCTTTGCCGAGCGAGTCGAAGTCGTAGGGGACGTCGAGGTCCTCGGCCTTCAGCACCGGCGAGGAGGAGCCGCCGGGGAACCAGCACTTGACTTGACGCCCCGCGGGCGGGCCGCCGGCGAGGCCGTAGATGATCTCGCGCGAGGGGATGCCCAGTTCGATCTCGTAGTTTCCCGGGCGCTGCACGTGGCCGGAGACCGACACGAGCTTCGTGCCCGTCGAGGTCTCGACACCGAGCTTCGCGTACTCCGCGCCGCCCATCCTGATGATCGTCGGGACGGTCGAGAGCGTCTCGACGTTGTTGATCAGCGTTGGGCCCTGGTAGAGGCCCTGGTTGGCCGGGAACGGAGGCTTCAGGCGGGGGTTGCCGCGCTTGCCTTCCAGCGAGTCCAGAAGCCCCGTCTCCTCGCCGCAGATGTAGGCGCCGGCTCCACGGTGGACGACCAGCGACAGCGAGTGGCCCGAGCCGAGGATGTCCTCGCCGACATAACCCGCATTGCGTGCTTCGACGAGTGCCGCGTCGAGAGCGTCGGCCTGCAGCACGTACTCGCCGCGGATGTAGATGAACGAGCGGTTGGCACCGGCCGCATAGGAGGCGATGATCAGGCCCTCGATCAGCAGGTGCGGGTTCTTCTGCATCAGCTCGCGGTCCTTGAAGGTGCCCGGCTCGGACTCGTCTGCGTTGCAGACCAGGTACTTGTCCATCGCTCCCTTGGGTAGGAACGAGACCTTCGTGCCCATCGCGAAGCCGGCGCCGCCGCGGCCGCGCAGGCCGGAGGCTTTGAGCTGGTCGAGCACCGCCTCGGGGGTGAGCGCTAGGGCCGCTCGCAGCGAGTCGTAGCCGCCGCGGCGCTCGTAGACCTCGCGCGTGCAGAGCCCCGGCTCGTCGATGTCGTTGAAGAGAAGCTTCGGGGAGGCGACTGGAGCGGCCATCAGGACTCGTCCTCCTCGTGATGCTCGGGTGTGGGCTCGTACGCCGCCGTCGGGCCCGGGCGGTCGCCCTCCATCGGCGCGCCGAAGCTCGCCTCCTCGGGAGCGATGTCGGGGTTCGCCGCGCCCGCGCGGGCCGTGTGCTCGGCCGGGTGGCGGGGGAACTCCTGGGAGTTGGCGTGGGGGTCGGCGACGAGGCGGCGCGCCAGCTGAAGCTCGGGCAGAACAGGGCTACCGGAGCGGATGTCCTCCAGCAACTGGGGCACGTCGGCGGTGCTCAACGGCCCGACGTAGACGCCGTCGACGGAGGCCATCGGCGCAATGTCGCAGGCGCCCAGGCACTCGAACGCGCGGACGTTGATCGGTTCGCCGTCGATGCCGCCCTCGGCCGCCTTCAGAACGGCCTCGTAAAGCTCGTCGGCGCCACGCAGCGAGCAGGAGATGTTCGTGCAGACGTAGACGCTGTGGCGCCCGACGGGGGAGGTCTCGAGCATGTCGTAGAAGCTCGCGACGGACTCCAGGTAGGCGGGGGTCACGCGCATCACACAGGCGGTCTGCTCGATCGCATCCGGCGAGCACCAGCCGTGCACGCGCTGGGCGGCCGCCAGCGCAGGCAGGGCGGCCGAGCGGCGGTCTGGGTAGTTGGCCATGTGCGCCTCGATCTCCACGCGCAGGTCGGCGGGCACCGGGGTGGTGTCCGGGTCGGGGATCGTCGCCGGCTCGCGCTCGAGGTCGACGGGCGTGTCCCAGCCGCGGGGGCTCATCGGTCGATTCCTCCGAGGATCGGGTCGAGCATCGCGGTGGCGGCGATCATGTCGGCGATGTAGGAGCCTGTCGCCATCGGTGCGAGCGCCTGCAGGTTGACGAAGCTGGGGTCGCGCATGTGCACCCTGGCTGGCTTGGAGGACCCATCGGAGCGCACGTAGCAGGCGAGCTCCCCGCGCGGTGACTCGATCGGGTTGTAGACCTCGCCGGGTGGCACCCGGAAGCCCTCGGTGACGAGCTTGAAGTGGTGGATCAGCGCCTCCATCGAGGTCGCCAGCTCATGGCGGGGCGGCAGCGCGACCTTGCGATCCTCGGTGATGTACGGACCCTCTGGCAGGCCGTCGAGGGCCTGGGTGATGATCTTCACGGACTCGTAGATCTCGGCCAGGCGTACGGCAAAGCGGTCGTAGTTGTCGCCGACAGTGCCGACGGGAATGTTGAACTCGAAGTCCTCGTAGGAGCTGTAGGGGTCGGCCTTGCGCAGATCCCAGGGATTGCCGGTCGCGCGCAGCAGCGGGCCGGTCACGCCCAGGTCCAGCAGCGTCTGCTGGTCGACGATCGAGGTACCGCGCAGGCGCTGCAGGACGATCTCGTTGGAGTTGAGGATCGCCCCGTACTCATCCGCGCGCTCGGGCATCGCGTCGAGGAACTCGCGCAGCTTGGCCGCGAAGCCCGAGGGGATGTCCTCGGCGACGCCGCCGACCTGGAAGTAGCGGGTGTGCATGCGTGCGCCGGAGGACATCTCGAACAGGTCGAGGATCAGCTCGCGCTCGCGCAGGCAGTAGAGGAAGATCGAGACGGCGCCCAGATCCAGGGCGCTGGTGCCGAGCCAGATCAGGTGCGAGGCGATCCGGTTCAGCTCCAGGTGGATCACACGCAGGTACTGCGCGCGCTTCGGAACCTCGACCTCGACGAGCCGCTCGACTGCGCCGCAGTAGGCCATCGCGTTGAAGTAGTAGGAGAGGTAGTCCATCCGCTCGACGACGGGTATGACCTTCCAGTAGGCCTTGTCCTCGGCGGTCTTCTCGATGCCCGTGTGGACGTAGCCGACGATCGGTTTGATGTCGCGGACGATCTCGCCCTGGAGGGTCACGAGCAGCCTCAGCACACCGTGGGTGGCCGGGTGGTGCGGGCCGAAGTTGAGCGTCAGCAGCTCCTGGGTGGGATCGCCGCCGGAGTCGGGAAGGGGCTCCTCGAGCGCCGACAGGGTCACGCTCTGCTCGCGCCGGCGGTAGTCGGAGAGCGTCGTGTCCTCGGCCGGGCTCACTCGCGGTGCTCCAGCCATTTGCTCTCATCCCGCGTGAAGATCACCGGTTCGCCGCCGACGGGGAAGTCGCGACGCTGAGGGTGGCCCTCGTAGTCCTCCGGCATGAGGATCCGGCGCAGGTCGGGGTGGCCGTTGAAGACGACGCCGAACATGTCGTAGACCTCGCGCTCCTGATGATCGGCGGTCGGCCATTCGGGTGTCACCGAGTCAACCTCGGGGGTGTCAAGTGGGACGCGCACCTTGACCGTCAGGCGGTCGACCTTGCGCATGTCGATCAGCTCGTAGACCACGCCAAGCCGAGGTTCCTCCGGGTAGTGGTCGACGCCGTGGACACTGGCCAGGAAGTTGAAGCCACGCCCGCGCAGGTCGCTGAGCACCTCGCGAATCCGCCCCGGATCGACTTCGACTGTCGCCTGCTCGCGGAAGTACACGGTCCTCAGCGCGGCGTCGCCAAGGTCCTTGGCGAGCAGCTCGAGGCCCGTGGCATCCGGCATCTAGGGGCGCTCCTCGGTGCCGACGGCGTCGTAGCGCTCGCGCCATCCAGCCTCGGGGTCGTTCTGGACGAGGTCCCGGAGCTTAAGGATGCCGTGCATCAGTGCCTCCGGCCGGGGCGGGCAGCCGGGGACGTGAACGTCGATCGGCATGAACTTGTCGGCGGGCACGAGAGCGTAGTTGTTGAAGACGCCCATCGAGCTGCAGCAGGCGCCCATCGAGATCGCCCACTTCGGCTCGAGCATCTGGTCGTAGAGCCGGCGGATGATCGGCGCCATCTTGATCGACACGCGGCCGGCAAGGATGATCAGGTCAGCCTGCCTCGGCGAGGCGCGGAAGGCCTCGAAGCCGAAGCGAGCGATGTCCATGCGCGGTCCGGCGGCCTGGAACTGCTCCATCGCACAGCAGGCCAGTCCGAAGGCCAACGGGAAGAACGAGTTCGAGCGCGCCCAGGCGACAGCGGAGTCGAGCGTGGTCGTCAGGACGCGCTCTTCGACGTAGCGGGTGAGCTCCTCGCCGTCGAGATGAGCAGGCTGGTTGGGGCCTTCGATGTCGCCGCCGCGCAGCAGCTGGTGCGCGTTGAGGTTCTTTACTCGCAGCCCGTCGGTGCCGCCGACGGTTCCGAGGCGCTCGCGTTTCACCTCCACTCGAGTGCCCCCCGTCGCCATACGTAGACGAAGGCCACGAACAGCAGCGCGATGAACACAATCGTCTCGATCAGCGCGAAGCTCCCATAGGCCCGCAGCTCGACTGCGATCGGGTACAGGAAGACGACCTCGATGTCGAACAGGATGAACAGCATCGCGATCAGGTAGAAGCTGATCCCGAAGCGCATCCCGCTCTTGATCTCCGACGGGAGGCCGCACTCATAGGGGTCCTGCTTCTGCGGCGTGGCCCGGCGCGGGCCGATAACGGAGTTCAATACTGCGAAGGCTCCGCCAACGGCCCCTCCGAGTACCAGAAAGACGATCGCGGGGAGATAGCTGCGAAGCACCGCGCGCTGTTATATCACTGCTTGTGGCAGGGTGTTACATAGTGTCAATCGGCTCGATATCGGACTATGAATGAGGCGGTCGTCGCGGGCTCCATCGCCGTCGCGACGCTCAATCTCCTGCCGGGCCTGATCGGCCTGCTGGCCTACTACCTCGGCGACACGTCGGGCACACTCGCAAAGGCGTTCTGGCTGCTCCTGCGCGTCGGGCAGGGGGGAGCCCTGACGCTGGCCGTCGCTGTGGGCTCGCTGGCCGCGGCCGGCAACTTCTCGACCGACCGCCTCTTCTACCTCTACGCGCTGTTGCCCTTGGCGATCGCGTTCATGGCCGAGCAGCTGCGCGCGGCCTCCGCGCAGATGGTCCTCGACCAGCGTGGCCTTGAGGGCTCGACGGCCGTCGCCGCCCTGCCCGAAGGCGAGCAGCACGAGCTGGTCGGGGCGATCGTGCGGCGAGAGATCGGCGTGATGGCGGTCTCGGCCCTCGTCGTGGTGTTCCTCGCGCTGCGGGCGGCGGGTACCGCCCACGGGTTCTAGGGAATCCATGACGAGGCAGGCGCTCGATGCCGAGGACGGATGGTCCGGTTGGCGCTCCGTACGGGCCCCGGGCCTATATATTCCTCCCGCATGAAGGCCGCCGTAACGCTGCTGGCCCTGCTCGCCTGCGCCGCCATCCTCGGCGCTTGCGGCTCGCAGGGCGTACAGATCGCCAAGACCAGCCCCTACCATCGTGGCGCGGTCCTGTTTCGCGATCACTGCTCCGGCTGCCACACGTTGAGCCTGGTCGGCGCCCAGGGCTCTGCGACGAGCATCGCCAACCGCGTCAAGACGAACGGACCGAACTTCAACATCCGCAAGGAGAACGAAGAACAGGTCCTCTACGCGATCCGCAACGGCGGCTTCTCCGGCGCGATCATGCCCGAGAACATCGTCGTCGGCAAAGAAGCCAAGGAAGTCGCGGCGTTCCTGGCGGCCTACTCCGGCCGCCAGAAACAGAACGTGCCCGCGACGAACATCCCGCAGGGCGAACCGTCGAGTGAAGCGGCGGGCAGCCCCCAGCCCGGGGCGGGCGAAGCCAACCCGGCTACCAAGACGGGCACGACGACCGGCAAAAGCGAAAGTGCCGGCACGGGCGGGACGGGCACGACCGCGTCCGCCAAGAAGAAGTCAAAGACCGGCGAATAGACCCTCCGGGCGGCGCGGCTTGCTCGACCTCAGGCTGATCCGGGAGGACCCCGAGAGCGTCAAGGCCTCGCTCGCGCGCCGCGACGCGCGCCTGCCGGAAGTGATTGACGGCATCCTCGCGAAAGACTCCGAGTGGCGCTCGGCGACCGAGACGGCTGAGGGCCTGCGCGCGACCCAGCGCGCCGAGTCCGAGAAGATCGCCGCCGGCAAGCGCTCCGGCGAGGACGTCAGCGCGGCGCTCGAGCGGATGAAGGAGCTGAGCGCCGAGGTCAAGACGCTGACCGAGCGGGCGAAGGCCGCGCAGGAGGAGCTGCAGAGCGCGCTCGCGCCGCTGCCCAACCTGGCTGATCCGACCGCCGCGCCCGGGCCCGAGGACGAGCTTGTTCGTGAGGTCGGCGACGTGCCCGAGCTCGGCTTCGAGGCGAAGGATCACCTGGAGCTGGCGGGAGAGCGGATCGACATGGATCGCGGCGCGCGTCTGTCGGGTTCGCGCTTCGCCTACCTGAAAGGCGATCTGGTGATGCTGGAGCTGGCGCTGGTGCGCTGGGCGCTCGGAAAGCTCCAGGGACATGGTTTTGAGCCGGTGATCCCGCCGGTGCTGGTCCGCGAGCGGGCGCTGTACGGGACGGGCTTCCTGCCCGACACCGAGCAACAGATCTACGCCCTACCGGAGGAGGAGCTGTTCCTCGTCGGCACCTCCGAGGTCGCCCTCGCCTCGCTGCACGACGAGGAGATCCTCGAGGCCGAGCAGTTGCCGCTGCGCTACGCGGGTTTCTCGCCCTGCTTCCGCCGCGAGGCCGGCGCGGCCGGCCGTGACACGCGGGGGATCTTCCGCGTGCACCAGTTCGACAAGGTCGAGATGTTCAGTTTCGTGGCTCCCGAGGAGTCCGCCGCCGAGCACGAACGGATACTCGCGATCGAGGAGGAGCTGCTGGGCGAGCTGGGCTTGCCCTACCGCGTCGTCAACATCGCCGTCACCGATCTCGGCAACTCGGCCGCCAAGAAGTACGACTGCGAGGCGTGGCTGCCGAGTCAGGGGCGTTACCGCGAGCTGACCTCCTGCTCGAACACCACCGACTACCAAGCCCGCCGGCTCGGGATCCGCATGCGAGCCGAGAAGCGCACGCGGACGCCGCACACTCTCAACGGCACAGCCGTGGCGGTCGGCCGCACGATCGTCGCACTGCTGGAGAACGGTCAGCAGGCTGACGGCAGCGTGCGGTTGCCCGCCTGTCTGGCCGCCCACGGCGCTCCCGCCGAGCTGCCGAGCGCCTACGCAGATAGTGCGTAGCGGTCCCTGCCGGTTCAGCGCGAGCCGGACCCAGACCCCATAATTCGCCCGCAAAGCGACTTTAGGAGGCACAGGATGGAAGCTGTCGGGAAGCTGAGCGCCCTGGCGGGCACGGTGGGCGTCACCGGTCTGCTGGCGGCGGTCGCGCTGGCGCCGGGCGCGCAGGCGTCATCGCCGGTACACCACTGCGGGAACAAGACCTACACCCTCGAAATCGAAACTGGCGAACTGGGTGCACCGCCGGAGAAATTCAAATCGCCGGCGAAGAACATCACCGCGCAGGGCGTCAGCTGCCAGGCGGCCTACAAATTCATCGGCGCGCTCTACAAAGGCCACTCGAACACGCCTCCGGAACATTACAAATGCACGATCGGCAAATTCAAAGTTCCGGCCGGTCTCGTGCCTCAATCCTGTAGCCGCAAAGGCGCGAAGATCACCTATGCCGCGCAGGGCGGCTGAGAAGCCTCGGCGGCGCTCCCGCGGCAACGCCCGGGAGCGCTAGCCGATGTGGAAGAAGATCGTCCGCGGGCCGCCGCCGCGCGGCGTCGCGGTCAGTCGGTAAAGCCCCGTCGGCAGGTGCCTGGAGCCGGCGAGCCGCTTGATGTTGTGCCCCACGCTCGCGGCGATCGTCGTGGCGTGACCGATCGTCACCCAGCGCAGATGGCCGTGACTGCGCACGCGGCGGGCAAGCATCATGCGCACCGTGACAGGCATGTTGAGCGTGAAGGAGAAGCCAACCTTCGAGGTGACCGGATGGCGAGCGAGGGCGATCAGTGCGCTCGTTGTCAGTCCCAAGCCGCGTAGCTGGATGGTGACCACCGGCACGGCCACCGGTGTAGGCGCCACCGGTGCTGGTGTAGGAGCAGGCGTTGGGGTCTCGCTGCTCGGTTGAGACGTGGTGGCCGAGGCGCTGGTCACCGCGCCTGGAATGAAGCCTGAGACCCCGTCTGGCGTGCCGACACCAGACGGGCCGTCGTAGCCCGGTGCGGCGAGGCAGGCGAATGTCGAGGAGCAGCTGGCGGCCGCCTCGGTTCCTTCCGAGCAGGTCGAGAGTCCAGTTTCTTGGTCGAAGGTCGAGCCACAGAATCCGTTGGAGCCGACCGTCACGTCGTGCAGGCCGGCCGGCGCGGCGCTCAGTGAGCGGTAGAGCGTCTGGGCCGGGTAGGCGACTTCTCCAGCTCCTCCGGCAAGGGCAAACACCGAGGCGATGATCGGCGAGGCGAGGCTGGTGCCGCCGTATGTGCACCATTCGGGGATCGTGTGGAGCGTTCCCGATTCTTCGTATTCCTCCTGGCATTCTTTGCCCGGGCTGTCGCTGTCGCGGATCACAATTCCCGTGTAGGGGTCCGCATCGGCTGAGACGTCGTTAACAGCGCGGTTGGCTCCGCATCCCACGGAGGCCCAGTCCGCGGCTTCCTGCTGCCAGGGCTGTGCGGTGAACAGGGTGCTGCAGCCGCCACCGGATGCGCCGTCGCCGTTCCAGACGGTCTCGCCCTGCCATGCGCCGCCGATGCCCAATGTTTTCAACCGCGTGCCGCCGACGGCAACGACATCGGGGTAGGAGGCTGGGAAGCTCGTGAATTCTCCTTCGCCGCTGGCCCAGTCGCGATAGCCGTCGTCGCCGGCAGAGGCGGTGATGACCGTCTTGGGATGGTTGAACGCTTCGCGTTCGCTCGAGCCGACGAGTTCCTCCGGAGACCCCCAGGAGTTGGAGATCTCGTTTGCTCCGACTGCCTCGGCGCGACGCTCAGCCGCCGCGAGGTTGGCATTGGCCGGGTTACTCGCCTCGACCAGAACGATCCGACAGCTCTCGCAGATCGCGTGGGCGGACTGCACGTCGAGAGAGATCTCGGTGCCCCAGCCGATCGCTCCTTTGGCTTCTTTGCGTTCGCTCGTGGAGCCTTTCGAGGCTGCTTTGAGTTCAGCCGTGGTTTTCGGGAACGGCAGTTCGGTTTCCGAGCCCGTTTGGCTGATCTGTGTAAAGCATTTGTTGGCTGTCGTGCAGGCCGGGAGGCCGAATTCTTCGTCGTAGGTTTTGAGATCGGCCTGGGCGGTCGGATCGTTGTACGCGTCGACGAGCGCGATCGTCTGTTCTGACGTGGCGCTGACGGGCAGCGAGTAGGCGGCGTGGAGATCCTGGGGGCGCAGGCCCAGGAAGCCGCCGGCGGGCGTCGGCGCTGAGGAGCGCCGGACGGCGCGGTGGGCGATGCCGAGCGGATGGTTGCGCCGCCGCGCTTCGGCCGTTATGGGGATCAACTGCACAGTCATGCAGGCCGCTTCGCCGAATGCGGGCGCCTGGCACGCGGCCCTCGTCGTGTAGTCAGATTCGGGCAACGGCGCGACCGTTTCCGAGGCCAGCGCTATAGAGCAGGGAAGAAACGCCAGCGCGCAGCCGGCGAGCGATGCGAGCTGTCGCAGGGGTCGGCTCATGCTCCGGAGGTCCTCGTCATCTCTCGGACCCCGGTGCCCGGAACTTGAGACCGGCACACCGTCTCGGACGAATTGAGGAAGGGTCACCGGATCGTCACACGCTGGTCACGGCCGGGTCACTCCTCGACCGCTGCTTGGCGAGGAGGATTGCTATCGGACGGCGGCAGCTGTGGGCGGCGGGCGAGCGCGGCGCCGGTAGGCCCCGAGGGAGCGTCGCCGGACCGCGCCTGCAGAGCGCGGCGGCGGGGCGGGACCGAATCCCGTCCCGCCCGCCATTACGCTGATGGGGCCCATGCCCGCATTCGGCTTTCTGCTCGCTCCCGAGCCGCCGCCCAGAAGGGTCGGAGCGCTGGCGCTCGCGGCGTTGGTCGCCGCCTGCACGCTGATCGTCTATCCGCTCGCCCATGTCGCGCCGGTGGCCTCTCTGAGCGTCGTCTACCTACCCGCCGTGCTGGTCGTCTCGATCATCTGGGGAGGCGGCCTGGGGATCGCGACGGCAGTGCTCAGCGCGGCCTCCTTCAACTACTTCCACATCACCCCGACGGGCGAGTTCACGATCCGCGACTCGCGCAACTGGGTCGCGCTGATCGCCTTCCTGGTGGTTGCCGGCATCGCCAGCACGCTCGCGGAGATCGCTCGCGCCCGCACCCGAGACGCGCAGGAGCGCCGTCGCGAGGCTGACCTGGCGGCCGAGATGGCGAGGCTGCTGCTGCGCGGCAACAGCCTCGACGAGGCTCTGCCGACCGCTGCCGCTCGGCTGGCGCAGGCGTTCGAGCTGAGCTCCGCCTCGATCGAGACGGAGGCGGTCTCAGGCGACGATCGGCACGTCGCCTTCCCGCTGCGGGAGGGCTCGGCGCGGATCGGCACGCTGCTGGTCGGCGCCGGCACCTCGGAGTCCAAGCTCCGCAGGCTGCAGGAGCGTGTCGTCCCAGCGCTCGAGTCGGTCCTGAGCGCAGCCTTCGAGCGCGAGCGGCTGCTCGGTGGGGTCGTCGAGACAGCCGCCCTGCGCCGTGCCGACACGATCAAGACGGCCCTGCTGCGGGCCGTCTCGCACGATCTGCGCTCACCCCTGACGGCGATCTCGGCGGCCGGCGACGCGGTCGGGTCACCTTCGATCTCCGCCGAGGAGCGTGTCGAGATGGCGAGCGTGATCCGTGAGGAGAGCGCTCGTCTGTCGCGCCTCGTGGACAACCTGCTCGACCTCTCTCGCCTGGAAGCCGGCGCCGCGGAGCCTCGCCGCGACTGGGTCTCGATCGAGGAGCTGATCGGCGCCGCCGTCGACGAGGTGGCCGGTGGCTCGAGCGACTTCGCGCTGACCGTCGACCGCGAGCTGCCACTGCTGATGCTCGACGCCGTCCAGATGGAGCGCGCCCTCGTCAACGTCTTCGAGAACGCACGACGACATTCGGGCGGGCATCCCGTCTCGGTCCGGGCGAGGGCCGTGCGCAGCCTTGCCGCATCACCCGGCGCGGAGGCGACGCCTGATCTCGCAGCGCAGCCGGCGTCCCCGGGCAAAGGGCGTGGCGACCGGGTGATCGTCCGGGTCGTCGATCGTGGCCCCGGAATCCCGCCGGCGCAACTGGAGCGCGTGTTCGAGCCCTTCTACCGCGCTGGGACGGCGGGAGGCGAGCATCGGGGCTCGGGGCTCGGGCTGGCGATCGCTCGCGGCTTCACCGAGTCAAACGGCGGGACGCTGCACGTCGAGTCCCTGCCGGGGCAGGGGGCGACGTTCGTCTTCGAGCTGCCGATTCAGACCGCTGGGGCGCAGGGGGCGGGGCCGGGCTCCGGCACGCCGGAGACGGTCGTCGCAGCGGCGGGCCGCCCGGGCGGCGAGCCCTCGTCGTGATCGAGGCCGGCGAGGGCGCCGCAAAGCCGGTCCGTGTACTGGTCGTCGACGACGAGCCACAGATCGTCAGGGCGCTGAAGGTCGTCCTCCGCGAGGCCGGCTTCGAGGCCGTGCCGGCGGAAACGGCGGCGGAGGCGCTGGACGCCGCCGCCGTTCGTCCCCCTGAGGCGGCGATCGTCGACCTCGTCCTGCCGGATCTCGACGGCATCGAGCTGACTAGACAGTTGCGCGAGTGGAGCGAGATGCCGATCCTCGTCCTCTCGGCGGTCGGAGAGGAGGCCCAGAAGGTGCGGGCCCTGGAGGCCGGGGCCGACGACTACGTGACCAAGCCGTTCGGCACGGCCGAGCTGGTGGCGCGCCTGCAGGCGGCGCTGCGCCGCGCCCGTCCCGCCGCCGATGAGCCCTCGATCCACGCCGAGGGCCTTGAGATCGACCTCGCCGCGCGGGTCGTCAGGCGCGACGGCGAGCCGATCCATTTGACGCCGATCGAGTTCGACCTGCTGCGCTCGCTGGCTCGCAACCGCGGCAGGCTGATGACCCACCGCAAGCTGCTCTCCGAGGTCTGGGGCCCCGAGTACGTCGACGACACCCAGCCGCTGCGCACCCACATCGCCCGGCTACGGGCAAAGATCGAGCCCGAGGGCTCCGACGGTGGAGCGGCGTTCCGCTACATCGTCACCGACCCGGGCGTCGGTTACCGCTTCGCGGGATGAGCAAGCACAGGTTTTGCGAGCTACTCGCCGAGCTCGCCGGGGTCGAGCTTGCGTCTGATCTCTGCAGCTCCTGGCCAGCTTGGGTCGATCCCTGAGCTGCGGAGGATCTCGTCGCGGCTCTTCAGGAACTCCTCCGCGGTTTCACCGGGCGCGAGCACAAAGCCTCGCTGGCCAGACCTGTCCCCGTCCTGCCCATCAATGCATAGATCTCTTTTGGCATCCATGGTGGCGTCAGTCTGACGCCTGCTGCGGCCGTCACAGAATCGTTATACGGGCGCCGCGAATCGTCATGCGACCGCCACAGCGGCGGATCGATAGTGAGTCCATGGACTTCTTGGCAGTGATTCTCGGACTGGCGGCCTTCGCGCTGCTGCTGTGGATGATCGACGGGGTCGATCGGATATGAGCGCCGCCGACCTGTTCGGGCTGATCGTCTCGGTACTCGTGATCGCCTACCTCTTCTACGCCCTTATCCGCGGAGAGAAGCTCTGAGATGACCGTCGCCGGCTGGCTCACGATCGCCATCTTCGCGCTGCTCCTGACGGCGCTCGCGATACCCCTCGGCAGCTACCTGGCGAAGGTCTACACGGGTCAGCGCGTGTTCCTTTCACCGCTGCTCGGCGGGCCCGAGCGTCTGCTCTATCGGTTGATGCGAGTCGACGCCGGACGCGAGCAGGACTGGAAGTCATATGCCAAGAGCCTGCTGCTGTTCTCACTAGCCGGCTGGCTGCTGCTGTATCTGATCCTGCGCACGCAGGACGCCTTCTTCGTGCCCCACGCGCTGAACCCGCTCGGCTATCACTCGGCGCCGTGGAACGTCACCTTCAACACAGTCTCCTCGTTTGTCACCAACACGAACTGGCAGTACTACAGCGGCGAGACGACGATGAGCTACTTCAGCCAGATGGCCGGGCTGACCGTCCAGAACTGGCTCTCGGCGGGCGTCGGCATCGTCGTCGCGGTCGCGCTCGTGCGGGCGATCGTCTCGCGCAGCGGCAAGGGCATCGGCAACTTCTGGAAAGACATCGTGCGGACCGTCCTCTACGTGCTCGGTCCGATCTCGGTGATCGGCGCGATCGTGCTCCTCTCCCAGGGCGTCATCCAGAACTTCGGCTCCTACCTGACAGCCCACACGCTCACGGGTGCGACGCAGTCGATCGCGATGGGGCCGGTCGCCTCCCAGGAGGCAATCAAGCTGCTCGGCACCAACGGCGGCGGCTTCTTCAACGTCAACTCCGCCCACCCATTCGAGAACCCCAACGGGTTCACCAACTTCTTCGAGATGCTGCTCGTGCTGATCGTCCCGGCGGCGCTCGTCTTCATGTACGGGCGGATGACCGGCAACCGCCGGCAGGGCTACGCGATCTACGGGACGATGATGGTGATGTTCCTCGGCGCCGTCGTGGTCGCCTACGTCGCCGAGGCCCACGGCTCACCCGCCCAGCACGCCGCCGGCCTTCACACCCACGCGATCGCCGGCTCCGCCGGCGGCAACATGGAAGGCAAGGAGCAGCGCTTCGGCATCGCCGGCTCGGCGCTGTTCGACGTCGTCACGACCGTCACCTCCTGCGGTGCCGTCAACAGCGCGCTTGAGTCCTTCACGGGGATCGGCGGGGCGGTCCCATTCGCGAACCTCTCAGCCAGCGAGGTGATCTTCGGCGGAGTCGGCACAGGTCTCTACTCGATCCTCCTCTATGTCCTTTTGGCGGTATTCATCGGCGGGCTGATGGTCGGCCGGACGCCCGAGTGGCTCGGCAAGAAGCTCGAGGCGAGGGAGATCAAGCTCGCCGGCCTCGGCATTCTCGTCACACCGCTGGCAGCGCTGCTGGCGACGGCGCTTGCCACCGCGACCAGTGGCGGAAGAGCATCGATATCGGCACTCGGGAAGGGGCCTCAAGGGTTCTCCGAGAGCTTCTACGCCTACCTCTCCCAGTCCAACAACAACGGCTCGGCCTTCGCCGGATACACGGGACTGATCCAGCCGAACGCCGGCAACGTCGGCGCGCACGGAGTGACGTTCGCCGACCTGCTCGGAGGGTTCGTGATGCTGTTCGCCCGCTTCGGCCCGATCGTCTTCGCGCTGGCCGTCGCCGGCGCTCTGGCGGGTAAGCGCGTCACGCCCGCGGGACTCGGCACGATGCGCACCGACAACCCCACCTTCGCCGTGCTGCTGATCGGCGTGATCGTGCTCGTCGGCGCGCTCACCTTCTTTCCCGCACTGCTGCTCGGCCCCGTCGTCCAGGGCCTGACGGGACACCTCTACTGAGATGCGTCGCGAGATCGTCACATCCCTGCTCGCGGTGATCGTCTTCACGATCCTGCTCGGCGTCGTCTACCCGCTCGTCATCACCGGCGTCGGCCAGGTCGCCTTCCCGGGCAACGCCAACGGCCAGAAGGTCTACGTCGACGGTCGCCTCGTCGGCTCGAAGATCATCGGCCAGAGCTTCACCCGGCCGGTCCTCGAAACGAACGGCAAGCCCAAGGAAGAAGAAGGCGAACTCGTCACCGAACCGGACCCGCGCTACTTCCAATCGCGCCCGTCGGCCACCGAAGGCGGCGCCTACAACGCCGCCGCCAGCACCTTCTCCAACCGTGGCCCCAACGACAAGGCCACCGAGGAAGCCGACGCCGAACAGGCCAAGGAATATCTGGCGCTGAACGGCCCATACGACCCCGGGCTGACTGTTGCTGAGATCCCCGTCGACGCCGTCAACACCTCCGCCTCGAACCTCGATCCTGAAATCTCGCCCGCCAACGCGAGCATCCAGGCCCACCGCATCGCCGCCAAGCGCCAGCTCCCCCTGAACGTCGTCGACGGGCTGATCGGTAGGTACACCGACGGCCGCGGTCTCGGCTTCTCCGGCGAACCGGGCGTGAACGTGCTCGAGCTGAACCTGGCCCTCGACCGCCTCACAGGAGGTGCCCGCTGATGTCCGCCCATGCAGTCGGCCACGAGCGCCAGGCGATCTCGCTGTTCCAGCGCGAGATCGTCGGGCGCGCGCTGGTCGACAGCTTCAAGAAGCTCGATCCGCGCGTGCAGGTCCGCAACCCCGTGATGTTCGTCGTCGAGATCGGGTCGGTCATCACGACGATCACCTGGCTGATCCAGGCTTTCGGCGGCAAGCCGCTTGGAGGCGGCTCGGAGCCGGCCTGGTACACATTCCTGATCGCCGTCTGGCTGTGGTTGACGGTCGTCTTCGCGAACATGGCCGAGGCGTTCGCCGAGGGTCGCGGGCGGGCGCAGGCCGACACGCTCAGATCGATGCGCAAGGAGACCGTGGCGACGCTTCGCGATGGGACCGTCAAGGCGGCCTCGGAGCTGACCCGCGGCGATGTCGTCGTCGTGCCCGCCGGCGAGCTGATCCCCGGCGACGGGACGGTCATCGAGGGCATAGCCACGGTCGACGAGTCGGCGATCACCGGCGAGTCCGCACCGGTGATCCGCGAGTCCGGCGGCGACCGCAGCGCCGTCACCGGCGGCACCCGAGTGACCTCGGATCGGATCGTCGTCGAGATCACCCAGGAGCCTGGCCAGTCGTTCCTCGACCGGATGATCTCCTTGGTCGAGGGGGCAGAGCGCCGCAAGACCCCCAACGAGATCGCCCTCGGCATCCTGCTCGCGGCCCTGACCCTTATCTTCATGATCGTCGTTGCGACGCTTCGTCCATTCGGCTTGTTCTCGGGGACCGCGATCTCCGAGACGACTCTGATCGCGCTGCTCGTGGCGCTGATCCCGACGACGATCGGCGCTCTGCTGAGCGCGATCGGCATCGCCGGCATGGACCGACTCGTGAGGCGCAACGTGCTCGCCCTCTCCGGTCGCGCCGTCGAGGCCTCGGGCGACATCGACGTGCTGCTGCTCGACAAGACCGGCACGATCACGATCGGCAACCGCCTGGCCAGCGAGTTCGTCCCGATGCCCGGCGTCGCCGAGTCCGAGCTGGCCGAAGCCGCACAGCTCTCCTCGCTGGCCGACGAGACCCCCGAGGGCCGCTCGATCGTGGTGCTCGCCAAGCAGTACGGCATCCGCGAGCACGACATGGCCTCGATCCAGGCGGAGTTCGTGCCCTTCACCGCCCAGACACGGATGAGCGGCATCGACTACGACGGCCAACAGCTACGCAAGGGGGCCGGCGACGCGATCATCGCGCTCGTCACGAGCGAAGGCGGCACGCCGCCGCCGGAGCTGCAGGCCGAGCTGGAGCGAATCGGCCGCGAGGGCGGCACACCGCTGGCGGTCTCCCGCGACAGCCAGGTGCTGGGCGTGATCTACCTGAAGGACACGATCAAGGAGGGCATGAAGGCCCGCTTCGACCAGCTCCGGGCGATGGGCATCAGGACGGTGATGGTGACCGGCGACAACCGTCTGACGGCCGCCAAGATCGCCGAGGAGTCGGGCGTCGACGACTTCCTCGCCGAAGCGACCCCGGAGCGCAAGCTGGCACTGATCCGCGAGCAGCAGGACGACGGAAGGCTTGTCGCGATGACCGGAGACGGAACGAACGACGCGCCCGCTCTCGCCCAGGCCGATGTGGGGGTGGCGATGAACACCGGCACCCAAGCTGCCCGCGAGGCGGGGAACATGGTCGACCTCGACTCCAACCCGACGAAGCTGATCGAGATCGTCGAGGTCGGCAAGCAGCTGTTGATCACACGCGGGGCGCTGACGACCTTCTCGATCGCCAACGACGTCGCCAAGTACTTCGCGATCCTGCCGGCGATCTTCATCAGCACCTACGCCACCTCCCCAGGTGGCGAGGGCCCCCTCCACGTCCTCAACGTGATGGATCTCGGCAGCCCCCGCTCGGCGATCATCTCGGCGATTATCTTCAACGCGCTGGTGATCCCGCTGCTGATCCCGCTGGCGCTGCGTGGCGTGCGCTACCGGCCGATCGGCGCCAGTGCATTGCTGCGGCGCAACCTGCTGATCTATGGCCTCGGCGGGATGATCGCGCCGTTCATCGGCATCAAGCTGATCGACCTGATCGTCCACAACCTGCTCGGCGCCTGAGCGCCGAGCGATACTCCTGAGCAGCGGGCGCAGCCGACCGGCAAGCGGTGCGATTCCCTCGCGTGTCGCCCGAGGCGAGTCGTATGTTTCGCTGCATGGCGGTCGGCAAGGCAGAAGACCAGCACCCCGATCGCGCCGCCGAAAGTGGCTTCAGCTTCACGGTGCCGTGTATCGACTCGCTCGACAGGGAGGCGATCGAGGACCACCTCGCACGCGACCACTTCTTCTGGCTGGACCTGACGGCGCCGAGCGAGCAGGAAGTCGAGCAGTTGCGCGACATCTTCCAGTTCCACCCGCTGGCGCTCGAGGACACGCTGCACTTCGGACAGCGGCCGAAGCTCGACGACTTCGGGGACTACGTCTTCCTCATCTTCTACGGCGCCAGGGAAGACGAGGGCCAGAACCTGCAGCTGCAGGAGGTGCAGATGTTCGTGTCGGGCAAATATCTCGTGACCGTGCACCAGGATCCACTGCCGGCGCTCGCGGATCAGCTGTCGCGCCTGGAGGGCCAGGTGCTGCACAGCGAGCAGTTCCTCATCTACCGAGTGTTCGACGCGCTGACCGACAGCTTCTTTCCACCGTTGGCGCGAATGGACGACGAAATCGACCAGCTCGAGGACGCGATCCTGGCAGGCCCGAGCGACTCACAGCTGCAGCGGCTGTTCGCGATGAAGCGGACGCTCGTCGCGATGCGCAAGGTCGTGACGCCCCAGCGCGACCTGTTCGCCCGCTCGATCGATCAGCTCGCCGAGCTGCGGGGGCTCCAGCTCGACGAGCGCGACTACTTCCGCGACGTCTACGACCACCTGATCCGCATCTCCGATCTGATCGACTCCTATCGCGACCTCCTGAGCGGCAGCACCGACCTGTATCTGTCGACCGTCAGCAATCGCCAGAACGAGGTGATGAAGCAGCTGGCGATTGTCGGCACGATCTTCCTGCCGCTGTCGTTCATCACCGGCTTCTTCGGCATGAACTTCGACTGGCTCGTGAACACCGCGATCGCGCCGACCTGGACGTTCTTCGTGCTCGGCCTCGGCAGCATGCTCGTCACCTGCGTGCTGCTGATCCGCTTCTTCAAGCGCCGCGGCTGGATGTAGACCGTCCCTGTGCGCGACGCTCAGGCCAGCGCCGCGACGACCGCCACCGCTACGTAGAACGCGATCAGGATCGCGCCGGAGCGCCATGTCGAGCGCCCGCGCGCGGTGAGCGCCGCCGCCAGCAGCGCCGCCAGGGTCAGCGCGACAAGCTCGTAGCCGTTGAACACCATCGCCATCGGCGATGGCCCGATCACGAACGAGAGCAGCACGACCAGCGGCGCCAGCAACAGCCCGACCTGGGCGGAGGAGCCGACGGCGATGCTGACGGTCAGATCCATCTTGTCCCCGGCGGCGGCGACGACCGCCACCCAATGCTCGGCCGCGTTGCCGACGATCGCGACGACGATCAGGCCGATGAAGAACTGCGACAGGCCGATCTGATGCGAGGCGACCTCGACGGAGCCGACCAGCGTGTCGCTTGCGATCGCCACCAGCACCGCGGCGGCGGCGAGCACGGCGAGCGCCCGCCGGGACGACCAGCGCGGCGGCTCTTGCCCGGCCGCGGCGGCGCCGCTCTCCCGCTGACCGGCGCGCAGCGAGCTGAGCAGCCCGACCACGTAGACCGCGATCAGCAAGGCCGCGAGGATGATCGACAGCGCTTCCAAGCCGCCTCCGAAGCTCTGCCGGGGAGCGCCCACCGAGGGCAGCGCGTCGCCCTGCGCCAAGCGCACCAGCGAGGGGATCGCCAGTGCCGCCGCGCCGATCAGAAGCGTCGCTCCCTGCGCGCGCGCCGCGCGCGCCCGAAAGCGCTGCACCTGATGACGGCGACCGCCCGCGAGCATCGCGGCACCGAGCACCAACAGCGAGTTGCCGATCACGGAGCCGACCAGCGAGGCCTTGACGACCTCCTGCAGCCCGTCGCCGAGTGCGAACAGGGCGATGATCAGCTCAGGTGCATTTCCGAAGGTGACGTTGAGGAGGCCCGCGACGCCGGGGCCGGAGTGCTCGGCGAGCTGCTCGGTCGCGTCGCTCATCAGTGCCGCGGCGGGAATCACCCCGAGCGCCGAGGAGACGAACACGAGCGCCGCCGAGGCGCCGATGGCGTCCAGCAGGAGCGCGAGCGGCACGAACCCGCCCAGGTAGTACACCCGCGGCACCCCAGGGACCCTAGTCGCGGCAGCGGAGCGCCAGGCGTGCCGACGGGCTCAGCTCTCCGCGGGTTCCTCGGCGTCGGGCGCGCTGCGAGCGGCAATCCAGTGGATCCCCGGGGTGTCGGTGATTCCGTGGGCGATGACCGACACGAACACCGCCAGCGCAGCGATGTCGAAGATTTCTCGCCCGGCCTGCACCTGCCGGGAGAGGATCAGCAGCGAGAAGGCCATGGTGGCGACGCCCTTCGGCCCGAACCAGGCCATGAACGCCTTGGCGGGGCGCGCGACGCGGCTGCCGGCGAGCGCCAGCCAGATCGCCACCGGGCGGGCCACGAGGAAGGTCCCGGCGACGACCCCCACTGCCGCCCAGCCGTCGGTCGCCAGGCCGTGGAGCGTCAACAGCGAGCCGAACACGGCGAACACCGCGAGCTTGACGATCTCGACGACCTCCTGGGCGCGCGCTGCGAACTCCTCGCGCAGGTCGGGGCGGCGGATGCCAACGACGATCGCCGCGACGAACACGGCGATGAAGCCGTTGCCGTGAGGCGGAAGCACGGTCAGCCCGTAGGTGAGGAACGCCAGCCCCAGCCCGTAGAGGGCGCGTTGGTGGGAGGGAATCGGGCCGGCTCGCTCGGCGTGCTCCCGAGGCATCAGCAGCGAGCCGATGAAGCCACAGACGAGGCCGAAGGCGAGTCCGAGGCCGAGATCCTGGAGGACGAAGTGCCACCAGACGAAACCCGTCCGGCCGACTTCCAGGGATGCCGCGAAAGCCAGCACGGCGGGAAGCGCGAGGCCGTCGTTGAGCCCCGACTCGAGGTTCAGGGAGTGGCGGATCACGCGGGGGACGCGCGAGTCGGTGACGACGCCCGAGGAGAGGACGGGATCGGTGGGTGACAGCAGCGCCCCAAGCAGGAACGACTCCGTCCAGGACAGCCCGATCAGCCAGCGCGCGAGCAGCGCGACGATTGCGGCGGTCACGGGCATCGCCACTACGAGCTTGCGCACGGGCAGCTGCCACTGGCGCTGGAGCAGCTCGCCCTCGACCTCCAGCCCATCGCGAAACAGGATCACGATCAGCGCCGTGGTGGCGAGATCGTTGACGAGGCCGGAGCTTGCCCGGAAGTCGACGACGTGCAGCGCGCCTTCGCCCAACAAGAAGCCCGCGACGACGAACACGGCCGTCAGCGAGAGGATGCTGCGGCCGGCCAATCCTGAGAGCAGCGAGCCCACAACCAGCAGGCCGCCGAGGACCGCGGCCGCGGTCTGGAAGGACGTCACTGCGATAGCGTCCCACAGGGCGCGATGACGGACTCCAAAGGTCACCTGAAGGTCTTCATCGGGATGGCTCCCGGTGTCGGCAAGACCTACCGGATGCTCCAGGAGGGAAGGGCCGAGTCCGACAACGGGCGCGACACGGCGATCGGCTATCTGGAGTCCCACGGGCGGGCCGAGACGCTCGCCCAGGCGGAGGGCATGGAGACAATCCCCCGGCGAGACGTCGACTACCGTGGCACGCCGCTCGAGGAGATGGATCTGCCCGCGATCCTCGCCCGGGCCCCAGAGCTGTGCCTGATCGACGAGCTGGCCCACACCAATGCGCCGGGGGTTGAGCACGAGAAGCGCTACGAGGACGTCAGGGAGGTCCTCGACGCTGGGATCGACGTCTTCTCGACCGTCAACGTGCAGCACCTGGAGAGCCTCAACGACCTGATCGTGCGCCTGACCGGGGCGACCGTCCGCGAGACGATCCCCGACGAGATCCTCTCCGCGGCCGACGAGGTGGTCCTGATCGACCTGACACCCGAGGCGCTGATCGCGCGGCTGCGAGACGGCAAGGTCTACCGGCCAGATCGGGTGCCGGCGGCTCTGAACAACTTCTTCAAGATCGAGAATCTCGCCGCGCTGCGTGAGACCGCCCTGCGCCAGGTCGCCGAGGACGTCGAGGTCAAGCGTCTGGTGCGCGATCCGACGGCGCCGGCCCGGCGCGACGAGCACGGCCTGGCGGCAAGCGCCGAGAGCCCTCCGCAGATCAGCGAGCGGCTGCTGGCGCTGGCTACGCTCGACGGCGAGTCAGAGCACGTCGTGCGCAGAGCTTGGCGTTCGGCCCAGCGCCTGGACGCCGACCTCGACGTGCTGGTCGTGCGACCGCCCGGCCGAGCGCCGAGCGCCGAGGACCGAGCCCGCCTGGAGTCACTGCGACGGCTGACGTCGATGTTGGGCGCGCGTCTGCAGGTTCAGGAGGGTGAGGACGTTGCCGCGGCCGCGATCCATCTCGCTCGGCGCCTGGGCGTGACCTACGTGCTGATTGGCACGCCACCGCCGCGGCGCGGTCTCGGGCGCCTGCGCTCGGGCGGGGAGTCGCTGATCGGCAGGCTGCTCGAGGGGTTGCCCGGGGTAGACATTCGCATCGTTGCCGACCCGGCGCTGCGCGACTCCGCGTCGCTTGATGAAGACCTCATAAAGAGGGCAGGAGTCGTGGGGGAGAGCGCCGAAGGTCGTCGTGAGCGCCTCTGACCGCCGGGATGTCGGCATCCCGACAGTTCGACCGGAGCGCAAATGAAAGATCGCTAGCATCGCGCAACCTCTGCCCCTGAACCTTGTTGGGAAGGACGACATGAACAGCACCCCCCGACCACTTCGCAGGGCCTCGCTGGCCCTCGCCATAGCCCTCACGGGACTGCTGCTGACCGTGCCGAGCGCGATCGGCGGCACCGCCTCGGGCCCCCGCGCGCACGCCGCGTCCTCCTATCTGACGGGCCTGGGAGACGAGCAGCTGACGATGTTCACCGATCCCCTGTGGCAGCAGCTTCACACCAAAGTCGCCCGCTACATCGCGCCCTACGACGCCGCGGTCCGCGGTGACGAGCTCGGTGTGGCCCGCGCCTGGATCAAGGCCGCGGAAGCCCAGCACCAGCAGATCCTGATCGCCTTCTACCACTCCGAGCACACTCCCACGAAGCTGCCGAGCGTGGCCACCTATCAGAAGGATGTCGCGAAATTCGTCAAAGACTTCCCGCGGATCCGCCAGTACCAGTCATGGGACGAGGCAAACCGCGGCAACATCAAGGGGAGCCTTGCGAGCCCCTCGGCGGCCACAGCGGCGAAGTACTACCAGGGGCTCAAGCGCGTCTGCAAGGGCTGCACGGTGATCGGCCTGGACGTGCTCGACGCCGCGACGATCCACGCGACGCTGCGCTACATCTCCGAATTCAAGCGGGAGATCGTGCGCCTGCGGACGGTCATGCCGAAGATCTGGGGCCTGCACAACTACTCCGACATCAACCGTCTGGAAAGCTGGCGCACACGCGAACTGATCAAGGCCTTCGGCGGTCAGGTGTGGCTGACCGAGACCGGCGGCCTCGTCCAGTTCAAGCCATCGTTCCTGAACAAGCACGGCTCGGGACTGACGCGCGCCTCGAAGGTCCTCAAATTCATGTTCTCGCTGGCGGCCGCGCACGCCAAGATCACACGCCTGTACATCTACGACTGGACCGGCGGCACCAGCTCGACACGCTTCGACGCGGGCCTGACGAACGCCAAAGGGCAGCCGCGGCCCGGCTACGTGGTCGTCTGCAAACAGCTTCACGCTGCGAACTGCAACGTGAAGACGGCTACCGACTAGCTCCGTCGGATGCGCGCGGCCGTAGGGTGCGTTCGTGCGGCGGCGCGCGCGTCGCGTTCGCAGGCCGAGTAAACCGTCCGCTAGGCGTTGAGGGCTGGAGCGCTTGTAGCCGCCGCTTCGAGCTCGCCGATATGCCGCGAGTCACGGCGGAAGAACCAGACGGCCACGAGTGCGAGCGCCCCGGCAACGACCCCATAGATCGCCAGCCGCGTCAGCGGGTAGCGAACCCCGTCGTGCAGCGGCAGGTTCAGCGCCGTGTTGTCTCCTGCGCCGACGATGCTCAACAGGCCCCGGTGGTCGATGCCGAGGACCGTCGGGGCCAGCGCGGCGAACAACCCCCAGGCGAGAAGCGCGAAGGCCGCCCAGCCGAGCGCGCGCAGCGGGAGCGTCAGGCGCGGGGTCGCCGCGACAGCCAGCACGACGGCCCCGCCGGCGGCCACCACGAACGGCCAGATTCCGCCCCAGCTGCGGCCCAGCCCGAAAGCGGATGCGATCGTCGGCTGGAATTCGCCGTTGCCCAGCAGGCGCGTCCAGACGACCGTCTCGTTCTCATAGCCGACCAGCGGGTGGGTTGTGGTGGCGATCACCGTCGTCGCGATCGAGATAGCCGCCAGAGCCACCGTCGGTCCCGGGTAGCGCTTCAACGCGAGCCCCAGCGGGCAGGCCAGGAAGGGCAGCATCGTGGCCAGGAAGCGCGGGCCCATGAAGCCACCGCCGAAGGGCAGGTAGTATCCGGAGTTGTAGATCAGGTAGCAGAGGCAGATGCCGGCGATCGTCAGCGCCTCGGCCTTGCGGCCGCGCTTGTGCAGCAGCCAGATCCCGACGCCCCCCATCGCCAGGACCGGTGAGATCGTCAAGAGGCCGCGAGAGTCGAACAGCAGCGTCGCCAGGACCTTCAGGCTCGGCGCGCCGATCCCAAAGAATCCTTTCTGCTGGCGGGGGACGTCGGAGTAGGCCAGATGCGTCCATGAGTTGAACGCGAAGTGGTTGTAGATCAAAAGCGGGACGATCCCGGCGACGCCGCCGGCGATGTACGCGCCGGCCCGGCGCAGCACGCCGAGGGGGTTCAGGGAGTCGCGTCGCGAGAGCAGGAACAGGCCGAGGACGGCGGCGACGAAGAACAGGGGGTACTCGGAGGTGACGGCATAGCCCATCGCGAAGCCGGCCGCACCGAGCAGGACGAGGCTCGGCGGCCCCTCCCGCTCGCGCAGCATCAACGTGAAAGCGCCGAAGCCGAGGAAGGCGGTGAAGACATGTGAGAACAGCAGCGTCGAGAGGGGCAGGATCAGCGTGCCCAGCCCGAGCACCACTGCGCTTGCGGCGCCGTAGCCTGGCTCGAAGTCCTCGGCGACCTGCCAGACGAGCAGCAGCAGCAGCAGCCCAGGCAGCACGTTGGCCCACAGGCCGACGAAGTAGATCATCTCGTCGTCATTGCGCTGAGCCTGCGATTTGACCGCGAGGTTGTCGGCGCCGAGGTCTCTGATCGTGTCGTAGAAGGGGAGCGCGAACAGCGCCATTCCTGGAGCGCGGGCCGAGTACACGTGGCCGCGATAGGTGACCTTGTCGCCGGTGTTCGCCTGGTAGGCGTCGATCGTCGTCGTGCCGCTGTCCAGCGCCCTCGTCAGGTCGTAGTGGGAGGTCTGGTTCCAGGAGAAGCTCTGGATGACCGTCGCGAAAGCGGCGCCGCACAGCAGCACCGCGAACAGCGCCAAGCGCGCCCGGCGGCCGCTCGGCAGCGGTCCGCGACGAGGAGTCCTGCGCCCTGAGTCATCGCTGTTCGCACCCGCCCGGGCCGACTCGGCGTCCATCAATCGGTTCCGTGCAGGGCCTTCGGGCCCGGCCCGATCTCATAGATCACGCTCGAGCCCGCCACCCGCCTCGTGATGCCCAGTCCGGCGATCGGCTTCGTCGCCGCGGCGGCGGGATCGGGGGGCTCGGCGATCTCCAGCCCGTGCTCGACTGGCAGGTCCTTGATCGTGTTCAGATGCAGGACGACCGTGCGGATGTTGTAGTAGCGGAGCTTCTCGATGCTCGCCTTGTCGGGGAAGCCCTTCATGCCGCCTCGGAGATCGTCCACCGAAGGCATGTCGAAGGTGCTGTTGCCGATCGGGATCTTGGGGAAGTCATCCGTGGAGAAGTACTGCCAGATGCGGTCGTGGGCGCCATCGGTGGGAAGGTCGAGCCGCGGCCCCGGCAGGTTCGTTTCGGCGCTCGTCGGCTGGGGGACGACCGGGTGCCCGAGATGCCCGGCGCCTTCGCCGAGCAGCCCGATCAGCAGCACGGCGCCGAGCGCCGGGGCGAGCATCGCCGTCGCCGGTCCGCCGGCGTTCGCCATTCGCGACGGCGAGAAGCGCTCAGCCAGCAACCGCGCGCGGACGATCAGCCACTCCGAGCCCGCGCCTGCCAGCAGCGCGTAGAAGAGAGTGCCGAGCATGAAGACCCGGCCGGGTACGCGCACGCCATCCCACCCTGGGGCGTAGTTGAACAGCAGTCGGTAGGGATATCCGGCGCCCGTCAGGCCGAGGCCCATCGCCAGGACCGAGCAGACGACCACCCCCGCCAGGAGTCCGAGGCGCAATCGTCGGGTCAACGGCGAGCCGCCCAGTCCGACGGCGCCGAGAACGGCCAGCACGAGGATCAGCCCGCCGGGGAAGAACACGTCCTCGTTCTTGGAGTGGACGTGTTCGCGAGCACCCGAGGTGACGCTGCCCCAGACGCGATTCTCCGAGGAGGCCGAGAGCAGGGCCGCCGGGCCGGATGAGTAGTTCTTGACTTCCCTGATCGTTCGCTTGGCGGTCGGGTAGTCGGCGGCGACCTTCAGATAGGGGCGAGCCTGATAGATCGTGATGGCGCCGAGCACCGCGATGCCGGTGGCCGTGACGATGACCAGCCGCCTGGAGATCAGTGGGCCTCGGGAGGACCCGCGCCGCCACCAGTGGATCGCGACGAGCACCGCGAGAATTGCCAGCAGATAGGCGTACTGCAGGCCCAGCGTGAAGCCGAGGCTGATCTGCCAGGCCGACACCAGCCAGCCCGCCAGCACCAGCCCCCGCGAGTCCCGTCGGTAGCCGCGCAAGAGAAGGAACAGCGCCAGCGCGATGCCGCCGGAGGAGATCACGTGCAGGTGGCCGGCCTCGGTGACGCGATAGGGCGCGTAGGCGAAGGCGACGCCGGTGGCTGCGGCGGCGAGCTTGCGCAGGCCCAGCTCACGGGCCAGCAGATAGGCGCCCACGAAGCAAAGTGAGTAGGCGAACAGGAACAGCAGGTTGTAGCGGACGAGTGCCGCGACGGTGCCCGAGCCGAAGAAGGCAGCGGGACCGTAGCCGAGCAGTGAATCGGAGAAGGCGAGGCTCAGCGGGTGGGGGTAGAAGGCGTTGGCGTCGAACAGGTGCAGCGGACTGTGCAGCATCGCGTGGCCGACCCAGGCGATCTCCCATGCCGTTCTGACCGGGTCGCCGAGGTCGGGGGCGATGCGGCTGCTCATGTGGGCTGCCAGCGGCCACGTCGTGAGAACGGCAAGCAGGATCCCGACGAGGACGACGAGGGCGACCTCGCGGCGACTGAAGGACGGGGAGTCGGCCCAGCGTGACGGGGCAGCGGCCTCCTCGGCAGTCACCGACGCCGGAGAGGGGGTGGCGGTGTCGGGTGTTGCCGAGCCGGGGGGGCTGCTTGGGGCGCTGGGGAGGCCGGTGCTCACGGCCTGCGGGTGTCGGGGGCCAAGCGGATCGGCGCAGCATACGGGAGCCGCCTGAGGTTGCGGCGGCCGCGGCCTGAGACGTTGCGGCACACGGGCTCCGCGCGGTTGTGACGTTCCGCTCGTCTCGTTTGCGTCAGACTCACGACCATGAGGGTTCTGGTCGTAGGAGCGGGAGGAGTCGGTGCGGCGTTCGCGGGGATCGCCCAGCGCCGCGAGGTCTTCACGCAGGTCGTCCTCGCCGACGTGGCGCTCGATCGCGCCCGGGCCGCCGCCGAGCGGCTCGGCGAGCCCGACCGTTTCTCGGCTGAGCAGGTCGACGCCTCCGACCGCGACGCGCTTGTGGAGCTGATCGGCCGTGTCGCCCCCGATGCGGTCCTGAACGCCTGCGACCCGCGCTTCAACCAGCCGATCTTCGATGCCTGCCTGCAGGCACGCGTCACTTACCTGGACATGGCGATGACGCTTTCCCATCCTCACCCCGAACGTCCTCACGAGCTGCCTGGGGAGAAACTCGGCGACTACCAGCTGGAGCGCTCGGAGCAGTGGGAGTCAGCCGGGCTGCTGGCCCTGGTGGGGATCGGCGTCGAGCCGGGGCTGTCGGACATCTTCGCCCGTCACGCCGCCGACGAGCTGTTCTCGAAGATCGACGAAGTCGGCGTCCGCGATGGTGCCGACCTCATCGTCGAGGGCTATGACTTCGCGCCGACCTTCTCGATCTGGACGACGATCGAGGAGTGCCTGAACCCGCCCCTGATCTGGGAGCGCGAGCGCGGCTTCTACACCACCGCCCCGTTCTCGGAGCCCGAGACCTTCGATTTCCCCGAGGGCATCGGACCGGTCGAATGCGTCAACGTCGAGCACGAGGAGGTCGTGCTGATCCCCCGTTGGGTGGATTGCGAGCGGGTGACCTTCAAGTACGGCCTCGGCCAGGAGTTCATCGACGTCCTCTCGACGCTTCACAAACTCGGCCTCGACTCGACCGAACCGGTCAGCGTCCGCGGCCAGCAGGTCTCACCGCGAGACGTCGTCGCCGCCGCGCTGCCCGACCCGGCGACGCTTGGCGAGCGGATGAGCGGGCGAACCTGCGCGGGCACGTGGGTGACGGGCACCGGCAAGGACGGCGCGCCCCGCTCGACCTACCTCTACCACCTGGTGGACAACGAGACGACGATGCGCGAGTACGGAAGCCAGGCGGTCGTCTGGCAGACGGCGATCAACCCCGTCGTCGCGCTCGAGCTGCTCGACCGCGGAGATTGGAAGGGTGCGGGTGTGCTCGGCCCCGAGGCCTTCCCGCCGACGCCGTTCCTGGCATTGCTGGCCGAGTACGGCTCGCCGCACGGCGTGCTCGAGAAGACGCCCTAGCCAGGGCGCGCCCTCATGCCGGACCCGCGACTCGCTGAGGAGCGCGGGTCCCTCGGCCCGCGCTCCTGCGCTCCCATGGTGTGTCTAGAAGTCGACCGCCGCGGGGATCGCCTCGACCGGCGGCGCCTCGAGGACTCCAGGTACGGCGGTTTCGGTCTTGCGCGCGAAGAACTCTTTGAAATAGGGGCGCGACGCCATCATCAGAATGAAGCCGAGGATCAGACCGCCGATTCCGAACCACAGCGGCAGGGTGATCCCGAGCAGCGGCGACGAGCCCACGTTTTCCTTGTGGCCGTAGTATTCGACGGCCTTGTAGAAGACGCCGAACAGCATCAGCCCGCCGACGAGCGGAGCGACGCCGACGAGCAGGAAGTTGCGGGCGCTCTTCGTCAGCTCATGCCGGAAGTACCAGGGGCAGGCGAGGCCCGTGAAGCCGTAGTAGAAGCAGACGGGAAAGCCGAGCGCCGTGATCGAGTCGGCGAGGATGCTTTCGGAGACGAGCAGCAGCGGCACCGTGACGATGATCGATATCGCGCCCATGCCGATCGTCGATACATCCGGCGTCAGGAAGGTTTTGTGAACTTTGCCCAAGACCTTGTGGACAGCTTTCCAGTGAGCCATCGACAGCGTCGTTCGCGCCGTAGGCAGGATCGTCGTTTGTGTCGAGGCCGACGCCGAGGTCAGCACGCAGATGATCAGCCCCTTCGCGAGGATCCAGCCGATCGCCCCGCCGCCGAAGACGGGTTTGCCGAGTGCGTTGAGCACGTCTTCGGCGTTTGCTTCGTTGGACAGGAAGCCGGTGCCGTGGAAGGCCTGCGCGGCAGTCGAGACGAGCAGGTAGATCACGACGAGCAGGAAGGTCGAGATGACCGCTGCCTTGCCTGGCCCGTTGGCCGGATCCTCTGACTCCTCGTTGACCGCCACGCCCGAATCCCATCCCCAATAGATGAACACGCCGAGCAGCACTCCCGGCAGTAGGTTTCCGAAGTTGATCGCAAACGGGTTGAACCAGTCGGCGGTCGGCTTGATCGCAGTGGGGCCGGCGCTGCCGCCATATACCTTGGTGAGCGCGACGATGGAGAAGACGACGAGCATCAGGACCTCGAAGCTCAGCAGCGCACGCTGGATCGCGGCTGAGAGCTCGATGCCCCGCCAGCAGATCCAGGTCATCAGCACAATCCACGCGACCGCGATGATCAGCACGAGCGCTTTCGTTTCTTCGATCCCGAACAGCTGCAGCGAGTAGATCGCCGCGATGTCCGACAGCGATGCCATCACGAGGATGTCGGCGAGGAAGATCGCCCAGCCGTTCATCCAGCCCATTCCCGGTCCGAAGGCCCTCGTCGTCCACGCGAATGTCGTGCCGGCGTCCGGGTCGGCGCGGTTGAGGTATTTGTAGGCGACCGAGACGAGCAGGATCGGGACGAACGAGGCGATCAGCACGCCCGGCGCGTGGAGGCCGGTTCCCGATACGGCCACGATGAAGCCGAGCGTCGCGGCCAACGAGTAGGCCGGCGCGGTCGAGGCGACGCCGATGACGATGTTCGAGACGTAGCTGATCGCGCCCTTTTTCAGCCCCTTGTCCATGACCCCGCTACCGCTCTGGGGATGGTGCCCTCCTGTTACAGCGGTGCCTTCGACAGCCATCGATCGCGCCTCCTCATGTCGGGCATGGAACAAGCCTGCTCGTGTGCGGAAAGTTACGCGCTCTCACGGCGGTGGCGCAAGTGGCATGTGTCCCAAAACTTCGCTGTGTCTATGTACGTCTTGTACAACTGATTTGGGGGCGATTTACCGACGAAGGCACTTGAGTCGGCGATTGCTCAGGGATAAGGTTGTCCTGAGTGTCTAGATGCGCGCTCAGCGCAACGGCACAGTCGATCTCGGAAGGAGAGATGCGATGGCTGGCAGCGACCTGAACGAGACGTCCTCTGGGGCGGTCCTCGCCACCGACGACACGAGCAGCTCATCCGCTCCCGGCCCGTCCGGCCCCGCTCTGGCCGAAGATCCCGGCCGGCTGCAGCGCCTGGCTCGGAAGAACCTCTGGATGCACTTCACCCGTATGGGCTCCTATGACGAGGATCACGCCGTTCCTGTGATCGTCCGGGGCGAGGGCTGTTACGTCTACGACGAGGATGGCAAGCGCTATCTCGACGGCCTCTCGGCGCTGTACTGCGTCAACGCCGGTCATGGACGCGCCGAGTTGGGGAAGGCGGCTGCCGCCCAGGCCGCGCAGCTCGGCTTCTACACCAACTGGTCCTACGCCCATCCGCCCGCGATCGAGCTGGCGGCACGGATCGCTGGTCTCGCGCCGGGCAACCTCAACCGTGTGTTCTTCACCTCCGGAGGCTCCGAGGCGGTGGAGTCGGCCTGGAAGCTCGCGAAGGCCTACCACCGCACGCAGGGCGAGATGAACCGCCACAAGCTGATCTCGCGCAACCTCGCCTACCACGGCGTCACGATGGGGGCGCTGACAGCGACGGGCCTGCCGCCGCTGCGTGAGCCGTTCGAGCCGCTGACGCCAGGCGGCGTCCACGTCCCCAACACGAACTCCTACCGCTGGAAAGAGGATCGCGACGAGCTGTGGGCCGCCGACGCGATCGAGGAGGCAATCGAATTCGAGGGCGCCGACACGGTGGCCGCGGTGATCCTCGAGCCGGTCCAGAACGGCGGCGGCTGCTTCACGCCCCAGGAGGGCTACTTCCAGCGCGTCAGGGAGATCTGCGACCGCCATGGCGTGCTGCTGATCTCCGACGAGGTGATCTGCTCGTGGGGCCGCATCGGGCACTGGTTCGGCTGCGAGCGCTACGGCTATGAGCCCGACATCGTTACAACGGCCAAGGGGATCAGCTCCGCCTATGTGCCGCTCGGCGCGGTGATCGCCGGCGACCACATCGCCGAGCCGTTCATGCACGGCAAGGCCTCGTTCGTCCACGGCTTCACCTTCGGTGGGCATCCCGTCGCCTGCGCGGTCGGTCTGGCGAACATCGATCTGATGGAGCGCGAGGACCTGCCCGGCAACGTCCGCGCCAACGAGGGGCTGTTCCGGGAGATGCTCGACGGGCTGCGCGACCTGCCGATCGTCGGCGACGTGCGCGGCGCGGGCTATTTCCACGCGATCGAGCTGGTCAAGGACAAAGACACCAAGGAGACCTTCGGCGACGAGGAGTCCGAGTATCTGCTGCGCGGCTTCCTCTCAGGCGCGCTCTACGAGAAGGGGCTGATCTGCCGCACCGACGACCGTGGCGACCCGATCGTGCAGCTCTCGCCGCCGCTGATCGCGGGCCGTGAGCAGTTCGAGGAGATCGTCGCGATCCTGCGGCCGGTGCTCACCGAGGCGAGCGAGCGAATGGAGTCATGGAGCTCACTGTCGAGAGCCTGATCGGCGAGCTCGGCCTGAAGCTGACGACCGGGCAGGAGTCCGCCCAGGCTCATGTCCGCTGGGTGCACAGCACCGAGCTCTCCGACCCGACCCCTTGGCTGAAAGGAGGCGAGGTGCTGCTGACCACGGGCCTGCAGCTCGAAGGCCCGCGCTCGCAGCGCGAGTTCCTCGACCGGCTCGCGACCCACAAGATCGCTGCCCTGGGGTTCGGCACGGGCTTCAGCCACCGGCGGCTGCCCGCGGCGCTCGTCACCGCAGCCCGCAAGCGCGACTTCCCGCTGTTCGAGGTGCCGTACGAGCTGCCGTTCATCGCGATCACCGAGCGGGCCTTCGCGCGGCTGCTCGACGAACGCTACGAGCTGCTGCAGCGCAACATGGTCGGTGACGTCTTGGCCGAGGCGCTGAGCGGACACCTCTACCCCGAGGATCTGCAGGCGCGGCTGCGGCCCTTCGGGATCGGCGAGCGGATCGCCGTGCTGGCCTTTCGCCTTCAGGAGCCCGGCGCGGCGGCCGCTGCGGTCGAGCGGATCCTCCAGGAGGAGCGGGTGGGCAATCTCGTCGCGATCCGCGCCGGCCTGCTGTGTGCTGTCGTCGATGCCGAGGGCGGGCGGAGCTCGTTCGACCCGGTTGTGCTCGCCGCCCGCATCAAGGGCGAGCTGGCGACTCGCTTCGGCGAGGTTGGCGCGGCCACCAGCCGTATCGCCGCCACGCAGTCGCTGCGGCTCAGCTTCCACGAGGCGCGCTGTGCTCTGGAGGCGGTGAGGCTGCGCAACGGCAGCGCGCCTGAGATCGCCACCTATGAGGACCTAGGAGCCTTCCAGCTGCTGCTCTCGCTTCAGGACGAGGAGGCGCTCAGCTCCTACTGCCGCAGCGTCCTCGGCCCGATCGAACACGGCGAGGGCGATTACGGCGATGAGCTGGTCCGCTCCCTTGACGTGTTCATCGAGCACAATGGGCATTGGGAGAAGGCCGCTGGGGCCCTTTACTGCCATCGCCACACCCTGCGCTACCGGATCCGCCGCATCGAGCAGCTGACCGGCCGTGACTTCTCCAACGCCCGCGACCGGATCGAGTTCTGGCTGGCGCTGCGTGGCCGGGAGCTGGCACGGTGAGGGCAGCCGAGATCGAGTGCTCCCACAGGGAGCGTCACCCGCTAGAAAAAGGAGCGCTCAACCGATGAGGATCGGAGTTCCCACCGAGATCAAGACGGACGAGTACCGCGTCGCGATAACGCCTGCCGGGGTCCGCGAGCTCACTACCCGCGGACACGAGGTGCTGGTCCAAGCGGGGGCCGGCGAGGGCAGCGCGATGAGCGACGAGCAGTTCCTCGAGCAGGGTGCGCAGATTGTCGCCGACGCCGATGCAGTGTTTGGAGAGGCGGAGCTGGTGCTGAAGGTCAAGGAGCCACAGCCCGTGGAGGTCGAGCGGCTGCGAGAGGGTCAGACGCTGTTCACCTACCTGCACCTCGCCGCCGAGCCGGAGCTGGCCAAGGGTCTGATGGCCTCGGGTGCGACCTGCATCGCCTATGAGACTGTCGAGAACGGCAAGGGCCAGCTGCCGCTGCTCGCGCCGATGAGCGAGGTGGCCGGCAAGATCGCCACCCAGGCGGGCGCCTTCATGCTCGAGAAGCCTCTCGGCGGGAGGGGCATCCTGCTCGGGGGCGTGCCCGGCGTGGCGGCGGCGACGGTGCTGGTGATCGGCGGTGGCGTGGTCGGCATGAACGCCGCATTCATCGCGATCGGCATGGAGGCCGACGTGTTCGTCTTCGACCGCTCGATCGACAGGCTTCGCGAGTTGGAAGTGGCCTTCGGCGGCCGCGCCTCGACGGTCTACTCCTCGACCCTTGCGATCGAGCAGATGCTGCCGGTCGCGGATCTTGTGATCGGCGCGGTGCTCGTTCACGGCGGTCGCGCTCCGCACGTCGTGACTCGTGCCCAGTTGGGGCTGATGAGGCAGCATGCCGTGCTCGTCGACGTTTCGATCGACCAGGGCGGATGTTTTGAGACCTCTAGGCCGACGACCCATTCGGACCCGACCTATGAGGTCGACGGCATCACCCACTACTGCGTCGCGAACATGCCCGGGGCGGTCCCGATCACCTCGACCTATGCCCTGACGAACGCGACGCTGCCGTATGTGATCGAGCTGGCCGAGCATGGTGTGGCCGAGGCGCTCGAGTCGAGCGCTGAACTGCGCTCGGGGCTGAACGTGAAGGACGGCGAGATCACCCACCAGGCCGTCGCCGAGGCGCTCGGCATGCCCGCGCCCGTCTGAGCGGGCAGGGATATCTTGAGACACACCCGACCGAAGTCACGCAGAGAGGGAGCCAGATGAGCACCTACGCCGTTGTCAATCCCGCCACGAACGAGACCGTCAAGGAGTACCCGGAGATCTCAGACGCCGATCTGAAGGCCGCGATCGACGCCGCGGATGCCGCCGCCGGGACGTGGGGCGCCGGCTCCACAGTCGCGGAGCGCGCCGAGCTCGTCCGGGGCGTCGGAAGGCTCCATGTCGAGCGCAGGCAGACGCTCGCCGAGATCATCGTTCGTGAGATGGGCAAGCCGATCGAGCAGGCTCTTGGAGAGGTCGACTTCGCGGGCGCGATCTACGACTTCTATGCCGAGAACGCGGTGAAGCTGATGGCCGACGAGCCGATCGAGCTGCTTGGTGGTGAGGGCACCGCGCTCGTACGCCGCAGTGCCTATGGCGTGCTGCTCGGGATCATGCCGTGGAACTTCCCCTACTACCAAGTGGCGCGGTTCGCGGGCCCCAACCACGTGATCGGCAACACGATCCTCCTCAAACACGCCCCGCAGTGCCCGGAGTCGGCCGCGGCGATCGGGCAGATCTTCGATGACGCCGGCTTCCCCGACGGCGCCTACCGGAACGTCTATGCCACGAACGAGCAGATCGAGTGGGTCATCGCCGACCCGCGCGTACATGGCGTGTCGGTCACAGGCTCCGAGCGAGCCGGCGCCGCCGTCGCGGAGATCGCCGGGCGCAACCTGAAGAAGGTGGTCCTCGAGCTCGGCGGCTCCGATCCGTTCATCCTGCTCGGCACCGATGACGTGGCGGGAGCGGCGGAGAAAGCCGCCGAAGCCCGGCTCGACAACGCAGGCCAGTCATGCAACGCAGCGAAGCGATTCATCGTGCTCGACAGTCTCTATGACGAGTTCCTCGAGAAGTTCAAGGAGCAGTTGGACGGCGCAAAGCCGAGCGACCCGACCTCCCCGGACACCGCGATTGGCCCGCTCTCATCGTCCGCCGCGGCGGACCGGCTCGAGGACCAGGTGAACCGAGCCGTTCGAGGCGGAGCGGAGATCCTCACCGGCGGCAACCGGCAAGGCAACTTCTACGAGCCGACGATCCTCACTGGCATCAAACCCGGTGACGAGGCTTCCCAGGAAGAGTTCTTCGGGCCGGTCGCACAGGTCTACAAGGTCTCCTCCGAGGAGGAGGCCATCGAGCTTGCGAATCACACACAGTTCGGGCTCGGCTCCTACCTGATGACGACCGATCCTCGGCAGGCTGAGAGGGTCGCCGACCAGATCGACGCCGGAATGGTCTACGTCAACCTGGTAGGAGCAGACAGCCCCGAGCTGCCGTTCGGTGGCTTCAAGCGCTCCGGTTTCGGGCGCGAGCTCGGTCGCTTCGGCGCCGACGAGTTCGTCAACAAGAAGCTGATCCGAAGCGCGTAGCTCCCAGCATCAGCTGCGCCGTGCCCAGTGTGGGATTCTCGGCCGGCTGACCGTGTCGGACGGCGGTGCACGATCGCCGTCCGACGCTCGTTGGCGCCCACGTTGCTGCTACGGTCAGCCCACGGGCGGCGAAGTCGCTCGTGAGGTTCTTTGTCTTTGTTGGCGCTCCGACGCGCGGATGGGGTCAGTCGAATCTCCATCTGCAGCGGCAGCCACGGGCTGCCAGAAGGAGCATCACAACATGAAGGAAGCATCGTTCGCCGAACTCGGCGTGTCCGAGGTCGTCGTCAAGGAGCTCGCCGAGCGCGGGATCACCGCACCGTTCGCCGTTCAGGGGATGGTCATCCCCGACGTCCTCGCCGGCCACGACGTCCTGGCCCAGTCACCGACGGGCTCCGGCAAGACGTTGGCCTTCGGCGTGCCGCTGGTCGAGCGTCTCAAAGACTCCGACGCGCGGCCCTCGGCGCTGGTCCTCGCGCCGACCCGCGAGCTGGCGATCCAGATCGTCGAAGACCTGCGCCCTATCGCGCACGCCCGGGCGCTCTCGATCGCGGCCGTCTACGGCGGTGCCGGGATCGTCAAGCAGGCGCGTCTGGCCTCTCGCGCCCACATTCTCGTTGCCACACCCGGACGCCTGTTGGACCTGATCGACCGCCGCGACGTGTCGCTCTCGAAGATCCGCCTGCTGGTCCTCGACGAGGCCGACAGGATGCTCGACATGGGCTTCAAGCCGGTCGTCGACCGGATCGTGAAGATGACCGCCTCCAAGCGTCAGACGCTGCTGTTCTCGGCGACGCTGGAGGGCGAGGTCGGGCGTATCGCCAAGGCTTACACGACCGATCCGCGCCGTCACTCCCACGCGCACTCCGAGGAGCGCAAGGGCGATGTCGAGCATCGCTTCGTGACCGTCAGCCACGACGGCAAGCTCGCGAAGCTGACGAGCGAGCTCAAGCAGTCCGAACGCGGTCTGACGCTTGTGTTCGTCCGCACCAAGCGCGGCGCCGACAGGCTGGTCAAGCGACTCTCCAAAGATGGCCTGCGCGCGACCGCCATGCATGGCGACAAGTCCCAAGGCCAGCGTGAGCGGGCCCTTGCGAGCTTCGAGTCGGGCAGCGTCGACACGCTCATCGCTACCGACGTGGCGGCCAGGGGCATCGATGTGGCCGGCATCACCCACGTGATCAACTACGACATGCCCGCGACTCGCGAGGACTACGTTCACCGCGTGGGGCGCACGGCGAGAGCCGGCGCCAGCGGCACTGGTGTGACGCTGCTGACTCCCGAGCAGGGACCGGAGCTCAGCGGGATGCTCTCGGGGATGGGTCTTGACAACCAGCTCGAGCAGGCGGGCCTGCGTGTGCGCCGGGCTCCGGCGCCGGTAGCGGGCAAGCGCAACGGCAGGCCTTCGGGCGGGCCCCGCGGACCGCGGACCGGCCCTGGGCCCGGACGACCCGGCAGGCGCTCCTCGCGGCGCGAGGGTGCGCGGGTCAACGGGCGCAGCGGTTAAGCCGTAAACGGCGCGTTTACGCGCGGTCCAGCAGCCTCCAAGCATCGTCAGCTAACGTCGCGCTTCATGGACATGCGCGAAGGGGAGGTCGTCGAGCCCAGCGAGCCTTCCGAGGACGAGTCCACCGCCGACCTGCGTGAGCATTACGACATCCAGCTCGTGCGGGCTCCCAACCCAGGGCCGCTGACGCTAACCGGCACGAATACCTGGGTTGTGGGGCGAAATCCGGCGTGGGTCGTGGATCCTGGGCCGCTGATAGAGGAGCATCTGAACAGGGTCTCCGCGGCGGCTGAGCAGCGGGGCGGGCTCGGCGGGGTTGTGCTAACCCACGACCACCACGACCACTCCGAATCCGCGACGACGCTCGTCGAGCGTTACTCGGTTCCGCTGGCCGCCGGCCGGGGCCAGGTTGACATCAAGCTCGGCGAAGGATCGAGGGTCGGTCCGTTCACGGCCGTCTTCACTCCCGGTCATGCTGCTGACCACTACTCGCTGGTCGGCGAAGGGGCGTGCTTCACAGGCGACGCGGTGCTCGGGACCGGCAGCGTCTTCATCAGTCCATATCCGGGGGCGATGGCCGGCTACCTGCTGGCACTGACTCGTCTGCGGCTTCGTGAAGACTTCAATGTCTTGTGCCCTGGCCACGGGCCTCCCGTGTGGGATGCCCACAGCAGACTGGAACGGTATGCCGCACACCGCATCGATCGCGAGAATCATCTGATCATGACTCTGGGCGAAGGCAAGCGAACGGTCGAGGAACTGCTCGACGCCGTGTGGTCTGACGTACCCGCTCAGCTGCGCCCAGTCGCCGCGGCGACCCTCGCTGCGCATCTCGACAAGCTCGAAGACGAGCAGATCTTGCCCGAGGGTGTTGAGCGCCCGCATTTTGAGAGGATCGAATGGTGAGTGGCGCCGAGCCCGATGCACCGGTCGCAAAGGGCACGAGCGCGACATCGATCGACTCGCCGTTCCCGCCGATCGCCGATTACGGGTTCTTGTCGGACTGCCATACCGGCGCGCTGGTCGCCTCCGACGGATCGATCGAGTGGATGTGCCTGCCGCACTTCGACTCGCCGTCGGTGTTCGGGGCGATGCTCGACCGTGGCGCCGGCAGTTGGCGGGTCGGCCCCTACGGCATCTACGTTCCCGCCGGGCGCCGCTACATCCCGGGTACGAACATGATCGAGACGACCTGGATGACGCCGCAGGGATGGTTGCGGGTCGTCGACTCGTTGGCGATGGGCCCCTGGCACGACAACAAGCACGGCTCCAGTCACACCCGCCCGCCGACGGACTACGACGCCGATCACCTTGTGGTGCGGATGATCGAATGCATCCAGGGGCAGGTTCAGGTCGAGATCGTCTGCGAGCCGATGCTCGACTACGGCGCGACACCGGCCAAGTGGTCGGTCGTGCACACCGGCGAGGAGGGCGTCTGCGCGATGGACGCGACCGACGACGTCACCGCCTTCCGGCTGTTCAGCGACATCCGCATGGGCATCGAGGGCAACCGTTCCCATGGCCGGCACACGATGGTCGAAGGGGAGAAGCGCTTCTGCGCGCTCTCCTGGACGGAGGGTCTCGGCGGTCCCCACACGGTCGAGCAGGCCGAGGAGCACCTTGACCGGACCGGCCACTTCTGGCGGACGTGGCTGGCCGAAGGCACCTATCCGGATCATCCCTGGCGCTTTCACCTGCAGCGTTCGGCGCTGGTCCTGAAGGGGCTGACGTTCATGCCGACGGGCGCTCTGGTCGCCGCGCCCACCACCTCGCTGCCGGAGACCCCACGCGGGGAACGCAACTGGGACTACCGCTACTGCTGGATGCGCGACGCCTCGTTCACGCTGTGGGGCCTGCACGCGCTCGGCCTGAACTGGGAGGCCGACGACTTCGTCCAGTACGTCGCCGACATGGAGCGCAACGAGGATGGCTCGCTGCAGATCATGTACGGGATCAAGGGCCAGAAGGACCTTGAGGAGACGACCCTCGACCATCTCAAGGGCTACGAGGGCGCGCGCCCGGTGCGGGTCGGCAACGGCGCCTACAACCAGCGCCAGAACGACGTCTACGGAGCCGTGCTCGACTCCGTCTATCTGCACTCCAAGAAGCGCGATCACATTCCCGAGCGCCTGTGGCCGGTGCTCAAGGATCAGGTCGAGTGTGCCGCAAGGGTCTGGAAGGAACCCGACCAGGGCATCTGGGAGGCTCGCGGCGAGCCGCGTCACTACGTCTCCTCGAAGCTGATGTGTTGGGTCGCGATGGACCGCGGCGCACGGCTGGCCGAACGGCGCGGCGATGAGGATGTGTCCGCAAGCTGGCAGGAACTGGCCGACGAGATCAGCGCTGACATCCTCGAGCACGGCGTCGACAAGCGCGGGGTTTTCCGCCAGCACTACGACACGGAGGCACTGGACGCTTCGACGCTGCTGGTGCCACTCGTCCGCTTCCTGCCGCCCGATGACGAACGGGTGCGGGCGACGGTGATGGCGATCCGCGACGAGCTGACGGAGGGCGGGCTGGTGCTTCGCTATCGCACCGACTCGACCGACGACGGTCTGAAGGGCGAGGAGGGCACGTTCCTGATCTGCTCCTTCTGGCTGGTCTCTGCGCTGTCGGAGATCGGCGAGCACCGCGAGGCCGAGCACCTCTGCGAGCGCCTGCTCTCATACGCCTCGACGCTTGAGCTGTACGGCGAGGAGCTGGAGGCCTCCTCCGGGCGCCACCTCGGCAACTACCCCCAAGCATTCACCCATCTGGCGCTGATCAACGCGGTCACCCACGTGATCGCTGCCCAGCAACAAGCCTAGGCGCTGCGGTACGTGTGTCGACGACTCGAACGTCAAGATCGGCTCACCCGTCGCTCGACAAGACCGCTTCGGTGAACTTGACCTGGCCGACGATGACGGATTCGTGCGGGGCGGAGGAGGAGGGGCCGTCGGGGTTTCGGTAGACGACGCTGAAGGACTCGCGCGCCGCGCATTTGGGCGTGTAGACGAACAGGCCGAGCGAGAGCGTTCGGATGTGTTCGCCGCGCCGGACATCGCGTTCGAGGCCCCAGCCCGTCTCGGGGCGGCCGCCGACCGGGCAGCGTGCTGCGCCGTCGATCGAGTAGTCCGCACCGGCTCGCGTGACCGCGTACGGCGCGGTGAAGCTGACCTCGCCCTTGTAGCAGGGGTCGAGCAGGAAGGCGCGTTTGCAGGCGGTTGAGGACTGGCGCAGAAGCCTCAATCCGATGCGCTGCCCGAGGCTACGCGTGGGGTCGAACCATCCTTTCGAGCGGAACGTCGGACGCCGAGGGCATGGCCTGCCGACAGGCCCCCCGGTCCCCTGGGAGCAGAGCGCGCCGCCGAACCGGAATGTGACGGCGCTCAGGATCGTTTCGTTTTGAGGGCCTCCGGGCGCGAGGACCAACACTGAGTCCCGCGCGGCACGGCCGTCGACCGAGCCCCCGACCAGTGAGCTGTTCCGGACGTAGCCGGCGGGCTGGACGATCAGGAAGGCACCGTCGCGGCCGTGGACGGAAACGGTCCGCGGCCCGCCGGGCGTGCGGTAGGTGATGCTCACGGCGTGCGGGCCGAGCAGGCCGTAGGCGAGCGTACGGCGGTGCGAGACCGGAGGGACCCGCCGGTGCCCAGGTAGTTCGAACTCCTCCGGGAGCAGGCGCGCGCCGCCGCGGTCGGCGTTCGTATCTTCGACCACCACGGTCTGCCCGCTCGAGATGCATTCGACCTGCGCTGAGGAGCCGCCGTAGCCGGGTGGCAGCGCATCGGCAGGAAGTGCGTGGAAGCGGCCGTCGTCCTTGAACGCGCTGTCTTCCCCCAGCTCGCCGAGTTGACCGGCCTGAACCCTGCCGACCTGGATGCAGACTTGGCCGCGCGTCGTGTGCAGGACGCGTGCGCCCCAGGGCAGCCCGCCTGCGGGGTCGGCGACGGTGGGGACTCCAGCGGCGTTGGGGAGCGGCACACCGTTCCCGCTCGACGCGTTCGGCAGTGGTTCTGGCTTGACGGGCGAACCGGACAGGACACCAGCGGCTGCAAGCGCGACTGCGCCGCCGGAGAGCAGCAGGATCGCCGCGGCTGCCGCGGCGTTGAAGTGTCGGGAGAGCCAGGCGCGCAACCGGCCCGGCACTGGTGTGGGCTCCGTCTGCCGGCGGGCCGCTCGGACCAGGTTCTCGCCCAAGGAGGAGTAGGGATCCTTCATGCGCCCTCCCTTGCGTTTCGCCTCAGGGCCGCGAGACCCCGCGAGACGCGCTTGCGAACGACCTGCTCAGAGCATCCGACGTGCGAGGCGATCGCGGCGTAGGGCTCCTCGTCGACGATCCGCCGTTCTACCGCCTCCCGCTGGCCCGCCGGAAGGCGAGCGAGCGAGCGCTCGAGCTCGGAGCCGGCGTCGCGCTCGGTCCACTCGAGGTCGCTCTCCTCGAGCACGATCCGCTCCATCGCCAGGCGCCGGCGGGACGTTTCGTCGACGCGGCCGGTGCGGACGGCGTCGATCAACAGATTTCGGGCGATCGCGAGCAACCAAGTCACCACGGTCCCGCGCTTCGGGTCGAACTGTGAGCGGCGCTCCAGGGCACGTGCGAACGTCTCCGCCACGAGGTCGAGGACGAGGTCCGGCTGTGCACCGATCCGCGCGCGCAGGTAGCCGCGAACGACCCCGAGGCGACGCTCGTAGAGCCGCCCGAAGTCATCGGCTCCGCCGTGGATCAGTAGCTCCTCATCGCTCTCCTCGCCGGCCATCCTCCTGTGTATACGGAAGGACCCGAATTTTGTGACCCACGCGTTCCGCTCGCCACCGTGTCCTCATCGAGGTCAGCGGGGCGGTATGCGGTTGTCGATCTCCGCGTCAGCGCGCTTGGCGGGTCCTAGCCGCCCTGCGCGAAAACGCTGAGCGGAGGTCGTGAGGTTCGGCTCGCCTGTGAATCAACGAGCCGATCGTTGAGGGTGGAGCGTGATCGGAGTCGGTGAGTCGAACCTAACGACTGGAGCCTCAATAACCGTCCTCACCCGGCAACAAGATCCTTGCCACCTCCCCTTCCATCACCACCCGCGGCTCGACCGGCAGGACCTCACGGCCGGTGGCGTAATCGAGCAGCTCCCGAACGCTCGTGAAGGCGCCCAGCTGCTCGAGGTGCTTGATCGTCGGGAAGACCAGCAGGATCTCGCCGTCGGCGTGGGCCTTCAGCGCTCCCTGAGGTGTGAACCAGCCGAGGTCGACGCACTCCTCCCCGTCGATTGCCGGTACCTGCCCGTCGGGCAGGGTGGCGAGGAAGAAGTGGGTGTCGAATCGTGTCTTGACGGCTGCCGGGGTGATCCAGCGGGAGAACTTGACGAGGCCCTCGGGCCCGTCCAGCTCGATCGCCGCCTCCTCGTGGAGCTCACGAACTCCGGCCAGGCGGTGTGCGCTGTCACCGTCGCCCTCGTCGGCATCGACGGCGCCGCCGGGGAACACCCAGACGCCACCCATGAAGCGAGCCTCGGGCGTGCGCTTGACAAGCAGCACCTCTAGCTTCTCCTCGCCGCCGCGCAGCAGGATCACGCTGGCCGCTTGCCGCGGTTTCACGGCCGGCCCGGTGTTGAGCACCTCACCCGGCCCGGGTCGCTCGCTCTCCCCCGATGCGCGCATCGGCTGACCCTACCTGTCGGTAACCTTCGCCGCATGAGCAAGACCACCCACGGATGGCGCCAATGAGCGCCACCGAGACGCTTCAGCGCTGGATCTGCGAGTCCTGCGGGTTCATCTACGACCCCGAGGAGGGCGACCCCGACGGCGGCATCCCGCCAGGCACCCCCTTCGAGGAGATCCCCGACACCTGGTTCTGCCCGGTCTGCGGGGCGCGCAAGCGGGACTTCACCCTCTACGAGGACTAGGAAGTCGTTGGGCGGCGCCAGGGCCCCGACGGCGGCCTGGTGAGAGCGATGGCCCCGACAACAGATTGGGACTCGCTTCTGGCGCTCGACGCCGAACGAGTCTGGCATCCTTATGGGGCGCTGCCGTCAGAGCTGCCTTCCCTGCCGGTGGTCTCGGCCGAGGGGGTGCGGCTGAAGTTGGCCGACGGCCGTGAGCTGATCGACGGGATGGCCTCGTGGTGGTGCGCGATCCACGGCTATCGCCATCCTGCTCTCGACGGTGCGATCCAAGATCAGCTGGGTCGTATGGCCCATGTGATGTTCGGAGGGCTGACCCACGAGCCGGCGCTGCGCCTGGCCGAGCGGCTGACAGAGCTGGCCCCCGCAGGCCTCGAGCGTGTGTTCTTCGCCGACTCCGGCTCTGTGTCTGTCGAGGTTGCGATCAAGATGGCCCTGCAGTTCCAGCATGCCCGCGGGCATCGCGGACGCACCCGCCTGTTGACCGTACGTGGCGGCTATCACGGCGACACGGCGGGAGCGATGTCCGTGTGCGATCCGGTCGGGGGCATGCACTCCCTGTTCACCGGCCTTCTCCCCGAGCACGTCTTCGCTGATCGTCCTCCCGATGGGTTCGACGCTCCACCCGACGAGGCCTGGGCCGCATCAGTGCGGGAGCTTGCCGAGCGCCACGCGGGAGAGCTGGCGGCCGTGATCGCCGAGCCGGTCGTGCAGGGAGCGGGCGGTATGCGCTTTCACTCACCTGCCTGCGTGAGGCTGTTGCGGGAGGTCTGCGACGAGCATGGTCTGCTGCTGATCCTCGACGAGATCGCGACCGGCTTCGGTCGCACCGGCGCGATGTTCGCCTGCGAGCACGCCGGCGTGGTGCCCGATGTGATGTGCGTAGGCAAGGCGCTGACGGGCGGCTACATGACTCTCGCTGCGACGCTCTGCACGCCTCGCGTCGCCGAGACCGTCTCACACGGCGAGGGAGGCGGGCTGATGCACGGCCCGACCTTCATGGCCAACCCGCTGGCCTGTGCCGTGGCTCTGGCCTCGCTCGAGCTGTTGACAGGCTCTGACTGGCGCGGGGGCGTCGAGCGGATCGAGACCGGCCTGCGGACTGGTCTTGCTTCCGCGCGTGAGCTCCCGGGCGTCGTCGACGTGAGAGTGCTGGGCGCAATCGGCGTGATCGAGCTGGAGGCGCCGGTCGACATCGCCGCCGCGACTGCCGCGGCCGTCGCGCGAGGGGTGTGGCTGCGCCCGTTCCGCGAGCTCATCTACGCGATGCCGCCCTATGTGATCGGCGAGGAGGATCTCGCCGAGGTGTGCGCCGCGATGCTCGACGCTGCCCGCACCGGCATCCCGCGGCTCTAGGACTCGGACGAGAGCGTCTGGCGCATGGAGGCGGCGCCGGCCTCCATGGCGGCGTCGAGCGCGGGCGCGATCTCATCTGGCAGGAAGTCGACCTGCCAGCTGACGACGCTTGTGCCCGCGGCTGCCTCGGCGACAGTCACGGCGGCGTTGTAGTGGGTCGCCCCGATTGGCGAGTCGACAGCCGAATAGACGAGCCGTCTTGCGTCCTCGTCGAGCGTAACGAGCGGCTCGAGCTGGCTGACGCCGTTGGCGAACGTCACCATCCGCCCCGAGCCTTCGAGCTTGGTGTCGGTCACGAAGCCCCTGACGAGTCGCGTGTGCAGCTCGCCGAAGTCCCTGACGGCATCCCATGCCTTCTCGGCAGACACCTCCAGCTCGATCTGCTTGGTGATCGTTCCCATCTCCGGTTCCTCTCACTCATCCGTCTCGGAGAGCCAGCGGCGCCACGGCAGTGTCTCCCCGGCGGCGGCCAGCGTCGCTGGATCTGGTGCCGCGACGAGCGGGAGGGTAGCGACCTCGACCTCGCCCAGGCGCGCGATTGTCTCGAGGTTGGAGCGCTCGATGGGCCCCGGCCGCTCGGGCCAGGGCGTCAGCACGACCGCCAGGACCGTCAGCCCCGCTGCGCGGGCCGTTCGGAGCGTGAGGAGGGTGTGGTTGATCGTCCCCAGTCCCGGCCGTGCGGCGATCAGCACTGGCAACGCGAGATCGGAGGCGAGGTCGGCGACCAGATAGGTGCCTGAGAGCGGGACCAGCAGACCGCCCACTCCCTCCACGAGCAGGGTCGCTTCGTCCTCCTCGCCGACCGCAGCCTCCCACGCCCGTTCGGCGCTCGCGAGCAGAGAAGCCCGCTCGATCTCCGTGCCGGCCAACTCAGCGGCCAGGTGAGGAGAGACGGCCGGGTCGAAGCGCAGCGGAGCGACATCCCCTCGGCTCATGCCCGCGAGCCCTGCCAGCATCTCGTCATCAGCCGGCCAGGGGCCCTCGGGTGCGTCCTCGAGCCCCGTCAGGACGGGCTTATGAGGGATGACCCGCCGGCCGTCGGCGATCATTGCCGCCACGAGGCACGCGCTCAGGATCGTCTTGCCGGCACCCGTGTCGGTTCCCGTGACGAACAGACCCCGCATTGCTCTCGTGCGGGACGTTGTCAGGCTGCGCGAACGGAGCTCTCGCGCTCGAAGTCGAACAGCTCGGTTGCGGCGCCCACGCTCTCCCCGGGATCATCGCGTGAGCCTTCCACTGCCTCGCGTCCCCCAGCCTCGGATCTGTACGCCGCGATGGCCGGCCGGCGTCCCGACTCGCGCTCGAAGTCAAACGGCGTCGCTGCGCCCTCGTCGACCGTCGCCGAGAGTCGTTCCGCTCGGACCAGGGCCGTCTCGATCTCCTGGATCTCCTCAAGCGCGTCGGGCGCCGGCGCCAGCATCTGCTCCGGCTCCAGTCCCAGGCGCCTGGCGGCTTTGCCCAGCGTCTGTGCCGCCTGGCGAAGCTCGCCAGGAGTGTGCGAGGCCATTGCGGTCAGGCGCAGCCGTGAGGTTCCCGCAGGCACCGTCGGCGGGCGAATCGCCTGCGCGAAGACACCTCGCTCGATCGCCTCGCCACAGAGCCGCAGTGCATCGCGCTCGCCGCCGACGATCAACGGCACGATTTGCATTTCACTGTCGGCGACAGGAAAGCCCTCTGCCGCCAGCGCCCGGCGCAGCGTCCGCGCGTTGGTGCGCAGCCGCTCGATGCGATGGGGGCGCTCCTGGATCAGCTCCAGCGCCGCCAGCGCCCCGGCGACCGCCGGTGGGCCGGGTGCCGTCGAGAAGATCAATGGGCGGGCCGTATTGACCAGGAACTGGATCGTCTCGCTGCTGGCGCATGCATAGGCGCCGTAGGAGCCGAGGGCCTTGCCGAGCGTGCCGATGACCACGTCGATCTCGCCTTCCAGGCCGGCGGCCGCCACGGCTCCGCGGCCGTCCGGTCCGACGCTGCCCGTCGCGTGAGCCTCGTCGACGACGACCCGCGCACTGTAGATCTGGGCGAGCTCGGCGATGTGCGCCAATGGCGCGATGTCGCCGTCCATCGAGAAGACTGAGTCGGTGACGATCAGCCGTCCCGCCCGGCGCTCGCCGCTGCGGCGCAGCGACCAGTCGAGGTGCTCGATGTCGCGGTGGCGGTAGACGACCACCTCGGCTCGCGACAGGCGGCAGCCGTCGACGATCGACGCATGGTTCAGCTCGTCGGAGAAGATCACATCGCCGGGGCCGGCGAGCGCGCCGATCACGCCTAGGTTCGCCAGGTAGCCCGAGCCGAACAGCAGCGCTGCCTCGGTCCCCTCGAAGCTCGCCAGGCGCTCCTCGAGGCGGCGGTGGATCGTCATCGACCCGGACACCAGGCGTGAGGCGCCGGCGCCGACTCCCCAGCGCATCGCTGCGTCGGCCGCTGCCTCACGTACCTTCGGATGATCCGCCAGCCCCAGGTAGTTGTTCGAGCACAACAGCAGGACCGGCTTGCCGTCGAGCAGCACCGTCGGACCCTGCGGGCCGCTGATCATGCGCAGGCGACGGGAGAGACCGAGACGCTCCAGCTCCGCAAGGCGCTCGGCGAGCTCGCTCATCGTGCTGCTAGGCGACCGGGATCGTGTTCGGGGCACCGTCGGGGCGCGACGGCACGGTGCGCTTCGCCCGGAAGCGCAGCTGCGTGGAGGGGTCCCACAGACGGACGTCCAGACCCGCGGGCAGCGCGGGCTCTGGGCTGCCCAACAGCTCCTCGACGAGGTCGGGGGTCTCACCCTCCAGCCAGCCCGAGCGGTTGTCCGGTCGCGGGTTGGCGGCGTTGTCGGGCTGGCGGGCGACGTTCAGACCGAGCTCCTCGAACATCGCCCGGTCGGTCTCCGGCTCGTTGCCGAGCGTCGTCAGGAAGTTGCCCATCATCACGCCGTTGATCCCCGCCTTGACCGCCAGCTGCTGGAGGTCCTCGAGGTTCTCGACTCGTCCACCGCAGAGCCTGAACAGCGCTTCGGGCAGGATCAGCCGAAAGATCGCGATCCACTTCACGGCCTCCCACGGATCCATGTACTCGCGGTCGCCGAACTTCGTGCCCGGCCGCGGGTTGAGCATGTTGATGGGAACGCTCGTCGGGTCGATCTCAGCCAGCTCGAAGGCCATCTCCACGCGCTGCTCGCGTGTCTCACCGAGGTTGAGGATGCCCCCTACGCAGGTCTCCAGGCCCGCCTCGCGCACCGCGTCGATCGTCCGCAGCCGGCCCTCGTAACGGACCGTGCTGGTCACCTCGCCGTAGTAGCTGTAGGCCGTCTCGACGTTGTGGTGCACGCGCTGGATGCCGGCCTCACGCAAGGCTCTGGCGCGGTCGGCGGAGATGTGTCCGACCGACGCGCAGCGCTTGAGGTTGGTTTGCTCGGAGACGAGGCGCACGCCCTCCAGGTACTTCTCGAAGTCCCGCTTGGAGAGACCCTGGCCCTGGGTGACCATGCAGAAGCGGTGGGCGCCCGCCGCCTCGGCCGCGCGTGCGTGCTCGAGGATCTGCTCGGGCTCCATCATCGCGTGCATCGGCGTCTCGGCATCCGCGAAGCGCGACTGGGCGCAGAAGCCACAGTCCTCCGCGCAGCCGCCCGACTTGGCATTCACCAGCGAGCACATGTCGGTGGAGTCCGCGAAGCGCTCCACCCGCGCCTTCCAGGCTCGGTCGATCAGGGATTCGATCTGGGCATGGTCCTCCAGCTCGCCGAGCTGGAGTGCCTCCTCGCGCGTGATCAGGGGCGGCATCGGGGCAAACCGTATGAGGCGCCCCGGACGTTTAGAGACGCCTAGCGACCGCTCCAGTTGGCGGGGCGACGCTCGGCGAAGGCGCGCATGCCCTCGCGCATGTCCTCGGAGGCGAAGGAGGCGCGTCGCAACTCGATCAGCTCCTCCTCGACCTCTTCGACCAGCTCCCCCTCGGCGGACAGCAACGCGGCGATCACACGCTTGTTGCCCTTCTGCGAGAGCGGTGCGTTGCCGGCCAGCTCGCCGGCCAGCTCGAGGGCGATCGCCTCAAGCTCCTCGGGCGCCGCGACCCGTGTCACGAGCCCCCATTGCAGAGCGGTGTCGGCCTCGATGTAACGGCCCAGCAGGAACAGCTCACGGGTGCGAGCCGCGCCGATCGCGTCGATGAAGCGCCGCAGTCCGGTGTGCGAATACACCAGACCGAGCTTCGCGGGCGGCATTCCCAGCTTGATCGCCTCCCGGGCGACGCGCAGGTCGCAGGAGAGCGCCAGCTCCAGCCCGCCGCCGATCGTGTGCCCCGGGAGCATCGCAAGCGTCGGCCAGGGGAAGGCCTCGAGGGCGTCGATCGCTTCGGTGAAGGGGTGGGCGACGAGGCGCTCGGCCCGCTCTTCGAACTCCGCCTCTGGGATCTCGCCGATGTCATAGCCGGCCGAGAACATGCCGTGGGCGCCCGTCAAGATCACGCAGCGCACCCCACTGGCGGGCTCCGCCAGTCGTGTCAGCGTCGCGCTGATCGCGTCGAGGATCGGGTGGTCCAGCGCGTTGCGCTTGGCGGGATTGGAGATCGTCAGTCGCGCGACCGCCGCGGCGGGCCAGTCGATCAGGAGCTTTCCGTCAGCTAGCTCTTCGCTGGGAGGGGAGGACACGGGCCGACAGGCTACTGATCGACGTCGGGCGAGCCCCGCGCCGGCCTAGGCGAATGCCCAACGGCGAGCGTCAGTCGAGCACGACGAGGGTGTCGCCCTCGTTGACCGCCTGGCCCTCCTCGCAGACGATCTCAGTGACCTTGCCGCCGTCCTCGGCTTCGACCGGCATCTCCATCTTCATCGACTCCAGGATCGCGACCGTGTCGCCCTCCTCGATCGTGTCACCGACAGCACACTCGATTTTCCATACCGTGCCGGTGATATGAGCCTCAATGTCAGTCATTTCTCCTCCGTCCGCCACTCGCTCACAACTTGAAGGGGACAATAGATAGCGGGGCCGACGGCGCGACGGCCCCGCCGGTCGCCGTGATCGTCGCTGCTCACGACGAGGCGGACCGGATCGCAACCACGCTGGCGGCGCTCGGGCGGGCCTTCCCCGGCACGCCGCTTTGGGTCGCCGACGACGGCTCACGCGACGCAACCGGCGCGATTGCGGCCACTTGCGGCGCCGAGGTCGTTCGCAGCGAGCGTGTCGTCGGCAAGGGGCGGGCGATGACGCTCGCGGCTGAGCGCGCACTGGTCGCCCATCCCGGTAGCGGTCGTGTTGTGTTCGTGCTCTGCGATGGAGATCTGGGCGATTCGGCCGCACTGCTCGGTCCGCTCGTAGCGGCGGTCCACCGAGGTGATGGCGAGTTGGCGGTGGCGGTTTTCGCCCGCTCGCTCGGAGGCGGCTTCGGCCTGGCGCTCGGCTTCGCCGCCTGGGCAATCGAGCGGGCATCGGGCCTTCGGCCCAGGGCGCCGATCTCCGGTCAGCGCGCCCTCAGCCGTGAGACGCTTCTCGAGGTGCTGCCGTTCGCGGCTGGCTATGGGATGGAGCTGGGGATGACGATCGACGCCGCTCGCGCCGGGCACAAGGTGGTCGAGATCGAGCTCGATCTCTCGCACCGCGCAACGGGGCGGACGCTCGGCGGGTTCCTTCACCGTGGTCGGCAGCTATTCGACTTCGTCCGTGCCTACGGGCGTCGTCTGTAGGGTGACCAAGACGGGCTCGGTCGAGAGGATGTGGAGGGACGTAACCTTGTGGCGCCACAGAGGTAGACCGCTGAGATGAGCGAACTGGCGCCGATGCGCGAGCAGGTCTATTCCGACCCTCGCCCCAAGGAGTACTTCGACCGCTTTCACGAGCGCTCGCGCACGCGCGAACCGGACTGGTGCTACGAGCTGGTCAGGATCGTCACCTCGCTGTACGGCTACACGTTGCTGCGGACCCGGGCGATCACGGTGGAGAACGTGCCCGGCAGCGGCGCGGTGATCCTCGCTCCGAATCACTTCTCGTTCATGGATCACTTCCTGATGGGGTGCTACATCCGGCGCAAGGTCCGCTTCATGGCCAAGTCGCAGCTGTTCAAAAAACCCATGCAGTTCATCTACACCCACGGTGGCGTGTTCCCAGTCCGCAGGGGCGCCAGGGATCAGGAGACCTTCATAACGGCCCGCTCGATCATGGATCGCCAGGGTGCGATCGCGATGTACTGCGAGGGCGGCCGCTCGCGGACAGGCAAACTTGCCGAGTCGGCCAAGCCGGGGATCGGCCGCCTGGCTCTGGAGACCGGCGCGCCGGTCGTCCCGATCGCGATTCACGGCTCCTCCAAAGTTCGCAACTGGAAGCGCCTGCAGTTCCCCAAGATCACCGTGCACTATGGCGAGCCGATGCGCTGGGAGCCGATCGCGGAGCCGACCCGCGACCAGCAGCAGGCCGTCGCCGATCAGATCCTCACCGAGATCAGAGCGCTGTACGCGGGCCTGGAGGAGCACGGGCGTCGCGGCATCCTGCGGCGTCTTCGCGAGCAGCGTCGGGCGCAGCGGAACGCTCCCAAGGGCGCGGCGGTCGCACGGTGAACGGTCGCATCGACGTCGGCGGCGTGATCCGCAAGGTGCTTGACATCTACGTCGACCAGGCTCCCGTGCTGATGCCAGCGGCGGCCGTCGTGTTCGTGTTCACGGGAATCGTCTCGGCGGTCCTGCTGAGAGCCTCCTCGGGCCTCGCGCTGGTCGCGACGCTGATCAGTCTGATCGCCACGACGCTGTTCACGGGAATGGTCGTGGAGCTCGTCGCCGACGTCCAGGACGGCCGCCGCGACGCGACCCCAGGACAGCTCCTGCGGGCAGCCTGGCCGGTGTTCGGCAGCCTGATCCTGGTCGCGTTCATAGCCAATCTGGGGATCGTGATCGGCTTCGTCCTCCTGATCGTGCCCGGCCTGATCTTGCTGACGATCTGGTCCGTGGCGGCGCCGGTGGTGGTGTTGGAGCGCCCGCCGGGCCTCGGCGCGCTGGCTCGCAGCCGGGCGCTCGTCCGTGGCAACGGCTGGCAGGCCTTCGGCGTGATCTTCATCCTGACCGTGCTGATCGCGATCGTCTCGGCGGCGATCGAGCTCGGCGCCGAATCCGCGGGGACCGCGGCCGGGATCGTCGTACGCGTCGTTCTCGGGGTTTTGACGGCGCCGCTGGCGGCGCTGGCGGCGGCGGTGCTCTACTTCGAACTCCTGGCCGTTCATGGCGAGCAGGCTCCCGCGAGCAACGTGCCTGATGAGCCGCGGGACCCGTTCGGCTCGTCCTGAGCGCGAACCGTCGCGTAGGGTCAAGCGGGCGCGATGTCAGGTGATGTGAGCGAGCTGCTGCGAGGAGGTCTCCTGGAGGGGGCGGCGATCGTCCTGGCCGGTGCGCCGGGGTCGCGGGACGGCGCGATCGGGAGCGCCCTGAGCGAGCTGGGTGGGACCGTCGCGGATGTCGTCCTGACGGCCGGTGAGGGGCCCGAGGTCGAGGAGCAGCTTGCGACCGAGGCGATGGGCGATGCGCTGAAGCGGCTCGGATCTCTGCACACACTGGTGATCGATGGCGCGAGCCTGTTCGGCGCAGGCGAGGGCCGGGAGGCGCTGATGGGCTGTCTCGCCGCCGCCTGGAACGCTGCCCGCGCCGCTGTCCAGTTGGCCTTCCTGCCCGGGGAGTCGGGCGGGCGGATCGTCCTGGTCGCGCCGGCAGACGGCGCCGAGCACGCAACGGCTGCGGCTTCCGGCCTCGAGAACCTCGCCCGGACATTGTCGATCGAGTGGGCGCGCTACGGCATCACTACCGTCGCCGTCGCCCCCGGTCGGGATACCCGCCCGGAGGACCTTGCGACGGTCGTCGCCTATCTAGCCTCCCCCGCCGGCGCCTACTTCTCCGGCTGCCTGATGGATTTGCGGGGGCCGAACGCCTAGCGGCGCTTCGCGGGCTTCTTGTACTTCAGGTGGAAGTGCAGGGTGCGAGTCACGGTCGGCCTGCCGGCACCGGCGATCTTCACGATCACGGTGATCGCCAGCGAGTGACGCTTGCGAAGCAGGGCCAGCCCCTGCTTGCTGAGGGTGATGCGCAACGGCGCCGTCGCGCCTCTCGCCAGTTTCATCGAGCCGTGCCCGATCGTGACGGGCTTGGGCGCCTTCGCTATGACGACCTCGGAGAGGCTCGCCTTGGCGGCGGATCCTCCGGGGACGGTCACGGTCGTGGTGACGGTGCAGGGGCTGGTGGTGGCGCTCGAGCAGCTGGCCTTGGCCGGCAACGTGACCGCCGCGGACCCTGTCGTGGCGGTGCTTCCGGAGTTTGCGACGGTGGTCGTGGCAGCCCCTTTGGGGCTAGGAGCGGGCACCATCGGCGCCGGGGTGATCGGCGACGCGGGCGACGCAGGCGCTTCCGGCCGCGGAATCACGGCGTCCACCGAGAACTCGCTGGTGACGCCCGGTGCGCCGCCGGCTGGAACCGTCGTGGCGGTTGAGGAGACGTAGCGGTAGGCGGGGCCGGGATCGACGAACGTGCTCGTGAAGGCGACGTTGCCCGACGCGTCGGTGGCCAGGCTGAGGCGCCCGAGCAGCGTCTCGCCCTCGCCGGCGCCGAACGGGTTTTTGCTTTCGTCGGCGTACACCTCGATCAGGTAGCTGGTGCTGGGGGCCCCGTGCAGGCTGCCGTTGAGTGTCAGGGTGCCGGCTTCGCTGCTCGCCGAGCTCAGGATCGGCGCGTTCTGCAGATTGTCGGGGCCGGTCGGGTCGGGTTGCGTTGGGTCCTGATGGTTGACGCCGAAGCCCAGTTCGGTGGTTTCCCCGATCAGGTCGATCCCCAGCCCCGGGAACCCGACGAGGCTGCCGGTGAAGTTCTCGTTGTTGTAGATCGTGTTGCCGAGGATCTGAGCGGTGGGGCTGTGTTCGGTGCCGAAGCTCGCAAGCCACAGGCCGGCGTCGCGGTTGTTCTCGATGACGTTGCCTTCGCCCGATGACTTGCCGCCGATGCGCTCTTCGTGCTCGTCGCCGCCGATCAGGACCGGGAGCTCGTCGGGCTGGGCGTGGCCTTCGCCGTCGATGCCGAAGCGGTTGGCGATGATCGAGTTGTGCTGGCCCGGCGTCGAGGGCGGTTCGATGCTCGTGGGGCTGAGTTCGGCTGCGGTGATCGCGTCGATGCCGTCGAGGGCGTAGTTCTCATCGGGTCCGCTCAGCGAGGCCTGGCGTGTTTTCGCCGAGTCGTCTTCGGGATTGACCTGGGCCTGTTTCAGCTCGGCGGCGTTCGGTTCGAAGTTCGCCTGCAGGAGGCCCAGGCCGACGTCGAGGAAGGAGTTGCCGTGGCCCGTTTCGCCGATCTTCATCCCGCCCGAGCCGACGTCGACCAGCCCGAGCGCGTCGTTCTGGACCGTGTTGGAGAGGAAGGAGGCGCCGGTCGTGTCGATCGACAGCGATCCCAGCGTGTCGCCTTGGATCGTGTTTCCCTGGAACAGCAGTTCCTGCGAGGGCGATGATTTTCCGGCGACGGCGTTGCCGATCGCCACTAGGCCGAGCACGTTGTTGAATTCGGTCGGTTCCTTGAGGAACGTCGTGAAGTTCGTAGCGGGCGCGTCGCCGATCGTGTTGCCGAGGACCTCGTCGCCTTTGAGCTTTTCGCCGACCATGCCGAGCGCGATCAGGTTGCCGTGGAAGGTGTTGCCCTGAGCGGTGCCCGAGCCCCCGATCTCTGCTCCCTGGGTGTTGGCGGCGAGCAGGCCGAAGCCGTTCAGCAGCCCGAGGCCTTTTTCGGTGTTGCCGACCGATTCGCCACGCCCGAAGGTGTTGTCCTGGACGATCGGGTTGGCCAGTTCTTCGCCGATGAACGCCCCGATGACCTCGCCGCCGAAGCTGCTCCCGGCGCTGGTGGCGCCGACCTGAAGGCCGCCGATCTGCCCGCTCGCGAGCACGCCGACGACACCGCCGATCAGGCCGGTGGCGCCGTTGGCTTCGACGTTCGCGCCGAAGGTGTCGCCAAGGATCTTCAGGCCGCTGATAAAGCTGCCGCTCGGTGCGCCCGAGAAGACGCCGAAGAGGGCCCCGCTGATGACGTCACGTTCGCCACGTTCGGTGCCGCCGATCGTGACGTTTTCGATCGAGCCCGATCCTGGCATCACAGCGATCCCGACCGGCATCACCGGCGAGTGCGCGATGTCGAGCGATTTGATGCCGTCGTCCGGGAGTTTGTCGGCCCCTTCGGAGAAGCCTTCGCCGTGGATGCCGATCCAGTCGCCGAGGATGCGCGTGTTCTTCGAGCTCTTGGTCAGCAGCACGCCCGCGCCGGCAGCTCGAAGCGTGGGCTCGACGGCGGCGAGGCCTTCCTTGTTTTTGAGTTTCGACAGCTTTTCGGGCAGTTCTTCGAGCTGGCCGTCGCGGAAGAAGATGTTGCCCTCGAGTTCGTTGCCGAAGCCGACCTCGTCGCCGTTGGCCGCGACCTCGGCCCCGACTTGATCGAGGTAGAGGATCGAGTCGGCCAGCTGTGAGCGTTCGGCTTCGAGCAGCACGCCGTCGCCCTTCACGTTCTGGATCTGCAGGCCGGCGATCGTCGAGCCGACGGCGCCCATGCCGAGCTTCAGCCCGTTGCTTCCTTCGGCCAGCGCCGAGCCGTCGAGGATCGCCCCGATCTTGTGGCCTTTGGCGGTGAAGCCGTCGGCGACGCTGAAGGCTTCCGGCTGCGTGCTCGCATCGAGGTCGACCGGTGTCGTGATTTCGGGCAGCGGGCTCGCGGGTTTGATCGCGGCAATCGTGCCGTGTGCGACGCCGGTGATGGCGAACGTGATCGAAACCGACTGGGGCTGTTTCTCGGCGTCGGCCTCTTCGATTGCAGCGCGCAAGGTGCAGTCACTGCTGTGGGGAGGGGCGGCTGCGCAGAAGCCGTCGCCCGGCGCGGAATCTTTGAAGTCTTCGGTGCTGTTGACGACGATGCGATGGTCGATCGCGAGGCCCTCGGGATTCCCGGCGTTCTGAATCCAGCCCTGTTCGATCGCGCCTCCGTTCAGTGTCGCCCGGCCGACCGTTTCGTCTTCTTCATCGCCCCAGTAGATGTGCTGTGAGTCGATCGCGATCCCGTCGACGACACTCAGGCCGACTTCTGGGATGAATTTGGTTTCGATCGTGCCGCCGCCGGGGATGTTCTGCGCGCGCCCGATCCCGCCATCGACGTTGAAGTAGACGAATTCTGCGTTGGCAGCTATGCCGAAGCCCAAGCCGATGGTCACGGGTGGTTTTGCTTCAGGTTCGCCGGTGATGTATTCGGGTTCGTCTTCGGTCCCGTTGATGTTGACGCGGCCGATCGCGTCGGGCTCGCCGTAGAGGATGTGGTTGCCGACGATCGTCAGGTCCTCGGCGGCATGTTTCACTTCCAGCGGGATGAAGTTGGGTTCGACGTGGGTGCCGTCGAGTCTTGCGCGACCGATCGCGCTCGAGCCTTCGCTGCTATTCGGCGTCGTGCTGCTGGTCCAGTAGATGTATTCGCTGGTGACCGCTAGGCCGCGAACGCCGTTGGGCAGTGCCACGGGAGCGCTTTCGGTGCCCGCCGTGATGAAGAAGGGGCGATGTTCGGAGCCGTCGAGGCGGGCCCTGCCGATGCCGCCTCCATCGCCGGTCTCGAAGGAGGCGTAGACGAATTCGTTGTTGGCGGCCATGCGAGCCGGATGGGTCAGGCCGACGTTCAGGAATTCTGCGTTGGCTTCGCTCCCATCGATGTGGGCGTGGCCGACGAACGAATCGGTGCCTTCGCTGAACTGGTCCTGGAAGTTCGACCAGTAGATGTCGGCGTGGGCGGCGGGAATGCCCAGCGCCATGGCGAGCGCTCCGAGCATGGCGAGGAGCCCGGCGAGCAGCGTCAGGTGATGTGGTGCGGCGCCCCCCGGGCCCACCGTCCTTGGCTCCCGTGAAGCGAGCACATGGGAATCATGACCACTTGACAACCGGCCGGGCACCTCGGACGCTTACGTCATACGTGTGTACTACGTAACGCCAACGCCATTCCCGCCCACGGTTCAACCGGTCAGCGATCCGTGGCCGCGGTCCTTCACAGCGTTCCCTCTGCCAATCCCCGCAAGGCCGAGCGCAGCGGGTCTGGACGCGCTGTCTTCCCGCTGAAGCGAAGCCGGAGCCTTTTGGTCGCCGGCGGAGCCGCGACCAAAAGGCTCCGGCGCAGCGCTAACCGCTCATCCCTCCAAACAGCCCGCCGGTCACATGCAGCGTCTGACCGTGGACGTAGTTCGACCAGGGGGAGCAGAGGAAGAAGACGCCGCCGGCGGCCTCCTCGGGGCTCGCGGGCCGTCCCAGCGGGATCAGCATCGCGGCCATGCCGCGCATCTGCTCGGGAATGCCGAGCTGGATCTTCTCGCCGTCCTTTTCCATCGTGTTTTCGTCGTCCTTGGCCTGCGTCAGACGAGTGTCGATGAAGCCGAAGGCGACGGCATTGACGTTGACCTTGAACTGGCCCCACTCCTTGGCGACCGTTTTGGTGAGGCCCACGACGGCGGCCTTGCCGGCGGAGTAGTTGGCCTGGCCAGGGTTGCCGAAGGTCCCGGAGGTCGAGGAGATGTTGACGATCTTTCGGAACACCTCCTTGCCTTCCTCGCGCTCCTTCTTGGCGGGCTCGCGAAGGTGGGGAGCGGCGGCACGGATGACGCGGAACGGGACGACGGTGTGGATGTCGATCATCGCCTGGAAGTGCTCGTCGGTCATCTTGTGGATCGGCGCATCGAGCGTGTAGCCGGCGTTGTTGACGACGATGTCGATCTTGCCGAAGGAGTCGATCGCCTTGGCGACGAGCTCGTCGGCGGCTCCGGGCTTGGTCAGGTCGCCCGCATAGACGGCCGTTTCGCCGGAGATCTCCCCGGCGGCCTGCTGGGCGACGTCGCCGTCGAGGTCGTTGATCAGGACCTGGGCGCCCTGGCTCACCAAGAGCTCAGCGGTGGCACGTCCGATCCCGCGAGCCGACCCGGTCACGATGGCCGACTTACCGTCGAGTACTCCCATAACTCTTGCTTCTCCTTAGTCCGATTGAGGGACCGAGGAGGTTACCCAAGCGCGCATGGCCGCTGGCCAACTCACCCAACGATGACGCCGAAGTCCTGCGTGTAGATGCCGCCGGCCTGTCCGTGGGCGAGGCCGTTGGTGTGAGGCGAGACGCCGATTCCGGTGTCTCTGAAGCGCCCGTCGAGGATGTTCGCGCGGTGCCCCGCGGAGTTCATCCAGGCCAAGACGACCGCTCGGGGAGTGCCCAGCCAGAGGCTGCCCCAGCCGATGTTCTCGGCGACTTCGAAGCCCAGGTGGGAGCTGTAGATGTAGCCGTCCTGGCGCATTCGGCTGAGCGGCGTCTGACCGCCGGGACTGAGGTGTTCGAAGTAGTCGTGGAAGGCCATGCTCTCGGTATGGGCTTGGGCGGAGGCGACGAGGTGGATGTTCCAGTGCAGCGCCCGCTCGCCATGGGCGGCTCGTTCGCGGTTGACGAGGCAGAGCGTCGCCGCGCGCACCTGCGAGATGTCGCCGGCGTTGGGGGCGAGGGTCGCGTCTGGGCACTGCCCGTCGTGGGGGGTGAAGAAGAGGAGGTGGGTGGCTTTGTGGTGGCGCACCCGCGCGTGGCCGGTGGGGCAGTGAGACTGGTGGAAGCTGCGGATGCCACTGCGTGGGTGGGCGGCGCTGCGCGCTCCGGTGCAATGGGCCTTACCGGGTGCCGCGAGGGCATTCGCGGCACCAAAGGCGGTGGCGCAGAGGGCGCATAGAACGATCGCCATCGAGGCGATGTGGGATCGAGCCATGGGGGCCTATCGGTCGGCTCCCCACAAGGCATGAGCGGGATGGCGGAGGTTTGGACACTTTGCAACGGGCCACCCAACCCCGGGATCGGGGTCCGAACGGCCTGCTTTAGAGCGCCAGCACCCTCCCGAGGATCTCCCGCATGATCTCGTCACTGCCGCCCCCAATCGGGCCGAGGCGGGCGTCGCGGGCGGCCCGCTCGACCCAGTACTCCTTCATGTAGCCGGCGCCACCGTGGATCTGGAGGCACTCGTCCATCAGCTCGAAGGAGGCGCGCTGGGTCAGGAGCTTCGCCATCGTTACCTCCTTCAACGGCTCCTCGCCGGCCACGAAGCGCCGCAGGGCGTCGTAGGTGACGCAGCGGCAGGTGTGAACGGAGGTCGCCATGTCGGCGAGCTTGTGGCGGATCACCTGATGACCCGAGAGGGGCTTGCCGAAGGCGTTTCGCTCCTTGGTAAACGCGGCTGTGCGCTCCCATGCGAGCTGCATCGCGCCGACGGCCCCCAGGGCCATCGCCAGACGCTCCCATTGGAAGTTGGCCATGATCAGCTTGAAGCCGCCATTGAGCTCGCCGAGCAGGTTCTCCTCGGGAACGAACACGTCCTCGTAGGCGATCGTGGCGGTATCGGAGGCATGCCAGCCGAGCTTGTGCAGGGCCGCTGAGCTGACGCCTTCGCCGCGGTCGACGATCAAGAATGAGATGCCGCCGTGGCCGCCCTCCGGCGTCGTCTTGACGGCCGTGACGATGAAGTCCGCGCGGACGCCGTTGGTGATGTACGTCTTCTCGCCATTTACGACGAAGCCGCCGTCGACACGCTCGGCGCGAGTGCTCAGGGCGGCAACGTCGGAGCCCGCGCCCGGCTCGGTTATGCCCAGCGCGCCGATCTTCTCACCGGCGATGGCGGGCACCAGGTAGCGCTGCTTCTGCTCCTCGGTGCCGAACTTGAAGATGGGAGGCGTGGCGATGTTGATGTGGGCGCCGATTCCCGCGGCGGTCCCGCCCGAGCCGGTCCGCGCCAGCTCCTCGACGAGGACGGACTCATGCAGGTAGTCACCGCCCTGCCCGCCGTAGGTCTCGGGGTACTTCAGACCCAGCAGCCCCTGCGCGGCCATCTTCGGGAAGACCTCGTTGGGGAACCACCGGTCCTCCTCCCATTGGCGGGCATGGGGGGCCAGCTCGCGTTCGATGAAGCCGCGAGCGGACTGTCTTAGCTCGTCGTGCTCGTCGGAGAAGGGGGGAGCGGAAGCGTTCAATGGACCGAAAACGATTGGTAATTTGATGGTATGCGAGTTGCCATTGATGGGGTTGGCCGCATCGTGATCCCGAAGCCGATGCGCGATGCTCTGGGCATCGACGGCCCCACGGAGCTGGAGCTGACCGAGGTCGGTGGGCGGCTGGAGCTGGAGGTACCGAACATCAAGGCGCATGTCGAGGTGCGGGACGGGTGGGCGGTGATCGTCCCCGACGAGCCGGTTCCGACGCTTACGGTGGAGATGACCCGCGACGCGATTTAACGCTCTCGGCGTTGACGACTCCCGATTCGAGCGTCCTGATTCCCGCTGTGGGGATCCATCACGAGGCCCACGAGCGAGCGACGGAGGCGCTCGGCGACGCCCCTAGCCTGATCGCTCACGTCGCCTTCGAGACCTCCTCGGTGTTGAGCCGAATGCCCGAGGGGCAAAGGGTTGCCGCGACGGCTGTGCTCGACGTGCTTGACCACGACTTCCCGATGCCGTGGCTCGCACTCGACCGTGAACAGCAGCGTTCGTGCTTGCGCAGAGCAGTCGCCGCAGGGGTTTACGGCGGCGCTCTGTACGACGCTCTGATCGCCGCTACGGCCGCCGAACACGACGTGACCTTGCTGAGTGCTGACCGCAGCGCCAGTGCGACCTACGAGGTGATGGGCGCACGGGTCGAGTACCTGCAGCGCTAGACGGCTCTCGCCGTTCGGGTCGTACATGTACGACCCGGGGGCTCGCACATGTGCGAGCCCCCGATGTCCGGCGCATGCGCCGGACTCGGAGGGGCCGCACGCGGCCCCTTCCTCCCAAATCCGCTCACAGCCCGTAGGAGCGCCCGATCACGTCGAGCATGATCTCGTCGGTGCCGGCCCCGATGCGGTTCAGGCGAGCATCGCGCCACACCCGCTCGATGCCGTACTCCTTCATGTAGCCCGCGCCGCCGTGGATCTGGATGCATTCATCGGCCACTTCGCAGAGCACCCGCGAGGCGACGAGCTTGGCCATCGAGATCTCGCGCACGGGGTACTCGCCGTTGTTGAAGCGCCACGCAGTCATGTAGGTCATCTGCCGCGCCGCCTCGATTTTTGTGGCCATCTCGGCGAACTTGTGGCGGATCACCTGGAACTTGGCGATTTCGCGGCCGAACGCCTTGCGGTCGTGTGCGTACTGGATCGTCCGTTCGAAGCACTTCTGCGCGCCCGCGACCATGCCCGCGGCGCCGATCAGGCGCTCCCCCTGGAGCTCCCACATGATGTGGTAGAAGCCCTTGCCGACCTGCCCGAGCACGGCCGTCGAGGGCACGCGCACGTCCTGGAAGGCCAGCAGCGCCGTGTCGGAGGCGTGCATGCCGAGCTTCTCGAGGCGCTTCTCACGAATCACGCCGGGTGCGTCCATCGGCACGAGGAACAGCGTGAAGCCGTCGTGACCGGCGTCGGGGTCGGTCTTCGTCACCAGCACGATCACGTCGGCGCGGTGGCCGTTGGTGATGTAGGTCTTGGAGCCGTTGATGATGTAGTCATCGCCGTCTTTCACGGCTCTCGTCTTGATGCCCGAGACATCGGAGCCGGCGTCGGGCTCGGTGATGCCGAGGCACAGGATCTTCTCGCCCCTGATCGCAGGTGCCACCCACTCCTGCTTCTGCTCCTCGCTGCCGAACGCGAGGATCGGCGGCATCGCCATGTCGGTGTGCACCGCAACGCCCATCGCCAGCCCGCCCGAGTTGGCGTTCGTGATCTCCTCGGCCAGCACCAGCGCCGAGTAGTAGTCACCGCCCTGCCCGCCGTAGGCCTCGGGCTTGTCCAGCCCGAGGAAGCCGAGCTCGCCCATGCGCCTGAACACCGAGTCGGGGAACGTCGTCTCCTCCCACTCCTCGGCGTGCGGGGCGAGCTCTTTGATCGCGAAGTTGCGGATCGACTCCCGCAGCTGTTCGTGCTCGTCGGTGAAGAAGAAGTGTTTCTTCTGGCTCTTGAAGTCTGGCTTCAGGACGGACTCGGCGGTGGCGGCCATGGCGGGCTGGGTCTCCTTGATCGTGAAAGGTTGCGCAGGGCGAACAGGCGTGCTCGCCATTCCGGCGGGCGGGTGCGAAGACGCTACCGCAGCCGCATCGTGAAGTAAACAGTAGAGCTACGCACTTCGAACTGGCCCCGGCGAAGTGGTGAGCGTCGGCAACATCGAAGGAACGTCTCATCCTTTCGAATGCGCCGCTAGGCTTGGCCGCTCAAACGGCGGTCGTCCAGTCGATCGCATCAACCGGGGGGAACGAGGATGAGCAGAAGGCGCATGGCGATCCTGTCGGGCCTGATCGTGATGGCGACCGCGGCGCCCGCGCGAGCCGCGGTACCGCTGCCTGCCGATCTGGTCGCCCTCGAGCAGCAGACGGCCCAACTGCAGGCCAACAGCGAGCGCTTCTCCTTCCAGGAGGACGTAGAACTCCCGGGGCTCTCATCGCTGCTCGAAGCCGGCGGCGGCAGCGGCGCTCCCGTCGTGCTCGTCGTGGCAGGCCTGGGCGAAGCCAGCATCACGCCGGCGCAGCTCGTCGCGACGGGCGGTCTGTTCGGGCTCCCGGAGGAGCGCATCCGCCAGCTCGGCGAAACGCTCTACACCTATGACCGCGAGGCCGGCAGGATCGACGGCCACCGACCATGGGTGCGCAGCCACGGCAAGAGCCTTGAGGCAGCGCAGTCCGAATCGGTCGATCCCGGTGGCCTGCTCGAAGGCGATCATGCCGGCCCGCAGGGAACCTTCAGTGGCCTCGTCGCAGAGCTCAACGGAGCGCTCTCGATCGCGGAGTCGGGCCCGGCGACCGTCGACGGGCAGCGAGTGATCGAGTTCGACGCCCAGCTCGACCCCTCGCCGCTGCTGGAACGGCTCAAGTTGAAGTCGCCCTCCAAGCACTCCGACAACCCCCTCGGCGGGCTCGGCGAAGCGGTCGCGCCTGGTTCCAAGCGCTCCGGTGTGCCCTCGTCTCAGCCGACGCTCGAGATGGAAGCCTTCTTGGCTCCCAACGGCCTGCCGGTGCGAGTTCGAGTCACTCTGCAGGCCGAACGCGCCGAGATCTCCGAGCGTGTGGACACGCTTGCCATCAACGTCCCCGTCAACGTTCAGGCGCCACCGGCGTCCCAGATCATCGACAAGGACGCGCTCACGCGGATCGAACGGCGCCGTCAGCGGCGCGAACATGTCCGTCAGGTCAAGGAGTGCCAGTTCGCCTCTCGCCACAGCAAGCACAAGCTCGACTGCGCTCACCTGCGCACCGGCAGCGATTCGGGGTCCCTGCTCGGCTAGCAGGGTCGAGGTCGAGGCGCAGGCCTTCGCTGGCCGTGGCGGCGGGCGATCGGGCGGCGTGGCCATGTCGCCCGATCGCTCTTTACAGCGAGTTGTACCCTTGCGGCCGATGGCACTCGCGAGTCGAAGCGCCGTAGGACTGCTGGCTCTCGCGATTCTGGTGTTGACCATCGGCGGCCCGGAGGTAAGCCAGGCGCTGGCACCGACCACCAGACTTCCCTTGCAGTTGCAGGCGCTCGAGCAGAAGATGCAGGGCCTGCAGATCAACAGCGAGCGTCTCTCCGAGATCACGCGGGGTCGGATCACGGTGGTCGACGAAACGAACGGCAGGCCGAGTGGGCCTGTCAAGCACGTCTCGCTGAACTCGGACACGATTGGCGAAGCGAGTGTCATCCCTGCGGAGGGGGCGATCTTCAAGCTCCATCCGCGGCGTGCTGTGCTGATCGCGATCGGCTCGTCGGTCTTTGCGCGAGACCGCTCGCTCAAGCGTCGGCCCTGGGTTCGCTCGCCGTCTCACGGCGAGTCGCCCGCTGGGTTGATTCTCCCCTTCCAAGGCGGCGGCTCGGCCGAACTGAGCCTCGGTGGAACGGGCAGCTATGCGGGCCTGTTCAACCTGCTCGGCACCGCGACCCAGCCCGTCGTCGCGGATGGAACGGTGATGGTGGGTGACCAGGCGACGAGCGAGTTCACCGCGACCGTCGAACCGCGAGAGCTCATCAAGGGACTCACCACTGAAGATGTGGCGAACTTCGAAAAACAACCGCCGATCGAGAAGCTGCACCTGTTCCTGACGGAATCCGGGCTCCCGGTTCGAGTTGTCTCGAGGATCAGCCTGCGCCACTTCAATGAGTCCGAGACGATCGAGATCCTGTCCATCAACCAGCCGGTCAGCATCAAACCCCCGTCGGGACGGGTGACGAGACAGCCGTCAAAGTAAACAGTAGGACTTTGCACTTCCCACGACGGCAGGTTCGGGCTAGGATGCGCCCGTGCCCACCGACAAGGTCCTCTACAGCGTCGACGAGCGCGGCGTTGCGACGATCACGCTCAACGATCCCGACACTCGCAACGCGCTCTCGCCCGAGCTGCTCGGCGGTCTGATCGAGTCCTTTGAGCGGGCTCGTGACGAGGATCAGGTGCGCTGCATCGTCCTGCGCTCCTCACACGAGCGGACCTTCTCCTCGGGCGCCAACCTCGGTGGCTTTGCAGCGGAGATGGCGCTCGTTCACAAGCACTTCGGCGGCGAGCGCTTCGTCGGCCTGTTCAAGCTGATCGGTGAACTGGGCAAGCCCACGATCTGCGCCGCCGGCGGTCACGTCCTCGCAGGGGCCCTCGGTATCGCCCTCGCTTGCGATCTGATCGTCGCCGCGGAGACCGCCTCTTTCGGCACGCCCGAGATCAACATCGGCGCCTTTCCCTTCATGATCATGGCCCTCATCTACCGCAACGTCCCACGCAAGAAGGCGAACGAGCTGTTGCTGTTGGGCGAGCGCTGGAGCGCCCAGCAGGCGCTCGAAGCGGGGATCGTCAACCGCGTCGTTCCCGACGCCGAGCTCGACGCGACCGTCTCAGATTGGGCCGGCAAGCTCGCCGGCAAGTCGCCCGTGATCATGCGCCTCGGCAAGGAAGCCATGCGCCGCCAGCTCGACATGCCGCTCGACGACGCCTTGGACTACCTGCGCGCGCAGCTGACCATCGCCCAGTCGACCGAGGACATCGTCGAGGGCGTCGGCGCCTTCTTCGAGAAACGCGACCCCGTCTGGAAAGGACGCTGATGAGCACGACCGAGACCCAGGCAACCTCGCTGCTGCGCCCACTCGTCGACGATCTGCTCGAGCGTCGTGAGCGCATCAGGTTGGGAGGGGGCGAGGAGAAGATCGCCGCCCAGCACGCCCGCGAGAAGCTGACGGCCCGCGAGCGGATCGCGCTGCTGGTCGATGAGGGCACGTTCGTCGAGTTGGGCATCCACGGCAAACCGCATTTCTCCCAGCGCGCGATGGACGGCGTCGATGCGCCCGCCGATGGCGTCATCACCGGCTACGGCAAGGTCGACGGTCGCATGACGGCCGTCTGCGCCTACGACTTCACCGTCATGGCCGGCTCGATGGGCATGACCGGCGAGCTCAAGGTCACGCGCCTGCGCGAGCTTGCCCTGACCAAGCGCATCCCCTTCGTGTGGCTGCTCGACTCAGCGGGTGCGCGCGTGCAGGAGGCCGCCGGCGCGATGTTCGCCGGCTCGGGTCACCTGTTCCGCGAGGAGGTCGTGATGAGCGGCGTGATCCCCCAGGTCGCCGCCCTGATGGGTCCCTGCGCCGCCGGCACCGCCTACATCCCGGGTCTCGCCGACTTCGTGCCGATGGTCAAGGGTCGTGGCTCGATGGCGCTCGCCGGACCGCACCTCGTCAGAGCCGCCGTCGGTGAGGACGTGACCCAGGAGGAACTCGGCGGCTCGCGCGTGCACTGCCGCAAGTCAGGCGTCGGCGACATGGAGGTGGCAAGTGACGAGGAGTGCATCGAACGGATCAAGCAGTACCTCTCCTTCATGCCCCAGAACTGTGAAGAGAGGTCCGCCGTGCGGCCGGTCATCGATCCGATCGACCGCCGTGAGGAGGACCTGCTCGACGTGCTTCCGGAGTCCAACCGCAAGCCCTATGACATGTATGAGGTGATCAAGCGAATCGTCGACGACGGCGAGTACTTCGACATGAAGGGCCAGTGGGCGAAGACGATCATCACCTGCTTCGCGCGCTTCGGCGGCATGCCCGTGGGGATCGTCGCCAACCAGCCCAAGCAGCTCGGCGGCATCCTCGACAACAACTCCGCAGACAAGGCCGCACGCTTCGTCAACCTCTGCAACGCCTTCGCGATCCCGCTCGTCTTCATCCAGGACGTGCCCGGCTTCATGGTCGGCACCAAGGTCGAGGCCGAAGGCATCATCCGACACGGCGCCAAGATGCTCTACGCGGTGGCCAACGCCACGGTCCCCAAGATCACCGTGATCACCCGTAAGGCCTATGGCGCGGGTTACTACGTGATGAACGGTCGCGCCTATGAGCCTGATCTGATCGTCGCCTGGCCGAGCGCTGAGATCAGCGTGATGGGTGCCGAGGGTGTCGTCGAGATCGCCTTCCGCAAACAGGTCGAGGCCGCCGAGGACCCCGCTGCCAAGAAGGCCGAGCTGATCGCGGGCCTGCGCAAAGCCTTCGACGTCTATGGCGCCGCCGCCAACGACGTGATCGACGACGTCATCGACCCCCGTGAGACGCGCGAGACGATCTGCCGTGCCCTGGAGATGTCCGTCAAAAAGAAAATCGAGCGGCCGTGGAAGCGGCAAGGAGTCGTCCCGGTATGAGCCTCGACCATCCCGTCGTGATCACCTGCTCGATCTCGGGGGCGATCGCCAACCGCGAGCAGTGCCCGGCGATCCCCTACACGCCCGAGGAGTACGCCGCCGAGGCACGGCGGATCGTCGACGAGGGTGGCGTGCACATCCACATCCACGCCCGCAAACCCGACGGCACCCCCTCTTACGAGATCGAGGACTTCCAGGCGATCACCGACGCGATCCGCGCCGAGGTCGGCGACGCCGCGATCGTCAACTACTCGACGGGCACGATCGGCGTGCCGGTGCAGAAGCGGATCGAATACCTGCGCGAGTGCCGGCCCGAGGTGGCGGCGCTGAACATGGGCTCGATGAACTACGCCAAGTACTCCCGCTCGCGCAAACAGTTCGTCTTCAACATGGTCTTCGAGAATCCGTTCAGCGAGATCATCGAGCTGCTGGAGGCGATGAACGAGCTTCACATCAAACCCGAGCACGAGTGCTTCGACGTCGGCCACGTCGGCAGCCTCGCGCCGCTGATCGACATGGGCGTCCTCAAGACACCCCTGCACGTCGATTGCGTGATGGGCGTCGTCGGAGGTGTCCCCCCGACCGCCCGCAACCTGGCGGCGATGGTCGACAACATCCCCGCGGGTTCGCACTGGGGTGTGATCGGCATCTCTCGCGACCAGTGGATGCTCGTCGGCGCCGCCCTCTCGCTCGGCGGCTCGATCCGGGTCGGGCTGGAGGACAACCTCTACCTGCCTGACGGGAAGATGGCCTCCTCCAACGGCGAGCTGATCGCCAAGGCCAGGCAGATGACCGAAGACGTGGGAAGGCGCCCGGCGACGGTCCAAGAGGCACGGGAGATGTTGAACGTGCCCCAGCGCGTGGGCAGCGCCACATGAGCCTGCCGCTGGACGGTGTGCGCGTGCTGGATCTCTCCCGGCTGTTGCCGGGGGGCTTCTGCTCGCTGCTGTTGGCCGACTTCGGCGCGGAGGTGCTGAAGGTCGAGGACACTGGCATGGGCGACTACATCCGCTGGTCGCCTCCCTACTACGAGGGCGCCCACGACAGCGCCAAGTCGGCCCTGTTCCTGTCGCTGAACCGCAATAAGCGCTCGATTCGCCTCGATTTGAAGAACGAGCGCGGCCGCGAGGCGCTGATGCGGCTGGTGGCCGAATACGACATCGTCCTCGAGTCCTTCCGCCCCGGTGTGCTCGACCGTCTGGGCGTCGGCTACGAGCGCATGCGCGAGGTCAACCCGGGGATCGTCTACTGCGCGATCTCCGGCTACGGCCAGGACGGCCCCAAACGCGACGCCTCCGGGCACGACATGAACTACCTCGGTCTGATCGGCCTGTTGGGGCTGACGGGTGCCCATGGCGGCGAGCCCGTCCAGGCGGCCGGGCAGATCGCCGACCTCGGCGGCGGCGCGCTGATGGCGGCGTTCGGGATCATGGCGGCGCTGCGCGAGCGCGACGGGGCGCCTCCGCGCGCCTCGGTAGCCGGCTCGCCGGAGCGGGAGGCGATCCCCGGCTCGGGCCAGGGCCAGATGGTCGACGTCTCGATGGCCGACGGCGCGCTTTCGTGGCTGGCGATGGTCGCCGGTGCCTACTTCGCCGACGGCAACGTGCCGCGGCGTGGCGAGCTGCCGCTGGCCGGATCGCTCGTCTGTTACCGCCCCTACGAGTGTGCTGACGGCTGGGTCTCGCTGGGCGCCCTGGAGCCAAAGTTCTGGCAGGCGTGGTGTCGCGGGGTCGGACGCGAGGATCTGATCGCCGCGCAGTTCGAGCGTCCCGGGTCCGCGCCCCACGCGGAGGTCGCGGCGATCTTCATGTCCCGTACGCGCGAGCAGTGGGAGGCGTTCGCTCGCGAACACGACTGCTGCCTGGAGCCCGTGCTGGAGCTGGACGAGGCGCTCGACTCCGACCTGGTCCGCGACCGCGGGATGGTCGTCGAGCTCTCACAGCCCGGCGCCGAGCGTCCTGTCCGTCAGCTCGGGATCCCCGTCAAGCTCGACCGCACCCCAGGCGAGCACGACCGGCTGCCCGGCCCTGCTCTGGGCGAGCACACGGAGGCGGTCCTGGCGGGTGCCGGCTACTCCGATGAGGAGATCGCCGACCTGCTCTCCAGCGGCGCCGCGGCGGGCCCGGCGGAGATCCAGCACGGCGCGACCCTGCGGGCGTGAGCGCCAGGGCGATGCCTGCGGCCGCCGCCGGTGTCCCTGAGCGTCCGCTGCTGAAGATGAGCGAGCTGGCGGAGCGCTCCGGGGTCAGTCCGGGGACGATTCGCTACTACCTGCGCGAGGGCCTGCTGGGCAATGGCGAGGACATCGTGCGGACGTCTCGCAACATGGCCTACTACCCGCCCGAGTACGTAGAGCGGATCGCCTTGATCAAGCGCCTGCAGGAGGAGCGTTTCATGCCCCTGCGAGTGATCAGGGGCGCCCTGCGCGAGGACCCCGACCGGGTCACGGCACTGATCGAGTTGGAGGACCGGATCCTCGACCGGGCGCTGGCCAGCGCCGAGGAGTCAAAGCGCGTTTCGCGCAAGCTCGTCGCCGAGCGCTACGGAGTGCCGCGCAATGTGCTCGACCGCCTCGCCGACATCGACGTGCTGACGCCCAATAAGCGCGGCTATGACTCAGATGACGTGAAGATCATCGAGGCGATCGCCTCGTTCCGAGCGGGCGGCTACGAGGAGGCTCTGGGCTTCACTGTCTACGACACGCTTCGCTATCGCGAAGCGCTTGAGCCTCTGGTGGCCGACGAGGTGCGAGCGCTGCTGGACCGCCTCGCCGGCGAGGTCGAGGTCGAGCGGGCGATGGAGATCGTCGCCGCCGGCGTCGAGCCGCTGCGGGAGCTGTTGGGGGCGATGCACTCGAAGCTGCTGCTGGGCGAGTTGCGCCGCCAGCGGGGCAGCTCGCGCTGAGCCTTACCACCGCGCGCGGGCGAGGCCGGCCCTCCGCCGCCGAGATAGGTCGGAGGTCAGAATGTATGCGTCGCGTATGTAAGTATGTAGATACGTATGGGAACTCTGGTTCAGATCCGCGACGTCCCGGAGGACGTTCATGCCGTTCTGAAGTCTCGGGCTGTCCTGTCCGGGGTCTCCTTGTCGGAGTACCTGAGAACCGTGCTTGAGCGTGCCGCCTCCCGACCTACCCCCGCTGAGCTATCTGAGCGGATCAAGACTCGTGGCATCCCGACGCAGAGCGAGCCGAGCGAGGTCACCGTCCGCCGGCTGCGCGAGCAGGGCGAGTGACGGTCCTCGATACCAGCGGAGCCATCGACTATCTGCTGGGCTGGGCCGCGGCGCCGGAGGTGGAGCGGCTGCTTCTCGCCGAGGGAGAGTTGGCTGCCCCCGACATCCTGGTGTTCGAGACTGTGTCGGCCCTGTGGCGCCAAGCCCTCGGCGGGGGGCTCGATGCGAACCGCGCGGAGGCTGCGCTGGTCGATCTCGGCGATCTGCCGCTGCGCCTCTACCCGAGCTTGCCGCTGCGTCTGCGTGCGTGGGAGCTGCGCTCCAACCTGACGGCTGCCGACGGACTGTTCGTGGCGCTGGCGGAGCGGCTGGACGAGCCCCTGGCGACGAAGGATCTCGCCCTGGCCTCTGCTGTCGGAGCCCTCGACGGGGTCGGCATCCCGGTGGTCTCGCTCTGAGGACTTACCACCGCGCGCGGTGGTGCTCCATCACGCCGAGTCCGTGCGCCAGCTCGACGCCGCCGGGCAGCGTGCCTTCGAACCGGCCGAAGGGCGCTCGGTAGTCGCTTGAGAGCAGCAGCAGGTTGTCGTGGCGGCTGCGTTCGGCCAGCGGCGTGAAGCGCATCGTCGAACCGTCGCGTGAGCGCACCGTGGAGAGGTCGTCGGCGAACAGCACCGGCGGAGCTTCGCTCGGCTCACCGCCACGCCAGACCGCCCGCTCGCTTCCACGCAGCGGGTCGTTGATGCCGCTCACCAGGTTCCACGCCAGCGGGGCGCCGTCGGGACTCGATCCGACCCCCGCGCTCCAGCGCCACTCGGTCACACGCGCGTGATAGCCGGCCGAGTCGTCGACAACCGCCAGGGCATCGATCTCGATCTCCGCACCGCCGTCGAGTCGCAGGGTCCCGCGAGCGGGGATTCCGGCCTGCTTGCGCGTCCAAGACTCCGAGCGCCCGTTGGGACAGCGGGCTTGAAAACCCGGCTGCTCGGTCAGGGCGATCTCCAGCACGACCCCCCGGTCTCGGATCCGCAGCGTCCCGGGCACCGATCCGTCTGGAGATCCGTGCGTCATCTCGACCTCGCTGCGCCGTGGCAGGAGCCTCGTGTGCTCGCGCATCGCAGCGCCGCCCGGCGGGCACATCGCCCAGAAGGTCTGATGGCCCGGACCGATCTGCACCTGCGCCGCACAGAGCATCAGCTGCTCGGAGAAGATGCCGACCCAGCGCCAGCGCTTCAGCGGGCGACCGTGGTCGAACAGCCCGCGCCCGGCGATGAACTGCTCGGCGGTGAGGCAACCCGCAGGCTGCTCTGGCGTTATGCTTTCGACCATTGACTGACCAGTCAATCTATTTCGTGGGAGTTCACGCCGCCGGTGCGGCGGAGGCCCGCGTGGGGGAACTCCTTTGAGGGTCGCTGCGGTACAGCTCAACTCCGGCGCCGATCTTACGGCGAACCTGGCGCTCGCCGACCGCCTCACCCGCCAGGCCGCGGCCGAGGGGGCTCAGCTGATCGTACTCCCAGAGAAGTGGACGGCGATCGGCTCCGAGCAGGATCTGCTCGCATCGGCGCAGCCGCTGGATGGCCCGGCGATCGGCTGGGCGCGGGCGATCGCCGCCGAGCTGGGCGTCGATCTCATCGCCGGTTCGATCCTCGAGCGGGTCGCCGGGCAGGAGAAGCTCTCAAACACGTCCGTCCACGTCGGTCCCGACGGCGAGATCAAGGCTGCCTATCGCAAGGTGCACATGTTCGACGTGGAGGTCGGCGGGCGCGTCTACAGAGAGTCGGAGCTGGAGGAGCCCGGTGAGGAGATCGTCCTCTCCCAGACCGCTGGAGGGATCGAGTTGGGGATGTCCGTCTGCTACGACCTGCGCTTCCCCGAGCTCTACAGGATCCTGGCCATCAGGGGGGCGAGGATCCTGACGATCCCCGCGGCCTTCACGCTCGCCACGACCCGCGACCACTGGGAGACACTGGTGCGAGCCCGGGCGATCGAGGATCAGGCGTTCGTGATCGCCGCCAATCAGTTCGGGGCGCACCCCGCCGGCCAGCACTCGGGTGGGCGCTCGATGATCGTCGACCCGTGGGGGATCGTGCTGGCGCAGGCTCCGGACAGCGACGCCGTGATCCTCGCCGAGCTGGACCTCGCGCGCCAGCTGGAGATCCGCGCCGGCCTTCCCTCCCTGGCGAACCGCCGCCCGGAGGCCTACCGCTGGCCTGAGAGGCAGCCGGCATGAGCTCCAAGGAGGCCTCTGTCTCGCGGGCCAAGTCGGCGGCTGACAAGCGCCGCCTGATCCTCGACGCGGCCGTCAGGGTGTTCGCACGTCAGGGCTTTCATGCCTGCCGCGTATCGGACATCGCTGATGAGGCGGGGGTCGCCTATGGCCTCGTCTACCACTACTTCGCGTCAAAGGATGAGGTCCTCGACACCCTGTTCTTGGAGCGTTGGAACGTGATGCTCGAGCTGATTCGGCAGGTCGACGAGGAGCAGCTTCCCGTTCGCGAGAAGCTCGAAGCGATCGCCGCCTTCATCGTCGACTCCTACCAGCACGATCCTGACTTGATGAAGGTGATCATCGTCGAGGTGACCCGTGCGGCCAACTCGTTCGGCAACACCCACATCGCGACGATCCGCGAAGCCTACGACCTGATCGGAGGCATGATCGCCGAGGCTCAGGAGTCAGGTCTGTTCAAGGCCGAGATCGACGCGCGCTTCGCGGCGATGGCTTTCTACGGAGCCATCGAGCAGCTCCTGACGGGCTGGATCTTCGGTTTGCTGCCGCAGGGGCCTGGCGACTTCGAGCGAGCGAAGTGGCTGGTCGTTGAGACGATCTGCGGTGGCCTTGAGTCGGGAGTCGGCGCCGGATGAGCAGCCGGCGGCAACGGTCTGAATGGCGGGACGTTTCGGTTCGTGACAGGCGCGGGCAATAGACTGGCCGGCATGGAGAACGAGATGGTCAAGAGACTCGTCTGGTCAGGGCTGCTGGCGGGCTGCGGCGCGCTGGCGAGCATCGCCGCCAATCGGCTCGCCTCAACGCTCTGGCGGCACCTCTTCGACGAGGAGCCTCCGGAGTGAGCGCTGAGGAGCGCCCCGGGGGAGAGGTGCCGCAGAACATCGCAGCGGCCATCGCCGATGTCTCCGAGCGGGCGTCGGTGCTCGTCCGAGAGGAGATCGAGCTGGCCAAGGCCGAGGTCACCGAGAAGGCCACGAAGCTCGTCAAGGGGGCGATCGTCGGCGTGGCCGCCGGCGTCTTCTTCTTCTTTGCGCTGATCTTCGTGCTGGTCGGCTTCGCCTGGCTTCTGTACTTCTATCTGCCCGTCGGCGACTTCGCCTACTTCTGGGGCTTCTTCGCGATGGCCGCAATCCTGATCGTGCTTGGCGTGATCGCCGGGCTGATCGCCGCCAAAGCGGTCAAACGCAGTGCACCACCGGTGCCGACGATGGCGATCGAGGAAGCCCAGAAGATCAAACAGGCTGTCAGCGCTCCGTCGCCCCCGCCTGTTCCGCCTGTACCGGCTCCCACTGAGCCTGCGACGGCACCCGCCGGGAGTGAGAGCTGATGGCTCAGCGCACGACAGCCGAGATCCGCAGTTCGATCGAGAGCAACCGTCAGGAGCTGGCGATCTCCGTCGATCGCCTGCGGGGCGAGGTCACCCGGATCACCGACTGGCGCGGGCAGGTCGAGCGCCACCGCCCCGAAATCATGGCCGGGGCAGCCGCGATCGGGCTGCTTGTTGGCGTGCGGCTGCTGCGCCGTCGCGGCCGTCGCGGCTGAGTCAGCTCAGCAGCGCCCGCGGCACGCCGCCGACGCCGATCAGCCCGGGCCCCGTATAGGTGCCGATCACCGGGCCGACTTCGGAGACGAACAGGGGTTCGGAGTCGAAGATCTCGCGACAGCGCTCGACCAGCCGCTCGGCCTGCTCGGGAGCCTGGATGTGCTGGACGACCCACCCGTCTGATCCGGCGGCATGTAGTTCCTCCGCGTAGCGCACCATGCGCTCGAAGGCTCGGCCGGCGGTGCGGACTCGCTCCACGGGAACGATCTCGAACTCGAGGGAGAGAATCGGCTTGATACGCAGCGTGCCACCGAGCCAGGCCTGCGCCTTGCCGATGCGCCCGCCGCGCTTGAGGTACTCGAGGGTGTCCAGGCAGAACCAGATGCGAAGCGCCTTACGCGCCTCCCGCACTCGTGCGGCGACCGCCTCCTTGTCGGCGCCGGCCGTCGCGGCCGCGCAGGCGGCGAGCACGAGCAATCCCATCCCGCCGCAGGCTGTTTCGCCGTCGATCACCTCGACGCGCTCGCCCAGCCCGCGCTCGGCCAGCAGGGAGTGGGCCTGTCTGGCGGCCTCCGCGGTTCCCGAGATGCCGCCCGCGAGGTGGATCGAGACGACGTCGCCACCCTCGTCCAGCAGTGGCTCCCAGACGGCCAGGAAGTCGCCGATCGAGGGCTGAGAGGTGCTGGGGAGTTCGGGGTCGGTCTTCAGCCGCTCGTAGAAGGCGCTGAAGCCGTCCATGTCCAGCTCGCGCTCGGGCTGTCCGGACCAGCCCACGTACAGGCTGACCTGATGCACACCGAGCTCGTCGGCGAGGGATCTGGGGAGGTAGTGGGTGCTGTCGGTTGCGACCGAGACCGGAGCCATGCGCCGCGAGACGCTAGCGCAACGCCTCGGCCAGCTCGCCCGACTCGTACATCTCGGTGACGATGTCACAGCCCCCGATCAGCTCTCCGTGGCTGAACAGCTGGGGGATCGTCGGCCAGTTGGAGATCGCCGAGAGCTCTTGGCGAATGCGCGGATCGGGGAGGATGTCCACAGCCGCGAACGGCACGTCCAGCGATTGCAGCATCGCGACGGTCCGTGCCGAGAAGCCGCAGGCCGGCGCCTCGGGCGTGCCCTTCATGAACAGGATCACGTCGTGCTCGGAGATCGCCTCTTTGATCGCCTCGCCGATCGGGGTGGGCTCCGCGGCGGGTGCCACCGACGCGGCGGGCGCATCGCTCATCATCGGGATTGGCTCGAACTGGCTGCTTGACATTCGTAGCTCCTGGCTCTCAGGGGGTCTGGATCTCGGCGGGAACGACGGTCTTCAGGGCGAGTGCGTGGATCGCGCCTCCGATGTCGGCTTCGAGGGCACCGTAGACCAGCCGATGCTGCTCGATCCGGCTCAGCCCGGCGAACGCCTCTGAGGTCACCGTCGCACTGAAGTGGTCGGACGTTCCCGTGTAATCCTCGACCTCGACTTGGCTGCCCGGCAGGGCGGCCTCGATGCGCTTCTTTATCTCTGCGGGGGACGGCACCTCGCCCCTTAGCCTAGAAGATCGCCGCAGCCGTCTCGGGCCCGCCGGCGAGCCGCGCCGAGCCCGTCGCGAGAGTGGGAAAACGGTCGCTATACTTTGGAAAGTCTTGGAGCCGTCGACAGGAGTGCAAACGATGATCGAGATCACCGACAAGGGCGCCGAGAAGGTGCACGAGTTCCTTTCCTCCCAGCAGGCCGACGTCACCCTTGCTGGTCTTCGTGTTGGCGTGCGTGGTGGTGGCTGCTCGGGCTTCCAGTACCAGTTGGCCTTCGACGAGCAGCGTGAAAGCGATGTCGTCTTCGAGAGCCACGGCCTGAAGCTGCTCGTCGATCAGGAGAGCCTGCAGTTCGTCCGCGGCTCGACGATCGACTACGAGGAAAGCCTTCAGGGCGCCGGCTTCAAGGTCAACAACCCCAACGTCGTCGCCGCCTGCGGCTGCGGCTCCTCCTTCCGCGTAGCCGAGGAGGAGCAGGTCTCAGCAGTCTGAGGTCCCTGCGCCCGCGGGCGTCCAGGGCCTCTGTCGTGCCGAGCCCGTTCGGGCACCGGTGTCCGGCGCGGATCCTTCGCGCTGCTCTGCTTGCGGGCTCGCTCTTGTCTCTGGCCGCGGTGGGCTGCGGCGGTGGCACCACACGGCCTCCGAAGATCATCGAGCGGTCGCCTCCAAGCGAAACGGTGGGCACCGCCTTCGGCCTGACGGAGGACAACGCCGATCTGCTGTGGAGTCCGGCCACTCCGGCGCCACCACAGGCAGCCCCGTTCCTGTCGGCTCGGCGCGAGCTGACAGCGCTGCACCCGCGCTACCTGCGCCTGCTCGTCAACTGGGCGGCGCTGCAGCCGACACCTGGAGCACCTCCCGCACTGAACACGACCGTCGACGGTTGCGCGCGCGAGGTAGCGCCCTGCGGTGCCTACGCGGGAATCGAAGGGGAGCTCGAGGCAATCGCCTCTCAGCAGCGGGCCGCCCTCAAGGAAGGCAGGACCGATTTTCAGGTCGTCGTCGACATCCTCGGCGCGCCGAGTTGGGCGGCGCTCTCGCCGCACGGCTGCGAAGACGCGGGTACGACTGCTGTGGCCCGGCCGGTCCGGTCCGATGCGCTCGCCGCGTATCGGTCGCTCGTCAGCGACCTGCTGGCGCTCGCTCGCCGGGTGGGCGTGAGGCTGGCCTGGTGGAGCCCGTGGAACGAGCCCAACGACCCCCGCTTCCTCAGTCCGCAAAGGAACACATGCGCCTCCGACGGTGCGCCTCTCGCCACCGGCGTATACGCACAGCTGGCAAGCGCGCTGGCGGGCCAGCTCAGAGTCGAAGGGGACGGCGGGCGTCTGCTGCTCGGTGAGCTCGGCGGCTATGACCGCGGATCGCCCCACCGCCTCTCGATTGCCGAATTCGTCAAGGCGATCCCCGAGGGCGTCGCCTGTCTGAGCCAGACCTGGGCGGTACACGCTTACGCCGCGCGGAATCGCCGGCACTCTGAACCTGACCCCGTGGTCGAACTGGAGGACGCCCTGGATGCACGGGGCGGCTGCGCCACCTCGGCACGCGTCTGGGTGACGGAGTCCGGCGCCGGGGCTCCGCGGCCGGGGCGCGCCCGGACGGGTGCTCCAGAGGAAGGGCGCGCCGACTGCCTGGCGCTTGCGCAGCAGGTTGGCCTCTGGCGTGCCGACCCGCGGGTCCGGGCCGTCTTCCAGTACACGTTCCGCGACGACCCTGCCTTTCCCGTCGGCCTGACCGACGCGGAACTTCGCGGGCTCTCACCCGTGTACGGAATGTGGCGAGAGCTGTTCGCGCAGCGCCCGCCGGGCACGCTGGCGCCGTCCGCCGCGCAGGCATGCGTCAGTGCGGGATAGGTTCTAGGAGATGGCCCTGCTCCCACCAGCAGTCCGCAGTCGAGTACCAGCCGGCCTGCGCGACGACGTCCGGCTACGCGCCGCGGGCGTCGGCCTCGGGCTGATCCCCCCTCGCACGATGCACTCGCCGGGCGACGCGTCGGCGCTGCTCGACGCCGCCCGGGGCGCGCGGCGGGTCCTCGAGATCGGCGTCTACGAGGGCGCCTCCGCGCTGCTGCTGCTGAACGAGCTGGAAGCCGGTGCGGAGTTGCATCTGGTCGACCCCTTTGGCCGCAGGCCCGACGCCCTGCCGGAAGGCTGGGGTGCCAGCGAGTGGGCGACGAGGCGACTCCTCGCAAGGCACGCTCGTGGGCGTGCGGATGCACCGGCGGTCCATTGGCACGTGGATCTCTCCGTCGATGTGGCGAGCGGCTGGAAGGAGCCCGTTGATCTTGTGTTCATCGACGGCGATCACTCCGAGGAGGGATGCGAGACGGACTGGCTTTCGTGGAGCCCGTTCGTCGCTCCCGGAGGCCGGGTGGTGTTCCACGACGCACGCGCCGGCGAGCCCGGAGGCCGCGGCCTGCCCGGGCCCACAGCTGTGGTTGAGCGTCACCTTCGGAGTGGCCGCGGGGACGGCTGGGAGATCGTGGCGGAGGCCGACGCGACCGTCGTTGCGAGCCGCTCGGGGCGGAGTTCCACGGGCTGACATTTGACTGGCTCGCCAGCCAGCAAATGTCAGTGGTTTGCAGGAGCCATTCGGTTGACGAGCGATCAATGACTGTGCTACGGTCGCCGCGACATGAGGTCAGGGGTGGAGATGGGGAGGGATGCCCAAATGCGTGGCAACGCGTGCGTTCCCTGCGTGGGGGCGGACCCTGAAGTTGCCCATCGTCATCGCCCAACAGGCTTGACCTTGACGCACGAGATGTTTTCTGCCAAGGTCGAGAGCAGTACCGTTTCGCTGAGGATCAGCGGTACGGCCACGACGGGCTTGGGGGCAGCCTCGTCTTTCTGAGGCTGTGTGCCGAGTCGGTCGATCTAATCAAGAGGGAAAAGGAGCAGTACTACATGAAACGCATGAGGATCCTGGGCCTCGCCCTGGTTGCCGTCTTCGCGCTTGCCGCGATGACCGCTGCCGGCGCGTCGGCGAGCAAACCCGTTTGGAAATTCTGTGCCAAGGCCGCCAAGGTCGGCAAAGAAACTCCGACCGGCGAATTCAGCGACAAGAACTGCAGCGTCGCCGCTCCGGGCGGTAAATACCAGCTCGAGGCCGGCATCGGTAAGGGCAAGGGCTTCAAGGGCAAGGGTGGCGAAGCCAAGCTGCACAACGTGGTCCCGGGCAAAGGTGACATTCAGGTCATCTGCAAATCCTTCAAGGACGCCGGTTCCGTCGTCGCACCCTCGAGCGTCGTGAAAGTCACCTCGGTGTTCTCGAAGTGCACGTCACTCGGCTCGCCCTGCACCTCGGGCAAAAAGAAGGAAACGATCGAAACCTCATCGCTGGCAGGTGAACTGGGCTACCTGAACAAAGCCCACACCGCCGCTGGTGAGTCTCTGACCAACGAAGCCGCACCGGGCTCGGGCTTCCTTGCCCAGTTCGAATGTGAAGGTCTCGCCAAAGTCCGCGTCCACGGCGCGGTCATTGGTTCGCTGTCGCCCTTCGGCTCGATCTCCAAAGAATCGAACACGACGTTCAGCGTCGGCCCGTTCCTTGGCGAACTCGCTCCGGGCTACACACCTATCACGAACGTCCCTGCCTTCGAAGAAGGCGCGGAACCGGTTGGCGTCCTGCTGACCGAACTCCAGAACGAACAGCCGGGCGAAGAATCCGGCAAATTCGAACCGGAAGGCGGCCTCCCGTCGGGTCAGGAAGGCAGCGCGGCCAACAAGGGCGAAGCCCTCGAGGTCAACTAACGAGAGACCCTCGTTCAGTTAGGGCCAAGCTCGTCTGAGCCGGCCTGAAGAAGTAGTCGCAAGCGCGTGGGGCCTTCGGGCCCCACGCGTCGTTTTGGGTGGGCCGTGCGACTCGACCGAGGGTCGTCGCTCGTCCCTTACGACGATGGCGACACCGCTCGCTGGGACACGAGATGGTGCACCCTCAGCGCGGCTCGCCAAGAGCCGAGTCGACCGCAGTGGACGCATGTTGGGTTGCCAGCAGCAGCCCAACGGTTGTTCCTTGACAAGCCCATGGCCGCCAATACACTGCATTGCAGAGAGAGGGATTGGGAGAGGGAACACATGAGGGAAGTAGGAAGGGCCATCGCAGCGCGTAAAACGGGGAGCACGCCTCGCCCGTTTGTGTGCGCGCTCCTGCTCGCCGCCGCGTTGACCTTCCTGATCTCGGCCTCGGCCTCGGCGCTCAGCCAGCGCGGTCACGTCTTCTCGACGACCTTCGGCACACCCGGCAGCGCCAACGGGCAGCTGCTCAAACCAGCGGGCATCGCGGTCAATGAAGAAACCGGAGACGTGTACGTTGTCGACGCGGGCAACAACCGGGTCGACCGCTTCAACTCCGGGGGCGAATTCATCGCCGCATGGGGCTTTGGGGTGGCCGACGGCAAAAAAGCCTACGAGGTCTGCACGACCGAATGTAAAAAGGGTCTGGTTGCCAAGGGCCGCGGCGGCTTCTTCGCCGCGCGTTCGATTGGGGTGGACAACGACAAAGCCTCGCCCTCTCACGGCGACGTCTACGTCGAAGTGCAGCCGTTTGAATTCGAAAACGAAAAAGGTCACGAAATCGAACGTGAATTCGCCGTGATCGACAAGCTCACGAGCACGGGCACGCAGATCACTCAGATCAACGGCTTCAAGGAATCTGAGGAACCCGGCGAAACCTTGGAAGAAATCGAAGAACCCTGGGGCATGACGATCAACCAGAATGGCGAAGTGTTCATGTTCAAGGAAGAAGAACTGATCATCTGGAACAACGCCACGGTCAACAAGACCAAGGACTTCAAAGAACTTGAATTCGAAGGCGAAGCCGCGCCGGGCCTCGCGATCGATGAAGCCGGCGATGCGCTGATCGGGGTCGAAGATCCTGCCGGCTCGCCCATCGAAATCGGAGAGGTCAACCCCGCCGGCGTGTTGCTCGCCTTCTCCATCCTCGGGCGCACAGCGACCGGAGTCGCCGTCGAATACGGCCAGGACGACGTGATCGTCGACAACGGGCGATCCGTCTCGGTGCTCGGCCCCGACCATCATCTGCTGCAGACGCTCAACGAAGAAAAGAGCGAATCGGAGTTGGTCGAAGGAGCGGGCGTGGCAGTCGACGCCGCGACCGGGACGATCTATGTCGCTGACGCGGGCGGCAACAGGGTGTCGGTGTTCGGGCCCGAAGGTGCCGGTCGGCCGACGGTCGACTCGGCCTTCAAGGGCGAACTCACCTCGCGCTCGGTGCAGCTGAACGCGAGCATCGACCCGCACGGCAGTGACACCAACTACAGCTTCATCTACAGCACCGGCGTGTTGCCCGCGGTGGGCCAGCCCTGCGTCAGCCCGTGCGTGGAAGCGCCGGTGCCGCCGGCCGATCTCGGGGCGGGCTTCGGAGCAGTGCCTGCGACGCCGCAGCAGATCGAAGGCCTCATACCCGAAACTCACTATGCCTGGGCGGTCAGGGCAAGCAACGAACACGGCGGCGTGCAGAGCGCCGAACACGAGTTCACGACGCCGATCGTCGAAGGCAGCACGCTCCCCGACGGGCGCATCTGGGAGCAGGTCAGCCCACGCAACAAGAACGGCGCCGCGATCTTCGCCTTCCCCAAAGAAGGCGGCGCCACGGAGTCCTCGCTCGACGGGCAGAAGGCGACATACGTTGCATCGGGGGCGATCCCCAACAGCGAAGGCAACGAAGACCCGGAAGGCAACCACGCACCCGAACTCACGCAGATCGTCTCGACTTGGCATGAAACGGGTTGGACCTCACAGGACATCGACCATCAGTACGAAGCCGGCGAAGGCGTGTTCCCCGGTGAAGGCAACGGCTACCGCATGTTCACGTCTGACCTTGCCGAGACCGCGCTGCAGGTGCTCGGGTCGAGCGCGATCGAACGTCCGCCTCTCAACGGCGAACCGACCCAGGAACGTACGCCCTACGTACGCAACCTCGCGGCCGAATGTACGATCGCTCCCGCCCCGACCTCATGCTTCCAGCCCATGCTCACCTCTACGCTCACGGGTGGCCGGGCGTTTGGCGGCAAAGCCAGCTTCGTCGGCGCGAGCGCCGACCTGCAGCACGTCGTGATTGAATCCACGGTGCCGCTGACCTCGCAGCCGGTCACCTCGCAGACGAACCTCTACGAGATCACCGGAGGCGCCTTGAAGCTGGTCAACGTGCTGCCAGGGGAATCTGAAATCGCGGCCACGGGCTCCGCGCTCGGGTTCCGCAACGGCGGGGTGAGAATGGTCGAAAACGCAGTCTCCGAAGATGGCAGTCGCGTGGTCTGGGGAGTCGAGGGCTCCACGCCGAGCAACCTCTTCCTCCGCGACACGGCCACGGGCAAGACGGTCCAGCTGGATGCTCAGCAGCCGGGGGTCGAAGTGTCCAAGACGCTCTACCCGTTTGAACCCAAGAGCTATGAACACGCCTATTTCGAGAGCGCCACACCTGATGACTCGCGGATCTTCTTCGCCGACGAATGGCGCCTGACCAAAGACTCCACGGCGGCGCCGGGCAAGCAGGATCTCTACGAGTGCGAAATCGAAGAATCCGAAGGCGAACCGAAGTGCAAGCTGACCGACCTCACGGCTTCCGGCAACAGCGAACATCACGCCGGTGTGCTCGGTTTCCTCGGCTACGGCGGCGAACAGGACTCAAACGGAGCGCCCGCATCGGCGACCGTCTACTACGTGGCCAACGGCGCGCTCGGCGGGAACACCGAAGCCACCCACTGCGAACGTCTGGCGTTCTCGAGCAGCAAATTCGAAGAAGAAGAAGAAGGGAAGGTCGTCGAAGCGACAGTGCTCGGCGAGGTCTGCAACCTGTATACCCAGCACTACGACGCGAGCACGAAAGTCTGGAGCGCGCCAAAGCTCGTCACCCAGCTCTCCGAGGAAGACGAACCTGATTGGCTGGCGCCTTCTGCGAGGCACGCCTCAGAACGAGGACTCGTGCGCCAGGTGACATCGCGCGTGGCGCCGGACGGCCGGTACCTCGCCTTCATGTCCGACCGCCCGCTCACCGGCTATGACACCCGTGAGTCCCACAACGGCAGGCCTGTCGAGGAGGTCTACCTCTACAACGCTGCCGGCGAAGGCACGGCCCCGCTCGTCTGCGCCTCCTGCAACCCCGAGGGCAAGCGCCCGACCGGAGTCTTCGACCACTTGTCGGCCGGCGAAGGGCAGGGCCTGGCGATCGATCGCGAACTGCGCTGGTCGGAGCGCTGGTTGTCGGGCAGCGTGCCTGGCTGGACCCCCTTCAACGTCCTGTCGTCCTTCTACCAGTCGCGCTACCTGAGCAGCAACGGACGCCTGTTCTTCAACAGCGTCGAAGCGCTCGTGCCGCAGGACACCAACGGAAAGGAGGACGTCTACGAGTTCGAGTTCGTCGGCGTTGGCGGCTGCACGACGGCGAGCGAAACCTACGCGGCCAGCACCGGCGGCTGCATCGCGATGATCTCCTCGGGCAGCTCAACGCACGAATCGGTCTTCCTCGACGCGAGCGAAGGCGGTGGCGACGTGTTCTTCACGACCGACGCCAAGCTCGACCAGCTCGACGGCGACAGTGCCGTCGACGTCTACGACGCGGCGATCTGCGGGCGCGAAGGTGCGCGCAACTGCGTCCTGCCTCCGGCGGCGTCCAAACCGTTCTGCGAACTGGCCCAGACCTGCAAACCGAACGAAGACGAAAGCCCCGAACAGACCCCGTTCCAATCGCCGTCGACCGTCACGACGAACGGCTCGACCAACAGCGGCAAACAGGAAGTGCTCGGTACCTCACAGGAAAAGGCGAAGGCCAAAGCGCCGGCCAAACCCAAGCCGCTGACGCGCGCTCAGAAGCTGACCAAGGCCCTGAAGGCCTGCCATAAGATCCACAACCACAAGAAGCGCGTCTCCTGTGAACGCACGGCGCGCAAGCACTACGGACCGGTCAAGAAGACGGCCAAGAAGTCCAGCGGGAGCGGGCGTTGAGCACGCGTACTCGGATCGCAGCGATGCTCGGCGCGCTCGTCCTCTGCGCGACGCTGGTGTGCGTCGCCGGCGCAGGCGCCGCCTCGGCCGCCTCGGCGTGGTGGACGCTCGACACCGTCGCGGCGCCGACGAACCTCCATACCGGCGAAGAAGGCGTCGTGATGATGACTGCCGTCAACAACGGCTACAGGCCGCTGATCGCCGAAGCCAAACCGGTGACTTTCACCGACACGCTGCCGCCCGGTCTGAAAATCACCAAAATCGAAGGCGCGGCGGCCGGGGTCTACAAGAACTTCAAAAATCACAAGCCGGTCACGCTGAAATGCACGATTGAAGCGGAAGGCCGCGTGATCAAATGCCCGTTCGAAGGCATCCTGACGCCGTCTGAGTCGATTCGAGTTCGCGTCAACGTCGAAGTCGAAAGCTCCTTCAAAAGCGCGAAGAACCTGCTGAGCGTCGAAGGCGGCTCCGACCCGACGTCCGAAGCCGTCACGCCCGCGAAACTGGAACGGGAATTCACGGCCTCCAACGAACCGACGCCGTTCGGCCACCAGACCTTCGAAATGGTTCCCGAAGGCAAAAACGGCGAAGTCCTGACGCAGGCCGGCGCGCACCCGTTCCAGTTCACGACGACGTTCGACTTCAACGACAAGACCGAACTCACGCACTTCTTCGGCAGCCAGATCGCGACCCTGAGCCCGGCCTCGCCGGCGATGGTCAAGAACGTCCACTTCGTGCTGCCACGCGGGCTGATCGGCGACGTCGCCGGGCGTGCGAAATGCACCGAAGCCGACTTCACCACGTTCTTCACCGGGCACTTCAACGCCTGCGCCCAGAGCACCGTGCTCGGCGTCTCGACGGTGACGCTGCTCGAACCCGACGCAGCCGGCCTGATCACCGCACCGGTGCCGCTGTTCAACCTCGTTCCGGCGCCGGGCGAACCCGCGCGCTTCGGCTTCGAGCTGTTCGAAGTGCCGGTCGTGCTCACCACGAAGGTGCTGCCCGAAAACGACTACGCGGTCGAAGTCAGCGTCCACTACGCATCCGAGGCCGCTGACGTGCTCGGCAGCCAGGTGACCTTCTGGGGGGTTCCCGCCAGCGAAACGCACGACGAAAGCCGCGGCTGGTCCTGCATCGCCGAAGGGGCCTACATCGAAGGCGCCGAAAGCCCGCCGCCTTGCATCACAAAAGAAAAAGGCAACCAGCAGGCATTCCTCGACATGCCCACGAACTGCGAAGAACTGCCGACGGCGACGGCCACGGGCGAATCGTGGAACTTCAACTCCAAAGGCGAACAGATCACATTCGGCGGCGAACCGGATGACGAATTCCACTTCGCTCTGTTCACCGGCTGCAACAGGCTGCCGTTCAGCCCGACCGTCACCGTCGAAGCCGACAAACACGAAGCGGCGACACCCTCCGGCATGACAGTCTCGGTCGAAGTGCCGCAGGGCAGCACGCTGTCCGGTGAAGAAGGCCAGCTCGAGGAGGCCACCGTCCGCAAGACCACGCTGACGCTGCCCCAGGGCATCATGGCCGCCGGCGGCGCCGCCAACGGGCTGCTGACCTGCAGCAACGGCCAGTTCGGCTTTGCGGGTAGCGGGCCGTTCGACGAATCCGGTAGCGAAGCGGAACTCGGCTCGCTGACGAGCAATGCGCACTTCAACACGGCCAAGATCGAATGTCCCGATCAGGCGAAGGTCGGGACGGTCGAAATCGTCACGCCGCTGCTCGAACACCACCTCACGGGCTCCGTCTACCTGGCGCACGTCGACACCGCTCCCTTCAAGTCTCCGCTGATCCTGTTCCTCGTCGCCGAAGACGAAGAAGAGGGCGTAACGGTCAAGCTCGCGGGCGAAGTGAAACCCGACCCGGCGACCGGCGAACTGACATCGGTCTTCCGCGAAACCCCGCCGGTGCCGTTCAGCAGCCTGAAACTCCACCTGATGGACGGTCCGCGCGCCACGCAGTCGACGCCGGAAACCTGCGGCACGTTCCCCGGCAAGGCGGCCTTCGTCGGCTGGAACGTTGCGGGCGCCTCCGAAGCCGAACGCGACGCCTCCGCCTACCACCCGAGCGATCCGACCTTGACGATCTCCTCGGGCGCCGGCGGCAGCCCTTGCTCCGCCCCGGGAACCCAGCCGTTCGCACCCGGCTTCCAGGCGGGCTCGCAGAGCACCCAGGCGGGTGCCTTCAGCCCCTTCATCGTCAACCTCGAACGTCCCGACGGCCAGCAGGCGCTGAGGACGCTCAGCGTTCACCTGCCGCTCGGTGCCGCCGCGATGCTCGCGTCGGTCAACCCCTGCCCGATCGCCCAGGCCCGTGCCGACGCCTGCTCGGCCGAAAGCGAGGTTGGGCACTCGATCGCGGTCGCCGGGCTCGGCGGCGACCCCGTGACGATCGGTGGCGCCGTCTACCTCACGAGCTCCCCCGGCCCGGGTGTTCCGTTCGGCCTGATGTCCGTCACGGACGCCAGCCACGTCGGCCCGTTCAACCTCGGCCACATCCTCGTCCTGTCAGGCATCACGGTCAACGAAACGACAGCTCAGGCGACAGTCACGAGCGAACCGCTGCCGCAGTTCGTCAAAGGCGTGCCTTCGCAGATCAAACGCCTGAGCGTCGTCGTGGACCGTCCGGAATTCACCTTCAACCCGACGAGCTGTGGCAATCTCGAAACGACGGCCACCTTGACCGGATACGGTCCGGGCGGCTCGGTCGGCGTCTCGAACGTCAGCAGCCCCTATCACGCGTCCAACTGCGCGGCCCTGCCCTTCAAACCGACGATTGCCGTCAACGTCGAATCGGATGTCAGCCGCCTCGACGGCACGGGCATGAAAATCGTCGTCAAGTCCGGCAAGGGCCAGGCCAACATCCACCTGACCAAGCTGGTGTTCCCGAACACCGTGCCCTCCCGTCTGACGACGATCCAGAAAGCGTGCCCCGTCCAGACCTTCGAAAAGAACCCGGCCACGTGCCCTGAAGGCTCCGTGATCGGTTCGGCGATCGCCAGGACCCCGGTCCTCAAATCGCCGCTGACCGGGCCCGCCTACCTCGTCTCACACGCCAACGAATCGTTCCCCGACGCGGTCTTCGTGCTGCAGGGCGAAGGCATCAAGTTGATCCTCGACGGCAAGACGAACATCAAAAACGGGGTGACGAGCTCGACCTTCGCGTCGATTCCCGACGCGCCCGTCGAAAGCTTCGAAGTGACGCTGCCGCGCGGCCCGCACTCGGCCTTCAGCGGCTTCGGCAACCTCTGCGAAAAGCCGATCGAAGTGCCGACGACCTTCGGCGGGCAGAACGGCGCGCTGATCGAAGGCAAGACGCTCGTGACCGTCGAAAAATGCGCGAAAACGGCGGTCAAGGGCACGAAGAAAGAATCCGAACTCGCGAAGCTCCTGAAGCAGTGCAAGAAAGCCAAGAAGCACAAGGTTCGCGTCAAGTGCGAAGCGACGGCTCACAAGCGCGTCAAGGCCATCAACAGCTGCAAGGCCAAGAACAAGAAGAGCAAGAAGAAGCTCGCCTCCTGCGAGGCCAAGGCCCGCAAGACCTACGCTCTAAAGCTCAAGTAGCGCCGGGGTGCCGCTCGCCCCGCGTCCTCAGCCGGGCTCGTTGTCCAGCGAGCGCCACAGATAGCGACAGGCCAGCGTCCGATGCGGCCGCCATGGCTCGGCGATCGACTCCATCGCCTGCGCCAGGGGGAGCTCCTCGAGGCCATAGGCGCGTTCGATCGCTCGCCTGATGCCGAGGTCGCCCACCGGCAGGATGTCCGGCCGGTCGAGGTGGAACATCAGGAACATGTGGGCGCTCCATAGCCCGATCCCCTTGACCGCCGTCAGCTCCGCGATCACCTGCTCGTCCTCGAAGGCGTCGAGGCGCTCCAGCTCGAGCTCCCCCGAGAGGACGTGCTCGGCCAGCGAGCGCAGGAAGCTCACCTTGGCGCGCGAGAGTCCCGCCGCCGCGCGGAGCGCTTCGGGATCGTCGGCCAGGATCTCGGCGGGAGTCGGCGGTCGGTCGCCGAAGCGTGCCGTCAGCCGGCCGTAGATCGCTCGCGCTGCCGCCACCGAGAGCTGCTGTCCCACGATCGCTCTGACGAGCGCGCCGTAGTGGTCGTCGCGATCGGGCCGCCCGGCGCGGGCGTCGCCGATCGAGCCCACGGCCTCGATCAGCCCGGCGAGGACCGGATCGGAGCGTTCGAGTTGGGCGAGACCTCGCGGCCTAGGCAGCGGGGAACGCCTCGATGCCGAGCGGCTCGCCGTCGAGCGCGTTCAACGCTCGCTCCAACGACATCGCGATGCAGGTGAAGCTGGGCGTGTCGCGGACCGTGTAGGCGGAGGCCTCGGTCGTCCGCAGGCGCTGGACGAGATCCAGGAACGTGCCGACGTCATCGGTGTCGAAGGCGACGACGAACTCCTGGTCGTCGAGGCCGAAGGAGTAGGTCGTGTGGTTGTCCACGCCCGGGTATTCCCGCCCGACCTCGATGTGGCCCTGCATGATTCGCCAGCGCTCATCGGCCGGCAGCGCGTACCACTGACGCGACTTCACGAACGGATAGACGAACACGTACTTGCCGCGGAACGGCCTGGGGGCGGTGCGTTCGTCCTCGGAGTATTCCGAGCTCTTGCGCATCCCCAGGAAGGAATGGGAGGTCTCGGCCCACTTCATCAGGCCGCTCTGTCCGAGGACGACGTGGAACTCGTGGATCCGCTCGAGGTTCTCGGCCTCTGAGATCAGCAGCATGTCGGTGTCGCCGCGAGTGCCCACCAGCGAGAAGGCCTGCAGGAGGTGGCCGTCGGCGAAGTCCTCGCAGGCGGCCATGAACTCGCGCTTGCCGTGCTCGCGCTGCTCTGCCGCGAGGCGCCTCCAGGCGGGGTCCAGCTTCAGGAACGTGTACTTGACGAAATGACGGCTTGCCATGGGGCGATTATCGCAGCCCGCTACACGCCTCCGACCCGCGAGCGACCCCCGAGGGGGATAAAGTGTCAGCCGTGCGGATCGCGCTCGTCTCGCCGTACTCCTGGACTTATCCCGGCGGTGTAACGCGCCATATCGAGGCGCTCGCATCGGAGTTGTCGCTGGCCGGACACGACCCTCGGATTCTCGCGCCCTTCGATCCTGACGACGAGGTCTCGGCGCGCCTGCATCGTGGCGCTCGCCCCCAGCGCCATCCAGTGCCCGACGGGTTCGTCTCGCTCGGGCGGACCGTCGGCCTGCCGGCCAACGGCGCCGTCTCGAACATGGCCCTCACTCCATACTCGGTCATGAGGCTGCGCCGCGAGCTCAGAGAGGGCGGATACGACGTCGCCCACATCCACGAGCCGGTGGTGCCGTTGGCCTCCTGGGATGCCCTCTGCTCAGCGGGCGAGCTGCCGCTGGTGGGGACCTTCCACACCTACTCCGAGAACGCCCTGACGAACGGTTTCGCGGCGGTTCCGCTCGGGGGGCGGCGACGGATGAACCGCCTGCACGCGCGGATCGCCGTCTCCGAAGCCGCGGCCTGGACGGCACGCCGGTTCTTCGGCGGCAACTACCGGATCGTCCCCAACGGCGTCCAGCTGCAGCCCTGGCCGGAGCCCGAGCCAGAGGCCGCGAGGGAGGGGCGAGAGCTGCGGATACTGTTCATCGGCCAGGCCGTCCAGCGCAAGGGCCTGCCGGTTCTGCTGTCCGCCTTCGAGGCGCTACGCGAGCACATCCCCGCCACCCTCACGCTGGTCGGCGCGGCGGCCGACGAGATCGCCCACATGACGCTCGAGGACCCCGGTGTGCGAGCGCTCGGCAAGGTCTCAGAGGTTGAGAAGCTGCGCGAGCTGCGCCGGGCGGACGTGCTCTGCGCGCCGTCCCTGAGCGGTGAGAGCTTCGGGATGGTCCTGACCGAGGCCTTCGCGGCCGCGACGCCGGTGATCGCCTCGGACATCCCCGGCTACAGGGACGTGGTCAGAGGCGGGGTGGACGGCATCCTGGTCGCACCCGGCGACGCGCTGGCCCTGGCGGAGGCGCTGCGGACGTTCTCGATGGACCCGGCGGGGGCGCGGCGCATGGCGCTCAGCGCCCGTGAGCGCGCCGAGCGTTTCGCCTGGCCCCACGTGGCCGCCGAAGCAGCCGACACCTACGAGCAGGCGATCTTCACCGCCGAGCGTGCCCGGGTCGGGGCGAGCAAGCTTGCGCGTGGCGCCCGCCGCATCGGGCTGGCGCCCTCCGATCTGATGCCGCCTGTGCCTGCCCAGCGCTTGCCGAGCCTTCAGCCCGCCCGCCCCTCCGAGGAGCCTGTGCTGCCCGGTGCCCGGCGGCTGAAGGCCCTGCGCAGGGCGGCGCTCCTCGGCAGCTCGGCACTTGGCATGGGCCTCGCCGCCTTGGCCCTGCAGAGAGTCGGTGTCACGCGGGTGGCGACTTCGCTGGTGGCCTCCAAGCCAGGGCTGATCGCCGCTGGGCTGGCGCTGATGTGCGCGGCGATGTTCGTCCGGGCGATCGCCTGGCACGCGATTCTCGCGGCCGCTCCGACCTGGCGGCGCGCCAAACGCCGCGACGCCATGCAGGGGACGTTCATCGGCGTGCTGATGTCGGCGACGCTGCCGGCCAGGCTCGGCGAGCCCTCACGTGCCCTGATCCTCGCCAGGCGCCTCGGCAGGGCCCGCGAGACGCTGCCCGTGGTGCTCGGCACGATGGTCTCCCAGACGCTCCTGAACCTTCTCGCGCTGGCCGTGCTCGGCGCCGTCACGCTCTCGCGGGTCAGTGTGCTCGACGGTCACGACCGCGATCTGGTGCTGATCGCCCTGTCGCCGCTTGCGCTGCTGATCGCGCTGCTGGCGGCACCGGTGCTGATACCGCCCTCGGCGGTCTCGCGCTTCCGCCGGCTGCAAGCCGCGATGATCGCCGTCCGCCGCTCGTTGCTGCGTCTGCGCGAGGGCCTGTCGGTGTTCCGCCGGCCCCGCGCCGCGGCGCAGGCGACTGTCGCCCAGCTCGGCGCCTGGGCCCTGCAGTGGCTCTCCTGCTGGCTGCTGCTGATGGCCCTGGGACTGGACCGGCAGGCCGGGGCGGGCGCGGCGGCTGCCGTGCTGTTCGCCGTCAACGTGACCGCCGTGATCCCAGCGACGCCCGCCAACGTCGGGGTGTTCCAGGCAGCCTGCGTGGCTGTCCTGGCAGGTGCTTACCACGTCTCCACTCCCGAAGCGATCGCCTACGGGATCGTCCTGCAGGCGGTCGAGGTTGCGACGGCCCTGATCATGGGGCTTCCGGCGCTGCTCAACGAGGGCCTGTCCTGGCGGGAGGTCAGGCTTCGCACGATGCACGCCGCGCCGGTGCGTCTGCCGGCTCTGCCAGGCGCAACAGCGGGACGAGCTGCGGCAGGCCGGGTCGGCGCCCAGGCCGACTGATCGCGGACGCGGCGATGGCCGACGCCTGGGTCTACATGCTGCGCTGTGGCGACGGCTCGCTCTACACGGGATGGAGCACCGACGTACAGAGGCGCCTGGCCACCCACCGGGCCGGCCGCGGCAGCCGCTATACGGCTTCGCGGCTGCCCGTCGAGCTGGTGCTGTCCAAGGCGATGTCCGACCGTGGCGCGGCGATGCGCGAGGAGGCTCGGATCAAGCGTCTCGACCGGGCCGGCAAGCTGGCCCTGATCGAGTCCCAAGCAGCCACCGTTTGAGCGCTTGCCGGGACGCGCCCGGCCACCGGGGGAGGATTGCGGCATGATGGGGGTATGGCCACACGACCCCCAGGGCGAAGCGTCAAGATCGCCGACGACGAGCGGACCGGCTGGTCCTCGGACAGGCCCCGCCGAGATGGGGCCCCGCCACGTCCCGCCGATCTCACCGTCCACTGCCGGGTTCTGCGTCCTGCCGACCGTCTGCGCTACTCGCCCGGCAGCCTGCTGATCGTCACCTGCGCCTCGACGGCCGAGCTCGACGCCTTCCTCGACCGCCTGGTCGAGGACCGCGCGGCGGTCCTGTCGCTACGCAAGGTCAAGGCGCTGCTGGCGGGCAGAGTCGGCGAGGAGGAGCTCGAGGAGCGCGCTGCTGAGCTGCTGAGCGCTGCCGTGGCGAAGCGGCTGGAGAACCGCCAGACGGTCGTGCTGGCGAGCGAGGGCTTCACGCCCGAGGAGCGCGAGCCGTTCCTGCGGGCCGCGGCGGCGCAGAAACGGCCACGCCACCTGATCCTGATCGAGACGGGCCGCGACCAGGTGGAGGAGGAGGAGCTGGTGCCTCTGAACGAGCTGCGCCGGGCACTCGACGCGGGCGAGCTCGGCAACGAGGGCGTCCAGACAGCTCTGCGGCTGGGCGGTGGCTCGGCGATCGAAGTCAAGCGGATCCTGTTCCGTCCGCCGCCGCGCGAAGACGACTAGCCACGCACGAGCGCTGTCAGACTTCAAACCGCGCGGGTCCCCGACCGATGTTGCCGGCATGCAGGACTGGGGAGCACTGCTCGCGGAGCCGGGCCAGGACGGCGCTGATCTACGGATTCGCCGGGTGGTCTCGTGCCGCGACGCAGAGGGCGCAAGGCAGGAGGCGGGCCTTCCGGGCCTGCTCGACACGCGGCTCGTCCGAGCCGAGCTGAGCCGCCTGCGCGCGCCGCGAGCCACGGACACCACCGCCGGGTCTCGCTCGGGACGCTCCCTGACCGTGAGCGCGCCCGATGGCCGCCCCCGCCGCTGAGGCCTCGCCCGGCACGACCGCGCCGAGCGTCGTGTGGACGCGAGGGAGCCGGTCGTGGGTCGTCTTTCTCGCGCTGACCGGCGCGCTGACCGGCTGTTACGTCCTCGCCGGCCTCCTCGGCCCCCGCTGGCTACACAGCGGGCTGCTGTTCAACCTGCTGGGCGGGCTGAGCGTGGCCGGCTTGATCCTCGGCGCCCGGGCCAACGCCCCCACGCGGCGACTGCCTTGGCATCTGCTGGCGATCGGCCAGGCGATGTTCGTGACGAGCGATGTTCTCGCCTACAACTACGAGCGGCTGTTCGGCTCCGCGCTGAGATTCCCCTCGGCCGCCGACTCGTTCCATCTCGCCTTCTATCCGTTCCTGTTCGGAGGGATGCTGCTGTTGATCCACGAACGGGAAGAGGACCGCGACCGCAGCGCCCTGATCGACGCGCTGACTGTGACCCTCGCGTTGGCGACCCTGCTGTGGGTCTATCTGATCTCCCCCTATGCCAACGATCATGGGATGTCGGCGTTCAAGCGGCTGGCCTCGATCGGCTACCCCGCGATGGACATCCTCGTCGTCGGTGTGCTGGCGCGGATGGCCGCCGGCAAGCACAGGCGCGAGCCGGCCTTCGCGTTCATGCTCAGCGGCGTCGGCGTGCTGCTGCTCAGCGACGCCGTTTATGGCTGGCGTCTGCTGGACGGGCATTTCAGCCCGGGACCGGCGACGAGCGCCGGATGGGCGATCTTCTACGCGCTGCTCGGGACGGCCGCGATGCACCCTTCGATGCGGCGCCTGTCCGAGCCGGGACCCGTGCTCGACTCGACCCTGACCCGGGCGCGGCTCGCCCTACTGGCCTGCGCCAGCTTGACGGTGCCGCTCGTGATCGTCCTGCGGCGGGCGCTCGGCGAGCACGTCGACATCTACGTTCTGATCGGCGCTGCCGCGGCGATGTTCTCGTTGGTCCTGATGCGCATGGCGGGGATCGTCCATCGCCACGAGGAGGTCACCGCACGCGAGGCGGCGCTGAACGTCGAGCTCGCCGAACACCGCTCGCAGGCGCGGCTCAGCTCGCTGATCAAGAACTCCTCGGATGTCGTCTGCGTACTCGATCCCGATGCCCGGATCTCCTACGTGAGCCCTTCGATCGCTCGCACCTTCGGCCACGATCCCGATGCGCTCGCCGGCAGCGAGCTCTTGGAGATCGTCCACCCCGACGATCTCCAGCGCGTCAGGACCCTGATCGCGACCCTGGCGGCACAGCCAGCCGGTCAGTCCTCGCTCGTGGAAATGAGGATCCGAGGTCCGGAGGGCGAGAGCTGGCGCGACGTGGAGGCGCTCGGCTGCAACCTGCTGGGCGATGAGTCCGTCGAGGGCATCGTCCTGAACATGCGAGACGTCAGCGAGCGCAAGGCCTTTCAGGACGAACTCGAGCACCAAGCCTTTCACGACACGCTCACCGGCCTGCCCAACCGGGCGCTGTTTCGCAACAGGGTCGAGCATGCGCTGCTCTCCAGGCGCCGCGACAGGCTGCCGGTCGCGGTCCTGTTCCTCGACGTCGACGATTTCAAGTTCGTCAACGACAGTCTTGGGCACGCCGCGGGCGATGAGGTCCTGCGGGAGATCGGGAGGCGTTTGGAGGACTGCATGCGTCCAGTCGACACCGCCGCGCGTCTGGGCGGCGACGAGTTCGCGATCCTGATCCGCGACGCCGAGTCGGAGCTGCACTCGATCGAGATCGCCGGCCGTGTGATGAACGCCTTGAAGATGAGCATCCCCTTGGCGGGACGGGACGTGACACCCGCGGTCAGCGTCGGCATCGCCTTCTCAGACCAGGACATGGTCTCCACCCGTGACGCCGATGAGCTGCTGCGCAATGCCGATGCGGCGATGTACATGGCCAAGGAGAACGGCAAGGACAACTACCAGCTGTTCAACCCTGAGATCCACGCCCGCGCGATGGCCAAGATGGAGCTGAAGGCAGAACTCCAGCGGGCGCTCGACGCGGGCGAGTTCACACTTCGCTACCAGCCGATCATGGACCTGGGCCGCGGGGACATGGCCGGGATGGAGGCGCTGGTTCGCTGGGAGCATCCCGAGCACGGGACGTTGCCGCCCGATGAGTTCGTCCCGCTGCTGGAGGAAACCGGGCTGATCGTCCAGGTCGGACGCCACGTTCTCGCCGAAGCCTGCACCTGGGCCGCCCTGATGCAGCGGGAGTGCCCGCGCAACCCGCCGCTGTCGATGGCCGTTAACGTCTCCGCTCGCCAGTTGCAACGTCCAGAGTTCATCAAGGAGGTCGCCGAGGTGTTGGCGGGCACGGAGCTCGTGCCGAGCAGCCTCACCTTGGAGCTGACGGAGACGGCGATGATGCAGGACATGGAGGTCAGCCTGATGCGCCTGGAAGCTCTGCGCTCACTCGGCGTCAAACTGGCGATCGACGACTTCGGCACCGGCTACTCGTCGCTCAACTACGTTCGCGAGCTGCCCGTCGACATCCTCAAGATCGATCGTTCGTTCCTCGCCGACACGAACCCCCAGGTCGAGCAGATGACCGCCTCGATCGTCGAGCTGGCGCGGATCTTCAACCTCAAAGCCGTCGCCGAGGGCGTCGAGAACGTCGAGCAGCTGAGCCGCCTGCAGGGGATGCACTGCGACTTCGGCCAGGGCTTCCACTTCGCGCAGCCGCTGACCGGCGAGGACGTTCTGGAGATGGCCAGCAGGGACCGTGTCGAACACGCCGGGCGTCTCGCGCGCGCGGCTCCAGCCGCTCCCGCCGAGAACCGGCCCGATTCGACATCGGCGCCCTCCGTCTCGCCTCCTCCCGTCGCCTGAGCTGAGCGCGCTGCGCCGCGCCGCTCCCGGCATCTGAGCTACGGCTGTCCGGCCTCCGCCATCGCCGGCTCGTCCTCGCCTTCGGTGCCGCCCTCCTCCGGCTCCGAGTCGTCGAGCGCCGCGAACAGCGAGGGGTCGCGGGCCGAGCCGCGGATCAGGTCGTCGGGGCTGCCGTCTGCCAGCAGCCGTCCCTGACGTGTGCCGAAGTAGATCGCCTGCGGATGGTGGGCAATCAGGGCCAGCGTCGACTGCTCCGGTTCGGGGGCGTAGCCGTCGGTGATCTTCATGCCGATGTCGCCGAGCCCGAGCAGCTTCTCGACCTTCAGGTGCTCTGACTGCTCAGGCACCGCCGGGTAGCCCCAGGAGTAGCGTCGACCTTGGGTGGCTGGGATGCCCAGCATCTCCCGCGCGCTTGCGTGCAGCCACTCGGCCAGGCCCTCGGCCGTCTGGACGCCGATGCCATGGACGAACAGCTGCTCGGCGAATTCGCCTTCGGCCTCGAGCTTGGCCATCAGCTCCGTTACCTCCGAGCCGACCGTGACGGCCTGCACGGCGATTACGTCGAGCTCCTCGGGGGGCCTGCCGTCGACCGCCGGGCGGTAGAAGTCGGCCAGGCAGATCCGGTCGCCCTTGGGCTGGCGGGGGCAGACGAAGCGCGTGAGCTCAGTCTCGCGGTCCTCCGGGTCGAGGACGATGATGTCGTTGCCCAGCGAGTAGCAGGGGAAGAAGCCCAGCAGCGCCCGGGGGTGCAGGTAGCTTTGCTCGCTCCACATCCGCTCAAGGCGCGGGCGGAAGTCCTCGGCCAGCAGCTTCTGCCAGGCCTCGCCTTTGACGCCGCGCCCGCCCCAATGGAGCTTGAACAGGACGTGCGTGTCGAGATGTCTGTAGACCTCCTCGAGATCGACGGGGATCTCCTTGACCCCCCAGAAGGGTGGGGTCGGGATCGGCACGTCGGTACGCGCCGCCGAGCGGACGGAGTCGTCGGCGAAGTTCAGCTCCTCGACGGGCGCCTCGCCCTTCGCGCGGAACTCGGTTGCTCCCGCCATCAGCTTCTCGACCAGGGCGCCGCGCGCATCGTCGTCGACGAGCTGGTCCATCACCGACAGGCCCTCGAAGGCGTCCTTGCAGTAGAAGACACCGGGCTCGTAGACAACGTCTGAGTCTTTGCCGCCGGGGTAGAGCGTGCGATAGCTGAAGGCACGGTTGATGGCGGCGCCGCCGATCAACACCGGGTAGGAGAGCCCCTTGGCGTGCAGCTCCTCGATGCAGGCCGGCATCTGCTTGGAGGTGGACACCAGCAGCGCGCTCAGCCCGATCGCGGTCGCTTCGTGCTCCTGGGCCGCGTCGACGATCGTCTGGATCGGCACCTGCTTGCCGAGGTCGATGACGGTGTAGCCGTTGTTCGTGAGGATCGTGTTGACGAGCGACTTGCCGATGTCGTGGACGTCGCCGAAGACGGTCGCGAGGACGACGGTGCCCTTCGTGTAGCCCTCGATCTTGTCGAGGTATTTCTCCAGCTGGGCGACGGCCTTCTTCATCACCTCGGCCGACTGCAGCACGAACGGCAGGATCAGTTCGCCCGCGCCGAACTTGTCGCCGACCTCTTTCATCGCCGGCAGCAGCACCTCATTGAGCGTCGGCACGGCGCCGATCTTCTCGACGCTTAGGTCGATCCAGTCCTCCACGCCCTCCTTGCGGCGGCGCAGGATGTGGAAGTGCAGCGCCTCCTCGGGCTCCATGCCCTCGGTCGGATCGGCCGCGCCCTGGGCGGTGTCATCCTCGCCCTTGGACTCGAAGTGCCCGATGAAGCGCTCCAGGGCGTCCTCGCGCTTGTTGAACACGAGATCGTCGGCCAGCTCGCGCTCGCCGTCTGAGATCTCGCCGTAGGGGGTGATGTGGTTGGGGTTGACCATCGCCAGGTCGAGCCCCGCCTGGACGCAGTGGTGCAGGAACACCGAGTTGAGCACCGCTCGGGCGCCGGGGGAGACGCCGAAGGAGACGTTCGAGACCCCCAGCGATGTCTTGACTCCGGGGATCTCCGCCTTGATCCGGCGGATGCCCTCGATCGTCTCGATCGCCGACGGGCGCCACTCCTCATCGCCGGTCGTCAGCGTGAAGGTCAGGCAGTCGAAGATCAACACCTCGGGATCGAGGTCGTGCTCGGAGCAGCACAGGTCGCGGATGCGCTTGGCGATCTCGACCTTGCGCTCGGCGGTCTTGGCCATGCCGACCTCGTCGATCGTCAGCGCGATCAGCGCCGCGCCATGCGCGAGCGCGACAGGCACGACGCGGTCGAGCTTGTCGCGGCCCGCCTCCAGGTTGACGGAGTTGACGATCGCCCGGCCCGGGATCTGCTCGAGCGCCCGTTCGATCACCTCCGGCTCGGTCGAGTCGATCTGGATCGGCGCGGGCTGGCTGAGCGAGACCTTCTTGGCGACGAGGCGCATCTGTTCGTCCTCGTCGGTGCGCTCGGTCAGCGCGACACACAGATCGAGCACGTGGGCACCGCCGGTGACCTGGTCCTCGGCGATCTGGACGAGCCCGTCGTAGTCGTCGGCCAGCAGCAGCTCCTTGGCCTTACGCGAGCCCTGCGAGTTGACGCGCTCGCCGACCATCGTCGGCGCCGGCTCCTGGGTCAGCGTGATCGCCCCGATCATCGAGGAGAGGTGTGCCGGGCGGGGGGCTGGGCGCTTTGCGACCTCGCGCTCGCCGACGCGCTCGGCGATCGCGGCGATGTGATCGGGGGTGGTGCCGCAGCAGCCGCCGACGATGCCGACGCCGTAGCGCTCGACGAACTCCTTCAACGCTTCGGCTAGCGGTTCGGGCTGCTCGGGGAAGATCGTCTCGCCGTCGGGTCCCTGCAGGGGCAGGCCGGCGTTGGGGATGCAGGCGACGGGGACAGGGCTGAACTCGCCGAGGAAGCGGATCGCATCGCGCATGTCCTCGGGGCCCGTCGAGCAGTTCAGGCCGATCACGTCGACCTTCAGTGCCTCGAGCGTCGCGAGGACCGCGGAGATGTCAGTTCCCAGGAGCATCTTGCCGCCGTTGGGCAGCAGCGAGACCGAGGTGTGGATCGGCAGCGTGCGGCCGGTGCTCTTGAAAGCCTCGCGGGCGCCGAACACGGCAGCCTTGACCTCGAGGATGTCCTGAGCGGTCTCGACGATGATCAGATCGGCGCCGCCGTCGATCAGCCCGGCGGCCTGCTCGGCGAAGACCGCTACCAGCTCGCCGAAGCGGATCTGGCCAAGCGAGGGGTCCTCGGAGGCCGGCAGAAAGCCCGTCGGTCCGATCGAGCCCGCGACGTAGCGGTTCTCTCCGGCCGCCTTGCGCGCGATTTCGGCGGCTTTCGTGTTGATCTCGACGGTGTACTCGCCGAGGCCCCACTCCTCGAGCTTCAGCCGCGAGCCTTGGAAAGTGTCGGTCTCCACGACTTCGGCGCCCGCGTCGAGCATCGAGGAGTGAACGCCCTCGATCACGTCGGGACGGTTGAGGATCAGCGCCTCATGGCACTTGCCCTGCAGCCCGCCGTAGTCCTCGGCGGTCAGCTCGAACTGCTCGAGCGTCGCGCCCATGCCGCCGTCGTAGATGACGACGTGGCTGTTTATCGCCTTCAGGTAGTCGCGCGGCATCAAGTCATGCTAGCTGGGAGCCCCCCCGCACAAGGCGCCGAGCCATTCCGCGTCCGGATGCCCGGATAGCGTCAACCGTCGTGCCCGCGGCGCTGCCCTTCACGACCTCCCACGCCGAATGGATCGGGCTGATCATCGGGGTCGTCAGCCTGATCGGGATCGGCGGCGTCGTCTCGATGCTGTTCTGCCATCAGTCGGGCTGCTTCCGGCGTGGGCGCTTCCGCCACGGCCACTACCGGCTGTGTCACGTTCACCACCCGCACGTGCCCTCCGACGGGAAGATCACGGCCGAGCACATCGCAGCGGTCAAGCCACCCGAGACGGGTTGACCCCTCAGGAGGTCTGGAACAGCCCCGAGCCGACCCAGTCCGGTTCGGCTCCGGCGCCGCGTGGCGCGAAGAAGTAGCCGCCGCCGACGGGCGTGATGTAGTCGATCATCGGCTCTTCCAGGAGTCGTTCCTGGACGACCTGGAACTGCCTTCGCGGGCTCTGGTTGAAGGCCGAGAAAATCAAGCCCTGGTCGAGCGCTCCGGCCTCGTCGATGCCCCGCGCGTAGTTGAAGCCGCGACGCAGGATGCGCTGGTCCGCGGTCACCGGCGTGCGGGGGTTGGCGGAGCGGATGTGCGCGTCCAGCGGGATCCGTTCCCCATGCGGGTCGAGGTCGTAGCGCGGGTCCTCGAACTCGTCGGTGCCGCCCAGCGGCGCGCCGCTGTCGCGAACTCTGCCGATCATCTGCTGCTGCTCTGTCAGCCCGACGCGGTCCCAGAACTCGACGTGCATGCGGATCACCCTGATCACCTGGAAGGTGCCGCCGGCGGCCCACGAGGCGCTCCCGCCCTGCACCCACACGAGCCGGTTCATCAGCGTGGCGTCGTTCGTCGGCGGGTTCGCGGTGCCGTCGCGGAAGGCGAACAGGTTGCGGGGTGAGTTGTGCGGCGAGGGTCCCCTGGCGGCGCTCGAGAAGCCGTCGATCGTCCACCGGGGCTGCAGCGCGCCGCGGGAGGTTCGCAGCAGCTCGCGCAGGGTGTGTGTGACCGTGTCGCGTTGGTGCGCGCAGATCTGCAGCAGCACGTCGCCATGGGTGCGAGCCGGATCGAGGGCGTCGACGGAGAAGGTCGGCATCTTGATCAGCTCAGCTGGGCGCCGCGAGGCCAGGCCGTAGCGCTCGTCGAACAGCGAGGCGCCGAAGGCGATCGTCACCGTCAGCCCGTCCGGCATGTTGACCGGGCCAAGGGTCCCCGAGTCGACCGGTGGGGCCTCCGGCTCGAGCACCGAAGGTGGGCGTCCACTCGTCAATTGAGGAATCGTCTCGCCCGCCGTCAGTTCACGCGCTCGCTGGCTGAGGCCCTGCAGTGCCTCCTGCAAGGCGACTCGGTCAGGGGCGACCGCGTCCAGGGCCACGAAGGTGGCCTGCGCCGGCGTGGGGGTGAGGATCCCCGCCTGGTGGGCCCCCTCGAACGGCTCGCGGGTGGCCAGCTGCGCATCGCCCACAGCCCGCTGGACGTTCTCCGGCGGCTCGCCGCCCGTGTCCGCGCCGGCCCCGGCGCTGTCGCGGGCCAGTGCCCCCGTGCCACCGAGCGCGCCGGCGCCGAGCAGGGCCGCCGAGCGGGTCAGGAAGGTGCGCCGGTCCGATGGCTTCACGGGTCGATCCTCACGTCGGCCTTGGGGATCTCCAGGGGCTTGGGGGGCGGTTCGGCCTCGAGTGCCTCGGGGACCTGGGCGAGGGCCTCCAGCGCTCCGCCGAGCGCGCCGTCGAGCAGCTCGGCCTGACCCTGGGTGAGCTGCTCGTTGGTCGGCAGGCGACCGCCGTGGGCAGCGGCGATCGTGGCGAAGGCAGAGCGAAGAGTGCTGAGTTCCGCTTCGACCGCCTGCCCGACGCGCGGCTCGCCTTCCTCTTCTCCGAACAGCAGCAGATGCAGGGTCGAGACCACCTCTTCGGTCGCAGCCACCCCGGCCGCTGTCGCCGTGACGCCTTCGCCGCTGAGTGGTACGTCGGTGCCACTGAGGAGGTCGCGAACGGCGTCCTCGAGGATCTCGTGCGCGCGCGTTCCATATTCGAGGGGGGTGATCGCGACGTGGGGAAGCAGCGCCCGCATCTTCTGCACAGCTGCGCTCATGCGATCGGCGACGGGCACGAGCGACTGCGGCGGCTCGCCTGTCCACAGCCCGTATTCGATCCGGTGCAGACCGGCGAAACGAGGACTGTGCACGCCTCCCGGAAGTCCGCCGGGCAGTCCATCGATCTGTTCGTTGAGTTCGGAGGCCTGCCCGGCCAGATAGACAGCGCCGAGATGGAGGTAGCGGGTGTAGGCGGCGCTCCAGGCCGCCTTGGCGGCGGCCGTGTCGCCGGCTGCCAGCGCCGAGCGCAGGCGGGCGATCTGCGGCTCCATCAGACCGAGTTGCGCGGCTGCGTAGCGGCGGTATTCGGCGACGGGCCGCACGAACGAGCCGGCTGCAAGCAGCGGTCCGAACGACGGCGGACGTGGCGTTTCACCGCCGGGCGCCACCGAGTAGGTCGTATAGCCGCTCTGGACGTGAGGTGAGTCCAAGGACAGGACGGCGTAGCGCTGTTCCCGAGGCGATGCCTTCGCCGGTGTCGAGCTGCCACCGTCCGTTGCCGAGACGATCAGAAACACGGCCAGCGCAACGCATGCGGCCGCGACGACGGTATAGGCGCCGCGACGCCTGATCCCCGATCCCCCGGTTCCCTCCGATCCCTCCATCGCCTGTGAAATATGGCAGAACGGCTCAGGGGCGCAAGCCGGTTCCACCTGTCGGGCAGCCGGCGGCAGGGGAGCCGCCGGCCTTCCCCGCCGGGGTCAGCGGAGCTTCAGTTTCAGCCCGTAGGAGCGTGTGATCTTCTTGCCGGCGACCTTGGTGGTGACGTGGACGAGGACCTTCAGCGATTTCCTGTGCTCCAGCTTCGCCAGACCCGAGCGGCTCAGCTTCAGGCGCACCGAGTGGCGGCCGAAGCGCGCTGCGCTGAACGAGCCGGACGCGAGACTCGAAGACGTCGTGTGGGCCCGCAGCCCGGCCGCCGCGGCGCCTGCCAGGGAGACCGTGACGCCTCCGGTCACCGCCGAGTAGTTCGGGTTGGTGAGCGGCACGCTGAAGAAGCCGCCGTTGTTGACTTCCGCGGTCGTGCTCGAGGGGGCGGCAGCGGCCGGTGAGGTGCCCCCCGAGGCCGTGCCGAAGGAGTTGTCGCCGTTGTACTTGGCCGTGACGGGCAGCGGGGCTCCCTCCTGGGTGCCCGGCGCCGGCTGGAAGGCGACCGTGCAGGAGGTCACAGCGCCGAGCCCCGTGACCGGCGCGAGCGTGCAGGTGTCCCCCGAGATGAACGTGCCGGTCGTCGTCGAGAACGTCACGCTCCCGGTCGGAGCCTTGGCTACGGCGCCAGTCAGATCGCCGACGTCGGCGGTGCACGTGGAGCTCGACGGATCCGAGGGGAAGATGTTGCAGATCACCGTCACGAACGGGGCGCGCTGACCTTCGGATTCAGATTCGGGTTTGGGTTCCGTCGCCGGTGCCTGGGTGGGTTCTGTCACTTCCATCCAGAATTCACCGCCTTCGAAGCTGCCGTTGCCGCCGACCTTGCCGCTCGGCTGAATGCTCAGCGCGGGCACCTTGTCGTGAGCCGTGTAGGTGCCCTCGCTCTGGGTGAATTCCAAGGCGGTGCCGTTCTCTCGGCCGGCCAGTGCGAAGTGGGTGCCTTCGACCACGGAGGAGCCCGAGAAGACACCCGTCGTCATGTTCATCGAGGTGACCGTCTGGGTCCCGTTGGCAGGCGCGCGAAGGCCACCACTCAGATAGCCCGATTTCCAGGTGCCGCGCAGGTCGTACTTCGGCGGGGCCGCGGAGGCGGTCGCGGTTGCGAGGAGCGCCGTCAGCGCGATTACGGCAAGCGCCGCGACTGCGATCCAACCCCTGATTCCACGACTTGACTTCGTGCCCATGCCCCAGCCTTCCGTATCGACCGCCGGCGCCCGTCGGGGCCGGATCGAGGCGACCCTAGCGAGCGGCTTGCAAAGGCCGTCCTCCCAGCGTCTCCGGCTGCGTGTTTACGACGTAGGCGCTGGTGCACGGGCAAAAAAGGTAGAGCCCGCCGGTCGGCGGGCTCTACCGGACAAGCTGGATCTCGGGTGCGACTACTTGATGAACAGCATCTCCGAGTACTTCGGCAGCGGCCACAGGTCGTCGGCGACCAGCTTCTCGAGGCGATCGGCGACGTCACGGACGTCGTCCATCGCGACGATCACCGTGTCGCGCATGTAGATGGCCTCCTTCTGGGCGGAGTCCGAGGGGTGGTTCTCGTCGAGGTTCGCGTCCTCGAGCTTGAGGATCGCGAAGTGCAGCTCCTTGACGAGCGGCTCGACCTCGCCGATCAGGTCATCGAGGCCTGTCTCACGCAGTTCGTTGAGGTACCGGATCGCGGCGGGCAGGAGCATCGTCCGTGAGATCGAGGCAGCCGTCTCGGCCTCGATGTTGAGGTTCATCACGTACTGCTCGGTGTACACGTCGTAGCGTGCCTCGAGCTCCCGTTTGGAGAGGATTTTGTATTTCTTGAACGTCGCCAGGGTCGATTTGTTGACGATCCACGGCAGCGCGTCGGGCGTCGTTTTGAGGTTCGCGAGGCCTCGCTTCTCCGCTTCCTTGTGCCACTCCTCGGAGTAGCCGTCGCCGCCGAAGACGACCTGCTTGTTCTCGGCCCACGACTCCTTGACGATCGCCGTGATCGCCTTCTCGAGCGTCGTCGACCCTTTCAGCTTGGACTTCAGCTTCTCGGTGAGGTCCTCGACGGCCTCGGCGACGATCGTGTTCAGGACGGTGTTCGGGAACGCCGGAGCGGCCGTCGAGCCGAGCGCCCTGAACTCGAACTTGTTGCCGGTGAAGGCGAACGGGCTGGTGCGGTTGCGGTCGGCGCCGTGCAGCGGCAGCGGTGGCAGCACGGGAGTACCGAAGCCGAGGAACGACCCGGGCTTGGAGGGCTGCACTTTGCCCGCCTCGATCGCCGTGAAGACCTTTTCGAGGTCGGTGCCGAGGAAGATCGAGATGATCGCCGGGGGCGCCTCGTTGGCTCCGAGACGGTGATCCTGCCCGGCGCTCGCGATCGACGCCCGCAGCAGCTCCTGGTGAGTGTTGACCGCCTGGATCACGGCCGTGCAGAAGAACAGGAACGAGAGGTTCTCCGAGGGCGTCTCGCCCGGCTCCAGCAGGTTCGCCCCAGTGTCGGTGCCCATCGACCAGTTGTTGTGCTTGCCCGAGCCGTTGACGCCGGCAAAGGGCTTCTCGTGCAGCAGGCAGACCAGCCCGTAGCGACGGGCCGTGTTCTGCAGGATCTGCATCGTGATCATCTGATGGTCGGAGCCGACGTTCGAGTTCTCGAAGATCGGCGCCACCTCGAACTGGTTGGGAGCGACCTCGTTGTGGCGCGTCTTGATCGGCACGCCGAGCTTTGCCAGCTCCAGCTCGACCTCGAGCATGTAGGCCAGCACACGCTCGGGGATCGAGCCGAAGTAGTGATCGTCGAGCTCGTGGCCCTTCGGCGGTTTCGTGCCGAACAGTGTGCGGCCGGTCGTCAGCAGGTCAGGGCGTTCGAAGAAGTACTGCTCGTCGATCAGGAAGTACTCCTGCTCGCAGCCGGTCGTGGTGAAGACGTGCTTGGCGTCGGTGATGCCGAGCAGCCCTAGCGCCTCGACGGCAACGTTCGACAGCGCGTCCATCGAGCGCAGCAGCGGGATCTTGTTGTCGAGCGCCTCGCCCGTCCAGGACGTGAAGGCAGTGGGGATGCAGAGCAGGGTCCCGTTTGGGTTCTCCAGCACGAACGCCGGGGAGGTGGGATCCCAGGCGGTGTAGCCGCGAGCCTCGAAGGTCGCGCGGATGCCGCCGCTCGGGAACGAGGAGGCGTCGGGCTCGCCCTGGATCAGCTCCTTGCCGGAGAATTCGGCGATCGCGTTGCCCTCGCCGTCGGGGCCGTAGAAGGAGTCGTGCTTCTCGGCCGTCGAGCCGGTCAGTGGCTGGAACCAGTGCGTGTAGTGGGTGGCGCCCTTCTCCATCGCCCACTCCTTCATCGCCTGAGCGACCTGATCGGCGATCGTCGCGTCGAGCGCCTCGCCGCGGGCGAAGGTCGCCTGCAGCGCGCGGAACACGTGCTTGGGCAGGCGGTGGCGCTGCACCGAGGCGGAGAAGACGTTCGACCCGAAGACCTGATTGCTCTGCAGGGTCAGGTCGGTGGAGCCCATGGCGCCCCCGTTGGAACTCCACTGGGCGGCTGTGACGTTGTGCTGGCGGGTCCTTGGCATGAGCTCGGTCGAATCCTCCTGAGAAAGGGTCGCGTGGACGGGCTCGGTCGAGGCCGGAGCCGTCGTCAATCGTAATCAGAAGCGGGCCGAAGGGGATCACCGTTTGGCGAAACCGCCGTCCCGATTACTGGACAGCGGGCCAAACGCGCGAGCGGTGCGGCGAGAGCTGGATCGGGACCGGTCGGTCGGGCCGCGGAGCCGGTCGGCTCGCGGAGGCTCGGGCTATGGGTAGGTGCCCTCGACGACCTTGCCCGTCTTCGGGTCGACGTGGGTGATCAGCGGCGAGCCGGCGACAGTGACGGTGAATTTTCCAGAGGCCGGTCCTCCGGAGGCAAGACGCGCTTTGGCGTTTCCGGCGAGTCCGGCGGAGACGGTGTAGTGAACGGTGTAGGAGCCGGCCTTGACCGGCACGACCCGCCAGGAGAACGTCTCGGAGCGTCCGGCCGGAAGCCTGCCCAGGGCCCAGGTGTTCAGGTAGGCCGTCTGGCCGCCCCCGGGGTTGCTGACCTCCTGGGTCTGGACCGGTGGCTTGGCGATCGCGCCGGGCCCCTGTTCGATCACCCATATCGGTCGTTTGTCGGCCGCCAGTTCCGCGTAGTTGGAGGCGTAGTTGAAGGAGTCCACCGTGATCGCCACGTTCGGGATCGGGTGTGGGCCGCTGTTGTGGACGACAAGTTCCATCCGCTCGGGGCTCGCTACCGACTGCTTGGCTGGGAAGCTCGCCTTGGCGATCTTGACTGAGAAGCTGGCGGACTTTTCGCCCTTGGTCGCGGCGGATCCGCCGCCGCACCCGACGATGAGGAGACTCGCACCGAGCAGCGCCGGGAGGCTCAGGAGACGGGATGGGAACATCGGCGCGGGCGAGCCGACGCGTCCCAGCATCAAGAAGACTCTCCGTCCTCCCCTCGCCATCGGGCCAGATTACCAGTGGCGGTGGAGCCCGGCGCGACACCGCCGCCGTGTCCTGCTGACGGCGAGCCGCGCGGCGGAAGGCGTTCGACCGTAGCGCGCCGTTGGAGCATGGCGTAGAGTTACTCAGACCACCGATTGCGACCCGAGGGAGGGCCAGGCAGAGATGGTTCGCAGCGTTGCCGAGCGGGCATTCGTTCCCGCCAGGCACTTGCTCGAGGAATTCGGGGACATGATGATCCTGACGGGCAAGACCATCTGGTCGGCCCTCAGGCCTCCGTACCCCTACGGCGGCGAGTTCGTCTCGCAGTTCCTGTTCGCGCTTCGGCTGTGCTGGTTCCCGCTGCTCGTCTCAACGGTCTGCATCTGTTACGCCGCACCGGGCCTGCAGGCGGCGAACTTCCTGACGATCTTCGGAGCGCTCGACCGTCTTGGCGGCTTCTTCGTGCTCGGCGCCGTCCGCGAGATCGGCCCGAGCGTGACGGCGATCGTCGTCGCGGGGGTCGCCGGCACCGCGATCACGGCCGACCTCGGCGCGCGCAAGGTGCGCGAGGAGCTCGACGCGCTGCAGGTGCTCGGCGTCGACCCCGTCAAGAACCTCGTCGTGCCGCGCTTCCTCGCGCTGATGGTCGTGACCGGCCTGTTCGACATCTATTCGCTGCTGTTCGGCATCTTCGGCGGGATTGCCGCCGAGCTCGTCAACGGACAGCCGCTGGGACCGTTCTGGGGCACGCTGTTCGCCAACGCCTCGACGACAGACCTGTGGGGCTCGGTGCTGAAGACGACGTGCTTCGGTGCGATCATCGCGATCGTCTGCTGTTACAAGGGCATGACCGCCTCGGGCGGCGCCGAGGGCGTCGGGCGCGCCGTCAACCAGGCCGTCGTCGTTGCCTTCCTCGGCATCGGCGCGTTCAACTACGCGTTCACGCAGACGCTGCTTGCGACGCACCCGCAGATCCTGGTGATCAAGTGATGCCTGGGCGGGCGAAGGTGCCGCTGTGGGAGCACGGGCAGTGAACGAACTGCTCGCGATACCGCGCGAATGGCTCGCGGCGACCGGAGAAATCGGCAAGTTCACGGGCCAGATCGTCGGCGACGTCTACAGCCTGCGCGTGTTTCGCTTCTTCGGCGAGTCGCTGCGCCAAGCGGGGATCCTGATCGTCGGCTCGACGGCCGTGATCTGGGCGCTCGTGTTCCTGATGGGACTCGGCGTGTGCGGCATCGGCGGCGCCTATTTCACGCTCTCGACCGGCGCGCCGGCGTACTCGGGCGTGTTCTCGGCGTGGTGCGACCTGCGCGAGGCCGTCCCGTATGCGTTCGGCTACATGATGGCCGCGAAGGTAGGCACCGGCATCGTCGCCGAGCTGGGGGCGATGCGGATCTCCGAGGAGATCGACGCGCTCGAGGTGATGGGCGTCGACTCGATGCTGTTCCTCTGTGCGACGCGCCTGCTCGCCGCCTGGATCGTGCTGCCGTTCATGTACGTAGCGGCTATCGGCGTCGCCTATGTCGGTTCCTATATAGGCGTCGTCCAGCAGCTCGGCTTCGTCTCCTCCGGCGGCTACCTGCTGATCTTCTGGGAGTTCCAGAACGCGCCCGACCTGCTGTTCAGCGTGATCAAGGGCATGAGCATGGCGACGGTGATCGTGCTCGTCGCCTGTTACTACGGCTACAACGCCAGCGGCGGGCCGGTCGGCGTGGGTACGGCGACGGCCAAGTCGATGGTGCTCAATCTCGTCTTCGTCACGCTGATCGGCATGCTCGGCACGCAGGTCTTCTGGGGCGCCAACCCGCGCGCGCCGATTGGCGGATAACGGCTCGCGACCGCCGCGCATTCGACGGCGGCAGCCGGGCTGCCGTGGTTGCGGCATTTCGCACACCCGCTACGCTGCCGCCATGTCCAAGACGCTCGTCATCGCCGAGAAGCCCTCCGTCGGGCAAGATCTCGCGCGCGTGCTGAAGGGCCCGTTCCAGAAAGGCGAGGGCTGGCTGGAAGGCCCCGAACACGTGATCACCTGGGCCGTCGGCCACCTCGTCCAGCTCGCCGAGCCGGACGAGTACGACCCGAAGTTCAAGCGCTGGAAGATGGACGACCTGCCGATCGTGCCCGACCGCTTCAAGCTCGTCGTGCGCGACGAGCGCTCGCGCAAGCAGATGTCGGTCGTCACCAAACAGATCGGCCGCGATGACATCGGCGAGATCGTCAACGCCTGCGACGCCGGGCGCGAGGGCGAGCTGATCTTCGCCTACCTGTACGAGAAGGCGAACGGCAAGAAGCCGGTCAATCGGTTGTGGCTGAAATCGATGACGACCGCTGCGATGAAGGAGGCGTTCGGCGCGCTGCGCCCGTCTGACGAGTTCGCGCGGCTGGAGCAGGCCGCGCGCTCACGCTCCGAGGCCGACTGGATCGTCGGGATGAACGCGACGCGCGCGGCGACGATCAGGCTGCGCAGCTCCTTCGACGGCGCTGTCTCGCTTGGGCGCGTGCAGACGCCGACGCTCGCGATCATCGCCCGCCGCGAGGAGGAGATCAAAGCGTTCGTGCCCGAGCCCTACTGGCTGGTCGACGCGAGCTTCGAAGCCGACGGTCAGCGCAACTACGAGGGTCGCTTCCACGCCGGTGCGAAGCCGCGCATCGAGACCGCCGAGGAGGCCGAGGCGATCGTCGCGGCGTGCATCGGCAAGCCCGGCACGATCACCAAGCTCGACAAGAAAGAGCAGCGCGAGAAAGCTCCGATGCTCTATGACCTGACGACGCTGCAGCGCGAGGCCAACAACCGCTATGGCTTCTCCGCCAAACGCACGCTGGGCGCTGCGCAGCGCTGCTATGAGGAGCACAAGGCGCTGACCTATCCGCGAACGAACTCGCGCTACCTGACGAGCGACATGGTCGCCGAAATCAAGCCGATCGCCGAGCTCGTCGGGCACGACTCCGACTACACGAAGGGCGCCGAATACGTGATCGGCTTGGACCTGCTGCCGCTCGCGCGCGTCGTCAACGACGAGAAGGTCACCGATCACCACGCGATCATCCCGACGCGCTCCGAGCACAAGCTCGAGAAAATGAGCTCCGACGACCGTCGTATCTACGACATGGTCACTCGGCGCTTCCTCGCGGTCTTCCACCCCGAGGCCGTGTTCGAGAACACGCGCGTGGAGACGACCGTCGGCGACGGCGACGGACACATCTTCCGCACGCGCGGCAAGCTGCTGATCGTGCCCGGCTGGCGCGGCGTCTACGACGAGGTCGCCGCCGAGTCCCGGCCGAAAGGCGAGGAGGACGAGGGCGTCGACCAGCAACTGCCGAAACTCGAGGACGGCGAGACCGTCAAGACGCTCGAGATCGCGAGCGATCGCAAGGAAACGAAACCGCCGCGGCGCTACAGCGACGCCTCGCTGCTCGGCGCGATGGAGACGGCCGGCAAGCTCGTCGACGACGAAGAGCTGCGCGAGGCGATGAAGGAGTCGGGGATCGGCACGCCGGCGACCCGCGCGGCGATCATCGAGCGGCTGATCACGGTCGGCTACGTCGAGCGCGACGCACGCGCGCTGGTCGCGACCGAGAAGGGCCTGAACGTGATCCGCCTGCTCGATGCGCATGCGCTGACCTCGCCCGAATTGACCGGTAGCTGGGAGCACCGCCTCGGCAAGATCGAGCGCGGCGAGGACTCGCGCGAGAAGTTCATGAGCGACATCGCCGGCTTCGCCGACGAGACCGTGCACAAGCTCGACGAGACGCTCAAAGACGTGCGCATCCCGCGCGCGAAGCTGGGCCCGTGCCCGGTCTGCGGACGCGAGATCTCCGAGAACCGCAAGGGCTACTCGTGCTGGTCGCGCGAGGATCCCGGCTGCGGCTTCGTCATCTGGAAGGCGAAAGCCGGCAAGACCTTGACCGTGCCGCTGGCACGCGAACTGATCAAAACCGGCTACTCCGAGAAGCCGGTTACCGGCTTTCGCGGCCGCAGCGGGCGCTCGTTTCGCGCCCGCCTCGCGCTGAGCCAGACCGACGAGGGTAAATGGCGCGTCGAGTTCGACGAGCCCTGGGCGAAGGAGGGCGCGAAAGCGCCCGAGGCCGAGGCTGAGGCCGACGAGCTGACCGCGGCCAAAAAGAAGTCGAAAGCCAAGAAACGCGCCACGCCGGTCAAGCAGCGCAGCGCCGCCTAGCTCCGCGCTGAAGCCGCTCTCGGCCCACGCACGCAGCGCCTCGCTGAAGCCTTTGGGCGCCGTCGGCCCGGTGCGCCAGGATGGACGCAGATGCCGATCACGCTGATCACGGGGCCCGCGAACGCGGGCAAGGCCGAGCTGATCCTCGACGCAGTGCGCCGTCATCTTGCGCACGGCGAGGAGCCGCTGCTGATCGTGCCGACGGGCGCTGACGCCGAGCACTACCTGCGCGAGCTCGCCGGCGACGGCGTCGCGATCGGCGTGCGTGTCGAGCGCTTCGCGGGCCTGCTCGGCGAGGCTGTCAGCCGCGCCGGGATCGCCGAGCCGGTGCTCGGCGGGCTCGCGCGCGAGCGCCTGCTCGAAGTGCTCGCGAAGCGTGAGACGCGCGGCTTCGTACGCGCACTCGGCGAGCTGTTCGCCGAGCTGCAGGTCCGCCGCGTCGCTCCGGCGAGACTCGAGCGCGCGCTCGAGAGCTGGCGCGCGGCTGACGCAAACGGCGCGCCGAGCGCCGCGCTCGGCAGGCTGTTCGCGGCCTATCGCGCCGAGCTGGCGCGGATCGGGCGCCTCGACGCCGAGCAGCGCGCCGTACGCGCGCTCGATGCCCTACGCGAGCGCCCGTCGTTGTGGCGCGCGACGCCCGTCCTGGTCTACGGCTTCGACGATCTCACGCGGCTGCAGCTCGACGCGATCGAGACGCTCGGCAGCGTCGTCGACGCCGACGTTGCCGTGTCGCTCTCATACGAGCCGGGGCGAACCGCGTTCGCCGGGCGCGCAGCGACGTTTCACGCGCTTGCGCCGCTCGCTGTCGAGCATCGCCCGCTGCTCGCCCGCTCCGAGCATTACTCGCCGCAGGCGCGTGGAGCACTCAGTCATCTCGAGCGCTCGCTGTTCGAGCCCGGCGCGGCGCGCGTTGCGCACGGTACGGCTGTGCGGTTGCTCGAGGGCGGCGGCGAGCGCGCCGAGCTCGAGCTGGTCGCGCGCGAGATCCGCGCGCTGCTCGACGAAGGCGTGCCGGCCGAGCAGATCGCCGTGCTGGCGCGAGCGGCGAGCACCTCAGAGGAGCTGCTCGGCGAAGTCTTCGCGGCGGCAGCGATACCGCTGGCGCTGCGACGGCGCCGCCAGCTCGCCGACACGGCGATCGGCCGCGCGCTGATCGGGCTGCTGCGGTGCGTGCCGCCGCCTTCGCCGCCGTCGTCAGAGGACGGACAGACGGCCGCCGGACCGTCGGACGCAGCGTCGGCCGCCGGCTTGCCTGGCGAGAGGCCGAATCGAGGCTCGCTCGGAGATCTGCTCGCCTGGCTGCGCGCGCCGGGGGTGCTCGAGCAGCCGTCGCTTGCCGACCGCTTGGAGCTCGAAGCGCGCCGCGCCGGAGCGCTCGACGCCGCGAGCGCGCGAGCGCTTTGGGAGGCGCGTCACTGGCGCCTCGAGGCGATCGATCGTCTGGCACAGGCGCAACAGCGCGGCGGCGCTGCGCTGCCCGACCGCGCCGCGCGCGAGCTCTCGTGGCTGTTCTCGGCGCCGCGCCGCTCGCGGGCGGCGGTGCTCGCCGCCGACGAGCTCGACGAGGCTGCTGCGCTGGCGGCTGGACGTCGCGCGCTGGGCGAGTTGCGCGAGCTGGCGCGCCTTGCGCCCGAGCTCGCGCCTGACGGCGCCGACGCGCTTGCACGCCTACTCGGCGAGGTCGCTTTCTTCGGCGGCGAGAGCCCGATCGAGGGCGCGGTCGCGGTGCTCGACCCGCTTGCGCTCCGCGCCAGGCGCGTGCGTGCGCTGTTCGTCTGCGGCATGCAAGAAGGCGCGTTCCCGGCGCCAGCGCGTCCGCAGGCGCTGCTCGGCGAGGAGGAGCGCCGTTCGCTGGCAGAGCACTCCGGCTTGCGGCTCGGCGAGAACGAAGACGCGCTTGCGGCCGAGCGCTACCTGCTCTACGCCGCCGTATCGCGCCCGCAGGAGCGGCTCACCCTGAGCTGGCACTCCTCCGACGACGACGGCCGCCCGACGTCGCGCTCGCTGTTCGTCGACGACGTCTGCGACCTGTTCGATGCGCGCCTGCTCGACGAGCGAGCTCGCAGGCCGCTCGGCGCGGTCGACGAGGCGATCGAGCAGGTGGGCAGGGGAGCGCCGCGGCCAGACGTCTCACCGGCTGACTCGCGAGCCGACGAGCCGCTGCGCGACGAGAAGCTGCTGGCGGAGCTGCGTGCGCGGCCATGGTCGGCTTCGTCGATCGAGAAATGGATCGCCTGCCCGGTCGGCTGGTTCGTCGAGCGCGTCCTGCGCCCCGGCGCGCTCGATCCCGACGCCGAGCCGCTCGTGCGCGGCGCGCTTGCGCACGCAGCCTTGAAGGATGCCTTCGAGGCGCTGCGCGCGGAGACCGGAAGCGCGCGGATCACCGTCGCTCGGCTGCCGCGTGCGCGCCAGCTGCTCGCCGACGCGCTGGCCGAGAACGAAGCCGCGCATCCGCTGTCGGTCGCGCCCGAGCGGCGTGCCGCCGCGCGCCGGCGGCTGCAAGCCGATCTCGACCGCTTTCTCGAGCACGCGGCCGCGAACGAGAGCCCACTCGAGCCTGCCGAGTTGGAGCTGGGGTTCGGCTTCGCCGCGGGCGACGAGCGCGGGGAGGAGGGCGACGCAGGCGAGCTGCCGGCGTTCGAGCTGGGCGGCGGCGCGCGGCTGCGCGGGCGGATCGACCGCGTCGACCGGGGACCGGCCGGCGAAGCGATCGTCTACGACTACAAGGGCCGAGCCGCGCCCGGCGCGGCGCGCTGGCTCAAGGACGGCAAGCTCCAGGTCGCGCTGTACATGCTCGCCGTCGAGCAGCTGCTCGACGTGCGCGCCATCGGCGGCTTCTACCAGCCGCTCGCCGGCAGCGACCCGCGCGCGCGCGGAGTGCTCGACGGCGACAGCGGCGTCGAGCTGCCGATCGTCTCGACGGACCTGCGCGAGCACGACGATCTGCGCGAGCTGCTCGCGCAGGCGCGCCTCGATGCGCTGGAGGTCGCCGAGCAGGCCGCCGCCGGACGCTTGCAGGCGCGCCCGCAGACCTGTGCGTTTCGCGGCGGCTGCATGTATCCGACGATCTGCAGGTGCGAGCGGTGAGCGCGCGACGGACGGCGCCGTCCCAGCTCGAGCGGCTGCCGGGGATGGACGCGACCGGGACGATCGCGCTGGCCGGAGCTGCCGCGGGCGCGCACCTCAGCGAGCGCGCGGCGACGCTGACGCTCGAGCAGGAGCAGGCGGTCGGGCGGCGCGGCGAGCCGCTTGCAGTTGCAGCCGCCGCGGGCAGCGGCAAGACCTCGGTGCTCGTCGAGCGCTTCGTGCGAGCGCTGCGTGAAGACGGCATCGCCCCGGCGCGGATTCTCGCGATCACGTTCACCGAGCGCGCCGCCGGCGAGCTGCGCGCGCGCGTTCGAGCGCGCCTGCTCGATCTCGGCGATCGCCAGGCGGCGCGTGACACCGAGGCGGCGTTCGTCGGCACCTTCCATGCCTTCTGCGCGCGGCTGCTGCGCGCGCATCCGCTCGCTGTCGGGCTCGATCCCGACTTCGAGATACTCGACGAAGGCCTGGCGGCGCGTCTGCGCGAGCTCGCCTTCGCCGAGGCCGTGCGCGGATTGCTCGCGGATGGCCGCGAGGAGGCTGTCGAGGTGCTCGCGGCCTACAGCGTCGATCGCGTTCGCACGATCGTCGAGCAGGCATATCTCGAGCTGCGCAGCACCGGTCAGCGCTTTCCGCGGCTGCGCGCGCCGAGCCTGCCGCGCGCTCGCGCAGTTGGCGGCGAGGACGAGGGCGAGGGCGAGAGCGATTCGCAGGACGCCGAGCTTCGCGACGCGCAAGCGGCGCGTGTCTGCTCGCTGTTCGACGAGCTGCTCGAGCGTTTCGGCGTCGCCTACGAGCAGGGCAAGCGGGAGCGCGCCTCGGTCGACTTCGACGATCTCGAGCTGCTCGCGCAGGAGCTGCTCTCCGGCAGCGAGCCGCTGCGCACGATCTGGTCGGAGCGCTTCGAGCTGCTGATGGTCGACGAGTTCCAGGACACGAACGCGCGCCAGCTGGCGATCCTGCGCGCGCTGGAGCGGCAGAACCTGTTCACGGTCGGTGACGAGTTCCAATCGATCTACGGCTTTCGCCACGCCGACGTGCGGATCTTCCGCGAGCGCCGCGAGGAGTTGGGCACAGCCGGCGGGAGCCTTTCGCTGACGCACAACTTTCGCAGTCGCGCTCCGCTGCTCGATGTCGTCAACGGGGTCTTCTCGCAGCGTTTCAGCGAGTTCGAGCCGCTGCGCGCCGGACGCGAGCGGCCCGCGGCGGCGGCCGTCGAGACCGAGCTGGACTTGGAGTCCGAAGTCTCGGTGGAGGAGCCCGCGGTCGAGCTTCTGCTGACGAACGCCGGCGGTTGGGAGGAAGGCAGCGAGCGCGCGCTCGCGACCGCCGCCGGATTGCCGCCGGCGCCGCTCTGGCGCCAGGCCGAGGCGCGGATGCTCGCAGCGCGCATCGCCGAGCTGGTCGCCGACGGGCGCGCACGCGCCGGCGAGGTTGTCGTGCTGTTGCGCGCGACCGGCGACATCGAGGTGTTCGAGCGGGCGCTGCAGCTGCGCGGGCTGCGAACGCTGGCGGCGGTCGGCGCCTTCTGGGGCCAGCAGCAGATCGGCGACCTGCTCAGCTATCTGCGCGCGCTCGCCAATCCGCTGGATGAGGAGGCGCTCTATGGCGTGCTCGCCTCACCGCTGGCCGGCTGCTCGCGCGACTGCCTCGCGCTGCTGGCGCTGACTGCGCAGGCGCGCCGCCGCGGCGCGTGGGAGACGGCGCTCGCGGCGGTCTCAGACAGTGACGACGGCGACGGCAAGGACGACGGCAACGACGGTAGGAAGCTGCTCGCGCGCATCGCCGAGGTCGATCGTGCTGCGCTCTCACGCGCCTGCGAGCTGCTGGCGCGCGAGCGCGCGGCGGCGCCGCGGCGGACGCTCGCGGAGCTGATCGAGCGGGCGATCGACGCGACCGGCTATCGCGCGCACGTGCTCACGCTCGACTGGGGCGAGCGGCGCCTGGCGAACGTGCACAAGCTGCTGCGACTGGCGCGGCGCTTCGAGGCCGGCGAGGGTCGCGACCTGCGCGCGTTCCTCGACCACGTGGCGCGGTTGCGCGAAGCTGCCGCGATCGAGCCGGATGCGCCTGTCGAGGGCGTCGAGCCGAACGCCGTGCGACTGATGACGATTCACGCCGCCAAGGGGCTCGAGTTCCCGGTTGTCTGTGTCGCTGACCTCGGTCGCCAGCCGAACCTGCGCACGCCCGACCTGCTCGTCGACGCCGATCGTCTCGGCATCCGCCTGATCGGACTCGACGGCGGCGACTCGACGCCGGCGCTCGACTACGAAGCGCTTGCCGTCGAGCGTCGCCGCCGCGAAGCCGAGGAGGAGGATCGCGTGTTCTACGTGGCGATGACGCGCGCGCGAGACCTGCTCGTGCTCAGCGGCGCGGTCGACTTCTCGCGCTGGCCGCGCCCAGGGCCGTCGGCGCCGCCGATCGCGTGGCTCGCTCCGGCGCTCTCACCGGAGCTGCCGCAGCTGCTCGCGAGCGGCGCGTCCGAGCTGGCCGACGCCACGCTCGCCGGCGAGTCCGCCGTACGCGTGCGCTTGCGCGTCGACGCCGGCTTCGCAGCGCCCTCCGAGCCGCGCGAGCCCGAGCGCGGGGCGCAACGTGAGCAGCAGTCGCCTCCGGTCGGGTCGACGCCTTCGCCCGACCTCGCATCGTCGCCTACGTCGTCGATCGATCCTCGCGAGCGCGACTCCGCGTCGGTGCGGCCGGTCGCGCCCGCCAGCGAGCGCTTCTCGACGCTCAGCTACAGCTCGCTGACCGAGCTCGAGCGCTGCGGCTATCGCTACTACCTCGAACGCGTGCTGGCGCTGCCCGAGGATCGTGCGGCTGCGCGTGCAGCAGCGGGCGAGCGCGGCCTCGAGGCGCGCGCTCGCGGCACGCTCGTGCACGCCCTGCTGGAGTCGTTCGACTTCGCTCGCGGCCGTCCGCTGTCAGGCGAGGATGTCGCGAGCCGCGCGCGCTCGCTCGGGCTGCGCGTCGGGCGCGAGGAGCGCGAGCAGCTGACGGCGCTGCTCGCGAGCGCAGCGCGCGCCGCGCCGGCACGGCGAATCGCAGCCGCTGCGAGCATCCGCCGCGAGCATCCGTTCGCGTTCTCGCTCGGCGACGGCGAGCCGCTGATCACCGGCGTGATCGACCTGCTCGCGGTCGAGCCGGATGGTGGGCACGTCGTGCTGGACTACAAGAGCGATCGCGTCGCGGTCGACGTCGAGCTGGAGGCGCTGGTCGAGCGCGAGTACGCAATCCAGCGGCTGCTGTACGCGCTGGCCGTGCTGCGCGAGGGCGCGCGCTCGGTTGAGATCGTGCACTGGTTCCTCGAGCGTGAGCGATGGGTCACGGCGCGCTACGGGTCGGCCGATCGCGCTGAGCTGGAACGCGAGCTGATCGCACGCATCGCGCGAGCGCACCAGACGCGCTTCGCCGTCAGCGCTGCGCCGCATCGCGGCCTCTGCCTGACCTGCCCCGGACGCTCGGGGCTGTGCTCGTGGGGCGAGGCCGAGACGCTTCGAGAGTCGCCCGAGGACGCGGCGGCCGACACCTGAGCATCGACCTCGCGCACGCGCCCGAGAATCGCTCAGGAGCGGGCAAAAGCCCTTTGCAGATGGGCCGTTTTAATTCGCCGGCGACTCGATTCGCGCGCGCCTCCGCTGCTACGCTTTCTGGCTCAGTCTCAGGTGCCCGCCTGCCCGCGCACGGGGTTCGCACCGCCCCAAGGGAGCACTTCCATGCACACGCAAAACAAGCAGCCGCCACAGGCCGTCGGACTGTACGACCCCCGTTACGAGCACGACGCCTGCGGTGTCGGCATGGTCGCGCGGCTCGACAACGAACGGACGCATGAGGTGATCGTCAAAGCGATCGCGGCGCTCGAGAACCTCGAGCATCGCGGCGCCAACGGCGCCGACCCGCTGACGGGCGACGGCGCCGGGATCCTGATGCAGATGCCCGACGAGATGCTGCGCGCGGTCGTCGACTTCGAGTTGCCGCCGCTCGGGCAGTACGGCGTGCTGATGTGCTTCCTGCCGACCGACGCGGCTGCGCGCGCGGCCGTCGAGGCGCTGCTCGAGCGGACGGTCACGGCCGAGGGCCAGCGATTGCTGGGCTGGCGCGACGTCCCGGTCGACCCCGCGCACGCCGGCGAGGTCGCGAGCGCCTGTCGCCCTGAGATTCGCCAGCTGTTCGTCGGCGCAGGCCCCGAGCAGGTGGTCGATCAGGACGCGTTCGAGCGCAAGCTGTACGTGATCCGCCGGGTCTGCGAGCTGGCGGCCGAGGAGCCCGGCCTGTACATCGCCTCGAGCTCATCGCGCACGCTCAACTACAAGGGCATGTTGATCAGCTTCCAGCTGGCCGCGTTCTATCCCGACCTACGCGACGAGCGCTGCAAGAGCGCGCTCGCGCTCGTGCACTCGCGCTTCTCGACGAACACGTTCCCGAGCTGGGAGCTCGCCCATCCCTACCGCGTGATCTGCCACAACGGCGAGATCAACACCGTGCGCGGCAACGTCAACTGGATGCGCGCGCGAGAGAGCGAGCTGCGCAGCGAGTTGTTCGGCGAGGATCTGCCGAAGATCCTGCCGGTCGTCAGCGCCGGCAACTCCGACTCGGCCACGTTCGACAACGTGATCGAGCTGCTGATGCTCGGCGGGCGCTCGTTGCCGCACGCGGCGATGATGATGATCCCCGAGGCCTATCGCGATCGCGAGGATCTGCCGGATGACCTGAAGGGCTTCTACGCCTTCCACTCGTGCCTGATGGAGCCGTGGGACGGGCCGGCGTCGGTTGCCTTCACCGACGGCCGCGTCGTCGGCGCGACGCTCGACCGCAACGGCTTGCGGCCGGGTCGCTGGGTCGAGACGACCGACGGCCACGTCGTGCTCGGCTCGGAGATCGGGCTGCTCGACATTCCTGCCGAGCAGGTCCGCCGGCTCGGCCGTCTGCAGCCTGGCAAGCTGTTCCTCGTCGACCTCGAGCGCGGCTGCATCGTCGACGACGGCGAGGTCAAGCACGCTGTCTCGACCCGCAAGCCCTACCGCGAGTGGTACGAGCAGAGCGCAGTGCCGTTCGCCGAGCTCGAGCCCTCCGACCAGGTGACGATCTCAGACCAGCCGCTGCGCGCGCGCCAACGCGCGTTCGGCTATTCGCAGGAGGATCTGCGCGTGCTGCTCACGCCGATGGCGCGCGACGGGGCCGAGCCGGTCGGATCGATGGGCAACGACCTCTCGCTGGCCGTGCTCTCCGATCAGGCGCCGCCGCTGTTCTCCTACTTCAAGCAGCTGTTCGCGCAAGTCACGAACCCGCCGATCGACCCGATCCGCGAGGAAATCGTGATGAGCTTGGCGACGACGCTCGGCTCCGAGCGCAACCTCTTCGAAGAGACGCCCGAGCATGCGCACAAGCTCGTGCTCGACCAGCCGATCCTGCTCAACCGCGAGCTCGAGACGCTTCGCCACGTCTCACACGACGTGTTCGCGGCGCGCACGATCAACATCACCTGGTCGCTCGAGGAGGGCGCCGCGGGAATCCGTGACGCGCTCAGGCGAATCTGCCGCGAAGCCTCGGAGGCGATCGAGGAACGCGTCAACATCATCGTCCTCTCCGACCGCCTCGTCGGCCCGCGGCGTGTGCCGGTGCCGTCGCTGTTGGCGGTCGCCGCCGTGCACCACCACCTCGTGCGCGAAGGCACGCGGCTGCGCGCAGGCATCATCCTCGAGTCCGGCGAGCCGCGCGAGGTGCATCACTTCGCGACGCTGATCGGCTACGGCGCGGTCGCGATCAATCCGTACCTGATGCTCGAGACGCTCGACGACATGGTGCTCAACCAGAAAGCGATCAAGCGCGTCGTCGGGGGCGAGGAGGTTGCCCTCGGCGCCGTCGAGGCGGCGCAGAACGTCGTCAAAGCGCTCGGAAAAGGGCTGCTGAAGACGATCTCGAAGATGGGCATCTCGACGATCCAGTCCTACTGCGGCGCGCAGATCTTCGAGGCCGTCGGGCTCGAGCCGGACCTGATCGGCAAGCACTTCACGGGCACCGCCTCGCGAATCGGCGGCGTCGGCGTCGAAGTGCTCGCCGAAGAGGCGCTCGAGCGCCACGCGCGCGCCTATCCGGTGCCACACGACCAGCTGCTGCCGGTCGGCGGCGTCTACGCATGGCGGCGCGACGGCGAGCATCACCAGTGGAACCCGGAGACGATCGCGCTCGTGCAGCACGCCGTGCGCTCGGCCAACGGCGACGTCAAGGCGGCGCTAGGCGGCGACGCCGGCGCGCTGGAGACGGTGCGCGACAGCGCGGCGTTCGAGAAGTACCGCGAGTACTCGCAGACGATCAACGAGGACGCGGCGCGCAAGGCGACGCTGCGCGGGCTGCTGAAGTTCGACGACCTCGGACGCGAGCCGGTGGCGCTCGAGCAGGTCGAGTCGGCGGCGCAGATCGTCAAGCGCTTCTGCACCGGCGCGATGAGCCTCGGCTCGATCTCGCGCGAGGCGCACGAGACGCTCGCGATCGCGATGAACCGGCTCGGCGGGCGCTCGAACACGGGCGAGGGCGGCGAGGATCCTTCGCGCTTCACGCCCGACGCCAACGGCGACCGCCGCCGCTCGGCGATCAAGCAGGTCGCCTCGGGCCGCTTCGGTGTGACGATCCACTACCTCGTCAACGCCGACGAGCTGCAGATCAAGATGGCGCAGGGCGCCAAGCCCGGCGAGGGCGGCCAGCTGCCGGGAGACAAGGTCGATTCCTACATCGGCGCGATTCGCCACACGACGCCGGGCGTCGGGCTGATCTCACCGCCGCCGCACCACGACATCTACTCGATCGAGGATCTCAAGCAGCTGATCTACGACCTGCGCTGCGGCAACCCCGAGGCCGAGGTCTCGGTCAAGCTCGTCTCGGAGGTCGGCGTCGGCACGGTCGCCGCCGGCGTCTCCAAGGCGAACGCCGACCGCGTGCTGATCGCCGGCCACGACGGCGGCACCGGCGCCTCGCCGCTGTCCTCGATCCAGTCGGCCGGCGTGCCGTGGGAGATCGGCCTCGCCGAGACGCAGCAGACGCTGCTGCTGAACGACCTGCGCTCCCGCATCAAGGTCCAAACCGACGGACAGCTGAAGACCGGGCGCGACGTCGTCATTGCGGCGATGCTCGGAGCCGACGAGATGGGCTTCTCGACGGGGCCGCTGATCGCGACGGGCTGCATCATGATGCGCGCCTGCCACCTGAACACGTGTCCGGTCGGCATCGCGACGCAGGATCCGGAGCTGCGCAAGCGCTTCAGAGGGACGCCGGAGCACGTCGTCAACTTCTTCTTCTTCGTCGCCGAGGAAGTGCGCGAGATTCTCGCCTCGCTCGGCCTGCGCACGCTCGACGAGGCGATCGGGCGCACCGATCTGCTTGCCTCGCGCGAGGCGATCGAGCACTGGAAGGCGCGCGGCGTCGACCTCACGCACATCCTCACGCACGTCGAGCTGCCCGCGGGCGCGCCGCGTCACCGAGTCGAGCCGCCGCCGGCCGTGCTCGAGGACGCGCTCGACTGGGAGCTCGTCGAGCGCGCTGAGCCGGCGATGCGCGAGCGCACGGCCGCGCCGATCGCCGGCGGGCAGGTCAGCATCGAGCTGCCGATTCGCAACCGCAACCGCTGCGTCGGCGGCATCCTCTCCAGCCGGATCGCGCGCGAGCACGGCGCCGACGGCCTGCCCGAGGGTTCGATCAACGTCGGCTTCGAGGGCTCGGCCGGCCAGAGCTTTGGCGGCTGGCTCGCGCCCGGCGTGACGTTCAGCTTGCGCGGCGACGCCAACGACTACGCCGGCAAGGGCCTCTCCGGCGGCGTCATCTCGGTGCGCCCGCGCGAGGGCATGGGCGAGCATTTCGAGGCCGAGCGCAACGTGATCGTCGGCAACACCGTGCTGTACGGCGCGACGCGCGGGCGCGCATTCTTCCGCGGGCTCGCCGGCGAGCGCTTCGCCGTGCGCAACTCCGGCGCTAGCGCCGTCGTCGAGGGCGTCGGTGACCACTGCTGCGAGTACATGACCGGCGGCACCGTCGTCGTGCTCGGCGCAACCGGACGCAACTTCGCCGCCGGCATGAGCGGTGGCGTCGCCTACGTGCTCGACGAGGACGGCAGCTTCGTCGAGCGCTGCAACATGGGCATGGTCGGCTTCGAAGCGCCTTCGCGTGAGGACGCGAGCGAGCTGCGCGCGCTGATCGAGGAGCACGGCCAGCGCACCGGCTCGCCGGTTGCCGCGCGCGTGCTCGCCGGCTTCGAGGCGCTGCTCGCGAAGGGCGCGTTCGTAAAGGTGATGCCGCACGACTACAAGCGCGTGCTCGCCGAACGCGCCCAGGAGCAGCTGGCGGTACCGGCCTGATGGGCAAGCTCGGCGGGTTCCTGCAGATCGAGCGCCACGGCGTCCCGCAACGGGATCCGCTCGAGCGCGCGCACGACTATCGCGAGTTCCAGCTGACGCGCCCTGTGCCAGAGCTGCGCGAGCAGGGCGGGCGCTGCATGGACTGCGGCGTGCCGTTCTGCCACAACGGCTGCCCGCTCGGCAACCTGATTCCGGACTGGAACGACTTCGTCTACCGCGACCGCTGGCAGGAGGCGATCGCTCAGCTGCATGCGACGAACAACTTCCCCGAGTTCACCGGGCGGCTGTGCCCGGCGCCGTGCGAGGCGGCGTGCGTGCTCGAGATCCGCGAGGGCGACGCGGTCACGATCAAACAGGTCGAGAACGCGATCATCAACCGTGCCTGGGAGGAGGGCTGGGTCGTGCCGCAGCCGCCGCGGCGCGAGACCGGACAGGCGGTCGCCGTCGTCGGTTCCGGACCGGCCGGCATGGCCGCGGCGCAGCAGCTCCGTCGCGCGGGTCATCGCGTGACGCTGTTCGAGCGCGACGAGTCGATCGGCGGGCTCGTGCGCTTCGGCGTGCCCGACTTCAAGATCGAAAAGTCGACCGTCCAGCGTCGCGTCGAGCAGCTAGTGGCGGAGGGCGTCGAGCTGCGCTGCGGCGTCGAGGTCGGCAGCGACGTGACCGTCGAGGAGCTGAACGAGAGCTTCGACGCCGTCGTGCTCTCGACCGGCTCGCGCGTACCGCGCGACCTGCCTGCGCCCGGCCGTGAGCTCGACGGCGTGCACTTCGCGATGGACTACCTCTATCAGCGCAACCGCTTCATCGCGCGCGAGATCGGCCCTGAGCCGACGAGCGCGCAGCCGCCGATCGAGCGCGAGATCAGCGCCAAGGACCGCGACGTCGTCGTGATCGGCGGCGGCGACACCGGCGCCGACTGCGTCGGCAACTCGCTGCGCGAGGGCGCGCGCTCGATCACGCAGCTCGAGCTGTTGCCGGAGCCTCCGGCAAAGCGCCCCGACGCGCGCACGCCTTGGCCGGAGTGGCCGCAGAAGTACCGCCTCAGCTACGCGATGGAGGAGGCGCGCGAGACCCATCTCGGCGAGCAGGACTACTCGATCGTGACGACGCGCTTCATCGACGATGGCGCGGGAAGGGTCGCCGCGCTCGAGGTCGCGCACGCCGAGCCCGCGCCACCGTTCGCGCCCGTCGCCGGTACCGAGCGCGAGCTGAAGTCGCAGCTCGTGCTGCTGGCGATGGGCTTCCTGCACCCCGAGCAGGCACTGCTCGACGAGCTCGGCGTCGAGAAGGATCCACGCGGCAACGTCAAGACGGCGAAGCCCTATGCGACGTCCGTCGATGGCGTCTTCGCCGCCGGCGACGCGCGTCGCGGACAGTCGCTGATCGTCTGGGCGATCAACGAGGGGCGCCAATGCGCGCGGATCGTCGACCGCTATCTCGCCGCCAAGAACGGCCGCGCGCTCGACGGCTCGGTGGCTCTGCACGACGATGGCATCGCCGGCCAGGGCCAGGCAGACGAAGGCCCCGAGGGGCCGCCCCGGCACGCGACGCCGGG
>DATBBF010000023.1:0-226729 GCA_036271135.1 Solirubrobacteraceae bacterium
AGGTTTGGAGCATGGACCTTCGCGCTAGCGGTGCCACCGAAGCCGAGGAGGCCGGCGCGCCGATCTCAGCGATCTCCGGGACGCTGACGCATGCCGACGAAAAGATCACGCGGGCCGTTTACCTGCGCGGCAAGAGAAGCAACGCGGACGACATCGCCACGGTGACCGAGGCCCGACAGCGAAAGCGGGCCAGAACAGCGTCAGAACCGGGCGTCAGAATCGCGTCAGAATCGCCCAAGGGAAAATGAAATGAATCAACAGCTTAGTTGGTCGGAGCAGCAGGATTTGAACCTGCGACCCCCTGCTCCCAAAGCAGGTGCGCTACCAGGCTGCGCCACGTCCCGTCGCTGACAGCGTAGACCCCCACGCGGCATTCCTCGTCGCCGCCCCGCTGCTAGCCTCCGCCACCGCCATGGCCGACGTCCAGCCCCTGCGCGCCCTGCACTACGAGCCGACGGTCGTCGGAGACGTCTCGCAGGTTGTCGCACCCCCCTACGACGTGATCGACTCCGAGCAGCGCGCGGCTCTGCTGGCGCGCTCGCCGTTCAACATCGTCGCCGTCGACCTGCCCCAGCCCGGCGACGACGGCCGCGACGCCTATGAGGCCGCCGGCGAGCAGCTCGCCGGCTGGCAGCAACAGGGCGCGATCGTGCGCGACGCCGAGCCCGCACTGTGGGCACACACCCAGGACTACTCCGGTCCTGACGGCGTCGCCCGCGTCCGCAGCGGTTTCTTCTGCCGCGTGCGGATCGAGGGCTACGGGCCCGGCCGAGTGCGCCCCCACGAGCGAACCCATCCGGGGCCCAAGGAGGATCGCCTGCGCCTGACCCGCGCCACCAAGGCGAACGTCTCCCCCATCTTCTCCCTGTACTCAGATCCCGAGCAGAAGGCCTGGAAGGCGCTCGAGCCGACAACCGCCGGAGCGCCCTGGGCCGACGTGACCGACGGCGACGGCACCCGCCACCGTCTCTGGCGAGTCCCAGACCCAACGGCGATCGCGGCCGTCCAGGCGGCCACCGCCGACGCTGAGCTGCTGATCGCCGACGGTCACCACCGCTACGAGACAATGGACGCCTACGCCGAGGAGGTCGGCGGCGAGGGCGCGCACCGCTACATCCTCATGTGCCTCGTCGCCCTCCAGGACCCTGGCCTGACGATCTTCCCCACCCACCGTCTCGTCCGCGGCCTCGACGAGGCTCGGCGCGCATCGCTGAGGGAAGCACTGGAGCGGGACTTCGAGATCACCGCGGTCCCCGCCGACCAGCTCGCGCCTGAGCCCAACGACGAGCCCACCCCTCTGCAGATGGGCTACGTCGACGATCGCGACGATCGCTCATACCGACTGGTCCTCAAGGACCAGTCGATCGCCGATGCGGCCCTCGCCGAGCACTCCGCTCCCTACCGTCACCTCGACACCGGCGTCCTTGAGACGCTGGTCCTCAAGCGCGCCCTGGGCCTCAGTGACGAGGACATCTCGCACTTCAACGGCATGTTCTACGCGCGCGACGATGCTGAGGCCGTGGCGATGGTCCGCTCCGGCGATTACGACGCCGCGTTTCTGATGCGCCCCACCCCCGTCAGGCAGGTCATCGAACTGGCGGCCGAGGGCGAGAACATGCCTCCCAAGTCAACTTTCTTCTATCCCAAGCTCCTCACGGGGCTCCTCCTCAACCCGCTGACCTGAAAGGTTCACCGTCCACACCTATCCTCGAGTGGGGGTAACATCGGATGTGGCGGGGAAGCTTCGATTGAAGGGATGTCAATGACCCAGACCCAAGGGCTCACAAGGATGAAAGCCACCGCACGCCGTGACGGAGGAGCGCTGCGCCACACGGTGCAGGTGCGCGACCACCAGGTGATCGTCGACGAGCTGTCCGACATGGGCGGCGAAGACGCGGGCCCCGATCCCCTCGAGCTGCTCGCCGTCAGCCTCGCCTCCTGCACGGCCATCACGATGGAGATGTACGCGGCGCGCAAGGGCTGGGAGATCGGCCGTGTCGAGGTCGACGTCGAGTACAGCCCCGCCGAGCGCGGCTGTCCGACCAAGTTCCAGCTCGTCATGCGCCTCCCCGACGACCTGCCCGAGGAGCAAGTCGAACGACTGCGCGTGATCGCCGCGAAGTGCCCCGTTCACCGCGCCCTCGACGGCGAGGTCATGTTCCAGGAGCGCGTTGAGCGCGTCCACCTCGCCGCCTGACCCCGCCGCGGCCCCGGACCCAACGCCGAGCAGGGACGCGCCGGTCGTGGCGGCGGTGCTCGTCGCCCTGATCAGGGCGCAAGGACCGACGCGGATGGTGCTGACGCGGCGGCGCTCTGACCTGCGCAGCCACGCCGGGGAGATCTCCTTCCCGGGCGGGCGCCGTGACGAGAGCGACGCCGACCTGGCCGAGACGGCGCTGAGGGAGGCAGAAGAGGAGATCGGACTGCCACGAGCCGGCGTTGAGATGCTCGGCACGCTCCCCGTCACACCCACGTTCGTCACCAACTACATGATCCACCCCTTCGTCGCCACGATTCCATCCGGGCTCACCTGGGCGCTCTCTCCGCGTGAGGTCGACGAGGTCCTCGAGCTGGAGGTCAAGGAGGTCCGTGCCGCCAAGACCCTGACGACCCTCACCCGGCGCGGCTTCACGTTTGAGACCGACGCCTACATCCTCGGAGAGCACATGATCTGGGGCGCCACAGCACGGATCGTCGAGCATCTGCTGGAGCGGCTCCAGGACGAGCCGGGCGAGCCGCTGCGACTGGCGGAGGCCGCCGAGAGTGGCTGATCAGCTACTCGGCGTCCAGCCCGACAGGTTGGCCCAGATGTCGTTCGCGCCGGCGGGCTCCGAGGGTGCGTTCGGCACCACCACGCGCGGCCACAGTCCCCCCAGCGCCATCGTCAGCGCGCCGAGCAGGGCCAGCCAAGCGCCCTCTCGCAGCGACAGGGTCACGATGCCACCGGCCGGGTCGGGCGGCGAGACCATCCGGTAGATCACCAGGAGCCCTGCGACCACCCCGAGCAGGACGGCAGCCCCACCCGCTCCCTCAGGAACATCGGAGGCGTTCCGCGCCAACGGCACGAGCGCGTCGAACAGCGCCAAACCCGCCAGGATCAGCAGGATCACATTGATCTCTTTCAGCGCCTGATGGGCGCTGACCGCAGCCAGCTGGTGCCCAGCCAGCGCGGCGATCGTGCCATGAAAGCTCGGCGTCAGCGCCTGCAACGAGGCGTTCCCGTACTGCGCGGCGAACTGATCGCCGGCATGCGTGACGAGCGCGGTGCCGGCGCTTGTCAGACTGACGCCATACCAAGGCAGGAACACCGACACGGCCATCAGGATCGCGCCGAGTGCGGAGACGAACAGACCGTATCTGGAGCGCTCGCCGTTCATCGCTCTGCACCCATCGGTCTCGCGGCGCCAAGGCTTGACCGCCGGAGACAATTCTGCCGCTCTGTACTAGCGGGGAGCCTCGGGAAGCAGAAAGCCGTCGATCGCCTTCCTGGCCGCCGACACCCATCCCTCTGTCTCCTCCGGATCCTCCCGCAGCAACGCGGCCGGGATGCGGTTCTTGGCGGAGATGTCGAGCAGGATTCGCTCGCCCTCGGCGAGCACCCGGGCATTCGCCGCTGTTCCTCGCGCCTCGTAGAGGAAGCCACGCGCCGTCGTGTCGATCGTCTGTGTCACGAACAGCTCCAGGCGGGTGCCGTGGAGCGCCAGGAGCTCCTCCTCGCTGCCGCTTGCCGTGCCGAGCAGCCAGCAGACGACCGCGACACCATCCAGCGATCCGCGCAACGTCGCCAGCCGATCCGGCGTCCCGATCCAGCACTCCGCGCCCAGCGCCTCGATCGGCGCCCGTCCCGCCTCAGAGCGAGTCGTGATGCGCACCGCATGCCCGTCGCGCACCAGCCCCTCCGCCAGCCGGCGGCCACGACAGCCTCCGGCGACGATCAGCACGCGAGCCACGGCGGCGCATCTTACGCGCCGCCGTCATCGACCACAGGCGCCCGCAGGGCGCGGGGCATCAGGCGGCCTGCAACTCCAGACGCTCGAGAACCTCGTCGCGATCGGTGCCATGGGCGCGCAGCACATGGTTGAAGTCCGTTCCGTAGACGTCGATCACCGCCACCAGCACGTCGATCGTGCCGAAGCTCGGCGCACCACGGCGAGCGGCGGTGGCGGCGGCTGCCTGCCCCACCCTGGCGATGACGTCCCCGGTGCCCGGCGCCGACTCCTCCTCGGGAGGCTCGTCGTGTCCTTCGATCGGTGCCTCGGAGACTCCGAGCCCTTGAAGTACGGCGCCGGCTTCGCCTTGAAGGCTCAGGATCCGCAGCCAGCGCTCGGCCTCCGCCTCGCGGGAGCGGGCGAAGGGGATCGCGGTAGAAGCCATCCCCAGCACGAGGGCAGCATCTAGATCGGGGGAGGGATGATCGGTCACAGCGCCACCTCCTGGGTGCGTGCAATGGCGCGCGCACGAAGCGGCGCGATGTTGTCGTGGGTAAGGGTCATCCGCGGCGGGCCGTCGCCCAGCTTCAATTCGAGGAGCGCGCTGCCGTGATCGGCGGCGATCGCGCGGGCGGAATCGAGCACCTCGGCGATCCGTCGCTCGGGAACACCCGCGGCCAGCAGGAAGCGCCTCGTCCGGTTCCGTCCCGCCTCGCGGCCATCCAGCTCGATCTGCTCGCTGACGATCTCCGGGGTGGCCCCACCGCCGCTGATGCCGAGCAGGCACGCAGCCATGTCGTCTGGGCGTCTGTCGGTTCCGTCGCGGACGCTGTCGAGCAGCGACGCGGCGGTCGGCTCCGCGCCGAGTCCGTCCAGGGCGCCCGCGAGCCGGCCCTGTCCGTAGAGCTCGCCACCGGTGCGCGCCTCGATCACACCGTCGGTGTAGAAGCACGCAACCGCCGCGCCGGGAACCCTGACGACCGTCTGGCGCGTGCCCGTCGGACGACCCGCACCGATCGGCGGTGCCGAGCAGGCGATGATCGCGGTGTCGTGGGCCATGCCGGTAAGGAGCGGGTGCGGATGGCCGGCGCAGGCATATGTCAAGAGTCGCTCGCGCGGATCGAACGTGGCCAGCACGACCGTCGCGAACGAGCCGCCCAGTTGGCGCTCGAGCGCCGGCGCCGCCGCCCGCAGCGCCTCGCGCGGGGACAGATCCGCCTCGAGGTAGGTGCGTAGCGTGTAGCGCAGCAGCGTCGTGTGGGGAAGCGCGTCGCGTCCGTGACCTGAGACGTCGCCGACGATCACCGCGATCTTGCCCTCCTCCAGAGCGAAGACGTCGTAGAAGTCACCGCCCGCGCCCGGTCCAGAAGCCGGCCGGTAGGAGGCAGTCGTCCTCACCGGCCCGAGACGCGCAGGAAGCTCGGGCAGCAGCGCTGCCTGCAGCAGGCCGACATCCTCCAGCAGATCGCGACGCTGACGGTCCAGGCGCCGCGCGCGCCGGGCGGACAGGCGGGAGGTCGTCGCGAAGGCCACCGCCGCCAGCGCCAGCGCCGCGATCAAGAGCCACAGCGAAGTCGGGATCACGCCGATGATGCGCGTTACGGTGGTCACCAGCGGCGAGCTTTCGCGCTTCTTAACGGAGTGCTTGACGGCGTGCTTGCCGTGGACCGGTGCAGAGCGCGACGTGGGTGAGGCGACAGCCGGAGCGAGCGCGACAAACGGCAACGCCGCGCCGGTCGGAATCGCGCCGCCGGAGCGCCGCGCGTGTGCACGGCGACGGGCCGCCGCACGGCTCGAGATCGTCGACTCAACCGCATGTTCGCCCGCGATCGCCGGGCCGCCCGCGGCGGTCGTGGCCTCGGCACCTGCGACCGCCGAAGCAGCGGAGGTCACAGCGGTAGCCGCGCTCACGAGCGGGGCTTCGAGGAGCTTGACGGGTGCCGGGGTTTCGGCCGCTCTGGCTTCTTCGGCTTCACGGGCTTCCCGTTCCTTGCGGTTTTCGTGGCCGTTTCGCTGCCGGCGTTCTTCACGTTCCTGACGGCGTTCTTCGCGTTCGCGTTCCTTTTTCGCTTTGGCTTTCGTCGAGAGCGCCTGCGACTGCGCGACGCTCCTCGCCGCGCTCTGCGATTCGCCGGAGCCCGTTTCGCCGCCCTGTCGTCCAGCGGCGTGCTCAGCTCCGTCACCGACCCGGCGAGAGCCGGCTCGGTGACGCGTGTTTCCCTGGTGAGTCGCACCGGCGCGGACTTCGCCACCCGCGGGCGCGACGGCCGTCGCGCCCGGTTCGCCCCCACCGGAACCGGTCTTGGCGGCCGCGCGTTCGCTGCGCTTGAGGAGGCGTTCGGCCTGACGTTGGTTGACCGGCTTCGCCGGCACTGTTTCGGCAGCCGGAGGCTGCGCGCCTGGCACGAGTGCAGCGGCTTCGCTGCCCTTGGCCGGTTTGGAGCTCTTGGCCGAGTCCGCCCGGGCGGGAAGCAGGGCGGCGAGCGCGATCAGGAACGACAGCGCGAGCGCCAGGCCCGCCGGCGGCGAGGGAGTCCTCAGAGCACCGGCGCGACGGGCCATCAGCCGGCCGCCGTGTTGCTCCCCTGGATGTAGCTGAGCGCGTACTGCAGCGTGGGGACGATCTCGAACATGCCGTCCAGGCCGGTCAGTTCGAAGATTCTCAGCACGTTCTCCTCCTCACAGACGATCGCAAGCCGGACGCCCGAGCCAAGCGAACGCTGCGCGCCGACGAGCACACCGAGGGCAGTCGAGTCGATGAAGCCGACCCGCGCGAGGTCGACGATCACGTTGCGGCTTTCAGCCGCCTGTAGGTCCTCCAGCGCCCACTTCAGGCTCGGCGCCGAGGCGAGGTCGAGGTCGCCCTCGACGCTCAGCAGGCTCGTGTCATGGGCCAGCTCGCGGCGGCTGATCAGAAAGCTGACCGCGCCGCTGTTCGTTTCGCTTGCGTTAACTCCGACGGCCTGCATCGTGCGCTCCCTGATCTCGAGGTCTCACTGGGTCCGCACGGACGTCACTCGGGGCGATCGTGAGGCGGATGAGAATGGCTTCGGCAGATCACCCAGAGGCCTTTACCGGCGGTCGCCGGCCTCATACAAGCGTCCGGCGGTTAGCATCATCGCCCTGATGCCTGCGCCCGCCGACTCCGCCAGCACCCCCGAGCAGGAGACCGTGACGATGGAGAAGATCGTCGCCCTCTGCAAGCGCCGGGGCTTCGTCTTCCCCTCCTCGGAGATCTACGGCGGCGTCGGCTCGACCTATGACTTCGGCCATTACGGCGTGCTCTTGAAGGGCAACGTCAAGGGCGAGTGGTGGCGGGCGATGCTGCAGGAGCGAGACGACATCGTCGCGATCGACTCGGCGATCCTTCAGCACCCGCGAGTCTGGGAGGCATCCGGACACCTGGCCGGCTTCACCGATCCGCTGATCGACTGCCGCACCTGCAAGCAGCGTTTCCGCGCCGATCACCTGGGCGATCTGCAATGCGGGCGCAAACCGTCCAAGCATCCGGGCGAAGCCGAGGAGTGCGACCTGACCGAGGCGCGCGACTTCAACCTGATGTTCGAGACGACGATCGGGCCGGTCAAGGAGTCGGGCTCCACCGCCTACCTGCGTCCGGAGACGGCTCAGGGGATCTTCATCAACTTCAAGAACGTCCTGCAGTTCTCCCGCAAGAAACCGCCGTTCGGGATCGCCCAGGTCGGCAAGTCCTTTCGTAACGAGATCACCCCCGGCAACTTCATCTTCCGGACCCGCGAGTTCGAGCAGATGGAGATGGAGTTCTTCGTGCCGCCGGCCGAGGCGCAGCAGTGGTTCGAGCACTGGCTCGCAGAGCGCGAGAATTGGTATGTCGATCTCGGCATCCGGCCAGACCACCTGCGCCTGCGCGCCCACGATCCCGACGAGCTGTCCCACTACTCCTCGGGCACCTCCGACGTCGAATACCTGTTCCCGATCGGCTGGTCGGAGCTCGAGGGGATCGCCAACCGCGGCGACTTCGACCTGACTCAGCACACCGAGTTCTCCGGCCAGAAGCTCGAGTACTTCGACCAGGCCTCAGGCGAGCGCTATGTGCCCCACGTAATCGAGCCCGCCGCCGGCGCCGACCGCGCGACGCTGGCGTTCCTCGTCGACTCCTATGACGAGGAACTGGTCGAGCGCGAGGGGGCCGGCGCCGGGGAGACTCGGATCGTTCTGCGCCTGCACCCGCGCCTAGCCCCCGTCAAGGCCGCGGTGCTGCCGCTCGTCAACAAGGACGGCCAGCCCGAGCTGGCCCGTGAGGTCCACCGCGCTCTGCGCTCGCGGATGCAGTCCGAGTTCGACTCGGGCGGCGCGATCGGCAAGCGCTACCGGAGGCATGACGAAATCGGAACACCGTTCTGCATTACGATCGACCATATGAGTCTCGAGGACGGAACTGTCACATTGCGCGACCGCGACTCCCTCGAGCAGGAGCGACTGCCGATCGACGGACTCGCCCAGGAGCTCGAGCAGCGTCTCGCCGCTCCCTGGAAAAGCCCCAAGCTGCCCTAACCCGAGCTGGACTGAAAGGAAGCCCCGATGGACTTCGAGCTGACCGACGAGCAGCGTCTGATCAAGGCGACCGCACGTGAGTTCACCGACAACGAGATCGTTATCCAGTCGCGTGAAAACGCGCGCAACCACCACTTCGACCTCGAGATGGTCAAGAAGGTCGCCGATCAGGGCTATCTCGGCGCCGTCGTCCCTCAGGAGTACGGCGGGGCGGGCCTGGACTACCTCTCCTACGGCCTGATCGTCGAGGAGATCGGGCGCGGCGACTCGGCGATCCGCACCGTCATCTCCGTTCAGACCTCGCTCGTCTGCTCGGGCCTCGTGCGCTGGGGCACCGAGGAGCAGAAGCAGAAGTACCTGCCGAAGCTCTGCTCAGGGGAGTGGCTCGGCTGCTTCGGGCTGACAGAGCCCGACACCGGCTCCGACGCCGCCAACCAGCGGACCCGCGCGACCAAGACGGAGAACGGCTGGAAGCTCAACGGCAGCAAGATGTGGATCTCGATGGCCAACTACGCGAAGGTCGCCCTGATCTTCGCCCAGACGGACCCCTCGCTGGGGACCAAGGGCCTGGCCTGCTTCATCGTCGATACCGACCAGCCCGGCTACAGCGCCCAGACGATCGAGCACAAGATGGGTTTGCACGGCTCGGACACCGGCTCGATCTCACTCGAAGACGTGGAGGTCTCCGACGAGGACATGCTGGGCGGCGTCGGCGACGGCTTCAAGGTCGCGATGTCGAACCTCGACTCCGGGCGCTACTCGGTCGCCGCGGGCTGCGTGGGGATCTGCCAGGGCTGCGTGGAGGAGTCGGTCAAGTACTCCAAGGAGCGCGAGCAGTTCGGCAAACCGATCGCCAGCTTCCAGCTCGTCCAGGCGATGATCGCCGACATGGTCGTCAAGACCGAGGCCTCGCGGATGCTCGTCTACCGCGCCGGCTGGCTGAAGGACAAGGGCCTGCCCAACACGCTCGAGACTTCCGTCGCCAAGCTCCACGCCACCGAGGCCTCCCTGGAGTGCGCCAACATGGCAATCCAGGTGCACGGCGGCGCCGGCTACGTCGATGACCATCCCGTCGAGCGCTACCTGCGCGACGCTCGCGTGACGACCATCTACGAGGGCACCTCACAGATCCAGAAACTGATCATCGGTCGCCAGGTGACCGGGATCAGCGCGATGATCCCCTCCTAGCGGCGGAGCTCCCGCGATGGCCGAGGCCTCAGCAGCAGATCAGCAGCACGCGGACGGGGAGCCGGCTCGGACGATCGGCGTCCTCGGCGCCGGCACGATGGGCGCCGGGATCGCCCAGCTGGCCTGTAAGAGCGGCGCCGAGACGCTGCTGTTCGACCCAATCCCCGAGGCGTTGGAGAAGGGGCGCGAGCGCGTCCACGACGGGCTGCGCCGGGAAGCGGCGAAAGGCAAGCTGACCGCCGAGCAGGCGCAGGCGGCAGCCGAGCGCCTGCAGACGGTCGGCGAGCTGGAGGCGCTGGCGGACTGCGAGCTGGTGATCGAGGCGGTGCCGGAGCGGATCGAGCTCAAGCACGAGATCTACGGACGCCTCTCGGAGATCGTCGGCGAGAGCTGCGTGCTGGCGACCAACACCTCCTCGCTGCCAGTCACCGCCATAGCGGCCGGTGCTGCGCATCCCGAGCGGGTCGTCGGCATGCACTTCTTCAACCCCGCCCCCGTGATGGCTTTGCTGGAGGTGATCGCCGGGGTCAGATCCAGCGATACGGCCCTGCGCCTGGCGCGGGCGACCGGCAGGGCGATGGGCAAGACGGTGATCGACGCCACAGACGGCCCCGGGTTCCTGGTCAACCGCTGCAACCGCCCCTTCGGCCTGGAGGCGCTGCGGATGTTGAGCGAGCGGATCGCCGACATCGAGACGATCGACCGCATCGTCCGCATGGAGGGCGGCTTTCGGATGGGCCCCTTCGAGCTGATGGACCTGGTCGGCGTCGACACAGGCCTTGAGGTATCGAAGAGCTTCTACGAGCTGAGCTTCGGCGAGCCTCGCTGGCGTCCCTCGCCGATCTCCGCCCGCTACGCCGCGGCGGGGATGCACGGGCGCAAGAGCGGGGTCGGCTACTACGACTACACGTCCGGCAGCCATCGGCTCGAGGACCCTCCTGTCCCTGATGCGCCCGAAGGCGCCGGGGAGGGCGTGCTGGTGATCTCCGGCGAGGGCACTCTGGCCGGGGAACTCAGAGACGCGGCCCGGCAGGCCGGCTATGAGGTGCGTGGCCCCCACCAGCCCAGCGGCGGTGTGCTCCCTTCGCTGATCGTCGAATGCGACCGTGAGCCGGCCGAGGAGGATGCGCTCGGGTCCACCGCCGAGGCCGCCGACCGTGGCGCCGCTCGGATGATCCTCTGCGCCCACGGCTCGCTCAGCGCCCTGGACCCGGCGGGCAGCGCCGTCGGCTTCCACGTCCTGCCGTCGTTCGCCGACGCGAAGCTCGTCGAGCTGACCCGCTCGGAGACCTCTTCCCCCCTGGCCGCCGAACGCGCGGAGCGGCTGGTGGCATCGCTCGGCAAGCACGTCGCCTGGGTCGGCGACGCCCCCGGCCTGGTGCTGGGGCGGATCGTCTGTCAAGTCATCAATGAGTCGGCCTTTGCGTTCGGGGAAGGGGTCGGAGAGGCCGCCGACATCGACACGGGGATGCTGCTCGGCCTGAGCCATCCGCGCGGACCGCTGGAGTGGGCCGACGCGATCGGCCTGGATCACGTCCTGTCGGTCCTGCTGGCGCTCAGCCGCGAGTATCGCGAGGAGCGCTACCGCCCGGCGCCCACGCTGCGAGCGCTGGTGGCCGCCGGACGCACCGGCCGGGCGAGCGGCTCGGGCTTCTTCGAGTACCCGGCCTGAGCGTCTCACGTTCCACGCGTAAGCGGCGTTGAACAAACAGTGAGCGCCACGCTTCCCCCCTTCCAGAGCTTCCTCGACGAGAACCGCGAGGCGGTCTGGCGATTCCTGTATGTGTCGGTCGGGCCGGCGGAGGCCGACGACTGCTTTCAGGAGACGTTCATCGCCGCCCTGCGCGCCTATCCGAAGCTGCGCTCGGACTCGAATCTGCGGGCATGGGTCCTGGCGATCGCGCACAACAAGGCGATCGATGCGCACCGGGGACGCTCCAGGCGCCCCGTCCCCGTCGCCGAACCGGGTGAGCTGGAGAAGACGAGCTCGCCCGGCCCGGGAGCGCCGCGCGACGAGGAGCTGTGGGAAGCGGTCTACGAGCTGCCCGAGCGCCAGTGCTCGGCGGTCGTGCTGCGCTTCGTCGGTGACCTCGCCCACAGCGAGATCGCGATGGCGATCGGATGCTCCGAGGACGCGGCCCGGCGCTCGCTGCACGAGGGATTGACCAAGCTGAGAAAGGCGGTACCGGCATGAGCACCGTGGACAGCCACGAGATGGACTCGATCGCAAGGGCGCTGCGAGGTGGTGGGTCGGCGGATGCGAGCGAGCCCGGCCAGACGCGCGCAAACGCGGCCCGTGCCGCCGCGCGCCTCGCGGAGCAAGCTGACTCCGAGGATCTCCTCGACATCGCTTATGCGCCCGTCGACTCTCCATTCGGCACGCTCATGGCAGCGGCGACAGGTCGGGGCCTGGTGCGTCTGACCTTCCCCGAGGAGCACACGGACGCAGTCCTTGAGCGGCTCGCGGCGCGAGTGTCGCCGCGGATCCTGGAGGCGCCCCGCCGGCTCGATCCCGTCCGGCGCGAGCTCGACGAGTACTTCACCGGGACGAGGCGGGCCTTCGAGATCCCGATCGACTGGGCCCTGGTCGGGACGTTCGCCCGCCGGGTGCTGGGTGCGGCCGCCGCGATCCCCTACGGCAACGTGCTGACCTACACCCAGGTGGCGGGCAAGGCGGGCAGCCCGCGCGGCTCGCGAGCCGCCGGCAACGCGCTCGGCTCGAATCCGATTCCGATCGTCGTTCCCTGCCACAGGGTGCTGCGCCTGGGCGGTGCGCTCGGCGGATATGCCGGCGGCCTGGATCGCAAGCGCTGGCTCTTGGAGCTCGAGGGCGCCCTCAGGGCGTGAAGGGAACGGCCAGCGACCGTGTCAGCCATGTCGCGCGGTCGGGGGCGCCTTCGTATTCGCCTTCTTCTTCTTCGTCGTAGTAGAAGCCCCACCACCAGAAGATGCCGGCACCGTTGACCCGGCTGCCTTCGGCGAGCGCTTCTTCGACAGCGGTCGTGGCCGTGGCGATGTTCTCGACGGAGGTGTCGTGCCAGCGGTTGGTCCCGTAGGAGGGCAGCGCCGGGATGATCCGCGTCGCGGGGTCGGCGTTGGCGGAGTAGTAGGCGAGCCCTTCCCTGACCCACTGCTCGTAGGTGGAGGCCGTTTTGCGTTCGCTGTCGTAGAACAGCGGGTCGACCTGGGTCAGACGCGCAGTGACGGCCGCCAGGTACGAGGGGGACCAGCGCCCGACGGTGGCGGGCGCCACGACGGACAGCCGCCCGGTGAAGCCGCGGGTTGCGAAGAGGGTGTCGATTTCTTCCAGCAGCGCCAGGAATCCGGGCGTCTGGGGGTAGGGCTCGAGATCCAGCTGCACCCCGCCGATCCCCATCGCGAGCACCGTTTCGACCCCGCTGAGCATCTTCGCCCTGACGGCGGGGTCTTCGAGGTTCAGGCTCTGCTTTTTGACCTTCCCGGCGAACACGGCGGTCGCGACGAGGTCGGTGCCGTGTTCGAGGTCGTAGGCCTTCGTCAGGGCGGCCCACTGAGGGATCGTCCTGACCTCCTTGCGCGAGAGCTTGAAGGTCCCGTCCTTCTTGAACCTCGGCATCGGCAGCAGCGCCTGGCCGATCCCGTAGGCGCTCAGCTGTTCGAGCGTTTCATCGACTAGCACCGGACCGTGTTCGTTGTGGATGAACCCGAACGGGATGTAGGTCTGGGTTTCGGCCGGGTCGACGGCCTTAGCCGGGGCCGCGACCAGCAGCATTGCCAGTGCCGCCATGCACGCGCACAGCGAAGCCATGACGCCACCCCTCGCTTCACCCATCCTCAAACTCTACCCGCTTGACAGTGCGGTATCGGCCCGCGTCCGTCTTGTCAGGAGGCGTCGGCCACCGGCGCGTACTGCGCCTCGGCCGGGTCTCCCATCGGCATGCCCTCGGGCACCGGGATCCCCGGCGTGTCGCGCAGGTACCACTCGGCGTCGAGCGCGGCCTGACATCCGGAGGCCGCGGCCGTGATCGCCTGGCGGTAGGTGTGATCGACGAGGTCGCCGGCCGCGAAGACGCCCGGCAGGCGTGTCCGTGTGGAGCGCCCCTCGGTCACCACGTAGCCGCTCTCGTCGATGTCGACCTGTCCTCGCACCAGCTCCGACTGAGGCTCGTGGCCGATCGCGATGAACGTGCCGGAGACGAGCAGATCGCGCTCCTCGCCGGTCTCGGTGTTGAGCAGCACGGCGTGGCCGAGCGCTCCGCTCTCACCCGCGACGAACTCCTTGACGGTGTAGGGGGTGACGAACTCGATGTTCTCCTGCGCGCGAGCGCGGTCGAGCATGATCTTCGAGGCTCGGAAATCGTCACGACGGTGCACGACGCTGACCTTGCTGGCGAACTTCGAGAGGAAGATCGCCTCCTCCATCGCCGAGTCGCCGCCGCCGACGATGATCGTCGGGGCCTGCTTGAAGAAGGCCGCATCGCATGTCGCGCAATAGCTGACACCGCGGCCGGAGAGCTCCTCCTCGCCGCGCACGCCGAGCTTCTTGTGCTCGGCGCCCATCGCCAAGACCACAGTCCGCGTCTTGTACTCGGTGTCTCCGACCCAAACGCTGTGCAGCCCGCCGGGCTCCTTGGCCAGCTCGACGCGGTCGGCCTGGTCGGTCTCCAGACGCGCGCCGAAGCGCTCGGCCTGAGCGCGGAAGCGCTGCATCATCTCGGGACCCATCACACCCTCCGGGAAGCCGGGGTAGTTCTCGACGTCGGTGGTCTGCTGAAGCAGCCCACCCCACGCGAATCCCTCGATCACCAGGGGGTTCAGGTTGGCCCGCGCCGTGTAAAGAGCCGCCGTGTAACCGGCCGGCCCGCTGCCGACGATGATGACGTTCTCTACCTGGCTCATCGCTTCTCCGTTCCGCGCCCACCTGGCGCCTTGCAACCGGTTTTCGCTCCCGTTCCGCACATCACTTTACTTTGTATAGTGTATCACCGCAGGGTCGGAATCGCACCCCGGGAGACGTGCCGGTGAGACCTTAGACGGCTTCGGCGGTGGCGGTCGAATCGGCCGCCGACTGCATCGCCCCCGCCGGCAGCCGGTCTTCCTGTTCGCGCCATCTCGCCACTGTGCGGCGCAGCTGGAAGTAGGCGATTGCGCCCGGGAACGTCGGCAGCCAGAATGAGATCGCGCGGTAGGAGAGGACCGCCAGGACAGCCAGTTCGAGGTTCACTCCGAAGGCCGCGAGGGCACCGATCATGCCGCCCTCGACGCCACCGAGGCCACCGGGCAGCGGCAGCAGGTTGGCGATCATGCCGACGAAGTAGGCCATCCAGATGACGGTGAACGACGGCGCCGAGCCGAAGGCGTGGAACATCGCCCACAGCACGGAGATGTCAAAGCCCCACCAGGCGATGGCGCCCAGCAGGCCGACGTCACGAGAGCGGATCAGGTCGATCGCCGTGCGGACGCCGCTGGCGGCCAGAGCGGGCACGGTCGCCACGCGAGCGACCCAGCGTGCGAAACGTCCGGAGCCGGAGGCGCGGCGGGCCATCCGCCGCTCGATGTCACCGGGCAGCATCGTCATCGCGCCCGCCACCCCGAACAGCACGGCTGCGGCAATGGCCGGTACGAAGGTGATCGCGAAGGAGCCTCCCCCCGGGAACAGTCCGGTGCCGAGACCGAGCCCGTCGACCAGCAGCGAGCCGGCGTAGATCACGTAGAGGATCACCATGAAGGCGACCATCCGGCAGGCCACGAGACGAGGTTCCATGCCCGAGCGGCGCAGCGCCCAGGCAGTCAGGGCGACGCCCCCGGCGCCCGCCGCGGCGAATAGCCGCGTGGCGGCCAGCCCGGCCATCGTGATCTCGTAGCTCTCCAGCCAGCCGATGCGCTCGAGGTGGCTGTGAGGGTGCTGGCGACTTACGAACACAGAGCGGAACAGGACGACGTAACCGGCGAAGGAGAGTCCCTCCAAGAGGACGCCGATGATGATCCACCAGGTGTCCCCGCGCTCGATGCGGTGGACCGTCGCACCGGCATCGGTGAGCTTCGGCAGTACGAAGTAGAGGAAGGCGACCGCTGAGAAGACGAAGACCCCGAACAGGATCACCTGGCGACGCGTCAGCCGTATCCGGGGCATCTCCTCTTCGGAGCCCGTACCGGTCCTGATGGGAGGCCTCTCGACCTTCTCCGTGTCCCCCCCTGTTTGTGCCGTTCCCGCCATTCGTCTCCGCCGTCCGCCTTTCAGCCCGTCTGGTGCGCGATCCCCTCCAGCGCCCCCACTGCCCGCCCGAACCTGGCCAGTCCTCCACTCGCCAAGGGCTCCAGCCGCCGGATCGCGCCCGTCAGGGCAGCGCCTGCGAGCAGATCGACCACATAGTGCTCGCCCAGATAGACCAAGGCGAAGCCCAGCGTCGCGGCATAGGCGAAGCCGATCGCGCCAGCCACCGGCCCCACCTCGGCGAGCAGGAGCGCGGCCATCACGGTTGTGGCGAAGTGCAGAGAGGGCATTGCAGCCAGAGGATTGCCTCCGAAGACACTGTAGAGCGAGCTCCAGCCGTCCTTCCAGAAGTCCTCACCGAACTCGACCATCATGCGCCGCACCGCGACCTCGTCCCCCCCGCCGTCGCTGGAAGCGCCCGAGGCATCCCGTCCCGCCTGCGCGGCGAACCATGGCGGCGCGGTCGGCAGCAGCCAGTAGAAGCTCGCCCCGATGTCGAAGACGGCGTAGGTCATCACCGCCGCCCTGGGGAAACGGCTGGGATGACGCAGCAGGATGTAGGCGAGCGATCCGTGGGGGATCGCGAACCAGCTCCAGTGCGCCCACACCAGGACCTTGTCGAGCCTGCGCCACTGCGGCCCATCGGGCCCGCTCCGCGCCAACGCCCGCTGCAGCCGCACCGTCGGCAAATCGCCCAGTCCCAGCACGCGGTCGATCCGAGCCGGGTAATCGAGATGCACGCGGAGCTGCTGGGCGTCGGGATCGTCGTGGGGAGACTTGTAGGCCGCGAGGTAGGCCCACATCTGCAGCAGGCAGACCGCCACATCGCGCTGCGGCGAGCGCTTGACGGCAACGGAGAGACCGAGCGGCGCCCCGAAGGCGACGGTCTGCATGACCACCGGCGGGGCGTTGACACGCTTGCGCAGCAAGGGCGCGGCGACACCGGCGGCCACGACCGCCCACGCGGTCGCTCGGATCGCCTTGGACAGCCGCACGCGCGAGGAGTATGACGGATGCCCCAGCGCCCGCCGGGACGGGCGGCCGCTCAGCACCTTGCTGTGCGGCAGGCCTTCAGCGACCGGCGCCGGTTAGGGCCGAACGTGCCGCCGCCGCGACCAGCGCAGCGATCACGGTGCTGCTCTCGTCGGCCTCCGGGTGCCACTGGACACCGAGGGCAAAGCGCCGGTCAGGCAGCTCGATCGCCTCCGTCAGATCGTCCTCGAGCGCAGAGACGCCGCTGACGACGAGGCCCGCACCGACGCAGTCGACACCCTGGTGGTGGTGAGACTTGGTCGTATGCAGCGTCTGGCCGGTCGCCGACTGTGCCAGGGACCCCTCGCTGAGCGTCACCTCGTGCTCGGAGCCTTCGAAGGAGCCGATCACGCGCCGATGCTCTTCATGGCCGTAGCGCTCCGGTAGATGCTGGATCAGCGTCCCGCCGAGAGCGACGTTGATCAGCTGCATCCCCCGGCAGATCCCAAGCAGCGGCAGGTCGCGGGCGATCGCCGCCCGGGCGAGGGCGATTTCGAAGCGGTCGCGCGCGGGGATCGTGTCAATCGTGTGGGAATCGCGGGGCTGGCCGTAGCTGGAGGGGTCGATGTCGGCGCCACCGGCGAGGATCAGGCCGTCGAGACGTTCCAGCAGCTCATCGGGGTCCTCGACGAGCCCCTCGTCGGGCGGCAGCATCACGGCCAGGCCACCGGCGCGCTGGACGGCTTCGATGTAGTTCATCGGCAGCAGCGCCGCGTCGAGGTGCCAAACGCTCCAGCTGGCCTTCTCGAAAGCCGTGCAGATGCCGATCACGGGACGTGCCATCGAATACACCATAGGATCAACGCCGCCGGGACGCCGCGAATCGGAGTCTCGCGGCCGCGCAGACCACGAGAGGAGCCCGATGAGCGAGACCGACACGCAGCTCGAGACAGTGAACCTGACGACCGCCGAGGGCGTCGCCACGATCGAGCTGAACCGGCCCCAGACCCTGAACGCCTGGAACGCCCAATTCGGCGCCGATCTGATGGCGGCGCTTGAGCGATGCGCCTCCGATGACGCGATCCGCGCAGTCCTGATCACGGGCGCAGGGCGCGGCTTCTCCTCGGGCGCGGACCTGCGCGAACTCGGTGGTGGCGCCGCCACCCCCGAGGAGCGCCCGGACGCGGTCTACAAGCAGCTGACGGAGATCTATCACCCGGTCATGACCGCGATCCGCGAGCTTCCAAAGCCCGTCGTGGCCGCCGTCAACGGCCCGGCCGTCGGCATCGGCTGCTCGCTGGCTCTGTGTTGCGATCTGATCGTCGCGGCCGAGAGCTCCTACTTCCTGCTGGCGTTCGTGAACATCGGCCTGGTCCCCGATGGCGGCTCCTCCCTGTGGCTGCCCACTCGGATCGGCATGGCGCGGGCCACCGAGCTGTGCATGCTCGGTGAACGCCTGCCGGCCGCCAAGGCCATGGAGTGGGGCCTGATCAACGAGGTCGTCGCCGATGAGAGCCTGCGCGAGGAGGCAGGCGCACTGGCCTCACGACTGGCGGCGGGACCGACCCGCTCCTATGCGGGTACCAAGCGTCAGCTCAACAACTGGCTGTATGACCGCATGGGCGAGCAGCTCGAGCTGGAGGCCCAGATCCAGCGCGAGATGGTCGGCAGCGAGGACTCCGTGGAGGGCGCCATCGCCTTTGTCGAAAAGCGCGCGCCCCGGTTCGCAGGCCGCTAGAACGCCTCGTGGCAAACGTCATCAAGCGCGTCCCGTCCAGGCCTGAATAGAATCCCCGCCGCCTTGGGCACCGCGCTCTCCACAACGCTGGCGTTCTTCACCCCGCAGTCGGGCGGTTCGCCGAATGCGAACCAGATCGACAGCCTCTACAAGATCACGCTGGTCATCGCCATCGTGATCTTCGCCGCCGTCGCCGGAGCGCTGCTCTACGCGCTGATCCGCTTCCGAGCGCGCAAGGGCAACGTCGCCGCGCAGATCCGTGGCAACACGCGCCTGGAGATCGGATGGACGGTCGCGGCCGCCGTGATCCTGCTGGCGCTGGCCGTCGTGACCTTCGCGAAGCTCTCCTCGATCCAGAACCCGCCGAACTCCGGGGCCGAAGGCGATCGCCTCGCCAGCGATAACGGCCTGCTGTTCGCCAGCTCCGAGCGCAAGCTGCCGCCGGACGGCAAAGCCCTCAACATCCAGGTGATCGGGCGTCAGTACATCTGGCAGTTCGTCTATCCGGGCGCCAGCGAACCGGACGGACTGGGCGCCCCTTACTCCTATGAGGAGATGGTCGTCCCGACCGAAACGACGGTCTCGCTGGACATCGTCTCCTCCGACGTCGTGCACTCCTGGTGGATCCCGGAACTCGGCGGCAAGTTCCAGGCGGTGCCGGGCTATCACAACTACACGTGGTTCAAGATCTCCAAACCGGGGATCTACCGCGGCCAGTGCGCCGTGCTCTGCGGCCGCGGCCACGCCCGCATGATCGCGACCGTGCGCGCCGTCCCGCCGGCCCAGTTCGACGCCTGGCTGGCCGGACGCAAGCAGCAGCTCACCGAAGCGAACAAGGACGCGCAGGAAGCCCGCACGAAACTCAGCAAGCAGACCGGCGCCGGCCAGGTCGAAAACCCCTAGGAACGAGGAGACCAGCGCAAGACATGGCCACCTACGTAGCTCCCGTCCCTCAGGTGAACGCCCACCGCGCCGAGCGCGAGGCGACTGGGTGGACGAGCTGGATCACGACCACCGATCACAAGCGGATCGGGATCATGTACATCGTCACGACCTTCGTGTTCTTCCTGATGGGGGGCGTCGAGGCGCTGATGATGCGCCTGCAGCTGGGCGCGCCGGACAACACGCTCGTCACCCCCACGACCTACAACCAGCTGTTCACGATGCACGGGACGACGATGGTCTTCCTGTTCGTCGTGCCGATGATGGCGGGCCTGGCCAACTACTTCGTGCCGCTGATGATCGGCGCCCGGGACATGGCCTTCCCGCGGCTGAACGCCCTCTCCTACTGGCTGCTGCTGGCGGGCGGCATCGTCTTCTACTCCTCGGTCTTCTGGAACCCGCCGGAAGCCGGCTGGGTCAGCTTCATCCCACTGGCCAACTCGACCTTCTCCCCCAGCGGCGGCGAGGACGCCTGGATCTACCTGATCCACCTCACCGGCCTCTCCTCGCTGCTGGGCGCGATCAACCTCTACGCGACGATCGCCAACATGCGGGCCAAGGGCATGAGCTGGGGCCGGCTGCCGCTGTTCGTCTGGACGATCCTCACGTACTCGGTGCTGCTGATCTTCGCCCTGCCGGTGATCGCGGCGGCGGTCACGCTGCTGCTGACCGAACGGCACTTCGGCACCCACTTCTTCGACCCCACCGAGGGCGGGTCACCGGTGCTCTGGCAGCACCTGTTCTGGTTCTTCGGGCATCCAGAGGTCTACGTCATGGTCCTGCCCGGGTTCGGGATCATCTCCGAGATCCTGCCGGTCTTCGCCCGCAAGCCGATCTTCGGCTACAAGGCGATCGCGGCCTCGACCGTGGCGATCGCCTTCCTGGGCTTTCTGACGTGGGCCCACCACATGTTCACCGCGCCGGTCCCCGACGCGATCCTGGTGTTCGTGATGATCAGCTCCTACTTCATCGCGGTGCCGACGGGGGTGAAGATCCTCAACTGGATCGCGACGCTGTGGCGAGGATCGATCGAGCTGACGACGCCCCTGCTGTTCTGCGCGGGCGCGATCGGGATCTTCCTGATCGGCGGCATCTCGGGGATCTTCCTGGCGACGTTCCCGATCGATTGGCAGGTCAACGAAACGTACTTCGTCGTCGCGCATCTGCACTTCGTGCTGCTGGGCGGCGCCGTGATGCCGATCTTCGGGGCGATCTACTACTGGTTCCCGAAGATGAGCGGGAAGATGCTCAGCGAAGGGCTGGGCAAGCTGAGCTTCGCGCTGATCTTCCTGGGGATCCTGACCACCTTCCTGATCCAGCACGTGATGGGCCTCGACGGGATGCCGCGACGGGTCTACGAGTACGACAACGTCGGCCATCTGCAGCTTTACAACGTGATCTCGACGGTCGGCTCGTTCATCCTCGCCGCAGGCGTAGCGGTGACGGTCCTGAACGTCGTGCGCAGCCTGCGCAGCGGTGTCACGGCCGGCCCGGACCCCTGGCAGGCGAACACGCTGGAGTGGTTCACGAGCTCACCGCCTCCGGCCAACAACTTCGATGTCGTCCCCCGCGTCCGCTCGGCCGAACCGATGAAGGACATCCGGCGTGAGATCGAGCGCCGTAGCAGCGGGGCAGCCTCAGACGGAGCCGCGACGGTGCCGGCGGGAGCCAGACAGGTCGGCGTGTGATGAGCGCCGCCGGCGCGAGTGGAGGCGCATCCGCACTCGATACCCGGCGTCTCGGGCTGGCGCCGCGAACCCGCCAGCTGCTGAGCGACTACCTGGAGCTGACCAAGCCGAAGGTCCAGTCGCTGCTGCTGCTGACGACGATCACGACGATGTACGTCGCCGGCGATCCGTCGGCGTGGCTGGTCGCCCTGACATGCCTTGGCGGATATCTCTCGGCGGGTGGCGCGGGAGCGGTCAACCACTGGTTCGACCGCGACATCGACGCGCAGATGGCCCGTACGGCCACACGACCGATCCCGGCCGGCCGGATCTCGCCGCGCGCGGCGCTCACGTTCGGCTGCTCGCTCGCGGCGTTGTCGCTGCTCGAGTTGTCGCTGACGGTCAATCCGCTCGCCGCCGCGCTGTCGTTCAGCGGCTTCCTCGGCTACGTGTTCATCTACACGGTCTGGCTCAAGCGGCGCACACCGCAGAACATCGTGATCGGAGGCGCGGCCGGTGCCGTACCCCCGCTCGTCGGCTGGGCTGCCGTCAGGGGCTCGGTGGGCGGAACGGCGGTGATCCTGTTCTTCATCGTCTTCTTCTGGACGCCGCCGCACTTCTGGGCGCTGTCGCTGCTGATGAAGGATGAGTACAAGAAGGTCGGCGTACCGATGCTGCCCGTCGTGCGTGGCGAGACGGAGACCAGGCGGCAGATCCTGCTCTATTCGGTCCTGCTCTACGCCGTCACCCAGCTGCCCTTCTGCGCAGGCGGCTTCGGCGTCATCTACCTCGTCTCCTCGCTCGTGCTGGGTCTCGGCTTCATCGGCGGCGCGGTGCGCCTACAGCGCCGCGCGGATCGTCCCAGCGCCCTGCGCCTGTACCTCTACTCGCTGGCCTACCTGGCGTTGCTGTTCTGCGCGATGGTCGCCGACGCTCACCTATAGGATTCCGCCGATGATGACGAGACGACTGGCACGCAAGAACATCCGCACCGGCTTGATCGTGGCCGCGATCTGCATGTTCATGTTCGGGATCACCTTCGTGGTCGCGGCGGTCTACGTCTCATGAGCGGACTCGAGCCCGAGGCCCCTCCGGTCGGCGAGGAGATCCACCTCCCCGGCCCCTCGATCCTGCCGATCCTGACGGCCCTGGGCATCACCCTGGCGCTGATCGGCATCACGACCTTCATCGAGTTCACCGTGATCGGTGTCTTGCTGACGGTCGTCTGCGTCGTGCGCTGGATCAAAGACACACGGCACGAAATCGACGAGCTTCCGCTCGACGCGCCGGACGCCTGAGCCGGATCGAAGCTCGCGAACGCGGGTAACGGCAGGAGATGCAGATCGACGCCGACGGGCAGGCTCGCCTGAGCCGTGAGCTGGCCCCTGGCGAGCGCCTGCTGTGGAGTGGCAGGCCGGCGGGGAATCCGTGGCTGTGCCCCCAGGATCTCGTGCTACTGCCCTTCAGCGTGGCTTGGACGAGCATCGCGATCATCTTCGAGGTCGCCGCGCTGGGCGCCCGGAGCAATCACACGAGTGTCTTCGCAGTGCTCTGGGGTATCCCGTTCGTTGCGCTCGGCCTCTATCTGATCGTCGGGCGCCTGTTCGTGCGCCGCCGGATCCGCGCCGACACCCTGTACGCGCTGACCGATCGGCGGGCGATCGTCGTGTCGCGTTCCTGGCGCGGCGGCGAGCGGGCCAGCTCGATCTGGCTCGGCTCATACCCGCCGGTCGAACGCCGACCGCAGCGCAACGGCACCGCCACACTGTGGATCGGTCCGCAGGGTCCTGGCCAACGATTGCTCGGCGGAGAACCCGCCTGGCCGCTCCTGGGCATGGCGGGGGGCAGCGCGCTGGCGTTCGTCGACCTACACGACGCCGACGAGGTGTACGAGCGATTGCGCGCCCGGCTGAGCGAGTGAACGGCCGGGGTCGGCACATGTGCCGACCCCGGCCCGCGAGGGTCTAAGACTCCGTGGAGCGCCGGGCGCGGTCCCTCAGCCGCGCCCGGCCGCTGTGGCGAGTTGCGCGCCCGCCCCCCGACGGGCGCGCTACCCCTCTCACCCCACGGCCACCCGGGCTGGCACCGGACAGATCGCGCCATCTCCGGTCCAGCAGCGCACGACGTCGCGCACGGACAGGATCCCAACCGTCTCTCCTCCGTCGAGGACGATCAGATGGCGAAAGCTTCCTTGGACCATCGCCGCCGCGGCCTCCTCCAGAGACCAGTCGGGGGCGGCGTAGACGACATCGCGCGTAAGGTGCTCGGCGACGGTCTCCTCATCGGGCTCCTGCCCGTTGCCGACGGCTACGAGGATGTCGCGCTCGGTGATGATCCCTGGCCCGTGCCCCTCGGGATCCATGACGACGGCCGCTCCGACGCGGCGCTCGGACATCAACCTTGCGACGGCCCGCAGCGAGTGACCGGGGCCGACCGTTAGGACCGTCTCGCTCATCCCTTCGTGTACTTGCATCCTCGTCTCTCGCTCTCCTCGATCGACATTTCTGAAGCGGCCCGGCCTTGTCTGGATACCCCGCCGATCGCCCTTGCAAGCGCCCGAGAACCGCCTTGCAACTATTGCCTCAATCTATCGTGACGAGCCGCTCCCGTCAAGCTCGGAGCGCTCCCGTGGGCCGAGGCATTAGGATCACGGCCCGATGAGGAGGAGCCCCGGACACCGACCCCCCGCGTTCCCGGACGGCGCAGCTCGTGCCTAGGAACAAATCGATGACCATCGCGGCCATCGCCGCGGTGATCGCGATCGCGATCGGCATCGTGATCAGCTTCCTGATCCACTGGTTCCCGGCCCAGGCCTCGACGCAGGCGAAGAACACCGATCGCCTCTACCACGTCCTCGTGATCGCCTCGGTCCCGATCTTCGTGCTGGTCGTCACTGTGATCCTCTATTCGGTCTGGCAGTTCCGCATGAAGCCCGGCGAGGAGCTCAAGGACGGGCCGCCGATCCACGGCAACACGCGCTTGGAGGTCTTCTGGACGGCGATCCCGACGGTGCTGCTGCTGGGGATGGTGGCCTACTCGTTCGTGGTCCTCAAAGAGAACGAGAAGAAACCCGCCAAAGAGATCCAGGTCGAGGTCACCGGCCAGCAGTTCGCGTGGAGCTATGAATACCCCAAGTCCATCACCGGCGGCGCCGTCCTGCACAGCGACCAGTTGTACGTCCCAGAGGGCGAATCGGTCGAGTTCAACATGCAATCCAAGGACGTCATCCACGCTTTCTGGATACCAGCCTTCCGGATCCAGGAGGACGTCGTCCCGGGCATCACGACCCACTGGCGGGCGACTCCCGACAAGCTCGGCAACTATCCGGTGGTCTGCAACCTGCTCTGCGGCCTCGGCCACTCGCTGATGCGCTCGACCGTCCACGTCGTCAGCGAGGAACGCTTCCACAGCTGGATCGCCAGCCAGATGAGTGCTTCGACCTCGACCGCCGGGAGTACGGGATAATGTCCTTCACCGCGATGATCGCTCCGAAGAAGACACGCTGATGGCCGCCAGAATCAAAGCACCGGGCTTCCCTCGCGGCGGACTCGGAATCCTCTTCGGAGTCGCACTGGCGACAGGGCTGACGTGGATCGTGCGGATGTCGACGGGGCACACCACGTTCCACCACTTCCTCGCCTGGGAAGCGATCCTGACCGTCTCGCTGATCGCCTCGCCGCTGGCCTTCCTGGTCGGCTTCGGCGGTTTCGACTACTGGTTCTACTGGGCGGCCGGCAAGAAGACGCGGCCCGAGGATCACTCGAGCCACGGCGCCTACAGCTGGCGGGACTACTTCCGGATCAACACCGACCACAAGGTGATCGGGATCCAGTACACGGTCAACTCCTTCTTCTTCCTGCTCGTCGGTGGCCTGATCGCGATGCTAATGCGCGCGCAGCTGGCGCAACCCGGCTCGCACTTCGTCGACGCGAACACCTACAACGGGCTGTTCTCCGTCCACGCCTCGCTGCTGATCTTCCTGTTCATCATCCCCGTCTTCGCGGGCCTCGGGAACTTCGTGATCCCGCTGATGATCGGCGCGCCTGACATGGCCTTCCCGCGCCTGAACGCGCTGTCCTTCTGGCTGCTGCCGATCGCCGGCCTGTTGATGGTCGGCAGCTTCTTCGCCCCCGGCGGTGCCTTCGCAGACGGCTGGACGGCCTACGCGCCGCTGTCGGACAACGCACCGATCGGCCAGACGTTCTTCTCGATCGCGGTCCAGTTCGCCGGCGCCTCCTCGATCATGACGGCGCTCAACTTCCTGGTCACGATCATCACGATGCGCGCGCCCGGCATGAGCTTCTTCCGGATGCCGCTGCTCGTGTGGGCGAACTTCGCGACCTCGCTGCTGGTCGTGATCGCCACACCCTTCATCGCCGCCTCCCAGTTCTTCATCCTGCTCGACAGGGGCCTGGGGTTCAACTTCTTCAATGCCGCCAAGGGCGGTGACGTGCTGATGTACCAGCACGTCTTCTGGTTCTATTCCCATCCGGCTGTCTACATCATGATGTTGCCGGGCTTCGGGATCATCAGCGAAGTCATCGCCGTCAAGTCCCGCAAGCCGATCTTCGGCTACCGCATGATGGCCTTCTCGCTGCTTGCGATCGTCGGTCTCGGCTTCACCGTCTGGGCCCACCATATGTTCACGTCGGGCATGGCCGCCTGGATCCGCATCCCGATGGCGATCACGACGGCGATCATCGCCGTGCCGACGGGAATCAAGATCTTCTCCTGGCTGGCGACGCTGTGGCGCGGCGTCCTGCACCTCGATACGCCGATGCTTTTCGCGCTCGGCTTCATCACGACCTTCACCGCCGGCGGGATCAGCGGGATCATGCTCGCGATGATCCCGTTCGACATCCACGTCAGCGCTTCCTACTTCATCGTCGCCCACATCCACTACGTGCTGTTCGGCGGCTCGCTGATGACGATCTTCGCGGGCGTCTACTACTGGTTCCCGAAGATGACCGGCCGGATGTTCGACGAGCGCCTGGGCAAGTGGCACTTCTGGACGACCTTCGTGTTCTTCAACCTGACGTTCGCGCCGATGCACATCCTCGGCCTGGAGGGCATGCCTCGGCGGGTCTCCACCTACGCCTCCAAGTACGCCGACCTCAACCTGTTCATCTCCCTGGCGAGCTTCGCGCTGGGTGCCAGCACGCTGGTGTTCATCTACAACATGGTCACCAGCTGGAAGGGCGGCCCCAAGTCGGTCTCCAACCCCTGGCGCGGCATGACGCTCGAGTGGCAGGTCTCCTCGCCACCGCCGGTCTTCAACTTCGATCGCTTGCCGACTGTCGTCGGCGGTCCCTACGAGTACGGCGTACCCGGCGCGGTCCATGGCATCTTCGCCCCCGCCCCGGCCGCCGCCGGCGGTGTCCTGAGGGAGCCCAGCCGATGAGGAGGAAGTCGTGAAAGAGGTAGTCGTCGTCGCCAACCGCACGCTCGGAGGCGCCAAACTGCTCGAGGCAGTCCGTGAGCGCGCCAACGACGGCGCCGTCCGCTTCAGGCTGGTCGTACCGCAGAGCAAGCCCTCCGCGGGCTTCGTCATCTACGACGAGGCCGTGCGCGAATCGGCGCAGGTTCGCGTCGACCTGGCCCTTGAGGCCGTTGCGGCCGAGGGCATGGAGGCAACGGGCGAAGTCGGCGACCAGGACCCTTTCTCGGCGACGATGGACGCCGTGGCCGAGCACCGGCCCGATGAGATCATCGTCTCGACCCACCCCGCTGAGCACTCTGGCTGGCTGCGCCGCGACCTGATCGAGCGGATTCGCAACGCCACGGGCCTCCCCGTCGACCACGTCGTCGTCGATCTCGAGCAGGAGGGCCTGCTGTTCAAGGTCACCCTCGTGATCGCCAACAAAACTTCCAGCGGCGAGGAGCTGATCGACCACCTAAAGGGTCTGGCGGCCGGCGAGGAGCGCCATCTGTTCATCGCGGTCGTCCCCCAGGCAGACGGCAGCGGCGACGCTCCCCGCGAGGCTCGCGCGAGGCTCGCGAAGATGCTCGGCCGCCTCAGCGATGCGGGGCTGCTCAGCTCGGGCATGATCGGCGACCCCGACCCCTACACGGCGGCGATCAACGCGCTTGAGCTGTTCAGGGTCGACAACGTCGTGATCTCCACCCTTCCCGGCCAGCGCTCCGGCTGGCTGCGCTCAAACCTGATCGAGCGGGTATCTCACGCCACATCGGCGAGCGTCGAGCACGTGGTCGTCGACCCGCAGAGCTCCCCGACCGGCGCCCCGGCGGCGTAGGAGCAGGATGGAGGCGGCGAGCATCGCCCACGTCGGCGATCACGGTCACGAGGAGCACCACGGCCCACCCGAGGCCAACCGCAGCTCGCGGGTCGAGCCGCAGCTGCTGGGGATGCTGCTGTTCATCATCTCCGAGATCATGGTCTTCGGCGGGTTCTTCACCGCCTACTTCTTCATCAGGATCGCTCAGGGCAACCCCTGGCCCGCGCCCGGCACAACCCTCCCCGTCGGGGTCGCCGGCTTCAACACGGCGATCCTCGTCTCATCCTCCTTCACGATCCACTGGGCGGAGACGTCGATCAAGCGGGGCAACCACTTCGGGCTGAAGGCGGGGATGCTCCTGACCTTCCTGCTCGGCTGCTCGTTCCTGTTCATCCAGATCAACGAGTACGCCAACATCGGCTTCGCCCCCCAGGACGGGGCCCAGCAGACGATCTTCTTCTCGCTGACGGGCCTGCACGGCGCCCACGTATTCATCGGCCTGCTGCTGCTCCTGTTCGTAACGGTCAGGGCCTTCAAAGGCCACTACAGCCCCGAGGAACACAGGGGCGTCGAGATACCCGGGATCTACTGGCACTTCGTCGATGTGATGTGGCTCGTGGTCTACACCACGGTCTACATCCTCTGACCCTGTGTTGAACCCCCTGCGCTCGGAGGGGGAGGCTTTTCGCTTCCTGCTCTACGCGCTGGCCGTGATCGTCACGATCATCGTTGTGATCGTCGTCGTACGAGCGCTGTAGCCGCGCGCTCAGTCGTGCGGATCGCCGGCGGTCTCCGGCCAATGGCGGGGCGTGCCGAGCCGCTCGAGGCCTTTGCCGACATCGTCGTGCGCAGAGCCCCTGATCGACACGCGGGTGCCTCCGCCCTCGGGCTCGAAGGTCACCTTGAGCCGGTGCGAAGCGAGCAGATCGAGCGGGCCCAAGCCATGCCCACCCGCCGCCGGCGCCTCGGCGTCGACGCCTCGTCGCAGCACGTCCGCCAAGACCGGTTCGCCGGCTTCCTCGTCATGCGCCTCGAACTCATCGGGGTCGGCGATGTCGTCAAGATCGAGCGTCCCACCACCAAGACGGCCCCCGCCAGCGGGTTCGCCGTCGAAGTCGGCATCGGACAGCCGCAGCTCGCCCGGCGCTTCGCGGTAGGCCGTGAAGCGTCCGTCGCGGTGCAGGTCGGGAACGATGTCACGCACGAACAGTTCCTGAGCCCGCTCGGGCGCCATCTCCATCGTGAAGGTGCGATGTACGCGGGCCATGTTCGTTCAGTCTGCCTGATCCGTGGCCAGCGCGCCACCGCACGTTGTGACCCCCGCGCGGCCGGTCCGGAGCCTGGCGACGGCGGAGCCCTTGCCGCGCAAGATCGCCCGTGAGAACCGCGAGCCTACGCACCAGCAAGACCGTCCATACGAACCGCGAGCTTGCGCGGCAAGGGCGTAGCCCTATTTGACCGTGATCGTCCCGTACATCCCGGCGGCCCTGTGACCGGGCGCCTCGCAGAAATACGTGTAGGTCCCCGGTTTGAGGTTGACGCTGACCGTGGATGTGCCCTTCGTCGTGAAACTGCTCGCGCCGAGCTTCGTGCCCTTTTCGGTCGCGCCGCCTTCGCCGCTTTCGATCGCGATGTTGTGGCTCACGCCGGACATGTTCGGCATTTCGATCGTCACCGCGCCCGGGGTCGCCGTCGCCTTGTTGGTCACATAGGCGAGCTGCCCGCTGGGACTCGCGGCGATCGACAGCTTGCCACCCTTCTCGACGGCCGGCTTGCCGGCGCCCGGCGCTTCGACGGCGCTGGCGAGCAGGCCCGTGTCTTTGCCGGGTCTGTCTGCGACCTGCGCGACGTAGGCGGCTATGTCACGAAGCGTCTGGCCCTTGACGAGGTCTTTGGGCATCGCGCCTTCGGGGTTGGGGATCTGGATCTGACCTTCGACGACCCCCCGCACGGTGCCTCGCTCGAGGCCTTCGGCGATGCTCGCTCGGAAGGCTTCGTCGAGGTTCGGCCCGACGATGCCTTTGGTGTTGGCCCTGGCCAGCGTGTGGCACGAGCCGCACTTCGCCACGAACGCCTTCTTGCCCGCGATCAGGTTGGCGTTGTCGCCGCCCTTGACCTCGCCGCAGCCTGAGGCCAGGACGATCAGTCCACCGGCAGCGAGCAGACCGAGCGCCCGTCGCGCTGGGCCGGCGAGGCGCACGGCGGTGCCGCGCGGGCGCACGGGACTGTCTCCTGAGAAGCTCATCAGAGGCCGGAACACTATCCGAAGGGCCGGTTGGCCCGCGCGGCCGTCAAAGCGCCGCGCGGCGGGCGTTCAGGGCCTCTGCAACCCTTCGAGCTCCCCCTGCGCGGCCGCGATGACACCCGCGGCCACGTGCTCCCAGGACCACTTCTCTCGGACGGTCTGCATGAGTCCATCGCGGGTGCGCTCGAGCAGCTCATGAGAGGCGCCCAGGCAGGCGATCAGGCGATCGGCCAAGGCCCTGACCGCATCGTCGTCGACCGGAAACGAGAGCCACTCCGCAGCCTGCGCCGGAACCGCCTCGGCGAGCGCCTCGCTGACCTCGGCAAGCCCGGAGTGGCGAGCGACGACCGGTACCGCCCCGCAGGCAGCGCCCTCAGCGGCGACCATCCCGAATGCCTCCGGGAAGGTGCTGGGCGCGACCAGCGCGCGGCAGGCCGGGAGCAGCTCGGTGAGCTCGTCGTGCTCCATCCGTCCGGCCAGCAGCACGCGGTCGGACAGGTTGGCGGCGGCCCGCAGGTAGCGCTCGCGCTCCTCCCCCTCGAGCGTCCCCAGGAACGCGAGGAGATGTCTGAGCGGCGCAGCCTGGGCAGCCGGGTCCTCCAGCGCGCGTCCAGCCCTCGCCAGGCGCTCTGCCCGCTCCAGGTCTCCAGCCTGCAGAGCCGCGACGAGCTCTTGCAGGCCCTCTCGGTAGGCACCGAACCCGACGATCACCAGGCGCGCGCGCGGCACCGCGTCCAGCACCAAAGGCCAGCAGGCAAGCAGCAGGTCGACGCCCTTGCTGACGATCAGCTTGCCGACGTAGGCGACCAGCAGGTCACGCTCGCCGTCGAGCTGCTCGATCGCGGCGGCCGCTTCGGCCGGATCGCGGTCGAAGGCGCTCCCCTCGCCGCTCACCGGTGTCGCCGGCATCGCGCGCAGCCGCACGGCCAGGGTCCGCAGGCCGGCCGCGGCCGCCGCCGGCTCACGGGGAGCGAACCGCGCGACGTCGACTCCCGGAGGGCCGAGCCTCGTCCGATCCGGGAGCTCGGGGTCGCCGATCGCGGCCCACAGGCTCGCGGCGGTGTGATGGGAGCCGACGAGGACGCCTGAAGCCGAGGCGATGCCCTCCCTGGCGGAGTCCAGGAACCGCTCGGGGTTCGGCTTGACGGTGTACTCCAAGGCGCTGCCGTGAACCTTGACCGCGTAAGGCAATCTGCCCGCCAGCGCCCGGGCGAGGATCACCGGCCCCATCACCAGGTGGTTGGCGAGGGCGATCTGCGGTTCCGTCAGAGTGAGCACCTCCGAGACGGCAGCGACGTTAGCCGCCAGGTACGCGTCGACCTCCTCCGGCGAGCAGTCGGCGAACGTCTTGGCCTCAAGACCCTCGTAGCGATCGGCCACATAGACCGGCAGTAGCCCGCCGATGTCGGGCCGGTAGAGGGTTGCCGAGCCACCGCCCACCGCCACTCGGCTCTCCGTCGCGTTGGCGGGCAGCTCGCGGACGCACAGCTCACCCGAGTCCCAATCCGCGGCGGCGGAGATGAACGGGAGCGTCTCGGGATGGCGCTCCTGACTGAACAGGTGGACCTCGTGACCGAGCCGCACCAGTGCCTCCACGAGTCGTGCGTTGTAGACATTGGAGCCGGTGCCACCGAGCAGGTAGCCGTGGAAGATCAGAATCCGCATCGCCATCAGCGTGACCCGCCACCCGGACGTGCCGCCGGGCTCTCGGCGAGGCGCCGTGGGCCTTCTCCGAGGGTCCGGCTCGGCCACCGCCTCCGGTAGAGTTCCGGCCATGAGCAGCGAACAGCGCTACCGACTTCGCAACCCCTCAACGGGGCGCGAAGTCCTGATCGAGGCCGACCCAGACGAGATATATCTCGATCGCGACTCGGGTGAGCCGCTGGAGGTCGTCGGCAAGGTGCTACCGCTGGCGCCCTCCGACTCGCGTCTTCCTTGGGCCGTCGAGAACCTCCGTTTCTGCCCCTGGTGCAGCCAGATGTCTCAGAAGGACCTCAACGACTGTCCCACGTGCGGCAGGCGGATGGGACCGCTGGGGCAGGCCACGGGGAACAGCTGATCGTGATCGCCGCGCGCTCGCGGATCGTGATCGTGGCGGCCATCCTCGCCGCCTGCTCGCTGGGACTTGTCGCCTGCGGCGGGAGCAGCGTCTCCGACGCCGTTCCCAAGAGCACCCCCGACATCACGCCCCCGAACGACACCAGCGCCGAAAAGGCCGCCGCGCAGACGACCTCGACGTCCACCACCTCGACGAAAACCAAATCGACGTCGACGGGCGAATCGTCGGAATCCGAATCCGAAGGCGAAACGCCCGAAGGCGAAACCGGCGGCTCGGCCAGCGAAGGGACAGCCTCAGGCGGCACCGGCGAAGAAAAAGCCACGAGCGAAAAAACGGCCAAAACCGAAGAACCGGCGGAATCGAGCCCGACGGGCGGGGCCAGCGCGCCCTAGCCTTCCCGTGTGGGTCCGTTCCCGGCCAATTGCCGGCCGACATCGTCGGACAAGCGCTCGCTCCCGACGTACCGCGTCCTCGGTCCTCTTCCCAGCTGCGTGATCAAGCCGGCGTCGAGCAATCGCCGCAGATCATTGCTTGCCGTGGCCGCGGAGACATCGGCCTCGGCTGAGTAGCTTGCCCGGTCGGTTCCGTCGAACAGGCTCTGCTCGAGCGCGATCGTCAGCCGATCGGGCCAGCGACGTTCCTCGACGAGGCGCTCGAGGAAGCTCCATCTCGCGGCCGCCTGCTCGATCTGGAGCAGGCGACGCCGTGCCTGTGCGAGATGAGCGACCACGCACAGGCGCACGAAGGGGGTGGCGTCACGCTGGGGCTGGTAGGCGCCCTCTTGGACCTCGCTCAGTGCCGAGTAGTAAGGGTCGGTGTGCTCCCCGAGGTACTCCTCGATCGACACGAACTCAGGCGCGAGCAGGCCGCCGAGCGCGAGTACGAGCGACTGAACGATCCGCGAGATGCGGCCGTTGCCATCTCGGAACGGGTGGACGGAGACGACGTGCAGGTGCGCCATCGCCGCGCGGACAATGACGTGGCCGCCCAGATCTTCGCTTCTACACCACCGGATCACCTCGGCCATGAGCGGGCGAACGTTCTCGCCGGGAGGGCCCACGTAAGCCGGCCCACCCTTTGGGTCTGTGACCTCGATCCCGCTCTTGCGGTACTGCCCAGGATCTTTGTCCTTCTGGAAGTAGCAGGCGTCGAAGTGCAGGTCGAGAACGGCTCGCTCCACCCACTCGAAACCCTCGTCCGCCGCCATCACGCCGACGTGATCCATCGCCCGCGCGTAGCACGACAAGGCCATGCGATCCTCGTCGTTTGGGTCTGCCGGCTCAGCACCGCTGGCGATCGCGACCCTTTCATGGGCCGGCACGCTGTAACCCTCGATCTCGATCGAGCTCTCCGCAGAAGACGCTCGCCACTGCCGACGGAGACTCCCGAGCCAAGGACCGGCGCCACGGGCTCGGGCACCCAGTTCGTCGGCGAGGCGGTCGAACGCCGTCAGGTCCTGCTCGAGTGCAGCATCGAGGTGGGGGGTCGAATAGAGCATGATTTAGTTTAGATGATCATTCGTATTATCGTCTCTTCGATACATATCTTAAGTGCTCCTTGAAACAGGGCTGCCTTGCAATATGTGTCAGGCCGTCCCGCGGGCATGTGGGCATAGACATCGGTAGGCCGACGAGATGGCGTGGGTCGCGGAGCCCAGATCGGAACCGCCGGTCTCCCAGTCCTGGTATGACCAACGGCCCTTGGCCGAATCCCTCAGGGAGTCGAGATCAGCGTCGCGCTGTAGGTCAAGCGCGCGGTCTGGTACAGGCAGTAGTACTGGACCGACGCGGCGATCTGCGTCTGGGCCGTCTGGCTGCTCGTCGTCGTGCACTGCTTCTTGGGGCGGCTCGCGCGCCAGGAGGTGTCGTTGCCGAAGCCCAATGCGAGGGCGGGGGCCCAGGTGGGGACCGTCAGCGCCAGCTCGTCGCCCTTTTTGACCGGAATCGTCGTTTCCAGGGCGAACTGAGCGGTCTTGCCGAAGTAGGGCTGCAATTTCACCAGCGGGCTCGAGGCGATCAGCTTGTACGTCAGGTTCGGCTTTGGCTGCGGACGCAGCACGGCGATGCCGGCTTCCGAGACGCCGCCCTCGTTGGTGTCGAAGAATTTGATCTGCGTCGTGCTCGGCTTGCCCAGCGTGATCGTCCAGGCCACGACGGTTCCGTTGCGCGTGATCCCCATCGGATTGTGGATCGTGCCGACCTTGACCTGAAAGCCCGTCGTACGGCTGACGGCCAGGCAGGGGCTTGCCGGGCAGCTGGCGACGGTCGCCGGCGTCGTCGTCCCGATCACGCCGACTTCCGTCAGCTTCGCCGGGGCGGCGGCCGGGAGGACCAGGGCGAGCGCTGCGCTCGCGGCTATGACCGTCTTTGTGCGTCTCATATCTGCCTTCTGAACACGTCCGGCCGCCAGATGTAGCGGTAGGACTATTTCGTTATCCCCCTGCGAGTTCCTGCGCAGCGGCGGCGATCTCGCCGGGATCGCCCTGCGATGGTACCCAGGGCAGCCGCAGAGGGTCGCCCGCGTAGCGCGGGATCACGTGGATATGCAGGTGAAAGACCGTCTGCCAAGCCGCCGATCCGCAAGCGTTCAGCAGGTTGACCCCATCGGCTCCCAGCCGCTCCTTGGCACGCGCCGCGAGACGCTGGGCGGCGAGGATCGTCGCCTGGAGGTCCTCCGCGCTCGTCTCGAGCACGTCCCGCGAGTGCACGCGGGGGATCACCAGGGCATGCCCGCGCGTGGCCGGCGCGATGTCCATGAAGGCGATCGTCTTCTCGTCTTCGTCGACGACGTTGGTCGGCAGCTCACCGGCGACGATTTTGCAGAAGATGCAGTCGGGGTCGGACACGCGTTGATCCTAGCCCGGCGCGGAGCCGCGTGGACTTGCCATCGGCGCTTGCCGGCGCGCGGCCAGCGCGAGGCGCGCGCGTGCGATCGCCGCGGCTCGGTCACTGATCTCACCTGCGTAGCTGGCCGCCGAGATCTCCCCCAGCAGGTCCCCGAGAACAGGGCCCGGCGAGATCCCTAGCTCACTGGCCAACTCGTCGCCTCGCAGTGGTGGTGCCGGCGGTCCCGTCCGCCTCCAGACCAACGCATCGGTGAGCAGCGAGCCCGCGAGGCGCAGATGCGCCTCGATCGCGCGCTCCGATCCGGTGCCCCTGGTGGCGAGGCGGTCGGCGACCGACAGCAGCGAGACGTCGACCCCCACCGGCCCGCAGGCGCGCAGGTACTCATAGACGGTGCGGCGAGCCAGCGGCTGCGGATCGTGGACGAGAAAGCCGAGGCGCAGATGGTGGCGCACGAGCCCCGCGACGTGGGCCTTGAGCCGCTCGCTCGCTCGCAGGCGGCCGAGCACCTCGCGGGCGAGCTCCGCGCCGACGCTGTCGTGTCCTATGAACGTGACGCGCCCATCCCCTGCTCGGACTTCGCGTGTCAGAGGCTTGGCGGCGTCGTGCAGCAGCGCCCCCCAGCGCATCGCCTCACCGCGGCTCATCTCATCCGCCAGCGGCTCGGCGAGCAGCGAGACGATCTCCGGCCGGTGAGCTTCGATCGCAATGGCCGCGGCCGAGCATTGCGGTCCGTCCGGTCCGGTCAGCTCGACTGTGCGGTCGAGCACCTCGAGCGTGTGGTCATAGACATCAGCGTGGTGAAAGGTTGACTGCTCGACACCGCGAAGCGCCTCCAGCTCGGGGACGACGACGCCGAGCGCCCCGATATCCGCCAGCAGTTCGATCCCTGGACGAGCCGACGGCGTGGCGATTGTCCTGCGCAACTCGACGAAGATCCGCTCGCCGGAGACGCTCGTCAGGCCTCGGGCGCTGTCGCGGGCCGCCTGGAGGGTCGGCTCATCGGGCGCCAGTCCGAGCTCGACGGCGACTCTGACCAGCCGGAGCACACGCAGCGGGTCTTGCTCGAAGGATCCCGGCCCGGCAATCCGCAGGCGCCCGGCGCGCAGGTCCTCAGCTCCGCCGAGCGGGTCAACGGTCTCCCCGCCCGCCAGCGGCCTGGCGATCGCGTTGACGGTGAAGTCACGCAGCGTCAGGTCCTCCTCAAGCGTCGCCGCCCGCAGCGGCTCGACATCGACCTGCCAGCTCGAATCGCGGGCGACGACCCGCCAGGAGCCGAACTCCTCAGACAGGGCGAAGCAGGCGGCCGGAGGACCGGCCTTGGCAACCGCTCGCGCCGCAGTCGCCGGGTCACCCGCCACCACCACGTCGTAGTCGGCGACCTCGCGGCCGAGAAGCTCATCCCGTACCGCTCCACCGACGAGCCACGCAGGGCTCCCGGCGAGCGCCTCGCGGGCCGCCTGCAGTCCCGCGCTCATGAGTGGTCGGCCGCTGAGATCGTCGAGGCGGCTCGCTCCACCGGCAAGCCGTCGCGGTGATATGCGCGTCTCACCCTCGGCGTTAGCCCACAGGTGATCTCGTAGTTGATCGTCTGAAGCCTTCTGGCGATCTCCTCGGCGGTGATGCGGGCGTCTTCCTGCCTGCCGATCAGCACCGCCTCGGCGCCCACCAGCCCCGGATCCGCCGCCGGCCCGAGATCGACTGTGACGCTGTCCATGCTGATCGTCCCCACGAGCGGACGGCGCTCGCCGCCGATCAGGACGTCGCAGTTGTCCGACAGGTTCCGTCGCCAGCCGTCGCCGTAACCGACCGGAAGGACACCGATCGTCGTGTCTCGCTCGGCGATGAAGCGCCGGCCGTAGCCGGCGCTCTCCCCCGCCTTGCACGGCTTCAGGTCGGCCAGGTAGGAATGCAGCTCCAGTGCCGGCTCCAGCCCGGGCTCGGCCGGATCCGCTCCGAAGGGATCCATGCCGTAGACGGCGATCCCGCAGCGGACCATGTCGAAGTGGGCGGCGTTGTCGCGCAACATGGCGGCGCTGTTGGCGGCGTGCAGGAGCAGATCCGGATGCTGTTCGCGGATCGTCACTGCCCACGACCCGAAGGCGGCCAGCTGCTCGGCGAAGAAGCCCTCATCGGCCAGCTCGTCGGCCGTGGCGAAGTGCGTCATCGCACCCACCAGCTTTACGCTGGGGGACCTCTCGGCAGCCTCGACGAGAGCGCTCGCCTGCTCGGGGTCGCGCGTCCCCAACCGTCCCATGCCTGAGTCGAGCTTTACGTGGACACGGCCGCCGCCGGCGTCCTCGACGGCCTTCAGATAGCGCTCGTTCCAGATCACCACCTCGCCACCGGCGCCGAGCGCCTGCTCCAGTTCCGCCCGCGTCAGAGCGCCCATCACGAGTATCGGGACCTCGCTCAAACCGGCATTGCGCAGCTCGAGCAGCTCACGGGCGCTGACCACAGCAAGCCAGCTCGCGCCTCCCGCCAAGGCTGCCAGGGCGCTCGGCAGCGCGCCGTGACCGTAGCCGTCGGCCTTGACGACGGCGCACAGGCTAGCGCCCCGCGTGAGCTCCGAGCGCAGGCGTGCGCAGTTGCGCTCGATCGCTGCGACGTTGACGCGAGCGTGGACGCGCTCGACAGCGACGCCCCGCAAAGAGAGATCCGGCCCCGGCTCAGCCAACTCCGATGCTCCCCGAACGGTGGTCCTCGCCGCCGCGAGCGCGCGCGAGGGCCTCGATCACGTCGCTTGCGATCACCGACTCGGCAGCACCGACGGCAACCGCCGCCAGTCGCCCCGCGCGGGCATGCAGCAGCACTCCCGCCGCGGCAGCCATGAACGGGTCGAGACCCTGCGCGAGGAGCGCCGCGATCACTCCCGTCAGCACGTCACCGGTGCCGGCGGTGGCGAGGGCCGGGCTGCCGCCGCGGCTGACCGCGACCTGCCCGCCTGGCTCGGCTATGAGTGTGTCGTCCCCCTTCAGGACGACGACCGCCCGCGCTCGCCGTGCCGCCTCGCGGACGTAGCGCAGCCGCTCGGACTCGATCTCGGCACTGTCGAGCTCCAGCAGCCTGCCGAGCTCGCCGGCGTGGGGCGTCAGCACTGTCGGCGCCGAGCGGCTCGTCAGCTCCTGGAGTCTGCCGGCGTGGGCGTTGAGACCATCGGCGTCGATCACCATCGGGACCCGCGCCGCCCGTGCCAGCCTGCGGGCGAAGCCCACGGCTGGATCCTCGCGCCCGAGGCCCGGACCGAGCGCCAGGGCACCGCCGCGAGCGCTCGCCTCCAGCACCTGCTCCACGCCGGCGTCAGCAAGCGCGCCGTCGGCTTCAGGCAGCCCGCGGGTCATCAGCTCGGGCGTCGCGCCGGAGGCGAGCACCTGTTGGAGACCGGCGGGGACGAACGCCGTCACATAGCCCGCACCGGCGCGCATCGCCGCTCGTGCGGCCATCGCGGGTGCCCCTGTGAGGCCGAGCGAGCCACCCGCGACGAGCACGTGACCGGAGACGAACTTCGTCGAGTCCCCGCTGCGGCGCGGCAGCCTCGCCAGCAGGGCCGCATCGATAAGGCCAGCCTCCGCCTGCATCGGCGCGCCGCGGGGAATGCCGATCGCGGCCACCTCCACGGCCCCCACACGAGCCTTGCCCGGGCGAATCCAGAGACCCGGCTTGGCCGCGTGGAAGGTAACTGTCGTCGCTGCTCTCACGGCATCGCCCGCGATCGCGCCCGTCGAGGCATCGACGCCACTGGGGACGTCAACGCTGATGACGGGTGCGGCGGCGTCGTTGATCGCCGCGATCGCCGCGGCAATCTCGCCGTGAGGCTCGCCCTGAAAGCCGGTGCCAAGCAGCGCATCGACGATCGCCGCCCGGCCGCGCAACGGCGCGCCCCCAAGCCCCGGGGGCGTCGTGGGCTCCTCGTCGTCGACGTCCGCCCAAGGCCGCCCGTCGAGGTGGATCGGCTGCTCGCCGGGAAGGCGCTCAAGGTTCTTCTCGGCGTCTCCCTTGAGCTCCGCCGGCGCGGTGGCACAGATCACGGCGACCTCGCGCCCAGCCTCCCGCAGCAGCCGCGCGACGACCAGCCCGTCGCCGCCGTTGTTGCCCTTGCCGCAGACCACCGCCACCGAGCCGTCGGGCGCGAGGCGCTCGACGGCGGCGGCTACCGCGGCGCCCGCTCGCTCCATCAGCTCGAGACTGTCGGCGCCCTCCTCCTCGATCGCCCAGCGATCGACGCCCCGCATCGTCTCGGCGTCGGGCAGGGGTGTGAGCCAGCTCGGCAGATCCTCCACAGCAGCGATGCTAGATGCTCGGCTGCGAAGAGATCGAGCCGCCGCAGCCGGTCGGTACTACTCGACGGTGACGGTCTTGGCGAGGTTGCGTGGCTGGTCGACGTTCAACCCGCGGCGCCTGGCGATCCTGTAGGCGAGCAGCTGCAGGGGAATCACGGCGAGCAGCGGCTGGAGCATCCAATCCAGCGGCGGGACCGTAATGGTGGCCTCCGACTGCTGGGGTATCTCCGCGTTGCCCTCGGTGGCGATGGCGATCACGTGCGCGCCACGCGCCCTGACCTCCTGCATGTTGGAGATGACCTTCTCGAGGACGGGCGAGTCGGTCGCCACGCAGACGACGGGCGTCGACTCGTCCAGCAGCGCGATCGGCCCATGCTTCATCTCGCCGGCGGCGTAGGCGTCGGTCGCGATGTAGGAGATCTCCTTGAGCTTCAGGGCACCCTCCAGGGCGACGGGCAGACCGACGTGGCGGCCGATGTAGAGGAAGAACTCGTCTTGCCAGTGCTGATCGGCGACCGGCTCGACCTGTGCTTCGGCGCGCGAGAGCACCTCGTCGATGCAGTGCGGCAGCCGCTTGACCTCCGCGACGAGCTCGGATAGCCGCTCCGGCGAGAGCTCGCCACGCAGCTCCGCCAGGCGCAGTGCCAGCGTGTACATCACCGCGACCTGGCAGATGAAGGTCTTCGTGGCGGCAACCCCGATCTCAAGGCCCGCGCGCGTGAACAGGCTGCCGTCGGCGTCGCGCGTCGCCTGCGAGCCCATCGTGTTGGTGACCGCCACCACCCGCGCTCCGCGCTCGGCGGCCAGGCGCATCGCCGCCAGCGTGTCGGCCGTCTCGCCCGATTGGGAGATGCCGATCACCAGATCGTCCGGCCCGACGACGGGGTTGCGGTAGCGGTACTCGGAGGCGACATCCATCTCGACCGGCACGCGCGCCCACTCTTCGATCGCGTAGCGGCCGATCAGACCGGCGTGATACGCAGTGCCGCAGCCGACGATCACGATCCGGCGCACACCCTCCAGAAGCGACTCGTCGAAGACTCCCTCCTCAGCGAGATCGATGCCGTCGCCCCGAGCCGTGCGCCCGGCGATCGCGTCGGCGACCGCGTCGGCCTGTTCGTGGATCTCCTTGAGCATGAAGGTCTCATAGCCCGCCTTCTCGGCTGTCGCCTCATCCCAGTCGACCAGTTCCTCGTCACGCTCGACGGGCTCCCCGGCGGCCGTCTGGATCTCCACGCCCTCGGGTCGCAGTGTGACGATCTCGCCGCTCTCCAAGTACTGGACGCGGCGCGTCTGGGAGAGGAAGCCGGGAACGGCCGAGGCGATGAACTGCTCTCCCTCGCCGAGTCCCAGGATCAGCGGGCACTCCTTACGAGCGCCGACGAGGACGTTGGGCTCGTCGAGACTCATCGCAACGAATGCGTAGTGGCCCTCCAGTTGCCCGTAAGCAGCGCGAACAGCCTCGGTCAGGTCGCCGTCGTAGAGGTCCGCGATCAGGTGGGCGATCACCTCGGCGTCGGTCTCCGAGCTGAACACGTTGCCCTCGTCGAGCAGTCTCTGCTTGAGGGACATGTAGTTCTCGACGATCCCGTTGACGACGACGTGGATACGGTCGGCGTCGTCGGAGTGCGGGTGGGCGTTCTGCTCGCTGACCCGCCCGTGCGTCGCCCAGCGGGTGTGCCCGATCCCAGTCGTGGCAGGCCGCTCGGCCAGAGCGACCGAGCCGGCTGGCCCATCGAGCTTCTCGCGCAGCGCGCCGAGATTTCCGACGGCGCGGACGGCCTCGATCCGATCGCCGTCGATCACGGAGATCCCGGCCGAGTCGTAGCCGCGATATTCCAGCCTCGTCAGGCCCGCGAGCAGCAGCTCACGGACCGGCCGCCCTCCGACGTAACCAACGATGCCGCACACCCGTCCGAAGATACCAAGGGGTCTCGGCGAGGCTGGACGAACGATGGCAGCGCCGCAGGCGCTCAGGCTGGGCGCCCCGAGGCCTTGCGCGGCGTGCGCTCACGGTAGGCGCGGACCTTCTCGCGGTTGCCACAAACCGCCATGTCACACCATGCGCCCGAACGGTTGCGGGAGAAGTCGTAGAAGGCCCAGTGGCAGTCGTCTGCGCGGCAGGCCTTGACGCGCGACCAGGTCCCGTCGGGGATCGCTTCTGCGACGGGTATCAGCAGCGACGCCAGCGCTCCCGGCAGCCCAGGAGCCTCCGGTTCCAGGCGCGTCGCGTCGCCGGCAGGGAAGTGGATGCCGAGGCGCCCGCGGCGGGCCACCGCCTCCAGCTCCTGCTCGGCGGCGGCGTCCATCGGGCCCCCGTTGTGGTTCAGCATCACCGCCCGTAGCGCCTCCCTCAGCCGCAGCGAGGCATCCAGGTCGGCCTCCCCAAGGACAGTCTCGGTGGGAAGCAGATTACGAGCGTGGAGCCATGCGCCGAGCTCCGGGGGGCCGCTCAGATCCTCCCGCCCGGTCTCCAGATCGGCCGAGTTGACGAAGTCGGCCACCAGATCGAGGTTGTGCGGGGCCGCTCTCCCCTCTTTTTTCTCGCTCATCGCAACCTTCAGTTTACAACACCATCGTATGGGTATAGTTGGTTAGCAACACCGTCTAACTTGAATTGGAGGTTTCAACGATGCTGCATGAGGAAAGAGCCGTTCCAGCCACTTCCGCCCGTCGTCTGAGCGCGGTGAAGAGCGGATCACAGCAGCCGCGCCTTGCAGTGCGTCTCGCGGCCCGCCTGCGCTGGTTCGCACTGGACGAGCGCCTGATCGCCGGGGAGGACCCTTCCGGCTCGCAGTTGCTGAGCGCCCACGCGGCCCGTCTGACCACGCCGCGCTCACGGGAGGCTGTCGCGGCGGGCCTGGCCGCTCTGATGCGTGCCGCCGAGCAGCCCGCGCGGATGAGCCGGGTGAGCCCTGACCGCTCCGCGGTGCTCGCCAACAGGCAGGCCCTGGAAGACATCGGCCGGTGCCTGGAGGGTCGTGTCGCCGTCTATGCGCGGGGCGTTGCGCGGCTCGAGCGGCTCATCGCCGACTCGAGCGGGCCCGCGTACGCCGGCGGTGTCAAGGCGCTGGAGGACGAGCTCGCGAGCGCCGCCGCGGAGCTTGCGGGCGCTGCCCCGGAAAGGACCGCCCTCGAAACGATCCCGAGTCGCGGCTCGTCCAAGCTCGACCGTTGGCCGGCGCGCTCGTCCAGGGTCGGTCCCCGCCGCTTTGCCCGCCTGGTGCGACGAGGAGAGCCGAGTCGGGCGATCGAGCCGCCCGGCTTTGTCGGAGGTTCCTTCTCGCTTCCCGACGGCTCGTGGTTCCACGGCCGGCGCGACTCGGCCTGAGAATCGCTCAGGCGCCCAGCTCGGACTCGACGAGTGAGACCAGGCGCCCGCACACCCGGTCGGCCTCCTCGGCCGTCGGCGCCTCGACCATCACCCGCACGAGCGGCTCGGTGCCACTGGGACGGATCAGCACGCGGCCCCGTCCCTCCAACTCGGCTTCGGCCGCCCTGACCGCCTCGTGCACGCCGTCCGCGCCGGCAATCGCATCGCGGTCGCGGACCTTCACGTTGACGAGCCGCTGCGGCAGCTTGTGCATCGCCGCCCGCTCCGCAAGATCCTCGCCGCCGAGCGCTTCGAGCGTCAGAAGCGCCCCGGCGAGACCGTCGCCTGTGCGGTTGAAGCCCATCTCGATCAGATGGCCCGACTGCTCCCCACCGAGCGTCCAACCACTGCTTCGGAGCTCCTCGAGCACGTAGCGATCGCCGACGGCAGTGACCGCCACACCGATCTTCTCTCGCTCCATCGCCGCATGGAAGCCGTAGTTGGTCATGACCGTCACGACGACGCCGCCCCCACTCAACCGTCCGGTGTCGCGCAGGTGAAGCGCCGCGAGCGCCAGCAGCTCATCGCCGTCGACCACCTCGCCCCGTGAGTCGACGGCCAGCACACGGTCGCCGTCGCCGTCGAAGGCGAAGCCGATCGAGTGACCGCCCGCGACGACCATCCGGGCGAGCTCCCCCACATGGGTGGAGCCACAGCCGTCGTTGATGTTGCGCCCGTCGGGACTGGCCGCATGGGCGGTGACCCGTGCGCCGAGTCGCCGGAAGATCTCCGGCGCCAGATGCGAGGTCGCGCCGTTGGCGCAGTCCAGCAGGACGTCGAGGCCGTGCAGGTCGAGCGATTGAAAGCGAGTGTGGAGCTCGCGCAGGTAGTCCTCGCCCGCGCCTTTCAGCTCGTGGACGCTCCCTGTCTGCCCGTGGGCTCCTCCCCCGTTTCTCTCCAGCGCCCGCTCGATCGCGAGCTCGGCGTCATCGGAGAGCTTGAACCCGTCACCCCCGAAGAACTTGATGCCGTTGTCCTGGTAGGGATTGTGCGACGCCGAGATCACGACCCCCATGTCGAACCCGTAACGGGCGAGCAGCAGCGGCGCTGCCGGCGTGGGCAGGACACCGCCCAGCAGAGCTTCGCCGCCTGCCGCGGCAACGCCCTCGGCGACAGCCGCCTCGAGCATCTCTCCCGACTCGCGGGTGTCCCTGACGATCAGCACCCGCGGATGCTGGGACCCGGCCTGCTCGGCTGCCGCCCGCGAGAGCCCGACAGCCAGCTCGGCGGTCAGGAACTCGCCTGCAACGCCTCGGACGCCGTCCGTCCCGAACAGCTTACGGGCCATCTCTGCCTCTCTGGACGGGTCCTAGCGCTTGGAGAACTGCGGCTTCTTACGGGCCTTCTTGAGCCCGGCCTTCTTGCGCTCCTTGGCCCGCGAGTCACGAGTCAGGAAGCCTCTGCGCTTGAGCTCGCCACGCAGGTTCGGGTCCGCCTCCAGGAGCGCACGCGAGACACCATGGCGCAGTGCGCCGGCCTGAGCTGAGATACCGCCGCCGTGAAGCCGGGCGACGACGTCCATGCGGTCCTCGTAGCCAACCGTCTCGAGCGGCTGACGGATGTTGCGCTGCAGAGTGATCCGGGGGAAGTGCTCCTCCAGGGTCCGGCCGTTGACCAGGTAGCTGCCGGTGCCGGGCCGAAGGGTGACGCGTGCGATCGCCGTCTTGCGCTTGCCGGTGGCGCGGTAGCGAGCGCCCGATGCCAGGTCGATCGCGGCGGTGGCGATCGGCTCGGCAGCCGGCTCTTCCTGCTCTGAATCGGCGTCCTGCTGAGGCTGCTCGGCTTCATCCTCGACGGCGTAGGGGTCCTCGTAGGTCTCGGCACCACGGTTCAGCGGGTCGACGCCCTCGGGAACGATGTCGACTTCGAGGTGGGCGCCCGGAACGGCTGGTTTCTCGCGAGGGGCGGACTCCGGCTCCTCGGACTCTGCCGCCTCCTGAGCTGCCTCGAGAGCTGCGTCCTCGGTGGAGCCGGCAACCTGCTGGGCCTCGGCGGTCGGCACCGCGTGACCGTCACCGGCGGGCTCGACCGTCGCGGGCTCGGGCGCCGGTGCACCAGACTCCTGGGCCTCCTGGGCGGCCTCAAGGGCTGCGTCCTCGGCGGAGCCCGCGATCTCGGCGGCCTCCTCGGAGGGGACGGCGTGCTGGGTCTCGGACTCCTCAGGTGTCTGCTCGTCTGCCATCAGGCCTCTATCTCAAGTATTTGCGGTTGCTGAGCAACATGGGGATGCTCAGGCCCAGCGTAGATCTTCAGCTTCGTCAGCTGCTTACGCGCCAGGCGGTTGCGGGGCATCATGCCTTTGACGGCCAGGCGGATGATCTCCTCGGGCCGGCGCGCCTGCATCTCCTCGAAGGTCCGCGAGCGCAGACCGCCCGGGTAGCCGGAGTGACGGTAGTAGCGCTTGTCCTGGCGCTTGTTGCCGCTCACGTGGATCTTCTCGGCGTTGACGATGACCACGAAGTCGCCCGTGTCGATGTGAGGCGTGTACTCGGGCTTGCGCTTGCCGCGAAGGAGGTCGGCGATCTGGGTGGCCAGGCGCCCGAGCGTCTTGCCGTTGGCGTCGACCAGCACCCAATTCCGCTCGCGGTCGGTCGGCTTCGCTACGTAGGTCTTCGTCGAGGGTGCCATTGCGTGAAAAAGGCCACGCGAAAGCGCGGCGAAGGCAACACAATAGCCAATGTCGGCGCCACTCGCCTAGGCAGTGGCGCGGCGGCCTGTGAGCAGCACGCGCGTACCGTTCCCGGGGACCATCGTGACGTTCCGGTGCCGCACCGGTTCGGGCGCGGGATCGACCGCCGCGAGGTCGGTACGCAGGGCGATCGCCCGCAGGACGACTCGCTGCTCGGCCATCGCGAGCGTTGCGCCCAGGCAGCGGCGAATGCCGCCGCCGAACGGGATCCAGGTGTAGGTCCCGGGTTTGGTGCCGAGAAAGCGCTCGGGCCGGAAGGCGTAGGGCTGCGGGTAGAGGTCCTCGCGGTGATGGACGAGCAGGATGCTGACGAGGACCGGGGTCTGTGCGGGCAGCGAGAACTCGCCGAGCTGCCAGGGCACGGCCACGCGCCGGCCGATCAGGGGGATCACCGGCCGCACACGCATCGCCTCATGGATCGTGGCCTCGACGTAGTCGGCACCGGCCTCGGCCTGATCGGACGCCCGCACCTCCTCGCGCAGACGATCGTAAGCAGCCGGCGTACGCAGCAGGCGCTCGAATGCCCAAGCAAGTGTGTTGGCGGTCGTCTCGTGACCAGCCAGGACGAGCGTCAGAAGCTCGTCGCGAAGCTCCTGGTCGGACATCGGCTCACCGTCGTCGTAGCGCGCCTGCAGCAAGAGCGAGAAGACGTCGTTGCCGAGTGCCTCCTCGCCAGCCGCGCGCCGAGCGGCGATCGCTGCATAGACGGGTCGCTCGAGGTTTTCCACGAAGCGCCGAGCGAGCCGGATCGGCTCGCGTCTCCCGATGTTCATGAGTTCGAACAGCTGCGAGCTGGGCCGCGAGGACAGCGCGACGGCGTTGCGGATCGTCTCACGCAGGTCACGCTCGGGCGTGCCTTCGGCCGGGATTCCCTCGACGCCGAAGATCCCGGACATGATCACGTCGAGGGTGATCGCCTGCATCGCCGCGCCGAGCGCGAACGGCTGGCCGATCGGCCAGCGGTCGATCTCGCGCTCGGCGGCCTCGGCGATCATCGCCGTGTAGCGCTCGACGGCCTCGCCGTGGAAGGACGGCAGCAGCAGCTTTCGCTGGCGCATGTGCTCAGGCCCCACGAGTGTCAGCACGGAGCTCGGCCCGACGATCGGGCGCAGCGGCGACTCTCCGGTCAGCGAGGGAGCGAGCGCGGGGTCAGCGGTGAACAGCGAGCGCACATGGTCGGGATGGCTGGTGACGACGACGTCCTCGCCGATCGGCCCGTATATCCCGAAGACCTCGCCGATCTCGCGCTGCGCCTTGAACATGAAGCGCGCCTGACGCCAGTTGATCCGCACCATCTGCAGCGCCCGCGGCGTGCGCAGCCGCTGCGGCATCCGAGCGGCCGGCTCCGCCTCCATCACAGGGCCGGCGGGCGAGGCAGGCGCGCTACCGAGCAGCGCCTGAGGGAGATCGCCTGACGCTTGGACCTTGGGTGGAGCTGCGGCGGCTGCTGTGGGCACGTGGTACCTCCGAGGGGCGAGAGCGCTATTGAACGAAAGTCTAACAAGCTCTCGGGCGGCTCGGCGTGCCTAGAATCGGGCTGTGGCTGCCACCCGCACGCGTATGGATGTGGACGCGCGCCGCGAGCAGTTGCTCGACGCCGGTGTCGCGCTGTTCGCCGTGCTCCCGTGGGAGGAGGTCTCGATCGAGGAGATCGCGAGCGCCGGCGGTGTCTCCCGCGGTCTGCTCTACCACTACTTCTCAGGCAAGCGGAAGTACTACGTGGCCTGCATCGAGCGGATCGTCGACAGGCTGTTGGCGCTCGAACCGGACGCGTCGCTACCCCCGGACGAGCAGCTCCGGCTTGGACTGCAACGCTACTTCGCGAGCATCGAGCGCTACCCGGAGATGCACGCCGCGGTGCGGAGGGTCGCGCCGGCGGACGTAGAGGTCGCCGCGATCGTGGAGCGCGACCGCGAGGTCTTCACCGACATCGTCTTGGCGGGCATGCCGGGCGGAGGCAGCCGCTCGCCGCTGGCGCGGGCGAGCGCCCGCGCGTGGCTCGGCTCAGTCGAGGCGGCGGGGCTGCACTGGCTCGAACAGCGCGACGTCGCCGCCGGGGAGCTGATCGACGTCCTCTCCCACGCCCTCTCGGCCGCGATGATGGCCGCGGCGCGCCTTGACCCCTCGATCGAGCTCCCCGGGTTCCTGGAAGGGGTCACGCCACCGCCGATCGCCCCTCCCGAGGAGCCGAGCTAGGCACGAGTCAGGTGGCTCGGGGCTTGCCGGCCGCCGCCCGGCGACCTGAGACACCGGCCGCCACCGCGGCACGCCACCGGCGCCGTTTACGACGCAGCAAAGCCGCTGTTCGATAGGCGCGCCACCGCCAGATCGGAATCGGCTCGAGGATCCCGATCGCGTTGCGGCGCGGACCGCTCATCGGGGGAAAGCCGTCGCTGGCGTTGATGAGCCCTTGGCGCAGGCAGCGTGCCCAGATCTGCTGAACGGGCCCCATGTTCGCGTCGTCGACGATCACCAGCGAGGGTCGGTCCTCGTCGATCATCAGACGGCAGTTGAGGATGTCGAAGTAGTAGGTGTGCTTCGCCCCGTCGACGTGAAAGAGATCGAACTTCGCTCCCTGCCTGGCCAGTTCGGGAAGCACATCGAGACAACTGCCGGGATGGAAGTGGACGCGCCCGGGGAACTCGTTCTGCAGCCATTCGACTGCTGGGCGGACATAGGAGTGATCGGCGATGTCGACGCCATGGAACTCGAGCGTGGGGTTGGCGCTGAGCGCGACATAGGCGGAGTGGCCGCCGTTGACGCCGATCTCCAGCATCCGCTCGCGCCCGATGCACGCCTCGCGGAAGCGCTCGCGCTTCTCCTTGTTGGCCGCCACCGGTGGCGTGCGCTCGTAGTCCTCCTGATGGTGCTCGTAACAGATGCTGCCCGCGAGCTGCTCGCCGCCGGCAACGAGCACGGCGTTCAGGGAATAGAGGCGCTCAAGCCAAGCGGGCTCTGCCTCGGGGTCCACGGTCTACTCCCACTCGATGGTGCCGGGCGGCTTGCTGGTGATGTCCAGCACGACCCGGTTGACCTCGCGAAGCTCGTTGATCATGCGCGAGGCGATCGTCTCAAGCAGGTCGTACGGGAGCCGTGCCCAATCGGCCGTCATCGCGTCATCGCTCGTCACCGCCCGTACGACGACGACGTAGCCGTAGGTCCGCTCGTCGCCCTGCACGCCGACAGTGCGAACGTCGGGGAGCACGCAGAAGGACTGCCACAGCTCGCGGTAGAGCCCAGCGCGGCGGATCTCCTCCTGGAGGATGTGGTCGGCCTCGCGAAGCACGTCGAGGCGCTCGCGGGTCGCTTCGCCGCCGACGACCCTGATCGCGAGGCCCGGGCCAGGGAAGGGCTGGCGCCAGACGAGCCGTTCCGGCAGTCCCAGCTCGGCGCCGACGGCGCGGACCTCGTCCTTAAAGAGCGCTCGCAGCGGCTCGACGAGATCGAACTGGAGATCGTCGGGCAGACCGCCGACGTTGTGGTGGGACTTGATCGTCGCCGCACCCGTGCCGCCACCGGACTCGATCACGTCCGAATAGAGAGTGCCCTGGACGAGGAAGCGGGCGTCCTCCCCCCCGCCGGCCAGCTTCGTCGCCTCCTCCTCGAACACACGGATGAACTCCGCGCCGATCGCTTTGCGCTTTGCCTCGGGCTCGGTGACGCCCTTCAGCTTCTCGAGGAAGCGCCGCTCGGCATCGACGGCGACGAGCGGCACCTTGAAGGTGTCGCGGAAGGTCTTGATGACCTGCTCGCCCTCGTCCTTGCGCATCAGCCCATGGTCCACGAACACGCACGTCAGCTGGTCGCCGATCGCCCGGTGGACGAGCAGCGCGGCGACCGAGGAGTCGACTCCTCCGGAGAGGCCGCAGATCACATTGCCGGAGCCAACCTGCTCGCGGATCCGTCTGATCTGTTCGTCGACGATCGACGCCGCCGACCAGTTCGGCTCACAGCCGCACACCTCTGTGAGGAACCGGGTGAGGATCTCCTGGCCATAGGGCGTGTGGACGACCTCGGGGTGGAACTGGATGCCGTAGATGCCCCGCTCGGCATCCTGGACCGCCGCCACCGGCGAGCCCGTCGAGGAGGCCAGTGCCGTGAACCCGGGCGGCGCCTCGTAGACGGTGTCGCGATGGGACATCCAACAGGTCTGCTCGCGCGGCAGCCCGCGCATCAGCACGCCGGGCTCGATGACCTGCAGCTCCGAGCGCCCGAACTCACCCACCTCAGCCTGCTCGACGCGCCCGCCGAGCGTGTGGACGAGCAGCTGCATCCCGTAACAAATCCCCATCACGGGTACACCCAACTCGAGCAGACCGCGATCCAATGCCGGAGCGCCGTCGGCATAGACGGAGGCGGGGCCCCCGGAGAGGATGATGCCACGCGGTTTGCGCGCGGCGACCTCCTCGACCGAGACGTGGTGGGGCAGCAGCTCGCTGAAGACGCCGCAGTCGCGGACGCGCCTGGCGATCAGCTGCGAGTACTGACCGCCGTAGTCGAGCACGACGATCTCCTGCTCGACCGTCGGCGCAGGCGTGATCCGCCGCCGCTGCCCGGCCTCCGGCTCGACGGCCGTGACAGCCGCCTCAGTCATTTACGAGCTGTGCGACCTTCCCGTTGGTGGCGCCCATGCCGACCTGCTGGTCGCGCTGAAGCGCCTTGCCCTCGGTCTGGAGTGACGGTGCGACGACGACCTCGGCCCGGTTGAACTCGGCAAGGTCCTTGTGCCCGCACGTCGCCATCGACGTCCGCAGCCCGCCGAACAGGTTGAACGTGCCGTCGTTCTCACGTGCCGGGCCGACGAGGATCTCTTCGAGGGTGCCGTTCTGGTGGGTCGCCACCCGGGCGCCTCGCGGCAGGCTCGGGTGGAACGTCGCCATACCCCAGTGAAAGCCTCTACCGGGAGCCTCGTAGGCACGAGCCAGAGGCGACCCGATCATTACCGCGTCGGCGCCGAGGGCGATCGCCTTGGAGACGTCGCCGCCGTTGCGCATGCCGCCGTCTGCGATCACCTGGCAGTACTCGCCTGTCTCAAGCATGTGGGTCGAGCGGGCATGGGCGACGTCGGCGATCGCCGTCGCCTGGGGCACGCCGATCCCGAGCACTCCGCGCGTCGTGCACGCCGCTCCGGGGCCGACGCCGACGAGCACGCCGGCGGCGCCGGTCCTCATCAGGTGCAGGCCCGTGTGGTAGGAGGCACAGCCGCCGACGACTGCCGGAACCTCGAGGCTGGGAATGAACTCCTTCAGGTTCAGCGGCTCGGAGACGGTCGAGACGTGCTCACCCGAGACCACCGTGCCCTGGATCACGAGCACGTCGAGCCCCGCCTCCAGCGCTAGCTCGTAGTACTTGAGGACTTTCTGCGGCGTCAGCGAGGCCGCCACGACGACTTTCTGCTGCTTGATTTCGCTGATCCTCTGCGTGATCAGCTCAGGCTTGACGGGCTCCTGGTAAATCGCCTGCATCTCCCTGGTCGCCAGCTCCTTCGGCAGGCCCGAGATCCGCTCCAGCTGCTCCTCGGCGTCCTCATAACGAGTGAAGATGCCCTCGAGGTTGAGGACCGCCAAGCCACCCAGACGGCCGACGATCCCCGCTGTCTCCGGAGAGACGACGCCGTCCATCGCGGAGGCCAGCATCGGCAGCTCGAACTGGTAGGGCCCGAGCTTCCAGGAGATGTCGATGTCGTCGGGATCCCGCGTTCGCCTTGAAGGAACGATCGCGATGTCGTCGAAACCATAAGCGCGACGACCCTTCTTTCCACGTCCGATCTCTATCTCCATCGCTGAATCCTCGCAGTCGGCACGGACGAAAAGACCCCGCTCTCGGCGGGGTCAGATATAGGGCGGCGAAGCACCGTGATCGCCCCGCGGGCGACGGCAGCCAAGTAGGGCTGAGCATAGCAACGGGCGTTGCCGGGCTTAGGCCCTCGGGTATCCTCGAACTACCGTGACCGAGCAGGCCGACAGGCGTTACGACCCGCACGCCGTGGAGGCCCGCCGACAGGCCGCCTGGACGGAGCGCGACGCTTTCCGCACGCCCGCGATCGTCGAGGATCGACCGCATCTTTACATCAAGCCGTCCGCCCCCTTCACGTCGGGCAACGTCCACATCGGCCATGTCCGCTCCTACTCGATCGGCGACGCCTACGCTCGGTTCCGGCGCGCCCGCGGTGAGGACGTGCTGTTCGCCTTCGGCTTCGACGCCTTCGGGCTTCCCGCCGAGCTGGGGGCGATCGCCGGCGGCGAGCCCCCCACCGATTGGGTGACACGCTGCGCGGACCACATGAAGGGCCAACTGCAGCGGCTCGGCTTCTCGCTGGACTGGGAGCGCGCCTTCCTCAGCTCGGACGAGATCATGTATCGCTGGTCTCAGTGGCTGTTTTTGACCCTTTACGAGGCCGGACTGGTCTATCGGGGAACGGGAACGGTCGACTGGTGTGACAACTGCCAGACGACGCTCGCCTCGATCCAGGTCGAGGCCGGGGGGACCTGCTGGCGCTGCCACAACCCCGTCCGGCTGATCGAGCTGCCGCAGTGGTACTTCAAGGTCAGCGCCTACGTGACCGAGAACGACAGCCGCCTCGGCGAGCGCGAGGCGAGCGGGAAATGGGACAAGGTCGCACTCGACTCCCAGCTCGACGTGATGGGCCGTGTCGACGGTGTCGAGGTTCAGCTGAGCGCCCCCGACGGGTCGACCGTCACAGCCTTCACGCCTCATGCCAACGCGGTCTCCGGCGCCGCCTTCGTGGTGATCTCGCCGCGCCACCCCGAGGCCGAGCGCTGGGCGTCGGATCCCGCTATCGCCGAGCAGCTCGAGCAGATGCGCTCCGGTGGGTGGGTCCGCAGCGCCCGCGATGCGGAGACGATCCCCGTGATCCAGGCGAACACGACCATGACCGACCCTTCTGGGAGAGCGCTTCCGGTGCTGATCTCGCCGGTCGTGGACGCCCGCTTCGGCCCGACGATCGCCCTCGGCGTCCCCAGCGAGGACCGCACCGACGAGGTGATCGCCGGACGGATGGGCCTGGCAAGTGAGGACGGAGAGGCATCGGCGGCGGACAGCGACGCTGTCGCGGCCCAGCCTGCCGTCCGCTACAAGGCCTCGGACTGGGTGATCTCCCGTCAGCGATCCTGGGGCACCCCGATCCCAGTCGTCTACTGCGAGCAGTGCGGGATGGTGCCGGTCGCGAAGAGCGAGCTGCCGGTGGTGCTGCCGCTCGACATCACGCCCACGGGCACGGGCAATCCGCTGGCGGAGCTGGAGGATTTCGTCAACACGACCTGCCCCGCCTGCGGCGGCTCCGCGCGGCGCGAGACAGACACGCTCGACTGCCACTTCGACGCCCTGTGGCTGTGGATCCCCGCCTGCGTTCCACCGGAGTCGCGGGACGAGCCTCTGGAGGAGATCCTGGCGCTCCCCGATCTGCGCCACTGGCTGCCCTCCGAGCGGCTGGTCGCCGGGTCGGACAGCGGCAACTTCGTGTTCGACCAGCGGACCGTCACGAAGGCACTGCGCGACATCGGCCCGCTGGCCTTCCTTGCCGACGGCGAGCCATTCGCCGGATGTCTGTTTCACGAGATGGTGACGAGGGACAACCGCAAGATGAGCAAGCATCTGGGCAACGTGGTCGACCCCGACGAGCTCGTGGATCGCTATGGAGCCGACACCGTGAGGCTTGCGGTGCTGTTTGCCGCCAGGCCCCAGAAGTCGTTGAACTGGAGCGACTCGGCGGTTCTGCGCTGCAACCGCTTCCTCGCGCAGGTCTGGGACTACAGCCATCAGAAGCTCGCTCTGTCGGCGCTTGGCGCCGAGCAGCCGGCGATCGAGAAGGACACCAGCGAGCACCTGCGCCTGAAACTCGAGCAGTGGTGCGAGGCGGCCGTCCAGCGCATCACGGCGGACATGGAGAGCCTCGAGATGCACAGCGCGGTGCGCAACCTGATGAGGCTGTTCGACCGCATCAAGGACTTCGAGAAACGGGTCCTCGCGCGCGAGCCGGGGCTCAGCGCCGTGAACGTCGAGGCGCTGCTGGGCGCCCTGACGGTGCTCGCCCAGATGCTCGGCCCGCTCGTGCCCCACATCTCCGAGGAGCTGTGGATCGCCTTCGGCAACGAGGACAGGGGTTCACAGACGCCTTGGCCAGGCGTATCGTTGGTGATACCCGCATGAGCACGACGACCGCACAGCCCCAGCAGGGCTCCCGGCAGCGGACTCGCTCCTGCGCGACGGAGCTGGTGTGTCACCGCTGCGATCACCATTGGCCTCTCGAGGACACCGTCTTCTCCTGCCCCGACTGCGGCAAGGGCCTCGACATCGTCTACGACTACGAGATGGCGGCTCGGCACTTCGCCGAGGTGCCCACCGAGGAGCGCCCACGCAACATCTGGCACTTCGAGGAGCTGCTGCCGATCGTTGACGCGCGAGCACAGGCGCGAGTCGGTCAGTCCTCCGGCTACACGGCGCTGATCCGCGCCGACCGGCTGGGCGCCGAGCTGGGCATCGCGAACCTGTACTTGAAGGACGACTCCTCGCAGCGGCCCAGCTTCTCCTACAAGGATCGCGTCGTGTCGATGTCGATCGCGCGTCTGCTCGAGAAGGGCAAGGAAGAGATCGGCTGTGTCTCGACTGGCAACGTCGGCACGGCGGTCGCCTCGCTGGCCGCGAAGGCAGGGGTCAACGCCTATGTCGTCTACCCGAATCGCCTTGAGGCGACGAAGGCGGCGGGCGTGATGGCTCTCGGTGCGAAGGTCTGCCAGGTCGAGGGCAACTACGACGAAGCCAACAAGCGCTGCCGAGAAGTCGCTGAAGCGACGGGCATGGACTTCGCGAACATCACCCTGCGCCCGTTCTACGCGGAGGGCGCGAAGACGGCCGCTTTCGAGATCGTCGAGCAGCTCGGCTGGGCCTCGCCCGAGCACATCGTCAGCCCGGCCGCCGGCGGCACGCTCTCCTCGCGGATGCACAAGGGCCTGATCGAGCTTCAGCTCATGGGCCTGGCCGAGACCGACGGCACGGCGATCCACATCGCCCAGCCGAGCGGGTGCAACCCAATCGCCTCGGCGATCCTGGCCGAGGAGGCAGAGGTGCATCCGGTGATGCCCGAGACGGCGGCACACTCGCTGGCGATCGGCTCACCGGGCGACGGCTACCTGGTGATCGACGCGGTCCACAAACGGGGCGGCACCGCCGCCTTCGCCTCCGATCCCGAGATCTTCGCCGGCATCGACCTGCTGGCCGCAACCGAGGGGCTGCTGACCGAGCCTGCCGGCGGCACGACGATCGCGGTGCTCGAGAAGCTCGCCGCGGCGGGCCGGTTCGGCTCCGACGAGACCGTCGTCGCGCTGATCACCGGCAATGGCATGAAGACGCTCGACGACCATCCGCCGAAGCCCTGGCCGGAGAAGGTCGACTGCGAGCGCGAGGCGATGACGGCCGCTCTCGAGGAGCTCAAGAGCACCGCAACGCTGATGGAAGTCGCCCGCCGTCAGCTGCAGCCGTGAGATTCGCCACGGATCGGGTAACTGCCCGGCATGGCGAGAGAAGAGGCTGAGGAGATGGACGACTACGAGCTGGAGCAGCGCCGCCGCGAGGAGCGGCGCGCGGTGGAGGAGGCTGGAGGCGGCGAGTCGGAGGGCTTCGAGCTTGCCGAGGAGGAACTGATCGAACACACCTCCCACGGCGACGGCCATGCGACCTCCCGAATCACTCGGGACGCCGCCGGGGAGAGCGACGCCGACGGTCAGGATTACGGAGAGGCCGACGAGGAGCACAAGCCCGACTGAGCGCCGTCGCTACTCGCCGCGGGAGCCAACCGCAGCGATGCGGCTGGCGCTAACGATAGGATCCCCGACTACGGGACGCGATCTCTTTGCGCACCGTGACCGGGAGGCACGCTGCGAGCCCAGGCTCGCAGTCCAGGGCAGACCGGCACACATAACCGATCCGAGTGTGTCGAGGAGCTATGCCCGACCAGCTTGTCCGCGCCTCGTGCGCAAACTTCGAGAAGTCCATGCAGGCTTACCGCCCAGCCCACCCGCGTGAGCGGCCATGACCGATCCGGTGCCGCAGCTCACGATCAAGCGCGAGGCCGTAGGCGACGGGTGGACCCTGTGGCTGTCCGGCGAACTGGACATCGCATCGGCCGGCGTGCTCGACACGACGATCGCCGAACTGTGCGCCGACGGCTCGAACAGGATCCTGCTCGAGATGGCCGATCTCGCGTTCATGGACTCCACGGGTGTGCGCTCCCTGCTGGTCGGTCATGAACTGTGTTCGGTCAACGACTGCGAGATGCTGATTGGCTCCGTGAGTCCACAGGTCGCCCGGCTGTTCGAAGTCTCGGGTCTCGGCGAGAAGCTGCCGCGGCGAGCCTCTGCCGCCGAAGAGCTCTGATCGAGCGTCGTCACGCCGCTGCTCCCGCCACCGCGAGGCGGCGGCAAAGCTCGATGGGAGCCATCCGGGCGGACGACCCCCATCGCAGCCGGCGATCAGACCGTCAGCGTGGTGCGGGCTTTGAGCTGCCCGCCGCCGGTCTCCCGTAGGAGGACCGAAACGGTCACCTTCTTGTGATGCTTACGCGCCCGGTGCAGGGAGCTGAGCGCGGCTTTGGTGAGCTTCATGCGAACCGTCACCTGGCTCGCCTTGGCTACCTTGCGGGATTTCGCGCCGAGGCCGGCACCGGTCACCCGTAGGCTGCCGGCGTGGGGCACGCGCAGCACGAGCGTGACCGTTCCGCGGCTGTATTTGCGCGAGACGACCGTCAGGTGAAGCGGGCTTGCCGGTTTCGAGGCGATCGTCGAGACAGGGCTCGTCGCGGGAGTGTCGGGCGAGATCACGGTGATGGCCACGTTGCCGGTGCCCGGGTGTTCCGAGCCACCGGAACCACCGGAGCCACCCGAACCAGAGCCACCGTTACCGCCGTTGCCGCCGGTTCCCGATGATCCTTCTTCCGAGCCTTCTGAGCCTCCCAGCAGGGACAGGCTCAGCCCGATCGGTCCGGTCAGCCCAGCGAGGGTCTTTCCGCTGAGGAGGCCGCCGGTCAGCGCGAGGGCCGTCGATGGCAGCGACGCACCGACTTCTTCGCCCAGCTTGCTCACGGTCATGCCGAGTTCACCGGCGAGACCGCTGACAGTCGAGGGGACGAAGCTGACCCCGGCGATCGGGGCGCCGATCAGTTCTTCGAGCTTCGGCTGATTGGCGGCACCGAGGATCTGGCTCAGAACTTCACCCGGCGAGGATGTCTGTTCGAGCAAGCCGCCGAGCAGAGATTCGGGCGTCGTCGAGCCGAGTGCCGAGGACAGGAGGCTCGTGAGGCTCCCGCCTTTCAGCAGCGCGAGCAGTTCCGACAGGTTCAGACCCGATTCCAACTGGGTGAGGAGCTGGCCGACGAGCCCGCCGGGAGACAGCAGTTCGCCGACGGTGTCGCCTTTCGTTCCAAGCGTCGAGAGCGCGTGTCCGATCGCTTCTCCGAGCTTGACTTTGGGGACGCCGGAGAGTCCCGGCAGCCCGGCGATGACCTGTTCCACCTCTGCGGTGGGGAGCGCCTGCAGCGGCACACCGGAAAGCAGTTCTTTCAGTCCACTCGCGGGCAGCGGCGTGACCGTCACCGGCGGGGTCAGCGTCGCGGCGCTCGCGGCGCTCGGCAGCGCCGCTGCCGTGACCGCCAGTGCTGCCAATAGGAAGGTGCTGATGTGTCTGCTGCTACGCAAAGGGCCCATGACGGGCCATCGGCGGGATGTTGTGGCTATGCGCATCGTGTTACTCCTCGTTTGGACAGGGTTGGATGACGTCCCTGATCGAGGTCAGTGCCCACGAAGCCCGGTTGCGATATCAATAGTTAGAACAACCGTTGATGTATAGCGATCCCTTTCTCCTCCCCGAGGACGAGGTGGGGCTCATCCTTAATTCGATCCATTAGAACCATCAGGACACTCGGGACGGTGCCGATGCTTTGACGATGGTTCTCCCACTCCCCCTCAACGCCGCCGACCGCCCACTCCACAGGACCCGAGCGCGTCTCGTCCGTCGAGCCGCGCTCGTGTGTGCACTCGGGCCAGTGGCGCTGGGGACTCCCAGTGCCGCTCTGGCCAGCAGCGCCGGGCAGAGCATCTCGGGCCTGACGCTCGAAACGCTGTCTCTGTCGGTCCCGACGCCAGTCGGGCTGTCGGGGCTGCAGCCGGGCTCGACGTCGACGGGAACCGGCTCGATGCTGGTGGTCTCGACCAAGGGCGCCTGGTCTCTGTCGGTGCAGGACAACGCGGTGGGCACGCCGGGCCACATGGTGGCCGCGGGGGTCGGGTGCAGCAGCAGCGAGTCCAGCCTTGTGAGCCCACTGACGGTCAGCATGACCGGGACCGGAGTGCTGGGCAGCGTCAGCTCCTCAGGAGCGGTCGCGATCAGCGGCTCGGCCCAGTCGGTGGCCAGCGGAGCGGGAGTCCTCGGTACTGCCGTGCTGACGACTAGCTACACCCAGCCGGTGGCCTCCTCGGAGTCGCTGTTGACGGGCTGCTCCTACAGTCTCACGGCGACCTACACCCTGCAGTGAGGCCCGCGCGCGAAACGACGCGCGTGCTTGCCCTCTCGCTCGCGCTCTGGATCTGCATGTCGGCGGCCGCGCTCGGCAGCGCACCCGACCCGGGCTCGTTCTCGATCACTCCCGCCGACAGCCGCATCGACGGCCGGCCGGCGCTCTCGCTGCCCGTCACGAAGGTGGCGAACACGACCGCGCAGCGGCTCGAGGTGCGGGTCTTTCCCGTCTTGCTCGAACAACAGACCACGGGGGCGTTCTCCTTCGATCGCGACCCTCAGCACCTAGCCACGGCCGCCCGCCTGCTGCGCGTGTCGGTGTCGCACCTAACCCTGGAGCCCCACAGCGCCCGGGCGGTCGATGTGAAGTGGACGGTCGCGATCCCCCGCCGGAGCCTGATCGCTGGAGTGGTCTACGAAGCCCACACCGAGGCTGCTCCCGGAACCTTGCAGACGATCGAGCGCCTGCTGAGCGTGAACGTGCTGACGCCCCCAGGCACGGGGCCGGCAAGCGCCGGCCTGTCGGCACTGAAAGTCGGCCAGAGCGGACGCTCGCAGCTGCGCTTCACGATGCTCGTACGCAATGCCAGCAGGCGAGCGGGGACGCCGGCGCGACTGGGGATCTGGGTGCGCGACCGGGCAACGGGATCGCGCCGCTGGCTTCCCATCGCGCCGGGCCTGATCGCTCCGGGCGCAAGCCGGGAGTTCTCGGGCACCATCGAGGATGACGGGCGCCCGGGAGACTTCGACGCAACGGCAGAGGTCTCCCTCGGGGAGACCCACGGGGCGCACTCCAGCATCTCCTACCACCTCGGCAAGGACGGCCGGCTTCCGACCGCCTCGCTGCTGGCAGGGACGGTTATCGCAAGCGGAGTGATTGGCGGCGAGGCGCGAGCGGAGATCCCTGTCCGCAATCTCGGCACGGCCCCTGCCGCAGCCGAGATCACGTTCTCGCTCTATCCGCTGAGAGCGGGGCTGCCGTCGAACAACCCCGCGGCAACCGTGACGGCGCGTTCATCCACGATTGCGGCGGGACACGCCGTGACACTGCGGGCAAGCCTCGGTCATCTGCGGGCGAGTTCGTATGAGATCGTTGCCGGTTACCACGGCCCGTTTCGCTCGCTGCTTCCAGCGACGGTGGATTTCCAGGCCAGGAACGAGAGAGGACCGGTCGCGGCGGCCCTGGGTTGGGTCTCGCGAAACGCCCTGACACTTTCGCTTGCCGCTGGTCTGGCGGCAGCCCTGTTGGCGATTGCCCTGCTGGTTCGCCGCTCGGCGCCGCAGCGGTCACATCCCAGAGACGGAGGCGCGAGCGGTCCTCGCGCGGGAAGCTAGTCGAGCAGGCCCTGGCGCATGGATTCGGCGACCGCTGAGGCGCGATCGTTGACCCCGAGCTTCTGGTAGAGGTGGGCGAGGTGCGTCTTGACGGTCGGCACCGCCAGATGCATGTCCATGGCGATCTCCCGCGAGCCGTGACCGGCGGCGATGTGGCGGAGGACATCGCGCTCGCGCGGGCTGAGACGAGGTCGAGCCCCGCCGCGGGCGCGGATCGCTCCCGCGACTTCATCGCCCAGGGTGGCGTCGAGCACGGCCTCGCCTTCGGCTACACGCAGGATCGACTGGGTGATCTCCGCCGCGGTGGCGGACTTCGAGAGGTAGCCGGCGGCTCCGGCCTCCAGCGCCTCGGTGACGGTCTCACCGTCGTGGTACTCCGAAAGCAGAAGCACGCGAGTCGCGCAGTCGCTCTGGGCGATCCGCGCCGAGACCTCGCTGCCGGAGAGAACGGGCATCCGCATGTCGAGGACGGCCACGTCGGGCTGATGCTCGAGGATCGCCTTCAGCGCCTCGCCGCCGTCGATCGCCACGGCCGTCAGAGTCAAAGAGGCATCGTCCCCCACGAGCCTGACCAGGGCCGCCCTGAAGAGCGGATGATCGTCGGCTACGACAACGGTCCGGGTCGCCGCGATCGGACTAGCCATTACCAGCCCCAAGTCCGTCGCGCGGCAGCAGGATCCGGACGGCGGTGCCCCTGCCCGACTCCGGACGGCCGAACTGAACTGTGCCGCCGACCGCCTTCACCCGATCGGCGATCAGCCTCATCCCGGCATGACCCGACTTCTCGACCTGGCGCTCCAGTCCCTCCCCGTCATCGATCACGGCGAGCGAGAGATCCTCTTTTGAGGTCCTCACCGAGACCCATGCGCGGGTGGCGTGTGCATGCTGGACGATGTTCCTGACCAGCTCCTGGATCAGACGGAGGACCAGGGACGTCCATTCCTCCTCGACCTCATCGGCGTCGCAGGTGAGCTCCCAGTCGATGTCCTGTCCGATGAAGGCCCGCTGGCAATAGGCGCGGATCGTCTCGCACAGGCCGAGCCCGTCGGCGGGCGGCATCAACTCGAACATCAGGGTCCGGAGCCGAGTCGTGGCAGCCCGCAGCTCCTGGCGGAGTCCCTCGAGTGCCGTTGAAACATCGACATCGGGGACCTGCGCGGAGACGCCTTCGAGCCTCAGGCAGAGTGCCTCGAAGGCCTGGATCGAATCGTCGTGGATGTCCCCCGCGATCCGGCGGCGCTCACGCTCCTCGGCAAAGGCGAGATCTTTGAGCAGGCTCAGATGGCGGGCGGCCTGGCGCTCCCGCTCGGCCTCGGCCTCGACTCGCTCCGTTATGTCGTGTGCGGTGCCGACGGCAACGTCGTCCTCCCCCGGGCTTCCGGGCCTGATCCAGCCTCTCGCCTCGACGTGGCGGACATCACCGTCGGGGCGAACCACACGGTGGACGAACGCGAAGGGTGCCGGAGCAGCACGCCAAACCTCTCCTTGCGCGACGATCCGGTCCCGGTCATCCGGGTGTATCCGAGCCGAGACCGACTCCGAGTCGGGGACGAAGGAGCTTGGGTCGGTGCCGTAGATGCGATGCATCTCGTCTGACCACTGGGCGTCGCCGGTGGCCAAATCCACCGCCCAACTGCCCGTGCTCGAGGACCGCTCGAGCTCGGCAGCCAGCTGTGGGTCGCGTATGACGCCGTGCGGCGGCATCAGCGCACGCGGCTCGCTCTCATCCCCTTTTTCGGATCCCTGCATCAGTCGAGGCGAAGCGCCTCCCGTCGCGTGGAACGACCGGAGCAATCCCCTGCCTGGCGCTCCGGCCTGAATCAGTTTATCGGCATACATCCAACTAGTCGAACCGATCGTATACTTTTGGTCACATCTTTGTGGTCGCTTGCCGAGCTGACGAGCGCGAGTCAAAGAGATTCCTCCCCATCGTCGGCCAGCACAGACATAGAAAAGCCCCGCCGGAGCGGGGCTTTTCCTTAGCGGATCGATAAGCCGGATCCTGTCATTGAGCAGCCATCCATCTGAGCGGCCTACCTGGACCTTGGCGGGCAGCCTGCGAGCGGTCCTGTTTGGCCTTGCATCGGGTGGGGTTTGCCCAGCCGCCGCGTCACCGCGGCGCTGGTGCGCTCTTACCGCACCATTTCACCCTTGCCGGCCCGCCGTTCACGTGGGACGGCGGACGTAGGCGGTTTGTTTCTGTGGCACTTTCCCGCGGGTTTCCCCGGGTCGATCTCCCGACCACCCTGCCCTTCGATGTCCGGACTTTCCTCGAAGGCGCGAGCCTCCGCGACTGCCTGACCCGCACGCCCACGGTACAGCGGGCGGCGCGGATTGTGAAGCTCGGCAAGGCAGATCGCCTGAAAGGCGGAATCGCTCAGACTTTGCGGAGGAGCCCCACGACGCGCCCAAGGACCTTGACCTCTTTGCTGCGGATCGGCTCCATCGTCTCGTTCTCGGGCTGCAGACGGATGTGGTCGGATTCCTTGAAGTAGCGCTTGACGGTGGCCTCCTCGCCGAGCAGCGCAACGACGATCTCGCCGTTTCGGGCTGTGTCCTGAGGGTGGACGACGACGTGGTCGCCCTCGAGGATCCCGGCGTTCTTCATCGACTCGCCTCGAATCCTCAGCAGGTACTCGCCGTCGTTGCCACCGGCGATGTCGGGGATCGTGACGTACTCCTCAATGTTCTCCTCGGCCAGCATCGGCTGCCCTGCCGCGACCGAGCCGAGCACCGGCAGGCCTTCCGGCCGGACGATCCCCTTGACGCTCTCGACCGCATTGCCGACGGCCCGGTCGAGCAGCTCGATCGCCCTCGGCTTGGAGGGATCGCGTCGCAGCAACCCGATCTTCTCGAGGTTGGATAGATGGGCATGGACCGTCGAGGAGGAGGCGAGCCCGACAGCCTTGCCGATGTCCCGAACGGTCGGGGGATAGCCGTACTTCGCCGAGTACTTGCGGATGAAGTCGAAGATCTCCTGCTGGCGCTTGGTCAAGTCCATGGGTGCTTTGCTCCCCGTTCGGGTGGACAACGTCCTGTGACGAACATGTGTTCGCAAATGTACCGCCGCCGGTGGACGGATGCAAGGCCAGGCGATCGACTGGGGTCCGCATGACGGGCACGAAGCACAACCCTCTGAAGCAAAGGCCCACCGCTGGAACTCGCTCGGCCACCTGACTACAGCGCGACACCAACTGTCCCAAGGACTCCTATGCGCTCGAGTGGACTCGAACCACCACGGGCCGTTAAGCCCACAAGGCCCTCAACCTTGCGCGTCTACCAATTCCGCCACGAGCGCAGAGTGCGCGAGTATAGCCTCGGGCCGAGATCGTCAGAGTTAGATGACTGCGACAGAGCAAGAACAGTCGATTGGACGCGTCAGGCCCAAACGGCGAGACTACCCTTATGCCCGAGCGCCAAGCCACTCCCGATTAGCGTGGAGGACTGTCGGTGCTCGGTCGTGAGCACGGCACAGCGCCAAGAGGAACCCAAGATAGGAGATCCTGATGAGTAGCCAAGAAACTCAGATACCGCTGAGCAGCGGAGACGCCTTCGGTGTGGCACGCAGCCGCGACCGGACGCGCGCACTGTTCGGCCAGGTGATGGGACTCGTGGCAATGACCGTCGGCTGTGCGGCGCTCGGCGCCTACCTGGGACGCGATCTCTCTGGCGGTGCAGGGATCGTCTCGTTCATCCTCGCCTTCGCATGCATCTTCGGCCTGAACATCGCGACCCGGCGCGGCCACGAGCAGCTTGCGATCGGCTTTTTGTTCGGGCTCGGGGTACTGCTGGGCGCGGCGGTCGGCCCGGTGCTGCGCCAGTACGCGGAAACCCAGCCGGCCGTGCTGTGGCAGGCGGCAGGTGCGACGGCAGCCTTCGTCGGAGGTCTCGGCGCGCTTGGCTACGCGACCAGGCGCGACCTGTCCGTTTACGCGCGAGCCCTGTTCTTCGCGCTGCTCGCATTGATCGTCTTCGGGATCGTCGCGATCTTCGTCGCGATCCCGCACGCCAACATCATCTACGCGGTGCTCGGGCTGGTCATCTTCGGCGGCTTCACCGTCGTGGACTTCAACCGCCTGCGCCGCACGAGTCACGAGCTTGCCGTGCCGATCGCGGCCTCGATCTTCCTCGATGTCTTCAACGTCTTCCTATTCTTCCTGCAGCTGTTCGGCGGCGGCGGACGCAACAGGTAGTCGGGGCTCGGTTTGCCGGCCTATTTCGATTCGGTGCGGCTATCCGGGAGCTCGCCGTGGGCGGATTCCAGCTCACTCAGGTCCGCCAGGTCGCGTTCCCGGCCGGCAAGCCGCTTCAGCGCGACGAGATCCGCCAGCGAGCAAATCGGTGCATCCACCCCGTCGACCCGCCGCGTATCCGCGCGTGCCGATAGCTCGGAATATGTGAGCGGCGAAGACCGCTCGCCAAGGAAGTCGAGATCTCCGTGCGGTGTGGCGAGGTGGATAGATCTACCGACCGCGACGGCGTCCGGGGGGACCGGGGACCCATCTGGACGTGTCGCTGCCCACTCGGAGATCAGCGCGCGTAGACGCTCGAGGTTCTCCTCGCTTGGGTCGAGCACCGCATCAATGTCGGCGGTCGCGCGCACCACACCGTGCCGAATGAGCGCGATCCCACCGATCAGCACATAGCGGACACCCGCACGGTTCATATCCGCAAGGATGCGACCGAAGCCGGTCACGGACTGTGATGGTCGAGCGCGGCGAGAGCACGCGCTTGCTCGCTGAGCGCGATGCCTTCCAGGAGTAGTGCATCGGGGTCACGTGCAGCATCCCGGATCCGGCGATACAGACGCCAAGCCTCGTTCGCGGCGGCCTCCTCGCCAGCCGCTTCGGCGGAATGGGCTGCCTCTGCTGCCGCTGCGAGACGTGAGCTATGGGCAGCCCCCGACATGTGGCGAGGATACCGATGACCACCAAGCGCACCTTGTCGCGGGTGGCTTCGTCGGCGCAGGCCATGGCCACATCGTGGCAACGTGGCTGGGTTCAAGTCCAATCGAACGCATTGGAGACGTGAGCATGTGGGTGCCGCGCCAGCCGATCTCCCCCTCACCCACCAAGGAGCCAGGTCGCGTAGGCATAGGTGACATACCCCAAGCCGACAAAGCAGACAGCGAAGCTCACAAGAAACGCGGCGGAGGTGCTGAAAATCTCGCTCCGGCGCGGATCTGTGCGCAACCAGGCAAGTCTGATTCTTTGTGAGCACAAGACGATGGGCGCGCATCTCAAGGGCTGGCGCTCAGTAACAGCGGCCAGCCTTAGGTCATCGTCGTCGCTCATCTTTGAGCCTCGGGGACCAAGATCCCACGCCGATACAGGCGGTTGGACTCGGTGCGATCAATCAGCCCGAGAGCCAAGAGAGTGTTGAGGTACCTGTGCAGCGTGCTCGTGCTCATTTCTAGTTCGCCGGCGACATCGCTCAGGCGTCTCGGCTCGCCCGTAGCTGGAAATGCGCACAGCACGAGGAGCCCACGAACGAGTGAGCGACTCGATCCTTTCTCCGAGCCCATCCGGGCGAATGCCTCGCTGGCTGTCAGCTTGAGGTCGAAGCCGCTGAGCATTGCGGCGACGCTGTGGTCGGCTTTTGTCTGATCGAGGACGGAAGCCAGCTGACGATCGGTCAGCTCGATAGCAACTTTCGCTCGCAACGTCAGACACCGACATCGTTGAGGGCTTCTTGGGCGGTGATCGGCACCGTGCGGAGGGGCTTGCGAGCCATGAGCCATCTCGTCACGACTGCTGCGTCTGACGCGCCGACCGAACGAAAGGCACCGACGATCCGTGTGCCCTGAGTAACCAGCGTGGTAGGGACATACCGCCAGGAGTCCGAGTCGCAATCGGTAGATAGCGGTAGGTGACGGCCGAGAAGGAGCTCGGTATCGCTGAAGATCATCCAGCTCGGTACGAGCGGCATCCATCTGGCTTGTCTCGCGAACGATTCGCTGCTGATCGCAACCAAGCGGTGGCCGCTTCGATCCAGCGTCGCCTCATGCCGATTCCAGTTAAGAAGTCGCTGCGCGTCGGCTGGACACGGTCCGCCGCCCGAGTCGATCGCTCCGAATAGGCAGATCACAAGCGGAGAGCGCTCGGCTACGGCGCCGAGATCCAGCTCCCCATCATCCACGAACGGGAGTCGAACGGACGGCACCCTCCGACCATCGAGCCGAGGTGTGCTCTCCGCTGGTCGAACAGCAGGACCGCGTCCGGGTATGTCTCCAAAGGACCCGTGGTGCTTCACTGGTGCTCCCAAGCGAAGGTGCAGACTGACCAAGCACGCGGCCCACACCGTCTTGGGTGTAGGCCGGCGTGCGGGCGAGGACGGTTAGAGGTCCCATTCATGCAACGACAGCATGTGCGTCGATATCGCGGCGGTCAATGGTTTTAAGGAACCGTTCGTAGCCGCTTATCGAGATGAGAGCACTGCTGCCGCTTACCGCCGTGAGAGCGGCTGACACTCCCAGGATTTGGTGCCAGTACACGTGTTCCGATCGCTACGAGGCCCCTTCGAGTGCTTGCAGTCGGCCGACGAGACAGAACCTTTAAGTAGCTGTTTCTAGGGTTATACGAGCCGGCCACGGCGTGCCGGTGTAGGTTTCTGGATCATGGAATCGTTTCGTGGGGGCGGTGGCGGTGAGCCGTCGCTGAGTAGGGAGGCGAACTACTAGATGTCAGCGAAGCACGCGGTGCTCGGCTTGCTGCAGCAACGAGCGGCTTATCCCTACGAGCTGGGCGACCGGCTTCAGGCGCGTCTCGGGCCGGCGTGGGCGATCAACTCAGGCCAGCTGTCCCAAACGATCAAGGTGCTCGAGCGTGAAGGGCTGATCGAGCAGGTCGCGCGGGGCCGTGGCGATAGGAACGTCTTTGCGATCACCGAGAGCGGCACGAGAGAGCTTGAGCGATGGTGGGATGAGGACGAAGCGCCAGAAATCAGGCTGCTCCGGCGCTCGCTGCTTCTCAAGCTCGCGCTGGCGGGGCCCGATCAGCTCAAGGACGCGCTGGGGCAAGTCGAGCGCTACGAACACCGCTGCGCAGAGCGGATCAAGGCGATCATGGAAACGCGTGACCGAGTGCCTCTGGACGGTATCCAGGTACGAGCGGAAGACATGGTTCTCCGGATGGGTTTGAGCGGCGACATCTACCAGCTGGAAGCCGAGCTCAAGTGGGCCCGTTATGCCCATCAGGTCGTTATGTGGCTGCTGGAGCGGGGCGCTGTCTGGCCGGAGCGATCGACGGGGTCAGCGAAGCAGGTCGAAGCGTCCCGCGACGCCCGCGAGGAGCTTTTCGGCCGCATGGCCGCTCGAGACCGGGATCAGCCATTCGACCCTGAAGGTCGATGAGATGCTGCTGCATGTCGAGCGCGTAACAAAGCGTTACCCCCGCCCGACTGGCGAGAAGATCGCACTCGACGATGTCTCACTAACGGTCGACCGAGGGCAGATCCTTGGGATCTTCGGGCCAAGCGGTTCCGGCAAGTCCACACTGTTGCGTGTGGCGGCTGGGCTGCTGTCCCCGGACTCGGGGTCGGTGATCTACAACGGCGAGCGTCTCGATTCGATGTCCAGCACCGAGCGCAGTCGTTTCCGGCGACGCGAGATCGCCTGCGTCTGGTCCGGTGCCTTGATACCGGACGGATTGAGCGTCGTCGATCATGTTGCCGTCCCGCTGCTGATCGACAGCCGCGACCACCGCGCTGCCGAGCGGCGAGCAAGAGAGGCGCTTCTGGCTTGCGAGGTGGAGCACTGTTCAGATCTCCAGATGGAAGCTCTTTCCGACGGTGAGCGTGAGAGGGCTTCGATCGCGCGGGCCCTGGCGACCGAACCACGGTTGCTGTTGGCCGACGGTCCCGCCTCCAGGCTGTCTCTGATCGAGCAGGAACAGATCATGGTGCTGCTTGCGTCGCTCGCCGAGGACGCGAAGGTCGCGGTGCTCGTCACGGACTCGAACGCCGACGCGCTACTTCGATGCGATCCGGTGCTGTATCTCAACGAAGGGAAGTTCGCCAGCTCGGCGCAGCCTGTGCAACTTGGCCGCGTCTACCCGTTCCCAGCGCGGCCGGCTCAGTCAGCGGCCGATGCTTGAGCTGGAGGGAGCCTACAAGCGCTACGAGAGTCCCGGCGAGGTCATCCGGGCCGTCGAGGACGTAACCCTCAAGGTCCTTGCAAGCGAATTCGTCGCGATCTTCGGGCCCAGCGGATCGGGCAAGACGACGCTGCTGCTGCTCGCGGGAGGCTTGCTCCGGGCCGATGCGGGTACCGTGCGATTCGACGGGGCGGACCTGGGCGCGCTTTCGCGGCGGGAAATGCTCGAGCACCGACGCAACAAGGTCGGCCTTGTATTTCAGGACTTCCGGCTCAGCGAAGGACTGAGCGCGGAGGAGAACGTCGTAGTCCCTTTGTTGATGCGGGGCATGGACCGCCGCGAGGCCGCAAGGCTGGCCGTTGGCGCACTCGATGAAGTCGGTGTGGGCAACCGCTCGCGTCATTCTCCCGATCGTCTGTCGGGCGGCGAGCGTCAGCGCGTCGCGATCGCGCGGGCGCTGGTCGGCGGGCCGAAGCTTCTCCTGGCCGACGAGCCGACCGGGAACCTCGACACCGAAACCGGAGAATCCGTGCTCTCGCTGATGCGGGAGCTACCCCGCAAACGTGGCGCCGCGGCGATTCTCGTGACTCATGATGCCCAACTGACTCGCTACGCCGACCGCGTATTGATGATGCGAGACGGGCGCCTGACCGAAACAGGGACGCCCGAGACGACATCCGCCGCACGATGAGCGGCTATCTCCGGACACTGCTCCTGCTCTACAGGCGCAACGTTCGCGTTCAGCCGATGCGGGAGGTCATGGCGATCGTGGGGATCGCGGCGGGTGTCGCGCTGCTCTTCACCGTCCAGGTCGCCCACCGCAGCATTACCGGCTCGTTCGAACAGATCTCAGACGGCGTGACGGGACGTGCGACCCTCGAACTGTCCTCGCGGGGACCCGGAGGGTTCAGCGAAACGATCGGCGACGAGGTCGGACACATGCGCGGAGTGCGTGCATCCGCGCCGATCCTTCAGGAGCCAGTCGTCGCGGTCGGACCCAATGGGCGTCGGGCGCTGACAATCGTGGGCGCCACGGGCGAGATCGCTCGACTTGGGGGCAGACTTGCCGTCCAACTACTGCTCGCTGGAGTCTCGGGTCATCGTGGGCTGATCGTTGTGACACAGCCCACGGCAAACGCCATCGGCGTCAAACCGGGAAGTGGAGTGAGCATTCTCGTCCGCGGACAACGACGACGCACCGCAGTCGCTGGTGTCCTCACAACGGCGAGGTTCGGGCCGGCTGCCGAAAGCCCTGTCGCGGCCACCCTACTGCCAGTGCTTCAGGCGTTGACAGGACAACCCCGCACCGTCAGTCGGGTGCTGATCGAACCTATGCCGGGCAAGGAAGGCGCGCTGCGCAGGCAACTTCAAGCCCGGTTCGGCACGACCGTCAACGTGCGGGCTACTAGCTCCGAAGCGAGGTTGCTTGCGAACGCGACGCGCCCTGAACGACAGATCACGCTTCTTTTCAGTGCGATCAGCATCGTGGCAGGCATCATCCTGGCCTACGCCTCCCTGCTGCTGGCAAGCGACGAGCGTCGCAGGTTCGCCGTTTACCTGATCGAGATCGGCACGCCCGATTCGATGATTGTGTCCTCGCTTGTCTTCGACGCGATCCTGCTGGGGATCTTCGGCTCAGTCCTCGGCCTGTTGCTTGGCGACGCGATCTCGCTGTTCGCTTACAGATCGGTCCCTGGGTACATCGCGGCGGCGTTCCCGGTTGGCGACCAGCGCGTCATCGGCGCAGGCGCCATCCTCATCAGCATCGGCGGGGGCATCGTCGCAGCCTTCATGGCAGCCGCACTGCCGGCGATCGCGATTTTGCGTGCCGGTGCCGCTGCCGAGCCCAACGCGCTCGGCAGATCGTTGTCCGTAACGGACCGTCTCAAACTGCCGAAGGCGCTCCCGCTCATTTCAGGGATCGTCCTGACGTGCGGGTCGGTCGCGCTGTCCATCGTCGCACCCGGTACGACGATCTTCGCACTGCTCGCCTTGGCGCTCGGCTTGGTGTTGTTGCTCCCGTGGACTACGAGTCTGCTGCTGCGGTTCGGCCAAGCCGTCTCGCGGCACTCGGGCGACGCGGCCGCGCGCCTTTCGCTGGGCGAGTTGCGTCGGACCTCCACTCGCGCAGTCGCCCTGCTGGCCACCGGAACAATCGCCACTTTCCTCACGGTGACGATCAGCGGGTCAGTCGCTGATGTCCAGCACGCAGTCAGCTCAGGCGCAACCGGGTTGCTCTCCAGCGGCGAGCTGTGGGTGAAGCCGGGCGGACCCGAGAACGTCTACACGACCCAGCCCCTGGCGGCCTCATCTCTGGAGCACCGGCTGACGAACGTCGCCGATGTGAACTCTGTCCTTCCATGGCAAGACTCCTTTCTCGACTTGCCTCACAGACGAGTGTGGGTTCTTGGCGTCCCTTCCGAGATCAGATCGCAGATCGTTCCCAGCCAGCTCGTCACAGGTTCCCTGTCGACGGCTGACCAACGTCTCAAAGAAGGAGGCTGGATCGCGCTCAGCCAGACAGTCGCTCGAGAAGACGGCGTGAGCGTAGGTGGTCGCGTACTCCTCCCCACCCCCAGTGGATCGATCTCCTTCCGCGTGGCTGCGACGGTCGCGAACTACGGATGGCTCCCAGGCGCGATCGTGATGAGCCGCGAAGATCACACGCACTACTGGAAAGAAACCAACCCAACACAACTCGCCGTTGATCTGCGGCCAGGCGTCTCCCCGGCCCAAGGCAAACTCGCCGTCGAACGAGCAGTCCCCATCGGCACCGCAGTCGCCGTGAAGACCGTCGCCGAACGACGCCACGAAGTCAGCAGCGTCCTGGGAAGCACGCTCTCGCGGCTGAACGACACGACCCTGGTGATCCTGATCGCCACAATCGCTTCCATAACGGCCCTAATCGTCGCCGCTATCTCGCAGCGACGCGGTCGACTCGACTCGCTTCTGTCTATCGGGATGAGCCTCCCGCAGTTCGCACGCCTGATCTTCTACGAGAGCGGCTCGATGCTTCTCGCGGGCTGCGGTATCGGGTTCCTCGCGGGCGTCGTCGGTCAGGACCTCGTTGACGGTTGGCTACGGCATACAACAGGCGCGCCCGTGCATTTTTCGGCCGCCTGGTGGGTCGGTTTTCGGACGATTCTCATCACGGCCGCAATCACCCTGGCAGCGTCATCCGCCGCCGTGCTCAAGGCGATTTGGCCCGAACCGCGCGCAGTCGTGCCTGGCGACTAGAGCCAATACTCGTCTTTCAAGCTCGTATCCAGCGGGCTCGTAGTTAGCGTCACGGCATGACACTAACTTCGACTTACTCAAAAACAGCCGCTCATCAGAAGTCCTGCTTGGGGGACGTTGCTCGAAAGGGACGCCGCGACGCGGTGTCCGGTGTGGACTCAAGCACCTTCGGCGAGGGCGTCCGACTTCTACCCGGCGCGATCCAAGACGACGTACGACAGCTCTACTACGTCCTGCGCACCATCGACGATCTCGTCGATGATGGTGACCCAGACGCACCATCGCGACTTGACGCGGTCGAACGGTGGGCGCACGGCGCTCCAGCAAGCACCGAGGAGACAACCATCCTCGATCGTCTCGCTGCCTGTCATCCGTTTGATCGAGCGGCCCTACTGGAATTTTGCGACGGGATGCGCCACGACCTGGCCGGTGCAGGGATCGCGAATGAAGTTGAGCTCGAACGGTACTGTCAGCAAGCCGGCGGATCAGTCGGCGTCCTGCTGGCTGGCCTGCTCGGAGGCCAAGGCCCGGGATGCTCGACGAAAATGGCGACGCTGGGGCGCGCAATGCAGCGAACGAACATCCTGCGTGACATCGATGAGGACTACGCAAACGGCCGCGTCTACATCGCCGAGACCACGATCGAGCGCTATGGCTTTCCAGCGCCCGGCTCGCGGGTGTGCCTGCTTCGCGATCAGATCGCTCGCGCTGACGCTCTTTACGACGAAGGGCTCCCGGCGATCGACATGCTCTCTCACGGTCAGTCGATGGCACTCGCAACAGCGCTTTATCGGGAGATCCTCCGTGAGATCGAGCGAAGCGGATATGGCGCCAAAAGCGGTCGCGTGTCGGTATCGGCGACGCGAACGAGGGATCTCGTTGAGAGTTATGCCGTGCGAGGAGTCCCAATGCGATAAGGGTCCAGGGGCCTCTCCTCTGGACCCCCGGACCCGCCTGGTCACCGCTCGTCTTCTTCCGTCTGCTCCGCTCGACATGGAACACGAACACGGCGATCGCGGCGATCGCTGCGCTACCGTCCCATGCCAAGTAGACGACGGACAACGACCTAGAGCATGAAGACGACTCAGAGAAGCGTTCAGGGAACGCTCGTCGCGGTGATCGCGACGAGCGTCTTGGCGGTCCCTGGAAGCCTGGCCGCGACGCATCATCACCGGCGTCCGCTACCGAACCTGACTGTGAGCAGCGGCTCGATCAGGTTGTCGGGCGGACAGATCGTCGGGTCATTCACGGTCCGTAACACTGGGCGCGCGCGGGCCAGCCGCTCGCAGGCAGAATTGTCGATGACCGTCGGACACAAACATCCTCGGCTCGGAACCTTCTCGGTGCACGCCCTGAAAGCAGGTGCCCCAACGAAGGTCGCCGTCTCCGTCCGTGCGCCCAGTGGGACGCCTGCGGGAAGCTACCCCGTGCTCGCATGCGCCAACGCCACGCGGAAGGTCAGCGAGTCCTCCGGGGGCGACAACTGCGCCCGGGTGGGCCGCTTGCGGTTCTCCTCACCGAGCGCGCCGCCAGGTGCGACCACAACCACCCCCACCGCGACGACGCCGGCGAGCACGACGCCGATCGCCACCACGCCGTTCACCCCGACGGAACCCCAGCCGGGCCCAACGCAGATCCCGACCGCCCCACTCACGATCAGCCCCGACACGCCGACGCTCGTCAACGACTCCTTCGCCGGGCAAACGGGCAGCTACTACGTCGCGACGCCGCCCAAATACGACGCGTCGGGCAACACGCCCATGCGCCTGCTCGTATGGATGCATGGTTGCGGCGGCGAAGCCGAAGGTGACGCCTACGAGATGATCACGAGCAACAAATTGGTCGGCGGGGAACTCCAGGACGACGACAACCGCGACTTCATCGTGATCTCGATCGGCGGGACCGACGGTGGCTGCTGGAATCCCGATACCGACGTGGTCAAGGTGCTGATGGCGGTCGCCGACGTCACTACACACTTCAACATCGATCGCCGACACATCTTTATCGCCGGCTACTCCTCCGGCGGTGACCTGGCCTATCGGACGATCTTCTACAACGCCGACGAGTTCGCCGGGATCCTCGCCGTCAACACGAATCCATTCAGGGACACGGGGTCGACGGAGGCACAGTCGATGGCCGCGGCGGCCTGGAAGTTCAACATCGCTCAGGTTGCACACTCGGAAGACACCGAGTACCACCCCAGCCCTTGCACAGCCTGCCTCGAAGGCGCCGACGACCCTGGCGTCACCCCCGCCATTAACGATCTCCAGAGCGCGGGCTACCACGTCCAGTACTTCATCAAGCCGGGCACTCACTCCGACGAAGACGACTTCGTCAACAAGACCGGCACGGACTACGACTTCCGTCAGTACGCCCTGCCGTTCATCGACAACCCGGCCTGGGAGTCACCCGGCTCCTAGCGTGTCGAGGAGGTCGTGATGAGGGTCGTTTTCGTGCACGGGGCATGCGTGAAGGACGGATCGTGGTGGTGGCATCGAACCGCTGAGCTGCTGGCCGAGCAGGGTCTCGCCAGCAAGGCGCCCGCCCTGCCGAGCTGCGGCGAGACGGGCGAGCCGACGAACGCGGAAGGACCAGGGCTGGCCGCCGATGTCGCCGCGGTCCGACACGTCTTGACCGCGAGCGACGAGCCGACCGTCGTGGTCGCACACAGCTACGGCGGGATCGTCACCGCGGAGGCAGCGACAGGCGTCGAGGCGGTTCGCCATCTGCTGCTCATATCCAGCTACCTGCCCGAGGTCGGGCAGAGCCTCTCCTCGTTCGGCGGCGTGGAGCCCGCCCCGTTCCTCGACATCGACCCCGAGGGCGGCACCTTCACCGTCCGACCGGAGGCCTTGGCTGAGACGTTCCTGCAGGACTGCGGCCTGGAGATCCAACGCGCGGCGAAGGCCAAGACGGCCCTTCAGGGCCTCGCGGTCCTCGAGCAGCCGGTCAAGTCAGCGGCCTGGCAGCACTTGCCCTCGACGTATCTCGTCTGTGCAGAAGACCATGGCACCCCCGCCGAGTTGCAGCGCGAATTCGCCGGTAGGGCTGACAAGGTCGTGGAACTCGATGCCGGCCACCATCCTTTCCTCTCCCAGCCCGCCGCCGTCCGCGACCTGATCCTCGCGCTCTGACGACAGGCACGGCCCCGGGCGCCTCCTGCGGCGCCCGCCCCAGACTGGTGGTCGCAGACCTGGGATCGCCAGACTTCTTGTCGAATCCCCGTTTTCAGCTCAAGCTGTGGACATGAACACAAAATCATTCCTGGGCGAGAAGCCCATAAACCGCATCGGCTTCGGCGCGATGCAACTCGCAGGCCCGGGGGTCTTCGGACCGCCGCGGGATCCTGACGCCGCCCGCGCCGTGCTGCGCCGCGCGATCGAGCTGGGCGTCGACCACATCGACACGGCTCAGTACTACGGGCCCGACGTCGTGAACGACCTGATTCGCGAATCCCTGCACCCCTACCCGGAGAACCTCAAGCTCGTCACCAAGGTCGGCGGGCGACGCGACGAGAAGGGTGCATGGCTGCCGTCCCAGAGCCCCGCCGAACTGCGCGCCGGCGTCGAGGACAACCTCCGCTCCCTGCAGGTTGAGCAAATGGACCTCGTCAATCTCCGCCTGATGTCCTCCGAGTCGTCCGGTGATTTGCTGGCCGAGCAGCTCGGCACGCTCGCGGATCTCCGCAGCGAGGGCAAGCTCGCCATGATCGGCATCAGCGAGGCGAACGTGGACGCCGTCCGCCGCGCAATGGAACTCGTCGACATCGCCGAGGTGCAGAACTCCTACAGCGTCGTGAACCGATCGGGCGAGGACGTGCTCGGGCTGTGCATGGAGCGAGAGATTGCGTTCGTGCCGTATTTCCCACTCGGCTCGGCGTTCAGCGGCGGCCCCAAGCAGCTGGCGGAAGATCCCGCCGTCGCCGGGGTCGCGGAGCGTCATGGCGTCACCGTCACGCAGGTTGCGCTCGCCTGGCTGCTGTGCCGCTACGAGCGGATCCTCCTGATCCCCGGCACCAGCTCGGTGGAGCACCTTGAGGAGAACATGGCCGCGGTTGGCGTAGAACTCGACGAGGAGGACCTCGCCGCACTCGAGAACGCCGTCCAGCTGGGCGACCCGCTGGCCGCCGCCCACGACTAGGGCGCAAGCCCCGAGGAGGCATCGCCGGCGTGGTCCTGGGTGTCGACTGTCGGCGGGCCTCCGCGAGAGCGCTTCAGAGCGTCGCGAGCGCCTTGCGGGTGCGTTCGTCCGCTGGCGCGTAGACGGCCAGCCGCAACTCCGGCTGACCAGTCGGAACGGTCTGCGCGTGATGCAAGCGCAGCGTGCCGAGCCGGGGGTGTTGCAGAACCTTCGTCCCGCGCTGCGTCTCGATCACCTCGTGCTCCTCCCACCAATCGCGGAACTGCGAGCTGTGCTCGCGGACCTCCGCCACGAACTCCTCGTACTCCGCCTCACCCGCGTGACGCGCGTACTCGGCACGAAACCGCGCAAGTGTGTTACGAGCGGTCTCCTGCCGTTGCGTCGTCATGCCGCCCTCGCCCGGATCGACCATCAGCCACCACAGCAAGTACCGGTGCTCAGCCGCGAGATGGTCGGGCGAGCCCAGCACGATCGCTGCGGCCGGGTTCCAGGCGAGGATCCTCGTCATAGGCCCGAGCAGGTAGGCCGGGTTCGGGTGCATCGATTCGACCAGCGCGATCAGATGGCCGATGTCCCCGTCGGCCTGCTCGGAATCGATGCCGGCGACGTCGTCTGCGAGCGGGAGCTCTGTTCGCGCGAGCGCGAACAGCGTTCTTCGCTCGGCCGGATCCAGGCGCAGTGCACCGGCGAGCGCGTCGAGCACCTCGGGCGAGGGGTTGATGTCGCGCCCTTGCTCCAGCCACGTGTACCAGGACACGCCGACCCCCGCGAGGCCCGCGAGCTCCTCGCGCCTCAACCCGGGCGTCCGGCGACGCCCGCCGTTATCGGACAGTCCGACGTCAGCCGGGGACAGCCGTGCTCGCCGCGAACGCAGGAACGCCCGCAGCTCATCCCGTCTGGAAAGTGAGGAGACGACAGCCATGATCCGACCTGGCAACTGTAGCTGGCGCCTTCGCGGCTGCTCGTCCGGTCAGGAGGGCGCTCTGGGGCCCCTACGCGGACCCGTGGGACCGAATGTGGTGCGGCCTCATCGTGAACGGTCACAAAGTTCCGGCTCGCGGCACTCTTGTCTGATGGGAGATGCCGATGGCTTCGCGGAGCTCTACAGGGAGGAGGGGGAGAACGTGTTGATCTTCCTCACCCGCCGTACCTGGGACGGCGAGACGGCGCTCGAACTGACCGCCGAGACGTTCGCGATCGCCCTCCGCTCCTGGAAGCGGGTTGGAGGACTTCAACACGAGCAGCAGCGCGCATGGCTGTTCACCGTCGCGCGGCGCCAGCTTTCGCACTACCTGCGGCGCGCCCGTGTCGAGCGGCGTGCGATCGAAAAGCTGGGTATGACCGTGCCGGAAGTTGACGAGGGGGATCTGTTGCTGATCGAGCAGCGTGCGGGCTTGGCGGAGCTTCGGGAGACGCTCGCCCACGAGCTCGTCCGGTTGAGCGCGGCGCAGCGCGAAGTGCTGCAGATGCGTGTCGTCGAGGAGCAGAGCTATGAGCGGATCGCCACCGAGCTGGGCGTCTCCGAGCAGACTGCTCGAGCCCGCGTCTCCCGTGCGCTCCGGTCGCTGGCTCGCGCGATGGAGCCTCACCACGCCCTCTTGGCCGACACCGTGTTCGATCGCGCCGCGCCGCAGGGAGGGGCATCGTGAGCGAGCGCCCCAAGGCTCTCGTCGCTCTCGGCGAGGAACTCGACCGCGCGACAGCGCGAACGCTCACGGCCAACATGCAAGGCGGCCTGCGTCTGCCCCGCGCGTCGGGCCGACTCAGCGTGCTCGCGATCGTCATCGGGCTGCTGATCCTCGCCGCCGCCGCGACGGCGGCCGTGCTGCTGATCGGGCAAGGTTCGCCCCTGCCGGCTCCGCACGCACAGGACCTTCGCTCGAGCGGCATTCCCCTTCCGGGCAGCGCACGCCTCGCCGGTCTCGACGCCCCCGACCCCGATGGCTCGAACCCGCCGTGGGATCTGCGCCTGTCGCGCACCGCCAGTGGCGAGACCTGCACAGCCGTCGGCCAGGTCCTCGACGGACGCTTCGGCATCGTCGGGCTCGACCACCAGTTCCGCGAGCTGCCGCTCGGGAGCGTCGACAGCTGTGGGATCGACTCGGCCTCGGGCCCGGCGATGGTCGGCGCGCGGACGTTCATCGGGGCCGCGACCGGCGCAGCCCGAACCGTGCTGAGTGGCGTCGCCGGCGCTGGTACCCGCTCAGTGATCGCATATGCGCAGGGCGGGTCTCGTGAACTACAGCTCGGGCCAGACGGCAGCTTCATCACTGTTTATGGGGGCGAAGCCGAATCGGTCCACCCGGCCGTGCGGATCGTCGGGCGCGACGGACACGCTCGCTCGATCTACCTCGAGCAGGGCGCGCCTGGCGAACTGTCCGACCCAGGCGGGGGCAGTGGGTGGCTGGCAAGCGCCGAAGCCGACCTGCAGCCCGGCGCCTCCCCGGATGAGACCTGCGTCCAGGTCACACGACAACCCAGCCAGAGCGAACCGAGCCATGTGACTCTCCCACTGACGCCCGAGATCTGCGGACGCTTGCGCTCGAGCACCCTGTTCGTGCAGATGCGACGCTTCATACCCGGCGAAGAAAAGGGGCCGTTCCCATGGGGCAACAATCCGTCTCGGACCATCGTCTACGGCGTCGCATCGCCACGCGTGCGGTCGCTCGAGCTGACCGGTGCCGACGCGGTGCAGACAGTCCCGATCAACCGCCACGGTGGCGCCTTCGCCGCGATCCTCGACGGACGCATCGACCCGCGCGCCTTGGTCCTCACCGCGAAGCTCACCGACGGCACGAGCTCCGTCTACAGACATCCGAGCACCCTCTATTCCGCGATGAGCAACACGGTGATCGCACCCACACCGGTCCCGGCCTACCGACGGCCGCGGCCGGTGAGCGCGACGTTGCCGCCGCCGTTCCAGCTGCCGATCAGCTCGACCGTCAGAGAGACGCTGCGCTCCCGCGACCCGGCCGGCGGTCCGGAGTGGGTGGTGCGTAGCTGGCAGGCCAACCCCAATTCGCACGTGAGCGGAGCCGGGCGGGCCAGGTTCTTCTGCGAGACGCTCGGCGTGATCTGGAACGGACGCCTGGTCGCACCGAGCGCAAGGCCGTCTGACTACAGCGAACCGGTCGAACGCGAAGGACGCTGCGACAGCGCCGCCGAGCTGAAGCGGCTGCGCTATTCGTTGTCGCTGGAAAGCTTCCTCGACGATCCCTACGCCTACCGGCCCATGCCTTCACGGGCCGTGCTCAGCGGCATCCTCCCGCCCGGCGCCCGCGACCCCCAGCTGCTCGGCGTCGGCCCTACACGGCCGCTGACCGTCGATGCCAACAATGCGTTCCTGGTGATCCTGCCGGGCACGGACTGGAACGCCACCCCACGAATCACCTATCTCTTCGATGGTCATCGCGTCGGACGCGTAAACAACCCGCCCGAACGTATCTACCAGCCGGGGACCGAGCCCAAGATCCCACAGGTGCGAGCGCCGGATCCCGACGGCGGCGCGCCGTGGGGGTTCACCACTACGCGCCGCTGCTCGACCGCCGTCGGGCGGATCGTCGACGGACGGCTCGCGACGATCGACCCCCTGAACGGCGTGCTCCAACTGGGTTCGGCGTTCTCCGGCGGCAGCATCATGTGCCTGGATCATCCGAGCGAACTGGAGCCGGCGGCGGTTCGCAACGAGCCGGTCGAATTCGATCAGCAGCAGGTCTCGAGCGGGCAGAGCCCGTTCAGCTCCGAGCCGGGGCGGATCGGCCAACCGGAAATTGAGCGGCGCACGCTCCCGGGACGGACCGTCATCACCGGAGTGGCTCGTCGCGACGTGGCATCGGTGACGATCGCCACACCAAGCGAAGTGCGCACGCTGCGACCCACCGGGCCACTGCACACGCTGCTCGCGGTCTACGCCGGTTACTTCCTGAGAGGCTCGATCGTTGCCAGCGTGCGGCTGAACGACGGCCGCATGGTCACCGAGACTCTGGACAGCCCGTTTGGCCGTCCCCAACAGGCGCCGACGCTTTCCGAGATGCTCGCCGACGCGCGCCGGCAACTGAATGTGCTCAGCCAAGGTGCCGAGCGCTTCGGCGGTGCCAGGACACTCAGTGCCTACCGCCGGCGGATCGCTCAAATCGAACGGCGACTCGCCTACGCGCGGGCGCATCCGAACGTGCTGCCCACCGAATAGGAAGCGGCGCCGAGGGCGACATCACGCCCGTTGCAGCGCTAGCCCTCCGGGGACCCCGACGCTACGACGTCGCGGTCCTCAAGCCACACACACCCCGTCCAGGATCAGCTCGAGATAGCGACGCCAGTCAGCAGCGCCGGGCTTGTAGTACATCGTCGCCGTCACACCGCACATCAACATCCCGAAGTCCTCGGCGGTGAAGCCCTCGCGGACGACGCCGGCGGCGACGGCACGGGAGATGATCCGAGTAACCGCCTCCGACAGGGCGGCCTTCTGCTCCTCGATGCCCTCCCACTCGAGCTGGTTGGAGCCCATCATCGCGAGCTGAAAGCCCGCATCGCCCTCGACGGCCTCGGCCGAACGGCGCATGACATGCTTGAGCGCCTCGCGCGGATCCAAATCGTCGACCGACGACGCGATTTCTGAGAACTGCTGAAAACGGGACCTGACCATCTCGGTCAGAAGCGCCTCCTTGGTCGGGAAGTGGCGGTAGACGGTGCCGATCCCCACCCCGGCATGCGCGGCGATCTCGTCCATCTGCACGCCGGGGCCGAGACGCGCGAACAGCTCCCGGCTCGCCGCGACGATGCGCTCGCGGTTGCGGCGGGCATCGGCCCGCAGCGTCCGCGCTTCGGTGACGATCGTGCTCATAACCGGAATCTTAGCTCCGAATCCGCTATAAGCAAGAGGAACCGTACTTCCGTTTCCGATCAGCCCCGTCGTTTGAGAGGACCGAATGAGCACCACGAAGACCGTCCCAGCAGCCCCAAGCTCCCCCACGACCAGGGCCCCAGCCGACATGAACTCCGAGCGCGGCAAGAACCTCGCGCTGATGCTCCTGGCGATGACCCAGTTCGTCGTCGTGATCGACGCTTCGATCGTCAACGTCGCACTGCCCTCGATCGGCGCTCACCTGCATTTCTCCCGCGACGACCTCTCCTGGGTGGTGAACGCCTACACGCTCACCTTCGGCGGGTTCCTGCTGCTCGGTGGACGGCTGGCCGATCTTCTGGGGCGCCGGCGCATGTTCATGATCGGCCTGGTCGTCTTCTCGCTGGCCTCGCTTGCGGGTGGTCTCGCGCAGTCCGAGGCATGGTTGATCGCTGCGCGCGCCGTCCAGGGCCTAGGCGCTGCGATCGTCTCCCCTGCGGCGCTGTCGATCATCACGACCACCTTCGCCGAAGGCGCCGAGCGCAACCGCGCGCTCGGCATCTGGGGCGCCGTCGCGGGAGCCGGCGGTGCCGCCGGGGTGCTTCTTGGAGGCATCCTCACCAGTGGGCTGAGCTGGCGGTGGGTGCTGTTCGTGAATGTCCCAATCGGAATTCTGGCTGCGACGCTCGCACCTAGGCTGCTGCTCGAGAGCAAGTCCGAAGATGGCACCCAAGGCTTCGACATCCCCGGCGCCGTGACCGTCACGGCCGGGCTCGCCCTGCTCGTCTACACCGTCGTCGACGCCGTCAACGTCGGATGGGGCTCGACGGGCACGCTGCTCCGATTCGCCGGCTCGGCTGTGCTGCTCGCGGCGTTCGTCGCAATCGAGCGCCGTCAGCGCCACCCGCTGCTGCCCTTCTCGATCTTCCGCCTGCGCACGCTGCGGGGAGCGGACATCGTCGGCCTGCTGATCGGCATGTCGCTGTTCTCGATGTTCTTCTTCATCTCCCTCTACCTGCAGGACGTCCTCGGCTTCTCGCCGATCAAAGCCGGGCTCTCATACCTGCCGCTGGCCGTCGGAATCATCATCTCGGCGGGCGTCGGCTCGCAGCTCGTGACCCGCATCGGCTTCAAGCCTGTCTTGATCGGGGGGCTGCTGCTGATCGCTGGTGGCCTCGTGTGGTTCTCGCGCGTGCCCGCGCCGGGCGGGTCGTTCGCGGCCGACGTGCTCGGCCCGTCGCTGCTAGCCGCCTTCGGCCTGGGCTTCTCGTTCGTCTCAGTGACGATCGGTGCCGTGACGGGAACTAAGCCGCATGAGGCCGGCCTCGCATCGGGGCTGATCAACACCTCTCAGCAGGTCGGCGGCGCACTTGGCCTGGCGATCCTCGCCACGATTGCCAACAGCCGCACCCAGAGCCTGCTGAGCGGCGGCGAGCACAACTCGGTCGTCGCACTGACGAAAGGCTACGACCGGGCGTTCCTAGTCGGAACGGGCTTTGCGATCGCCGGTGCGATCCTCGCCACTGTGCTGATCTCCTCCAAGGACAGCCGCGAGCAGGCTGAAGCAGCTCGCCGCGGGGAAATCGAGACGGCAGCCGTCTGAGCCCACGAGGCGACGCTGGCTCAAAGGAAGACGTTCACCTTCCGCCTGAACGCCGCTGGGTCGATCGCTGGGTACCGGTAGAGCTCGGGCTCGATCGCGTCATACAGCTCCCTCAGGCGTTCCTTGGCGATCAGGTTGCCGGCAAGCATGTTCGTAACGTCCTCGAGATCCTGGGCGAAGCCACGCTCGATCTTCGAGAGCGCCTGGGAGTAGAAGTCGAAGTGGCGGACCTGGACATTTCCCTCCTGGAAGACGAGCGGACTGCGCTGCTCCCAGCCAGGTAGCTCTGGGATGAAATCAGGAGGCGAGGCGAGCTCGATGTTGATGCCGAGGCTGTCCTTGATCGCGGGCAGCTCGCGCAGCAGCGCGTCGACTTCGGGATCGAAGCGAACGTCGACGTCGACGGTCGAGGCGCGCCAACCTTCGAGAACGGCGCTTGCGCCGCCGGTGAGGTAGATGGTCGTCGGGGTCCGTGCGTGTATGGCGAGGCGACGTGCGAGCTCGCGTAGCCGGCCTTCGTCAACTGGCGGCCGCATGCTCAGCCGCTCTCGCGTAGCTGGCAATGCGAGCGAGCAGCGCGTTGTACTGACTGTGGACGCCGGCGTCGGAGTGTCGCGCGAGGTAACCGTAGAGTCGGTGCTCGGGACTGTCGGAGCCGACGCTCCGATTGTGGCGCGCCTGCGGGATCTCGAGGCCGAGTGCACGCAGTCGCGGCGCGGCGATTTCGACGAGCAACGCGTTCTCGCTTTCGCGTCCGGCGCGTAGGTCGGCGAGCCCGTCTCGGACAAGATCTGCTCCTGGGAGTTCCCCTGGCGCTGCTGCCATACGCGTGATCGTAGTTGCAAGACCGCCTATGGACCTAGATTGTCCGGGTGCGAACGCCCCTCACCAGCGACTTCGACGCCGGACCCGCGAGCGCGACTGACAGGGCAGCGGCACTGATCGAGCGCGTCCGCGACGATCCGGGTGCCCGAATTGCACTGTGCGCCGACATCTACAGGCAAAAGACCGGCTGGTCACACCGTCATCGTCCATTCCGGCGAGCGGCGCTGTCGTTCATGAGATGGCAGCTCGACCGCGGCGTCCTGGCACCTGCCGACGCCGAGGTCCCCGGCAGCGATTGGTGGCGCGAGGTGAATGAGAGGCTGCTCCGTGACGGCTGCGAGGCGGTCGCCCGCGCCCAGGGGCTCGACGGGCCCAGCCTCACGCCGACGGTCGGCCTGTGGATGGACTTCACCGAGCGGCCGACGGCGCGCAGTTGGTATCGAGCCCACAACGCGAGCATCGTCGCCGCCTACCTCGAGCACGACGCCCTCGCCCGCCAAGAGGTTGTCGCCGAGCGGTTCTTCATGAACGTCGTCCTGTTGCGTGTGCTCTACGCCCACGCCCTCGTGGCCGCGCCACGGCTGTCACTGGGCTGGTTCTCCATGCTCGGCAGGCCGCTCGGGGATCCACGTCTGGGCATGGCCGGAGCGTTCCTGTCGCTGTCCAGGATCCTCCCTGAGCGCTATCCCGCAACGGATGGCGTGCGCTCCTATGTCGAGGCGGAGAACAACCTCGGGCGCATGCTCGACTACGGCGTCATCCTGCCTCGCCTTCAAACCCTCTACGAGTGGTCCGCCCGGGAGCTCGTCCAGCCAGCTCTCGCTGACCTCGTCGCAGACGGAATCCCGTGCTATGCGGCCCCCTTTGGGGCGGACGCCGTCTGGAGCCTCACCACGCCCTCGCTACCCGTCAGAGCCCTCAAGCGAGCGACGACCCCACGTCGCTGAACCTCGCGGCGCACCTACCGCGCGGAGATGACCCCGCCGCTCACGTTCATGAACGCGTCGAGCGCGTCCGTGATGTCCGGCACCGACACGGGGCCGAACCTGAGCGTCCATGCCCCGTCGCGCTCGCGGCGGAGCTTGCGCGGCACGCCTTCGCGCTCCAGCCGGGCCCGGTGGCGCGTCGCTCGTTCGTAGCCACAGTCGCCGCGAAACACGGCGACCAGCCCGTAGCGGTGATCGTCGAGCGGCCATGTCGTCAGTTGATCGGGCGACATGGCGGCCTGCGCTGAGGTTGTCGGATCGCTTCCCACGAAGGCGCTAATCGTCAGCCATGGCATGTCGCTTGAACGCTCGTCCAGCGGCCTGGACGCGATGCTGGGCAAGCGGACAGGTCGAGATCGTCGCCGCCACCTTCTGTGCGAAGCTGCGAGCCCTTGCCACGCCTGCCCTTCGATCCGATCGCCGAGGCGCGCCGACAGTGGCGCGCTCACTGGGGACCCAAGGCGGTGCCGGCGATGATGGCCGTCACCTCGATCATGCGCGCCGAGCAGATCCTGATCGCGCGCCTCAACGAGCTGCTGCGACCTTGGAAGCTGACCTTCCCCCGCTACGAGGGTCTGATGCTCCTCTACTACAGCCGCAACGGCTCGCTGCCGCTCGGCAAGATGGGAAGCCGCCTGCAGGTTCACCCGACAAGCGTCACCAACATCGTCGACGGCCTCGAGAGCCTCGGCTACGTAAAGCGCGAGCGTCATGAGAGCGACCGGCGCACGACTCTCGCCGCCATTACCCCAGCCGGCCGACGCGCCGCCGCGGCGGCCACCGAGGCGCTCAACGCCGCGCGCTTCGGCACCGAGCCGCTGCGCAAGGGCCAACTCGATGAGATCTTCGATCTGCTCAAGCCCCTGCGCCAAGGAGCGGAGGACTTCGCCGAGGAGAAGTCCTAGGCGGGCTCAGGCGGGTGCGTACTCGTAGAAGCCGCGGGCCGTCTTGCGTCCGTGATGACCTGATACGACCATCCGCTTGAGCAGCGGCGGCGGTGCGTACTCCGGCTGCTTGTACTCCTCATACAGCGAGTCGCACACCGCGTAGAGAACGTCGAGGCCGATGAAGTCGCAGAGCGTCAACGGCCCCATCGGGTGCCCCGCTCCGAGACGCATCCCCTCGTCGATGTCCTCGCGTGAGGCGAACCCGTTCTCGAGCATTCGCACGCCCGCCATCAGATAGGGCACCAGCAGCATGTTGACGATGAACCCCGAGCGGTCCTTGGTCAGGATCGACGTCTTGCCGATCCGCTCGGTGAACGCCCGCGCACGCTCCACGCAATCCGCGGCCGTGTCGAGCGCAATGACGATCTCGACGAGCTTCATCACCGGCACCGGCGAGAAGAAGTGCAGCCCCAGGACCCGCTCGGGATGAGCCGTCCACGATGCGATCTGCGCGATCGGGATCGATGAGGTGTTGGAGGCCAGCACGACCTGTGCGGGGAGCATCTCGTCCAGCGCCGCGAACAGCGGGCCCTTCACGGCCGGATCCTCGTAGACAGCCTCGATCACCAACTCACAGCCGGCTAGGTCGGCGATCTCTCGCGTCCAGCCGACGCGCTCGAGCGTCGCCGCGACTGCCTCTTGATCGAGCTTCCCGCGTTCCGCGGCACGGCTCAGCGACTCGCCCAGGCGCACTCGCGAGCGCTCCAGCGGCGCCCGCTCGGGCTCGTGCACGAGTACCTCGTAACCCGCCGTACCGGCCGCCTCGGCGATCCCGCTGCCCATGAAGCCGGCCCCCACGACCCCGATGCGCCCCACCGGCGGAGCCGAACCGGCATCTGGGCTCTGCTCGTTCTCAGGCATTGGCGTCACGCTAGCAAATCTGTGATACTCCGATTGTCGTAGTTCCTATTAAATTTAAATATATATAGAGGCCAGCACTTCGATGAGCGCTCCGACCGCTCCCCTCATAGCCGAGCCCGTGACCCACGAGCAGTGGGCCGAGGCGTACGCGCTCACGCCCGAGCGAGACGCGGAGTTCCTGAGCCTCTCCGGCGAGCCTGTCCGAGCGCTCTACACCGAGCACGACCTCGGCGACTCCTCGGCCATCGGTCTGCCGGGCCTCTATCCCTTCACCCGCGGCGTCTACCCGTCGATGTACCGGGGCCGGCTGTGGACGATGCGCCAGTTCGCGGGCTTCGGCACGAGCGAGGAGACCAACGAGCGCTTCCACTACCTGCTCGAGCACGGCCAGACGGGCCTCTCCACCGCTTTCGACATGCCCTCGCTGATGGGCCACGACTCCGACTCGCCTTTGTCGCTGGGTGAGGTCGGCCGAGAGGGCGTCGCCGTCGACTCCGTCGAAGACATGCGAACGCTGTTCGCAGGCATCGATCTGGGCGAGGTCAGCGTCTCGATGACGATCAACGCCCCCGCCGCGATCATGCTCGCCTTCTACGTCGTCGCCGCCGAAGCGAGCTCGCAACCCGTGCCCGCCAACCTGCTGGCGGGGACGATCCAGGCGGACATCCTCAAGGAGTACATCGCCCAGAAGGAGTGGTGCTTCCCGATCGACCCCGCAATGCGCCTGCTCGGCGACATGGTCGAGTGGTGCTCCGCCGCCATGCCTCGCTGGCACGCGGTGTCGATCTCTGGCTACCACATCCGCGAGGCCGGATCGACTGCGGCCCAGGAGCTGGCCTTCACCCTCAAGGACGGCCTCACCTACGTCGAGCAGGCGATCGAGCGGGGCCTCGATCCCGACGACTTCGCCCCGCGGCTGTCGTTCTTCTTCAACGCCCAGATCGACTTCTTCGAGGAGATCGCCAAGTACCGCGCGGCCCGCCGCATCTGGGCACGCGAGTTGCGCGAGACCTACGGCGCCAAGGACCCGCGCTCATGGCTGATGCGCTTTCACACCCAGACGGCCGGCGTCAGCCTGACCGCCCAGCAGCCGCTCAACAACATCACTCGCACCGCCATCGAGGCCCTCGCGGGCGTGCTCGGCGGCACCCAGTCGCTGCACACTAACTCCTACGACGAGGCCCTTGCCCTGCCGACCGAGGACGCGGTTCGGATCGCCCTGCGAACCCAGCAGATCATCGCTCACGAGACCGGCGTGGCGAACACGATCGACCCGCTCGGCGGCAGCTACTACGTCGAGGCGCTGACCGACGAGCTCGAGCGCCAGGCCTACGAGTACTTCGAGAAGATCGATCTGCTCGGCGGCATGGTCGAGGCCGTCAAGCAGAGCTATCCCCAGCGCGAGATCGCCGACGCGGCCTTCCAGCTGCAGAACGAGATCGATGCCGGCCGGCGCGTCGTCGTAGGCGTCAACTCCTTCACCGAGGGAGACGAGCAGAACCCGCCGCTGCTACGCATCGACCCCGAGCTCGAACGCAAGCAGATCGGACGCGTGCAGGCCGTCCGCGCGGGCCGTGACAGCACCGCGGTCGAAAGCGCCCTCGCAACGCTCCGCGACGCCGCCGGACACCCAGATCGCAACCTCATGGAGCCGCTCTTGGACTGCGCCCGCGCTCGTGCCTGCGAGGGCGAGATCGTGCAGGCGCTCCAGTCCGTCTGGGGCGACTACAAGGACGTACCGGTCTTTTGATGCTTGATGCCCGTCCCACCCCCGATCGGGAACGGTGCACAAGGCTCGCGCCAGCGAGCAGCCGAACCGCAAGTGCCCGCCGACCAGCGCCGTCGCTCCTTACGGCGCGCTCGGCGAGCATGGGCGAGCCGGGGCCACCACTCTCCTCCTAGGCCCCGGCTCGCTCGGTTCGTTCGGCGAGGATCCTGCGCAGTCGCGCCAAGGACGAGACGGCGCCCGTGTGATCGCCGTCCAAGGGCCACAGGACGAGCGCCTCGCAGCCCGCCCGAAGATGGCCCGTCAGCTGATCGGCGATCTGCTCCGGAGTGCCCAGCAGCGCGTTGGCGGCGAGCAACTGTGCCCGGTAGTCCTCCGGGTCGACGCCTTTGACACCGGCACGCTCGGCGAGCTTCGCCGCGACGCCATCGACATCTTCGGAGGCGAGGAAGGTCCCCGTCAGCGACAGCCTCGGCTCGCCGGCGGCGCGACCCGCCGCCCGGGCGGCCTCGCGCACCGTCGCCCCCGCTGTCGCGAAGTCCTCGGCCGAGATCCCCCGGGCGAAGTTCGCCCACGTCGCGCGTCGTCCGACCAGCTCGAGCATCCGCGGCCCGCTGCCGCCGATCCACACGGGCGGATGCGGCGACTGCACCGCCTGCGGGCCGCTGCGCACGGGATCCCCGATCTCGTTGCCGGCGGCCTCGCCGGCGCTCAGCGCGAACAGCGCGTCGAGCGCCGCGTCGAGCCGGCCGCGCCGAGCACCGGGTCCACCGAAGTCGAGCTCGAGCGCCTCGAACTCCTCCTTGCGCCAGCCCGCCCCCAGGCCGACCTCGAGCCTGCCGCCGGAGAGGTGGTCGAGTGTGATCAGCGCCTTGGCCAGGTACACCGCCGGCAGGTAAGGAGCCGCGAGTGCCATGAAGCCCAGGCGCGAGCGTCCCGTCGCCTGCGCGATCGCCCCCATCAGCGCGAGCGGCTCGAAGGCCGGCTTCTCGGGGCTCGCGGAGATCGGGAACAGTTGCCCCGCCAGCCAGATGTCGATGCCCACCTCGTCGGCCGCCCGTGCCGTCTCGAGGGCAGTGCCGATCGGACAGTCGTACTGGGGCATCAACAGCCCGACACGCGGCGCCTCGCTCACCGGCCCGAGCGCTCCACGGATTCCTCGCGCCATGCGGCCAACAGCCCTGCCTCCGGCGGCAGCTCCGGGACGCGCGCCGGCGCCTCGCCGCGAATCACCCGGCCGCCGTCGCCGTCGAGCGAGACGATCTCCCCCGCCCGCACCGTCGTCTCCCCAACCCGCAAGCAGTCCCGCTCGCGGTCGAGCTCGATCTCCCGCGCTCCGCACACGCAGGTCCGGCCGAGGCCACGGGCGACGACAGCGGCGTGACTGGTCTTGCCCCCGGTGCTCGTCAACAGCCCCACGCAGGCGATCATCCCGTCGAGGTCCTCCGGCGAGGTCTCACGGCAGGCGAGGATCACCCGCTCACCGGCGCCCGCGCGCTCGACTGCCTCTCGCGAGCTCAGCACGAGCCTCCCAGTGACCAGCCCGGGAGAGCTGCCCGTGCCTCGCGTGAGCACGCTCGCCGGGTCGAGCCCCGCCTTGTCGAGCCGTGGCGCGCTGAGCTTCTCGATCGCCTCAGCCTCGACCCGCTCGATCGCCTCCTCACGGGAGATCGTTCCCTCTTCGGCGAGCTGCACGGCGACCCGCACGGCGGCGAGCGCGGAACGCTGTCCGCCGCGCACCTGCAGGATCCAGAGGCGACCGCGCTCCAGTGTCAGCTCGATCTCACACATGTCACGGAAGTGGCGCTCGAAGAGCCCGGCCAGCTGCTCGAGCTCCCTGAACGCGGAAGGCGATTCGCTCGCCAGGCGCTGGAGATCGTCGACGTTCAGCGTGCCTGAGACGACGTCCTCGCCCTGGCCGCCCGCGAGGTACTCGCCGAACAGACGCTGCTCACCGCTCGAGGGGTCGCGCGTGAACACCACCCCCGTCCCCGAGGCTCCCGGCGCGTTCCCGAAGACCATCGCCTGCACCACCACGGCCGTGCCCGCGTCGGAGATCTTGTTGTAGCGACGGTAGAGGCGCGCGCGCCTGCTGTTCCAGCTGTCGAACACGGCTTCGACCGAGCGTGTGAGCTGCGCGAACGGATCCGTGGGAAGCGCCTCTCCCGAGGACGCCGAGAACCCCTCCGACAGACGACTCATGCAGTCCCGCGCGACCTCCTCGGAGCCGATCCAGGCCGCGAACGAGGAGATCGACTCGCTATTGAGCCCGACGTTGAGGATCGTGTCCATCATCCCCGGCATCGAGGTCGGCGCGCCCGAGCGGACGCTGAGCAGCAGCGGGGCCCGCGTGTCGCCGAAGCGCCGCTGCCCGTCCGAGAGCAGCTGCAGCGATGCCTTCAGCTCCTCCTCGAGGCCGTCCGGCAGGGCACCGCTCTCCGCATAGGCCGCACAGGCCTCGGTGGTGATGACGAACCCAGGGGGGACCGGCGCCTGGAGCGCCGTCAGCTCGGCGAGATTCGCGCCCTTGCCACCGAGCAGCCCCGCCTGCTCCATCGAGCCGGCTGAGAACGGCGCGATCCAGCGACGGCTTGAAGCCTTCGATCCGACGGCGATTTCCCGCGAAGCCCTCACCTCAGGGGGATAGGTTACTATCCAATCGTTTGGTTGGTAAGGAGATCAACGACGTGGCGCGGCGAGCAGCCCACAGGAGTGCCCGAGGATGACCTCGGGGCTCAGAGCCGACGGTGCCGCTGTGCTGCACGCCCTGCGCGTCAAGGGCGCTGCGACGGTCGCGGACGTGGCCCGCATCAGCGCTGTCGATGACGCCGCAGGAGTGCTGGCGATGCTCGTCGCCGACGGCCTCGCCGCCCGTCACGCAGCAGGTGAGCGCGAGTACTTCACCCTGACCGCCGCCGGCGCCAACAGCGACGCCCGCGCGATGCTTGCCCTGTCAGCCGGCAGCGAAGCGCTCGCGAAGCTCTACGACGAGCGCTTCCTGGCGCTCAACACCCGTTTCAAGGAGCTCTGCGCGAGCTGGCAGCAGCAGGGCGAGAGCATCGAGCTGGTCGAGCAGGCCGCGGAGATCCACGCGGCACTTGACGGCCTGCTCACCGTTGCCGGGATGCACGCACCGCATCTCGAGCGCTACCGCATCCGACTGGGCGCCTCGATCGAGGCCTTCCTCGACGGCGACGCCTCGGCGCTGATGGCACCGATCGGCAACTCCTACCACAACACCTGGTTCGAGCTTCATGAGGACCTGATCGCGACACTCGGCCGCACTCGCGCCGAGGAGGGAGAGTAGAGATGCCCACAACGGATCACGATGTCGTCGTCATCGGCGCAGGAGTCGGCGGGCTCGTCGCGGCCGCCCAGCTGGCGCTGCGCGGGCACCGCCCGCTAGTGCTGGAGGCAGAGAGCCGTCTCGGCGGGCGCTTCTCGACGATCGACATCGACGGCTACCGGGTGCCGACCGGTGCCGTCGCGATCGAGACACAGGGACCGTTCTGGGAGACGTTCGCCGAACTTGAGATCGACCCGCGGCTGCGCATCCCCGACCCTCCCGTGCTGATCCACGTGCGCGGGCGCGACCTGCGCCCGGGCGCCGCCGTCTGGCAGCACATGATCAAGCGCGTCACCAAGAGCGCCGGGCGCATCGCCGAGGGCATCGCCGAGGGACGCTCGGGAGACGTCGACGAGCAGATCACGCTCGAGCAGTGGGCACGCAAATACACGCGCAGCTCGACCCTCCTGAGCCTGTTCCAGTCGCTCGCCGCCTCGATCTTCACGGTCAACGCCGACGAGCTGCCGGCCGGCGTGTTCTTCCGCAACCTGCGCGAGACCGGCGGCTACAAGCGCTTCGGCTTCGCCCCCCAGGGCAACGTCGCGATCGCCGATGCGATCGCCGATGCGATCGAGCGGCGCGGCGGACGCGTCGAGCGCGGCGTCCGCGCGACTGGCATCGAGCTGGAGGACGGGAAAGCGGCTGCCGTCCAGGCCACGGGCGCGGATGGCAGCCCCGTCCGCTACGCGGCCGGCGGCGTCGTCTCGAACGTCGGCCCCCGCAACACCGCCGCACTGCTGGCGGGGACGAGCGCCGAGCAGGCGTTCGCCGAGCGGGTGCGCGACGTGCAGACGACCTCGATGCTGGCGCTCGCCTTCTCCTCCGACCACGAGATCGTGCCCCACCCCGGCATCTGGGCCTTCACCGACACCGAGCGCCTGTGCAACCTCGCCAATCTCGCGGCGACCTGCCCGGAGCTCGCGCCACCAGGACGGACGCTCTACGAGGCCTACTCGGCGCCACGGCCGTCGGTCGGCGGCGAATACGACGCCGACGCCGAGCGCGCGCTACTCGAAGCAGACCTGACGCGGATGATCCCCGGCTTCGCACAGGCCGACGTGGTCCTCTTCAAGGCGATGCGCGGCGATCTGGCGCCTGCCCAGCAGGTCCGCCCCGGCTATGACCTCGACGTGCGGACCCCCGTCGCGAACATCGTCGAGTCCGGCGACGGCGTCAAGCCCTACGGCTGGATCGGCACGACCGCCTGCGCGCAGACCGGCCGTCTCGCGATAGATGCGCTCGAAGCCTCGCTCTGAGCGCATCGCGGCCTTCCCCCTCTGGTACTATCGACCAAACGATTGGTAGACAAGGGAGAGGCGATGAGTATCCAGAAGTTCGATCACATCGGCATCGTCGTTGACGACCTGGATGCCGCGCTCGACCATTTCCGGACGATCTTCGAGATCAGCGACGAGCAGCTCGTCTACGAACGCGACTACGACGACGTCGACCCCGACACCAAAGAGGTCGATGTCATGCACTTCGCCCTGTTCCCCGTCGGCGAGGTCTACCTGGAGCTGATCGAGCCCGTCTCCGAGGGCCCGGTCAAATCCTTCCTGGAGCGGACCGGCGGCGGCGTGCACCATCTCGGCATCACCTCCGGCGACATTCGCGGCGAGTGGAAGCTGCACGCCGAGCACCGCGACAAGCTGGGGGTCCTGGGCGAGAAGCCACGGGTCGACCAATACAACGTCTCCTACTGGTTCCTGCACCCGAAGCAGAACTACAACACGCTGTTCGAGGTCGATGCGGCGTGGGCGAAGACCAGCGTCAGCGACATGACGCCGATCGAGCCGACGCCCGACTGGGCCGCCGAGCCCGCGGGCTGAGGCCGCAGAGGCACCGCGCGGAGGAGCGCCGTGATCGCCTCCAGGACCCCCGATCGCACGATGAGCCTCGCGGACGCCGCGGGCCTCGTCGCCGATGGCGCCCGCATCGGCTTCGGCGGCAGCTGGGGCCTGGCGCGACGGCCGATGGCCTTCGTGCGCGAGCTGATCCGTCAGGGCCGCAGCGGCCTCCACGTTCACGGCATCCTCAGCGGCATCGACGCCGACATGCTGATCGGGGCGGGCGCGGCGGCCTCGACCGTCACCTCCTACGTGGGACTCGACGAGCTGGGGCAGGCGCCGAACTTCCAGCGCGCGGCGGCGTCGGGTGCGATCGAGGTGCGCGAGTACTCCGAGTGGCTGATCACCGCCGGCTTCAGGGCAACCAACATGGCGCTGCCCTACCTGCCGTGGATCACCTCCCGCCGCAACGACCTGGCGCGAGAGCTGGGGCTGCAGGAGGTCCGCTGCCCGTACACCGGCACGCCGCTACTGGCCGTGCGGGCGATCGAGCTCGACGTGGCGGTGATCCAGGCTGTCCGCTGCGACTCCGCCGGCAACGCCGCACTGTCGGTGCCGCTGGACTTCATGTACGACGTCGATGCGCTGCTCGCTCGCTCGGCGAAGACCGTGATCGTCTGCGCCGAGGAGATCGGCGCTGTCGATCCGAACATGGTCCAGCTGATCGCGCGCGAGGTCGACGCGGTCGTCCACGCCCCCGGTGGCGCCTGGCCCGGGTCGATGAACACGTGCTATCCCGTCGACCGCGCACACATCCGCGACACTTATCTGCCCGCCGCCCGCGCCGAGGGCGGCTTCTCCGTCTACCTCGACGAGCACGTCCAGCAGGGGGAGCGCAGCCGATGAGCGCGCCAGCCTCTTCCCCACCGCCCGACGTGATGATGGCGGTGGCGATGTCGCGTCAGGTCCGCGACGGCGACTGGGTCTCGCACGGCGCGTCGGTCCCGCTCGCGGGCGCGGCGCTGCTGATCGCGCTGGAGGTGCACGTGAGCGACGTCGACGTCTGGATCCAGGGCTGCGTGAGCCCGACAGACCGCAGCCTCGTCGATGCGCTGATCGCGCCCGAACGGCTCTACCCGACGACGGCCGCGCACATGTCCCAGACGGAGATCATCAACTTCTCGCTGCGCGGCTCGAGCACCTTCCAGTTTCTGCGCCCGCTTCAGATCGACGCCCACGGCAACGTCAACGTGAGCGTCGTCGAGCGCGAGGGCCGCCCGCCGCTGCGCTTCCACGGCGTGGCGGTCGGGGACGCGATCAACGCCGTGCGCCGCACCTGCCTGTACGTCACCGAGCACACCCCACGCGTGTTCGCTCAGACACTGGCTTTCAGGACCGGCGCCGGCCACGACGACGGCAGCGACTGGCGCCCCGGGCTCGGCTTGCACGACGCCGGCCCGGCAAGCGTGATCACACCCCTCTGCGTGCTCGGCTTCGACCAGCAGCGAAGGCTCGAGGTTCGCTCTCTGCACCCCGGCGCGACACTCGAGCAGGTCCGCGAACAGACGGGCTTCGAGCTGGGGGTCTCACCCAAGCTGCACGAGACTCCGCCGCCGAGCGAGGAGGAGCTCGAGGCGCTCGAGCGAGTGGACCCTGAGCGCATCCGCTTGTTGGAGTTCCGCGAGACCCGCGATGCCGTCCTCGACAAGCTGGCGGGACTGGGTTGACAGTTCACATTCGACAGAGCCAAGAGCCGGACAGCCTTATAAGCTCGGGCGCCGAGCCCAACCCAACGACCGGAAGGTAGATCGACGTGCCACGAAGCGCCAGCAAAAGCGCACCAGAGAGAAACGGCGAGCTCGTGCGGGTCGCCGCTCAGCTGTTCGTGGAGCGAGGCTACGACGCGACCTCGATGCAGGAGATCGCCGACCGCATGGGCATCCTCAAGGGCAGCGTCTACCACTACGTGCGTACCAAGGAGGACCTGCTGTGGATGGTCGTCGAGCCGCCGCTTCGCGACCTCGTCGAGACCGCCCAGAAGATCCTCGGCGACAGCTCAATCCCGCTGACCGACCGCGTCGCCCAGGCGATGCGCACCCACGCCGAAAGCTTCGAGGCGCAGTACCCGCACATGTTCGTGATGACCCGCGAGAACGGCGAAACGCTCTCCGACGCCCGGCGCGAGGATCTCGACTCGCTGCGGCGCAAGTACTTCCAGCTGTGGCGCAAGGCGATCGTCGAGGGGCAGAAGGGCGGGATCATCAACCCCGACCTCGAGCCCTCTGTGGTTGTGCACGGGATCTTCGGGATGCTGAACTGGATGTTCCGCTGGTTCAGGCCCGGCGGCCGGCGCCCCGCCCGTGACGTAGCCGATGAGTTCTCGCGGATCGTGATCGACGGCCTGCGCACCGGCAAGCGCTGAGCAGCCGGCCGGAGCGCACCCGCGCGCCGACCCCCGCAGCCTCTACGCCGGTCAGACCTCTCCGCCGGGGACGCTCAGCTGCGCGCGCTGCTCAGCCATGCGCCTGTTCGCCTCCGGGCGCAGGTCCTTGAACTCCATCTGGCGCGTGCTGAGCGGGTCCACAAGCTCCCGCAGCACCGCCAGCTCGTTCTCGCTCGGCGGCGTCGAGACGGGCACCTCCTCGGGCAAGGCCAGCTCGAAGGCCGTCGCCGCCTGCACGTCGGCGACGCTCACGCCATCGTGCACCGAGCGCAGTCGCGCGCTGCCTCCGGGGCCGCCGAAATCGAGCACGCAAAGGGGAGTCACGACCGATACGGGACCGCCACCGGGAGCGCCCACCCGCGCCCGCCAGGCGCCGTCTTCGACGTTCCCCGTGCCGGTGCGAAAGCTCAGACTCTTCGGGAACACGCGGTGGTCGTGCTCTGTGACGTACAGCCCGACGCGGCGCACCAACACCATCGCATCGGCGACGGCGATGCCGTGGAAGCGGTGCTTGGGCGCACGCACGTCGCCGATCACGCTTGTGTTGACGTTGCCGAGCCGGTCGATCTGCACGGGACGCAGGAACTGGAAGTCACAGCCGCCGCGCAGCGTCAGCGTGAGGATGTCGCGGTGGCTCATCAGCGCTCGCGAGGAGCGATATGCGATCTCGGGCTCGAGCATCAGGCGCGCCAGGTCGGTCACGGCCGGGCCGACCGAGGTGAAGACGGTGCCCAGGTAGAAGAACTCGAGGCTGGGGGCGTGCGTGTGCTTGGCGAGCATCAGCGCAGCGCCGGCGAGGGGGACGACCGCGCCGTGGTTGACCCAGTCGCCGTCACGGATCTCGCGCGCCATCAGCACGCACATCAGCTCGTCGAGCGTGTAGTCAGCCATCGATCCCCACCGCCTCCGTGCGTTCGTGGACGTGCCTCTGCAGGTATTCGTCGAGCGCGTCCCCGCCCGCCTGCGCCGCCGGGATGTACTCACGCAGGACGTGGTCGACGTCGGGCTCATACAGCGGGTGCAGACCCGCCGGCCAGGCGCCCCCGGGCACGTGGACGACGTGAGCCACCTCCCTGCCGACGATGGCCACGCGGGCGGGATCGCGCGGCGGGCCGATCTCCTCCACGCACACGATCGTCACATCGGCGACGCGCGCGATCAGGTGGTCGTAGTCCCAGACCAAGTCGGGCGCGTCGGGCAGCTCCACGTAACCGTCGGCGTCGGCCCGCGCGGCGTGGATCACGGCGACGTCCAAGCGCGTGGCCGGCAGCGCGAGCAGCTCCAGCTCCCCGTAGGGGTCGCGGACCGTCTTCAGCTCCAGCTCTCGGGTGATGTCCGAGCCCCATGGCGTCTTCCAGGGGATGAACGGCAGTCCCATGTCGGCGGCATGCAGGCCGCCCATGAAGGAGAACTCGCTGTACTCGTTGACCTGTAGCGTCGCCTCGCGGGCCGCCCGCTGGAAGCAGGGCGCCTGGCCGAACTCGAGCAGGCCCAGATAGGCGCAGTTGGTCGAGGCTACGGCGCCGGCGGCGATCAGCAGATCGATCTCGATCCCACCGAGGAAGCTGTGCACGTGCAGCTTGCGAGCCTGACGGCGGATCAGCTCACGACTGAACCCGACAGGGCGACGCATCAGCGCCCCCCCTCCCCCAAAGGCGATGCGCGCTCCGTCGGGGACAGCCGCCGCCGCCTCCGACAGCGAGCAGAGCTTGCTCACGAAGGCTCCATGTCGAGCACCAGCTCGGCCATCGTCCGAAGCGCCGCCGGGTCGTCGGTGTCGCAGATGATCGTCGTGACGGGACTCTGGCGCCAGGGCTCGAGAAGCTCTGCGATGCGCTCGCGGGGGCCGCACAGGGCCACGTCGTCGATCAGCTCATCGGGCACCGCGAGCACCGCGCCGGCGCGGTCGCCGGCCAGGAAACGGGCCTGGATCTCCTCAGCGGCCTCCTCGTAGCCGAAGCGCCGGATCAGCAGGTTCGAGAAGTTCTTCTTCGAAGCGCCCATGCCGCCGATGTAGAGAGCGATCTTCTCGCGCACCGGCGCACGGCAAGCTTCCACGTCATCGCCGACGACGACCGAGACGATCGGCGCGATGTCAAACGCCGGACCGGGCCCCTTACCGTCCCCGGCAGCCGCGAAGCCCTTCGCCAGCGGCTCGCCGAAGACCTCATCGAAGCAACGAGGGGCGAGGAATATCGGTAGCCAGCCGTCGGCCATCTGCGCCGTCATCTCCACGTTGCGCGGACCCAGCGAGCCGAGGTAGATCGGCACGCGCGGGCGGATGGGGTGCATGATCAGCTTCAGCGGCTTGCCCAGGCCGGCGCCCTGCTCGCCGCTGTAAGGAAGCCGGTAGTCGCGCCCCTCGAAGCTGACCGGTCCCTCGCGGGCAAGGATCGCGCGGAGGATCTCGGCGTACTCGCGGGTACGCCCGAGCGGGCGCTCATAGGGCTGCCCATGCCAGCCTTCGACGACCTGGGGGCCGGAGGCGCCGAGGCCGATCCGCAGCCTCCCGCCGGAGAGCTTGTCGAGCGTCGCCGCTGTCATCGCAGCCATCGCCGGGGTGCGGGCCGGCACCTGCCAGACAGCCGAGCCGATGCCGATCGTGCTCGTCAGAGCCGCTACCCAGGCCAGCGGCACGACGGCATCCGAGCCGTAGGCCTCCTCCGTCCAGACAGCCGAGAAGCCGAGACGCTCGGCCTCTTGGGCGAGGCCGAGGTTCGGCTCGGCGCCGCTGTCCCAGTGCGTCATCGCGAGATTCAACCCCAGCTCCATCCGCTTCACGGCGAGCAGAATAGCGAGTCAACCGACCGATTGGTAGATTTATTTCGGCGATCCCCTCACGAGCCTTCCGCCGACCCGGCCGGAGGATCGTCAAAAGGGTTGACAAGGATCGAGAGAGCATCTATACCTGCATCAAGCAAACGATTGGTTGGTCACAATTCGTGAGCCGGGAGGCCTCTCGCTCCTGCGTGAGGAGGACCGGATCGGACTCTTTGGAGAGGAGCTGGGATGGTTCGTAGATGGAGCCCCGCGGCGATCGCGCTGTGCGTGATCGCGCTGCTGATCGCGGGATGTGGGAGTAACAGCAAGAGCAGCAGCAGCGCGAGTGCATCCACGGAAGCCTCGTCGTCGTCGGAAAGCAGCTCATCGAGCTCCGCCGGAGCAGGCGGAGTTCAGGGCAAGACGATCGGCTTCGTCAACATCGTCGCCAACGAAGCCTCGCAGCGCGCCGAATCGGCGTTCCGCGAAGCGGCCAAGGTGTTCGGCTGGAAGGTCGTCTCAGGCAGCAGGGCGCAGGAAGTCGTCACCGCCCAGCAGTCGGTCGAAACACTGCTCAACGAGAACGTCAACGCGATCGTCCTGCAGTCGGTCGACCCCGGGTCGATCGGGCCGCAGCTGAAGAAGGCGAAGGAAAAGGGCGTACCGATCATCACCCAGGAGGTGGGGGCCGGCTACAGCTACCTCTACAGCGGCCAGGTGCTCGCGATTCCGGACTGGAACTTCGCGGCACAGGGTGAGGACATCGCCAACCTGTTCATCCAGTCGATCCTGGAAAAGACCGACGGCAAGGGCGGGGAAATCATCATGTTCACGGGCCTTCCCTCGCTGCCGTCACAGCAGCTCTGGGTCGGCGCGCTGCGCAACCAGCTGAAGGACAACCCGACGATCAAGATCGTCGGCGAACACTCCGTCGACTACACGAAAGCCGGCGAAGACATCTCCAGCTACCTCGGACAGCAGCTGAAGTCCCACCCCAACCTCAAGGGGATCTGGACCGACGCGAACCTCGAGGCGCCGGCGACGGTCAGCGCAGTTGAAGCGGCGGGCCTGAAGGGCAAGGTCGTGATCACGACGCTGTTCGGCGACAAGGATCTCTTGAAGCTGATTCGCGAAGGCGGTTTGACCGGAACAGTCGACGTTCCTGTGGACAAGGGTTCGTGGCTGTCAGCGGACGCGCTCGCTGACTCCTTCTCGGGCAAACCAGTCAACAAGAAAGAACCGCTCGAAGACCCGCTGACGCCGCTGGTGATCACCAAATCCAACCTGCCGGCTGAAGGTCAGCCGATTCCCTACCCGGACTTCCGGCCGGAATTCAAGGCGCGTTGGTGCAAGGAGTACAAAGTCGGGTGCTGAGCGGCACAGACGTGTCCGGCGGCAGGAATCCTGTGCTCGCTGCGCGAGGGCTCGTAAGAGCCTTTCCCGGGACGCTGGCGCTGGCCGGAGTGGACATCGAGCTCCACTCCGGCAGTGTCCACGGCCTGGTCGGACACAACGGTGCCGGCAAGTCGACGCTCGTGAAGATCCTCACGGGCGTCGACGCACCCGACGCCGGCTTCATCGAAGCGGACGGCGAGCGGGTCGTGATCGACGGCCCGCGCACCGCCCGCGCTCACGGCATTGCCGTCACCTACCAGGACGGCAACTACATCACCGGCATCGAGGCACGCGAGTTCATCTACGTCGGCAACGGCTTCCCGCGGCGCCATGGCCACATCGACACCCGCCGGATGACGCGCGAGTGCAACGAGCTCTCGGAGTCACTCGACATCCCCACCTGGGTCTGGCGCCGTCGCATGGCCGACATCCCGGGAGCGCTCCGCAAGATGATCGCGATCGCCAAGGCGCTGCATGCGGGCGCGAAGACGATCATCCTCGACGAGCCGACATCGGGGCTGCCGCGCGCCGAGGTAGAGGAGGTGCTGAGGCTCGTGACAGTCCTGCGCGAGCGCGGCATCGCGCTCTTGTACGTGACCCACCGCCTCGAGGAGATCGAGGCCGTCACCGACGTCGTCACGGTGATGCGCAAGGGCGAGGTGGTCGCGAGCACGCCGACCACCGCGAGCAGCCGCGAGAAGCTGGTCGAGCTGATCGGCGGTCGCACCAAGGCTGTCGGAGACCGCGTCCGGGACGCGGGCATGGCGAGCGACCGCGAGGCCTCGCTGGAGCTGCGCTGGGGACAGGGCGCAAAACGCGGCTTCGACGTGCGCCGCGGTGAGATCGTCGGTCTGACCGGACCTGATGAGCCCGCCGTGCAGGCGCTGCTGCGCTGCTCGGTCGGCCTCGCCGCCGGTGGCGTGGCCCTGCGCCGCGCCGGCAAGGCCTTCCGCCCGGGCAAGCCCGCCCGGGCGATGCGCGAGGGCGTCGTCTACATCTCCTCCGACCGCCTCAGCGAGGGCGGGATCGGCGACTTCTCGCTGGGGCGAAACCTGACCCTCTCCTCCCTGTCGCGCCACGTGCGCCGGGGCAAACTGGGCATCGTTGACACCGGCCGCGAACGTCGCGCCGCCAAGGAGCTATCCGAGCGCGTCGGGGTCATCTCAAGCGGGATCGACCAGCCTTTTGCGCAGCTCAGCGGCGGCAACCAGCAGAAGGCCCTGGTAGGTCGCGCGATCGAGGCGGGCGCAGAGGCGATCGTGATCGACTCGCCGACCGTCGGCGTCGACGTCGGCGCAAGGGCGGAGATCTATCAGCTGCTCAAGCAGGTCGCCGACGGCGGCCGGGCGGTGCTGGTCGGCTCCAGCGACGTCGACGAGCTCGCCGAGCTGTGCGACCGCGTGGTCGTGCTGCGCGACGAGCAGGTCTCCGTGCTGGGCGAGGAGAGCGTCACACGCGAGCAGATTCGAGCCGCCTACTTCGGAACCGGGGAGGACCAATGAACGCCGATGCCACGACCATCGCCGACGGCAACGCGGGTGGCGATGTTCCCGACGTCGCCACCGGAGGAGCCGCCGGACTGACCACGCCCCCAAAGGCGCGGCGCCAATACGGGGTGGTGATCGGACTCGTGGCATTGTTGGTCGCGTTCTCGATCGCCCATCCCGACACCTTCCTGACCTGGGACAACACGGTCAGCATCCTCAGCGAGAGCGCGATCCTCGCGATCCTCGCGGTGGGCCTGACGGTGCCGCTGGCGGCCGGCGACTTCGACCTTTCGATCGCGGCCGTGGCGAGCCTCGCGGGGATGCTGACCGCGGTGCTCGTATCCGATGATGGCTGGGCGATCGGGCCGATGTTCATCGTCTGCCTGGCCGTGGGACTCGCCGTCGGGCTGATCAACGGCGTGCTCGTCGCCTACGTGAAGATCAACGCCTTCGTCGCGACGCTGGCGATGATGTCGGTGCTCGAGGGCGTCTCGATCGGGATCGCCGGCGAAACCTACCGCGGCGCGCTGCCCTCGAACCTGACCGACATCGGGCGCAGCGAATTCCTCGGTCTGCCGGTCGTCGTCTACTTCGCGCTGGTCCTCGGTCTGGTGCTCTGGTACGTGATGCGCGCCACGCAGTTTGGCCGCTACGTCTACTCGACCGGCAGCAGCGAGATCGCCTCGCGCGTCGCCGGTGTGAACACAAGCAGTGTGCGCCTGCGCGCGTTCTGCATCTCCGGCGTGCTGGCCGCGCTGGCCGGCGCGGTGCTGGTCGCTCGCTCGGGCTCTGCCTACCCCGAAGGCGCCCAGGGCCTGCTGCTGCCCGCCTACGCCGCGGCCTTCGTCGGCTCCAGCGTGCTCAGCGACGGGCGCTTCCACATCGGAGGCACGCTCGTCGGTGTCATCCTTCTCCAAGCCGGCCAGGACGGGCTGATCATGAGCAACTTCCCGCAGTGGCTGACGGATGTGTTCAACGGCGCGGTGCTGGCGCTGGCCGTTGGCCTGAGCCGCGTCCCGCCAGGCACCCTGCTGCGCCTGTTCGGTCCCACCCTCAAACGCATCAGGAGCTCCTGACATGTACATGATCGGAATCGACACCGGCGGCACCTTCACGGACATGTTCGCCGTGGCCGACGACAGCCGTCGCCGCGACTTCAAGGCCTTCACGACGCCCGACTTCACCGACGGCGTACTCGACGGCCTGGAGGGACTCGCGGGCGGCTTCGAGATCACGACCGAGGAGCTGCTCGAGGAGACCGAGCTGTTCTTCTTCTCCACGACGATGACGACCAACATGGTCGTCGAGAACGAAGGCGCCGAGCTCGGAGTCCTCACCACGATCGGGCAGCGCGATGTGCTGCACGTGATGGGCGGCGCGCGCGGCAAGACCGCCGGCATGCACGAGGCCGACATCAAGCACTCTGCGATGCTCGACAAGCCCGAGCCGCTGGCCCCCAAGCGACGGATCAGAGAGGTCCGCGAGCGGATCGACTACGCCGGGCGCGTCGTCGTCGCACTCAACGAGGAGGACGTGCTGCGCGAGGTCGACGAGCTGGTCGCCGAAGGCATCGAGGCGCTCGCAGTCTGCTTTTTGTGGTCGTTCCGCAACGCGGCACACGAGCAGCGCGTCGCCGAGCTGGTCGCCGAGCGCCACCCCCAACTCGCCGTCTCGCTCTCGAGCACCGTGGCACCGCGGATCGGCGAGTACCCCCGCTTCGCCACTACGGCGCTGAATGCCATGTGCGCGCCGCGCTTTCGCCGCTACTACGCCCGCCTGGTGGAGGCGCTGCGCGAGCGAGGCCTGAAGGCGGCACCGCTCGTCATGCAGGCCACCGGCGGCGTCGCGACGCCCGCCGAGGCCGAGGCCAAGCCGGTCCTGACGATCGGCTCGGGCCCCGTGGGCGGCGTCGTCGGCTGCCAGGTCCTCTCCGCCAAGCACGGCTTCAAGAGCGTCATCACCGCCGACATGGGCGGCACCTCCTTCGACGTCGGCCTGGTCCGGGACGGGGCGCCGCTGCGCGTCTCGGAGATGACCGCCGGGCGCCACGTCTTCTACGCGCCGGTCGTCGACGTCGTCTCGATCGGCAAGGGCGGCGGCTCGATCGCCCGCGTGATCGGCGAGCGCCTGACGGTCGGGCCGGAATCGGCCCGCGCCACGCCCGGACCCGTTTGCTACGGCCGCGGCGGCACCCGCCCGACGGTCACCGACGCCGACCTAGTGCTCGGCTTCCTGAACCCCGACTTCTTCCTCGGCGGGCGCGTCGCGCTCGACAAGGACGCGGCGGAACGCGCGATCCAGGAGCAGATCGCCGACCCGCTGGGGATGACGGCGCTGGAAGCCGCCTCCGGTATCCACGAGATCGCCTCGGCGCACATGTCCGACCTGATCCGCAAGAAGACCGTCGAGGTCGGCTACGACCCCCGCGACTTCGCCCTCTACGCGTTCGGAGGCGCCGGACCGGTGCACGCCCACTCCTATGCCCGCGGGCTCGGCCTGTCGGAGATCGTGATCCCGCTCGGCGACGTCGCCTCGGTCTACAGCGCCTACGGCGTGCTCTCCTCCGACGTCGTCCACACCTACGAGCGCCACCATCCCGCGCGTGAGCCGTTCGACTACGCCGAGCTCGACGGGGTCTTCGAGGACCTCGAGAAGACCGCCCTCGCCCAGCTGAGCGAGGAGGGCTTCACCGGCTCCGACGTTGAGCTTGTGCGCCACCTCGACCTCAAGTACTCCGGACAGCTCTACGAGGTCGACGTGCACGTCGACGGCTCCCTGGCGGCGGGCGCGGGCGAGCGCCTGGCCGAGCAGTTCTCGCAGAAGTACGACGAGCTCTACGGCGAGGGCGCCGGCTACCGTGCCGCCGGCATCGAGGTCACCAACTGCCGCCTGTATGCGACCGGGCGCACCAAGAGCGTTCCCGCGGCAGCGGTCAACGGCAACGGAGCCGGCACCGCGCAGCCGTTCGGCTCTCGCCCCGTCTTCTGGCCGCACGATCGCGAGATCCTCGAGACGACGACCTACCGCCCGTCGGCGGGTCAGGCGATCGACGTGCAGGGACCGGCGATCGTCGAGCTTGCCGATACCAGCGTGCCCGTGCCACCGGGCAGCTCTGCCGCCTCCCTGGAGGACGGCTCGATCATCATCCAGTTCAGGGAGGCCAACTGATGAGCACACCGACCATCGCCGCGCCCGAGACGGGTCCGCGGATCTACAGCGCCGGCGACGACGCCGCGCTCGACCCGATCACCTACGAGATCCTGCGCCACCGGCTATGGGAGATCAACAGCGAGCAGGCCGTGACGATCATGAAGGTCTCCCCCTCCCCCGTCGCCTCCGAGGCCCAGGACTTCAACGTCAGCCTCGCCGACGGTAACGGCGAAGTCTGTTACGTCGGCCCCTACGTCCAGTTCCACGGCGTGATCATGGACCTGCTGATCAAGCGCACGATCGAGACGCGCGGTCGCGACGTCGGCATCAACCCGGGCGACATGTTCTTGACCAACGACCCCTACGCGGGCGCGGCGCACCACAACGACGTGGCCGTCCTGGCGCCGTTCTTCCACGAAGGCGAGATTCTCGCCTGGACCGGGTCGATGCTCCACAACATCGACATCGGCGGCATCAACGTCGGCGGCTTCTGCATCGACGCCACCGACACGTTCGCCGAGCCGATCGCGATCCCGCCGATGAAGGTCGTCGACCGCGGCACGATTCGCGGTGACTTCGAGGAGGTCTACCTGCGCCAGTCGCGCACGCCGGAGATGCTGGCGCTCGATCTGCGCGCGCAGATCGCCGCCAACACCGTCGCCCACCGGCGCCTGCAGGAGGTCGTCGAGCGCTACGGCCCCGACGCCATCGCGCTGACCTTCGCCCGCACGCTCGACGAGACCGAGCAGGGCATGCGCGAGAGGCTGCTCACGATCCCCGACGGCGAATGGCGCTCACGTGAGTTCATCGACAAGGCGATGGACGGCGATCGCAACGTCTGGCTGGCGCAGTGCACGCTGCGCAAAGAGGGCGATGCGCTGACCTTCGACGTGCGCGGCAGCGACCCGCAGATCGGGCACATCAACCTCACCCGCGGCGGCCTGCGTGCCGGTCTGATGTTCCCGATCATCCAGATCCTCGGCTGGGATCTGCCCTGGGCATCGAGCGCGATGCTGCGCTGCATCACGATCGAGTCGACCCCCGGGACGATCCTCGACGCGACCCCGCCGGCCTGCGTCTCCGCGGCGACACTGCCGGCGATGTTCGTCGTTCAGAACCTCGCCCAGCAGAGCGTCTGCATGATGCTCTCGGCCAGCGAGCAGTGGGAACGCGAGGTCATCGCACAGGACTCCGGATCGTGGACGATGATGATGATCCACGGCGAGAACAAGGACGGAAACCCCTACCAGACGATGCTCATGGACCCGATCGCCGGCGGCGTCGGCGCGCGCTCCTGGAAGGACGGCGTCAACACCGGTGGCTTCATCCACTCGCCGAGCGCCCGCATGGTCGACCTCGAGCTGAACGAGCAGCTCTACCCGATCCTCTACCTGTTCCGCCGCGAAGCGATCGACAGCGGCGGTCCCGGCGAGTATCGCGGCGGCTCGGCGCTGGAGATCGCGCTCGTCCCCTACGACGTCGAGCGGATCAACTACCAGACGCTCGCCTACGGTGTGACCTACCCGAACAACATCGGCCTGATGGGTGGCCTGCCGGGCTCGGCGATCGAGTACCGGATCACCCGCGGGGCCGAGGTGGCCGAGCAGCTCGCCGCGGGCGAGCTGCCGCAGGACACCGATCCGTCGGTGGTCGGCGGCGAGATCGAGTACCCCGACTTCAGGGGCCATTTCGTCCAGGCGCGCGATGACGTGTTCTTCTCGAGCTTCACGAGCTCCGGCGGGTACGGCGATCCGCTGGACCGGGACCCGGAGGCGGTGGCGCGGGACGTCGAGTCCGGCCGCGTCTCCCGGCGCGTCGCCGAGGAGATCCACGGCGTCCTGCTCGACGAGGCCGGTGAGGTCGACTCCGACGCCACCGCCGCCTCGCGCGCGCGGCAGCTCTCGGCCCGCCGCGACGAGGGCTCGATCGCGGCCGGCGAGGCCGGCTCGAAAATCGAGGAGAGCGCCGAGAAGGTCGGCCAGATCAACAGCGCGCTCTGGATCCTCTCGGCGGCGGGGCGCGAGACGATCGCCTGCTCTCGCTGCCGGACCGAGCTGGCGGCGAGCGGTGAGAGCTACAAGCAGGGCTGCCTGGAGCACGTCGCGCCGATCGACTCGCTCTCCTACCAGCCCGACCCAAAGCGCTACGAGATGAACGTCTACCTGGAGCTGCGCCGCTACTGCTGCCCCGGCTGCGGGCGCCAGCTTTGCGTGGACATCGCCCGTCCCGGCGAGCCGCTGTTCCACGACGTGGACGTGACCGTCGAGCACGGATGAGCGCCGAGGACGCGGCGCCCGGGGCGCCTCACCCCCACCGGGCGCTGGCGAGCACCCTCCCCGACCTGCTCGACGCCGCCGCCGACCGCTTCGGCGGCGACGCGGTGGTGTTCGAGGGCGAGCGGATCGGCTTCGCCGGGCTGTCATCTCTGGCCGAGCAGCGGGCCCGCGGCCTGATCGGCCTCGGGATCGAACGCGGCGAGAAGGTCGGGCTGCTGATGGCCAACTCGATCGAGCAGCTCGCGCTGGTGTTCGCGATCGCCAAGATCGGCGCGGTACCGGTCCCGATCAACAACCGCTTCAGCGCACCGGAGCTGGCCCACGTGATCGCCGACGGCGAGCTGCGTCTCGTGATCGCCGCGAACGGCTCGGAACCGGGCCGTGGCGACTACCTGGCGCTGCTCGGCGAAGCGGTCCCCGACCCTGCCTCCTCCCCGGCCCGAATCATCGCCTTCGGAGTGGACCTGCCGCCAGGCTTCTCTCCGGCCTCGGAGCTCGAGCGCGCCGCTGACGGGATCGACGCGGAGGCGGTCCGCGCCCGCCAGCAGATGATCGGCATGTTCGACACGGCGATGATCATCTACACCTCCGGCACGACCGCCAAGCCGAAGGGCTGCGTGCTCAACCACGAGGGACTGACCCGCACCGCTTTCACCTTGGCCCGCGAGCGCTTCGAGATGACGGAGGAGGACCGGTTCTGGGACCCGCTGCCGTTCTGCCATCTCAGCTCGCTGGTGATCCTCAACGCCTGCATCGTCGCCGGCGCCGCGTTCGTGTCGATGGAGCGCTTCGAGCCGGCAGCCGCCCTGGCGCTGCTCGCCGGCGAGCGCTGCACGATGGCCTACCCGTGCTTCGAGCCCGTCACGGCGGCGCTCTTGGAGCACTCCGACTTTCCCACGACGGATCTTTCCGCGCTGCGGATGCTGATGACGATCGGCGTGCCCGAGCGCCTGCGCGCCTGGCAGGCCCAGCTCGGCGACTCCGTCGCCCAGATCAGCGCCTACGGCGCCACCGAGTACAGCGGCGTGCTGGCGTTCGGGCGCCCCTCCGATCCACTGGAGAAGCGCCTGCGCACCTGTGGCACACCCGTTCCGGGCATGGAGGTGAGGATCCTCGACCCGGAGACCGGCGAGCCGTTGCCCGACGGCAGCCCCGGGGAACTGCAATGCCGTGGCTACGGCGTCTTCCAGGGCTACTACCGCGATCCCGAGGCGACGGCGCGAGTGATGTACGAGGACGGCTGGATCCGCTCCGGGGACCTCGTGATCCGCGACGCCGACGGCTTTCTGGCCTACCACGGGCGCCTGAAGGACATGGTCAAGGTCGGCGGCGAGAACGTCGCCGCAGCGGAGATCGAGGACGTGCTCGTCCAGCATCCGGGCGTCCGCGAGGTCCACGTCGTCGCCGCTCCCGATGCGCGCTACACGGAGGTCCCGGCCGCGTTCGTCGAGCTGACCGCGGGCGCAGCGGGCACCGGCGAGGACGAGCTGATCGCCTTCTGCGTCGGCAGGCTCGCGAACTTCAAGATCCCGCGCTACGTGCGGATCGTCGAGGACTGGCCGATGTCGGGGACGAAGGTCCAGAAGGTCAGGCTGCGAGAGCGCATCGCCGTCGAGCTCGACGAGCTCGGCATCCGCGAGGCGCCGCGGATCGTTTCGCTCAAGAGCTCCTGAGCAGCCCCTGCAGCGACAGCGCCGCGAGCCGCTCGGCGCCGACGAGCTTCAGGTACCCCTCGTGGTCGCTGGGACCCAGCTCGCGGGTCAGCACCTCGGCCTTTGCGAGCGGCTCGCCTGCCGCCAGCGCCGCGCGGATGCCCTGCGACCATTCGCGCAACCACTCGTCGTCCTGGTCGAGAATCCCGGCTGCGCGATAAGGGTGCGTGCCGCAGGGCGCCGGCACGACCACGTCGACGCGATGGTGGACCGTGCGCTCGGGCTCCGCCAGCACCAGCTCGTGATCGACGATCCGCTCGACCTCGACGATCACCTCGCGTGCCGCCCGGGCGAGCGCCTGGTCGGCGAAGCAGGAGTGCTCGTGGTAGCGCACGTTGCCGCGCTCGTCCGCCTCCAGCGCGTGCAGCAGCGCGAAGTCGAGCCTCATCGCGGGGACCCTCAGCAGGCGCTCCCCGGAGAGGGGGTCGACGTAGGAGCGCAGATCGGGGTTCAGCTCCGGCAGGTCGGTGTCGACGCCGCCGCGCCACGGCAGGTAGGGCAGATCCTGAGCGGCCGCCCTCAGCGCCTGCAGGAGGATCGCCTCGTCGCACTCCCACAGCGCGAGGCTGCCGGCCTCGACGGCGGCACGGTATGCGGGAGCGACGGGGATCACGCCTTCCGCGCCCATGTACGGCGCCGCCAGCTTCGCGACCGCGCCGGCCGCGATCAGCAGCTCGCCGGCCATGCCGACAGGCGGTCCGACGACGGTCAGACCGGTGGCCCCGCGACGGGCGAGCGCGCGGATCGTGGCCATCGGGAAGTTGCCCTGCAGCCCGCCGAGGCCGACCGTCGCGCCCTCGGGGATCCGAGCCGCCGCCTGGGCGGGCGTCAGCATCTCGCTCATCGAAGCCGCCCGTCGTGATCGACGCGCTCGCGCAGAGCCTCCAGCTCTCCCGCCTGCGGCTCCGGCAGCGGTGTGGCGTCGTCCAGGCCCGCGAGCGGGAACCCGGTGGCCGCCTGCGTCTCAGCGGCGCTCCAGCCCGGCCGCGTGTACAGAAGCCGCATCTTGCGCCCAGGCTCGGGAAAGTCGAACAGACCGGCCGGCGAGAGGCACAGGTCCGGCCCACTCGCTGCGAGAGGGTCATCGGGACGCCAGCCGTGGGCCGAGACCGCCGAGCAGGCCTCGACGAACACCTCCGGCGTGTGGCGGGTCGCGTACAGCAGCGTGCGCTCGGCCAGAACCGCCATCGAACTGGTGCCGATCGCGCCTGGCCCGCGCCGCTCCCAACCGTCGGGCCCGCGCCGTCCGAGTAGATTCGTGGCGCCATGGCGATCGAACTCCAGGCCCCCCAGCACGAAGAAGGTGGACAGCCGCCGCACGTCGTCGTAGGCCTCGTCGTCGAGCATCAGCGCCTCGGCACCGGCGGCGTCGCGGACGTCCATGCCGAGACGCGGCGGGCGCGGCCGCTCGAGCGAGGCGACGTCGATCCAGCCCAGCGACTGGCAGAGCGCGAGCCCCGGCGCGTGAGTCAGCGACGCCAGCAGCGCGCCGGCGCGGGGAGCGTCGAGCCCCGCTCCGATCATCACCCGGTCATCGTCGCGCAGCAGGCGCGAGACGACGACCGCATCGGTCTCAAGCGCTGATGCCTGCATCGCTGCCGCTAGCCTACCAAGCGTTTGTATGGTCGATCAGGCGAACAAGCTGAAGTCACTCTCGGAGGCCGCCTCGCTCGTGGACGACGGCGCTCGAATCGGGTTCGGCGGGCAGCCCGCGCTGTCGCGCCGGCCGATGAGCTTCGTGCGCGAGCTGATCCGCCAGGGACGGCGCGACCTGCACGTCTTCAACATGATCGGGGGGCTGGAGATCGACCTGCTGCTCGGCGCGGGGGCGGTCGCCTCGACCCACTGCTCCTACGTCGGGTTGGGCGATCTGGGCCAGAGCCCTCACTTCCAGGCAGCAGCGCGTGCAGGGTCTGTCGAGATCGAGGAGTTCAGCGAGTTCACGCTCGTGGCGAGCCTGCGCGCGGCCGGGATGGACCTGCCGTTCATGCCCTGGAAGACGGCCTGGGGATCCGAGGTCGTCTCGCGACAGGGCTGGAAGACGATCACGTGCCCCTACACGGGCGTCGATCTGCTGGCGGTGCCGGCCACCGGGCTCGACGTCGTCGTCCTGCAGGTCTCGCGCTGCGACGCCGCGGGCAACGTCGAGCTGCCCGCGACGCTGGAGCTGAGCTACGACTTCGACTACCTGATCGCACGCGCGGCAGCGCGCGTGGTCGTGTGCGCCGAGCGCGTCGAGCCGATCGCGGATCCCACGCGGGTTGCGATGATCGCGCGAGAGGTGGACTGCGTCGTCCACGCCCCTCACGGCGCCTGGCCGTGCGGCCTGGGCGGCGAGTACAGCCCTGACATCGAGCATCTCGCCGAGACCTATCTGCCGGCGACGCGCGTGCCTTCCGATTTCCTCGACTACCTGCGCGAGCACGTGCACGGACGCGACGAGCCGCGATGAGCACCGTCGGCGTCGATGTGCTGATGGCGGTCGCGATGGCTCGCGAGGTCCGCGACGGCGACTTCGTCTCGCACGGGTCGGCGGTGCCGCTGGCGGGCGCGGCGCTGATGACCGCCAAGGCGCTGCACGCGCCGCACGTCGACTTCTTCTACGACGGCTGGGTGACGCCGGGTGAGACCGACCTGGCGGCGTTGGCGCTCGACCCGGGCCTCGCGCGGCGCTCCGCGATCGCCTTCCTCAGCCAGGCGCAGATCATGGAGCTCGAGCTGCGCGGCGGCTGTGACCTGCAGTTCCTGCGTCCCGCCCAGATCGACCCTCTGGGCAACGTCAACGTCAGCTCGATCGGCCCGCCCGAGCACCCGTCACGGCGTTTCCACGGAATTGCTGTCGCCGACGCAATGACGATCGTCAGACGCATCTGCCTGTACGTGACCGAGCACACCCCGCGAGTGTTCGTCGAGCGCCTCGACTTCCTCACCGGCGTCGGCCATGCCGAGGAGGACCGCTGGCGCGAGCGGCTCGGGGTCACCGGCACGGGCCCGCAGCTCGTCGTCACGCCGCTGGCGCTGCTCGACTTCGCCGCACCGGGCTCGCGGATGCGACTGCGCGCGCTGATGCCCGGCGCGAGCGTCGAGCAGGTGCGCGAGGCGACCGGCTTCGAGCTGGCCCTGGCGCCAGATGTGGCTGAGATCGACATCCCGAGCCGGGAGGAGATCGCGGCTCTGGAGGCGGCCGACCCGCTGGCCACCCGCCAGCTCGAGTTCCGCGAGCTGCGGGCGGGCGCGCAGGCGCGCCTCGCGGCGCATGCGGCGAGGTCGTGAGCGCGGCGGACCCCCGCAAGCGGGACCGGCCGCCCTCGCCGCGCGCTAGCCCTCGGGCTTGTAGCGCGCGTGGGTGCCGAGCCCCGTCTCCACGTAGCCGTGCCCCGGCTCGCCGTCGAGCGTGAAGCGGGCGCCGTTGTCGTTCTGCCCGTCGATCCGATGCACGAGGTCGCGGTCGAGCAGGTCGAAGCTGCTCGTGCCCGGCTGTCGCACGGCCGGGTCGGCGCTGTAGCCGACGCCGCTCAGGTAGAGGCGGTTCTCCACCTCGCAGGTCATCACACGCTCGCTTCCGTCCGCCATCTCCAGCACGAAGCGCCCGCCTCTGAGCAGCCCGTCTGCGAACTCGAGGTCGTGATCAGCCGCGACGAGCGTCTGGATACCGGCGGGGCTGGTGATCCAGCCGGCTGTGTAGGCCCTCCGCCCTGACGCCGTCTCCAGCAACAGCAGGTGCACCACCTCGCCGGCCGTCTCACAGGAGACGAACACGACCAGCCCGCGGCCGGGAGAGCCGTCGTGCTTGCGAAACCCCCAGCTGCGGTCGCGAAAGCCGGCACGGTCGGCGATCTGCCACTCACGGCCGTCGAGCTTCACGACTCCGGTGAACAGGCCCGACTGGAAGAAGGACATCGAGTGTGTGACGATCTCTCCGTCGCGCTCGATCAGCGTCGGCTCGTGGGCATGAGCGGGGAACCGCGCCCGGAAGGTGAGGTCGTAGGACAGCGGGAACCCCGACTCCTCGAGCACCAGTCGGACGACGCTCAGCGGCTCGATCACCTCCATCCGCAGCGGGCCGACACGAGCCACGTCGGGGTCCTCGCCGGTGGTGAAGGGAAGCTCGGCGCGCAGGTTGTGCTGGACCGAGCCGGTCGCCGCCGCCGCGAACACCCACCAGCGCCCATCGTGCGGGTAGAGCTGGCGCCCGGCGTTCAGCGTCAGGCCCTCATCGACGTGGAGCAGGTAGTAGGCCCGCTCGGCCCAGCGCGGCGTCTCGTGCTGGGTGCGGCTGCGCGGCGCCACGAGCTGGTGGGCGAAGCTCTCATCCAGCGGCGTCAGCGCCAGCGGCATGTCGGTCCTGGGCACCGGATCGGCGGCGGGCATGGGACGGATAGTAGACTCCCAAGCAAACGATTGGTCGAACGAGGGAAGGGAGCGAGATGACCGACGTCGCCACAGACGCAGCAGAGCAGCTCGGCTCGGGAGAGACCGTCTCGTTCGGGTCCGCCGGGGAGGTGAGCGGTCGCGTCAGCGTGCTCCGCGAGGTCGGCGACGCGATCGGGCTGCTGTCCCTCACACCCGAGGAGCTGGCCGAGACGATCGTGTGGATCAACGAGCCGGTCGTGACGATCGTCGCCCCGATCATGGAGCAGGTGGCGGCGATCCTCTGCTCGACCGGCGGTCCCGCCTCACACGTGGCGATTGTCGCCCGCGAGCTGGGGCTGCCGTGCCTGATGCGCTGCACGGTCGCCGCGGAGGATCAGCTTTCAGAACTCGAGGTCACAGTCAGGGCCGACGGCACGATCTGGGCGGGGAAGGTGGCGAGCTGACTGCTCCGCTGACAGCCGATCCGCCCGGCCTGGGCCTGGGAGCGCTGTTCGAACCGCGCAGCGTCGCGCTGGTTGGCGTCTCTCAGAGCGAGCACAACCTCGGCCGCCGCGCTCTGCGCCACCTGAGCAGCCACGGGTTCGAGGGCAGGATCGACGTGGTTCACCCGAGCGCCGAGTCGATCGAAGGCATCGCGGCCCACCGCTCGCTGGCGGAACTGGCGGACCCTCCGGACTTGGCGGTCGTCTGCACGCATGGCGACCGCGCGATCGCGCTGGTCGAGGACGCCGTCTCGAACGGCGCCCGCTCGGTGATGGTGCTCGCCTCCTCCGGGCAGATCGTCGAGTCGGCCGAGCGGGTGCGCGAGGCCCTGGCGAGGACGGGCGCGCGGATGCTCGGCCCCAACAGCCCGGGCTTCGTCAGCGTGGCGCCGCCGGTGGCGCCGCACATCTCCCACTTCCTGACCCAGAACAAGCGACTGATCGACGCGCCGACTGCGGTGATCGCCCAGAGCGGTGCGGTCGCGGGGATCCTCGCCAACCGGCTCCTGCAGACCCGCGTCGGGTTTCGCTGGCTGATCTGCACGGGCAACGAGCACGACCTGGGTCTCGGCGAGACGCTCGCGTTCCTCGCCACGCGCGAGCTGCGCGCGATCGGGCTGTTCGTCGAGAGCGTCCGCGACATCGAGCGCTTCCGCGAAGGTCTCGACCTCGCGGCGAGCAACGGCGTGCGCGTCTGCGCGGTCAAGGTCGGAGCCAGCGAGGCCGGGCGTCGCCAGGCGATGACCCACACGGGCGCGCTGACGGGACGCAGCGAGCTGTTCGAGCAGGAGCTGGCGCGCACCGGCGGACGGCTGTGCGCGGATCTCGACGAGCTGGCCGCCTGCCTGGCGGTTGCGACGCTGCCACGGCCGCGGCTGCGATCGGTGGCGGTAGCGGCGACCTCCGGAGGCGTGGCGGGGCTGCTCGGCGACCGCGCCGAGGCAGCGGGGATCGCGGTGCCTGAGCTGGACGATCTAGCCAATCCCTGGGACACCGACGCCGTCGTCATGGACGACCCCGAGGGCTGTGCGGCCACTTGGCGCAAGATGCTCCGCGATCCGGCCGCCGGCGCCGGTCTGCTCGGCTTCGGAGCGCTGCCCGACGCATTGATGCACCGCCTCACCACGGCGCTCGCATCCGAGCCGATCGCCGAGCCCTACGTGCTCGTACCCGCCGCCGGAATGCCGGCTGACGCGCTCGACGTGCTGCGCGGGAAGGCCGTGGCGATCGAGAGCACCGCCTGCGCCGTCACGGCGCTGGCCTGGGCCGCCGAGCAGGCCGAGCTGCCCTCCCCTGTCTCCGGCCCCGATCCCCGGACGTTGCTGGAGCTCGACGAGGCGCAGGCCAAGCAGGTGCTCGCCGAGGCGGGCGTGGCGGTGCCACGCGGTGGCGTCGCTCGCTCCTGCGAGGAGGCGCAGGCGCTGGTCGATGAGATCGGGGCGCCCGTCGTGTTGAAGTGCCTTCGCCCCGCCTTCGCCCACAAGGCCGCGATCGGAGGAGTGAGACTCGGGGTGGGAACCGATCGGGAATCCGTCGAGACCGCCTGGACGAAGCTCGCTGAAGCGGTCGAGCGGAGAACCGGCCAGGCGCTCGAGTCGGCGCTCGTCGAGGAGCAGTTGCCAGGCGGGCTGGAGCTGCTCGTATCGGTCGGCCGGGAGGAGCGTCACGGTGCCTTCCTGACGCTCGGATCGGGGGGTGCGGGCGTCGAGCGTCAGGCCGACGTCGCCCACAGGCTGCTGCCGGCGGACAGGGGCAGCATCGAAGCGGCGTTTGCCGGGCTCTCGATCGGCGCGGCGCTGGCCCAGGCCGCACGCCTGCGTGGCGAGGACGGAGCGGTGCCGGCGGAGCTCGTCGAGCTGGCCCTCGCGCTGGCGCGAATCGCAGCCGCGAAACCGGGGATCACGGTCGAGTGCAATCCCATTCTGCTGCCCGTCTCCGCGGGCTCCCCGGTCGCCCTCGACTGCGTCGTGGTGGAGCACCGGTGAGCCTCGCGACCCGCGACACATCTCAGCTGGTCGATCGCTTCGGCGTGGAGATCGCGAAGTTCCTCAACGACGCCGACCGGACGCGCTACGGGTCCTCGCTGTTCGACATGCGCAAGCGGACGCTGCTGGGCATGTACAGCCTGTTCGAGCATCAGTGCTGGTTCCTGCGGGAGGTCGCCGCACGTCGCGAGCCGGCGGCACTGGCACAGGGGATGAAGCGCCTCTGTGCTCGGCCCAACGGCCATCTGATCAACGCGATCCCCTGGAGCTATCTGGTGCCGCGCGAGAACGAGCTGGCGATGGGACGCAGGCGCACCGAGGACGAGGAGGAGGTGCGCTGGCTGATGAGCTATTGGGCCGAGCTGGCCGAGGTCTACCGTCCCGGCGAGGAGCTGCTGCCCGCCGAGTCCGGACACACGCAACCCACCCTCACGGCGGACGGCGCGACGCGGCTGCTGGGCCTGCTCGACGCAGGAGAGCGCGATCTCGAGCTGATCCAGCGCACGGCCGCTCGCCTGGAGATGATGAACTTCGTGATCTGCGGTGAGGTGCGAGGCCGCAACTTCTTCCACGGCCCCTACCCCGGCACCCAGCCGGGCGCAACGGTGTTCGTGCAGGAGTTCACCGAGCTGCAGCGCCGCCAGCAGCCCTGGACCGAGGGGCTGCTGTCGTTCCCCGTCGAGAACGTCGCGATCGTCCGCGAAACCGTCGGCGTCGAGCTGGCCTTCGACGTCTTCGGCTTCATGCTCGCCTCCGGAGGCAACTACCGCGATCACATGCTCCGAGCGACCGCTCTGACGATCGACGAGCACGGCGACGCCAGGGAGCTGGACGATGCCGAGCTGGAGGCGTTCGGCGGCCACGCACAAGAGGCGACGCGCGGCGGCTATGAACGGATCGCGACGTGGGATCAGGACTTCCGCATCCTCTACGGGCTCTACCACTACCTGAGCGAGATGGCCCCGTTCGCGGAAGCGGTCGGAGCGCCGGAGCTGAACGTCGAGCTGCGGGCCCGCATGGAGGAGACCGGCCACCGGCGCCTGGCGGACATCCGCGCGATGGGTGACGTGGCGCCCGTCTGGGCGCAATGGGGCAACGGCGGCCCGACCTTCACCGCGCCCTGACCTGGCACCCGACGGCGCCGAAGCGGATGATCGGGCTGTGACCGTTCATCCCTGGCCTACCAACCGCTTGGTCGGTTGCTATTCTTCTGGCGTGAGGAAGGGAAGCTGATGAGCGGTCCACGGCGAACATCGGTGGTGATCGACGAGGAGCAGGCCCTCGACATGGTCGCCGACGGCATGACGGTCGCGATCGGCGGCTTCAACACGGCCGCGCATCCGATGGTGATCGTGCGCGGCCTGATCAGGCGAGGCCTGCGCGGGCTGCGGGTGATCGGCGGCACGATCGCCGGGCTGGAGCTGGATCTGCTGATCGGCGCCGGCGTCGCCGAGGAGGTCATCACCAGCTCGGTGACGGGCGAGGCTCTGGCGAGCATCGGCCCGTTCTTCCGCCACGCCGCCGAGAGCGGCGCCGTGCGGGTGTGGGAGAGCGACGAGGGCATTCTCTACGCGGGCTTGCGCGCCGCCGGCCAGGGCCTTCCGTTCCTGCCGTGGAAGGCGGGCGTCGGCAGCTCGCTACCGGATCTGAATCCCGACCTGAAGGTCTTCACCGACCCGATCGCCGGCGAGCAGCTGCTGGCCGTCCCGGCGCTGCGCCCGGACGTCTGCTTTCTGCACGTGTCGCGCTCGGATCACTACGGCCTCGGCCAGCACACGGGCTCGGGCTTCGGCGACCGACTGCTGCACCGCGCCGCCGCGAAGACGGTGATCACGACCGAGCGGCTGGTGCCCAACGAGACGATCCGCGCGAACGCCTTCGAGACGTCGATCCCCTACGCCGACGGCGTGATCCGCGCGCCGTGGGGTGCGCATCCATACTCGAGCCCGGGGCACTACCTGGTCGACGAGACCCATCTGAACGAGTACCTCGCGGCGGCAGCCTCGGCACGAAGCGGCGACCGTGCGCCGTTCGATGCCTACCTGGAGCGCTATGTGACCGGGCCGGCCTCGCACGTCGAGTACCTGGAGCAGATCGGCGTCCGCCGCCTGATCGAGCTGGACGAGTGGACATGAGCGAGCTCGATTTCAGCCGCGACGAGCTGCTCGCCTGCTGGATCGCCGCGCAGATGCGCAATGACGATCGCTGCTTCCCCGGGGCCAACCTCCCAGTGCCGCGAGCCGGCAACCTGCTCGCGCACCTCACCCACGCCCCCGACCTGAAGGTCGGCATCGGGATGGTTCGAACGAACCTGCTGGACGAGCCCGTGCTGGAGCCGTTCAAGTTCTCGACCGACTACCGCATGGCCCGTTTCGCCGAGGCAGTCATCATCCACGACGAGATCTTCGACAACCCCCGCCACAGCTCGACGGTGTTCTTCGTCGGCGGGATCCAGATCGATCGCTACGGGAACACCAACCTGATCGGCATCGGCGAGGACCCGAAGCGGCTGAAGCTGCGCGGCCCCGGCTCGCTCGGCACCGTCTCATCAGCGCACTACAGCGACCGCTACTACCTCTACACGCCACGGCACGACCCGCGCGTGCTGGTGGAGAGGTGCGACTTCATCTCCGTGTTCGGTCACGGCGAGGGCGGCGACCATCGCGCGCGACTGGGACTGGATCGCTTCAACGCCGGCCCCAGCGCCCTGATCACGCCGCTGGCGATCATCGACTTCGAGACACCCGACCACCGCGCGCGCATCCAGAGTCTGCACCCCGGTGTGGAGCTGGAGGAGGTTCAGGCGGCGACGGGCTTCGAGCTGGTCGTGCCCGAGGAGATTCCCAGGACGGCCGAGCCGACGGCTGAGCAGCTGGGGCTGCTGCGCGAGCGGATCGATGTCGACGGACTGCTGAGGAGCAGCTGATGCCGGGCCGCTTCCCGATACTCGACCTGCGCGGACCCGGCTCGGTCCGGCTGACGCTCGAGCAGCGCTACGAAACGCTCGAGAACATCTTCGTCCACCAGTTCTTCCAGCTCTATCGACTGCTCGGACAGAGGATCGGCTGGGAGGCAGCGAACGAGATCGCTCTGGAGGTACCGGAGTCCTCGGTGCCGCTGATCGTCGAGGGCTATCGCCGCAAGTTCGAGCTGGGAGGCGAGGGTGCAGCGCTGCTCAGCGAGGTCCTTCAGGCCGAGTTCCAGGCGGAGGGCTCAGATGTGGCGGTGCCGGAGCAGACACCGGAGCGGGCCACGATCGACGTGCTCTGCACGTTCGGCTCGATGCTGCAGGGCGGGCAGTACTCCGACGTGAAGATCGAGCACGGGCTCTGTCACGAGGGCTGCGCGGGCTGGATGGGACGCGTCGGCGCGACGATGGAGCCGCCGGTCTCAGCCGAGCGGCTGACCTGGATGGGAGACGGGGCGAAGCGCTGCAGGTTCAGCCTGGAGCGGGCAGCCGACGACACATAGCGGCAGCGACGGCCCCTCTCAGCGGACCGCTGCCAAGACTGGCGGTGGCGAGCATAATCCTGGTCCAGCCAGGTAGCACGACCCGGCGGTGCACTTCGAGAGAGAGGGAGACGATGACCGAGCCGCTGCCACGGGGGCGCAATCCGTTCGACGAGTCCGGCGTGGAGCGCGACGCCGACGGCCGGGCCCGCTACGCGGACCGACCCACCTCGCTGGTGGCGATGCTGCAGGCCAGCATCGAGCGCGACTCGGCCGCGACGGCGGTGCTCGAGGTCAGCGGCGGCTCGCTGACCTACGGCGAGCTGTGGGATCGCGCCTCGCGAGTGGCGGGCGGCCTGCGCGCCGAGGGCCTCGAACGCGGCGACCGCGTCGCGATCCGTCTGCCCAACGGCCTGGACTGGGTGCTTGCCTTCTTCGGTGCCCAACTGCTCGGCGCCGTCGTCGTACCGATCAACACTCGCTTTACCGAGGACGAGGTCGCCTACGTGATCGGGGACTCCGAAGCGCGCTATACGTTCAGCGCCGAGGTCTCCCTCCCCACCGGCGATCCCGTCACGGTCGACGATCTCGCCCCGGAGGACCTGGCGGCGATCTTCTACACGAGCGGCACGACGGGCTTCCCGAAGGGCGCGATGACCTCTCACGGGAACTTCCTGACGAACAGTGAGAGCGCGTTTCGCTGTCTCAAAGTCGACCGCTCGGAGGGGCCGAACATCTCGACGCTTGTCTCAGTCCCCCTGTTTCACGTCACCGGCTGCAACAGCCAGCTGATCCCGACGCTGGAGCGCGGTGGGCGCGTCGAGATCCTGTCCGGCCCGCTGGACTTCGAGGGCTTCTTCAAGGCCGTTGGCGAGCACGGCGTCAACCAGCTCGTCTCGGTGCCGGCGATCTACCACGCAGTCGTGCGCCACCCCGCATTCGCCGATCTCGACGTTAGCCGCGTGCGCTGGATCTCCTACGGCGGCGCGCCGATCGCCGAGAGCCTCGTCCACAGGATCAAGGAGGCGTTCCCGTCCGCCCGGGTCGGCAACGGCTTCGGCCTCACGGAGACCTCCTCGCTGACCTCGTTCCTGCCCGACGAGGAGGCGGCCGAGCACGCCGACTCGGTCGGCTTCGCGATGCCCGTCGTCGACCTCGCGCTCGACGGTATGGGTGGGGATGGAGTCGAGACCGGCGTTGGCGAGCTGCTGGTGCGCGGCCCCAACGTCGTGGAGGGCTACTGGAACAAGCCGGAGGCCACAGCCGAGACGTTCGTCGATGGCTGGCTGCACACCGGCGATCTCGCCCGCATGGACGAGGACGGGCTGCTCTACATCGTCGACCGCAAGAAGGACATGATCAACCGCGGCGGTGAGAACGTCTATTCGATCGAGGTCGAAAACGCGCTCGCCGGCGCGCCCGGCGTCGGCGAGGCGGCGGTCGTCGCGGTACCCGACGAGATGATGGGTGAGAAGGTCGGCGCTGTGATCGTCCCCGCGTCCGGGCAGGAGCTGGACGTCGCGGCCGTCATCTCCTACTGTCGCGAGCAGCTCGCTGACTTCAAGGTGCCTCAGTACGTGGCCGTGCGCGAGGACCCCCTGCCCCGCAACCCCGGCGGCAAGCTGCTCAAGAAGCAGTTGCGCGAGGAGACCGACTGGGGCGAGCCGCTCCGATGAGGGCCGTCGGCTGCAGGGAGTCGGTGCTGGAGCCGATCGAGCGGCCCACGCCCATCCCGGGCAAGGGGCAGGTTCTCGTCGAGGTGCTCCGCTGCGGGGTCTGCGGATCTGACCTTCACGCCCGCCACCACTGCGACGAGTTGGCCGAGGTGCTCGGCGAGGCCGGCTACGAGGGCTTCATGCGCTCGCCCCAGCAGGTCGTCTTCGGCCATGAGTTCTGTGGGACGGTGGCCGAGCACGGCCCGGGCTGCCGTAAACGGATCCCCTCGGGCAGCCAGGTCGTGGCGCTTCCGCTGCTGCGGCGGGCGGGTGAGATCCACGCGATCGGGCTCTCGGAGGCGGCACCGGGGGCGTATGCCGAGCAGCTCCTCGTCGAGGAGTCGCTGACGATGGCGGTGCCCAACGGCCTGCCACCCGACATCAGTGCCCTGACCGAGCCGATGGCCGTGGCCTGGCACGCCGTCCGGCGAGGCGCGCCGCGCAAGCGCGATGTAGCGATCGTGATCGGCTGCGGGCCGATCGGCCTCGGGGTCATCCTGATGCTGAAGGCCAAGGGCGTGAGGACTGTGATCGCCAGCGACTTCTCGCCGGGCCGGCGCAGGCTGGCCGAGGCCTGCGGCGCCGACATCGTCGTCGATCCCGGCGAGCGCTCGCCATACGAGGCCGCCGCGGACAAGCACCTGGAGTCGATTCCCGCGGCGGCCGAGCTGGCGCTGGGGACGATGGAGAAGCTACAGCGGCTACCTGTCCCCTGGCACCGTGTCTGGCAGGTGGTCGACAGGCTGGGCATCAAACCGGCCGCGCCCGTGATCTTCGAGTGCGTCGGCCTGCCCGGGATCATCGAGCAGATCATCAGCAGCGCCCCGCTGCTATCGCGCGTGGTCGTCGCGGGGGTATGCATGGGAGCAGACCGCTTTCGCCCCTCGATGGCGATCAACAAGGAGATCGAGCTGCGATTCGCGGTCGGGTACACGCCGCTGGAGTTCCGCGAAGCGCTGCACATGCTCGCCGAGGGCCGGGTCGATGCCCGCCCCCTGCTGACGGGGACGGTCGGCCTGGATGGAGTTCAGGCGGCCTTCGACGCGCTCACGGACCCCGAGGCCCATGCCAAGATCCTGATCGACCCGCGCAGCACGGCGACCGCGCCTCAGCTTTCGATCTAGGAAGAGCGGCGGGTCCGGTTCGACGGCGCCGGAGCGGACCTCGCCGTCTGCTGCTCAGCTGAGCAGCGGTTGCGGCGTACGGCGAGCCGTCACGTCCTCGTCGAGCGAGGCTCTCATCCGATCGATCGAGCGTCTGAGCAGTCGCGAGACCTGCATCTGGGAGACGCCGACCCGGTCGGCGATCTCCGCCTGGGTGAGTTCCTCGTTGAAGCGCAGGCGGAGGATCTCCCTGTCGCGCGAGGGCAGCTCCTCCATCAGCGTGCCGACGGTCGTCGCGTCATCGACGTGGCCGTAGTTGGCGTCCTCTGTGCCGATCGCTTCGCCACGCGTGCCGGCACTGTCCTCGTCGCCCGCCGGCGCGTCCAGCGAGGCGGACTCGTAGGCGTTCAACGCCTGCAGACCGTCGAGAACCTGCTCGATGCTGATCTCCATGTACTCCGCCAGCTGGTTGGCGGTGGGCGAGTGGCCCGTCTGGTTGGTGAGATGGTCGCGCGCCTGTCGCAGCGACAGCGCGCGCTCTTGGGCGCCACGAGGTACGTGGACGCCCCAACCGGAGTCGCGGAAGTAGCGCCGCAGCTCCCCGAGGATCGTCGGGATCGCGTAGGACTGAAACGAGCCGCCGCGCTCGGTGTCGAAGCGGTCGACAGCCTTGACCAAGCCGAGCGAGGCGACCTGGACGAGGTCGTCCATCGGCTCGGAGGAGCGCCCGTAGCGACGGGCGAGGTTGCGTGCGAGAGGCAGGAACTGCTCAACGAGCTCTGCGCGGGCGGTCTCGTCCCCGTCGCGCTGCCAGCGTCGTGCCAAGGTGTTCACGCGGTCCTGAGCTGATGCCGTCAATGCCCCCACTGCCGCCTCCTCTGGTCGATTTGTACAGGGACTGTCCATTTTCTTACCCAGATCGCCAGGTCTCAATCACCCCTGGACGAATGGATGGTCAGATAGCTGACCGGCGGCGACGGAGCGCGGCGGGCGGCATCGCCACGATCAGGCCCAAAGCGGCGCGGATCGAGTGCGGCTCGCGCAGCGACGGACGCAGGGCACGTCTGAGGGCACCGCGTCCGCGTACGCTCGGCGCGAGGACCGCGACGGCGCCGTAGCGGCGCGCTCGCAGAGCGGCGAGATAGCGAGCGGCCTCTTCCCTGCCCTCACCCGCCAGCCGCCGCTCGAGCGCCGCGAGCGTCGGCAATCCGTCACCCGCCTCCAGAAGCGACAGCGCGCTCCGCAGCTCGGCCACCGTCACCTCGCCGTCGCCCGCCAGAGCGCGACGCAGACGCAGGTGCGCGGTCAGCCAAACCGCAGCTGCGACCAGCCCCAGCAGCCCCGCCACGAGCGCCCACAGAGGCACTGGAAGAGGGCTGGCAGCGCCGTGGTGCGCGGCAGAGTCGCTCCCGCTTGTCGCAGCGAGCTTCGCGGCGGAGCCGCCGGCAGTCGCGCGACCGCCGGTGATGATGCTCTTGGACTGCCCGCCGGAGCCGCCCGTGGGCTTTCCCGGCGCCGCGGGCGTGGGATCGAAGGAGACCCAGCCGACGCCCGAGAAGAAGACTTCGACCCACGAGTGCGCGTCGACCGGCCTGACCCGCCAGGTCCCCATGGTGGCGTCGTAGACAGTCGGCTTGAAGCCCGAGCCGACCCGGGCGGGGATCCCATCCATCCGCAACATAAGCGTCATCGCGCCCGAGAACTGCTGGCAGTAGCCGCGCCGCTGCTGAAACAGGAACGCCTCCAGCGGATATCGCGCCTGTGGCACGTGTTCGTCGTAGGTGTAGTTCGCAAGCAGGTATCGCTCGATGCGCTCGGCCACGTCGTATGAGCTCGGCGCGCCTTTCGCGAGACCTCGGGCGAGGCTGAACATCGGCCCGTAGGGGGAGGCTTCGACGCGTGCCGCCATCGCCGGGTCGGAGGCGGGCGTACGCCCGGGCGACGGTGCCCCGACGGTCTGCGCGGGCAGCGGCGAGCGGGCCTCCGCGGCGAAGCGCGGGCGCGCCAAACCCGAGGCGGAGTGTCCCGGCAGCTCGAAACGGGCGTATGGGAGATAGGAGCGGGGAAAAACCCTGGGAGCGCGGCGCAATGCTGCCGCGCTCGCCCGAGGACGATAGGAGGTGACCGTGTAGACGCCCCCCGATGGCAGCGGCCGGGATGCGGTGAGGGTGCCGTCGGCTGCGCGCTGCAGGACAGGGCTGCCGTGAGCCATCCAGCGCACATCCAGCGCCAGCCCGGTAGCACCGACGAGCAGACTGGAGCGCAACCCCGCGACGGTGACGGTGGCGTGCTCGATGCCGGCGCCCTCCGCTTGTACGTGTGCGCCGGCGCCAACCGGACGGGGCCGGGCGCGCAGCAGGGCACCTAGGGCTCGGGTGCTCAGATCGAGGCTCGCCAACCCGGGGGGCGCGTCGGAGCGAAGGAAGCGCAGCCCGTCGAAGCGGTCCAGCGAGGTGACGCGCATCAGGCCCGGACGGGCCGCGGCCACGCTGAACATCGTGGCTGTCGAGCGCGACCAGTCGATCGGGCCGTACACCTGGTCCCACTGGAAGCTCGCGCTCTGCTCGGCGCCGAGCGCTTCGCGGAACCCGAGCCAGGGAGCAGGGGAGCCCAGCGCCGCCCGTCCAGCGAGAGCCAGGAGCGCGCACAGGACCAGCCACCGTCCCGCTCGGATGATCTCGTTCTCGTTGAGGGCCGGAAGCCACAGCCATGCGGCGATCAGAACCAGCAGCACGAGCCCCCGCAGCCCCGGCTCGGGTTGGGAAATGTTGGCGGCACCCGTCAGGAACAGGGCCACGAGCAGCGCGAGAGCGAGCGAGCGGCGCACCTCTCCCCCTCTCCCGGTCCCGGCGCGGGCGGGCCAGAAGCACAGCCCTCCGGCGACGACGAGCGTGACGGGCACGATCAGCAGAACGGCGAGACGCGTCCACTCACGACCACCCCGGTAGGGCCAGAGCCATGCGCCGAGCCCGTCGGTGCCTCGAGTGAGATCGTGGCCCAGTCGCGACCAGCCGTGGGGCGCCAGGAGATGCGCGGGTACGCCCAGTGCCAGCACGCACAGTACGAGCGTGACCGCCAGGACGAGCAGCCGCAGAGGCCAGAGACCGAGCAGCGCGCGACCGTCGCGCCGGCGCAGCCCGAGGCTCGCCGAGCCGGCGGTGGCGATCGCGCTGACCGCCAACAGTCGCCCGCCGGGAGGCGATATCACGAGGCCTCCGTAGATCAGCGAGGCGAAGGCCGCGAGCGCCAGGAACGACACGGCTCGTGGCCAGAGGCGCGTCGCGTTCGCCGGCCGTCGAGCCACCTGCCCGGCGAGGATCGACGGCGCCGCGGCGGCCTGCGTGCTCACGCGGCACTCGCGGCGGCGACGAGGGCCGGCTGGACCGAGCAGCCGGCGACGGCGAACAGGACCGGCCGGTCTCCTCTGGGCAGCGGCGAGACGGTGCAGCTGACCGGCCCGGTTCCCCGCCGTTCGGGGTCGGCGCGTCTGGCGCCGACCCAGATGACCGACTGCGCGCGGGCGACGGCCCCCCAGGACGGCCCGGACCCAGCCTTTACATGGGCCAGACGGGCATGGATATAGGGCCATGACCCGAGGTCGGACCGGATCGGCAGGGCCTCCCCGCTGCCGGGAAGCAAGAGCGCACAGCCACCGTGGGCGGCGAGACCGAGGCATAGCGAGGCGGCGGCGCGGACGGCACTGTCGAGCGCCTCGGCGCTGTCTGGATGGCTCGCGTCGAGCACGACCGTCACCGGCATGTCCTCCGCATCTCGCTCAGCGCGCCGCTCCACCAGGCGCCCGACGCGGGCGACGGTCAGCCAGTGGATCCGCGACGCCGGAGCCCCCTGGCGGTAAGGACGCAAGCCCTCCACGTCGGGACCGTCGTCGAGCAGCCGCCTCGTGCGGCCGAGTCCCAATGTCAGCTCGAGTTGATGGCGGGGCACCCGGTGCACCCGCGGCAGGACCAGCAGTCGCGCTGTCTCCGAGCTCCGCTCCCGCGAGTAGATCCCGAAAGGGTCGGCGAAGCGCACGACGGCGGGGCCGATCTCGTGCTCGCCCCGGCGGGCCGGGCTGAGCCGCAGCTCCTGGTCGAGCCCCATCAACGGCACCGACCGCCACTCCCCACCGGGAAGCGGGCACAGCTCGGCGCGGCTGAGCGCGAACGGCCAGCCCCTCGCGCGAATCCTCAGCGGCGCCGGCAGACCCTCTTCGACGCTCGCGGCGCCCAGCTCCAGCGTGACCCGTGCTCGCCTCGCCGCAAGGCCGACGGTGAGGCGAGCGGCGAGGGCGATCAGCACGAGGGCGACGCCAGGGACGTAGAGGGCGGAGACGCCGAAGGCGCCCGCCGCGAGGATCAGGCCGGCGCCCAGCGCCGCGACCCGCGAGGCCCGGCTCACAGCGCCGGGACCGCGGCCAGGGCCGCTGCGACGATCTCCTCCCTGGCGCTGTCGGGCACGCCCGGCGCCAGCAACAGCCGGTGCGCGAGGACCGACCGGGCGAGCGCCTGGACATCGTCGGGAAGCACGTGGTCGCGGCCGTTCAGACATGCCTCGACGACGGCCGCCCGCAGCAGCATCAGCCCCGCACGCGGGCTGGCGCCCAGCTCGGTGCGAGCGTCGCGCCGGGTCTGCTCGAGCAGCGCGACGACGTAGCCGCGCAGCGCCGGGCTGGCATGGACGCGGGCGAGAGAGTCCTGGACGGCGACGATCTCGGCGATCGTGCTGACGGGCGAGAGATCGAGCACGCGGTCGCCGGCGAGATGATCGGACAGCATCGCCGCCTCGTCCTCGGCGGAGGGGTAGCCGAGCGACAGGCGCACCATGAAGCGATCGAGCTGCGCCTGGGGCAGCGCGTAGGTGCCCTCGAACTCGATCGGGTTCTGGGTGGCCAGCACGAGGAACGGGCGGGCCAGCTCGTGGGTCGTCCCATCGACGGTCACGCGACGCTCCTGCATGCACTCGAGCAGGCCCGACTGCGTCTTCGCCGAGGCTCTGTTGATCTCATCGACGACGACGACGTTGGCGAACACCGGACCGGGACGGAACTCGAAGCGCCCGTCGCGCTGGTTGAAGACATTGGCCCCGACGAGGTCGGCAGGGAGCATGTCGGCCGTGCACTGGACCCGCGCGACCTCCGCCTCCAAGGACGCCGCCAGCGCTCGCGCCAGGGCCGTCTTGCCGACGCCCGGGAAGTCCTCGATCAGGACGTGGCCGCCTGCCAGTAGCGCCACGAGCAGCTCACGCAGAACCTGCTCGGGAACGCGCACTCCCAGCGCGATGTTCTGAGCCACCTTCGAGCCGAAGGCGGCTACGTCAGCCGGTCCGAGCTGGTCGACCGCATCCATCGCCCATCGATCCTACGCCGCCCCAGCCGGCCGGTGCGCAGCCAACCGCCAGCGCGCCCGCCAGACTGTCGGGGGTGAGACCACGCCGCCGACACCGCCTCTCCATTCTGCTCGCGCCGAGCGTGCTGCTCGTCTGTCTGCTCGCCGGCTGCGGCTCCTCCACCTCACCGTCCGGCAAAGGACACACGAACCCGAACAAGACGACGCCCACACACACCACGACCGCGCCGAAGCTGAGCACAGCGGCGGCCCGCAAGCGCGCGCTGATCGCCAAGGTCGACGCCGGCTCCGACCGGATCCTGGCCGAAGGCAAGGTGCACATCGCCGCCGGAGCGCCTTCGGACTCAGAAGTGCGCAAGGAGATCGAAGCGGCCAAGAAGAGCGGCATCAAACTCCCGGCCGGCGAATCGGTCGCCGCCTTCGAAGCAGCGGAGGCCCAGTCTGAAGGCCCGGCGGCAGGGGCGGAAACGCCGCTGACACCGTGGAACCCGCGCTCCAAGCCGATCGCCGCGTGGATCATCCCCGTGCTCGCGTGGGCCAGCGAACACGGCTGGAAAGGAACAGTCACAAGCGGCTATCGCAGCTACTACGAACAGGCCCAGCTGAACGCCGCCGGCGATTTCAGCGCCCCAGCCGGGTTCTCCAACCACGAGACAACCGCCTATCCGGGCGGCGCCGTAGACGTGACCGCATCGACCCAACTGATCGCTGTCCTGCGGTCGTACCCCGGCCCGCGAAAGCTCGTCGGCGGCGTGCTGGGTGCGGTCGACCCGGAGCACTTCTCGGCGACCGGCGATTGAGATGGGTAAGGCCATCGAGGCTCCCCACTCCCCGCGGCTCCCCGACGATCTGCCGGAGGTCGGGAAGATCGTCCTCGAACACGATGCCGTCGTAGTCGAGGCGCGCCTCAGCGAACTGGAGCTTCAAGAGCTCGACGCACGGGGAGTGAAGCTCGACACGGCGACGCTCACGGCCTGCGACCTCTCCTCCTCACGCCTCGACGCGCTGCGGCTCGTGGACTGCACGCTCAGCGGATGCAACATGGCGAACCTCAAAGCCCGCAGCGCCGCCCTGACGCGGACGGTGATCTCCGGCGCCCGCCTGACGGGGATCGTGTTGGACGACTCAGAGCTTGCCGACGTGACGATCCGCGACTGCCGCGTGGACCTGGCCTCCTTCGCACGGGCGCGGCTGACACGAGTCAGCTTCGAGGACTGCGTGATGAGCGAGGCGGGCTTCCTCGACGCGCAACTGGGCTCCGTGCTCTTTCAACGCTGCGATCTCTCCGGGGCCGATCTGCGCGGTGTGAGGATTTCCGGCTGCGAGCTGCGTGACTGCCGCCTCGCCGGCATCCAGGGACTTGAGAGCCTGAAGGGCGCGGCGATGCCGTGGCCCGACATCGTCGAGCTGGCCGGTGAGATGGCCGGCGCGCTGGGGATCGCGATCCTCGACCAGGAGGATTAGCCGGCGTCAGGCGGGGACTTGCTGGGTGATGCAGTGGACGTTGCCGCCGCCGAGCAGGATCTCGCGGCCGGGCACGCCGACGATCTCCCGTCCGGGGAAGCAGTCGCCGAGGATTTCCGCTGCCCGCTCGTCGTGGCGCTCGTCGAGCAGTGGGTGGACGATGCGGGTGTTGGCGGCGTAGAAGTTGACGTAGGAGCCGGCCATCCGGTCGCCCTCCAGGCGCGGGTGGGTGCCCTCGACGGGGACGACTCCGGCGGCCTCCTCGGCGGTGATCTCGACCGCCCCGGGCAGCGGCAGCTCGATCACCTGAAGCGTGCGCCCGGCGGCGTCGGTCGCGGCGAGCAGGCGTCGGCGGGCGTCCTCACAGACCTCATGCGCCTCACCCGGCTCGGCGGTATGGGCGAGCAGGACGACTCCGGGTCGCGCGAAGCAGGCGATGTTGTCGATGTGGCCGTCTGTCTCATCGCCCGGCAGCCCCCTGCCGAGCCAGATGACCTTGCTCGCTCCTAGGTAGTCGCAGAGCAACTGCTCGATCCGCTCGCGGTCCAGGTCGGGGTTGCGGTTGGGGTTCAGCAGACACTCTTCGGTCGTCAGCACCGTCCCCTGCCCGTCGACGTGGATCGAGCCGCCCTCGAGGATCAGCGGCGCCCGATAGCGCCCGGCGCCTTCGATCTCGAGGATCTTGCGAGCGACCCGTTCGTCGCGATCCCAGGAGTCATAGAGGCCGCCCCAGGCGTTGAAGCGCCAGTCGACGCCGCGGCGGCCCCCCGCGCCGTCGACCACGAAGGTCGGGCCGATATCGCGCATCCAAGCGTCGTCGCTGGACAGCTCGACGACGCGGATCGCCGGCGAGAGGACCTCGCGACAGCTCTCATAAGAGACGTCTGAGACCCCGACGGTGACGGGCTCGGAGGCGGCGATCGCCTCGGCCACGGCGGCGAATGCCTGCTGGCCAGGCCCAGCATCCTCGCGCCAGTTGTCTGGCCGCTCCGGCCATGCCATCCAGCAGCCCGAATGGGGCTCCCACTCGGCGGGCATGCGGTAGCCGTCAGCGGCGGGGGTGGAGTCGATCGTGAGGCTCAAGACGAGCCGAGGAGATCGTCCTGGATTCTCTGGCGAGACAGCATTTGACGCCGCGTCCTCCTCCTCGGTGAGCTACCCGAGGATCATGACAGTCAGAGGGCTCTCCTCCATACTCCTCATAATGTCGATCATATTTATTTATATATATTATACGAAGGCCCTTCCCCCATCTCACACCACTGCACTGGTTTCTGGCGCCGCCGGGTGGGTAACAGGGCTCCATGACAGAGACGAACCCGCCCTCACCGCCCACCCGAGAGGTGCTGATCCCACTGGACGACCGGCAGGCGCTCTTGGCGTTGAAGGAGTTCGACCGAAGAGCGCGCAGGAACGCGAACGATCAGCATGGACGCGACGGAGAGGCGCCCGTCCCGCACGGCGGAGCCTGAGAGCTTCTACTCGCCGGCTCGCTCGCGAGCGGAGGCGATCTCGCGCTCGGCCTCGGCGCGGGAGCGCCAGCCGCCGATGCGTACCTGCTTGCCCTCGATGTCCTTGTAGATCGAGAAGAACTGCTCGATCTCCTGGCGCAGCAGCAACGGCAGGTCCTCGAGCTCCTCGTGATGGTTCCAGTAGGGATCCTCGAGGGGGACGCAGATGACCTTGTCGTCGATGCCCTTCTCGTCCTCCATCTCGAACAGACCGACTGGCTTGACGGGGATCAGGCAACCAGGGAAGGTCGGCTCGTAGAGGCAGACGAGCGCGTCGAGCGGATCGCCGTCCTGGCCGAGCGTGCCACGCAAGTAGCCGTAGTCGGCGGGGTAGGTCGCCGCGCTCATCAGCAGCCGGTCGAACTTGATGCCACCCAGCACTGGGTCGTACTCGTACTTGTTGCGGGTTCCCTTGGGGATCTCGACAACACAGACGAGAGCTGCGGAAGGGTCGGTACCGGTGGGCTGCTCGCTCATCCACTGACTTCTACCCGCTCGCGCGGCGGAGGCCACCGGCCCGCCCCTTCAGGTTGGGCAGGCCGGCGGTGAACGCTCGCTAGGCTTCGGCGCCGATGCCCTGCTCGGCGTACATCAGCGAGCCGGGCGTGGTCAGCGACTCGCCCGTCTCCAGCAGCGTCTTCAGACCCGAGAGGATCATCGGCCAGCCGCCGTAGACCTGTTCGTTGGCGCCCTCGCGGAGCTGGTCGTGGGTCACGAGCAGCCGACAGGAGTCGCCGACCGGCTCGATCTCCCAGGTGACTCGGGAGGTTCCCTCGGCGCTGACGTCGTCGCTCCAGACGGCGTTGAAGCTCTGGACGAGACGCCGGGGCGGGTCGACCTCGAGGTTCTCGCCCTCGCTGATCGTCATACCCGCGCTCTTGTGCGCGGCGGTGTAGGGCGAGCCCTCGGTCCAATCGGACTCGATGCCGACGCCGAACGTGTAGCGGCTACGCAGCTCGGAGTCTGTGATCGCCTGCCAGAGCAGCTCGGGGGTCGTCTTGATGTAGATCTCGAACACCTTTTCCATCGTCTTCTCCTCGATCGTCTTCTTGAGCCCCGTCAGCGTCGCTGTCCATGGCTCTGCGTATTTGCTCACCCACCGGTCGTGGACGAGCCTGATCGGGACGGGGTTCAGGAAGTGGAGCTTCTCGCGGCCTCGCCGTTTCGTCTTGACCAGCCCGGCCTCCTCGAGCACCTTCAGGTGCTTCATCACGCCGAAGCGGGTCATCGGCAGACGCTGCTCCAGAGCGGACAGCGTCTGCCCGTCCTCCCTGTAGAGCTCATCGAGCAGACCCCGGCGGGTCGGATCGGCGAGCGCCTTGAACACCTCGTCCATGCGGAGAGAGTATACGTGACCTTTTGGTCACCTGTCAAGGGCAAGGTGGAAACAGGACGAGAGGCTGCGAAACTCTGCCGCCAGCCTGCGGGCGTCGGGCCCGCGCCGGCGATGACGAGAGGAGCGCCGATGTTGCTCTACGACTCAGCGGTCTCAGGCAATTGCTACAAGGTCCGGCTGCTGCTCAACATGCGCGGGATCGCCTTCGAGCGTCACGAGGTCGATGTCGTCGATCGCTCCGGGCGGATGGAGCTGCTCGGCGAGCTGAACCCGGCGCTGCGCGTCCCGACACTGGTCCTCGACGACGGTCAGGCGCTGGCCGAGTCCAACGCGATCCTCTGGTACCTGGCCGATGGAACCGAGCTGCTTCCCGACGACAGACTGGAGCGAGCGCGGGTGCTGCAGTGGTTGTTCTTCGAGCAATACAGCCACGAGCCTTACATCGCCGTCGTTCGCTTCTGGGTCGCCTTCGCCAAGGAGAAGTCTCCGGAGTCCGAGATCGAGGCTCGCCGCACTGGTGGCTATACGGCGCTGGAGGCAATCGAGCGTCACCTGAGCGATCGTCAGTACCTCGTCGCCGAGCGCTTCACGATCGCCGACGTCGCTCTATACGCCTACACGCACGTCGCCCACGAAGGCGGGTTCGACATGTCGCGCTTCGATGCGATCGCCTCGTGGCTGAAGCGGGTCGCGGCGCAGCCGGGCCACATCCCGATCACTGCCTGAGGCTCGTCTACTCCTCGGGCGAGAAGGCGCGGAAGGCGGCGGTCATGCGTCCGTCGCGGGCCCGCTCCGGGCTCTCCTGGCCGGCCGGCTCGTCCACCTCGTCGTCGATCAGATCCGTGTTGGCTTGCAGGATCGCGCTCTCCAGCAGATGACGCAGGTCGGGCTCGGCGCCCTCCTCGAGCTCGCTGACCGTGATCCTGGCTTTGGCGACCTTGATCGGTCCCCACCGCTCGGACCCGGTCTGTCCAAGGCGTTCGAGCAGCGCCTTCAGCCGCGCGACCCAGCCCTTGGGCACGTCGCCGGCGATGCCAACCGTCAGCTCGCCGCCGCTGACCTCGGCGCTCGACCAGTCGATCTGTGGCGCCGTCTCGACGCTGACTTGCTCGCTCATGCCGGCTCTCTACCCGTGACCCTGGGCCCTGACACGTCGGAAGCGCTTGTTTGGCTGCAGCTTCACGGGGTATGCCAATCACCGTGAGCGCACCGGCCCCAGCACCGCCAGCACCGGCCCCACCGGTCCCGAGGCCGAACCCCGCGCCTCCGCTTCCGGGGCCGGACCTTCCTCCAGCACCGGCACCCGGCACGCCCAACATCGGCGCGCCGGTACCGGGTCCGCGCTAGCGGGTCAGCTCTTTTTCGCGTCCACCGCCCGCTGCAGCTGGGCCTTGTTCATCTTCGAGCGGCCCTCGACGCCGTGTTCCCGGGCCTCGTTGTAGAGCTGTTCGCGAGTGCGCCCGCGCGGGCCGGGTTTGCCGGAGCGTTTTCCGCCGCGGCTGCTGGCGGATTTTCCGCGCGTCGAGGTACGTGAGCTTGTTTTGCTCTCACCACCGCGAGCCCGTTCCTTGTTGACGGTCCGGGCAGCGATCTCCTCAGCCCGTTTCGTCGAAGCTCCCGATTTTTTCTCCGCTTCCTTGATGTGCTCGTACTGGCGCCCCCGCTTGCTCGATTTCTTCACTCCTCTTGGCGGCACGGCTACGCCTCCTGTAACTCGGATCGACTGTCGCTGAAACGGCATTACCCGGCCGCGTGCTCAGCCGAACAATCCGAGCCGCCTCGCCTCAGCCCTCCAGGAACGCGGCGATCGAGGCCGCGAAAGCAGGATCGCCGACGACGGCCATGTGATCGCCGGAGAGCATCTGCAGGCGGGCTCCCGGGATCGCCGCGACGAGCACCTCCGGCCGGTCCGCCAGCGGGTCCTCGGCGCCGGCGAGCAGCAGCGTCGGCGCCACGATTCGATCGAGCGCCACACCATCGCGATGGATCGAGGAGGCCTGCGCCAGAAGCGCCAGACGATCCGCTCCGAGGGCATCGGCCAGGCGCCTGAAGGCCGCCGCGGCGGGGTCCAGCCGCGCCACCTCATCGGCGTCCTCGGCTTCCAAGGCCGCCTTGATCGAATCGTTTGAGACGATCCGCCGGTCGACGCCACCGCACTCGACGACCCCCGAGCCGACCCCGCCGACGACCAGCCGGCGCACGCCCTCGCCGCGACTGGCGTAGAGCAGCGAGACGACAGCGCCCATCGAGTAGCCGACAAGGTCGATCTCCTCCAAGCCGAGCTCGGCGACGAGCGCTCCGAGATCCCTGGCCATGTTGGCCTCGCCGTAGCGCGCGGGATCGTGGGGCTTCTCCGAGCGGCCGTGGCCGCGCGCGTCGGGCGCGATCACTCGGCGGCCGACGTCGCGCAGCGCCTTGACCACGCCGGGCAGCACCCAGTTGGTCTCGGCGTCCGCGACGAAGCCGTGATGCAGGACGACCGGAGGCCCCTCCCCCCGCTCGCCCCACACGCGGTAGGAGATCTCGATGCCGTCGAAGCTCGTGAAGCGCCTCGGCTCGCCCTCCCCCGCCTTCTGCTCGGCTTCCATGCGCCGGGCGCCGCTCAGACGGCCGTCGCGCGCTGGACGTCAGAGCCACAGAACGCGCACTTGCGAGCCAGTTGTGGGATGTCGCTCAGGCACTCCGGGCAGGGGGCCGTTTCGGAGTCGACGTCGGGCTCGGTCCGGCGGCGGGCCATCAGCGCGTTGACGGGCTGGACGACGAAGAAGAACACAGCCGCGGCGATCGAGAGAAAGGCGATCAGAGCGTTCAGGAAGGAGCCATATTTGAACTGGCTGCCGTTGATCGTGAAGACGAGGCTGGAGAAGTCCGGCTTGCCGATGATCGCGGCGATGATCGGCGTGATCAGGTCGGCGACCAGCGCCGTCACGACCGCCCCGAAGGCCGCGCCGATGACGATGCCGACGGCCAGGTCGACGACGTTGCCCCGAAGCAGGAACGTCTTGAAATCTTTGAGCATGGTCTCCCCTTTTTGATGGATCGCCCCCTGCCCGGCCGATCGTAACGGCGGCCCGCTGGTACGGTCGGGCGATGATCGGAACGATCGACCACGTCGGCTACCTGACCAGCGACCTGGAGGGCAGCGTCGCGGACTTCCAACGACGGCTCGGCGTCGAGGTCGTCCGTCGCTTCGAGCGGCCGCAGTTCTTCTTGCTGGGGGCCTACCTCGGCTCGGGCAGCGGCGAGCTGGAGCTGTTCGCCTTCTCAGATCCAGAGATCCAGGCCGAACGCCTCGCGGGGCGCGAGTTCGTGCTCGACCACGTCGCCTACCGGGTCCCCGACATCGCCGCGCTGCAGGCACGCATGGCCGCGGAGGGCGTTCGCTTCAGCGGCCCCGATCTGCGCGGCGAGGTAACCGAGCCGTTCGATCTCGACGGTGCGCTGCACCTGTGGACGGTGCCGGAGACCTGCGGCGGGCAGGCGCTGCAGCTGATCCAGCCGCCCGCCTAGCGGTACTCGGGGTTGGGGAAGTCGCTGCGAGCGCCCGCGTCCCAGGCGGTTCGCTGGTTGCCATGCGCGGGAATCCCCCCGGCGTCGCGCAGCAGCCGCGCCATGTGCATCAGGTTCCAGGCGAGGAACGTTGTGTTGCGGTTGGTGAAGTCGTTCTCGGGACCGCCCGATCCATCGTCCAGATAGCTCGGCCCCGGACCGGCCTCGCCCAACCAGCAGGAGTCCGCCTGCGGAGGGATCGTGTAGCCGAGGTGCTGCAGGGAGTAGAGGATGTTCATCGCGCAGTGCTTGGCGCCGTCCTCGTTGCCCGTGACGATGCAGCCACCGACGCGCCCGTAGTAGGCGTACTGGCCGGCCTCGTTGAGCAGGTGACTGTTGCCGTAGAGGCGCTCGATCACCTGTGTGCAGACAGAAGATTTCTCGCCCAGCCAGATCGGCGTCAACAGCATCAGGATGTCGGCAGCCATCACCTGCTCGAAGATCGCGGGCCACTCGTCGCGATCGGCTCCGTGCTCGGTCATGTCCGGCTGCACACCCACGGCGATTTCACGGTCGACGGCGCGGATCACATCGACCGTGACGCCGTTGCGGCGCATGATCGCGATCGCCCGGTCAGCGAGCCCTTGCGTGTTGGAGACCTCCGGCGAGTGCTTGAGGGTGCAGTTGACGAACAGCGCCCGCAGATCGCCGAAGTCCCATTTCGACTGCGCGCAGAGCTCCTCGTCGCGCTCGGACAGCTCAACCGATGCCGTTCCCTCCATCGAACATCCCTTCGTTTGGGTGGCCGCCTTCGAGGTTTCGTCCAGCGGCGGTGGGATCCGTTACGCCAGCAGATTCTGAAGCTCGTCCCTGACGGCCGTGAGCGGTGCCGTGTCCCGCTGGGCGCGGGCCAGGAGCAGGCCACCCTCAGCCGCCGCCAGCACCAGCATCGCCCGCCGGCGAGCCGCCTCGGGCTCTGCGCCTTCCGCTACAAGGGCGGATTCGAGCTCAGAGAGCCAACTGGAGAAAACCCGCTCGGCGGTCAGTCGCACCGGCTCAGAGCCAGCGGCCGCCTCGAGCGTGACGGTCGCGATCGGACAGCCGTCCCGGTAGCCGGAAGCCTCGAGCCCTGCCGCCAGCGCGTCGATCAGCCCGCCCACCGTCCTGGCGGCGCCCCCAGGGCTCGCCATCACCGCCGCGATCGCTCCGCGCAGTTGCTCGCCGGAGTGCTCCATCGCCGCCAGGGCCAGCTCCTGCTTGCCGCCGGGGAAATGGAAGTACAGCGACCCCCGCGGCGCGCCGCTGCGCGCGACGATCTCGTTCAGGCCCGTAGCGGCATAGCCCTGGCGGCGCAGTAGCTTGGCTGTGCTCGACACGAATGCCTCGCGCGAGGAGGTGCCGGCCGTCGTGGGGTCCCGCCGCGCGCTCATGCTCATTCGCGTACTATACCGACCGGTCTACTTACTCCGATGGAAGCGAGGCGCCCGTGCAGCAACTGCTCTACACCGCCCCTGGGGAACTGGAGTGGCGCGAAGCGCCGGCGCCGCAACTGGCCTCCGACGGAGGTGCGCTGGTACGCCCGATCGCCGTAGCGACCTGCGATCTCGACGCGCTGATCGTCACGGGCGGCTCCCCGTTCCCGCCGCCGTTCCCCGTCGGTCACGAGTGCGTGGCGGAGGTCGTCGAGCTCGGCGACGATGTCGCGGGGCTCGCGAAGGGCCAGCTCGTCAGCGTGCCCTTCCAGATCTCCTGCGGTGAGTGCCCGCAGTGCCTGCGTGGGCGCTCGTCCAACTGCTCGGCCGTGCCGTTCATGTCCACCTACGGGTTCGGCCCGGCGGTCGCTGAGTGGGGCGGGTTCCTCTCAGGCCTCGTCGCCGTCCCCTATGCGAACGCCATGCTCGTGCCTGTTCCCGAGGGTCTCGCCCCGGCCTCGGTGGCCAGCGCCTCGGACAACATCGCCGATGCCTGGCGAGCGATCGGCCCGCCGCTGGAACGCGAGCCGGGCGGCTCGGTGCTGGTCGTCGGCGGCGCCGGGGCGGGCTCGATTGGCCTCTATGCCGCCGGCCTCGCCAGGGCTCTGGGCTCGGAGTGGGTGATGTACGTCGACGCCGACGAGGGACGGCGCGCCATCGCGGAATCGCTCGGCGCGCAGACGATGGCCGAGATGCCAAAGCGACTCGGCCCGTTCCCGATCACCGTCGATGCCTGTGCCGACCCCGACGGCCTGGCACTGGCGCTGCGCTCGACGGCCCCCGACGGAATCTGCACGAGCTGCGCTATCTACTTCGGCGAGCAGCCGACAATGCCATTGCTCGAGATGTACACGAAGGGGATCACGTTCATCACCGGCCGCGCCAACGCCCGCGAGGCGATGCCCCACGTCCTCGACCTAGCCGCCTCCGGAGCGCTCGCGCCAGAGAAGGTCACGAGCAGCTTCGTCCCCTGGGAGCAGGCGCCCGACGCGCTCGCCGCGGGAGACTGGACGAAGCTGGTGATCGAGCGCTGAGCTCAACGCCGAGCCTGCCAAGCGTCGACCATCGCGACCCGCTGCACGATCGTCGGATGGTCCTCGAACAGGACGTAAGCCCAAGTCGGCGGGTTGGGGTCGTCATGGCTGGTGCGAGCGAGATCGACGAACAACTGGCGGGCGGCCTGCGGGTCGTGAGTGGCTCGCAGCGCCGACCAGTCGGCCTCTGCCTCCTCGCGCCTGGAGACGATGTTCATCAGCGGCGCGCTCAACAGCTGCAATAGGACGAAAACGAGCAGCGCCAGCGGCACCGCCTCCGGCCGCGCGAGCCCACCGCGCCGCGCCGTCGCGAGCGCGACGATGGCGGCTGCGGGGATCAGAAACAGGATCAGCCAGCCGACGCGCTTGAGGGTGTGATGGTGAGCGAGATGGCCAAGCTCGTGCCCGACGACGACGCGCACCTCACGCCGGTTGAAGCGGCCGTCGAGCAGCGTGTCCCAGAGGATCAGGCGTTTGGTGGGGCCAAAACCGACGGACTCGGCGTTCGGCGCTGTCGTGAAGCGATGCACGTCCTGCACTTCGGCTTTGGTTCCGGGGATGCCCTCGGTACGCGCGAGCGTACGGACGTCGGCGGCGGTCGCCGGGTTTCTCAGCGGTTTCGTGTTGGCGATGAGATAGACGCTGAGGAACGTCGAGAGCAGCGCCAGCCCCGCGAAGACGGGGGCCGCCAACGCCCACCACCACCGCCGTGTGAGTCCCGCGAAGGCCATCGCCACGAGCAGCGCGAAGGAGATGTAGAGGAACTCGCCGCCAAGTGAGACGAAGCCGTCGAGAACTGAGGCGACGTAGCCCTGGTGCGAAACGCCGTGGCGCCGTTCCCACCAGACAGCGATCAGCTGGAAGGGCAGCTCGGCCAGCCACACGATCGCGAAGCCGAGCATGCCGAGCAACATCCCCGTACCGATGCGCCCCGCCGCCGACTCGCGCATCAGCACTTGGCCCCGGCGTGCGTAGAGGACCAGCACGGCGATCAGGACGAGTTTGCCAGCGAGAGAGTTGATCGCCAGCAGCAGGAAGTAGGAGCGGCTGCTCGACAGGTAGGAGGCGCTGAACAGCGAGCGCGGATCGACATGGGGCAGCTTCAGCCCGCTCGGCACCGAGGAGCGCCACAGCGCATGAGCCGCCAGCACCCAGGCGAGGCAGGCGAGGACGCCCAGTAGCGCCCAGGCGGCTCGACGCCCCGCCCCGGAGCGCTCGCTGCGCGAGACGGCGAGATCCATCCCAGCTCGTCTCAGCCGTTCGCCGCGAGCGATGGGTCCGGTGTCTGCTCCGGAGCGAATACGAGAGCGGGCTCAGGCTCGGGCTCGACCGGCGGCGCGGGCGGATGCTCTGGCCCGTCGCCGAGCAGCGGGCCGGTGTAGGGGTAAGCGTCGGTCAGCAGCAGCAGGTAGCCGAGCATCTGAGCCGCGTAGCGCAACGCCAGCGCCCCGGCCGTACGCATCCCTCGCGGCGTGCGGCCGCGCACCAGCGCCGAGAACCAGCCGAGAACCGCGAGGATCCAAGCCAGCGAGCCGAAAGCGCTCGCGAACAGCAGCGCGGGGATCGCGAGGATCGCTCTGAACAGAGTCTTCCAGCGGTTCTGGGCGGCGGGCGGCGCGATGTGGGTTTCAAGCGCCGGGTAGGCGCCGGGCGATCCGGCGAAGCCCGGGAACGGGTTCGCGAACAGCTCCAGGAACGCATAGACGCTGATCGTGTAGCGCACGTAGGCCGACAGGAAGCGGTGCAGGGATGCGGGCGAGCGCCCACGGACCAGCGTAATCAGCCAGTTGGCGATCGAGGCGGGGATCGCGACGATGCTCCAGAGCGCCAGCCATAGGAAATGCGGGAACGACAGGGGCAGTCGGAACAGGACGGTGAGGCGGCTGCGGTGCAGGTCGTCTTCGCAGCGCACCTGCACGGCGCTCTCGCGGTTGGGGACCTCGGGCAGCGCCGCGAGGGGATCGCTGTTCGGGTAGCGGTCGGTCAACATCAGCAGGTAGGCCCACAGCTGGGCTCCATAGAGGAGCGAGTAGGCAGACATGTCGCGCAGGCCTCGTGGCATCCGTCTCTGGGCCACCGCGACGAACCAGCCGGCGACGGCGGTGAGCCCGCCGATGCCGTTGCTCGAGATGCGCGTTCCGGAGGAGCCGCTGAAGCTGCCACCGCCGAGGCCGCCCAGGGCAGCCGAGATCAGGATCGCCGGCAGGGCGAGCGGCAGGCGGAACAGCACCGTCAGCCGGTTCTGTCGCGCGGCGGGCGCGATCGACAGATCGATCGGGTAACCGTCGGGAGCGTCGAAGGAGGGGTAGGGGTCGGCGGCGATGCGCAGGTAGGCGAACAGCTGCGTCACGTATTTCACGTAGGCCGCGAGGAAGTGGTGCAGCCAGCCGGGCGAACGTCCGAGCAGGAGCGTCAGCAGCCAGTTGAGAACGGCGGCGAAGAACGCCACGAACGACCACAGCGCCAGCCAGATGTAGTGGGGGATCGCCAGCAGCAGGCGCAGCCCGACGGTGATGCGTGTGCGCCGCAGGTCGTCGCTGACGCTCAGGCGTATGGGGTGGTCGTTCATTGGCTCCCGGTACCCACTTTCGGCCGCGAGCAGGCATATCTGGAGCGCAAGCGCTCGACGCAAGCCCACGTGCCGAACGGCCTAGCCCCCCTCGGCAGCGCGGATCGCGCGCGCCAGCACGGCTCTCCCATCATGCAGAACAGGTTCGCCGTGCGAGACGAGCAACCTCTCGACCGGCAGCTCGATCAGGGGAAGCATCAGGTGCGCGAGACCGGCACGGTCGACGCGCTCGCGACGCAACCACGACTCCGGGCAGAGCCTCACGCCGTCCTCGTCCCCCAGCAGGCGATCGCCGAACAGCAGCGACTGGATCGCGGGAAGCCAGTAGACGGTCTCCCCCGCTCCTCTCAGCGGCTTCTGCTCGACGCCGTGCGGCACCGCGTTCCAGGCGCGCGAGGAGTTGGCGCGGTAGCGCTCGGCGAGCTCCTCGCGGTCGCGGCGGTGCCAGCGGATCGTGGTGAGGACGCTCACGGGGCGCTTGGCGATCAGCTCGTCGAGATGCTCGAGAAAGGACTCGCGATCCTCGCCCGGCAGCAGCGGGTCGAACAGGGCGACGGTGTCGGGCGCCTCGTAGAGGTAGGAGCCGACGATCTGTGGCCAATCGTCTGGGCCTTCGGGGCCGTCGGCCGGGCGCCAGTCGGGGTGCGGTGCGCTCCAGCGGTAGAGGCCGGGAAGCAGCTCGCTGAGGACAGCTGCCGTCAGTGCTCTTGCCGTCCGCGGCTCACATGAGACGTGAGGCTCGATGGGCTGATCGCCGGCACGCTGTTACTTCTTCGGCTTGCCTTTTTGGGCGGCTTCTCTGATTTTGACCATGCAGCCCTGCCCCTTCGTGGAACTGGTCGTGGCGGAGCAGTTCAATCCCGCCTTGCCTTCCATGACTTCGTGCAGCAACTGGGTTCCCGGGCTGTGCGGGAAGCTCGATTCCGGGCCGTAGCCGATCGCGAAGTTGTCGCCGTTGTGCATCACGTAGTCGGCGGGGTTCGTCAGCTTGTGACCGTTGACGTAGAAGTGCAGCTTGTCGCCGCCGAGACCCTTGAGTCCGCCGACCTGTTCGGGCCCGAGCTTGACGCCCCACACCTTGAAGAACTCGCCGAGGGTGAAGTTGAACTTGTGGACGGTCTCCATGTGGATGACGCCCGAGCTGTCGTGCGTGTGGAGGCTCGTCTCGATGCCATTCGCAGGCTCGAGCCCGACGAGCGCGGGGACCGGCTTCAGCAGCCCATTCACAAAGATGTGCAGCGCCGCGTGGATGTGGAACTGTTCGTTGCCTACCGGCGGCAGGTGAAGTTCGGACTTGCGTTCGGCCAGGTGCGCGTATTCGGGCTTCCATGGTGGCGGACCCGTCTGCAGGCCCGGGCCGGCTATCACGAGACCGGCGGGGGCGGATGCGCTTGAGCCGCAGCCGGTTACGGCGAGCAGGGCGAGCGCGGCCGCAGCAGCACTCAACGCGGCGGTCGGGCGCCAGCGGAAAACTCGCGCCGCTACCGGCCGTCCAGCCTCGATCCGCCCCCGATGCCTCATACGAGAGAGGGTAGTCGAGGACGCAGAGTCGATTGCAGCAACCGCATCTCGCTCCGGTGTAACTCATTGCCCTATGCAATAGTTGCCTTGTGCATGTATCTCGCCCCTCACCCGAGCATCACGACGCCGACGATGTGGTTCTGGAAGCCGTCCTTGGCGCGAGTCGGGCTCTCGTGGGGATTGCGGCGCGCTCGCTCGCCGACGCCGGGGAGGAAGTCACGCTCACGCAGTACCGCTCCCTGGTCGTGCTCGCCTCGCGCGGCCCACAGGGCCTCGGCGCGCTTGCCGAACTGCTCAGCGTGACGCCTCCGACCGTCTCGCGCATGTGCGATCGGCTGGTCCGCAAGCAGCTGATCCTCCGGCGGGCCGATCCAGGGGACCGCCGCCAGATCAGGGTCGCGCTCAGCGCGCGTGGCCGGCGTCTGGTGGAGGAGGTCACCCGCAGACGGCGGGAGGAGCTCGCTCAGTTGCTTGTCTCTATGTCATCGGCGGAGCAAGCTTCGGTCGCGACCTCGCTTCAGCGACTCGCCGACGCCGCTGGAGAGGTCCGCGACCAGGACTGGAGCAGCGGATGGGATCTGTGAGGAGCGCAGCGCTGCTGACGCGAGCCTCTCGATGGATCGCAAACACTTCCTATCTCCGCCGTTGGATCGTCCTCGGGATCGCAATCGGAGCGATTGCCGGCGCAGGCGCGATCGTCTTCTATCGAGCGCTGCTGCTCAGCACACATCTTCTACTGGCCGGGCTCGCCGGGTACACCGTTCCGACCCCCTACGGGGAGGGCCACACGCTCGGCTCCGTGACTCCGACTCACGCGTGGGCGCTGCCGCTGATCGCTGCGCTGGGGGGACTGGTGAGCGGCATCCTCGTTTTCACCTTCGCGCCCGAGGCCGAGGGTCACGGCACCGACGCGGCCATCGCTGCTGTCCATCACAACCCGCGGGGCGTCAGGCTGCGCGCGATCGTCGTCAAGCTGCTCGCCTCGGCCTTGACGATCGGCTCCGGCGGCTCCGGCGGTCGCGAGGGCCCAACCGGACAGATCAGCGCAGGGTTCGGATCGCTGCTCGCCCGCGCGCTGAATCTCGGCCCGGAGGACTCGCGCCTCGCCGTCGCCACCGGCATCGGCGCCGGGATCGGCGCGATCTTCGGCGCTCCGCTCGGTGGAGCAGTACTGGCGGCGGAGATCCTCTATCGCGACGACTTCGAGCCAGCCGTGCTGCTGCCGTGCTTCATCGCTTCGGCCGTGGGATACCTGATCTTCGGCTCGGCCGAGGGCTTCTATCCGCTGTTCGGCTCTCACGGCTCCTACGTCTTCAACGATCCCGCTCAGCTCGGCTGGTTCGCGCTGATCGGCGTGCTCGGCGGTCTGATCGGGCTGCTCTATGCGCGAGGCTTCTACGGAGTCGCCGCGCTGTTCGCCCGCTCGCCTCTTCCCCGTTGGCTGAACCCAGCCCTCGGCGGTCTGCTTGTCGGCGCGAGCGGCATCGTTGTCCCCGAGCTGCTCGGGACCGGCTACGGCTTCATCCAGAAGGGCATGGGAGCGCAGTTGAACTCGATCCCACTGTGGATCGTGCTGGCGCTCCCACTGCTGCGGATCATGGCAACGTCGCTGTCGATCGGCTCCGGTGGATCAGGCGGCATCTTCGGACCGGGGATGGTCATCGGCGCGTTCATCGGTGCCGCGGTGTGGCGGCTGTTCGAGCCGATCGTCCCGTCGCTCGGACACAATCCCGCGCCCTATGTGATCGTCGGGATGATGGCCTGCTTCGGCTCGATCTCGCGTGCTCCGATCGCGGTCATGCTGATGGTCGCCGAGATGACGGGAAGCATCTCGATCGTCGTGCCAGCGATGCTCGCCGTGAGCCTCGCTTGGCTGATCGTCAAGCGCAGCGACGCGACGATCTATGAGAGCCAGCTTCGCGACCGCTCGGATCGCACGACTGCCCTGCGCGACGCCGAGGCCGACGCCGAGGAGTCGATCGGGCATCTAGAGGCGGTTCTCGCGACGAACTCGGCAAGGTAGACAGCAGTCCCGGATCACCGGATCGAACCGAGCCAAAATCGGAGGTTTGCAAGCGCTTCGTGAGGGGTGAGCGACGGGACTCGAACCCGCGACCGCCTGGACCACAACCAGGAGCTCTACCAACTGAGCTACGCCCACCACGCGATGCGCGTGCCAAGTCTAGCGACGCCTCACGGCCGATCGCCGTGCCGGCGGGCCAGCTCCCGTTCGGCCAGGGCAAGGCTCTCGCTGGGGGCGAGCCCGCTGGAGCGTCCCGCGAGCTCACGCCAGGCAGCCAGGAGCGGAATGGGATCGCCGCCGAGCAGGCCGCCCAGCTGAACGCCCAATGCGAGCTGATCGCCGTCGGCGGGATCGTGAGCGGCAGGTGCCGCCGTCGGATAGTCCTCGGCGGGCCCAGACTCCTGAGGCGAGGACATCGGGCCGACGGGTGTCGCAGGCGCATCGGCAGCCGTCGCTCCGCCGTCGGCAAGAGCCTGCCGGGCTTCGGCGAGGATCCGTTCGGTGACGTCGGTGCCCTCGCGCAGAGCCGTCCGCCATCCGCGCCCCATCGAGAGGCGATCCACGGGGATCGCCGGGCCTTCGAGAATCAGGATCGTCGACTCATACGGCGCCCATTTCTCGCCGTCGATGTCGAGGATCCGCTCCTGGATCCAGGGCAGCACGATCGCGCCGATCTGCTGCCCTGACTGGTTGAAGCGCGTCAGCGTTTTGGGGAACTTGCGCAGTTCGAGGTGGTAGGTCGGCATCGGGCTCCGAGTCTACGGACGAGCGCCCGATGCAGCCGCCGGCGTGGGGCCCTCGATCGCGGCGATCCGGGCCCTAGCGACCCTTACGGCCTCCGGGTTGGAGTCGATCAGGACGTAGTGGCGCCCGAGCTTGGCGGCGACGGCGCCGAGCGTCCCCGATCCAGCGAAGAAGTCCAGGCACCACTCGCCGGGGCGGGTCGAAGCGGTCACGATGCGGCGCACGACGCCCTCGGGCTTCTGGGTGGGGTACCCGGTCTTCTCGGCACCGGCCGTCGGCACGATCGTGTGCCACCAGACATCCGTCGGGAGCTTTCCCTTCGCGGCCTTCTCGGGCGTCACCAGGCCGGGTGCCATGTAGGGCTCGCGGTCGACCTGCTCGGAGTCGAAGTGGTAGCGGGCGAGATCCTTGACGTAGACCAGGATCGTGTCGTGCTTGGCCGGCCAGCGCCTGCGAGTCCGGGCCCCGTAGTCATATGCCCAGATCAGCTCGTTGAGGAAGCACTCACGGCCGAAGACCTCGTCGAGAAGGAGCTTGCAGTAGTGGGCCTCGCGATAGTCGATGTGGAAGTAGAGCGTCCCTTCGGGACCGAGCAGCCGATGCGCCTGCTCCAGCCGCGGCGCGAGGAAGGCGAGGTAGTCCTCGAAGCTGTCGCTGTAGCTCGAGCGCTCCAGGATCTCGCTGCGGTAGCGGCGCCCCTGAAAGCCCGCTCGCCCGCCCTCGGGGTCCTGGACCGCCTTCAGCGTCCGGCGCTCCTGGGGGCGACCCGTGTTGAAGGGCGGGTCGATGTAGATCAGCTGGAAGGCGCCGTCGGGCAAGCCCGGCAGCAGCTCCATGTTCTCGCCGAGCAGGATCCGATCCTCCCCGGGCCCGGCTCCAGAGCCACCCATACCGACAAGGCTAGGGACAGGTGCCGATGCCGTGCCCGAGACGCCGGGCCAAGCGCTCCGCCGGACATCGCCAGGACCCCGATGCCTAGCGCCCGATGGAACGACGATGTCTCTCTCTTCTCGATGCCCCTGGCTGGACTCGAACCAGCAACCCCCGGCTTAGAAGGCCGGTGCTCTATCCAGTTGAGCTACAGGGGCGCCTCCTTCATCTTGGCGCCTGACGGCGACGAGCGTAGGCCCGTCGCAGCGGTACCGCGACGGTACTTAACCTGTCTTGATCGGAAATCTGTAAAAGTTCCCCCCGTGAGCAACTTGGAGAGCGACGAAGGGGACCTGACCCGCAAGCAGCGCCGTGAGCAGGCGCGTGAGGAGCGCAAAGCCGCCGAGCAGGCTGCCGCGGCCGGCGACGCCCGCCGCAAACGGATGACGCAGCTCGGCGGCGCGGTCGCCGTCGTAGTCGTCGCGATCGTCGTGATCCTCGTCGCCACGGGCAGCGGTGGCGGCAAGAAAACGCCGACGCTCGTGAACGAAAAAGGCGGAGGGCAGAGCACCGAAGTTAAGAAGGCCGTCGCCGAAGTCAAACAGGAGATCGACGGCATCCCCCAGAGCGGGAACGTCCTCGGCTCACCCGCGGCGCCCGTGACGCTTCAGTACTTCGGTGACCTCGAGTGCCCGATCTGCCGCGAATTCACGACCGGTGCGCTGCCGGCGCTGATCCAGAAGTGGGTCAAGACGGGCAAGCTCCGGGTCGAATACCGCAACCTCGAGACGGCCACCCGCGAACCAGAAGTCTTCACGACTCAGCAGACCGACGCGCTGGCCGCCGGCAAGCAGAACAAGGGCTGGTACTTCATCGAGCTCTTCTACCACCTACAGGGCGAAGAGGACAGCGGCTACGTCACCGAAAAATATCTTCAGGGACTGGCCTCGGCGACACCCGGCCTGAACCTTGCCAAGTGGTCGAGCGACCGCTCAGATCAGACTCTGCAAGCGAAAATCGCCACCGACACCCAAGAAGCGAACAACAACGGCTTCACGGGTACGCCCTCGTTCCTGATCGGCAAGTCGGGCGGAGCGCTGAAGAAGTTCGAATACAGCTCGCTCACCGATCCGTCGAGCTTCAACGAAGCGATCGAAAAGCTTCTTAAGGCGTAGCTGGCGATGAGCCGGCGTACGCTCAGGATCACCCTGATCGTCCTCTCGGTGCTCGGCGTAGCGCTGGCGACGTACCTCACCTACATCCACTACGCCAACATCAAGCCGCTGTGCGGGCGCGGCGGCGGAACCTGCCTCAAAGTCCAGACCTCGCAGTACTCCAAGCTCGCCGGCGTGCCCGTGGCGCTGATGGGCCTGATCGGCTACATCCTGATCCTCGGCACGTTGCTGGCACCCGAAGAAGAGCGCTGGCGCTTCGCCACGGCCGCCCTGACTCTGGGTGGCTTCGGCTTCAGCGCCTACCTGACCTACCGTGAGGTCTTCTCCCTTGAAGAGATCTGCGAGTACTGCGTCTCCAGCGCCGTGCTACTGACGGTGATGCTGGGGTTGTCGTCGTGGAGGTTCCTACGAGGCGACGAGTCGTCGGCCGTGAGCACCCCGCCGGCAGCGCCGGGCGAACACGCCGCCCCGCTCGGCAGCCCCTCCTAGATCGCCGCCTGAGGCATCCGCGGCCTCGGCCGCCCGGCCCGGGAACGCCAGTTAGCCTCGACATGGCCTGATATGCGGAGCTTTCCGCTGGCCAATCCGTCCAGCCGTGCTCGGCGCGGCCCGGCAAACGGACGGCGCGGCCGACTAGGTCCTAGCGATGGCTACCAATGCGATCAGCGTGCCGGGAACCACGGACCCGCCCACGGGCGCCGAGCGCGACGGCGTGCGCAAGCTGTTCGAGATGACCAGCGACCTGCTGGCGACGATCTCGCTGGACGGACGCTTCACGCTGCTCAACCCCGCCTGGGAGCACCTGCTGGGCTGGACGCGAGAGGAACTTCAGTCCCGGCCAGTCGCCGACTTCGTCCACCCCGAGGACGCCGAGCAGCTGCTTGGGCCGATGCGGGCGGGCAACGGCTTCCCCGCCGAGGTCGAGAACTTCACGACCCGCTATCGCCACCGTGACGGCTCATGGCACTGGCTGTTGTGGAGCGCACGGCGCGACGGCGACAGCTGGTACGCGGCGGCCAAGGACGTCACCGACCGGATGTGGCTGGAGCGCCAAGCGCTGCACGACCCCCTCACCCGCCTTCCCAACCGCACCCTCTTGATGGACCGTGCCCGTCAGGCGACGACGCGCCTGCACCGCAGCGAGGGCGTGATGGCGCTGCTGTTCATCGACCTCGACAAGTTCAAGGCCGTCAACGACAACCTCGGACACGACGTCGGCGACAAGTTGCTCGTGGCCGTCTCCGAGCGTCTTGCCGAGCTGATGCGCGACAGCGACACGATCGCCCGGCTCGGCGGCGATGAGTTCGTGATCCTCGCCGAGGAACTGGAGAGCGAGGAGGAGGCCATGGCCCTCGCCGGTCGTGTCCTCGACGCCCTCGAGCAGCCCTTCCCGCTGGGTACCGCCGAGGTCGCGATGCTGGCCAGTGTCGGTGTCGCCGTGACCGACGACTCCGAGACGGACCCCGAGGCGATGCTTCGCGAGGCGGATCTGGCCATGTATAAGGCCAAGGGTGCCGGCGGGCGACGCCTGGAGATGTTCGACGACAGCCTGCGTCTAGCCGTATCCACGCAGGTCGAGCTGGAGACGCTGCTGCGCGACGCTCTGCCGCGCCAGGAGCTGGTGCTCGCCTACCAACCGATCATGCCGCTGATGGGCGGCCAGGCCGTCGGAGTCGAGGCACTTGTGCGCTGGCACCCCAAGCGCGATGGCGATGACGGCGGCGAGATGCTGCCGGCGACCTTCCTGCCCCCCGCCGAGGACAGCGAGCTGATCGTCCAAATCGGGCGCTGGGTGCTGCACAGCGCCTGCGCTCAAGCCGAGCGCTGGCGCCGGGCCGGTCTCGCCGTGCCCGTCTCGGTCAACATCTCCGCCCGCGAGCTGACCGAGCTGGATCTCGCCGAGCGTGTCCGCGAGGAGCTGGCCTACTGCCGCCTACCAGGACGCGCCCTCTGCCTGGAGGTCTCAGAGGACGCCGTCATGCGCGACCCCGAGCGGGCACGCGAGGCGCTGCGCGACGTCAAGCGCCTCGGCGTCTCGATCGCCCTCGACAAATTCGGCGCCGGCGAGCAGTCGCTGGCGCTGCCTCGCAACATCCCCCTCGACGTCGTCAAGCTCGACCGCGGGCTCACGGCCAGCTTCGATCGCGACAAGGAGCGCCGGGCGATGTTCGCGGCGACGATCGCCCTCACCAAGGAGGCCGGTCTGATGGCCATCGCCGTGGGGATCGAAACGAACCGTCAGCTGGCGCTGGCCCGTGAGCTGAACTGCTCGGTCGGACAGGGCTTCCTGCTGCAGGGGCCCGGCGCGGCCGACCGGATTCGCCTCAGGGAGGGCGCCGGATCTGTAACGTCCGCGCCATGGCGTCCACGGGTGCGACTGGGCGGCGGCGAGAGCCGTCGCTGACCGGCAGCGACTCCGCTGAGGCCCAGAAGCGCGCGGCGGCCGTCGCGGCGGCGGAGATGCTCTGCGATGACATGCTGGTGGGGCTGGGGACGGGCTCGACCGTCGCCTACCTGCTGCCGGCGATCGCCGAGCGAGGACTGAAAGGGCTGCGCTGCGCCGCCACCTCACCCGCCACCGAGCAGGCCGCCCGTGCGCTGGGATTGACCGTCGAAGCACTCGACGATCTCGGCGAGCTGGACATCGCGATCGACGGGGCCGACCAGGTCGATCCCGCCGGCTGGTTGATCAAGGGCGGGGGCGGCGCTCACACGCGCGAGAAGATCGTCGCGGCCGCTGCGCGGCGCTTCGTCGTGATCGTCTCAGCCGACAAGCCGGTCGAGGCGCTGACGGCGCCGGTGCCGCTGGAACTGCTCGCCTTCGGCGCCCAGCGGACCCTCGCCGAGCTGGCTCCGTCGCGACTGCGCGACATCCCCCCCAGCCCCGACGGCGGGCTGATCGCCGACTACACGGGTCCTGTTGGCGACCCGGCCGCGCTGGCAGCTCGCCTGTCGGCCACGCCTGGGGTGATCGGGCACGGGCTGTTCGAGCCGGAGCTGGTGAGCCTCGTGCTGATCGGCGGACCGGACGGCGTGCGGCGCCAGGCCGGAGCCAAGCAGGAAGGCTAGGCCGGCGAGCCCGCCGCCGAGAGCGGACGGAGCTCCTCGGCATAGGACATCGAGTGGCGGGCCAGGACCCCGTCCTCGCCGATCGCATAAGCGCCCATCCGCGTCAGCGGCGGCGAGTAGACGTGCAGCGTCACCGCCGGATCTGAGCCGGCATGGCGCACGCGATGGATGTCGGCTGCGGAGAAGTGGAAGCTCCCGGGCGCCTTGAAGCTGCGGTTGCGCGGCGGGCCACCGAGGGTCAGCCGTTCCTCGCGGACGGTGCCGCTGACGACCGCGACAGCTCCCGATGAGAGATCGTGGTCGTGGAAGCCCGTGTCGTGGTCGTCCATCCAGCAGATCAGCCAGGCCGTCAGGTGCTCGTCGCCGATCAGTTGCTCGAAGGAGCGCTGGCTGGGGTCATGACGGACGCGCTCGATCCACAGCTCGGGCCGGTCGGCAAGATCCGCGACGAACGCCTCGAGCTCCGGGCCGTCGAGGTCACGTCCTCGGGGCCGGGCTATCGAGTCGAAGTCGCCCGCTCCTGTGGCGGTTGGGAACTGGGTGCTCACAGCGCCGCCACTCCGGTCGGCACGCCGAGAGCGCGAACGGTGACCTCGTCGAGCACGTCCCAGTCGAGCACACTGGCTGTCCCCTCGCGGGAGGGCTCGAGCACGGGTCGGTCAGAGCCGTAGAGGATCTGCCGGGCGCCGACGATCGCCTCGATCGCACTGGTCGCCTGGGGACCGTAGGAGGATGTCTCGTAGAACAGCAGGGGGTCGGGCGCGAGATGCCCAGGGCCACCACGCGCCGAAAGTCGCTCGGCCTGCAGTGGCGCCAGTCCGGCAAGCATCGAGAAGATCACTCGCAACCGGGGATGATCGGGGCGGCCGACGGCCTGGAAGGCCAGCCAGGCGGCCTGCATGCCGGCGACGTAGTCGGTCATCGCCGGCCACCACAGCGGCTCGGAGAGGGAGCCTTGCGCGTTCACCCTGCCCGGCAGCGGACCGCCGATGCCGGGGCCGGGATGGACGAACAGTGGCGCTCCCCGGCTTTCCAGCCGGTCGAGCACAGGACGCATCCGCAGCAGCTCGTCGATCCCGGCAAGCGCGCCTGCCGGCAGCGAGACGCCCAGGCAGCCCCGGTCGATCGCGCGATCGACATCGGCTGGATCGGGGCGGTCCAACGCGATTGCCCCCCAGACGCCGAAGGGCTCCTGGATCGACAGGGCACCCTCGTGGTAGGCCTCCAGCAGCGGCTCGGCCTGGTCGCGGCAGAGGCGCTCGATGCCGATCGGGCTCGACAGGCAGAGCAGCGCGCGGTCCAGCCCGTCACGCTCGACGAGAGCGGCCCTGCGAGCGGGGTCCTCCCCCACCCGGTCGATCACATAGGGACGCTCGCCGGCCAGGTAGAGAACCGTCAGACCCCGCTCCAGACGGACGAACGGAAGCTCCCTGCGAGAGGCCAACTGCTCGACGAGAGGCTCGCTCCAGAGGTGTTGATGGACGTCGGTTCTCATCGTGGGCACCACAATAGCATGTTTGTTTATCGGATTTGTGGGCTTTATTCTTTAGATCCTATTCCCCTGATGATCCACCCAGCGGCGGAAACGGTTGCGAAGAGCGCTCGAACTGCGGATCGTGAATGACCGGTCGCGCCTGACGAGCCACCGCGGGAGGCGCCGGCGAGCGCAGAGGCTGCAACCAACAGCGTGACTAGCGTCGTCCTTCCAGGCATGGCATCGAGGGAGCGTTAGAGCTCCAGGGCGCCGCAGGTGCGGCCGTAGGGACGGCCTAGGGACGGAGATCCCGCGATCCGGCACGGATTCCAGGGGATCTTCGTCTGTCTCTGCCAAGCGGTACTTGGCTTTAGAGAGCCGTTTCTTCGAGCGGGGGACCGAGGAGTCGAACCTCGCGTTGCGGTTTTGGAGACCACCGTGAGACCCAGCTAAGGCACGCAACCGTAGGGCTTGCAGACCTCTAGGGATAGTCCTAGGGATAGCGGCGATTGGCAGTTAGAGATGGATAAACGGCAATGACGTCCTGGCATGTCCCATCGGGCGTGATTCCCCACCGCTAGCGGAGAGCTCTAAATCCAAGGATGTGCCGTCGTCAGGCTCAACGATGATGCGGGCGTGCGTAAAGTGGCTGTGCAGACATGATGGATGCCCACGGTGAGCCTTACGGAGCGCGCGAGTCAAATGCGGGCAACGAGTTTCATATTCTGTGGACCATGCAGCGTCTCCTGGGCATGTTGCAGCCTGGGACCTCGCTCGCCCTTGTAGTTGTCGAGGGCATCTCGCCGATGGACAAGGCAGCGATAGAGCGCGGCCTGCTGCAGGGTGCGGATCTCACCGAGTACTACGGAGGCGACACGTTCGAGTCCTCCGATCGCGTTCTTGTCACACAGCTGAAGTACAGCGTGCGCAAACCTAGCCAAGCGTGGACACCTGCAAGGCTGGCAAGTCGCGGCTCGCGTAAGCAGCCAGGCGTTGTTGCTCGTCTCGCGGAAGCATTCTCCGCCTTTCAAGAAGGCAGCGATCGCCAAGACGTTCTCAAGAGGCTTCGCCTGCGGCTCGTCAGCAATCAGCCTGCGCATCCGAAACTGGCTGCACTAATGGCGCTGATAAGCGACCGGCTGCGCGCACGCCCGCAGAGAGTCAATCTCGCTAGCCTACTTGGCGATCTCTCAGCCGGGCAGAGGCGAGATCTCCTCCGCCTGCACGTCGCCTCTGGGCTACCCAAGCGCGAGTTCACAGACTTCCTGAGGGTTCTGGACTTCGACGATCTCGGCACGAGCAGTCGCTGGGAGCAAGAGACAAGCGTGGTGCATACCCTCGGTGAGCACGTGCTAGATGACACGGCTCGCTACGCGCGAGAGCTGTTCGACCTCGTGCGCAAGCAGGCACTGCCAGAGACGTCGCTCGGTCTCACGCGTGCAGACGTCCTCGTACGTCTCGGTGCCCCAGGAGAGGAATCCCTTTTCCCAATGCCCTCTAGGTTCGCGTTCCCCAAGCGGCCGATTGCGACGCCGGACGCAGAGAGACTTGCCGACGCGCTCCGCGGCGACACCAGAATGGTCATCGCCCACGGCGACGCTGGCGTTGGCAAGACCACGACGGTCGCCCAGCTCGAAACCGTGCTTCCACCCGGATCGGCGGTGATCTTGTACGACTGTTTCGGCGGAGGCGAGTACCTGAGCGCATCCGAGACGCGACATCTGCCTCAACCTGCACTTGTACAGATAGTCAACGAGCTCGCACTGCGTTGCGGGACGCCCCTACTGCTGCAGATCCCTCAGATCGAAGCGCGACTGTGGCGGCACCTGCAAGCGATGCTTAGGCGAGCCAGAGATTCGCTCACAGGGAGTGACGCTCGCGTGGTGCTGGTCATCGATGCTGCCGATAACGCGGTCGTCGCCGGGCGCGTACGGTCCCAACGGACCTTCGTTCCTGACCTCGCCACCTTGGCGCTGCCCGACGGCACCTCGCTAGTACTAACTTGCCGTACGCACCGGATCGACGATCTGCAAGCGCCCGCCGATGCGGTGCACGTGCAACTCGATGGCTTCGACGAGAACGCCTCCGCGCAACATCTACGCTCTCGGTTCCCAGATGCAAATGACGTGACGTGCCGCCTGTTCCACAAGAACAGCGGAGGCAATCCGCGGTCCCAGTTCTACGTCCTCGACCCAGCTACGGCCGCCGCTGAAAATGACAGCGATGCGGCACACCTAGCGAAGGTCACCCCGCGCGCGATTTTCGATGACCTCGTCGACGCTGCGATCAAGCATGTCGCAGACCCAGCCGCAGCACGCGTACACCTCGCCGACCTAATCTCCCTAAGCCGGCCGATCGACCTCGGAATCTTCGCTTCGGCTACCGGTCTGAACAGCGCCACGGCCGAGAGCTTCTGCCGGGGGCTAAAGCCCGGTGTGCGCTTGGAGGACACCACCGTGGCATTCCGCGACGAGGACTTTGAGACCCATTTGAGGAGCCGCGTCTCGGAGCCTGAGATGAAGCTCGCTCACGGTCGGCTGGCAGACCACTTCATGTTGCGGCGAAGCGACGACGCGTACGCCGCCATCGCAGTGGCTGAGCACCTGCGCCTTGCGGGACGCGACGAGGAGCTAGTTACCCTCGCCGCCGAGGAGGAGCAACCAGAGGCGGTTGCCGACCCGGTCGCGAGACTCCAGGCATACTTCCGGCGCCTCGAACTCGCTCTGCAGGTAGCTGAGCGCGAGCAGTGGAGACCGAGCGCGACCAAACTTATTCTGCTCGCCGCCCGAGCGGCGAGAACGGACCAAGCCGTTGCTGCTGTCGTGCGGAGCCGACCCGATCTAGCGATGCGCCACGGAGATCGCGACGCAGTGGCTCGCATCTATGAGACTGGGGACGCGGAGCCGTGGAGAGGTCCGCTGCACATGCGTGTCGGAGCGCTGTACGCGCGCCTTGGCGACAATGAGGAGGCCTGCGAGCAGATGGATCTCGCAGAGGCATGGATCCGACGACGGATGGATCTTGAGCCCCACGAACACTTCGGATGGCGACTGACTGCGGAGGATTTGGCGGCTGGCGCCCAGGCCGTCTATTGGGTTTCCGGTGCTGAGAAAGCAAGCCGCTGGCTCGCCCGGTGGCGGCCTGTCGAGACCATGTTGCAAGCCGCGGAAGGCCTCGCACTGGATGTTGCGAGAGAGAAGGGCGTTGATACTACGTGCGAGGAGCTCTCAAGAGTGAGTCTCCCCCCCGTGATCGAGGCGCGGCTACTCGCCGCCATGTCAAGCGCAGGCCACCATCCGCCGCAGCGGACGGTCCTGGACGTCATACACGCACTCAGCGCTGATCCTCCCTCGGCAGAGCTTCGAAACGCACCCTGGACGGTGGATCTGATTGAGCTCGTTGCACGCACCACGAAAGACCCAGACCAGACGCTCATATTGATCGATGGCTATGGCCCAGATCTGCCCGACCGTGCTCCCTCTGAATTTGAGGAGATGGGCAATTGGCACGCGCCTCTCCGGCGCCGCTGCCTCAAAGCGGCCTGCTGCGATGTTGACGTCGATAGGCAGGCCATACTTCCCGAAGAGCTGAAGGCGGCCGCGCCTGCATCTGAGAAGTACGACGAGCAGCAGCGCAGGGAACAACAACGTCGTCGAATCGAAACCATGCTCGATAGGCATCTCCCGGTACTGCAGATCCGGGCCCGCGCACTGCTGGGTAAGGCCACTACAGAGGAGATAGCGGTTTCGATCAGACAGCGTCTTGCTTCCTACAGAGAGAGCTCGCAACACCGCTGGTACAAAGGCGATCCCAGCTACCGGCCCTGGGCCCAGTCGGCGGTCGAAGCGCTGCTAGCCGCGGGGGGCGACGCGTCAGAGCTGCTCGATGAGATCGTCGATCTAGCGTCTGTCGTTACGCGGACAAGCGGAATGGGGGTGCGAATCGCCGTCGGCACCATCCTCATACACGTCGAGAGATACCGGGACCAGGCGCTGGGCTTGCTGGACAACGCGGTGTCAGAGACCGAGTCCTCCGAAGAACCCGCAGGCGAGCGCGCAGAGCGCATAGTCAATATTGCAGGCCTCATCGACCCCTACGACGCTGGGATCGGGAGCGATTACTACGGGCGCGCCGTCATCGCCGCAGCCGGTCTCGATGACGAGGGCGCAGGCGTGCTGAAGGTGAACGCAAGGCTTGCAGCCTCGTGCTCCGCAGCCGCCGATACTCGAGCCCCGGAACTTGCTGAGCGCATTGCACGCTCTGTCGAGCGCTACACCCCGTTCGTCACCGACACCAATATCCTGCCGTGGATTGAGACAATCAAGGGTGTAGCCAAGCTGCATCCAGCTGCCGGACTCGCTCTAGCCAGCCGATGGGAGGACGAAGATCGGCTGCACCTCGCAGCCTCGATGGAGTCGGCCGCGGCCCCGATGGCGGAGCAAGGCTTCGTGCGCCCAGAGACAGCGCTCGTGCTCGTGCGCCTGTGCGGCGAGAGCCGATTTGCTACCTCAGCAGCTCTCCAACTCCTTGAATCACTCAGGTGCGGAGGCGCCCCGTCACGGCCGCACCTGGCCAGCGCCCTTCGCGACCTATCCCTGTTCATATGCCGCGACCTGCTGCCGAGCGCGCGACTACAGGCAGCGCCTTCGATAGCAACCTGGATGACGAAGCACTCACTACAAACACTCCCTGGTGGTAAAGAGCTACTTGAACTCGCTGACTTCGCTGAACGGCGCGAGGAACAACCTGATGAGTCCGGTGCCGCGCGGTACAACGAAACGAAGGCTAGCCGCGACCGTATCGACCGCCTCGTCAAGTGCGCTCGACACGACGACCTTAAGGTCCTCCAAACCCGCTTGGAGGAAATGGTTGATCTGTACGCGAGCGAGTCACAGATCACCGAGTATCTAACCCGCCTCGGAGAGGCACTATCTCCCGCCAAGCGGGTGACCTCACTTGAAGCACTCAGCGATATACCCGCCGAGGATCCACTCTGGCGATTCCACGGCGAGTCAATGTTGAAAGGCCTACACGCATGGCTATCCAAATGGAAGAACGGCAAGCCGGTCAAAACTTGGATCACAGAGCAGCTTCCGGCGGCACTCCGGGACCGTTTCGTAAACTTCATCGCCTACGAGCAGAAGGCGGAGATCACCTTGCCGGCGATAATGAGCTTGCCTGGCCTGCTCGATCCGGCAGAACTCCTGATTAAGGCAGTTGGACCAAATCTCGCGCACCTAAGCGCAGGGCAGCTCCACGCCATCGCAAGTGCACTCGCGGCATCGATGGGTGCCGAGCAGCAGGTCGAGCTCCTTAATTGGTCACTCCGGAATCTCGAAGGAGACGAGCCACCCCCCAGTGCTCCCCCGCTGCCGGGAGAGGAATCCGAGGCGCTCGCCGCACTGTTGTGGGCGCTGTTCGGCCACCCCGACAGACAGGTACGGTGGCGTGCAGCACACGTAGCGCGCTCCCTGATGTGCGCGCCAAGCGCCGCGCTGGGGGCGAACTTGATGGAGCTACTCGCGAGTCGTACCGCAGGGGCGTTCGTCAACGAGGGACATGAGTTCCTGTGGATGTCAGCGCAACTGTGGCTCCTGCTCCTGCTTTCTCGTGTCGCTGGGGACATGTCAGCGACACTCGGTGGGCACGAGCATCGCTTGGCGGAACTAGCACTCGATGATGGCTGGCCCCACGCAGCAGTTCGCGAACTAGCTAGAGGCGCAGCCCTGAAGCTTGACGAGTACAGCGGCGGTTCACTTGGTGAGGAGCAGCGGGGGAAGCTAGAGGCGAGCAATAGGGCGGTTTCATGCCTCGCCAAACGTGGCCATCACTGGGATCTCGGCGACGGCCGGCACGACGATCCTGATAGGAAGTTTCGGTTCGACGCGATGGACACGCTGCCGTACTGGTACAGCCCGCTCGGTCGTGTCTTCGCAGTCGACGCCTCTGTGATCGCAGGAATGGCCGAGAAATGGATCGTCGACCGACTCGGCTTCACCGAGAACGGGGTGATGAGAGACCTCTCGGAAACGGCTGAGAAGTACGAATACGAGGACACCAGTCATGGTCACGGTAGCGCTCCGCGGGTTGAACGCCTTCGCACGTATCTTGAATATCACGCGATGCTACTCGCGGCGGGCGAACTTGTTGCAGAAGGTCGGCCCGTGTCAGTAGATACCTATGAATCACCTGATGATCCGTGGGAATCGTGGCTGCACCCGCATCTGGACGCCAGTCCCGATTGGTGGACCGTCGACCTGCGGTCCCCCGCACCACTGCAACCGTCGAGCTTTGGCGACCTGGGCCCGGCAGAGCACTGGAGGCAACGGAGTCCCAAGGATTTCGACGCCGAGCTTGGGCTCGAGCACGCAGGAGACATGATCGTGGTCGACAGCTATTGCAGTGTGTGGAACCCTGAGCTCCATGGCTCGTCGTTCGTGAGCAGCGCGCTCGTGGAGCCCGAGGCGGCGACAGCGTTGGTGCGTGCCTTGCAGACATGCCCGGACCCTAATGACTTTCGTCTACCAGAGGTAAAGGGCGAATACCCCGACGATGTGGAGATTGGCGAGCCAGATTTCCGACTCCATGGCTGGTTGTTTGAGCACCGTGAAGAACGGAGCAACCTCGAGGAGGCAGATCCCCTTCGGCGCATTGACCCTGGATTCACCGAGCCGGGCCCTGATTTTGTCGAGCACCATGGGCTTTCCCGCGCAACGCACGGACGCGCGTTGATTCGATCTGATGGGACTGAGGTCGCGAGAGTCGTGGCCTGGAGCGATCAGCCACCATCGGAACGCGGGCATCGCCGAGTGAGCTACAGCTCCGGCCGACGAACTCAGGCTCGAGTCAATGAGCTCCTCGACTTTCTCATTGCCAAGCAAATGGACCTGATCTTCGAGGTTCGTATTACACGACAATATGCTGAACGCCCGTCTCGCGAAGAGGAGCACAAGTATGAGCCAGGACAGAGCCGGATCTATCTCTTGCGGAGAAACGGAGCACTCGAAACCATGGAGGGACATCGCCAGCTTGGGTGAACGAATTGTCGAGCAGATGGGACTCAAGACGTCGACCGATACCCTCGCAAGATGGATGGCGCATCGTGTGGCGGAGCTAATCGAGCAGGCGGACGAGTCCAACGAGGAAGCAAAGCGGGAGGCCGCGTCGCTCATCTTGCGCCTGTGGGCAAGGAGAAGCGCTTGGCCGCAGGGCTGGCCGCCGCCCAAGACATCTGAGGTACTCAGACGACTCGAGCCGCCAGAAGGACCGATACGTCCGAGCCACCCAGGCATTAGCAACCCAGACACCGGCAACCCGTGGCTCAGCCGTATCACTGCCCTGTCCGAACTGGAATCCGCTGAGCGGCAGGTTTGGGTGCGGCTTGCGTTGCGCGATTCCGCGCTTGAGCAGGAGATCGCCTTGGGACAGAGTGAGGCACCGAACCTCACAGACGACGAGCTATCTCTCTTTAGAACTCTCACCTTTCAAAGTCGGCAAGCAGCCGAGCATTTCCGTGAGCGCCTCGATAATGACACCCCCCTTGCACGTGCCGAGCTCGCCGAAGATGAACTAAGTGAAATCGCCGAGCGTCGTATAGAACTATTTAAGAGTGCTGTCGAGGATGTCGTCAGGGCAAGCGGCGAGACTGAGTAACAACCCTGGGTTCGGCTAGAAATCGCTCGAACTGCTCCCGCGCTTGCTCCAGCTCGCCCGGCAGCGCGTGTGTGTACCTCTCTTGCGTGATCTGTGCCGCGCCGATCTGTCGTGCTGGCGCCGCATGGCCCATGAGTTGCGAGACGAGGACGGGACGGATTCCGGCAGCGTCTAGCCATGAGGCGCAGGTGTGACGGCACTCGTGGGCAGTAATCCGCTCGCCAATCTGTGCGCCATCCGGCTTGCCGTCCTTGCCCTTCGGTTCCCAGGTGTCATCAACGCGCTTCTGTAGACCCTCGAATGACAGCATGCCGCTGTTCCTTCCTCCAGGCTTCCGACCCGGACAAAGCAATGCCGTTGGGTCAGGCCGACCACGGCGCAAAAGCTCACGGCGCAACCTGACAGCGAGCGGCTTGACGATCGGCACAGCGCGCTGCGCGGCTCGGGACTTGCGGCCGCGATCGTCAGCGCCGAGATAAATCACGCCCAGGTCCAAGTCCGCGTCGCTAACGCAGACGTGTCGGATCTCGGCCCTGCGAGCCGTCGCGTAGACGGCGAGTGCGTAGGGAAGCGCATCGGCTGGGTCAAGCGCGTCGAGCAACGTCTGCATCTCAGCAACGGTGGCTACCCGGTCGCGTGGTGTCGCGTTCATCGCTGGCAGGCGCACGCGGGACGCGGGATCGTGGTCGACCAGTTCTCGGTCTTGCGCCCATGCGTAGAGGCTGCGGACTGAGTTCACCACTGTTCGCACACGGCTGCCGGACTTCTCGGGTGTCATCGAGTCGACAAGTCGCTGGACATCGCCGCGACGCACGTCAGCGAGACGGTGTCCGCCAAACGCGGGCTGCACATAGCTTTCGAGTGCGCCTTGGAGGTCGCGGACGGCGGACGGCTTGTACGGGCGCCCGTGCTTGTTGAGGGCCGTGCCGGCCTCGATCGCGCGGAGGTAGGCCTCGATGGCGGCTGCTACGCGCATCGTGCTCGACGCCGGGAGCATCCCGGCGCGGAGCGTCGCTTCGAGGTCGGCACGAGCGTTGCGGGCCTCGGCGATCGAATGCAGCGTCTTGGTCTTGCGCGGTTTGCGGGCGGCTCGATCCCACACCTGGCCCCAGTAGGACGGAGAGCAGTTGCATGTCCGGTCGTGCTCTGTCGCGCAGTCGAGACGGTGGCGGGCGTAGATGCCCTGGTATCGAGTCTTGGTGTCCTTCGGCATATTGGTCACGCTACACGTCGTCCACGCTGGATCGTGTGCTCGCTGAGCCAACTTTCGAGGGCCTGTCGCGGATACAGCCGAAGCGATCCTGAATAGACGACTGGGAGGTCGAGCTTGACTTGCCGAGCGAAGTGATCGACCGAGATGCCGAGCGCCTCCGCCGCCTCCTGCTGGTTGAAGGCCAAGCGCGGGACGGTGCGCCGGATGCGCTTCTCGCTAGTCATCGTGTCCGCTCCGGTGCTGGCCGCTGGGGCGGCGCGGTGGAGAGCGCGGATGACGCCCGGGAGACGTGGGGCGTAGCGCTCTGGCCCATGGCTCTCGATGCCGAGGTCGAGGCCCGCATCCCATTCGCGGCCGTGTGGTTCTCGGTAAGCGAGGGATGGTGTTTGCACGCGGCCGCGGCCCATATCTCGTGACAGGCGTTTGATGCGGTCAAGGTCGTGTCCGTGGCTTCCGAGGTCCTCGCGGTTGACGTACCAATCGGTTCCTTGACGAGCTCGGGATGCCTCGACGTAAGCGGGCTCCTTGCTGGTCTGCCAGCCACCGGTCACAACGAGGGTGCGCGTGACGGTTGCGCCTTGGGCACGGTGAATGTGTTGGGCGTAGCCGAGCCGTAGGCGGGCAAGGTCATCGCCGGCGAGTGTTCGCCATTGGTTGGTGGCGTCGAACTGGATCAGCACCTGGCCGGCCTCGTCGATATCGATGACTTCGCCTTGGGCACCGTTCTCGATGCGTTCGGTGCCTTGCCGATGGTGCTGGTCGATCATCGATACGCGGTCGCCGGCACGGATGCCGTAGTGGACGCCAGGCACCTCGACTTCAAGCTCGCCGAGTTCGCCACGCTGCGCGCGGTGATGCTGAGCACGGGCGTTGAGGCGGTTGATCTCCACGTTCGATGCGTCGGAGATCAGAGCGACATCCTTCATCGGGATGGTCTCAGTCAGCGTGGCCCAGTCGTGGACGGCGCGCTCGACTGCTTGGTCGCGGGTATCGGTCATGTGTAGGCGGCCTTGGCGTAGGTAGTGCGCCATCGCGCGGTCTGACCGGCCGGCCCGTAGGTCCGCCCATGCCTTCTGCTCGCCCGGGTCGAGGGTGCGCCTCACGTTCGAGAGCTGCGCGCTCGGAGCGACGTGGGTAAGCCGATCGAACATGCCACCTGCACCGATGGACGGAAGTTGCGCCCCGTCGCCGACCAGCACAAGCTTCGCCCCCGACCGCTCGACGACCGCGGTGAGTCGGTCGAGGCGGCTGGTGTCTGCCATCCCTGCCTCATCGAAGAAGATCGTGGTCCGCTCGTCGATGACGAGCCGTCCGCTTTGAGTCCTCGCGATGAGAGCGTCGAGCGTCAATGTTTGCCCGGTGAGGGCGGGACTGTCCTGGCCGAGCCGCTGTGCGGTCGAGCCGGACACCGCAATCCCATAGGTGCAGTGCCCGGTGAAATGCTCGGCGCGGGCTGCGGCGTCGATCACCACTCCCTTACCGGTGCCTGCGGGCCCGATCAGGATCGCGACGCGCTCGGGTCCGGTGATCGCCTCAAGCGCACGTGACTGCTCAACGCTTAGACGAGCCCCAATCCGTTCTGCGAGCTGGTCCGCTGCGACTTCGCGCAGCTCCCTACCCACGTCCCTGCTCGCAGGCCGCGCGAGTTGGGCGATCCGGCGCTCGATCGCTTGCTCCTTTGCTCTCACGGCGAGCGTGGTCAACCGACCGCCCTCAAGCGGCAGTACACGGCGCTCAGCGATCATCGTCCCCGTGCGAGCAAGTGCCTGCTCCGGCGCGAGCTCGCCGACGGACTGCTCGAGCAGGACGGCGCGCAGCTCTCCGGGCTCGAACGTTGCGGCGCGCTCAGTCAATCGTTCTTCGACTCGATCCTCGAGCAATCCCTCTCTGCGGGAGCAACCATCGGTCGGGCGGTTGCGACGTTCCCGTGGGAAACCGTGGCGGGCGGCCTTCTCCTCCCACACGCGCTGCAGGTCCATACGCGTAACGGGGATCTTTGCCTTGCGGTTCTCCAGCTTCAGGCGTCGCAGCTCGCCCCGCTCTGGCGCTCTCCCCCACTTCGCACGGAACCGCTCCGCTGCCCCTGCGACCTCGCGGCTACGAGCCGAGAAGGCGTCAAGCAGCCCTTGCGGCACCCCGGCGATCTCGAAATAGCGGCCGTCGTTCCCAGTCCCAGCATCGATCGCGTAGCCACGCTCAGAGAGCTCACTGGCTAGCGCTGAGCGGTAGAACGCGCCCAGCTCTCTCGCGGAGCGAAAGACCGGTCGCGACGCGACCGCGACGATCCGTCCGTCATCCCTGACCGCACTGGTGATGACGACATGGCTATGCAGCTGCGGGTCCGGCGCATCCCCATCCATCACGCCGCGCGCGGTCGTGTGTAGATACTCCGCAGCGATCAGCTCCCTCGCAGGCTCCTCCACCACTCCGCCGCCATAGCGACGCCTGACCGTCGGGACCGTCTCAGCCAGATACCCGACCGCCCGTTCGACGGCGCTCGCGTGCGCCGCTTCCATGTCGCGACGCTGGCCCTCATCGCCAAGAGCCCACATCACAGACACCGACTTCGGCGCGCTGAACGTCACATCGATTCCCCCTCCCCGTCCCCCACCGGCGCCCTCGCGCCGCAACCAACTACCGTCGCCTGGATGGCGCCCTTCCATCAAAGCGATGAAATCCGGGCCGTCGACGGCGGCGTCCTCGATCCCAAGGCGCGCGAGCGTTTCAGAGGACGTCAGCCACCGGCCCGGGGCCTGGGCCGGCTCGCCGCTCGGAGCCAAGTAGTAGTCGCCGCGCTCAGGCGCAAGCGTCTTGCCCTCCAGATACCGGGCATAGCCGCCAGCCTTCGCAGCACCGATACTCGACGCGGTCATCATCGCTGTAACTGAGCGCGAGCACCTCAGACCGGCCAACGGATTAAGGGACCAATCAGGGACCAATCGCACCCCTGTGCATGTGGTCTGTTCTGCTGTTTTGCTGTACGTCGGAGCGACGCAAGCGACAGCGCGAGGGACGACGCGGCTTGGATCGGTCGGGCCGGCGTGCGAGACTTGAAAGCGATGGAGCCAGCTCATGTGACGCTTAGTGGGGACTTGTCGGGCGACTACGTGGTCGAGGACCGACGTCCTGATGGACGTGTCGTGTTGCGTCCTGATCTGAGCGTGAAGGCGATGCTCTCCCGCCACGGTGAGCGCGAGCTGACCCCGGAGGAGTTCGATCAACACTTCGGGGAGCTGCCTACAGACGGCGAGGGCTAGCGAGGTGCCGGACAGATCTGCCGGGCCATTCGTCCCGGTCGTCTTCGATGAGCACGCAGTCGCTGAAGACCTCGCGCACCACCCGCCGGTGGCTCGACATGCACTCGAAGTCCTCCGTCGCGAGCTGAACCGCGACGGCGGTCTCCCGACATCTCGTCTGAAGCGCTGTGAAGCCGAAGGCCGCGACGGCACGCGACTTGCCGGTTGCGTCAAGACCTACGTGCCGTGGCCCACAGGTCGTTACGGCCTGGTCATGCTGCCAGTTGCTCATCCCACTCGGCCGCTCGCGTTGCGCGCGTTCGCTTTTGGAGTACGTCACCCAGCGGCGTTGAAGCCGAGCGTCTACAAGATCGCAGATGGACGACGCAACGCCCAGAGCGCTTGAGGACTAACTAATCGCGCGGCCGCGGCGCGAGTCGGTAGCCCACTCCCCACGTTGAGCACACCCATCCCTCTGCCCCAGCATCTGCGAGCGCCCGCCTGAGGCGCGATGCGTGAGAGTCCAAGGTGCGCGTTGTGCCTGTCCGGTAGCCCCATACCTCGCTCAGCAGCTCTGCCCGGCTGTAGACACGCGCGGGCGCCCGCGCAATATGCACTAGCAGCGCATGCTCTCGGCGTCGCAACGCAACAGGGACAGCATCGAATGTCACGACGCGCGCCGAGGTATCGATCCTGAGCGCGTCGAACTCGATCACCGTCGGGGTGCGAGCATCGCGGCGGAGCAGAGCACGCAGCCTCGCCAAGACCTCTGCATAGACAAACGGCGCACGGATCACGTCATCCGCACCGGCCTCAAACGCTCGGAGCGTGTCGCTCGGATCGCTGCTGGTACTCATCCACAGGATGCGTGCTCCGGAGCCCGCGAGCTCGCCGCGGCGCAAGGCGCGTAGAGCGCCGAGCGCCGCGCCTCTCTGCGACGCACGACCAAACACGATCAGATCGACGTCGCCGAGCATCGCGAGGTCACTGACCGGTCGTGCGTCGTAGCCATCGAGCGCCAACTCATGAGCCAGCGCCTCGTTATCGCTCTCCTGGCCGTAGATCACCACGACCGGGGGCGCAGCTCGCGGGATATCCTCCGGCTGCATGGGAAGGTCCTGCCTTTCCGTGCCACGCCCCCGGCTGTTGACGCAGCGCGGGGGCACTTTCTGTTTGGTTGCTCGGTCGCCATCTTACCGCTTTGGTCATGGCCTGTTTGGTTCTAGGCGTCGAAGATGCGGACATGGATGACGCGATCCAGCGATTCGGCGAGAACGTTCGGCGTTCACGGCATGAACGCGGATGGACACAAGAGGACCTCTCCGCTCGAACCGGGCTCGCCGTGGTGCAGATATCGAGGATCGAGCGCGGCAAGCGTGAGATCAGGCTCACCACCCTCGTTCGGCTACTCGAGGCATTTGGCGTGGCACCCGAGACGCTGCTGCAGGGCCTGATCGCCTCAAGCTAGAACGAGCACCGGAGCGGGTCGAACTGGTCGGCCGGCCATCACCGACCGACCAGCGGGCGAACTAGAGCCAGCCACGGCGTTTGCCGGCGTCCAGCAGCATGCCTAGACCTATCGCCGAGAGCGTAACTCGGATCAGCCATTCGTTCTCCGGACTCACGTCGAACCTCCTTTCCGCGTCGATATAGACTTATGCGGTGTGGGTTATGAGTAGCCTGATTCGACCGCTCGCTCGCATTGTTATCTGCCTTTAGATGGTCTGTCAATGCGCGTGTATCGCTTTTCCAGTTAGCGAGGGGCAAAGTGAGATCACACCGAGCTATCGACAGTTATGGTGCTGTAAAGTGAGCGTAATGGAGCCAGAGCAGCTCGACTCTCGGGCGTTCCGCGCAATCGCCAAGGAGCTCGGGGTCACCACGCGCACCCTTGAGCTCTGGCGCTCCCGCGGGCTACTCCCGTCACCAACCCGGCAACCGACAGGGCGCGCCGTCTGGCTCTACCCACGCGGCACCGAGCGGCAGCTGGAGCGCCTCGTGCATTGGCGTGGCAAGACCAGGAGCCTCAGCCTCATCTCGATTGCGCTGTGGATCGAGGGCTTCCCGATCGACGTGGAGCGCATCCGCACTGCGCTTGGCACCGTCACCGAACAAGTGGCAAGCGAACTCAATCCAAGCAGTGACATCCCCGCCTTTATCGACCAGCAAGCACGCAAGCTCGCCGGCGCGCGCGGTAAGAAGTCCTTCCCCCGGCTCGTGAAGATGAAAGCCGACGAGCGAGTCCGCGCCTGCGGCTACCTGCTCGCCGTCGCTCTTGACGCCGAGGACGAGATCGAGCGCCGTGAGGACGACGCCGTGCTCGTCGAGCGCATGCTCGGCCTACGAAGCGGACAAGGCGGCGGCCTGGCCAGTCACGAGCCATTCGTCAACGCTGTCCAAGGCCTCAGACCTGTGATGTCGGTCGAGAAGGTACGCGAGGCGCTCGCCGCAGCCACTCACCAGCAGCTAGAGCTGACCCGTTTGACTGCGCGCTTGACAAGCGTATGGATGCCTCTTGTGCTGCCCGAGATTCTCGCCGAACACAGCGCCAGCCAGACAAACCCTCTACGAAAGCTCGCCGAGCAGAACTCTAAGGACCCCGCGATTGAGGCCTACGTCGTGCAGATCGTCCATCAGCTGCTCGCGATGCACGAGCGTCAGCCCAAAGCCGATGAGCTGGACCAAACCATCACCGCTCTCGAATCTGTCAGGACAGACCTAGAGATGCTGAACATCTTTCCGGCACACAAACACCGAGAGATCCTGAGCCAGCTCCCCGCCGAGACCCGGAACCCCCTCGTAAATGAGCTCCGTCGACGAGCAGCCACCGTCAGTGGATAGTCCTAGGGATAGAAACTCCAAACTGGAGCGGATTCCAGAGGATCCATGCGGAACGTCCCCGCTCCGAAGATTACCACTCAATCGGCTCTAGAAAGCCAAAAGCCCCGGATTTCCGGGGCCTGACTAAAGCGGGGGACCGAGGAGTCGAACCTCGCGTTGCGGTTTTGGAGACCACCGTGTTACCGATACACCAGTCCCCCGGGGGCAGAGGATTGTAAGGGTTGTCGGCCCCGAGGTCCGCTCGATCGCCAGGCGGCCGGCCCTGTCGCAAGCCGATTCAAGCGGCACCTGACGGCATGCGCCCCAGGGACGTTTTCCGCGAGCCCCGTTGAAGCTCCCGACGCGGGTATGAGGACCGCACCAAGCGCCGAGCGCCCCCGAAGACCCCTCAAGCAGCGGCGTGGCGGTGCCGACAGAGCAGTAGAGATCGAAAGCCGTCTGTATCAATGCGCACTTTTGCCAAGAGGATGTCGGGATCGCGGGGCAATCGCCACCGCTTGCTTGCCTGCGCCGTTGCGCGGTTGCGAGCCACCGCCGCAGGTAGCGAGGACGGCTTCCTGCTGATCGAGGTCCTGATCAGCGCATTGCTCGTCGCGGTGATCGCGATCGGCACCTTCAACGCGTTCGACGTCTCGGGGCAGATCACCGCCGACCAACGCGCGCACCTGCAGGCGACGACGCTGGCCCAGCAGGACGAGGAACGCCTGAAGGGGCTGACCTCTTCAGAACTGGCGAGCCTCAACGAAAAACGCGCGTTCACGATGCAAGGGCGCGAATACACGATCGTCTCGAAAGCGCAGTTCATCTCCGACACCTCCGGCGGGTCCACCTGCACCGGCAGCTCGGCCAGCGCCGACTACTTCGAAACGAACTCCGAAGTCTCCTGGGCATCGCTCGGCTCGAGACCAAAGGTGGTGGAGACCGGTCTCGTCGCGCCCCCGGCCGGTGGTGAGATCCTCGTCAACATCGAAGACGGTCGCGGCGGCAAAACCGCGGGCATGACCGTCGCCGGCACCGGCCCGCAGGCGCTCAGCGGCACGACGACCTCGAGCGGCTGCCTGATCTTCGGCCCCCTCGAAGAAGGCACCTATACGATCACCGCCTCGCAGGCCGGATACGTGCTGCCAGACGGCGAAGCCGAACCGCCGACCAGTGAACGCACCGTCTCGGCGACCGGCCAGACCACCGTCAGCAAGCCCTTCGAGTTCAACAAGGCCGGGGAAATCACCGCCAAATTCACGACCTCGCTGACCGGCAAACCGTCCGGGCAGGCAACCAACGTCGTCGTCAAAGACCCCGAACTCAAAACGGTCAACAACATGCGCACGCTGCTGGCCACCGACGCCCTGACCAAAGCCGAAATCTCCTCGCCGAAAACGATGTTCCCGTTCTCCTCCAAATACTCGATCTACGCGGGGTCGTGCACCTCAAACAGCCCCGAAAGCTTCGGTGCCGGAGAACCGCAGGGGATCCAGGTCGAACCGGGAGCGAAATCGGAAATCACGCTCACGCTTCCCTCTTTGGTGGTGCTTGCCTATCCGGGCAGCACCACGGCCACCAAAGGGACGCCCATCGCAAAACCCGAAATCTGGATCAAAGATATGGATACGGCATCGGAATGCGAAAAAGCTGGCTTCGCTCCAAAAACAGTCACCAGCCCCAGTACGACCACAGGTGACCTGGAAAGCCCGGGCCTCCCGTACGGCAAGTACTCGGTCTGCGTGAACTTCACCGAAAGCGGCAAAAAAAAGTCCGCGACGACCGAAGTGGCCTCACCGAGCGGCATCGAAAACAAGACGCTCGCCGGTACCAAAGTCGAACTGCTCGAGGGCACCAGCTCGTCACAGCTTAAAAACACATCGTGCCCGACATGAGACGACTGAGCGCCGGTATTCGCCCGAGAAGGCCAGACCTCCGCAGCGAGGCCGGCGTCACGCTGATGGAGGTCCTCGTCGCCTCGATCACCTCGATAGTCGTCGGGCTAGCGCTGTTCGCGACCGTCGACTTCGCGTTTCGTCAGACCTCGACGGTGGCCGAACGTGTCAACGCCAACCAACGCGGGCGACTCGGCATGGAATACATCCTCACGACTTTGCATAGCAGCTGTGTCGCGGTGTCAGCTGTGCCGATACTCGAAACCAGCACAGGCAACGAGCTTGACGTGCTCAGCCAGACCGGCGAACAGGCCTTCTTCACGTCGATGACCGAGCACAAGATCTATCTGTCCGGAACAACATTCATCGATGAATCGTTTGAAAGCAATGGCGGGACCGCTCCAAATTGGACTTTCTCGACAACGCCCAAGAGCAAAAAGACGATCTTGACCGGCGTCACCCAGACCGGAGCCACTCCCATGTTCCGTTACTACAAGTACGAAGGCGGAAAACTCAGCACTACAGAACTTGCCACGCCGCTCAAAAAAGAAGCGAAAGCCACAGCGCAGGTGGCGATCGCCTTTACTGTCGCGCCTGAAACGACCAGCATCAAAAGCAACGTCAGCAGGAGCGTCGAAGTGAGCGACACGGCTCTCCTGCGCTTCGACCCAGCATCGACCATCGCCCAGAACACCCCATGCTCCTAACCCGATCGATTACTCGCATACGCTCGCGCCTCTCAGACGAGGAGGGGTTCACGATGCTGCTGGCGATCGCGGCGCTGCTGATCACCTCGCTGCTCGTCACCGCCGCACTGGTCGCGGCCGAAGGCGATACCCACCTGACGAGGCGCGACACCGCCTCGAAGAAGGCCTACTACGCAGCCCAGGCGGGGATCGACAACTACCTCTTCCACCTCAACCGCAACAGCGGCTACTGGGCCGAATGCACCGAAGGTGCCGCGGAAATGAACAAATCCCTCAACCAGAAGGGCTCTGTGACCAACCGCGTGAGCGTTCCCGGCGCGACCGAAGAGGAATACGCGATCCAACTGCTGCCGGCGTCGACCTCGCCTGAAACGAAATGCAACCCCGCCAAACCGACGGAAACGATGATCGAGGAGGGAACCGAAGCAGGTGGCACGTTCCGCATCGAGTCGACCGGCTATTCGGGTAAGGCGAGCACCTGCGTCGCGAACAAACAGCCCTGCGCGAAGCGCACGCTCGTCGCGAGCTTCTCCAACTCTGGACTCCTGAACTTCATCTACTACACGAAGTACGAGACGCTCGATCCGAACACCTACTCGCCGGCGAAGCCCCAATGCGAAGCGTTCCGCGCATCCAGGCCATCTGAATGCGAAGACATCACGTTCGGCAGCAAAGATGACATCAAGGGCCCGCTGCACACCGAGGACACCTCGCAGTACTGCGGTGAACCAACGTTCGGGCGGGATGCTCAGGACCAGATCGAATTCAAAGGCGGGCTCGTCAAGGCCTCGGGCTGCACCGCCTCTGAATCTCCCGTCTACGAAGGCACGAAAGTCACCAAAGTCGAAACGGTCGAACCGCCCGCGAGCAACGCTTCGCTGAAGTCGATCGCCGGCGCCAAATACACCGGCAAGACGACGATCGTCCTCAACGGCGCGACGATGAGCGTGACGAACAACAAAGGTGTGACGGAACCCAACGTCCCGGTTCCGGCCAACGGCGTCATCTACGTCTCGAGCGAAACGTGCAGCATCAGCTACACCCCCTACAACCCGACCTACACAGCCGACAGCGGTTGCGGCAACGTCTACGTGAGCGGCAACTACACGAAGTCGCTGACGATCGCCGCCGAAAACGACATCGTGATCGACGGCAGCATCACGACGACCACGAACTCGGAAGGCATCCCGACGAGCGGCGCGGTGCTGGGGCTGATCGCGAACAACTTCGTGCGCGTCTGGCGTCCGCTGAACGCCTCCCGAGGCAACTCAAAGGGCTCATGCGGCACGGCAACGGCACCCTCCAACCCGACGAACGTCAACAACATCTCGATCTACGCGGCAATCCTCGCCCTCAACCACTCGTTCATCGTCGACAACAACGACTGCGGCGGCACCTCCGGCAACCTCAACGTCTACGGCGCGATCGCCCAGAAGTTCCGCGGAACTGTCGGCACGGGGAGCAGCTCGACCGGCGAACTCGCCACCGGCTACAACAAGGAATACGAATACGACGATCGGCTGCAGATCGAGTCGCCGCCTTACTTCCTGAACCCTGTAAAGGCAGCCTGGAAGATCCGCCGCGAGACGCTGGCGCCGAGCCCCTGAGTCTTCGCCCTAGCGGGAGCGGTGAGAACTCCGCTTACGAGCAACCTTCTTCTTCACCGGGACGACCGTGACGAGCGCAGCGCTCGAGGCAGGTAGGCGCAGGGAGACGATGCCACCATGGATTGGCAGATCCTGAGCGACAAGCGGGGCATGCCAGGCGCCAGAGGCGGACACCCCTTTGCCGCCGAGCCGAGTGCCGTCGGTAGACGGCAGAGAGGGGCCGGTGAGCCTGAGAACCCGGGCTGCGCGCCGGCCCGCACCCGCCGGAAGGCTGATCTCCAGCGGGCTGGCACCCGGCGCTTCGTCATCTGAGACGAGCAGCTTCAGAGAGTCGCCGGGTCCCGCGAAAGCGGCGGCGACGAGGTTCGGTGAGACGGTCGAGCCGATCGAGGTCGGCAGCGGGCGATAGCCGATCAGCGAGTGCATGAGAAGCAGCGCGTACCAGTCGGGCTGCGCGCGCATTTGCCCGGCGCTGAGTGCGGCCGGGTCGGGCGCACACAGCGGCGTGTAGCCAGCGCAGTTGGTGGGGTTGCCCTGCAGGTTGATCCCCACCGTCCCGGCGGCCATCGCCTGGGCGATGTAGCCCGTGGCCCAGAGGGCCGAGGCGAACGTGTCGCTGATCCCGGCGACACCGCCGCAGGAAACCGAGTTGGTCTCATCGACACGGAACGGGATGTTGTGGGCCCGTGAGATCGACAGATACGTTTCGAGCGAATGCGCCTCGCGGCCGCGGATGGCGGCGCTGAGCAGCGATTCGATGCTCGGAGGAGGCGTCTGGGCGCAGCCGAGCGGATAATGGTGGCCCGTCAGCAGCGCCGGAGTCTGGGCGACCGCCTCCGCATAGCCCCATTCGGGAAAAGCGCCCGAACCGGAGACGTCAGGGCCGGCGATCCTGATTCCCGGCGTGAGCTTGGCGATCGCTTCCCTGTAGACGCTGACGTCTTCCTGGTAGCCCTGCGCGAGCCAGGGTTCGGGGCGAAAGCCGTGCCTGCCGTACGCATCGGCCTCGTTCCCGATCTCGACCGCTGCCAGATACGGTCCTAGCGCCGCGTGCGCGGAAGCCACCTCCCGAGCCGCCGCTTGCGGTTCGAAGTGCGCGAGACCGACCGTCAGCAGCACCTGCCAGCCGCTGCTGCGGGCGAGGCGCCCGATCGCCTTCATCTGGGCAGGGCCGATCGTGCTCGTCGCCCACGCGGGGTGAGGCGTCTGAGGATCCGACCAGGCGACGTTCTCATCGGCGGTGATGCCGCCGAAGCGCAGCAGGCCCGGTCCGAGCGAGCGCAGCAGGGTGACGAGATCGCCGTGGGCTCCGAGCTGGCCGATCTGATCGAGAGCCTCGGCCTCGAAGGAGAGGCCTAGGAAGCGTGGGGGGATTGGACGGCCGGCGAGGAGGGGTTCGGTTGTGATCGAGACGGGGAGCGGCGATGCGGCCGGGGTCGTGGGCACCGTCGGGCTCAGCGTCGTCGCGACAGGTTCCGTCGGGGTAGGCGCTCCGCCCGTAACTTCGGCGCCCATCGCCGCGCCTGAAAGCAGACCGACCGCGAGCATCGCGGCCAGGGCCGGGGCAAGGAAGTTTCGGGGATGCGGAGCCATCGATCTGGTGACCCCGCACGAAGCGAGGACGGGAACATCAAACCCGATCAGAGGCTGAAGTCTCGCCGGTCGCGGTACCTGTGGGCGTTTGCGATGCGGGTGCGAGAAGACGTCGGAACCCGGAGTGCTTCTGGACGACCTGATGGAGCCGGTCGCAAGACGGGCGCGTCAAAAGCGCTCTTGTGGCGATCCGGCACCGACCATCGACCCTGCTTCGATCTTGATCGTCGGCGCATGCGTTCCAGCGCGACGGTCGGCGCGGCTCGACCGCGCCGACCTTGGCTCGGTGCTAGCCGCGTGGGGGAAACGGGTCATTACCGGGGGCGACAGTGTCCTTCGCCCGGATCCGGCCGTCTTTTCCCATCGTGACCAACTCGCCGCCACCTGTGCGCTTGAGCGAACCGCGTGCGACTCCCTGTGCATCTCGCTGGGTGTGATGGACGGAGCTAACACGAGATGTGCCGGGCTTCTCTACCGCCCATCCACTCTCATGGGGTGCGACCGTTCTTCTGTTCGGAGTAGACATGCCTTCATTATCCAGGTCTTTCGGACAGCAAACCGAACATTTGTTCGCGTCCGGGCCGCCCAGTAGGGTCACGCACGTGCCGACGTCAACGTCCCCGGATTTGACTGCCCTGAGGAAGGCGCGCGGGGCGTTCTTTACGCCACCGCCGATTGCAGAGTTCCTAAGTCGCTGGGCCATTCGTTCTGCCGATTCGCGTGTTCTTGATCCGACCTGCGGAGAGGCAGTTTTTCTGTTGGCTGCTGCCGAGCGACTCAACGCGCTCGGCACGACGCCAGACGCGATCACGGCGCAGCTCACTGGCGTCGATCTTCATGCGCCGTCACTCGACGCGTCGGGTGCGCTGCTCCGTGAGGCCGGAGCTGGCGCAAATCTGGTTCGCTCGGACTTCTTTGAGCTTGCAACGCCCGCACATCTTGGAGATCGTGTGGGCTGGCAGGACGCCGTAATCGGTAATCCACCGTTCGTCCGCTACCAAGAACATCGAGGGCAGGTGCGCAAGCGCTCTGCAGCAGCAGCACTCGAGCAGGGTGTACGACTATCTGGTCTCGCCTCATCGTGGGCGGCGACGCTCGTGCACGCATCGGCCTTCCTGAGACCAAGCGGTCGTCTGGCAATGGTCTTGCCGGCAGAGCTTCTGACCGTGGGATACGCCGAGCCGATCAGGCGATGGCTAAGAAAGCGGTTCGCCGTCGTTAATCTGGTGATGTTTGAGCGCCTCCAGTTCCACGGCGCCGACGAGAAAGTAGTCCTGCTCGTTGCCCACGGAGAAGGGCCTTGCGACTCGTTCTGCTTGTTCAACGTTGATGGGGCAGACGATCTAGCGGACGTCCATCCCCTAGATCCGGTGGGCGCTAAGCCTGCAGCGGAGGGGAAGTGGAGCGATCTAGCGCTGTCGCTCGACGTTCGCCAGCTGTTCCGGTCGGTCAGTGAGCGGATGACGCGATTGGATGCCTACGGTCCACCGACGCTCGGGACGGTCACCGGTGCCAATGACTATTTCGCTCTTTCCGAGGTCACGAGAGCCAAGTATGGCATCGCCGAGAAGCATCTAAGACGGATTAGCCCGCCTGGGACCAAGCACCTCAAGGGGCTCTCCTTCTCCCGCGCGCAATGGGAGGAGTTGAAGCTGTCCGGGCAGCGAGTGTGGCTCCTGTATCCGGACAAGAGAGCTCGCAGTAAGGGACTCACGGAATACCTAGAGCTTGGGCGTGAGCGCAACGTCCCCGATGCCTACAAGTGCACGGTGCGTGACCCTTGGTGGCGCCCGCCCGCAGTGCCAGTCCCCGACCTGTTTTTCACCTACATGTCTCATCGCTATCCCCGCCTGATAACGAACGCTGCCCGCACAACGTTCGTCAACTCGATGCTCGGACTACGGCTCGGAGACGAAGCTCCGGCGGAGGCCACTAAGGCCCTTCCGTTGCTCGCACTCAACTCGCTGACGATGCTGGGAGGCGAGATTCTGGGTCGTGGCTACGGCGGTGGCATCCTCAAGATGGAGCCGTCGGAGGCAGCAGCATTGCCTGTGCCAGGCCCGGAATCGCTAGAAAAGACGTGGCGTGCCCTGTCGCCACACAGCCCGAACCTTGACGCTGCACTCAGGCGCGGTGAGTGGTGGGCAGTAGTCGCCGAGGTCGATCGCCTGCTCCTCAAGGGGGCGCTTGGCCTCGGCAACGATGAGGTTGTCGCCATTCGAGACGCGGCGACGCTGCTTCGCGTCCGTCGCACGCGGCAGACTGAACCGCATCGCCAAGCCGTCTAAACCCGATGTACTAGCCGAGCTCGACTCCGTCCTAGAACAAGCGGATACTGAACTTGCGCCGTGGACACATCCACCGGGGGCCCACGCCGACGAGCGCCAATACGTGCCGGACTACGCGACGCTGCGCACTCTCCTCGCCGTCCCGATCGAACAAGGCCACGCCGAGAGTCAGCAGTCCGGCCGGGTCGCTAAGTCCCTCGACGCCTACGTAGCTCACGAGCTACGCAGGGCTGGCTTTGATCCGAGCGGCGTTTTTCCGCGACTGCGCATGCCGCGGGCGCTTTCGCCCGAGATGGACAATGTCGAGGAGGCCATCGACCATCTCATGACAGTGCTCGACGAGTACGAGTCGTTTACAGAGCAGCGGTTGAAACCTACGCCGTTGCGCCAGGCGATCATGCGTTTGGGGCGTATCAAGCTCGGTGCGGCGGAGACCGACGTCCTGGGCCGGTTCTACAAGAAGCAAGTGGACGCGGTGGTCCTGTCGGATTGGCTGCGAGGGCCTGACGTGCTTGTGTCTGGCAAGACGCAGTTCTCTAGCTACCTCAACAACAAGAACAACCGCTACGAGGAGGCAATCGGCGAGGCCCACAACCTCCGCGACCGCTACCCCTTGGCGGCTATGGGCTTCGCCTATCTTGTCCGTTCGAACGTCTTTGAGGGAGGCGCGTTTGAGCTACTGCGAGATCTCCTGGTTCGCCTTCGTCGACCTGATGGGCCGTTCGATGCAACGGTGCTCCTGGTCGCTGATTGGGACGGCGCGACGCGCGTACTTAATACGGTCGAAGATCCAGCGTCGTCGCTCGCGCTTCCCCGCTTCTTTGAGGACCTCCTCAACGCGGTCATGGCCTATACGCCGGTGGACGTTCACCAGGAGGTTCGGGCACGCAAGCTCGGAGAGCCTCAAGGTGGCTTTCCCCCTAGCGAAGATCCTAGGACTGAAGAGCCGAGCCCGTAACCCAGGACAAATAGAACGCAAGGCGGAACGTGCGTCCCGGCCAGAGCGGCTTCTCACAGAAGTTGCGTGACCTGTCCGACTCCTGGTTCCGTCACTGTGGGTCGCTACTTCCCCGGTTCGAGTGCGCGGCGGAGGACGTCACCATTGATGCGGGCGAGAGGACTCGAACCTCCAAGGGCTTTCGCCCACCGGCTCCTAAGGCCGGCGTGTCTACCAATTCCACCACGCCCGCGCGCCCGCAGAGGGTATCCCGGACCCGCCCTGGAGGCACACGAAGACCGCTGGACGGGGTATCGTCCCGGACATGTCCGCGACCGCGTCAGGGCAGGAGCGTCCCGCCGGGGTCGTCATCAGCCACCCCAACCGCGACAAGCCCGTCGTCCAGGCGACCCGAGCGACCGTGATCGTGCTGCTGCTCGCCAGCGCCGCCCTCGTCCTGATCGTCACGATCGGCGGCTGGAGCGTCCTGCAGGGCATGGTCCCCGTTCAATTCGCCTACGTGCTCATCTACGTCGCGCTGGCCTTCTACGCCGGACGCTGGAATCGCGGCGTGCTGCCCGTCGCGGCAGCGCTTGCCGTGTTGCTCGCGATCTTCGCCCTCGTCGCCGGTCCGGGCTGGTTCGCCCGGGACAAGAGCGGCTATGAACAGCCATCGATCGACGCCGGCCTGTTGGGGCTGTTGACGCTGCTCATCGTCCCAGTCCAGATCCTCCTCGTCGGCTTCGCAATGCGCGGCTTCCAGCAGGGCTGGAACGTCGAGCTCGAGCGCCGCGACCCCACCGCGTCCGCCGGTCCTCCGGCCGCCTATCCGGACGCTTCGCCCCACCCCGCCTGAGCGGCGGGATATGCTCGCCCCGATCGGGCGGCTAGCGGCGGTGGCGGAACGGTAGACGCGGGGCCCTCAAAAGGCCCTGTCCGAAAGGGCGTGTGGGTTCGATTCCCACCCGCCGTATCCGATCAGACACTTCCCACGATCTCTCCCAAAGCACCCGCCAGCCCAGGCCTGGCGGCCAAAATGCCCCAAGGGAGATCTGGAGCCTCCGGCAGCTCCAGCACCTCCAGGCCCGCCCGGCGGCAGATCAGCTCGCCGGCGGCGATGTCCCACGCCTTCACCGTCCGCTCGTAGTAGGCGTCAAAGCGGCCCGCCGCCGTCCAGCAGAGATCCAGAGCCGCGCTGCCGAGCCGTCGAATGTCTCTCACCTTGGGCACGAGCTCGGCCAGCACCTGCGCCTGTGCCGCTCGCACCCTGGCGTCATAGGCCAATCCGGTCGCCACCATCGCCGTCGCCAGGCCACTCGCATCCTCCGAGCCGGCGCCCCGCGGATCGACGCTGCGGCCCTCCAGCTCGATCGTTCCCGCCGTCCCATGCAGCTCCGCCGCCCCCGCACGCGTGGCCGTGAACAGCTCCTCTCTGCCGGGGTCATAGACGGCCCCCGCGACCGTCCCAGCCTCATCGGCGACGGCAACGCTGACCGACCACTGGGGGATCCCGAACAGGAAGTTGATCGTCCCATCCAGCGGGTCGACGATCCACCGCAGCCCGCTCGTACCGTCCTCGCCTCCCCCCTCCTCGCCCAGAAAGCCGTCGTCTGGGCGCCGCGCCGCAAGCAGCTCCCGGATCGCCTGCTCGGCCGCAAGGTCGGCTTCGCTGACCAGATCCGTCGGCGTGCTCTTGGCCGACACCGACCGCTCCGCCCCCCGCCTCGCCCTCTCGGCCAGCAGGCCGCCCGCGAGCCGAGCCGCCTCCACGGCGAGATCGAGCAGTTCCCCTTCCGAGGCCCCGCTCACGCGAAGCCCGCCGGCAGGCGATCGGCCCACGGCCGCTCCGCCTCCAGCTGAGCCGCCAGTGCCAGCAGCCTGCCCTCCTCGCACGGCCGCGCCACGATCTGCACCGCCAGCGGCAGCCCCTCTGGGGAGAAGCCCGCGGGAACCGACATCGCCGGCTGGCCCGTCAGGTTCCAGACCGCGTTGTAGGGGACCCATCCCGCAACCGTGTTGAGCGTCCACAGCGCGCCCCTGCCCTGCAGCGCGCCGACGGGCGGCGCAAGCGTTCCCACGGCCGGAGTGATGAGGAAGTCGAACTCCTCGAGCACCTTGTTGAAGCGCTCGCTGACGGCCTTCTCCTTGTCCATCGACCACTGAAGCGGACGCCCGCTCAGCAGCCCGCCCATCCGCGCCATGGCGCGTGTACGGCCTTCCAGGCGCTCGGGGTGCTCGAGCCTCGCCACATCGTCATGAGCGCCGCCGAGGTAACGAGTCAGCACCGACGGGATCGCGTCATTTCCATAGTCCGGGTCACGCTCCTGCAGGTCATGACCGAGCGAGCGCAGCAGCTCCACCGTGTCCTTCAACGCCCCAGCTGCACGCTCGTCGAGCTTCGCCAGGACGATCCCCGGGAACTTGCTTGAGAAGGCGATCCGCAGCCGGCCTGGTGACGTCGCGGCCGCCTGGGCGAAGGAGGTCTCCGGCGCCGGCGGACGGTCGAGGTCGGTGTCAGTCGAGCCTGAGGCGACGTCGTGGAACAACGCAGTGTCGGCGACGCGACGGCTCAGCACGCCGTTGACCGACATGCCGTGCCAGCCCCGTGGGCGCGGCGCCATCGAGACGCGCCCCCGCTGCGGCTTCAGGCCGACGAGCCCAGTCCAGGCCGCCGGGATGCGGATCGAGCCCGCACCATCCGAGCCGAGAGCCGCCCCCACGAGGCCTGCGGCGACCGCCGCCGCGCTGCCGCCGCTCGAGCCGCCCGGGGTCCGCTGTAGATCCCAGGGATTGCGGGTGACCCCGAACGTCGCCGTCTCGGTGAACGGCCACAGCGTCATCTCCGGGACGTTCGTCTTGCCGATGATCACCGCGCCCGCCTCGCGCAGGCGGCGAACGACCTCGGCGTCGGCGCTCGCCTGGGTCTCCTTCGCGTTGGTCCCGTGCGCCGTCACCTCGCCGGCCACGTCGATGTCGTCCTTGACGGCGATCGGCACGCCGAGCAGCGGCCGCCCCGCTCCCGCCGCGCGACGGCTGTCGGCCTGGTCTGCTTCGAGCAGCGCCCTTTCGCCGAGAACGACACGGAAGGCGTTGAGGACCGAGTCGTAGCGCCCGATCCTCGCCAGGTACAGCTCGACCAGCTCCCGCGAGGAGATCTCGCCGGCGGCGATCAGCTCCGCCTGGCGGGCAATCCCCGCATATGCCAGTTCGCCGGGCTGCATCCGCCAGGCAATCTACGCGAAAAGGTCGAACCTCCGCCGCGGCCCCGCTTAGGATCCCGCCGGGGAGAGTCCAACAGATAGAAGGGGAGGCAGCGGTGTCATATCCAGTCAGGTTCGAGGCCGACTACGAAGAGCGGCGCAACAGACTCACGGCGTTCTTCCGCCTGCTGCTGGCGATCCCACACGCGATCCTGCTCTACATCTACGGCATCGCCGCCTTCGTCTTGTTGGTCGTCGCCTGGGTCGGGTTGGTCGTCACCGGCCGCTACCCCAAGGGTCTCTACGACTTCATCGCCGGGTTCGTCCGCTACTACACGCGCTTCCTCGCCTACACGGTGCTGTTGTGCGATCCCTACCCGCCCTTCAACGGCTCGGAAGACACCGCCTATCCGGTGCGCCTCGCTTTCGACGGCCCGCTCGAGAGCTACAGCCGGCTGAAGGCCTTCTTCCGGGGAATCCTCTCGATCCCGATCCTGATCCTGCGCTACGTCATGAACCTGCTGCTGGAGATCGGCGCCTTCGCCGCCTGGTTCATCATCCTCATCACCGGCAAGCTGCCCCGAGGCCTGTTCGACCTGATGGTCCTGGCCAACTCCTACACGGCCCGCAGCGACGCCTACCTGTTCCTGCTGACCGAGACCTACCCGCCCTTCCAGGACGAGCAGACCCGCGCCGCCGGAGTCGTCTAGACCGGAGTCACCGGGTTGTTCTTGGCGGGCCACTCGCGCGTCTTGCCCTCGGCCTGGGCGAAACGCCGGATCAGGTCCTCGCGCAGCAGCTCCGGGACGATCACGGCGTCGATCACCATCTCCGAAGCGAGGTGCAGGATGTCTATGTCCGCCGCGTACTCGGCACGCAGCCGCTCTGTCTCCGCGGCCCGCTCATCCTCGTCGGCAATCGCCTGAAGCTGGTTGTAGAAGACCGCGTTGACGGCCGCCTGGGGGCCCATCACCGCGATCGACGCGCTCGGCAGGGCGATACAGCAGTCGGGCTCGAAAGCCGGGCCCGCCATCGCGTAGAGCCCCGCGCCATAGGCCTTGCGGATCACCACTGAGATCTTCGGCACCGTCGCCTCGCTGACGGCGCTGATCATCTTCGCGCCGTGGCGGATGATCCCCTCGCGCTCAACCTGGGTGCCGATCATGAAGCCCGGCACGTCGGCAAGGAACAACAGCGGCACGTTGAAGGCATTGCAGTTCCAGATGAAGCGGGCGGCCTTGTCGGCCGAGTCCGTGAACAGCACCCCGCCCTTGTGCTTGGGCTGGTTGGCGATGATCCCCACCGCCTTGCCGTCGAGGCGCGCGTAGCCCACGACCAGCTCCTTGGCCCAGCGCGGGTGGATCTCCAGCAGCGAGCCCTCGTCGACGAGCGCCGCGATCAGCGCCTTGATGTCGAACGGCTTGTTCTCATCGGCCGGGATCAGATCCGCGATCGGAGCGCCAACAGCCGGGGCGACAGCTGGAGCCTCGGGGGGCTGGGTGCGCCAGTTGCCGGGCAGGTAGGAGAGGTAACGGCGCGCTACCTCAAGGCCCTCCTCGTCACTCTTGACGAGCTGGTGCCCACAGCCGGAGACGCCCGTGTGCATCTTCGCGCCGCCCATCTCCTCGAGCGTGACCTTCTCGCCGATCACCATCTCGGCCATCCGCGGCGAGCCCAGGTACATCGAGGCGTTGCCTTCGCGCATGATCACGATGTCGCAGAAGGCGGGGATGTAGGCGCCGCCGGCGGCACTTGGCCCGAACAGCACGCAGACCTGCGGGACGAGGCCCGAGAGCTTGACCTGATTGTGGAAGATCCGCCCGGCGCCGCGACGGCCGGGGAACATCTGGACCTGATCGGTGATCCGCGCACCGGCCGAGTCGACGAGATAGACCATCGGGATCTGGAGCACCAGCGCCCTTTCCTGGATGCGCAAGATCTTCTCGACCGTCTTAGGACCCCATGACCCCGCCTTGACGGTCGGATCGTTGGCCATCAAAGCCACCGGGCGGCCATCGATCGCGCCAACGCCCGTGACGACGCCGTCCGCCCCCAGCCCGTCCTCTTGCCAGTTGGCCAGCAGCGCCTCCTCGGAGAAGGAGCCCTCGTCGAGCAGCATCGCCACGCGCTCGCGCACGGGCAGCTTGCCCTGCTCGCGAGCCTTCTCGCGATGGCGCTGCGGGCCGCCCGCAAGCGCCCGGTCTGCGGCCTCCTCGAGAGTGCTCATCGCGGCAGGCCGCGCGGACCGTGGCGGTGGGATCGGCGGCCGCCGTGCTCGCGGCGTCGCTCCAAGCGCCGTTCGACTCCCTCGAGGTCGGGATCGGGACCGAACAGCCGCCATCCGTCACGGAGCAGCGGCAGCAGGCTGAAGAAGATCACGAACCCTGGCCAGAAGCCGCCGCTGGCCCCAGACGCGAGCCAGATCGCCACGCAGACAGCCGAGACCGTCAGCCCGCCACCGCCCTCCTGCAGCAGCCGCCGGCGCAGATGCGCCCGCCGCTTGGCCAGCTCGCCGCGCAGCACGGCCGGACTCATCGGCAGGTCGTCCTTCAGCTCCGCCAGCTCACCGCGCGTGGAAGCCTCGTATGCCTTGCCGAGGCGCTCCTCGAACTCCTCCGGACGCAGCCTACCCGCGAGCATGTGCTCGCGCAGCTCGGCCGCCACCCGCTCGCGGTCCTCGTCGGCTACACGGATGCCTGACGGGTCGACCATCTATACGGCCGTGTTCTCCCGCGGCTCATCGCCGGAGTAGTCGTACCAGCCCATTCCCGACTTCCGTCCGAACCAGCCGGCCGCGAGCATCTTGCGCAGCGTCGGCGGGCGCGCGAAGCGACGCTCGCGGAACTCGTCGAACAGCACGTCGCAGATCGAGCCGAGCGTGTCGAGCCCGACGAAGTCGGCAAGCGTCAGGGGTCCCATCGGGTGCCCCGCCCCGGCCTTCATCGCCTCGTCGATCTCGCTGACCGAGCCGACGCCCTCTTCGTAGGCGCGCATCGCGTCGAGCATGTAGGGGACGAGCAGCCGGTTGACGATGAAGCCTGCCTTGTCCTTCGTGGGGATCGCCAGCTTGCCCTCCGAGCGCGCGAAGTCCAGCCCCGTCTCGAAGGCCTCGTCGGTCGTGGTGACGGCCCGGACGACCTCGACGAGCTTCATGACCTGTGCCGGGTTGAAGTAGTGAAGCCCGACGAACTGGCCGGGCCGGCTGGTGGAGGCCGCCTGGTCGATCACCGACAGCGAGGAGGTGTTGGTCGCGAACACCGCCTCGGCCTTGGCGATCGCATCGATCTCCTTCCACATCTCGAGCTTCAGCGCCAGGTTCTCGGTGATCGCCTCGATCACGAGATCGCAAGTGGAGAGGTCCTTGTAGTCGACCGTGCCGGTGATCCGCCCACGAACAGCGTCGGCGTCCTCCTGGCTGGACTTGCCCTTCTCCACGGCGCGGGCGAGCTGCTTCTCGATCTTTGAGATGCCCTTCTGGAGGGTCGCGTCGTCGACCTCGCGAAGCACGACCTCATAGCCCGCCTGGGCCGCCACCTGGGCGATCCCGTGACCCATCAGGCCCGCTCCCAGAACTCCCACCTGCTTGATCTGCTGCGCCATCTCGCTCCTCGGTCGTTTTGCGCTGAGGCCGACGTCCGCGCCGGTCGAATCGAGCACAGAGCCTATCTCTGTCTGGCGTCCTCAGCCCGAGGCGCGAGGTGTAGCCTGACGTCGGTGAGCGACGAGGAGACCTTCGACCTCGCTGCGGCGGGGCTGCGAGCCGACGGTGCAGACCTGAAGCTCTCAGTCGAGGTGCTGGCCACCAAGCTCGAGCAGTCGCTGCCGGAACGGGTGCGGGTGGAGCGCAGCAGGGGCGGTCTGCTGGGCAAAGGCGAGCGGCGCGTACGCGAGTTGAGGGTCGAGCTCGACGGGATCAGCTATGCGCTTAGCGTCCAGGACGGCTCGCCGGACTGCTCCCGCGTTAAGACGGTGGGCGGCGTGGCGATCAAGCGTGAGACGCTTGCACCTGACGCATGGGTGGCAGCTGTGACGGAAGCGCTGCGAAGCGAAGCAGAGCACAGCTCGACGGCCAGAGAGGCATTGGAGAAGCTGCTGCGATGAGCGATAAAGACGCCCCGGAGACGGCCGCCGAACTGCAGGCCGACGAGGAGGCCCAGCGCTCGCTGGAAGCGATCGAAGCGGGCGGCATCCCGCTCAACGCGGAGCGGCGATTGAAAGAGCTGCGTTCGGGCGTCACGTCCTTCACTTCAGACCTCTCGGTCAACGGCTTCGCGCTGCTGCACCAGCTCGGCCTGGAACCGCTGTCGCAGGTGATGGGCAGCTCGATATACGAAGTCGGCTACCAGAACGTCGGCTGGGCCTCGATGATGGGATCGAGCATCACCGAGATGAGGGTGCTCTCAGACGCCTGGAACGAGGTCCGTCGCAGGGCTTTCAACCGCCTCGAGCTGGAGGCTCGCCATGCGGGCGCGGATGCGGTCGTGGGCGTTCAGATTCGCACCGCGGCACACGACTGGGCGGCGGGCTCGATCGAGTACATGGTGCTGGGCACGGCGGTACGCCGCAAGGGCGCGAAGCCGGCCGAGCAGCCGATCCTGACGGAGCTGTCGGTGGCCGACTACGCGAAGTTGCTGCAGGCAGGTGTGGAGCCGGCGGGGATCGTGGCCTGCACGTCGGTCTTCTACGCGACGTTCGCGGGCAACTGGATGGGCCAGGGCGGCATGCTGGGTGGCTCGATGGGCGGAGCGTTGGGCGGCGGCATCGGCGGCGCCTACAACTTCGAGCTGCGGGAGTTCACACAGGCCTTCTATGAGGCTCGCGAGACGGTCATGGAACGCCTCGGCTACCAGGCCCAGCAGCTGTCGGCGTCGGGCATCGTGGGGGTTCGGATTTCGCATAACGCGCAACGCCAGGACAGCGGCGGCATGAACGCGGGCCCGGGCCTGATCGCAACGTTCGACGCGATCGGGACGGCGATCAAGGAAACCGGAAATGCACAGCCGCAAGCACCGAAACAGACAATTGACCTGTCGATCTAGAGGAGAACGAAGATGAGCGAGCCCACTTACGACCCCAGCTCCCTGGAGGGCGTACCCGAGGCGGGGCGCACGCGCCTTCAGCAGAACCGACAGGGCCTGTTCACCTCTGACCTCTCCGTCAACGAGTTCCTGCTGGTCAAGGAGGCGGGCTTCGAGCCGCTGGGACTGGTGCTGGGCAGCTCGATCTACCACATCGGAATCCAGATGGCGGGTTGGAAGAAAAGCCAGGAGATGCAGGTGCTCTCGCAGGCGATGTACGAGGCCAGGCAGCTGGCGATGACACGCATGGAGGAGGAGGCGGACCAGCTGGGCGCTGACGGCGTGGTCGGCGTGCGACTGGACATCGGCCGCTACGAGTGGGGCCAGGACATGGCCGAGTTCATCGCGGTCGGAACGGCGGTCAAGCACCGCGACGGCGTCCTTCACCGTGCGCCGAACGGCAGGCCATTCACGAGTGACCTGTCGGGTCAGGACTTCTGGACGCTGCTGCGCACGGGCCACAGGCCGGTGGGGATGGTTATGGGCAGTTGCGTCTACCACGTGGCCCACAGGGGGATGCTGCAGTCGATGGCGCAGACGGGTCGCAACGTCGAGTTGGCGAACTTCACACAGGCGCTCTACGACGCACGCGAGCTGGCGATGGAGCGGATGCAGAGCGAGGCCCAGGAGATCGGCGCGGAGGGCATCGTCGGCGTCGATCTGCAGGAGAAGAGCCATGGCTGGGGCAGCCACACGATCGAGTTCTTCGCGATCGGCACGGCGATCGTTCCGCGCGAGGGTCACGACGAGGCGATCCAGGCACCGACGACGGTCTTGGACCTGAGCTAGGAAGACAATTTTTAAGGGGCTCCGCCTACCGGCTCCGCTGCTCGGGTCGCGTCCTGGACTCCGTCGCGCCGCGCTCTGCCCGTAACCTTCCTGGTCCGGTCACCGAAGCGAGGAGGCAGCAATGGGCATCGTGCTCACCGAGGACCGTGGCGCCGTTCGCCACATCGTCCTGAACCGCCCTGAGAAGCGCAACGCGATGAACCAGGAGCTGCTGCGGGCGCTGGCCGCGGCGCTCAGCGAGGCCGCCGCCGACCCGACGGTTCACTGCGTGCTGCTGCGCGGCGAAGGCCCCGTGTTCTCCGCCGGAGTGGACTTGAACGAGCTGATGGCCTCGACCGGTCAGACCGGAATGCTCAGGCCCTTCCGAAACGTCTTCTTGGAGTGCGCCAACCTCTGTGAAGAGATGGCGAAGCCCGTCGTCTGCCAGATCCACCGAACCTGCGTGGGCGGCGCGCTCGAGGTTGCCCTGGGCTGCGATCTGCGGGTCGCCTCAAGCGACGCCCAGCTGGGGCTGCCGGAGGTGAAGTTCGGGATCATCCCCGACGTCGGCGGTTCCACCAGGCTCCCCGCCGTCGTCGGACTGGGACGAGCCAAGGAACTGATCATGACCGCCCGCACGATCGGCGCCGAGGAGGCCGAGCGGATCGGCCTCGTCAACCGCGTCGTCGAGCCCGAGGAACTGGAGCAGGCGACGCAGACCCTGATCGACGAAATGCTCGCTAACTCCCACATCGCCGTTGGGCGCGCCAAGCGCGTGATCGACGCCTCCGCGCGCCCGACGATCGCCCAGTCTCTGGAGATGGAGGTCTCAGTCCAGGAGTACTGCGTCGCCGCCGCCAAGGAGAGCGCGCGGGAGGTCGAGCAGGCGCTGGCCGGCTGAAGCGCCGCTTCAGCGGTGCCAGTCGACCGGGCCGGCCACCAGCGTGTGGCTGCCCAGCGGGCGTCCCAGGACCTGCTGAGCCTGGGCCGAGCAGGCCAGCAGCGCCGGCAGGTCGATGCCCGTGGCGATGCCCATCTCGTGAAGCATCGAGACGAGGTCCTCGCTGGCGATGTTGCCGGTGGCCCCGGCCGGCACCGGGCAGCCGCCGAGTTCGCCGAAGCTCGACTCGAACGAGTCCACGCCGGCCTCCAGCGCCGCCAATACATTCGCCAGACCTTGACCGCGTGTGTTGTGGAAGTGAGCCGTTAGCTCCACCCCTGAAAGCTCCTCGCGCGCGCGGGCGAAAAACTCCTTGACCTGCAGCGGATTGGCCATCCCCGTCGTGTCGCCGAAGCCGATCTCCTGGGCGCCCGCGTCGCGTAGGGCCGCTGCGATCGAGAGCACCCGCTCAACCGGCACGTCGCCCTCGTAGGGGCAGCCGAAGGATGTGGAGATGACGCCCTCGCGGCGCAGGCCAGCCTCGGCGGCCCGGCCCAGCACTCGCTCCAGTCCCGCCATCGACTCGGCGATCGTGCGGTTGACGTTCTTGCGGTTGTGGGTCTCGGAGGCCGACAGGAAGACGTTGACCTCGTCGAACGCCGGCCGGCTACCCGCTCTATCCGCCAGCAACTCGAGCGCCAGGTCGAGGCCCCGCTCGTTGGGGATCAAGACCGACAGGCTGACCTCGGCGGGGACGTCGATCGCGGCGAGCACCTCGGCGGCGTCGGCGAGTTGGGGGATCACGTCGGCACGCACGAAGCTCGTCACCTCAAGGCGCTTGACCCCGGTCCTGGCAAGAGCCTCGATCAGCTCGACCTTGGCGGCCCACGGGATCACCTCAGGCTCGTTCTGAAAGCCGTCGCGCGGGCCGACCTCGCGGATGCGGACCCGCTCAGGCATGCCTGCCACCTATGCCGACTTTCCATCGAGGCTCACACGCGGAAGCCTATACTCGGCCGCCGTGCCCTCCAGCTCCTCAGACCCCGTCGCGATCATCGGCGCCTCCGGCGCCCTCGGCTTCGGGCTGGCGCTGCGTCTGGCCCGTGCCGGCGTGCCTATCGAGATCGGCTCCCGCGACCGCGACCGGGCAGTCGAGACCGCTGAGCGCGCCGCCGCCCTGGTCCCCGATGGCTCCTTCTCAGGCCACGACAACGCCGGTGCCGCCGCGGCCGCCGAGATCGTGATCCTCAGCGTCCCCTTCCGCAGCCAGTCCGAGACGCTGACGAACCTCAAGGAGACGCTGCGCCCCGGCCAGCTGCTGATCGACGCGACCGTCCCATTGGCGGCAGCCGTCAGCGGCAAGGCGACGAGGATGCTCGGCGTCTGGCAGGGCTCGGCTGCTCAGCAGGCACTGGAGATGGCACCGGAGGGGGTGCGGGTCGTCTCAGCCCTTCACACAGTCAGCGCCGCCTCCCTGACCGATTTGGAGCACCCGCTCGAACAGGACGTGCTGGTCTGCGGCGACGCCCGCGCCGACAAGCGCGAGGCCGCCGCCCTGATCGAGCGGATCGAGGGCCTGCGCTGTGTGGACTGCGGGCGCCTTGAGATGTCGAGGACGACCGAGTCGTTGACGGCGATGTTGATCGCCGTCAACGTCCGCTACAAGGCCCACGCCGGGATCAGGCTCAGCGGCCTGCCCGACGCGCTCTGGGAGTGAGCGAGCCGGCGCGGGACATCGTCCTGCTGACGGGCGGGACGGGCGGCGCCAAGCTCGCCGCCGGCATCGCCGACGCGTACGGTCCCGAGCGCCTGACGGTAATCGTCAACACCGGCGACGACATCGCGATCTACGGCGCCCACGTCTCGCCCGACCCTGACCTCGTCTCCTTCTGGCTGGCCGGATCGATCGACGAGCGCGGCTGGGGACTGCGCGATGACACCTTCACCGTCATGGACGGCCTGCGCGATCTCGGCGCGGAGATCTGGTTCAACCTCGGCGACCGCGATCTCGCGTGGTGCGTGCGCCGCTCGGAGCTGATCGCCGCCGGGCGCACCCCAACCGAGGCGCTCGCCGAGATGAACGCCGCGATCGACCTCCGAGCCACCGTGCTGCCGATGAGCGACGATCCGATCGCGACGTGGGTCCAGACAGCCGAGGCGGGCTGGCGCTCCTTCCAGGAGTTCATGATCCGCGGGCGCGCGGCCGGCCCCGTCACGGGCCTGGAGTTGCGCGGCGCTGAGCAGGCCTCTCCCTCTCCGCAGGCGCTGGAGGCGATCGCCTCGGCGCGGACGATCGTGATCGGCCCCTCAAACCCGCTGATCTCGATCGGGCCGATCCTGGCGGTGCCGGGGATCGCCGACGCGCTGAGGGCGGCTGACGCGCCGGTCGTTGCGGTCAGCCCGGTCGTCGGCGGCGAGGTCCTGAAGGGCCCGACGGCCGACTTCATGGCGTTCGCCGGCTTCGAGTGCTCGGCGGTGGGGATCGGCGAGCTCTATGGCGACCTGCTCGACGGCATCGTGGCCGACGAGCCAGTGGCGGGGCTGCCGTGCCTGCAGACCGACACGCGCATGGGCGATGCGGCCGACCGCGCCCGGCTGGCCCGCGAGACGGTCGGATTCGCCGAAGGTCTGTGAGCGCTCTCGGCTCGCGCCCGCGCTAGCCTCACCACAGCCGTGCCGACCGCCGCGATCCTGCCCGTCAAGAGCTTCACCCGAGCCAAGCAGCGTCTCGGCCAGACGCTCGCCGACCCTCTGCGCCCGATGCTCGCCGAAGCGATGGTCGCCGACGTGCTGGCGGCGCTTTCCAGCGCCTCGGCAATCGCCCGGACGATCGTCGTGACCCGCGAGCCGTCGGTGATGGAGGCTGTCGCGGGCGATGGCGAGACGGACGTGATCTCAGACGAGGGCGAGACTGGTCAGTCAGCGGCGGCTGTGCTTGGCATCGGCCACGCCCTGCGAGAGGGCTTCGACCGCGTGCTGTGCGTCCCTGGCGACTGTCCGGCGCTCGACCCGGCGGAGCTCGACGAGCTGCTCGGCACCGCAAGCCCGGACAGCCCGGGCGTCGTCGTGCTGCCCGACCGGCACGGCACGGGGACGAACGGCCTGCTACTGAGCCCACCCGACGCGATCGAGCCGAGCTTCGGCCCCGGCAGCTGCGAGCGTCACCTCTCGCTGGCCCGCACGGCGATGGTCGAGGGCCAAGTGCACAGGCTCCAATCGCTGCTGCTGGACATCGACACCGGCGCCGACTTGGCTGTGCTGCGCGCTCGCCTGGGCGAGCTCGGCGAGCGGGCCGAGCGGACCAAGGCGGTTCTCGCCCGCCCGGAGTTCGCGCTTCCCCTCGCGGCATCCGCCTGAGGAGCTCCGGGTTGCCCGCCCTGAGCTTCCGCCCGCTCGCGGGCATCCCGGAGATCCGCCCGGGCGACGACCTCGCCGCGATGATCGCTGCGTCGCTCGGAGACGCCTCCACGGCGGGATTGCTGATCGCGATTGCCCACACGGTCGTCTCCAAGGCAGAGGGGGCGACCGTCGACCTCACCACCGTCTCGCCCGGGGCACAAGCGATCGAGCTGGCCGCCGGACAGGACAAGGACCCGCGGATGATCCAGGTCGTGCTCGACGAGTCAGCGGAGCTGATCCGCGCCGAGCGGGGCGTGCTGATCAGCCGCACGAGACACGGATTCGTCTGCGCCAACGCCGGCGTCGACGCATCGAACGCGGGCGGCTCCGACCTGGCGATCCTGCTGCCCCGTGACCCCGACGCCTCCGCGCGGAGGATCAGGGGGGGCCTCGCGGCGCTCGGCCACGGACTGCCGCCCGCTGTCCTCATCACCGACAGCTTCGGAAGGGCCTGGCGCCACGGTCAGGTCGACGTCGCCATCGGCCTGGCGGGCATGGACGCGCTCGACGACTGGCGAGGAAGGACCGACGCCGAGGGCATGGAGCTGAAAGCGACATGGCTGGCGATCGCCGACGCCGCCGCTGCCGCCGCCGACCTGGCTCGCTCGAAGGACTCGCGCGAGCCGATCGTGGCAATCGAGGGGTTGGAGCGCTTCGTCACCGCGCAGGACGGCCCCGGCGCGGCGGCGCTCTTGCGCCCGCTGCAGGAGGACCTGTTCGGCTAGTCCCCGGCAGGGAGCAATCCAGACCAGAAGCGCACCGACTCGCGCTCGTGGCCGATCCCGCATTCCAGCGCCAGGAGCTGCCCTCCGGGCAGGTGCTGCTTGTGCTCGAGCAGTCCTTCGTAGATCGCCAGCTGCCGGGTGTGGGCCTCGACCTGGCTGTCGGCGAGCGTCGCCGGATCACCGCCGAAGAACAGCTTCAGCGTGCTGGCGTCGCGGAGCTCGTAGGCGTCTGTCGACGGTTCGCTGCGCCAGCGGTCGAGGTGCTCGCGGCCCAGGTCGGTGAGGCTGTAGAGGCGGCGCCTGCGCCCCGTCTCCTCACGCTGCTCTGACAACAGCCCGGCCCCGGCGAGCCGGTCGCACTCGGTGTAGATCTGGGTGTGGGGAATCGACCAGAAGTTATTCGTGCTGATCTCCGCGGCCTGCTTGAGGTCATACGGCGTTCCCCCCCCTGCCTGCTCGAGCAGGCCGAGGACGATGTAGGAGGTCTCCGAGAGCCTGGGGCTTGACACGCCTCGCAGAGTAGCGTACGGTCCGAATCGTTCGGATTGAACCATTCGGGAGGTATTGTTATGTCCGCCGCAACGTCCTCGACCATGCCGGTCCTCGGCTTCCAGACGCTCGAAGAGGAGAAGGTGATCGATGAGCTGGAGCTGAGCGGTGATCTCCCCGGCTGGTTGGCCGGCTCGCTGCTGCGCACGGGACCCGCAAAATTCGAGGTGGGCGAGAACAGGATGCGCCACTGGTTCGACGGGCTGGCGATGCTCCACCGCTTCAGCTTCGGCGAGGGCAGGGTGTCCTATGGCAGCCGCTTCCTGGAGAGCCGCTCCTACCGCGCGGCGAAGGACAAGGGACGCCTCGTCTATGGCGAGTTCGCGACCGATCCCTGCCGTTCGCTGTTCAAGCGGGTGCAGACGCTGTTCTCACCGATGAACGCGCTGCCCGACAACGCCAACGTCAACCTGACGAGACTGGGCGAGCGCTTCATCGCGATGACCGAGACGCCGCTGCCGGTGCAGTTCGACCCGCAGACGCTCGAGACGGCCGAAGTGCGCCCCTACACGGCGCCCGGCCAGCTTTCGACCGCTCACCCCCACATGGACCGCGCCAGTCGCGGGATGATCAACTACGCCGCCAAGCTCGGCCCACGCAGCAGCTATCGCTTCTTCGCCGTCGACCCCACCGAGGGCGTGGAGGGCAAGCTGAAGACGCGCGTGATCGGCTCACTGCCCGTCAAGGAGCCGGCCTACATGCACTCCTTCGGGCTCACTGAGCGCTGGCTGGTGCTGGCCGAGTTCCCGTTCGTCGTCAACCCACTCTCGCTCGCCACGGGCAGGCGGCCGTTCATCGAGAACTTCCGGTGGAGGCCGGAGCTGGGCACCCGCTTCACGCTCGTAGACCGCACCACCGGCGAGGCCACGGGCGGCTTTCAGACAGATGCCTGCTTCGCCTTCCACCACGTCAACGCCTACGAGGACGGCGATGAGGTGATCGTGGACCTGTGCGTGTTCGACGACGCCACGATCGTCGAGGACTTCTACCTGGAGCGGCTGCGGGCGGGAAAGCCCGTGAGCACCGGCGCGCTGACGCGCTTCCGCCTCGGGCTGGGCGATCGCTCGGTCAGCCGAGAGCGTCTCGCGGAGGGCGACCTGGAGCTGCCTCGAATCAACTACGGGCGCTGCAACGAGCGCCCTCACCGCTACGTCTGGGGCACCGGCTCGGGCCCCGACGGCTGGCTGGAGCGAGTCGTGAAGGTCGACGTCTCAGACGGTCGCGAACTGTCCTGGTCTGAGCAGGACTGCTTCCCCGGCGAGCCGGTCTTCGTCGCAGCGCCGCAGGCGAGCGAGGAGGACGAGGGGGTGCTGCTGTCGGTCGTCCTCGACGCCGGCCGGGAAAGCTCGTTCCTGCTCGTCCTCGACGCCTCCGACCTGAGCGAGATCGCCCGGGCGCTGGTCCCCCACCACATCCCCTTCGGCTTTCACGGGCAGTTCGCCCGCAGCTAGGCGCTCAGACGGCGACGGCGGCGCCGACGGACCAGTCGCTGCCGGGCTGCGGGTGGCGGCGGCGGATGTCGTAGAGCGTCGTGCGCTCGGCCGCGGGACGGCCGGCGGCGTGAGCGGCGGCCACCAGCTCCTCGGGTTCCAGACGCGTGCCGTGGTAGGAGCCGGCGAGGCGGCTGATCGACTCCTCCATCAGCGTGCCGCCGAGGTCGTTGACGCCCCAGCGTAGCGCCTCGGTGGCGGCGTCGAGGCCCATCTTCACCCAGCTGGCCTGGAGGCTCGGAACGGTTCGTCCGAGCGCCAAGCGGAAGACGGCGGTGTGCTTGAGGTTCTCCTCGCGGGAGATCTCCTCGACGCCGTGGGTGCGCCCCAGCAGCGTCTGGAAGGGGATGAAGGACAGCGGCACGAACTCGGTGATGCCGCCCGTGCGCTCTTGAAGCTCACGGATCACGCGCATGTGCTCGGCGAGCTCCCAAGGCTCCTCGATGTGACCGAACATGACGGTGGCGGTCGAACGCAACCCCGCTTCGTGGCTGGCCGCGATGATCTCGACCCAGCGGGCGACGGGCAGCTTGTTGGGCGAGATGCGCTGACGGACGCCGTCGTGGAGAACCTCGGCTGCGGTTCCGGGCGTCGAGCCCAGGCCCGCGTCTTTCAGCTGCGCGAAGACCTCCGCCGGGGGCAGTCCGGAGATGTCGCACATGTGGGCGATCTCCATCGGGCTATAGGCGTGCAGGTGAAGCTCGAAGCCGGCAGCGATGGAGGTCTCCTTGGCCAACCGCAGCCAGCCCAGGTAGTCCTCGAGCGCCCAGTCGGGGTGGATGCCCGACTGGATGCACAGCTCGGTGGCGCCGTAGTCGATCGCCTCGTGAACGCGGCGAATGAACTCCTGCTCGTCGTGCTCATAGGCGTCGGGTGAGCGCTTGCCCTGACCGAAGCCGCAGAAGGCGCAGCCGACGGTGCAGACGTTGGAGATGTTGATGTTGCGGTTGACAACGAAGGTGACGGTCTCCCCCGCCAGCTCGGCGCGCAGCTCATCGGCGGCGAGGCGCATCTCCTCGATCGCCTCAGGGCGCGTCTCGGCGAACATCGCCGTCAGCTCCTGGGGTGTCAGGGGCTCTCCGGCGCGGGCGCGCTCGATCGCCCCGGGGACGAGACTCGGCGCGATCGGCGTGGGGGGCTCGGTACGACCGGAGCCGCGCCTGGGGATGAACGACCAGTACTTGACCTTGATCGTGTCCATCACGCCCTGGGCGATCCAGTCCTGGTCGATGTACTCGGGGTAGACGCAGAGCCGCTCGGTCAGCGCGACGCCGTCTTTCTCGAGCTCCTTGCGGACCTGGTGAGGCGATGGGAAGGGGTGCTCGGGGGAGATGTGATCGCCGTTGGCCGACAGGCCGCCGAGATCGGTGGCGCCGGCGGCCACCAGCTCTCCCCACCAGTCGGCCAGGTTGGGTGGGATCTGGATGCCGATGTCGGGCATCAGCCGCCGGGTCTCGGCGATCAGACGCTTCATGTCCTCGATGTCGACCGGGCAGGCCCAGTCGGGCAAGGGCAGCTCGGGACGACCGTCAGCGACACCTGTGCGCCAGTACTCGCGGGCGGCCTCGTCGGCGATCTCGGCGGGCTCCTGGCCGTAGTAGCGCTGATGGGGGACGAAGTTCTGGAGGATCACCTCCTGGATGTGGCCGTGGCGCTCGTGTAGCTCGGCGATGGCGGCGAGGGAGTCCATGCGCTCCTGCTCCGTCTCGCCGATGCCGACGAGGATGCCGCTGGTGAAGGGGATCTTCAGCTCGCCGGCGGCGGCGATCGTCTCGATGCGGCGGGCCGGGTGCTTGGTCGGCGAACCGGCGTGGACGGTCTCCATCAGGCGCTCGGAGACGGACTCCAACATCAGCCCCTGCGAGGCGGTCACCTCGCGTAGCCGGGCCAGATCCTCGCGGGACAGCACGCCGAGGTTGGTGTGGGGCAGAAGCCCCCGCTCGAGCGCTCGTTCGCAGACCCAGACGACGTAAGCGGTGAAGTCCTCGTGGCCGTACTCGGCAAGTTTCGCTGCCACGAGGGGGTTGACCTCGGGCATCTCCCCCGTCAGGACCAGCAGCTCCTTCACGCGTCGGCGGACGGCGCCGTCGAGGGTCTCGATGACCTCCTCGGGGGAGTGCAGGTGGGCCTGATGGGTCGCGAAGGCGCAGTACTTGCAGTAGCAGCGACAGGTCCGCGAGAGGGACAGCGTCAGATTGCGCGAGAAGGTGACTCGGCGACGCATGAGCGGATTCTATGACGCAACGGACCGCGGCCCGGAAGGATGTCGTCTCATCGCCGGATCGGGGTATCCATATGGGATGCCGGTCAGACGCGCGGCGATCGACCACTTGACGATCGGGGTCAGCAACCTGGAGCGCAGCAGGGCGTTCTACGAAGCGATCCTGGCGCCGCTGGGCTTGACCCACACTCAGACGAGCGAAGTGCTGCCCGGAGAGGTCGAGTTCGGTACCGAGAGCGAGCACCCGTTCGCGATCTCGACGGACTACCCGTCGGATGCGCCGGTCCATGTCGCCTTCGGCGCCGACAGCGTCGAGCAGGTGCAGGCCTTCCACGAGGCGGCGCTTGCAGCGGGCGGGACCGAAAACGGCGCGCCGGGCCTGAGGCCCGAGTACTCACCCGTCTACTACGGCGCGTTCGTGCTCGACCCGGACGGGCACAACATCGAGGCGGTCACGCGGGTCTAACCCGCAACCCAGGTCTTGGCGGCCTCGAGCTCGTCAAGCCTGAACACCCTCACCTCGCCGGGCATCAGCCATCTGAACGACTGGACCGCTTTCGCGAGCCACTCGACATCGGTCACGGCCGCGACTCGCTTCCACGCGTCGCGGTGCTCGAAAGCCAGCGGGGCGAGTCCCTTGACGTCCTCCTTGGCCGCACCGAAGTCGAAGCCCTCGTACTCCGGACCGATCACGAAGACCGCCCGCAGGCTGCCCGACTCGACCGCGGCCTTCAGCGCGGGAACGAGAACCTCGCGGTAGTCGCCGGCGGTCAGCTCGCCGGTCGCCCGGAAGCCAAGCGTCCCCGCCGGCATCGCGTCGAGTGTCTCGATCACAAATTGAAGATACCCCGCTGCGGTCCGGGCATTTCGGGAAGACCCGCCTTTATGCCTCCGGCCTGCTTGCATCGGTACCCTCGTGCTCGCCGAGGGCAACGGTCCTCGAGGATGAGCGGCGTCAACCAGAAAGGGATAGGAGCAACACATGACTGAGAGCACCAGCGAGAGCGAGAACCCGGCAATCCCGAGCCCGACTCCCGAGGTGCCCAGTCCCAGGACCAACCGCGACTGGTGGCCCAATCAGCTGGACCTGAGCGTGCTGCACCGGCACTCGCCCCTGTCGGACCCGATGGATGAGGGCTTCGACTACGCCAATGAGTTCCAGAACCTCGACCTAGACGCTCTGAAGACGGACCTAATCGAGCTGATGAGGACCTCTCAGGATTGGTGGCCGTCGGACTACGGCAACTACGGCCCTCTCTTCATCCGTATGAGCTGGCACGCCGCCGGCACCTACCGCATCTCCGACGGCCGCGGCGGTGGCGGACAGGGCGCGCAGCGCTTCGCGCCGCTGAACAGCTGGCCCGACAACGCCAGCCTCGACAAGGCCCGCCGGCTGCTCTGGCCGATCAAGCAGAAGTACGGTCGCAAGATCTCCTGGGCCGACCTGCTCGTCTACACCGGCAACGTGGCGATGGAGGCGATGGGCTTTCAGACCTTCGGCTTCGGCTTCGGCCGCGAGGACATCTGGGAGGCCGAGGAGATCTACTGGGGCAGCGAGGACACCTGGCTCGGCGACGAGCGCTACAGCGGCGAGCGCGATCTCGCCAAACCGCTCGGAGCGGTGCAGATGGGCCTGATCTACGTCAACCCCGAGGGGCCGGGCGGCGATCCCGACCCGCTGGCCTCCGCGAAGGACATACGTGAGACCTTCGCGCGCATGGCGATGAACGACGAAGAGACGCTCGCACTGATCGTCGGCGGGCACACTTTCGGCAAGACCCACGGCGCCGTCGACCCGAGCAACATCGGCCCCGAGCCCGAGGCGGCCCCGCTTGAGGAGCAAGGTCTCGGCTGGAAGAACAGCGCCGGCAGCGGCGTCGGCGTCGACGCCATCACCAGCGGCCTGGAGGGCGCATGGACGAAGGAGCCGACGAAGTGGGACAACGGCTTCCTCGAGAACCTGTTCGAGTACGACTGGGAGCTGACGACGAGTCCCGCCGGAGCCAAGCAGTGGACACCCAAGGACCCCGAGGCCCAGGGCACAGTCCCCGACGCCCACGACCCCTCCAGGAGCCACGCGCCGATGATGCTCACAAGCGACCTCGCGCTGAAGGTCGACCCGATCTACGCGCCGATCGCGAAGCGCTTCTACGAGAACCCCGACCAGCTCGCCGACGCCTTCGCCAAGGCCTGGTACAAGCTCCTGCACCGCGACATGGGCCCGATCGCGCGCTACCTCGGCCCCTGGGTCGGAGCGGAGCAGCTGTGGCAGGACCCCGTCCCCGCGGTCGCCCACGAGCTCGTCGGTGCAGCTGAGATCGCCTCCCTGAAGGAGAAGATCCTCGCCTCGGGCTTGTCGATCTCTCGCCTCGTCGCCACCGCCTGGACTTCGGCCGCATCGTTCCGTGGCACCGACAAGCGCGGCGGGGCCAACGGAGCGCGGGTGCGCCTCGCCCCCCAGAGGGACTGGGAGTGGGGCGAGCCCGCTGAGCTCACGAGCGCCCTCGGAACGCTCGAGCAGATCCAGAAGAACTTCAACGACTCGCAGTCCGGTGGCAAGCGGATCTCGCTGGCCGACCTGATCGTCCTCGGCGGATGCGCCGCCGTCGAGCAGGCCGCAAGGAAGGCCGGTCACGAGGTCTCGGTCCCTTTCACCCCGGGGCGCACCGACGCTTCCCAGGAGCAGACCGACGTCGAGTCCTTCGAGGTGCTCGAGCCGACCGTCGACGGCTTCCGCAACTACTTCCGCGCGGGAGAGCCGATGCCGCTCGAGCACGGACTGCTGGAGCGCGCCTACATGCTGAGGCTCACCGCTCCGGAGATGACCGTTCTGGTCGGCGGTCTGCGCGCACTGGGCGCGAACCACGGACACTCGAAGCACGGCGTCTTCACGGACCGTCCGGAGACGCTCAGCAACGACTTCTTCGTGAACCTGCTCGACATGAGCACCGAATGGAAGCCCTCGGGCTCGGCCGAGAACGTCTACGAGGGGCATGACCGGGCGAGCGGAGAGGTCAAGTGGACCGCCACATCTGTCGACCTCGTCTTCGGCTCGAACTCAGAGCTGCGGGCACTCGCGGAGGTTCACGCCTGCGACGACGCCGGGGAGAAGTTCGTGAGCGACTTCGCCGCCGCCTGGGACAAGGTCATGAACCTCGACCGCTTCGACCGATCCTGACCGAGCGCTCTGACACCGGCGTCTACCTCGCCCGCCACGGCCAGACCGCCTACAACCACGAGGGTCGCTTCCAGGGCCAGCAGCAGATTCCCCTGGACGACACCGGCCGCGCCCAAGCGCTTGAACTGGCCGCGTCCGTGGTCCCCTACGGCTTCGCGGCGCTGTGGTGCTCCCCCCTGCTCCGTGCCCGCGAAACGGCCGATGCAGTCGCGGCGGCGATCGGCCTGGAGCCCGTTGAAGACGAGCGGCTGATGGAGACCGACGCCGGCGACTGGACCGACCGCCTCTTCGCCGACGTCCGCGCCGAGGACGAGGAGCGCTTCGATGCCTTCGCCTCCGCCGACCCCGGCTTCGCCTTCCCCGGCGGTGAATCCTTCACCGAGCAGGAGGACCGCGTCGAAGCCGTCCTTGCGGAGATCGAGCAGGGGCCCCTGCCGTCGCTCGTCGTCTGCCACGGCATGGTGATCCGTGCCGCCATGTACCGCCGCGCTCGCCCCGGTGATCCGCCGTTCACGAGGGTCGTCAATGCCGCCCTCGTGCCGCTGGCCACGCGGCCGGCCTAGTCGTCGATTCGCGCCACTCCGTTGACGTCCTCGCCGGCGATCAGCCGGAACTCGTTGTGGGCGCCCACCCTGCGGGCCTCTCTGTGGGCGCGGTACTCCTCGCTCTCGTAAAAGCCGTCAGCGGCCTCTTTGGAAGGCCACTCGATCAACAGGAAGACCTGAGGCAAGGGTCGCTCGCCCTCGATCTGCTCGATCTTCGTCGTCCGCGCCAGGTAGCGCCCGCCGTGGCGTTCGACCATCGGCGTCACCTCCGCCACGTATCCGGCGACCCATCCCGGATCGGTTATGTCCAACTCAGCCACCGCGTAGTGCTTCATCGCATGCCCTCCTCGCCGTCGATTGCTCTCATCCGTCCGCCGAGGCGCCCAGGAAGCGTCGCAGCGACCTTCTCGCCGCGGGCAGCCTTCGCTTCGCATCCAGCTCGCGGATCGCCACCTCGGAGGTCATCGCCGCCAGCAACTGCGAGGCGGCCTTCGCGTCCGGCCAGCCCATCGCCTTGAAGCTCGGGATCGCCTGTGCGGCGAAGTTCTCGTGGCGGGCCGACATGCTCGCCGTCAGGGCACCCTCGGTGCGGGCCTCCATCGACAGCGCCTTGATCGCCCGATCGCTCAGGCACACGTCGAGATAGGCCTCGCTGCCCCGCCACAGCGCCTCGGGGCCCGCCGGAATCCCCTTGGTCGCGGCTGTCACCGCCACCAGCACCCGCTCGTGGAACTGATCGTGGAGCGCGTCCACAAACGCCTCCCTATCCTTGAAGTGCACGTAGAAGGTGCCCTTGGCGACCCCCGCCTCTGTCACCACCCGGTTGACGCTGAGCCCCGCGAGGCCCTCGGACTCGGCGACCGCTACACCCGCCGCCAGCAACAGCTCACGCGTCCGCCTGGGACCCGTCGCGGGAGCCTCGGTCTTCACCGCAGTCGCCATGGCGCAAGTCTATGTGACCGCTCGGTCGCTGGTGATGACCGACCGGTCAGTCATATGCTAGCTTGCGCGAATGACCTCCCTCATCGAGACATCCACAGGGCCGATCGCTTACGACGTCCGTGAGCAGGAACCAGTCGGCGGCGACGGCGATCCGCAAACGATCGTGATGCTCCCCAGCGGCGGCCACGACCGCCAGGACTACGACGAGCTGCGCGAGCTCCTCACCCCACGATTCAGGACGATCGCACTCGACTGGCCGAGCCACGGCGAGTCCCCAGCCGGAAGCCTTGACGGCAGCGCCATGAGTCTCGCCTCCGTCGCGTCCGAGGCCATCGCCCTGCTGGTTCCCGGCGGTACGATCGTGCTCGGGAACTCGGTTGGGGGGTATGCGGCGACCCGAGTCGCGATCGAGCGTCCGGATCTCGTCAGAGGCCTTGTGATCGTCGACGGCGGTGGCTTCCAGCCCCGCTCTCCCTCGACCCGCATCTTCTGCGCGCTGATGTCCCGGCCCGGATTCCTGCGTGCCATCTACCCACCCTTCAGCGCCGCCTACATGCGCGCCAAGACTCCCGCCGACGCGCGAGCGCGCCGGACGGCGATCGCCACGACCCGTAACGATCCAGGTCTGAGGGCAGTCGCTGAGCTGTGGCGAAGCTTCGTCTCGCCCGAGCACGACCTCCGCAACCAGGCCCGCTCGATCGCGGCTCCCACCCTGCTGATCTGGGGACGGCGCGATCCGGTGATTCCACGACGGTTCGGCCGTCGCGCCCAACGGTTGATCGCGGGGTCGCGACTGGTTGTGCTGGACACCGGACACGTGCCGCACACCAGCGATCCCGAGGGCGTCGCCCGCGAGCTGATCGCGTTCACCGATCTGATCGACGGCGCCGGAACGCCCGAGGCGACCGCCGATCTCGACGTGGCGTCGTGAGCGGCCCGCCGGCGGGTGCGCCTCAGCGCAGGATCACGCAGCCGGTGCTGCCATGGGCGTAGAGGACGTCCGGGTCGGACTCGAGGTAGAGGCGCCCCTCGGCGGTGGCCGTCCTGCGGCCTGAGTGAACTACCCGGCCCTCGGCCAGAACCCGTCCGTCGCCGGCGCGCATCGAGCGCAGATAGCGGACCTGCAGGTCGGTCGTCGTGTAGCCCACGCCCGCATCGAGCGTCGTGTGGACCGCGCAGCCCATGCAGGAGTCGAGGATCGTCGCGGCGATGCCCCCATGGACGGAGCCGATCGGGTTGTACATCCACTCCGCCGGATGCAGCGCGAACACGGCCCTGCCGTTGGAGACCTCGACGATCTCCATGTCCAGAAGGCGGGCAATCGGCGGTGGCGGGTGGCTGCCCTCGACGATGCCCTGCATCAGCTCCAGGCCGGGTAGCTCCGAGCCCTTCGCGGCGGCCTCCAGCGGGTCGACCCAGTCGAAGGTCCGCTCGCGTCGCTGCCCGACGGCGCTCATATCGCGCCCTCGGCGAGGGCCGTGGCGGCCTGCGAGACCCGGACAGCACGTGGACCGATCGCCGCCAGCGTGAGGCCCGTCGCCAGTCCGCCGATCACAGTGATCAGCCAGGCGCTGTGGAAGTCCGCGGCGCTCGTGCCGCCGGTCCCGAGCACCGCAACCAGCACAGCCACGCCCAGCGCTGCGCCGATCTGCCGGCCCATCGTCAGCACGGCCGCGCCGGTGGCGAAACGCTCAGGCGCCAGCGAAGAGGCGCCGGCACCCGTCAGGGTCGGGATCACGAGGCCCACGCCAGCGCCCGTCACGATCCCGCCGGGGAGGTACTCGGAGAAGTAGTGAGGCGTGTCACCGGTCTGGGTGATGTACCAGACCGAGCCTAGCGAGAAGATCACCGCGCCGATCGTGCCCGGCAGCCGGTAGCCGAAGCGCGCGCCGAGACGTGCCGAGGGGACGCTGAAGGCTGTCGCCATCGCCGGGCCCGGGAACAGCATCAGACCGGCCGTCAGGACGGGCTCGTGCCAGACGCCGGTCAGGAACAGGACGCCTGAGAGCAGCATCGCCCCGAAGGCGGCGAAGAACAGGATCGAGGCGCCGACGGCAAGCCCGAAGCTCCTCACGCGCAGCATCGCCGGCTCGATCACTGGCGTCTCATGCCGTGCCGAGCGCCACCACATCGCGGGCAGCAGGACAGCCGTCGCGACCAGCAGACCGATCACCCCCGCCGAGCTCCAGCCCCATTCCTGGCCCTTGACGATCGCGACCACCAGAGCGCCGATCGCGACGATCAGCGTCAGGGCGCCGAGCAGGTCGGGCCGGCCGGGGGACTCCTCGCGGCGCTCCGCAAGCACGCGTACACCGAAGAGGAGCGCCAGCAGCCCGACGGGCAGGTTGACGAGGAACACCCATCGCCAGTCGGCCTGCACCAGCAGCCCTCCCAGCGGCGGCCCTGCAGCCGCGGCGATACCGCCCGTCGCCGCCCACATCCCGATCGCCACGTGGCGCTTCTCGGGCTCGAACTCCGGCAGCATCAGACCGAGGGAGGTCGGCAGCATCAGCGCGCCTCCGGCGGCCTGGACGATGCGCGCCGCGACGAGGAACCCGACGGAAGGGGCCGCCGCGCAGCCCGCGCTGGCGAGGACGAAGACCCCCAGACCGAGCAGGAACGCGCGCTTTCGCCCGAACGCGTCGGCCCAGCGCCCGGCCGGCACGAGCAGCGCCGCGAAGACGATCGCGTAGCCGCTCAGCACCCATGACAGCGAGCCCAGCGAGGCGCCGCCGAAGTGGCGGCTGATCGACGGGAAGGCGATGTTGACGATGAACAGATCGAGGCTCGACATGAAGACCCCGGCCGAGACGATCAGCGATACGCGCCACTTGCGTTGCATGATGAAACCGACCGTATCACAACTAAACCGTTCCAGTTGCATCATGCAACCCTTAGACGCTATGCTGGCTTGGGGAGATGCTGAAGAACGACTACGAGAATCAGGAGTGCAGCATCGCCGGCGCGTTGGAGGTGGTCGGCGAGCGCTGGTCGCTCCTGATCATTCGCGACGTCCTACTGGGCCTACGCCGCTTCGACGAGCTGCAGTCCCATCTGGGGATCGCCCGCAACGTCCTCCAGACCCGACTCACGCGGCTGACCGAGCAGGGCGTGATCGAGCGCCGCCCCTACCAGGAGCGCCCTCAGCGCCACGAATACCTGCTGACGGACAAGGGTCTCGACCTGTGGCCGACGATCGTCTCGCTGATGAAGTGGGGCGACCGCTACGCCCCGCCCGAGGGCGGTCCGGCGGTCCTGATCGAGCACCGCGGCTGCGGCGGCACCGTCGACGAGCATCGCATCTGCGAGCGCTGCGGAGCGCGCCTGAAGGCTCGCGACGCGCTCGGGCGCCCCGGCCCCGGCGCCTCGCCCGGCCATCCGCTCGTGCGCAGAGCCGAGCGCGATTCCGCGGCGGCCGGCGCCGCCTGAGCGCCGCTGGCCCAAGCGGCAGTCGCTTGGTGGCGCTGACAGCGCCGGGCGCCGATGATCCCCCCGCGCCGCCGAACCTCGCAGCTCTCAGTCTGCGATTAGCGAGGAGACGAGTTGCGCTCCCTCACGCGCCATCCGCGACCGTGGCACGACCAGATCGAAGTCCTCGGCCAGCGCCAGATCGCGCACGCCAGGTTCGACGTGGGAGTAGTAGGCGAGCAACTTGACGCCCGACAGGAAGCCTTCGGTGCGCAGCTCGGCTACGGCCTGCACGCCCTGGAGCGCGTCGTCGGTCAGATCCGCGACGAGCACGTCGGGGGCGGACTCGACCACTGCATCGCGCAGCGGACCCTCGCCGCCGGCTAGGCGGATCTCGTGTCCGGCGGTGCTCAGCATCCCCTGGACGTTCGACCCGAACAGCAGGTCGGCGGTGAGCACGACCACGGAGGCCATCGCTCTACTACTGGGCGCGGATGCGGCGGAACTCTTCGCGGGCGGACTGCGGCCGGCCCCACATCTGGGTCGTCTCGACACGGCCGCTGCGGGTCTCCCTGACGACCATCTCACCCTCGATGCCCGCTTCGTCGAGCAGCCGGAGGGTTCCGTGGGTGGTCGGCGCCGAGGCGGCGTGGCCGAAGCGATGAGCGATCTGCAGCCGCCAGTGCCAGTCGTTTCGCGAATAGGGTTTCGCGTTGCAGGTGACGAGGTACAGGGCAGCCTCGACGTACTGGGACTCATCATGCAGGCGGACGTCGATCTCGAGGTCCGTCCAGTCCTCGGGCAGCGAGTCGACGATCTGCTGGAAGGTGTCGGCGAGCCCCATCGAGGCCAAGCCTAGCGCGGGCTATTCTCGAACAGTGGCTTCGACCCAGACGGACACGCTCCACGAGGACTACGAGACGATGCGAAGCGGCTGCGGCCTGCTCGACCGCTCCGAGCGCGGCAAGCTGGCGCTGAGCGGGCCCGACGCGGTCGAGTTTCTCAACGGGCAGATAACCAACGAGCTGGTGGGGCTTGAGCCGGGCGAGGGCCGCTATGCGGCCTTCCTCACCCACAAGGGCAAGATGCTGGGCGACCTGCGCGTGCTCGTCGTCACCGGCGAGGAGGGCCCGGAGCTGCTGCTCGATACCGAGCGAGTCTCCCTTCAGAACCTGTTCGACATGATCCGACGCTTCAAGGTCGGCTATCGCGTGGAGCTGCACAAGCGGACCCTGGAGAGCGGGCTGCTGTCGCTGATCGGACCGGAGGCGCGCGAGGTGGCGGGGGGCGACCTTGGCGCCGGGGAGCACGCCAACGCTCCGGTCGAGATCGGCGGCGTGAAGGCCCTGGCGATCCGCACCGATCTCGGTGTCGACCTGCTGTGCGAGGCGGGCGATACCGACGCCCTGGCCTCGGCGTTGCGCGAGCGCGGGGCGAGCCAAGTCGGCGAGGCAGCCGCGGAGTGCCTGCGGATCGAGTCGGGGCGGCCTCGCTACGGAGTGGACATCGACGAGAGCACGATCCCCCAGGAGGCCGGGCTCAACGAGCGGGCGGTGAGCTTCACGAAGGGTTGCTACGTGGGGCAGGAGACCGTTGCTCGGTTGTTCTACAAGGGGAAGCCAAACCGGCATTTGCGAGGCTTGCGCCTCGACTGCCTGGCGCCGGCCGGCGAGGAGCTGCTGCTCGGTGAGCGCATCGTCGGGACCCTTACGAGCGTGGCCGAGTCACCTCGGCTCGGCCCGGTTGGCCTGGCGCTGCTGCGCCGCGAGTCAGAGCCCGGCGCGATCGTCGTAGGCGCCTCGGGAGACGTCACGGCCCAGGTCGAGGCACTGCCGTTCGCGTAGAGACGAGGATGGAGACGTCCTTGGACGACGCCGCCTACTCGGCGCTCCCCAGCTGCTGGAGGATCGTCTGTTCGGCCGCCCTCAGGTAGCCGAGCGCCGCATAAGGATCGGCGATGTTGTGCCGCATTCGGACCGTCGAGGTGAAGTCCCCGTCGCTCCCCTCCACCGCTTTGAGCACCTGGACGATCGTGATCACCGCCCCGATCTCCACCTCCTCGTCGCTGCCGTAGTCGGTTTCCAGCGCCTCCATCTGTTCGGAGGCGCAGTTGCCGAGAATCGATCCATCCAGTGCCATCTCTCCTCCTCGGGACTCGAACGTGCCGGATGGCACCAGGTCAGTCTTACCTGGCCGCACTAAGTCGGCGAGCCTCAACGCTCGATCGTCTCCTCGCATCTGTGACCGATCGCACACTGCAACTATTGCGTTCTACATATGGTTGCGTCTATGCAATCGATTTCGGCCGATCAGCCCACGATCACTCGCGAGGGCCGCGAGGTCCTGACAGGCGACATGTACGCCTTGGCCGCCTACCTGCTGCGAACGGCCAACGTCGGGACCTTCCAGGCGATCGCCGAGCTGGACCTGTCGTTCACCCAGATCAAGGCGCTCTGCGCGCTGGAGCTGGACGGCGAGGAGAGCTCTGTGAAGGCCCTGGCGGACTCGCTTGGCGTCTCGCTGGCGGCGATGAGCCGCGCTGTCGACGGGTTGTTCGAGCGCGGCCTCGTCGGCCGCGAGGAGGACCCGGGCGATCGCCGGATGAAGCGCGTCGGCCTGACCGACGCCGGCCTCGAGGTGCCGTTGGCCCTCAGCGAGGCGCGCCTGTCGGCGCTGCAGGGCCTGATCGACTCGCTCGCCGACGACGAGGCGCAGGCGCTCGGCGATGCGCTCGCCCTGATCCTGCGCCGCCGCGAGGAGATCGCCGCCTACCGACCAACTGGGAAAGGACCCACCCAATGACCGACAAGATCCGCTCGTTTCAGATGAACGCGGACAACCGCCGCTGGTGGGCGCTGGGGGCCATGTGCTTCGCGCTGTTCATGATCATGCTCGACAACACCGTCGTCAACGTCGCGCTGCCGTCGATCCAGCGCAGCCTGAACGCCTCGACCGCCTCCCTGGAGTGGACGGTCAACGCCTACACCCTGTCCTTCGCGGTGCTGCTGGTCACCGGTGGCCGCCTCGGCGATCTGTTCGGCCGGCGCAAACTGTTCCTTGCCGGGGTGATCATCTTCGCGAGCGCAAGCGCCGCGATCGGCTTCTCCCCCAACGACACATGGCTGGTGGCATGGCGGGCCGTCCAGGGCGCGGGCGCGGCGCTGATGATGCCCGCGACGCTGTCGATCATCACCAACGCCTTCCCCGCCGCCGAGCGCGGCCGTGCGATCGGCACCTGGGCCGGAGTCTCGGCGCTGGCGCTCGCGATCGGGCCCGTGCTCGGTGGGTTCCTCGTCGAAAACGTCAGCTGGCAGTCGATCTTCTTCATCAATCTGCCCGTCGCCGTGGCGGCTGTGTTCGTGACGCTGTTCGCCGTCAAGGAGTCTCGCGATGAGACCGTCGCACGGACCGTCGACTTCCCCGGCGTGGCAACGCTGACGGTAGGGCTGGCCGCACTGGTCTTGGCGCTCGTCGAGGGCAACGACTGGCACTGGGGCTCCGGGCGCGAGATCGCCATGTACGCCGTCGCGGTTCTCGGCCTCGGCGCGTTCGCGGTCATCGAGACGCGCCGCCGGGTGCCGATGGTCGACTTCAGCTTCTTCCGCTCGAAGACCTTCCTGGGCGCCAACATCGTCGCCTTCATCGTCAGCTTCGCGATGCTCGCGATGTTCTTCTTCCTCGCCCTCTACATGCAGAACATCCGCGGCTACACGCCCCTTCAGGCCGGCGTCCGCTTCCTGCCCTCGACGATGATGATCGTCCTGATCGCGCCGATCGCCGGACGCCTAGCCGACCGCGTCGGCTCGCGGCCGCTGATGACCTTCGGGCTGCTGTGCGTCTCCGGATCGCTGTTCTGGCAGTCGCACCTGACCGTCTCAAGCGCCTACGGGGCGCTGCTGCCCGGCTTCGTGCTGATGGGCATCGGCATGGCCTTCGTGATGTCACCGATGAGCACCGCCGCGATGAACTCCGTCGAGCCCGCCAAGGCCGGTGTCGCCTCGGGGATCCTCTCGATGAGCCGGATGGTCGGCGGCACCTTCGGAGTCGCCGTGCTCGGTGCGCTCGTGGCGACGCTCGGGCGCAGTCGCATCGACCAGCTGCTGCCCAGCGTTCCCGCCTCGGCGCGCTCGGCCCTGGCCAACGGCCTCGGCTCTGGTGGGACCGTCCACAACGCTCCCACCCAGATCGTCGCGGCGGCCCACGAGGCGTTCGTCTACGCCCTCCAGAACGGACTGCGGCTGGGAGCCGCCGTCGCGCTCGCGGGAGCGCTCGTCGCCTGGACGCTGATCGGCCGGGAGCAGGCACCCGTCGTCGCGACCGAAAGCGCGGAGGCCCCTGAGGCCGCGCGGCTGGCCGAGACCGTCGGCGTCTAGCCGCGCGCCCATAATGCGCGGATGGCATCGGCGCAGGAGTTCTTCGCGGTCTCGGCGGGCGTCGCGGGTGCGCTGATCGGGCTGCTGTTCGTCGCGATTTCCGTTGCGCCCGAGCGGGTGCTCGGCCCGGAAGCGCAGGAGGTCCATGCGGTCCGCGCGGCCGCCGCCCTGACCGCGTTCACGAACGCCCTGGCCGTTTCGCTCTTCTCGCTGATCCCCGGCCTCGGCACGGGCGGCGCGGCGACCGCCGTCGCCGTCGTCGGGCTCCTCTTCATGCTCGGGGCGCTCGTGCGGCTGATCCCGCTCGCCCACACCGGCGAGATCCACTGGCGCGAGCTGAGCTTCCTTGCCGGCCTGCTCGTCGTTTTCGTGATCCAGCTCCTGACCGCCCTCAAACTGGACGGCAACGAGCGAAACCACGACGCACAGCAGACGATCTGCATCCTCGTCGCGGTCTGCTTCCTGCTCGGGATCGCCCGCGCTTGGGAGCTCGTGGGTGGTCCCCGCATGAGCATCTTCACCGTCCTCTTGCGCAGGCGAAGCGAAGCGGACGAGCCCGAGGAGCTGTGAGCAGCGGCTACTCGGGCACGCCGCTCGCGAAGAAGCTCGGCTGCAAGCCCGGGGGTCGGCTCCTGACGCGCGGTGCCCCGACAGGATTCACCGTGCCCGGCCTGCCGGAGGGCTGTCGCCAGGCGCGTCTGCGCACCGGCATGACCGCCGGGGCGCGCGAGGACGTGCTGCTCGCTTTCTACGCGGCGCTCTCGGAACTCGAGACGACGATCGCGGCCCTCGGCGATGCCGTCTTCCCCGACGGCGCCCTCTGGATCGCCTGGCCCCGCCGGGCAGCCGGCCACGACAGCGACATCCGCGAGCAGGACATCCGCGATCTCGCCCTGCCGCTGGGCCTCGTCGACGTCAAGGTCGCCGCGATCGATGAGGACTGGTCCGGGCTACGGCTCGTCTGGCGGCGTGAGCGCCGCTCCGCCCCGGCGGCCCAGCGCGGGTAGGATTGCTGGCGCTGGCTATCCCCGACATACGAGGTTCAGAGCACGTGGCAATCGATCTCCAACAAGTCTCCGCCGTCGACACCGAGCCCGGCGAGCTGCCTCGCACGATGGCAGCCTGGGTGATCCGGGAGGAGCGCTACGGCGAACCGAAGGACGCCTTCCAAATCGAGGAGGTCGACGTGCCCGAGCCGGGCGCCTTCGAGGTGATCGTTCGCGTGATGGCCGCAGGGGTCAACTACAACAACGTCTGGGCGGCTCTCGGCAAGCCCGTGTCGGTGATGAAGTACGGCGATCACCCCGAGTTCGGCCACCACATCGGCGGCTCGGACGCCTCCGGAGTCGTCTGGAAGGTCGGCGCGGGTGTCACGCGCTGGAAGCCCGGCGATGAGGTTGTCGTGCACTGCAACCAAGCCTCCTACGAGGACCCAGAGGTGCATGGCCTCGACCCAATGGCCGCTCCGTCCCAGAAGATCTGGGGCTATGAGACGACCTGGGGCTCGTTCGCGCAGTTCACGAAGGTCCAGGCCCAGCAGTTGCTGCCCAAGCCGAAGGCCCTGACCTGGGAGGAGGCGGCGTCCTACGGCCTCGTCTACTTCACCGCCTACCGCATGCTGATCACCCGCTGCAAACTGCAGCCGGGCGCCAACGTCCTGATCTGGGGCGCCGCCGGCGGGCTTGGCGTGTTCGCCACCCAGATCTGCGCCGCCGCCGGCGCCAACTGCGTCGGCGTCGTCTCATCCGCGGAGAAGGGCGAGCTGGTCAAGCGCCTCGGCGCTGTCGACTACATCGACCGCGGTGAGTTCGCGGGGATGATGCGCAAGGGCGGCGAGACCGCCGATGAGGAGCGGGAACGCTCGAAGGTCGCGCTCGGCTTCGCCAAGCGCGTCAAACAGATCCTCGGCGACGCGCCCGACATCGTCTTCGAGCACGTCGGCAAAGCGACCCTGCCGGTGTCCGTCTTCACCGCCAAGACGTTCGGCAAAATCGTGATCTGCGCCGGCACGACGGGGATCGACGTCGACTTCAACGTCGCCGTCCTGTGGATGCGCCAGAAGGAGATCCTCGGCTCGCACTTCGCCAACGCCTATGAGTGCATGAAGGCCAACGAGCTGATCGAGTCCGGCAAGATCCGCCCGGTGCTGTGGCGCACGCTCGGCTTCGAGGGCGTCGCCGAAGCGCATCAGCTGATGCTCGAAAACAAGCACCTCGGCAAGATCTCGATCCTCGTCGGCGCCGACTCCGCGGGCCAGGGCAAGACCGCCGAGGGCCCCGGCGCGATCCACGCCGAGGTGGGTGCCTGATGGCCGGCACGGTGATCGTCCCCTGGTACGCCACCGGCTTCCGGGGTGACAAGTTCGAGGAGGCCCTCAACGAGGTCGCCGCCACGGCGCTGCGCTACGGCGCCAGCACCTACGACGTCTACCGTGCCCGCGACGACCGCTACCGCTTCCAGCAGCTGGCGACCTTCGAGGAGAAACTCGACTGGGAGCGCTACTGGGAGGGCGATGAGATGGTCTACTTCCGCGCCCGTCACTCCGGCTGGTACCAGGTGCCGGTGCTCTACGGCTGGTGGGATCACACCGCCGGCGGCGCCATCGCCAAGGCCGTGCCCGCGAGCAACGGCCTCAACGGCCACGGCAACGGCGCCGCGGTCGAGAGCGCCTGATCACACCAACGAAAACGACGGGCGAGCGCGCCCAAAGAGAGGACGCCTCGATGAAGACCGCCAAGATGATCGCCGGGCTCGCACTCACCTCCATGCTGTTCGCCGCGAGCGCCCAGGCCGCCACGCCGAAGCTGAAGAACACGCTGATCGTCCCCAACAAGTCGGTGGGCGCGCTCAAGCTCGGGATGTCAGCCACGGCGGCCAAGGCTGCCTGGGGCGCGGGCAAATGCGAAACCAGCGGGCTCTGTCAGTTCGGCGCCCGACCTACCCCCAGCGCCGGCTATGCGGCCTACGCAGTGAACACCCTCACCGCGGGCACTGCCAAGACCGTCCTCACGATCACACTCGAAGCCGGCCCGTTCGGCAAGCCGAAACGGAACTACTCGACGCCGCTGGCCCGCTTCAAGACGTCCAAGGGAATCGGCCTGGGCTCAACGAAGGCCGCGCTGCTCCGCGCCTACCCCCACATGACCAACGAACAGCCCAACTTCTACATCATCCCCCAGAGCGAATCAGTCGAGACGATCTTCGGACTCGAAGCCGGGCGAGTCGACCTGATCGCGATCGGGGCACACGGCTAGCGCGGCGGTCACGCGCGAAGTCGTCTCATACGATCAGAGCGAGCCGGCAAGCGCGTTGAGAATCGCCGCCGCCAGCCCTGGGCGACTCGCGCGAAAGCCCGTTCCAGCCCAGAGATGAAGGCGCTCCGCGTCGCCCGCGGCAGCTGCCGCGCGGCGCAACGAGCTGGTCAGGTGGTGGACGGCGGGATAGCCGAGCGGTGCCTGTACGTCATGGCGATCGATGAAGCCGTTGCGAATACCCCGGGCGGGACGTCCGGTGAAGGCTCTGGTCTGCACCGTTTCGGTCCGTGACGGGTCGGTCAGTGCCGCTCGGTGGGTCGGGGCGGTGGCCGCCTCGTCGGCCAACAGCAGCGCCGTTCCCACCATCACCGCCGAGGCCCCGGCGTCGAGCGCCGTGACGACATCGGCCGGCGTGGCGATGCCGCCGGCGGCAAACAGCGGCAGCCCGACCTTCGCCGCAATCGATCCGAGCAGCTCGTCGAGCGGGAGCGCCTGCGGAGGGTCGGTCGGCGTCAGCGTGCCCCAGTGCCCGCCGGCGGCGCTCGACTGGACTGCCAGCGCGCCGAACCCGGCCTCCGCGGCCGCCTGCGCCTCCCCCGGCGAGGTGACGCTCTGCACCAGCAGCGTGCCGGTCGATCTCAGCGCGGCGATCTCGGCGGGCGAGGGAATGCCGAACGTGAAGCTCACCACCGGAACCGGATCGTCGATCAGCGTCTGGAGCTTTCGCTGCCAATCGTCGTCGTCCTCGCGCGGGCGCTCGTCGAGATCCACGCCGAGCGTCTCGGCATCCGGTGCGATCTCTCGCGCGTAGCGACGCAGCTCCTCGGGCACGATCGGCATCGGACTGGGTGCGAACAAGTTGACGCCGAAGACCACGTCCGCCCTGCGCACCTCGGCGATCTGCGCCGCCAGCGCCTCAGCGCGGAGATAGCCCCCGGCGAGGAAGCCCATTCCGCCCGCCCGCGCGGCCGCGACGACCAGCTCGGGCGTGCCGGGTCCGCCGGCCATCGGCGCCGCAAGGACCGGCAACGAGACTCCAAGACCAGTAAGGGGACCGCTCATCGTGCGCTCGACGCGACGAGGAGACGCCGCGCTCAGGACTGCTCGAGCGGGGCCATCGTCAGGCCCGCGCCCTTCAGCTGCTCCCAGTAGTGCTCCGCCAGCTCCTGGTGGCCGCTGTAGACGATCGCCCGCCCCGCCGAGTGGATCACGTTGGCGATCTCCATGCCGCGATCCAGCGATATGCCGGGGATGAAACGCGCCAGCGTGCGGGCGACGTGGTCGAAGGTGTTGTGGTCGTCGTTGCGGACGATCACCCGCCAGGCGCCTCCGAGGCCGGTGCCCGGCCCGTCGATACGTGGCAGCTCAAGGGTCTGATCCATGGGCGGCAGGATAGAGGCCGCGGCGCGACCGTACAATTACGACATGGACGCAGAGCACTCACCGCGCCTGCCCGAGCCCGACCGTCCGTGGATGATGCGGACCTACGCCGGGCACTCGACGGCCAAAGCATCCAACGAGCTGTACAAAGGCAATCTCGCCAAGGGCCAGACTGGCCTGTCGGTCGCCTTTGACCTGCCCACGCAGACGGGCTATGACCCCGACGACGAGCTGGCGCGGGGCGAGGTCGGCAAGGTCGGTGTGCCCGTCTCCCATCGCGGCGACATGGCCGCTCTGATGGATGGCATCCCGCTCGGCGAGATGAACACCTCGATGACGATCAACGCCACCGCCGCATGGCTGCTGGCGCTCTACATAGTCGCCGCCGAGGAGCAGGGCGTCGCCGAGGATCGCCTTCAGGGGACCACCCAGAACGACATCATCAAGGAGTTCCTGGCACGCGGCACCTACGCCTTCCCGCCCGGCGCCTCGATGCGGCTGATCGCCGACATGATCGCCTACACCGTCGAGCACGTTCCCAAGTGGAACCCGATCAACATCTGCTCTTACCACCTGCAGGAGGCCGGGGCGACGCCCGTTCAGGAGATCGCCTACGCGATGAGCAACGCCATCGCCGTGCTCGACGCCGCTCGCGAGCGGGTGCCCGCCGAGAGCATGGAAAAAGTCTTTGGTCGGATCTCGTTCTTCGTCAACGCCGGGGTCAGGTTCATCGAGGAGCACGCGAAGCTTCGGGCGATGTCTGTGCTCTGGGAAGAGCTGGGGCGCGAGCGCTACGGCGTCGAGGACCCCCGCCATCTGCGCTTTCGCTACGGTGTCCAGGTCAACTCGCTCGGTCTGACCGAGGCCCAGCCCGAGAACAACGTCCAGCGGATCGTGCTCGAGGCCCTCGCGGTCACGCTCGGACGCGACGCCCGCGCCCGAGCGATCCAGCTGCCCGCCTGGAACGAGGCGCTCGGTCTGCCGCGCCCATGGGACCAGCAGTGGTCGCTTCGGATCCAGCAGATCCTCGCCTACGAGACCGACATCCTCGAGTATCCCGACATCTTCGAGGGCTCAAAGGTGATGGAGGGACTCGTCGCCGAGCTGCTCGACGGTGCCCGCGCCGAGATGGCCGTCGTCGCAGAGCACGGCGGCGCAGTCGAGGCCGTTCCTTACATGAAGGCGGCACTGGTCGACTCCCACCGCGAGCGAATCCGCAGGATCGAGGCGGGAGAGCAGACAGTCGTCGGGCAGAACCGCTTCGCCGAGACGGAGTCCTCACCGCTGACCGACGACGCCGAGGGCGGCATCCTCGTCGTCGACCCCGCGATCGAAGCCCAGCAGGTCGAAGCATTGCGAGGCTGGCGCTCAGAGCGCGACCAGGCTGCCGTCGATGCTGCCCTCGCCGAGCTGGAGGCAGCCGCAAGCGCGCCGGAAGGCGCAGTGAACCTGATGGAGCCGACGATCGCCGCCGCTCGCGCGGGCGCGACGACCGGCGAGTGGTCGCGGACTCTGCGCGAGGTGTTCGGTAGCTACCGCGGTCCGACCGGCGTCGGCGAGGCTGCCGCAGCGCCCGCCGGAGGCGATCTGGCCGAGCTGCAAGCCGACGTCGCAAGGCTCGCCGAGAAGCTCGGCCGTCGCCCGAAGATCCTCGTCGGCAAGCCCGGCCTCGACGGCCACTCGAACGGCTCCGAGCAGATCGCCGTGAGAGCGCGCGACGCCGGCATGGACGTGGTCTATGAGGGCATCAGGCTGACCCCCGCGCAGATCGCCGCGTCGGCCCTGCAGGAGGGCGTTCACGTGATCGGCCTGTCGATCCTCTCAGGCTCCCACCGCGAGCTGATCCCGGCCGTGATCGACGCACTGCGCGAGGCTGGTGTGACGGCGCCAGTGATCGTCGGCGGGATCATCCCCGAGCAGGACGTCGCGCCTCTGAAGGCCGCGGGCGTCGCGGCCGTCTACACGCCCAAGGACTTCGACATCACCCGTATCATGCGCGACATCGTGGCTCTGCTTGAAGAGTCCGCCAACGGCCGGGCGGCGGGCGAGCAGGGGCCAGTCGCCGTCGGCGCCGACGGGGCGTGAGCGGCGAGGGGGCGGCCCTCGGCGCGCGCCTGCGCGAGCGGGACCTGAGCGCAGCTCCCGCCGCCCTCAACCTGCTGGAGAGCGCCACCGAACAGGACCGTGAGCAGTCTGCGGCCCTCCTGGCAGAGATCTCGCCGGCGGCGCTCGGGCACGAGGCCCCGGGACACCTGATCGGGATCACAGGCCCCCCGGGAGCCGGTAAGTCGACGCTGCTCTCGGCGCTCGTGGGAGCGTGGCGCTCGCGCGGGCAGACAGTCGCGCTGCTTGCCGTCGATCCCAGCTCACGGCGCTCGGGTGGCTCGCTGCTCGGCGATCGGGCGAGGATCGACTTCGACCCCGCTGACCGCGGCGTGCTGATCCGCTCGACAGCCTCCGGAGAGCGCCTCGGAGGCCTGGCGGGACCGACCAGGGTTGCGGCGCAGGCGCTTGTGGCCGCCTTCGACGTGGTCGTCGTGGAGACGGTCGGCGTCGGGCAGGCGGAGACGGAGATCGCCGACGTAGCCGATACGGTCGCCGTCGTGGTCCAGCCCGGGAGCGGCGACACCCTGCAGTTCCTGAAGTCGGGGATCATGGAGATCCCCGACGTGCTGGTGGTCACCAAGGCCGACCTGGGGACGCTGGCGATGCGCACCCGCCGAGACCTCACCGCCGCGCTGCGCTCGATGGGCTCGCGGGAGACGCGTGTGGTAGCGGTCTCCTCGCTGGCTCCTCCGAGCGGCATCGACGAGCTGCTCGACGCCCTCGCCGAGCATCGCGAGCGTCTCGACGTGGAGGCCCGCCGACTCGCCTCGCGGCGCTCAGGGGCGATCGCCGCCTTCGCTGCCGAGCACGGCGAACGGGGACTGCGAGCGGTTGGCGGGCGCCTTGCGGCGGAGCGACTGCTGAGCGCCGAGCCTTCCGGCCTCGACGGCCCAGCGCTCATCGAGGTGCTGGAGCGCGCGAGCTCCCACGCCGAACGCCAGGAAGCCTCCTGATGAGCCGCGATCTGCTGACGATCTTCGGCGCCTTCGTGCTGGCGAGCGCGCTCGCCGGCGCGCTCGGAGCGACCAATCTCGGCACCGCCCTGGCGTTCGGGCAGATCGCCGTCGCACTCAGCGTCGTCTACGTAATGCTGCGTCGTTGAAGTCCGTATCCTGACCACGTGGCGACGGGGTGCTTCATATCGACGGGCCGCTCGCTGGGAGAGGCCGTCGAGCGCGTCAAGCTCGCCGAGTCGCTTGGCTATGAGTCCGTCTATGTGACTCACGTCGCCGGGCGCGAGTCGCTGACGGTCCTGTCGATCTACGCCCAGCAGACGACCCGCATTCGTGTCGGCACCGGCGTCGTGCCGATCTACACCCGCACGCCCGCCACGATGGCCCAGACGGCGGCGACGATCGACGAGCTCTCCGGTGGGCGCCTGACGCTGGGACTGGGCGTCTCGCACCGCCCTGTCGTCGAGGGCTGGCACGGCCAGACGATCGACCGACCCGTGGCCGAGATGCGCGAGTACGCGTCGATTGTCCGGGCGATCCTGCGCGGCGAGGATCCACCGGCGGGCAATAAGTGGCAGACAGGCTTTCACCTGCTCGGGATCGAGACTCGGCCAGAACTTCCCCTGTACATCGCCGCCCTTTCCCCCGCGATGCTGCAGCTCGCCGGTGAGATCGCCGACGGCGTGATCCTGTGGCTGTGCAACCCGCGTTACATCGCCGAGGTCGTTGTCCCAGAGGTCACCGCGGGGCGCGAAAAGGCAGGCCTGAGACTCGAGGGCTTCGACATCGTCGCGGCCGTCCCCGGTGCGTCCACCGACAGGCCCTCCGAGGCCTTCGACGCAATGCGGCGCGACCTGATCCCCTACTTCGGACTGCCCTTTTACAGGGCGATGATCGAGCGCACGGGCTTCGAGGCGGATATCGCAGCCTATGACGCCGCCGCGGGCGATCTCGCGGCGATGCAGGCCGCGATCTCCGACGGCTTCCTGGAAGAGCTGACGGCCGTCGGCGAGGACGCACAGGTACGCGACGGGCTGGAGCGCTACCGCTCCGCCGGGGCGAGTTCGCCGTGCCTCGGCCCGATCCCCAGGACCGACTTCGAGAGCACTCTGCGCGCCGGCCTGGCCGACGGGTAAAGACCGGCGCGCCGGCGCCGCGGCGCATCTAGGCTCTGAACCATGCGGCACACGCACGACCGCGTGTAACGCCTTGGACGCCAAGCGGACTCAACCACACAACAGATGCTCGTCCTGATCGGCTTCGCCATCCTCGCCGGCGCCGGCACGGCCCTGTCGCCGTGCGTTCTGCCCGTGCTCCCGGCGCTGCTCTCGGCGAGCGCCCTCGGCGGCCGGCGCCGTCCTGTCGGCATCGTCATCGGCCTGTCTGTCACCTTCACGGTCGCGATCGTGTTCCTCTCGAGCGTGATCGACGGCGTCGGGCTGGGAGGCAACTTCGTCCGCTACCTTGCGGTGGCGGTGCTGCTGATCTTCGGCGTCGCGCTGATGGTCCCGGCCGCCGCGGCACGCATCGAGGCGCCCCTCTCGCGACTCTCGCGGTTTGGCCCGAAGACCGTCGGCGACGGTTTCGGCTCGGGGCTGCTCGTCGGCGGCGCGCTCGGGTTCGTCTACACGCCCTGCGCCGGGCCGATCCTCGCTGCGGTCGTCTCCGTCAGCGCCGCTTCGGGCCGGACGCTGCCCGTCGCCGTCGCCTACGCGGCCGGCTCGGCCGTCGTGCTGCTGGCACTCGCCCTCGGCGGGCGGCGCCTCAGCGCGCGGATCCGCAGCGCCGGCCACGGCGCCGGCCTGCAGCGGACCCTTGCGGCGATCATGATCCTCACAGGCATCGCGATCGTCACGAACCTCGACCTGACGTTCACGAAGTTCGTCGCCAAAGACATCCCCAACGTCAACCTCACGGCGAGCCTCGAGTGCTCGAGCGCCGTAACCGGACGGCTGCACGAAATCACCGGGCACGAACCGAAGTTCAAGCCGGCCAACGGCACCTCCTCGTGCAACAGCTCCTCCTCCTCGGTGAAGGTCGCCGCGCCGGGCGCCTCCCAGTCGACGCTGCTGGCGGCCGCCCACTCGCTGCCGGTGCTGGGCACAGCTCCTGAATTCACCGAAACCGAGGATTGGTTCAACACGCCCGAAGACCAGCCGCTCAGCCTCTCCGGCCTGAAGGGTCGCGTCGTGCTCGTGGACTTCTGGACCTATACCTGCATCAACTGCATCCGCACGCTGCCCTACCTGAAGGCCTGGGACGCCGCCTACCGCAAGGACGGCCTGACGATCGTCGGGGTCGAGACGCCGGAGTTCGGCTTCGAGAAGGACGCCAACAACGTGCGCGACGCGATCGGTCAGTTCGGTCTGCGCTACCCGGTCGTGCAGGACAACGAAATGGGCACCTGGAATGCCTACGGGAACGAGTACTGGCCCGCCGACTACCTGATCGACGCCGAAGGCCACGTGCGCTACGCCGCTTTCGGAGAGGGCGACTATGACAAGACCGAAACGGCGATCCGCGCGCTGCTGGCCGAAAAAGGCAGCCTCCTCGGCGGGCGAGGCCACCCCCGCGACGTCGTCGTCCCATCCAGCCAGGCGACACCCGAGACCTACATAGGCACGGCGCGAGCGGAAGGCTGGCTGCACTCGCCGAAAGCCGGCCTGCACAACTACGGAGGACCTGTGACGGGCGAAATGACGCTCAACCAGTTCGCCCTCAGCGGCACTTGGAAGATCGGCGAACAGCCTGCGACCGCCGTCTCCTCGGCGGGCATCGACGTCGAGTTCCAGGCGCGCAACGTCTACCTGGTCCTCAGCTCGCCCGGCGAACAGCCGCTACCGGTGCAGGTGCTTTTGAACGGCCACCCGATCTCATCACGCGATGCCGGCGCCGACGTGCACAACGGCATCGCCACGGTGCGACGCCAGCGCCTCTACTCGCTCGTCTCCCTGCCGCACAACGCTCGAGGGCACCTGTCGCTGCGCTTCGCCCCCGGGATCACCGATTACGCCTTTACCTTCGGTTAGTCGTGGTGGGTCTCGCCGGCCGCCGCGGGCGGGCGAGACTCCTCGGCGAGCGAGGTGATCGTCAGCTGGCCGCGGGCGGAGGACTCGAGCACGTCGGTGGCCTCCTCGAGTGAGCGGGCGTAGAGCTCGACGAGCAAGTGGACGATGATGCGAGCGTCGTCTTCGTGCTTGTGGAAGCGGACATGGGTGAAGAACTCGCGGACGCCGTGATCGCCGAATGCCGCATAGGACAGTGCGTCTCCCGCCTCCGGCCCCGAGCAGCTCTCGACGTCTTCGGAGTCGACCGTCACCGTGCAGGAGGCGACCCACGGTGTGCCGGCGATCATCCGTTCCCAGCGGTCCTCGATCGGCTCGACCCTGCCGTTGTTGAAACCGAGGTGCGGCTGGTCGTGCATGCAGTCGAGGCACTGGACGACAGCCTCCTGCAGCTCGTCGACCACTTCGGCGCGCTCGCCGGTGTCGGGATCGATCTTGTGGATCCCCTCGTAATGGACCTGAACCTCGAGGTCCTGCGACCAGCAGCGATAGCAGCGCAGCCAGCTGCGGGCACTGGTCTCTGCCATCGAGCCCTCCATGCAGAGCATTGTAGGCGCAGGATCGACACGCGTCCTGCACCGGGCGCTCTCGGCGGGGAGGGTCTCGCCGTGGCGAGACCCTCGTGCTCGAGATCGCAGTCCGAGACGGGCTAGGAGGCCAAGCGCTGTTCGAGTGCCTTCAGCTGAGCGGTCAGCTCAGAGGGAAGGTTCTCGAAGCGGGCGAAGTGCTGGTGGAACTGGGGCAGCTGGTTGCGCCAGCCCTCGACGTCGACCTTCAGCAGCTCGGCCATGGCGCCCTCGGTTATGTCCAGGCCCCTGGTGTCGATGCCCTCGGGGCCGACCGGCGGCACGAACCCGATCGGCGTCTCCGCGGCCTCGCCGTGGCCGGCGCAGCGCGCGAACACCCAGGCCAGGACGCGGGAGTTCTCGCCGTAGCCCGGCCACAGGAAGCGACCGTCCTCGTCCTTGCGGAACCAGTTGACGTAGAAGATCTTCGGCAGATTGGCGCCCGAGGTACGGCCGATCTCCAGCCAGTGGGCGAAGTAGTCGGCCATGTCATAGCCCAAGAAGGGCAGCATCGCGAACGGGTCGAAGCGCAGCTCGCCGACGGTCCCGGCCGCCGCGGCCGTCTTCTCGGAGCTCATCACCGAGCCGAGGAACACGCCGTGGTCCCAGTCGAAGGCCTCGGTCACCAGCGGCACGACCGTCGAGCGTCGTCCGCCGAACAACATCGCGTCGATCGGGACGCCGGTTGGGTCCTCCCACTCGGGCGCGATAGCCGGGTCCTGGTCGGCGGGAGTCGTGAAGCGCGCGTTGGGATGAGCGGCGGGCGTGTCGGAGGAGGGAGTCCAGTCGTTGCCATGCCAGTCGATCAGGTGCTCGGGGGCCTGCTCGGTCAGCCCCTCCCACCAGATGTCGCCGTCGTCGGTCTTGGCGCAGTTGGTGAAGATCGAGTTGGCTGCGATCGTCTCGATCGCGTTCGGGTTGGTGTCCTCGCCGGTGCCGGGGGCCACGCCGAAGAAGCCGGCCTCGGGGTTGATCGCATATAGCTGTCCGTCGGCCCCGAACTTCATCCAGGCGATGTCATCGCCGATCGTCTCGACGGTCCAGCCCTCGAGCGTCGGGATCAGCATCGCCAGGTTCGTCTTGCCACAGGCGCTGGGAAAGGCACCGGTGACGAACTTGACCTCGCCCTCGGGCGACGTCAGCTTGAGGATCAGCATGTGCTCAGCCATCCAGCCCTCGTCGCGAGCCATCACCGAAGCGATCCGCAGCGCAAAGCACTTCTTGCCGAGCAGAGCGTTTCCGCCGTAGCCTGAGCCGTAGGACCAGATCTCGCGCGTCTCGGGGAAGTGGACGATGTACTTGTTGTCGGCGTTGCAGGGCCAGGCTACGTCGTCGGTGCCATCGGCCAGCGGCATCCCCACGGAGTGCAGGCACGGCACGAAGTCGCCGTCGCCCAGCGCGTCGAGGGCCTTCTGGCCCATCCGCGTCATGATCCGCATGCTGACCGCGACGTAGGTCGAGTCGGTCAGCTGGACGCCGACGTAGCTCTTGTCCGAGCCAAGCGGGCCCATCGAGAAGGGCACCACATACATGATGCGACCCCGCATCGAGCCGCTGAAGAGATCGCCGAGCGTCTCCTTCATCTCAGCCGGGTCGCGCCAGTTGTTGGTCGGTCCGGCTTCGCGCTCGGTCGCCGAGCAGATGAACGTCCGGTCTTCGACCCTGGCGACGTCGCCGGGGTCGGAGAGGGCCAAGTAGGAGTTGGGGCGCTTGGCGTCAGAGAGCTTCTCGAAGGTGCCTGCTTCAACCAGCCGCGAGCACAGCTCGTCGTACTCCTCGGCGCTGCCGTCGCACCAGTGGATCGAGTCCGGTTCGGTCATCGCCGCCACCTCCTCGACCCAGGCCAGCAGGCGCTCGTTCTTGGTCGGTGCGGGAACGGTGGTGTTCATGGCGAACTGGAGGCTCCTTCGATTCGCGATCTTGTCGACTCGGCGCTGTGCGTCACTCAGGCCGGGCGGGAGTGGCGCCGGCAAAGAGAAAACGCCCTTGGGGCGCGGGTCAGGGAAGGGTATCGCACGGCTTTTCTACTCGACATTCCCCTCTGGGGACTCGACTCCGGGGCTCTTGCGGGGGACCAGCACGAGGCGCTTGAACTCGGCCACCAGCACGCCGTCCTGGTTGAGGACTCTGGTGTGGACCTTGACCGTCCCGCGGTCCTGCTTGGAGCGCGACTCCTTCTTCTCCAGCACCTCCGACTCGCAGAACAGCGTGTCGCCGTGGAAGACGGGAGCCGGATGCTTGAGCTCTTCCGTCGCCAGGTTGGCGATCGCCTTGCCGCTGACGTCTGAGACCGACATGCCGAGGGCCAGGGAGTAGACGAGCGGACCCACCACGACGTTGCGCCCCTGCTGCGATTTGGCGGCGTAGACGTCGTTGAGGTGCAGCGGATGGTGGTTCATCGTGATCAGGCAGAACAGGTGGTCGTCGGACTCGGTGACGGTCTTGGCGGGCCAGTGCTTGTAGACGGCGCCGACCTCGAACTCCTCCAGGTAGCGGCCGTAGGGGTGGGCACCGCTGGCCTCGCGGGCAGCCTGCTCGGTCTCGACGGTCTCGGTCTCGCTCATGTCTGTTCGGGTTCTCCTTGGGGTTCGGGATGCGGGCGCATATGCGGTGCCGACTTCGACAGCACCGGCCATGGCGCCGTGGCGGAAGGCCGGACTGGCTGCCCTGGGCCTTCGGTCGCGGCGAGGAACTTTAGTGGGCGGCCGCGGCGGCGGCCAGCGAGGTCTCGTCACGGCCCGCCACACAGACGGCTGCCGAGGCCCTGAGCGGGCAGGCGAATCCCGGGGCGGGATCGCAAGGCGCGCAATGCGGCGGTCCGGGTGCAGGGGGCGCCGGAGCCGGTTCGCAGGCGGATCCGCAGCCACCTGGTGCCGGTTGGGCGGCGAGCGCGCTCTTGAACGCCTGCGCATCGGCGTTTGAGGCGCAGGCGGCGTCATATGCCGCGGCGACCGACTGCGCGACAGAGAACCCGCTGACTGCGGTCCCGCGGTGCGCGAGCGGCGTCACCGTGATTGGGTCGAGCGGAGCGGATCTCTGCGTCAGCGCACAGAGCCCGGTCGGCGGGTGCGCGTCGTCGCTGTAGAGCAGATTGGTGAGGTGCACCAGCACCGGCTTCCCGAGCGAGGCCCGCGCGCTGATCCGCAGGTGCACCGAGGCAGGATCGAGCAGCGCCGAGAGGCGGTTCGCGAGCACCAGCAGCGCCTCCGGTCCTCGCCGGCCGGTCTTCCTGGGCGCCGCAAGCGCCATGTAGTCGTCTCCGAAGGCGCCCACGACCTGCACGTGCAATGCGTTCGACGCAAGTTCGCGGCGGCCGCCGCGCGGGAAGCGAATCTGAAGCAGCGTCGCATCGTGCGGCGAGGCCGAGAGCGCCACCGGGAACGTGCGCAAGGCTCCGTGCGGAGCCGCGGCGCCGGCCTGGCCGGAGGCGGCGAGGGCCATCAGGAGCGTCGCCACGACAACGCTCAGCAGACGGGACCGATTGCCGATCACCCATACTTCCTAGCACCAGACGAACGACCAGCCGACCCTCGGCCAAGACCAGGAGAGCCCTTGCGCAACCCCCGAGACTTCTTCAAGCCCCTAGCGATCGACGCTCCCGAGCCGATCCGGGAGATCCCCTTCAAGCCGTCCCGGATGATCCACTTCCTGGACTTCTCAAACGAGAAGATGGTCGCGAAGGTGCCCGACATCGCCCCGACCGTCGACATCCTGTTGGGGAACCTGGAGGACGCCGTACCACTCGACCGCAAGGAGGCCGCGCGAGCGGGGCTGATCCGCGTCGGCAGGGAGATGGAGCTGGGTGACACAGCGCTGTGGACACGCGTCAACGAGCTCTCCTCGCCCTACTTCCTCGACGACATCACGCAGATCGTCGGCGAGATCGGCGCGAAGATCGAGGTCGTGATGGTCCCCAAGGTCGAGGGCCCGTGGGACATCCACTACGTCGACCGTCTGCTCGCGCAACTGGAGGCCAAAGCTGGCCTGAAGCGTCCGATCCTGATCCACGCGATCCTCGAGACCGCCCAGGGCGTCGCCAACCTCGAGGAGATCGCCTGCGCCTCGCCGCGCATCCAGGGCATGAGCTTCGGCCCCGCCGATCTCGCCGCCTCCAGGCGCATGAAGACGACCCGCGTCGGCGGCGGGCACCCGGGCTACCGGACGATCGCCGACCCGGACCCCGAGAACCCCGAGGCGCCTCGCCCCAGCTACCAGCAGGACCCCTGGCATTACTCGATCGCCCGCATGGTCGACGCCTGCACGTCGGTCGGCGCGCTGCCCTTCTACGGCCCTTACGGCGACATCCGCGACGAGGAGGGCTGCGAGACCCAGTTCCGCGCCTCCTTCCTGCTCGGCTGCGTCGGCGCCTGGTCGCTGCACCCCGCCCAGATCAAGATCGCAAAGCGCGTCTACTCGCCCGACCCCGACGAGGTCGCCTTTGCGAAAAAGGTCATCGAGGCGATCCCGGACGGGCGCGGCGTACACATGATCGACGGCAAGATGCAGGACGACGCCACCTGGAAGCAGTGCAAGGTGATGGTCAACCTCGCCGAAATGCTCGCCAAGAAGGACCCGGAGCTGGCGGAGGCCTACGGGTTTACGCCGGCCACGGTCTGACACGGCGATGGTCTCTACGGTCCGCGGCGTCTTGGCAGTCACCGCGTGCCTCACGGCCTGTGCGGCGGTCGCGCCGGACGCGCGCGCCGCGCAGCAGACCCTGACAGCCTCTCAAGGCAGCGTCAGGGCGACGGTCACCTACGAAGCCGCCCACAGGGAACCGGGAACGCGCCCCCTGACAGGCCTGCGGCTGGCGATCGAACGGGACGGCGCGAAGCTCTACGAAGCCGCGGTCAGCTCGTCGCACTGCTCGCCCTGCGGGCTGGAAAGCCTCGCCGACGAACCCCTCAAGCTGGCCGACCTCGAATCCAACGGGCAGCCCGACGTGGTGCTCGGTCTCAACACGGGGGGCGCCCACTGCTGCTCGATCGTGCAGGTCTTCGCTTACGACCCGGGCACGATGACCTACCGCGTGACCGAACGCGACTTTGGGGAACCCGGGGTCGACCTCATCCCGGTGGGGACGAGTCGCCAGCTGGTGTTCAGGACGGGGGACGCGCGCTTCGCATACACATTCGCGCCATACGCCTACTCCGGCCTGCCGATCCAACTGGTGAGCTTCGAGGCGGGCGCCTTCCGCGATGCCACCCTCTCCTACCCTGCCGAGATCGCGGCTGACGCAGCCCTCTACCTAGGTGGGTTCCGTGCCGAGCGCCGGCACGGTTTGGGCAATGGCCTGATCGCAGCCTGGGCAGCTGACGAGGATCGTCTCGGTCACGGCGCACTCGTTCGCAGGATCCTCGACCGGGAAGCGCGCCACGGGTTGCTGCGCAGTCGAGAACACTACGGGCCATCGGGGCACGCCTTCGTGCAGCGGCTGCTGCGCTTCCTGAAGCGCACCGGATACGGGTGACACGCGGGATCCTCGGCCAAGAGGCACCGCCCCGCCGCCTCCGTATAGGCTTCCGCGCCGCATGAGATTCTTCGAGTTCGAGGCCCGCGAGGTAGTCAAGCGGGCCGGCATCCCCGTAACGGACTACGGCTTCACGACCGATCCCGCCGAGGCGAAGGCGATCGCCGAGCGGATCGGCGGGCCGACCGTCATCAAGTCCCAGGTGCTCACGGGCGGACGCATGAAGGCCGGCGGCGTCAAGTTCGCCGACACCCCCGATGAGGCCGAGGCCCACGCCCGCGACATCCTCGTGCTGGAGATCAACGGGCACATGCCACGCGGTGTGCTCGTCGACCCCAAGGCAGAGGTCGAGCAGGAGTACTACGCCGGAGTGGTCTGGGACGGCACCGCCAAGAAGCCGCTGATGCTGTTCAGCGACATGGGCGGCATCGACATCGAGCAGGTCGCCGAGGAGCATCCCGACCACGTCGGCCGCGGCCACTTCTCCACACTCGAACCGTTCTCCGACTTCCAGGCCAAGCAGGTCATCGCCGCAGCCGGCGTAACGGGTAAGGCGCTGCAGCGCGCGACTCCCGTCCTCGCTCGCCTCGCCCGGCTGTTTCTCGAGAACGACATGACGCTGGCCGAGATCAACCCGCTGGCGGAGCTGAAGGACGGCTCGTTCGTCGCGCTCGACGCGCACATGGAGATGGAGAACGAGGGCATGCCGCGCCAGCAGGCGCTGCTGAAGGCGCTCGGCGTCGGCGCTGAGGAGGGAACCCGCGAGGACCACACGCCGACCTCCTTCGAAGACGCCGTCAAGGCGATCGACGCCGCCGACCATCGTGGCGTCATCCAAGGCAAGGACACCGGCTTCAACGGCAACATCGGCCTCGTGATCGGAGCGGGCGGTGGCTCACTGACGCTCACCGATGCCGTGCGCCAGCAAGGCGGAAAGCCCGCCAACTACTCCGAGATCGGCGGCAACCCGTCCGTCGCGAAGGCCTGCGGCCTGGCCAAGCAAGTACTCCAGAAAGACGGTGTCGAGAAGATCGCCGTGATGATGTCGATCGTCTCGAACACGCGCGTCGATATCGTCGCCCGCGGCGTGATCAAGGCCTGCCTGGAGCTCGATAAGGACCCCGGTGAGACGATCGCGATCTTCCGCATCCCGGGCGCCTGGGAGGAGGAGGGCTTCAAGATCCTCGACAAGTACGGGATCGAGTACTGCGACCGCTCGGTTTCACTGTGGGAAGCGGCCGGCCGTGCCGTCGCGAAGATCCAAGGGGCCTCCAGCTAGATGTCGATCCTCATCAATCAGGACACGACGTTCATCATTCAGGGCATCACCGGGCGCGAGGCCGTCAACCTCACGCGTGAGTGCCTCGATTACGGATCGAAGATCGTCGGCGGCGTGACCCCGGGACGCAAGGGCCGTGAGGTGCACGGCGTTCCCGTGTTCGACACCGTCGAGCAGGTCGTCGAGCACAACGGCGGCGTCGTGCCCGACGGCTCGGTCGTCACCGTCCCGCCCGCCGGCACGCGCGACGCTGTGTTCGAGGCTCTGCACGCCGGCATCAAGACGATCGTGATCGTCACCGAGCGGATCCCGCGACGCGACGTCGCGATGATGGTCGAGCTCGCCGACGCCAAGGGCGCACGGATCATCGGTCCCAACTGCCTCGGCGTGATCGTCCCCGGCGTCGCGAAGATGGGCGGCATCGGAGGCCCGGCGCGCAACGCTGCTGTCGCCTACCAGCCGGGCGCGGTCGGAGTGATGAGCCGCTCCGGCGGAATGACGACGGAGATCTCCTCGACGCTGACGGCCGCCGGACTCGGCGTCTCGACCGCCGTGTCGATCGGCGGCGACGCGATCATCGGCTCGACCTATGCCGAGCTGATGCCCCATTTCGAGGCCGACGAGCAGACCCAGGCGATCGTGATCTACACGGAGCCCGGCGGGCGCATGGAGGCGCAGCTCGCGCAGTGGGTCAAGGACAACAACTCGAGACTGCCGATCATCGCCTTCATGGCCGGCAAGTTCATGGACGACGAGGAGATGCAGGGCATGTCCTTCGGACACGCCGGCACGATCGTCGAGGGCAAGGAGGACAGCGCGACCGAGAAGATCGCGCGCCTGGAAGCGGCAGGCATTCCGGTCGTTCAGCGGATCGACGAGATTCCGGATCTGGTCAAGGCGAAGATCGCCGAGAGGAGCGGAGCGTGAGGAAGGATGCCCTCTTCATCGCCGTCGAAGTCGACGATCAGCTCGCCGGCGACGCCGAGCTCGCGAAGAAGCTCAGCGAAGCGTGCCCCGTCGACATCTACGCGCAGAACGGCGACGGAACGCTCGAGATCGTCGAGCAGAACGTCGACGAGTGCGTGCTGTGCAGGCTCTGTCTCGACGCGGCGCCCGAGGGCACCGTGAAGATCCTGAAGCTCTACGACGGCGGCGCCGCGCTGTAAGCCAAACGCCGCCCGGCGCCCGGAGGTGTCCGGCGGCGTCGACGCGGCACGCCTCACTTACGACTATCGTTACAAGCACGATGAACGAAAACTTCTCGCTGATCGTGATGTGCCTGTTCCTGCTCGGCTCGCTCGCGTTCCTCGCCGAGCAGCTGACGTCCTACCACTAGCGCGAACGGGCGCCTGCGGCGCTTGGCCAGGTGGCCTCCGCGGCCGCGAGGTCAGCTGTGTGCCAGATCCAGACGGTGGGAGCGCGCGACGCGCTCGACCATCTGCTGCTCGATGCCGGCGCCGGCCGCGAGCAGTGGCCATCTCCCGACGGCCTCGGTGACCTCCTCGAGGATCGCCTCGGCGCGTCCGCGCTTCAGACCGCCGACGCGCGCGACGGCACGTAGATCAGGGAGCGTGAAGTTGTCGCGCTTGCCGTTGAGCGACATCTGGTGGACGTCGAGCCAGCGGTTTCCCGGCTGCCACGCCCACGTGACGTCATACGCCGGCGACAGCGACCAGTCGCCGTCGCGATCCATCAGGAACGCGATGTTCTTGACGTGGTCGTCCTGGTTGCGGGCGACGACGTTGAAGACCATGCGACGGAACAGCTGCTCGACATCCGGGGCCGCCATGCCCAGGCGCCTGACGAGCAACAGCGCCTGCTCGTAGCTATAGGTCCCCGGCTCGTTGTAACTGACGTGCTCGAGAGCGCCGATCGTCTGCATGTGCGACCTCGCGCCGTTCTCGGCGCGGTCGAAGCGGCGTGTCATGAAATGCCTGCGGCCGTGCTCCTCCAGCAACCGGCACTCGCTGATTTCGATGCCGGCAGCTCGCGCGAGCAGTGAATAGACGTACTCGATCGCACAGAATCCCTGCGGGTCTGACAGCCCGTGGTCGCCGGCCGCCGAGACGCCGTCGAACTTCAGCAGCCAGTGCCGAAAGCCCGCACCGGCGTCGACCTGGCCGCTGCGGACCTGGCCGGTCGCCTCATTGAAGGCGATGATCGCCTTCGGCCTCGCCCCTCCGGCGGAGGTGCCGATCGAGAGGATCGAGCGGATCGCGTCCTCTTCGGGATCCTCCGCCAGCTCGGCGACGAACCGCTCACGCTCGGCGAGAGCCTCACCGGCGAGCCTGACGAGCGCGTCGAGCTCGAGGTCGCCGGAGTGGGCGGGCGACGGCTCGCGCGCCGGCTCGAACTCCAAGGCTCCCATCCCACGCGAGCCGACGTAGCAGAGCCGCTCGACCACGTCGAAGCTCGACTCCTCACGCCCCTGCGCCGCCAGCCAGGCGTTGACGAGCGCCGTGCCCCAGCGGTCGGGCAGCGAGTCGGCGAGGAGGCCGGGAAGCCCTTGGAAGGCCTCTCGCGCCAGCCCCGGGAAGGCGAACGTCTGCTCGCCGAGAGGCATGCGCAGCGGCGCGACCTCGATGCCGGATCGCGCGAACGCAGAGTCGTACTGGAACGTGGCGTAGCGAGCGCCGGGAGCGATCGAGACGGCAGCTATGCGGCTGCCCCACAACGTCACGGCCGCGACCGTCATCGGTGCTCGGCGTCCTCACCCCATCGCCACGGCTCTGCGTCCGGAGCACTCGGGTCTGCGGCGCCGCCGCGTTTACCCCTGCTGTGAGGCCCCGCAGCCGCGCCCCGGCGTCCACGAGCGCGGCGGCGGCCGCGACGACGCTGGCGTTCGAGCTCGGCGATCGGCGACTCGACGGCGACGGGCAGCAGCGTGTCTAGTCCGCCGAGCAGCCCCAGCGCCCGTAGCACCTTGACGAGCGCCGTCGCCTGGGCCGAGCGGCCGCGCTCGATGCGCTGCAGAGTCGCCCGTCCGACGCCGGCGGCATCCGCGAGCTGATCCTGTGTCAGGTTGCGCGCGAGGCGCTGCTGCTGGAGACGCCGCCCAAGCTCCTCAAGCACAGCATCGTCGGTCAATAGATCGTCAAACTGCATCACTTTTGATGTGTTGAGGACATATAGAGGTAGAAAGCATCAATAGAGAGGTCATACAATGACTATATCGTCCGGCAAGCGACAATGCCTCGCAAATGATGCTTATCTTGCTTGATACACGTTAGCGCATCAAATACGATGCGCTATGCGTCAAGAGCTTATGAGGCGTGGGCGGACGGCACCACGCACGCTCAGTCGTGTTTGCGCGCCTTCGGCGTGCGTTCGCGCTCCTGTTGGCGCTCGACCACGTTCGTGATCAGCTTGAGGATCTGCTCGGGCCCGGTTGCCTTCGCCTGGCCGTACATGAACGCCTCCACCCAGTCAGGGATCTTCCCTTCTCGCGCCATCACGTTGAAGAACTCGCGGCGCATGTCGACGCGCACACGCGCATCGGCTGCCGGCCCCTTCGTGACCGAGACGCCGGGCATCTCCAGGCGGAAATGCTGGACGTCGCCACGTCCTCGCAGTTCGACGCCGACGACCAGCTTGATCGGAGCCAGTGCCGGCACTTCGGCGAGGAAGCGCTCCGTCGCCTGCTCGATCAGCGACTTGGCGTCATCAGCCATCCAGCACCCCTTCCGTCTCGGTTGAAATGTCGCGGCGGACGCACGGCGCTCGCACGCATGCGTCAGATCTTGTGCCGCTGCAGCATCTTGCGGCCGATCACCATGCGCTGGATCTCAGACGTGCCCTCGCCGATCAGCAGCAGCGGCGCATCACGGTAGATGCGCTCGATCTCGTACTCCTTGGAGTACCCGTAGCCGCCGTGGATGCGCAGACATTCCTCCGCGCAGAACCGTCCGGCCTCTGAGGCGAACAGCTTCGCCATGCCGGCCTCCATGTCCGAGCGCTCGCCGGCATCCTTCATGACGGCGGCGCGACGTACGAGCAGACGCGCCGCGTCGACCTGCGTCGCCATGTCGGCGAGCTTGAACTGGATCGCCTGGTGTTCGGCGATCGCCTTGCCGAACGCCTTGCGCTCCTGCGCGTATTTGAGAGCCAGCTCCAGAGCGCGCTGCGCAAGGCCGACGCCACGGGCGGCGACGTTGACGCGACCGAGATCGAGAGCGTCCATCATCTGCACGAAGCCCTTGTTGAGACCGTCCTCCTCCCCGCCGAGGATGTTCTCGGCCGGGCAGCGGAAGCCGTTGAAGACGAGCTCCGTGGACTCGACGCCCTTGTAGCCCATCTTCTTGATCTTCGGCGGCACGTCGAATCCGCTGAGCTCGCCGGTGTTCTTTTCGACACCCGGCTCTTTCTCGCAGATGAAGCACGTCATGCCCTTGTAGCGCGGATCGGCGGCGGGATCGGTCTTCACGAGCGTGAACACGAGCGAAGAGAGCAGGCCGTTCGTCACCCACATCTTCTGGCCGTTGATCTCCCAGCTGCCGTCGTCCTGCTTCTTGGCCGACGTCTTGATCGCTTGGACGTCGGAGCCGAGCTCGGGCTCTGAGAGCGAGAACGCCGCCCGGATCTCGCCAGTGGCCATCCGCGGCAGGTACTTCTGCTTCTGTTCCTCGGTACCGAACTGCATCAGCAGGTAAGAGCCGATGAAGTGGGTGTTGACGACACCCGAAATCGAGATCCATCCGCGCGAGAGCTCTTCGACGATCATCGCGTAGGTCGTCAGATCGAGCCCCATGCCGCCGTACTCCTCGGGAATCGTGACGCCGAACAGCCCCAGCTCCTTCATCTGCTCGACGATCGGCTCGGGGAACAGGTCCTCGTGGTCGTAGTGCTCTGCGTTGGGCAGGATCTGCTCGTCCACGAACTGGTGGACCATCTCGGTGATCGCCCGCTGCTCGTCGGACATATCGCTGTAGGCGGTGGCTACGGCCATTCTGGTTTCGGCTCCAAAGTCGTTTGGCGAGTGCTTGGGAGAGAATACCGGCGTGAACTTCGCCGGCGAAACCGTCGATGCGGCGCCGGCCGAGCAGCTGGCGCTGATCGAGCTCGACCGAGAGGGCGCCAGACGCGAGTGGCGGATGGCCGAGGTCGCCGAGCGCTCGGCGCGGCTCGCCGGCGCGCTGCAGGAGCGCGGGATCCGCCGCGGCGACGTCGTGATGACGCTGATCGGCAACCGTCCCGACTGGGTTCTGACGATGGTCGCCTGCTTCCGCATCGGTGCCGTCGTGCTGCCGTGCACCGAGCAGCTGCGCGCCAAGGACCTGCGACTTCGTATTGCTGTCGCGAAGCCCTCGCTGATAGTCGCCGACGAGCGCAACCGCGTCGAGCTCGAGAGCGCCGGCGTCGGCAACGCCCAGGTCGTGTTCGTCCCGG
>DATBBF010000024.1:0-51043 GCA_036271135.1 Solirubrobacteraceae bacterium
CGATGACGCCGACCCCACGCTTGGTATGGCAATCATTCAACCTAAGAGGGAAAGGATCACACTATGAGGATGAAGCTCATTGCGAGCTTGGGGCTGGCGCTGGTTGCGGCGCTGGCGATGAGCGCCATCGCGGCCGCCGGCGCGAGCGCGGCGGAACCGGCGCTGTTCGAATGCGCGAAGGCGCCCAAGGTCGGCAAATTCTTCACCGGCGGGTTCAACAACAAGACCTGCACCGAAGCGAACGCGGAACACAAGGGTAAATACGAACTGCAGGAAGGCATCGGCAAGGGCAAGGGCTTCAAGGGCAAGGCGAAGGGCGCCAACCTCGAGGTCAAGGGTCTGGGCGGCGTCGCCTGCACGTCCAACAGTGACATCGGAAAATTCACGGGGCCGAAAACCGGCGCCGGGATTGTCGTCACGTTCAAGGGCTGCGAACTCAACCATCACCAGTGCGAGAGTGGCGCGACCCTCGGCACGATCATCACGAACCCGCTCAAGGGCGAAGTCGGCTACATCGAAGGCGGCAAAGCCAAACACGAAGTCGGTGTCGCGATCACGGCGGAATCGGGTCTCTTCGAGGCTGAATTCCACTGCGCCGAAATCGAACTGCGTGTCTCGGGCACAGTGATCGGTCTGCTCACGTCGGCCAAGAACGTGTTTACGAAAGAAGCGACTCTGCTGTTCCAGCAGTCAGCGGGCGAACAGCGCCTGAAGAAACTAGAAGGCGGACCTGAAGTCCACCTCATCGCTGAAGTCCGTTCGCCCGGCGGCGAATTCGGAGCGCCGACCGAAGCCGGCGAGTCTGACGAAGTGACCAACAAGGGGGAAACGCTCGAGCTGAAAGCCTGAGCACCTCGAAGTCGACTGGCGCGCGGGGCCCGAGAGCTCCGCGCGCCACGGCGGCCGCGCGTCACGGTGGCTTGCGACGCGGGTTCGCTGAGACGTTCGGACTCATTGTTTCTCGAGCGCGCTCAGCGCGTGTGCGGTGAGGCAGGAAATCAATTGAAGGGGGAGGGCGCGGGCATGGGAAGGCTGACTCTGAGGGCGGTCGGGGCTGGAGCCGTCGCGCTTTTGGCGGCGTTGGTGGCTGTGGTGCCGGTGGCGTCGGCGAGCCTGCCCGAACTGGGCCGGTGCGTCGCGACGGAATCCGGGACCCGTGGCCGGTACTCCGACAACGCCTGCATCGTACGCGCGCACCGTGCTCACGGCGAATTCTCCGGCGGATACGAATGGCATCCGGCGGAAGAACAGACCAATGCCCAGCCGGAGGGGCTCGAAGGCCAGCTGACGTTCGAGACAGCCTCGGGCGCCAGGGTTGAATGTGCTTCGAACAACCCCTTCGACCAATCCGAGTTGATCGGGACAAAAACGACCCTCACGCCCCTTTGGACACTGCTCGAATGCAGTTCCGAAGGTCAGGAATGCCATTCGGCGGTCTCTGTGAACGACGGGGAAATAACGAACTCCGAAGTCTGGGACGAAGTCCCGTTCGAAGAAGGCCAGCCGGCACCCGGCTGGTCGGGCAAGCTCGGATTCGTGAGCAGAGGCGTCAGTCCTGTTGTCGGCATCGCCTATCTCGTGAAGAACCACGAACGCGCCTACCCGCCGATCTCCTGCGGTGGGGCGATCGGCACCATCTGGATCGGTGGCGATCCAAAGGGCGCCAATACGTTCACGACGACGATCGGCCCTGTCGATGAGATGACCACTGCGTTTACAGAGGCGTTCTCCGAGAGCGCGCCTGGCGTAGTGAGCCCTGCGAAGGTCTCGGGAAGCCGCAAGGCGTCGTTCATGGCGTTCCGCGAAGACAAATGGGAACCTGTCGCGATGATCGGTTCTTGGCACGAGCCGGTTGAAGAAGGGGAACTCTCACTCGAGATCAAAGCTCTGCGATAAAGCGGCGGAGGGTGGGCGGGCGGTGAGCGCGCCGCACGCCCCGCTGTTGCTGCCGGCGCCCGCGGAAACTAGATCACACGACCGTTTGTGAGCGTTTGCAGAAGGCTGAGGTCGAGATCGAGAATCAATACGGGGCTTGACATCATCATGCGGGACTGCTCAAATACCAAATACGTTTATTTGAGGTCGAGAGAAGCTGCGAGGGCAGCATCCGATCCAGGGATGGGACAGGGGAGACGCGGCGATGGCGGCTGAGGGCAGAGGCGGCAGGCAAGGAGCCCGGCGGTGCTCGCCGGTGGCTCGGCTACTTGCCCTCGCCGCGGTCGTCCTGGCGCCGCTGCTCCTCCCTGCTCAGCCCGCCGTGGCGCTGAGTGTGCGCGGCCACTCCTTCCTCGAAGGCTTCGGAGCACCGGGAGGCGGCGCGGGCCAGCTCAGTCGGCCCAGGGGCGTAGCCGTCAGCGACGCCACGGGCGACATCTACGTCGTCGATGCGGGCAACAACCGGGTCGACCGCTTGGGTCCGAGCAACGACTTCATCGAAGCATGGGGCTGGGGGGTCCAGGACGGCAAGAAGGAACTCGAGCATTGCTCGATCGAATGTCAGCCTGGTCTCGCCGGCCCGGGGAAGTTCCAGTTCGACGAACCGAACCAGATCGCCGTCGACAACTCCCGCGACGGCGAAGACCCGTCAGCCGGCGATGTCTATGTCGAGGCCCGGACGACCGACGAACACCAAGCGGTGGACAAGTTCAGTGCCGAAGGCGCTCCGCTCGACACCATCGCCTCGGCCCATGCCGAAAAATTCGAAGAACTCGACGGGGTCACCGTCGCGCCGGACGGGACGCTCTGGATCGCCAACGAAGGGGATCTGCTCGTCTATGACGACGCTCTGGAAAACCATGTCTGTCCGGAACGGGGGAAGAAACACACGGCGCCGTGCCCCGGCTTCGGTCTGCTCGAACCGGGACAGGAACTCGACGGCAAGGAGCGCAGCGGCTTGGCGGTCGACGGGAAAGGAACCGTCTACGTGGGTGAGGAAGGGTTCGGCGGCTCATCCGCGGGACCAGGCGATCGCATCGCCAAGCTCGACGTCGCCGCGTTGGCCGAAGAAGCCTCAGAAGCGGTGCTCCTGCAGGAACTCGATCACAGCGAAGCCACCGATGTCGCAGCCGATCCGGAAACCGGTGAGGTCTACGTTGCCGAGGGCAGTGAGATCGCCGCCTTCGATACGGCCGGCAACTCGGTTCAGCGCTTCGGCGAAGGCGCCGGGCAGGGCGGTCTCTCAGAAGCCCAGGGCGTCGCGGTCGTCAGCGCCGGCGGCTCCCAGCACTCGGGCGATGTCTACGTCTCAGACGGCGGAGGGGGACGGATCGACGTCTTCGCGCCGGAAGCTCCCCGCAAGCCGGCCCTCGACGATCTCTCGGCACAAGATGTGACCCTCGAAGGCGCTCAGCTCGACGGCGCCGTCGACCCCGGCGGCTCGAGCACCCGCTACTTCTTCGAATACGGAACACAGGTCTGCGCCGCGACTCCGGGTGCGTGTACCTCCACCGCCGCGCCGCCGGGCCTTGAAATCGCCGCCGGGTGCCCGAGCGCCGATGAGTCCAACTGCTTCTTCGACGAACCTGTGAGTGTCAAGCTGACGAACCTCTCGCCGGCAACGACCTACCACTACAGGTTGCTGGCGAGCAATGCCCAGGGTCAGACGACCGGCGCGGAACTGACCTTCACGACGGGTGCCGCGGAGGGGCGTGACATCGCCGACGGCCGCAACTGGGAGATGGTTTCGCCGCTCGACATGAACGGGGGCGAGGCCGAACCGTTCAGCGAAGGCGGCGGGCTGATCCAGGCCTCCGAGTCGGGAACCGCCCTGACGTGGATCGGCACCGCGCCGATCGACGAACCGGAAGGGAGCCGCAGCTTCGAACCGACGCAACTGCTCTCGACACGAGGCGCGCAAGGTTGGAGCACCCAGGACATCGTCACCCCCAACGAACAGGGCACGGGGCTCGAATTGGGCAGCCAGGAATACAGGATGTTCTCGAGCACGCTCGCGCTCAGCCTGCTCGAGCCGTTTGCCGGCGGCGGCAAGCTCGCCGAACCGCCCCTCGCCCCGCCCGGCGCCGGTGAAGCAGGTCATCAGGAAAAGACCGTCTATCTGCGCAGCGACGCGCCGATATCCCCGTCCGCTACTGAAGCCCCGGCCTACGAACAGGCTCAGGCCAACGGCCTGCAGATGGAAACCCCAGGTTTCCTCGCGCTGGTCGACGCGGGCAACGTGCTGGCCGGCACGCAGTTCGGCAAGCAGGTCACGCCGATCGACGCGACGCCGGATCTCAGTCACGAGGTGATCGAATCCGAAATACCACTGACACCCGGGTCGACCACCGGTCACAACCTCTACGAGTGGAGCGCAGGAGCGCTGAAGCTGGTCAACGTGCTCCCGGGCGCTCCGGCCGAGCCTGCGAAAGCGGCGGTGCTCGGCATCTCAAGCACGATGGTCAGGGGCGCCATCTCCGATGACGGCTCGCGTGTCTTCTGGGCTGCGGAAAACCATCTCTACATGCGCGACACCTCGCGCGAAGAGACAATCGAGATCGACGGCGACGGCAGCGAAGAAGGCCGCGCAGTCTTCCAGGGCGCGAGCGCCGACGGCTCCACCGTGTTCTTCACCGACGAACAGGATCTCGTTCCCGGCGCGGGCGCCAGCCACGGCAAGCCAGATCTGTACGTGTGCGAAATCACCGTCGGCGAAGGAGGGCTCGGCTGCAAGCTCACCGACCTCACCCCCTCGGGCAACGTCGTCGGTCTGACGGTCGGCTCCAGCGAAGACGGCTCATCGGTCTACTTCATCGCCAACGGTGCCTTCGGCCCCGACGCCGGCCCCGGGCAGTGCCGTCCCGAACCGCAGCCGAACGCCACCTGCGACCTTTACCTGCTGAGGCGGGAAGGAACGGCGCCGAACGGGCATTGGTCCTCACCGCGGTTTGTCGCCTCCCTCTCCAATCTCGACAACGCCGACTGGGAACCGCGCCGCAGTCCGGTCAACCCCGATCTCGGCGAAGTGACGTCGCGGATCTCACCAAACGGGCGCTACGTGGCGTTCATGTCCCAGCAGAGCCTGACCGGCTACGACAACCGCGACGTGAGCGCTGCGGCGGGCGGCGCCCGTGACGAGGAGGTCTTCCTCTACGACGCCGCATCCGAACATCTGTCCTGTGTCTCGTGCGACCCGAGCGGCGCACGGCCGCGGGGTGTCTTCGACCCGCCCGAAACCAATCCGCAGAACGAAGAAGGATGGGGGCTCGTCGTCGACCGCATGAAAATCTGGCAGGGCCGCTGGCTCGCCGGCAGCGTGCCGGGCTGGACCAAATCCGAGCACGATCGCGCGCTCTATCAGTCCAACTACCTGTCCGACAGCGGCCGGCTGTACTTCCAGAGTCCGGCCGACCTCGTGCCCGAAGCGGTCAACGCCAAGAACGACGTCTACGAGTACGAGCCGATCGGCATCCCCAACGGCCCCCAGCGCTGCACGAGCGCCGGCCGGACTTTCGTGACTGGCCTGAATGGCTGCCTCGGGCTCATCTCCTCCGGAAGCTCGCCTCGCGAAGCTGCCTTTCTGGACGCCAGCCGCAGTGGCGGGGAAACGACGGGCGGCGAGGGCGAAGACGGCGGTGGCGAGGTCTTCTTCCTCAGCGCCGGTCTCTCGGCGAGCGAACAGGGCGCGAGCTTCTCCGTCTTCGACGCCCACGAATGCACGGCCTCCAGGCCCTGCCTCACACACTCTGAAACGGGAGCCCCGGTGCCGTGCTCGACGACCGAATCCTGCCGGCCACTCAGCGTGCTGGCGCCCGTCTCACAGACACCGGGCACCGCGGCCGTGCCGCGCGCCAACGGAAACGTCCTGCCGTTCCAGGCGAAAGCGAAGCCGAAGCCGACACGCGCGCAGCTTCTCGCGGCAGCTTTGAAGAGCTGCAAGAAGGACAAGCAGTCTCGCAAGCGCCGCACCTGCGAAGCCACGGCTCGCAAGCGCTACGGGCCGGCAAAGAAGAAGCCGGCGGCGAAGTCAGTCCACGGAAAGACGGTGCACCGGTGAGCCGTCTCACCTTCCGACGCCTGACCTTTCTGCTGGCGCTCGCCGTGACGCTCGTGCTTGCCCTGGCTCAGTCCGCGCTGGCCCAAGCGGCGCCGGCGCCATGGTGGAAGCTCAACGCCACGATGGCGCTCGGCAACCAGGTCGGGGGAGACGAAGCCCAATTCGTCGTCACGGCCACGGACATCGGCGACGAAGCGGTCGACGGCTCGCCGGCGCCGGTGACGATCAGCTACGAACTGCCGCCGGGGGTGACGCCGATCGGGCTGCCGCAGGCGTTCGCCGGCCGCGGCGTGCCGGGGCGCGAAAACGTGCCGCCGCCGCTGACGGGCTGCGAAGTCACGACCCAGACCGGAGGGCGCGCCCTCGTCAGCTGCAAGTTCACCGAAATCCTGCCTCCGTTCGAACACCTTCTGATGAGGATCCCCGCGAAGCTCGAAGGACCCGAAGACGGACAGAGCGTCGCGAGAGTCCAGGGGGGCAGCTACGAGGAACAGATCCCCGGTGGAGGCCACAAGGAAAAGACCGCGCCCGAAGCACAGCTCTCCAAGCAGCTCGAATTCTCGAACGGTCCAGCTCCGTTCGGAGCGGAAGCCTTCGCACTGACCCCCGAACTCGAAGGCGGCGCCCCCGACAGGCAGGCGGGCTCGCACCCTTACCAGCTGACCACGACGCTCGATCTCAACGAGACGCTCGGGGAATTCGAAACGCCGAGCGAGAAAGGCATCTTCCCGAGCGCCGTGGCACTTCCGCACGACCTCCGCTTCAAGCTGCCCCCCGGTCTCGTCGGCAACATCACCGCCGTCCCACAGTGCTCCAAGGTCGACTTCTCGACGACGATCGCCGAACAGACTGTGAACCTGTGCCCGCCCGACACGGCAATCGGGGTCGTCTCACTGGTCGCCAACGACCCCGTTCCCGCGGGCTTCGGAGCATGGGCGATCCCGATCTTCAACCTCACGCCCGAAGCTGGGGAACCGGCGCGATTCGGGTTCGTGCTGGAGGGCGTTCCGGTGATCCTGCGAACGGCCGTCCCGACCGGTGGCGAATACGGCGTCGAAGTGAGCGTCAGCGAAATCTCACAGGCGGTGCAGCTGCTCTCGAGCCAAGTTACGTTCTGGGGGGTTCCCGGCGACGCCAGCCACGACTCCGCTCGTGGCTGGGAATGCCTCGGCGAGGGCACCTGGTACGGCGGCCAGCCTCACGCGAAATGCCCGGAAACCACCGATCCCTCCCCGCGCGCCTTCCTGACCCTGCCGACCTCCTGCGGCACCCCACCGCCGGAAACGACCGTCGAAGGGCACTCATGGCCCGCCGGGCCGGGCCGGGTCGTCCAGCCGCTCCTCGGCGACACGCTCGACCACCTGCCGACCGAACACTGTGAGCTCCTCGGCTTCAAACCGACGATCTCCGTCGAACCGGACGTGCACACCGCCAGCACGCCGACTGGCTTGTCCGTCGGCGTGCACGTGCCCCAGACCGGGCTCGTCTCCGGCGGAGAACAAGCGCAGTCGGCGGTCGAGGACACCACCGTCACGCTGCCACCGGGGCTGACGCTCAGCCCGCCCGCCGCCAACGGCCTCGCCGCCTGTTCGGCAGCCTCGTTCGGATCGCCGTTCCCCGGCGCCGAAGAAGCGCTTCAGACTCAGAACACCCGGTTCCTGCCCGGACCTCCCGGCTGCAACGACTCCGAGAAGGTCGGCACCGTGACGATCAGGACGCCGCTGCTGCCGGATCCGCTGACCGGCTCGGTGTACCTCGCCGAAGAGCATGTCAACCCCTTCCAGGCGCCGTTGGTGCTCTATCTCCTCGCCGAAGACAAGACCGCCGGTGTGCTCGTCAAGCTCGCGGGGAGCGTCACACCCGACCCCGCCACGGGACAGCTCGTCTCTACCTTCCAGAACACGCCGCAGTTGCCGTTCGAAGACCTCCAGCTGCACTTCCTGGAAGGCGATCGCGGCTCAACCTCCACACCGGCGCTGTGCGGCTCCTATACGACATCCGCTTCCTTCACGCCGTGGTCCGGCGGCGCAAAGGCTTCGCCCGAAGCCAATTTCGCGATCACCACCGGCGCGGGTGGGGGACCGTGCCCACCGAACCCGCTGAACTTCACGCCGGGGTTCCAAGCGGGGTCGGTCAAGTCCGGAGCCGGTGCGTTCAGCCCCTTCGTGCTGTCGATCGCCAGGCCAGACGGCCAGCAGGCGCTGAACGGTGTGAGCGTCCATCTGCCGGCAGGGATCGCCGCAATCCTCGCGAACGTGACGCCCTGCCCGGAACCGCCGGCGGGGCAGGAATGGGCCTGCGACCCGGACAGCCTCGTCGGCCACGCCGTGGAGGCCTCCGGACTCGGCGGCGAACCGGTCACGCTCGGCGGGCAGGTCTATCTGACAACCGGCTATGACGGCGCGCCCTTCGGGCTGCTCGTGCGAACGCTCGCTGCCGCCGGACCCTTCAACCTCGGCTACGTCAACGTGCGCTCCCGGATCGACGTCGACCCCCACACCGCGGCGGTCAGCGTCACGACCGACCCGGGTCCGCGCCACGAAGCGATCCCGACGATCCTCGACGGCGTCCCCGTTCAGCTCAAAGACCTGCAGGTGACGATCGACGAACTCACCGGAGCGGGCAAGCCGTTCGAGTTCAACCCGACGAACTGCACGCCGACGGCGATCGCCGGGACACTCAGCGGAGACGGCGGCGCGCAGGCATCGGTGTCGGCGTCGTTCACGGCAACCGGCTGCGCATCGCTCCCCTTCAAGCCGACTCTGACGGCAAGCACCCAGGGGCAGGCAAGCCGTGTCAACGGCGCCAGCCTCACGGTCCGGGTGACCTCCTCGCCGGGGCAGGCCAACATCGCCAAAACCGTCCTGACGCTCCCCAAGACGCTCCCCTCGCGGCAGAGCACGATCCGTCAGGCCTGTCCGGAAAAGACCTTCGAAGCCAACCCGGCGTCCTGCGACGAAGGCTCGGTGATCGGCTCCGCCGTAGTCCACACTCCGGTACTGAAGAACCCGCTGACCGGCCCCGGCTATCTGGTCTCACACGGTGGTGCGGCGTTCCCCGACGTGGAGTTCGTGCTCCAGGGTGAAGGCATCAAGCTGGTGCTCGACGGGCAGACCCGGATCAGCAAAGGGATCACCACCTCGAGCTTCAACACCGTGCCCGACGCGCCGGTCGAGAGCTTCGAAGCGGTGTTGCCAGAGGGCCCGCACTCAGCGCTCGGCGCATATCTGCCGAGCGGTAGCTATGACCTCTGCAACGCCAAACTGACGATGCCGACGACGATTACCGGCCAGAACGGCGTTGTGATCTCCCAGAGCACCAAGCTCGCGCTGAGCGGCTGCAAAGGCGTGGCCGGCTTCAAAGCCAAGAAGCTGACCCGGGCACAGAAGCTCAGCCGTGCGCTCAGCGCCTGTCGCAAGCGCTTCAAGCACAGCGCGAAGCGGCGCGGCACCTGCGAGCGCCGTGCCCGACACAGCCTCAGCGCGAGCGCCAGCCGCGGCAAGAAGACCCACAAGAGCTGAGCGCCGAAGCAGGGATGCTCGTGCCCGACCGCAACATGACCGCCGAGGTCAGCCAGCGCGACCGGCTGGTCGCGGCGATGATTGAGCTGTCGGCCCGGGACGGCTATCAAGGTGTGAGCGTGACCCAGATCACGACGCACGCGGGCGTCTCGAGCGCCACCTTCTACGAGTTGTTCAGCGACAAGGAGGACTGTGCGCTGGCCGCCTACAGAGCCTCGACCGGACGGATGCTCGCGGACATGGAGCCGATCGATCCGGATGCGGTGGCCGGCTATGAGGACTGGTCGCAGGCAGCCGTAGCGGGGATTCGCAGGCTGCTCGACGCGGTCTGCGCGGATACCGACTCTGCCCGCCTGCTGCTCGTGGAGTCCCTGGGCGGCGGCCCTCGGGTGCGTGAGGAGCGCCGCGCGGTAACCGGCGTATTCCAGAGCCGGGCGCGGGCGATGCTGGCCGCCACGCCGCCCGAGGCGCCCCGCATCGACCTACCGCCCGTGGCATTGATCGGGGCGATTCGGACGATCGTCTCGCGTCATCTGCGGATGTCGAGCGAGGATCAGCTGCCTGAGCTGGCCGAGGATCTGGTGAGCTGGCTGCGCTCCTACGGTGTGAGCCCGGGTCGGACGCTCTGGAGCACCGGCCCGCGAGCCAGGTTGCGGGCATCGAGACACAGCGCGCCGCCGCCCGCCCCGGAGCCCAAGCGCCTTCCTCGTGGTCGCCATCGCCTGCCGCCCAGCGTCGTGGCGCGCAGCCATCGCACGCGGATCATCCACGCGACCGCCCAGGCGACACGCGAGAAGGGCTATGCCGACGCAACCGTGACCGACATCGTCTCCGCGGCGGGCGTCTCACGGCAGGTCTTCTACGAGCACTTCGCGGATAAGCACCAGGCCTTCTTGGAAGCCCAGCACTATCCGGCTCAGCACATCTTCGACCGGTGCGCCGCGGCCTACTTCGCCCCGGCGCCCTGGCCGGAGCGGATCTGGAACGGTCTGAGGGCGCTGCTCGAGCTCGTCGTCGTTCATCCGTCGCTCTCGCATCTGCGCCTGGTCGAGTGCTACGCGGCCGGGCCGGCGGCGATTCGTCGCGCCGAGGAGGTGACTCGCTCATTCACGATCTTCTTCGAGGAGGGGTTCGTAGCCGGCGGCGAGCGCGACGAGCGCTCCCGGATCTTCTCCCAGGCGATCACCGGCGCGATCTTCGAGATCATCCAACGCCACGCCGCCCGCGACGAGCTCGAGCTGCTGCCGTTGCTGCTGCCTCAGCTGACATACATCGCGATCGCTCCCTTCATCGGAGCGGAGACGGCGATCGAGACGATCGGTGGGCTCGTCGCGAGAAACACGGCGGAGCGTCCGATCGGGCGAGAGCCGGGCTCCCGCCCGAGCTGACCGGCCGGCGCTCGGGCGCCGTCGCCGTTTTCAGCGGTCGATCAGCTCGCGGCCACGGTCTGTCAGGAACCAGCTGTTGGCTGACCAGCTGTACTCGACCTCGCCATGGTTGGCGATCAGCCCGCGATCCTCGAGTCGGCGCAGCAGCTTCGAGATCTGTCCCGCATCGACGCCTCCGGCATGGCGCGCGAGGCCGCGGTTGCTCTCGCCGGGATGTGCTCGCAGGCTCTCGAGCACCTCCAGGGTGCGTCGCGTCAGTCGTACGCTGCCCTCGGGCCCGGTGCGCTCGCCGTAGTGCTCGCGGCTTCGAGCAGGCACCCAGTCCCGCTCCGTGTGGGGCTCCTGCGATGTGACGCTCGAGGACCTTGAGCCCGGCACGGTTGCGGGCGGTGGCTTGAGCGCTGCTGGTTCGGTCGTGTCTCGAGCGAGCCGTGGTCCGGCGACGATCCTCAGCAGCTCGCCGAAGAGAACGATCAGGGTGTGTTGGCGTGGCCCGTCCAGGTGCTCTCGCACCCGAGCGAGCACCTCCTCCGCGCCCACCGGCGCCGACTGTGTCCCGGCCATAGGGCTGCTCCCGGCGCCGAGCTCCGACCGCGCCTGGGCGATCGCCTCCGCGAGCCTGGCGGTGGCATTCGCCTGTGCCGCCAGGAGGCGCGGTTCGTGGCGGCCGGCGGGCGCCGCGCAGCAGCTCGCCCGGCGAAGATCGGCGTCAGCCGCCCGCAATGCCCCCGCCACCCCGCGCGCCACCCGGTCGGCCGCCGTCTTGCCCCGGGCGACCTCCGCCCGCGCCATGGCTTCGACGTCTTCGACGAGATCCTCGAGCACGGCCGCAAGACATGAGTCGCGATCGGCGAACAGGGCGTAGAAGGTCCCGCGCGACAGCCCAGCCCTGGCGACTATCTCCTTGACCGAGACACGGCTCGGACCGCGCTCCGCGGCAGCCGCCGCGGCGGCATCGAGCAGTCTTGTCCGGTTCGTCCGTGACACCCGCCGGCCACCTGTCCGGCCGATGACACGTGTGTGCATAGAGGTCGTGTTTCTGACTCCCATAAAAGTTCATGTTATCTGAGGAATTACCGATATTGCGCGTGGGCCGCGTGCTCTCCATGGCCCCAACGGTCTGCGACGCGATGTCATGTACCTGTGCTGGCGCTACTTATCGGGGCGGCGGGCACAACGGGCCCAAATGACCATCCCCGGCCGCTCGCTGAAAGGCTGACGGGTAACGGTTATCGGAAAATACGATGACATGTACAATCGGGGTTGACAGGCAAGCACCGTTCTGTCAGAGTGCCGACGGCGGTCGTTGACCCCGAGTCCGACGATCGCCAGACACAGACATCCAGGCACCTGCGTGGTGCGAGATCGGCTAACCACCACTGGCGGGAGGACGCAGCCGCATGCGACTTATGAGATTTGGACTGGCCGCGGTACTCGTGTGCCTGGCAGTTGTGGCCGGCGTTGCTCCGGCACTTGCGGGATCGACGGGCAATCCGCAGTGGGAGGTCGGCGGATCGGTCCTGAAATCGAGTGAAACCAAGGAAATCTCGCTTGCGGCGAGCGGCTCCCAGAAGTTCAAAACCAGCGAACTGACCGTCGCGTGCAGCGGCGCCAGCCTCGAAGCCGGCTCGCACATCACGGGCGGCGTCGGCGCCACCCCTGGCACCGGCACCGAGCAGATCGTCTACTCGGGCTGCGTGATCAACAAAACCAACGAAGAAGTGATCGCCGGCTGCAAAGTCAACAGCACAGGCGCTGCGGCCGGAACGGTCAAGACCGAAAAACTGACCGCCAAGCTTGGCTACGCAACGATCGTGGCTGCCGAAACCGAAACGCCGACGACCGTCACGGATCTGAAACCCGAAACGGGCTCCAGCTTCCTGCAGCTTGAACTGAGCGGCGAAAGCTGTCCATTCCCGGGCGCTGGGAAATACAACATCGAAGGCGAAGTGGCGCTGAAAAACGTCGAAGGCAGCACGGAAAAAGCCAAACACACCGGCGAAGCGCCCTCGACGGCGGTGAAAGCGTTCTACCTGAACAACGGCGGCCTGCCGAAAGAAGAAAAAGTCAAAACGCTGAAAGTCTCGAGCCTGGCCAACGGCGTGTACGTGGGCAGCGTGATCGGTACGACGTCACCCGAAACGGGCTGGGCGGCCGTCAACTAGACCTCATGCGGAGGGTGGGCGCGGCATCGCGGGTTGCCGCGCCCATCGCTTCAGCCGGCGGGCCTACAACATCCGGCTGTTGGCCCTTGACATAACTTCCCTCACGCTGCTTTGATGTCTAGCCCGGCGCCCGGCGGGCACGATGCCTGCTGCACGAGCGCCATGAGGGAGGCACCGCTTGTTCGTCTACGGCATCGCGCGGTCTGGCGCGTGGCACCTTCGGCGCGCCCATCCGTCGGCGCGCTTGCTGTCCGTGCTGTTCGGCTTCTGGGTGGCGCTCTTGCTCGGCGGGGTCCTGACAACACCGCCGGCGAGGGCCGGCCTGCCGGAATGGGGCAGCTGCCGCGCGACCCAGACCGGGACCGGAGGACGCTTCGAGGACGCCGGTTGCCTTGCAAGGGCGGGTCGGCGCGCGGGCCTGCCGCGCGGCGCCTACGAATGGACTCCGGTGCCGGAGGGGGGGCAGGTGAACCTGCAGACGGTGGCCCTCGAGGGAAACCTGAAGATCGAAACCGCCGCCGGGGCGCTGATCGAATGCGCGCGGTTGGGAAGCGACGACTTTGCCAGGGTTTGGGGACCGAACACGACCGCCACGCCGCTGTGGGAATTCGGTGGCTGCGGCTCGGAAGGCTCGAGCTGCCAGACGGGTGCCTCCGCGTTCGCTCTCGGCGAAATCAACAATCTGTTCGCCTGGCAGGAAGAACCGGCGGAACCGGGCCGGCCTGTGCCGAGCTGGGCGGGGCGGCTTGGGTATGTCTCGAAGGAGACCAACCCACGAACCGTGGGCATCCTCTACACGGTCGCCAACCACGAACGGCTGTTCTCGCCGGTCAACTGCGACGGGCCGATCGGGACGGTGTGGGTTGGCGGTGCACCTAAGGGGAAGAACTCGTTCGCCTCGACGATCGGTCCCGTCGACACGATGACCGGCGAATTCACCGAAGAGCTCGCTGAGGCGGACCCTGGCGTTCAGACGCCCGCGGGGCTCGAGCATCACGCACCGACCGGGCTGCTGGCGTTCCTCGATAACCGTTGGGAACCGGTGGCGATCGTGGCCACCTTCCACTATGTGGTCGAATCGGCAAGCGGGAGCCTGGAGATCAAAGCCGACCCCTAGTCGACGCTCATGGGTGCCCGGCGGGGAGGCCGGCACGCCTGAGCAGCCGGACCGCGTCGTAGAAGCCGCTCTGGAAGTCGGTCAGGCGCCTCGGTGGTCCGCCCGCGACGACCGCTCCGTTGTAGCGACCGGCGATCCATTGCTGCTGCCATGAGGCCATGTGGGCGACGAGATCGGCGTGCTCGGGCACCTCCGCTCGCGGAGGCTTTCCCGAGAGCAGATGGCCCAGGTGGTTGGCGGAGGCGACGCGCTCGGAGACTTCGGGGATGCGCCCGGAGGTGCTGCAGAATCGGGTCAGGATCGTCTTGATGATCGAGGTGTGGTCGAAGTGAAAGTCCGGGCCGAGCAGCGCCGTCGAACTGGACCCGGCGTCCACGAGCGGCGAGATCAAAAGCGCCGGAACGCGCACGCCGAGGCGCTGGAAGCGAGGGTCCGCGTCGACGGCGGCGGGAGGGGGTACGTGGTCGTAGAAGCCACCGTGCTCGTCGTAGGTGACGATCAGCAGCGTCTTCGACCAGGTCGGTGAGCAGGCGAGGGCCCGGTAGATGGAGAGGACCAGCTCCTGGCCGGCGAGAACGTCTGAGGGGGGATGGTCGTCGTTGGAGCTCGGACCGAGCACCCGCAGGTCCTTGAAGTGAGGGTCGATCCAGCTGACCGCCGGCAGCTGGCCGGCCGCGACGTCGTCGAGGAACGAAGGTCCCTCCTCGGTCACAGCTCCCACCGCGCGCTCGCCGAGGCTCAGCTTGCGGGCGTCGAGGTAGGCGAAGCGATGGTGGTTGCCGAGGCGGTAGCGAGGATCGATCGCCCGCAGGGTTCCGGGGTCGTAGGAGTACCAGCGCCAGTCGACCCCGTGCTCGTCGAGCCAGCGGGGGAAGCTCGGCAGAGAGTAAAGCGGCGGGGAGCGATCGTCGAGGCTGCCGGCAGCCCCGCCTGTGGCGGCATAGAGACGGTTCGGCCAGGTCGCACCGGGGACGGAGCTGAACCAGCGGTCGACGACGCAGTAGCTCGAGGCGAGGTGGTCGTAGACGGGCAGGTCGTCGGCGTCGTAGTAGCCCATCACGAGGCCCGGGTGGGGAGGCGGGACTTTCAGCTGCGCAGCACGCGCCCCCGAGACCCGCGCGAAGCTGCTCACGAAGCCTTGCCCGCCGTTCGCCAGTTGCTCCTCGACGGAGCGGGAGGAGTGGTCGGGGTCCTCAGCCTCTCCGGCGAAGGCCGTCATCTCCAGATGCTCGATCGGGAAATCCCTGCCGCCGAATGAGTTGAGATCGACAGCGGGACCCCGCAGCCCGTCCACGTCGGTGCGCTCCCTGCCGCCCAGCGCCTTGGGAAGCGAGAGGTAGCCGAGCATATGGTCGAAGGAGCGGTTCTCGAGCATCACGACGACGATGTGCTCGACCGCGGCGAGCCGATCCGCCGCCGCGTCGCCCGGCGTGGGAACGGTCGCGGCCGGCGTCGGAGGGACGGGCTCGACGATCAACTCGGCGATCTGCTCCCAGTGCTCAGGCAGCAGATGTGCGACAGCGCGAAGCAATTTTCGCTCCGCGGCCCCCAGGACGTCGGTCACCGAGCTCTCCCGTTGTTCGACAGCCGGAATATTCTGAACACGGAAGTATTTCAAGTCAACCCGGGATCGGTGTGTCGTGTGATAGACCGCAGCCTCGAACGTCGGGCGGCGCCGCTCGCCGCGACGAGCGCTCTGGAGGCCACCTCGGCAAACTCGACCCCCGAATCGACTGGACGTACCGCCTGGGCACGGAACATGGCCGCCCCGGTCCGCGACTTCCTGGCCACGGAGACGGGCAGCGCCGCTGCCCTGGCGGCCGCCGCGGTGCTGGCGCTGCTGTGGGCCAACTCGCCCTGGCGGAGCTCCTATGAGTCTGTCTGGAGCACCCACCTGTCGCTGCGCCTCGGTGGCTGGACGCTCTCGGCCGACCTGCGCCACTGGGTCAACGAGGGACTGATGACGCTGTTCTTCCTCGTCGTCGGCCTGGAGGCCAAGCGCGAGATGGACATCGGCGATCTGCGCGAGCGCAGCCGCATAGCGATCCCCGTCGTCGCCGCCCTAGGCGGGATGCTCGTGCCGGTTCTGATCTTCCTGGCGATCAACGCCGGCGATTCCAGTGCCCACGGATGGGGCTCGACGATGTCGACCGACACCGCCCTGGCTCTCGGCGCCCTGGCGCTGCTGACCCCTCGCAGCGCCACGCGGCTGAGACTGTTCCTGCTGACGCTGGCGGTGGTCGACGATCTCGCCGCGCTGCTGGTGATCGCGACGGTCTACACCAACCACGTCTCGATGGTGGCGCTGCTCGTCGCGATCGTCCTGTTCGGGGGGCTGGTGGCGCTGCGCTTCGCGCCCGCGGGCCGGCGTCAGCTCTCCTTCGTCGTGGCGGTGGCGATCTGGGTCGCCTTGTTCAAGTCGGGCATCGACCCCGTCGTGGCGGGCCTTGCGATCGGCCTCGTGACGACCGCCTATCCGCCCTCGCGGGAGGATCTCGAGCGAGCGACGACATTGACACGGTCGTTCCGCGAGCAGCCGACCCCGGATCTGGCCCGCTCGGCACAGCTTGCGGTGCTCGCTTCGATCTCGCCCAACGAGCGTCTCCAGCACAGTCTGCACCCGTGGACGAGCTATGTCGTGGTGCCGCTGTTCGCGCTGGCCAACGCGGGCATCCACCTCGACTCGAGGCTGTTCAGCGATGCGATCTCCTCGCCGGTGACGCTGGGGATCTTCTTTGGCTACCTGATCGGCAAGCCTGTGGGAATCGTCTCGGCCTCCTGGATCGCCTCTAGGCCGATGCTCAGAGGCAAGCGCCCGACGGTCAGCTGGCCGATCCTCAGCGCCGGCGGGGCGATCGCCGGAATCGGCTTCACGGTCGCGCTGCTCGTCTCCAGCCTCGCCTTCCAGGGGCGCCAGCTGCAGGAGGCGAAGCTCGGCGTGCTGGCCTCGGCGCTGGCTGCTCCCGCGCTCGCTTGGCTCGTCATCCGGGGCGTCCAAAAGTTGCCGCAGGGCGTCAGGGCAAGGCAGGTGGCGGGAACAGCAGAGGATCTGCTGGACCTCTCAGACGACGTCGACCCCGAGCGCGACCACGTCCGCGGCGCGCCCGACGCCAGCGTGACGCTGGTCGAGTACGGCGACTTCGAGTGCCCCTACTGCGGCCGGGCCGAGCCGACGATCAGGGAGCTCCTGGGCACCTTCTCAGACGACTTGCGCTACGTATGGCGCCACCTGCCGCTGAGCGACGTTCACGCCGAGGCCCAGCTCGCCGCCGAAGCATCCGAGGCGGCCGCCGCACAGGGGCGCTTCTGGGAGTACTACGACGCGCTGTTCCGCGAACAGGAAGGCCTCGGACCTCGAGAACTACTCGCCCAGGCCGAACGGCTAGGACTCGACCCCGATCGCTTCTCGGGCGAATTGCGCGGTCACAAGCACTCATCGAGGGTTGCTGAGGACGTGCGCAGTGCCGATGAGAGTGGCGTCTCGGGGACGCCGACGTTCTTCATCAACGGCCGGCGCCACTATGGCGCCTACGACGTGGCGACTCTGAAGAGCGCGCTCAAAGCAGCACGCGGACGCGCCAAAGCTCTCACTGCTGCCGCACCAACTCCGCTGGAGGAGGACTCAGCAGAGCAGGGCAACCGGACCCCTTCGGCAGGTCAATCCAGCGAGGTGTAGGAGTAGTCCCAGGCGCCGCTGTTCCAGATATCGCCGACGCCTCTGACGCCGCGGCCCTCGATGTTGGCCTGCTTGTCCCAGTCGAAGGGGATAGCCGTGGCGTCTTCGACCAGGGAGGTGTCGATCTTGCCCCAGGCCACTGCCCGCGCGTGGGCGCCGGTGACCGATTCGGCGGCGGTGATGGCGGTGTTGATGGCCGGCACGTCGGTCTGGCTCCAGTTGAAGTTCAAGGCGGGGTTGATGAGCTTGCCGTTGAAGGTGATGTCGAGGACCGTCTGCGGGTCCGCGAAGTCGGCGTTCCAGCCGACAGAGGGACAGACGTCGATCGCCTCTTTGGGCACACCGCAGTACTTGCCGTACATTGCGGTCGATTCGACGAGGGTGAACTTGGTCTTGAAGCCCAGGTCGCGCAGCGTCTGGTTGACGATTTCGGCGTCCTGTTCGGAGGGGTTGCCCTTGGAGCCGACGATCGTTATCGCCTCAGCGCCGGTGTAGCGCCCGCTCGGGTAGCCGGCGAGCTTCATGTACTTGGCGGCCACAGCCATGTCTCCCCCGGGGTGCTGGTTGAAGTCCAGTTGGGGACCGGCGAGGCCGCCGGACTCATCGAAGCCGTTGATCGTCGGCCAAATGAAGTGGGTGGCGACGGAGGTCACGAGCGACCCGCCGCGGGCTCGGTCGAGCGCTTCGCGGTCGAGTGCCGCCCACAGCGCCTTGCGCAGGTCGATGTTCTTGAACGGCCCGGTCTTGTTGTTCAGGGCGATGTAGTGGCTCTGCGATCCAGGGGAGATCTCGAGCTGGGAGGGCAGGCTCTTGGCGGCCTGCTCGACGCTCGACTGAGCCGGCGGTTCGTTCTCGACGATGTCTGAGCCTTCGAGCACCTGGCGGCCGATGACGGCCTGGCTGCCGCCGATCTTGATGTCGATCTGATCGAGGTAGGCCGGGCGGGTGTCCGTCGAGGCCTCCCAGTTGGGGTTGCGCACGAGCGTCATCGAGTTGCCGGGTATGTAGCCGATGTCGAGCACTTTGCCCGCGGAGTTGGCCTTGATCATGTAGGGCCCGGTCGCGACCTGGTGGTTGCCGTAGTCGGATGGCGAGTGGGCGTCGAACGGGGCGGCGTACTCCTTCGGCACGGGCGCCGAGAGGGGCAGCATCAGCGCATCGGCGAAGATCTGGCCCTTCGGTTCGGAGAGGTGGAAGACGATCGTGTCGCGGTCCGGCGTGTCGATCCCCTTGATCGGGCCTCCGGAAGCCTTCGCGGCTCCTTCCAGAACGCCGTAATAGGAGCTGAAATAAGGGTTGGCGACATTCGGGTTTGCTCCCCGGTCGATCGCATACGCAACGTCTGCGGAGGTCACTTCACGGTTCACAGGTGGGCTGAAGTGAACTCCTGAGCGGATCTTGACGGTCACCGTCTTTCCGTCAGAGGAGATGACGGGCGGGCCGCTGGCCAGGTCAGGGCTAGGTTCGGACGAGTTCGGGGTGCGAGAGTAGAGGGGGCGTTGGGTCGAGTAGATGACCTGATAGTCGAGGCCGTAGTAGGCCATGCCCGGGTCGATACGTTCGAAGTCTGTTTCGTCGAGCACGTGCAGAGTGCCACCGCGCTTGCCGCCGGTGAGGGGCTCGGTCAGGGGGCTCTGGTAGCGGCCTGTGTCGGTCGCGCTCGCCTTGCCGGCGGCGGTGCCTTTCGAGCCCGAGCCGCAGCCGGCGGCGAGGAGCACAAGGAGGACCAGGGCGATGGCGCCGTGGAAGAATCTGATGGCTCGCATCCAAGCCTCCTATCGGCAGGTTGCGAAACGGCTTGAGCGCGGTCGATGTCCGCTCGGCGGCGATCGAGACGCTTCGGCGCCGCACGGAGCCGGTAGGGGCGGGGCCTCAGCGGCCCCCGGCGAGCAGTCGGGCGGTCACGCCTTCGATCGTCCGCTCCCCATAGGCCATCGAGGGGTCGCCGGTGCTGAGCACGGCGATCGCGAGCTTCGAGCCGTGTCCTTCCAGGCGGGCGACTTGGTTGACGAGGCCCTCGACTTCGGGCAGCCAGCCGCCCTTGAAGAACACTCTGTAGCGGGGCCTCGCGACCGCCGGGATGCCCCAGCTCTCGGAAGGTTCGATGTTCGAGAGAAGCCAGCGGGCGTAGGCCAGGAAGCGCGGTGGGATCAGGGCGCCGAGACGGTAGAAGAAGCGAGCCAAGTCGGACGCTGAGACCTCGGTGAAGCCCCAGGTGGCGCCGCCGGGCTCGTAGTCGCTCATCCGCGCCGCCCTGGCGAGGCGGTTCAGTCGCTGCTCGCCGACGATCGCCAGCACGGCGGAGGCGGCGTCGTTGTCGGAGGAGTGGATCATCGGGTAGAGCAGTCCACGGGCGGCGTCGTCGAGGCCGCGCTTCTGGTGGGCCAGCATCCGCAGGTAGGTCGCGAGGAGCATCGACTTGACGACGCTCGCGGAGTGGAAGCGCTCGTGGAGATGGACGCCGGCGAGCCGCCCGTGGCTGTCGATGACCGCGAACGCCTTGCGTCCCTCGCGGCCGGCGAGGAAATGCGTGGCGCTCCGGACCGACGCCGGTCTCGGTATCGGCCGCTTCGCCTGCCGGGCCGGGACGGTTGGCTCGGCGCTTGCCGTCGCGACGGCCGGCAGGATAGCTCCTGCGGCGAGGCTCGCCCAGGCGAGCGCCACGAGGAGTCTGTCGCGCCCAGAGTTCACCCCGGCTGCACCACGAAGGTCGGATTCTCACTCGTCACGTCGCTGGCTCCTGATCGGGTTCGGGATCCGGGGAGTCCGCCGGCGCGCCCCCGGTGCTCTCGAGAAGAATCGCACAGCTCCGTGACGCCTCGAGGTCTCGGATGCGTTGCTTCGCCGTAGCGGTGGCGCGCCCTCAGCCGAGCGTCCCGTGCAGCTCGAAGAGCTCGAACAGCTCCGGGTCGAGGAAGGCGATGATCGAGCCGATCGCCTCCCCGTTGAGCTCGATCACGCTGATGTTGTGGGGGCGAACGGTGCCGTCCTCGCGGTCCACTTCGTAGTGGGCGAAGGCGAGCTGCCCATTGGCCGAGATCGGCCGGCAGGGCCAGCCCCGGCCATGCTCCATCGGCCATCCCGCCACGAACGCGGCGACGGCCTCGCGCCCCTGGAACCAGCTGGATTGCGGGGGCATCGAGATTGTCGCGTCCTTGGCGAGCAGCGCCTTCAAGGACTCGACGTCACCGCTCTCCCAAGCTCCTACGTAGCGCTCGACGAGCGCCCGTGTTGTCTCGTCACCGAGCGTCCGCAGCGTCGCCTGCTGACTGCGCTCGGGGAGCCGGCCCTCGATCGTTGCCCGCGCCCGCTGCATCGCGCTGTCGATCGCTGGTGGTGTCGTCTCGAGGATCTCGGCGACCTCGCGGGCGGAGAACCCCAGGACCTCGCGGAGAATTAGGACGGCGCGCTGGCGGCCGGGCAGCAGCTGCAGTGCAGCGACGAACGCCAGCTCGACGCTCTCGCGCTGCTCGTAGCTGGCCTCGGGGTTCGCCCGTCCCTCGGCCAGCTCCAGGCGCCCGTCGGGAAGTGGTTGGATCCAGACCGACTCCGCGAGCGGGCCACCGGGGCCATCCTTGGGATCTGTCGGCGGGCCGTGGTCGAGCGGCAGCACCCTTGGCGGGCGTCGCTCGATCGCGCGCAGCGAGGCATTCGTTGCGATTGTGTAGAGCCACGAGCGCGGAGAGCTGCGCCCCTGGAACCCGTCGAGCCCCCGCCACGCGCGCAGCAGCGTCTCCTGCAGCGCGTCCTCGGCGTCCTGCGGCGAGCCCAGCATCCGGTAGCAGTGGACGAAGAGGCCGTTGCGATGGGGGTCGACAAGCTTGCCGAATGCCCGCTCGTCACCAGTGCGGGCCGAGTCGATCAGCTGCTCCTCGGTCATCCTCGTCCCCTCGCGCAATCAGGCTGCCAGAGCGCGATCTGTCCACCCGCCGGGCTCGCCAGCACGCTGCGCCTGCCCGTCGGTCCTTCGCGCGGTCCGAGCAGCAGGGTGGCGCCCAGCGCCAGCGCACGTTCGGTCGTGCTCTGCAGGCACTCGACGGCCACGTAGGGCAGCCACATCGGCTGTCCGGCGCAGCCCCCGACGACCCCGGCGCCGACCGGGCCGCCGGAGCCGAGGGTCGTATAGGAGGCCGCACCGGAGTGGACGCGCTGCGCCCGCCAGCCAAGCAGTCCTGCGTAGAACGCCCCTGCGGCGGGTGCCGCGGCGGTCTGCAGCTCTAGGTGCACGAGCGGGTTCATGCCGTTCCGAGCGGCGGGTATGAGCCGACCGGGTCGAGCTCGGTGACGACCGGCGGCTGCTCGCAGCGCGCCGCGATCTCCTCCTGGAAGCGGGCGAAGGCCGCGGTACGACTCAGTGGGTTATCCGCGCCGGTGTCGACCGCCGCGACGTGCATGAAACTGCGGCCGTCATCCAGCTTGAAGGTCGCGTAGCGAAAACCCTCAGGCCTGCTCTGCGCGAGCTCCTCGTAGACGGCGCGGATGAGCTCCTCGTTCTCGGCGACCCGGTCGGGTTTGACCGTGTAGCGGACCATTACGACTCGCATCATGCCTCCTCCAGCTCGACTGCGGACATGGCCGGGACGATGCGCTCACCGATTCGAGCGGTCGTGCGGCCGGGCAAGGCCAGCCCCGCGGCGGCGCCGGCCAGGGCGATCGCCGCCGAGACCCAAACGGCGGGTCCGAAGCCGGCGATGAACTCATGGGGGGATATGTAGCTGCCGGCACCCGCGAACACGGCGACCGCCAGGGCGATGCCGAACACGCCGCCGAGCTCGCGCATCATGCTGTTGGCTCCCGCGGCCTTGCCGACCTGCTCGACCGCGATCGAGCCGACGACCGAGTTCTGGGCGGCGGGGATAGCCATCGAGATACCGACGCCGGCCAGCAGGAACGGGCCGAGTACCTGCGAGTAGGCGATCTGGGTGTCGGCGACCGTGGCCAGCCAGATCGCACCCGCGGCCTGCATCGTCAAGCCCGTGACCATCAACGGGCGCTCGCCGATGCGGTCGGACATCGCCCCGGCGATCGGCGCGATCGTGATGAAGGTGCCCGTCCACGGCAGCAGCTTCAAGCCGGCCTGGAGGGGATCTGAGCCCATCACGATCTGCAGCAGCTGGGGGAAGAAGAACACGCACGAGAACAACGAGCCGAACGTGCAGAAGATCGCTGCGTTGCCGGCGGAGAAGGCGCGGGAGCGGAAGAAGTCGATTGGCAGCATCGGCTCCTCGGCGCGCAGCTCCCAGGCCACGAAGCCGCCGGCGAGCGTCAGCCCAGCCGCGAGCGAGGCAATCACCTCGGCACTGCCCCAGCCGACGCTGTTTCCTCGCACGAGGCCCCAGACGATTCCGAGGACGCCGCCGGTGATCAGGGCCAGACCGCGAACGTCGAGGCCCGTATCGCCGCCAAAGCTCTCCTCCATGCGCGCCAGGACGAGCGGCGCCGCGATCAGCCCGATCGGAACGTTCAGCCAGAAGATCCATTCCCAGTCGATGCCCTGGACGACGGCGCCGCCGACGAGCGGGCCGCTGGCGACGGCGATTCCCGTGATGGCGCTGAAGATCCCGATCGCGGCGCCCCGCCGCTCGGGCGGAAAAGCGGTGCTGAGCAGCGTCAGGGCCAGCGGCATGACCAGCGCCGCCCCTGCTCCCTGGATCGCTCGCCCGGCGATCAGCCAGCCGATGTCGGGGGCGAGCGCGCAGGCTGCCGAGGCGGCGGCGAACAGGGTCAGGCCGGTGGCGTACATCCGGCGCCGCCCATAGCGATCGCCGAGCGCGGCCGCAGTTATCAACAGCACGGCGAAGCTGAGGTTGTAGGCGTTGACGGTCCACTCCAACTGCTCCACCGACGCGCCGAGGTCGCGGTGGATGGTCGTCAGGGCGGTCGAGACGACGACCGTGTCGAGTGCCGCCATCAGCGACCCGACCCCGGTCAGGGCGAGGATCCAACGAGTTTTTGAGTTCATGCCCGTGTAGATCCGGGCAGTGCAGGAAATCCATCGCGGCAGTGACGGATATCCAGACCGCGGCTCGTCCGCGCGGCGCGGGTGGCTATTGCCGCCGGGGTCTCAGGCGCGTTGCAGGGTGGGAGCGCCGGCGACGCCCAGCGGGCGTTCGGGCTCGGGGACGCCGCTTGCGATCCGTGCCTTCGTGGCGGCGGTCGAGCGGTCGATCTCCAGCATCACTGTGTCGGCGTGCTCCAGCCGGCTGGCGGCTGCGGCCAGCAGACGCGTGGCCTCGGTGCCGGCGAGGCCGCTGCCGAGCAGATACTCGCGAACGTGACCGCCTTCGATGGCAGGGCGATCGACCTCCAGCTCTTCGCGGTCGATCGGGGTCTGCCCGGTCGGAGGTCCGGGGGTGAGGATGCAGGCGGCCATGTCGTCGGGCGTTGCCGCGGCCTCCTCGCGAATTGCCTGCAGCAGCTCCTCGGCGCCGGCCTCGGCCGGCAGCGCCGCGAACAGCTCGGCGACGCAGTCGCGGCCAAGCAGGTCGGGGTGGCCGTTGCCCGGAGCGGAGCGGCGTGCCTCGATCAGGCCGTCGCTGAAGAAGCATGCGCGCTCGCCCGCGGTGAGGCTGATCGTGCGCTGGCGGCGGCCCGTCGGCATGTCGAGCCCGAGTGGTGGGGAGGAGCAGCTGGAGGGCGCATCGGGCCTTGCCACGCCGAGCAGGATCGGTGGGGGGTGGCCGGCCAGTGCGTATGTGAGGGTGCCCCGGCGAGCGTCGAACAGGGCGATGGCGACGGTGACGAGCTGCCCGGAGTCTGGCTCGGAGAGAGCGTGCCCGGCGAGTCGCAACGCCGCCCGGGGCTCCCTTGTCTCCTTCATGAAGGCCCGCAGTGTGTAGCGCGCGAGGGTGGCGTGCTTGAGGGCCTCGTGTCCGTGGCCGGCGACATCGCCGAGGATCACCGCGACGAGGCCGGTCTCGAGCGCGAAGACGTCGTAGAAGTCGCCGCCCGCCGCGGGGCCGTCGGCGGGACGGTAGGCGACCGACAGACCGAGTCCGTCGAGCTCCGCGGGCACCTCGGGCGCGAGAGCCGCTTGCATCGTCTCAAGGTCCTTCAGCAGACCGGACTGGCGGCGCTCCAGCCGCCGCGCCCGCCGCGTGGCGAGGCGGGAGCGCACACCGAAGGCGATCACCAGGAGCAGCAACAGCAGGATGATCGGCTTGCTCCAGTCCGGGACCGGCAGCGGTAGTGGCAGCTTGCTTCCCAGCGAGCTGAGGGGATCGATCCCGCTGCGCGCTCGATGAGTGTCCGCGGCCTGCGATGGCCTGGCTGCGCTGGGCGAGCCGCCGCCCGCCGAGACTGCGGCCCCGGCCCCCGCTCGACCGAGGCCCGAGCTTCTCCCACCGCTCCGGGCGCGCCCGCCACGGCTCGGTGAGCGCTTGGCGCTCGCCGCGGCCACCGAGGCTGCTTCCGGCGTGCTGGAGGGACTGCCGGCCGCGGTCGTGCCTGTCGATCCCGCGGTGTTCGCCGCGTTAGCGGTCGAGTCGCCGGAGCTGCCGGGGTTCGTGACCGTCCCGCCGGGCGTGCTCGGCACGGAGATGGTTTTGCCCGGCACTTCGACTTTGGGGGTCGCGGGCGTTTCGGGAAGTTTGACGGTAGGGGTCGTGACTGTCGGAGGGTTGAGCGTCGGCGCCGGGACGGTCACACTCGTTTCGCCGACGCTCACGCCGGCCAGGTCAGTTGAGCCTTCAGGCGTTTTGGAGAGCACTTCGACTTTGACCGGCAGTTTCCCGACGATCGGCAGCGAGCTTTCGATCGAGAGCAGCGGCGTGTTGCCGACGGAGAGGCTCAAAAGCGGCTTCGGTTCCGTCGCGGCGCCGGCCGGCGCCGCGCCAAGCGCCAGTATCGCGGCGAGGAGTCCGCCACCGGCTGCGGCCTTGATCCTTGAGCTGGCAGGTCTGACGCTCATCCTCGTCGCTCTCTGTTCCATGCCCGGCGGCCGGAGGCGCACCGGCGACCGTCGAGCTCTCTCTCAGACTCATCGACAGCCTAGACCACCTCACTGCAGGTTCTATTGCGAGCTGGCCTTATGGACTATTCCGACTATTAGATCTACAGGAAGGCTTCGAGTGCCTCGTACCACGCCTCGGACGCGTCGAGATGGACGTCATGACCAGCGCCGGCGATGCTCACCACGCGCGCCGGCCCGATCGCGGTGGCCATCGCCTCCGCGTGGGAGGCTGAGATGACGCCGCTTTCGCCGACCACGATCAGGGTTGGGCAACGGATCTGACGCCACTCGGGCCACCATGAGCGCTCGCCCAGCGCGGCGGCAATTGCGACCATCACGTCGATCTCGAAGGCGGGCCACAGCAGACCGTCTCGCTTGCGCAAGCCGTCGGCCCAGGTCTCGGCGTCGGAGCCGCGGCTCCGGAAGTAGGCGATCGCGTCCGCGCGCGAGCCGAAAGGCACGGGCCACGCCCGCAGCGCCGATTGGATGCTCGATGCCAGCTCCGGCAGCGGACCGTCGGGCGAGGCCTCGGCGACGACGAGCCGTTCGACCAGCTCGGGGTGCGCGGCCGCCGTCAGGAACGCGGTGTTGGCGCCCATCGACTGCCCCGTCAGCGCCACCGCTCCGAGCTGCAATCGCTCGATCGTGTGGGCGACATCGGCGACGAATGCCTCCCGGGATAGGTCCGTCGGGTTGCGCTCGCTGCGACCATGTCCGCGCTGGTCGAGCGCCAGCACCCGTCGTGAGCCGGTCAGCCGGGCCGCTGTGAGCTCCCACTCGCCGCTATGTCCCGCGAGGCCGGAGAGAAACAGCACCGCCGGCCCGCTCCCGCCGAAGTCACGGCAGGCAAGGCGCACGCCGTCGCGCTCGAGCTCGATCCACCCGTCCATCCTCAACCTCCGGTGAGGATCTGCTCGAGCGTCAGCCCGCTGAGGACCGACTCGGGGCGCTCGGCGACGAGGTCCGATCCGGGGCGGGCTTGCTCGTCGCGGCGCTTGATCAGCAGCCACTGAGGCTTGGCGCCAGGGCGGGTCCGCTGCAGGGCGAAGCCGCCCGCGAGCTTGCTGCCGTGCAGGACGAACACGGCGTGACCGCGCTCGAGCGCCTGCGGCCAGGGCACCCGCCCGCCTTGCTCATACAGGCCGCGGTCCCAGATCGCCACGCCGCCGTGCCCGGTCGCTCCCTCGAAGTCGTTATGGGCGAGCGAGTGGTCCTCGACCTGGACGGCCAAGCGCTTGACGGCGGGGTCCAGCGAAGGTCCCTTCGGCAGCGCCCAGGAGCGCATGGCCCCCGCCACCTCCAGGCGCAGGTCGAAGTGATGGGTGCTCGCCCGGTGCTCCTGGATCACGAACACCCCCGCCGGAATGCCGCGAATCGCGAACTGCTCGTGCCCCTCGCGTTTCGCCTCCTCGAGCTCCAGCTCAGCCACGTTCGCTCCGGGCGGGCCGCCCCGCAGGAACTCGACGAGCTCATCGACGGCCGCCGCCGGTCCCTCGGCGTGGACGGCCACTGTCCCGTCGTTTTCGTTGCGCACCCAGCCGAGCAAGCCCAGCCGAATGGCGGTACCGCGGGTCGCCTCCCGGAACCCGACGCCCTGGACGGCACCGCCGATTCTCGCGCGCACCGCTCGGGTGCCGACTGAAGGCTTTCGATCGCTCGCCACGATCGGCTCAAGATGACAGACCGACGACGCCGCCGAGAACGCCCGCGGCGCTTAGGCTGTGCGGGTGTCCCAGGCCGAACTCGCCGCTGCCGTCGAGCAGCTTGCCGCGATCGAGCGGGGCTCGGCCGGACCGGGCGAGGCTCGTGCCGCGGCACTGCTCGCGGAGATGCTCGCCGTGCATGGTCTCGCTCCGGAGCTGGAGAGCGAGCGGGCTGTCGGCGGCTTCTGGCAGTCGACCGGGATCGCCGCCGGCGCGGGCGTGCTCGCCGGCCTGCTCGGCCGCCGGCGCCGCGCGGTAGGGAGTGCTCTCGGTGCCCTTGCGGCGGGGCTGATGGCCGACGACGTCGAGAACGGCGCCCATCTGCTGCGCCGTCTGTTGCCCAAGCGCAAGACGACCAATGTGCTCACCTGGACGGGCGATCCCGACGCTCGCGAGACGGTCGTCGTCGTCGCTCACCACGACGCCGCCCATACCGGCCTCCTGTTCCATCCCGGCCTCGTGCCGGCGATCGCCGCGCGATTCCCGGACTGGTACGCCAAGCAGAACACCTCCGTGCAGACCGGCGCCCTGCTGAGCGCCGGACCGGCTCTCGCCGCGCTCGGCAGCGCTCTCGGCTGGCGAGCGCTGCGGCGACTGGGGACATTGTGGAGCGCGGTGACCGTCGCGTTGCTGGCCGATGTCGCTCGTTCGCCCGTCGTCTGCGGCGCTAACGACAACCTCAGCGCTGTCGCCGTGCTGCTTGACCTGGCTGGGCGCCTCGCCGAGCGTCCCGCCGGTGGCGTCAGGGTGCTGCTGCTCTCGACCGGAAGCGAGGAGTCCTTCATGGAGGGCATGCGCGGCTTCATCGCTCGCCACCGCGGCGAGCTCGATCCTGAGCGCACGCGGGTGATCGCGCTGGAGTGCGTCGGCTCGCCGCACCTGATGCTGATGGAGGGCGAGGGGATGCTGCGGATGCGCGATCACGACGAGAGCCTGCGCGAGGAGATCCAGGCGGCCGCCGACCGGACGGGCGTGAGTCTTTGGCGGGGCCTGCGCCTCGGTGCCGGCGCGACCGACGCGCTGCCGGCGTTGCGGGCCGGCTATCGAGCAGCTTGCCTGGCGGCCTGTACGGATTTGAAGACCCCCGCCAACTACCACTGGCCGACAGACGTGCCCGAGAACCTCACCTGGCCGACGATCCGGCGCGCCGGCGACGTGCTGGAGAGCCTGATCCGGCAAGTCGGCGGGCAGTCTGGCGGGATCGGTGGCTCAACGGCCCACGCGGAGGCCACACCCGTCGAGCCGTAGGGCCCGCCACCGCTACCTGCGCGTGCCCGCCGTTTGAGCCGTTCGTGGCTCCTCGTCACCTGCGGCGAACTTCTCGCGGCAGCTCTCCGAGCAGAAGTGGAACGTCTCGCCGTCGCGCTCCGTCGTCAGAGCCTTCGAGCGATCGACCTTCATCCCGCAGACCGGATCGGTCACGCCGCGCGAGCGGGTCAGGGCGATCAGCGCCACGAACACGACGGCGCCCACCACGTTCAGCGCGAGCTTGTAGTCCAGCGAGACCGATCCGAAGATGTCGCCCCGCGAGGGCCGGGGGCCGGTCGGGATCAGTCCCGTGGCGCTGAACAGCCCATCGATCGCCAGTGCCGCCAGCACCATCGTGACGAACATCAGCGCGACGATCCGGGAGGCGAAGGCCGTTCCGTAGTACTTGCGGTAGATCGCCACGATCGGCAGGACGATCAGATCGGCGAACAGGAATGCGAGGACGCCCGCGAAGGAGATCCCGCCCGACCAGAGCACGGCTGCCAGAGGCACGTTCCCAACCGAGCAGACGAACGACAGGACGGCGATCAGAGGCCCGACGATCACGTTCTCCACCGCGCTCAGGGCGCCGCCGGAATGCTCCAGGAACAGGCCGTTGAAGAAGCCGTTGTGAAGCTGGGCGATGAACCCCGCCAGCAGGAAGCCCGTGCCGATCTCGCGATAGAGCATCTGCCAGTCGCCTCGGAAGTTGTGCGCGACGTCCGACCACGCCGATGCGGAGGTCAGACGCTCGCGCCAGGAGAGCTGCTCGCCGGCCATGTGGTGTTGGTGGCCCGTGTCGGCTTCCACGGCATGCTCGCGCGCCTCCCGCTCGAGCCGCCGCGGCACGAACGCCCTCAGCAGCAGGCTCATCAGCACGATCATCACAATTCCGCCGAGGTACTCGGCGAGCGTGAACTGCCAGCCGATCAGAACCCACAGCACGAGCCCCAGCTCCCACACGAGGTTCGTCGAGGCGAACTGGAAGGCCAAGCTCGACGCCGCCGAGGCGCCCTTCTGAAAGAGGCTCTTCCCGATCGCGACGGCCGCATAGGAGCAAGAGCTCGATGCGGCGCCCAGCCCCGTCGCCAGCCCCACGGCACGCGGGCCCGAGCCCGACAGGGCGCGCTCGATTCGCTCGCGCGGGACCCACGCCTGGACGATCGCCGAGATCGCGAAGCCGAACACCAGCGCCCACCACACCTCCCACGCCATCAACAGCGAATCGCGCAGGCCGTGCCAGAGGAATTCGAGGACGTCCACGCGCTCACACTAGACGCGCGCAAGCCACGTTCTCAGCCCAGCATCGGCTCACTCATCGAGCGAGCCCTGGGCGCGCACCGACAGCTCGTTCCAGCGCTCCCAGGTCTCGATCCGCGAGGCGTACTCCGGACGGATCATCTCCAGGGGCGCTGAGCCGAGGAACACGCGCAGCGGTGGCTCCTCGGCGTCGACCAGCTCGAGGATCGCCGGTCCTGTCGCCTGCGGGTCGCCGGGGCGGCCGCGCACGGCGCCGAGCCGCTTGAAGCGGTTCGTCCTGACCTCGTCGTAGACCGACAGCTCCTCCGCGCGGCCCGCCGAAGGACCGCTCCAGTCGGTCGCGAAGCCGCCGGGCTCGACGATCGTGACCTTCACGCCGAAGTCCTCCAGCTCGTAGGCCAGCGACTGGCTGAAGCCCTCGAGTCCCCACTTGGAGGCGTGGTAGAGGCCGATCGTCGGGAAGGCGTGGACGCCGCCGATCGAGGAGACCTGAAGGATGTGACCCGAGCCCTGCGCGCGAAGGATCGGTACGGCGGCTTTCGTCACCCACAGAGGACCGAACAGGTTCGTCTCGATCTGGCGACGGGCCTCCTGCTCTGAGACCTCCTCGATCGCGCCGAACTGCCCGTAGCCGGCGTTGTTGACGACCACGTCGAGACGGCCGAAGCGCTCATGGGCGCTCGCCACTGCACGGTCGATCGCCGCCTTGTCGGTGACGTCCAGCTCCAGCGCCTGGACCCGGCCTCCATACCTCTCCACGAGCGCGTCGAGGGAGGAGGTGTCGCGAGCCGTCGCCGCCACGCTGTCGCCCCGCTCAAGCGCCGCCTCGGCCCAGATGCGTCCGAAGCCTTTCGAGCTTCCCGTGATGAACCAGACCTTCGCCATCCGCCGCTCCCTTCGCTCGCCGCGCCGCTTACGGCCACGGTACAGTCCGTTAAGCGGAGGCACCCTCCGCAAGCGCGCACGGTAGCACTACCGGAGGAAGCCTCCGCTTAACTTCAGTGATGGCGAGTATCGAGACAGACGAGGGCGTCAGGGCGATGCGGGCGGATGCCCGCCGCAACCGCGAGAAGCTGCTCGCGGCGGCCGTCGAGCTCTGGGCGGATGCCGGTGAGGATGTCGCCCTGGAGTCGATCGCCGAGCGGGCGGGGGTCGGCATCGGCACCCTTTATCGGCACTTCCCGACACGGGAGGCGCTGGCCGAGGCGGCCTACCGCAACGAGGTTCGCCGGCTCTGCGAGGCCGCCGGCGAGCTGCTCGGCGAGCGGTCTCCCGACGAGGCTCTCGCGCAGTGGATGGACCGCTTCGTCACCTATGTCGCCGCCAAGCGCAGCATGGCCGACATGCTGCAGTCGGTCGTCGCGACCTCAGATGCCTCGCTCTACACCGATGCCCGCCGGCAGATGGCGGATGCGATCACGATGCTTCTGGATGCGGCGGCACTGGCTGGGACGGTCCGTGGTGACATCGAGCCGGATGATGTCCTGCGGATAATGAGCGGGATCTGGCTGGGGGCCGACGCGCCCGACTGGACCGAGCGCTCGCGGCGCCTGCTCGCGTTGCTGATGGACGGCCTGCGCTACGGCGCCGAACGTGGTTGAGGAGGAGCGCATGGAGCCAGATCCCTCCGGGGAGCCGGAGTCGATCGACCTGCTGCATCTCGGTCGTCCCCGGGTGATCGGTGCCTGGCGGGTCGGCGAGGTGATCGTCGACCCCGGTCCGGCTTCATGCCTGGACGTGCTGCTGCCGGTGCTCGAACAGCACCCGCCACGCGCCCTCGCTCTCACCCACATCCACCTCGACCACGCCGGCGCCGCCGGCTCGCTTGCCCGACGCTTCCCGCATCTGGAGGTCTGGGTGCACGAGCGAGGCGCTCCTCACCTGGTCGATCCCAGCAGGCTGTTGGCGAGCGCCGGGCGACTCTACGGCGAGCAGATGCAGCGACTGTGGGGAGAGGTGATGCCGGTCCCCGCCGAGCGCATTCGCGTACTCGGCGGCGGCGAGAGCCTCGAGGGCATGCGCGTGGCCTACACCCCCGGGCACGCCTCCCACCACGTCTCCTATCTGCACGAGGACAGCGGCTGGGCCTTCACCGGCGACGTCGCCGGTGTACGTATCGCCGGCGGCCCGACGATGGCCCCGACGCCACCTCCTGACATCGACCTCGGCGCCTGGCGGGCGTCGATCGAGGAGATCGAGGGCTGGAAGCCCACGGCGCTGGCGATCACCCACTTCGGCGCTCATCGCGACGCCGCCGCGCAGCTTCAGGCGCTGCGCGAGCACCTCGAGGAGACAGAGGCGCTCGCCGCCCGCCTCGACGGCGAGGGCTTCGCCGCCGCAGTGCGCTCGCTCGTCGGCCGATCGGCCGATGCCACGATCACCGCCACCTACGAGCAGGCGATGCCTCCCGGACAGAGCTACGCGGGCCTGCGTCGCTACATAGAGCGCAGCGGCTAGGCGAATTTCCGATTGCGGCCGGGCGGCCGCCAACCGATACTCGCTGGGATGAGCATCGGCAATCGAGCGCTGTCACGTCTCATGGGGCTGTCCGCCCTCGTAGCGACAGGACTCGGTGCCTGGGCGGTCACCGCCGGCGCGGCCAAGCCCTCCCACGTTGCCCGTGCCGCCTCGGGCTCCCAGCTTCAGGTCACCCAGGTTGAGTACCGGCTGCGGCTGTCGAGCACAACCGTCCACGCCGGCACCTTCGACCTGACCGAGATCGACGCCGGCCGGGAATTCCACGATCTGCGGCTGCGGCGGAACGGCGGCGGCGCGACGCTCGACGGGCGCCTGCTGGCACCCGGCCATCGCTGGAGTACCACCGTGCGGCTGAGCCCCGGCGTCTACACCCTGTGGTGCTCGCTGCCCGAACACGCACGGCTCGGGATGCACACGACGCTGCGCGTCACCGGCTGAGCCGGCGACGCGCCGCTCGTGCCGGCGCGGAAGAAAACCGCTCCTCTGTGGTCTATGAAATGCAGGCCCCGTCAGGTGGCCGCACCGAGCAGACGGGAGTCCCGTGTCCAGGTCGATTCAGTCAATCGCCGCTCTGCTGACGGTCTCGCTGCTCTCGGCCTGCGGGAGCGGCTCCTCCTCATCATCGATCTCTGCCACATCCGTCGCCTCGGAATCCTCAAGCGGCTCCTCCGGCGGCCTCGTCAGGACGGCGCAGGATTCGAAGCTCGGGACGATCCTGGTCGACGCGAAAGGCATGACTCTCTACCGTCTGAGCGGCGAGTCCGCCGGCAAGTTCATCTGCACCTCAAGGGTTTGTCTGGCCTCGTGGGACCCGCTGTCCACGACCCCCGGCTCGACGCTCACCGGTGCCCCCTTGCTCGGCACCGTCCAGCGCCCCGACGGTAGCCAGCAGGTCACCTACGACGGCCAGCCCCTCTACACGTTCGCCCCGGACAAGAAGCCAGGTGACATCTCCGGCGAAGGCATCAGGGACGTCGGCACCTGGAACACCGTGAAGGTCAGCGGCTGACCCTGCCTGGGAAGAGCACTCACCGCGCCTCTCAGGCCGCCCGTACGCCCCGCGCCTGTACCGCTCCGACCTTGACGGCCAGGATCGCGATGTCATCGCGCGCTCCCTGGCTCAGGTCGAGCAGGCCGACGAGCGTCGTGATCGTCTCCTGAGCGGACTCCGGAGGCGTCCGTGAGAGCGCCGCCAGCATCTCGTCGGGGTCGAGCATCCGCGCCGGCGCGTGGGCCTCGGAGAGGCCGTCGGTGTAGAGCGCCAGCGAGTCGCCTTCGCCGAGCAGCGTCGTCGTCTCCCCTATCCGGGCGTCGGGGAACACGCCCAGCAGCGTCCCCTGGGTGCTGAGCTCCGCCGTCGGCCCGCTCGCGCGTGAGATCAGCGCGGGGGGGTGCCCGGCGGCGGCAACCGTCACAGCGATGCCCTCGTCGACGAACTCCAGCCGCGCCAGGATCGCGGTCGCGAAACGGCCCTCGAAGTCCTGCTCGAGCATCGCCTCGTTGACCCGGCCGAGGACGGCCGCGGGGCCGCTGCCTTCGCGTGCGTAGGCGACCGTCGTGTGGCGCAGGAAGGCCGTGATGACGGCGGCCTCGGCGCCCTTGCCGCAGACGTCGCCCACGACCAGCCAGCAGCCGTCGCGATCCTCGAAGACGTCGTAGAAGTCCCCGCCAACTTCGTTGCCCGCTCCCATCGGTCGGAAGTAGCAATCCAGTTCGAGCCCCGGCACCTGCGGTAGCGCCGCCGGCATCAGGCTCCGCCGCAGCGTCTGGGCCACGCGAGCCCGCTCGGCGTAGAGCCTCGCGTTGTCGTAGGCCAGTGCCGCTCGCCCCGTCAGGTCCTCGAGGACCCGCAGCTGCCCGGGCTGCGGGCGCCCTGCGTGCACGAACGACATCACACCGATCATCCGGCCACGCGCGACCATCGGCACCACCGTCGCCGAGCGCGCCGGCTCCTCCTGGCCGGGGAGGATGCCCGCCGTCTGGATCGCCGCGCCGAGCGCCGGCGCCTCCGCCACGTCGCGCAGGACATGTGAGGTCCGGTCGACGAGCGCTTGCGCCACCGGATGGCCCGCGAGTGTCTCGGGGCGATCCTCGGGACGCATCGCTTCGAGGCGGATCGCCACCCGTGAGTCGACTGCCGCGGCGACCGTCTGTGTGATCGCACCGTCCTCGTCGACGAGGTCGATCACGCACAGCTCCGCCAGATCGGGCAAGGCCGTCGCCGCGATCCGGCGCAGCGTCTGTTGGGGGTCGAGCGACGTGTCGAGCTTGGCCGTGGCGGCGAGCAGCAGCTCCAGGCGGCGGCGGTCGACTCGCATCCTTTCCAATGCCAGATGCATGACGATCGTCGTCAGCAGGGCCAGGACGGCGCCGACGATCGCGATCGCTCCGAAGTTCGCGTCGACTTCGGAGTAGATCACCGGCGCCAGGAACGCCAGCAGGCCCAGCAGGGAGGCGAGGATGAAGCGGCCCCTGCTCTGGAATGCCGCGGCATGCCCGATGGCGAAGAAGAACAGCAGCGCGAAGGGACTGCTCGCGCCGCCGGTGGACGCGCAGAGCACCGTGATGATCACCACTCCCCATAGATCGGCGGCCAGTGCCAGGCCCAGGCCGGCGCGGCCGCGGCTGATCGCCCACAGCAGCGCGACGGCCGTCAGCATCGCATCGCCCGCGACCGCGGCCGCTCCGGCGGGCGAGCTGACTTCGGGGAGCAGGAAGGAGGTCGCGATCAGGGCGCCGCCGATCACGTACAGCCCCGCCGCGCTGGCTACGGCCAGGCGTGTTTCGCCGCCGCGCCTTGCGCCTCCGGCGAGTCCAATGTCGATGCTGGCCCTCAACTGCATCTCTCCCTCCCTTCGGAGAGCCAGCCGCGCCGGATCACTATCCGGCTAGGCCCTCCGCCCACACGAAGCCTAAAGCCATTTGGCTCCGCGATGACGGGGTTGGGAGAATCCTGCGCTCAGCCGGCGCTGACGCCGGTGCTGGAACTCGTCAGCGAGCTGACCGGCAGTTCGTAGACTTCACCGGCTGCGGGCGGGTTGACGCCCGGCGTGGGGCCAAAGCCGAACAGTTCCTCTTCGATCTTCGTGCCGACATGCTGTCCCGAGACGCTCACCGACAGCGACAGCTGGAGCTTGCGAACCATGTGCTTGGAGTCGATCCAGACTTCCATCGGCAGGCTGCTCCTGCCGAGCTGGGCGGTGAGCTTTTCGATCGCCGCCTTGGTGGCGGCCTTGTCCTTCGAGGGGGCCAGCGCGGCGACCTTGCTGAGATCGATCGTCCCCTTGTAGCGGGTGGTCGCGACGCCTCTGACGGTGTCACTTCCGACCTTCTGGATGTCGCCGCTCGCTTTCAGGAACTGCAGATACTGGCTGGGATCCGTCTGTCCGCTCGTCAGGGTCTGCGGATCCAGCCCGAGGCTCGAGGCGGCCTTGCCGAGGTCCAGCTTCAGCCAGTTGGCACCGTTGGGCAGCTTTGAGCCGAACACCGGGGAGTCGATGTAGATCGCGCCTTTGCTTAGCAGCTCGGTCATCGTCAGCCCGCCCGACGGGAGCTTCTGGGCGACGCTCGGCGGGAGCCCCTGCACGGTCATGAACAACTCGGCTTCGCGATCCTTGAGGTTGATGTCGCCGTGACCGGCGATTGTCAGCGGAGCGCCCCCGGTCGGGAGTTCGATGCTCACGCGCATGGCCAGCTGAGCACCGTCCGCATGGGTCGTCGCTTCCGCTGCCTGTGCGACCGGGTCGATCGTTCCTGAGACGGCGTGCGAGGAGCCGCAGCCGGCGAGCGCCCCCAGCACCGCCGCGCAGGCCAGCGCTGCCACCATCGCATCGCGCGTTGACCGCCCCGATCGGCGATCGGAGCGCGCTGCATTAGCCTGGAGTCGTGGGCGAAGACGCATCTCCGGCAGAGGATAGGTGGACCGGCTCGGTTCTTCCGGTCGCGGAGGCGGATCTGCCGGAGCTGCTCGTGCTGATGCGCGGCTACTGCGACTTCTACGAGGTGGACCCCCGCGATGAGGATCTGCTGGCGCTGGCCCGCACCCTGCTGGAGGACCCTGAGAAGGACGGTGTGCAGCTGATCGCCCGCGACGGCAGGGGCGACGCGGTCGGGTTCGCGACGATCTACTGGAGCTTCTCGACGCACAGGACGGGGCGGCTCGGCGTCATGAACGACCTGTTCGTGGCGCCCGCGGCGCGCGGGCAGCGTGTCGGCGAGCGGCTGATCGAGGCCTGCCTGGAGCGCTGTCATGAGCGTGGCGCCCTGGCGCTCGAGTGGGAGACCGCTTTGGACAACGAGCGAGCCCAGGCGCTCTACGACCGCGTTGGTGGCAAGCGGGAGCGTTGGCTGAGCTATTCGCTGGAGACGCCGCGGCCTTGACCTCCGAGCCGGGTTGGCGTCGCGCGAGGGCGATGTATCCTGGCGTCATGGGGAGCGAACGGACGGGGGAGAGAGGAGGTCGCCCGGTCTGCCTCCTCGTCGCATCGCTGGTGCTGCTCGCACTGGCGCTTGCGCCCAGCGCCCAGGCGGCATCGCAGCCCGTCGGCCTCGCCGCGCCTTATGAGTACCTCGGCTGGGGCGACCCGCAGCCGCCCGCCTCGGTGATCGCCACGACAGGCCTGAAGGACCTGACGATGGCCTTCATGCTCTCCAAGGGCAAGTGCAACCCCGAGTGGGACGGCTATCGCCCGCTGCTCGGCGGAGTGGACCAGTCGGCGATCCAGTCGATCCGTGCGGCCGGGGGCGATGTCGACGTGTCCTTCGGCGGCTGGAGCGGCAAGAAGCTAGGCAGCGCCTGCAAGACCGTCCCGGCGTTGAGCGCCGCCTATCAGAAGGCGATCGACGCCTATTCGTTGAAGGCGATCGACATCGACATCGAGCACGGCGAGTTCACCAACAAGAAGACCCGCCTGCGCGTCGTCGAAGCGCTGGATGTCGTGCAGAGCGACAACCCGGGCCTTGAGATCTCGATCACGATGGGAACCGCCGAATCCGGTCCCGAACGCGATGGGGTGAGCCTGATCGCCGACGCCGCCGGGATCGGCTTCCAGCCGAGCGCTTGGACGATCATGCCCTTCGACTTCGGCCCGCCCTCGACGGACATGGGCCATGCCTCGATCAGAGCGCTCGAAGGCCTCGCTGGGGATCTGGAGAGCGCCTACCATCTCTCCGCCGCGGCGGCCTACGAACACTCCGGCGTCTCCTCGATGAACGGCGAAACCGACGAAGCCTCGGAGACCGTCGGGATCGAGGAATTCCAGACGATCGTGAGCTTCGCGGAGGCCCACCACCTCTCGCGGCTGACGTTCTGGGCGGTCAATCGCGACCGTCCCTGCCAGGCCAAAGCCGCACCGGAAGAAGAATGCGGCGGCATCGCCCAGCAGCCTTTCGCCTTCAGCGACCTCGTCGCGGGCTACCGCGGCTGAGCGGCGGCGTCAGCCGATCGCGACGGGCAGCGGCAGGCTGTAGGTCTTGAAGCCCTTCGCCAGCGCGTGGGCGTTGGCCGCGACCTTGCTTTTCAACGTGTAGATCGCCGCCGTCGTGCCGCTTGGGACGGTGAGGGTTACATGAAAGACGCCGCTGGCAGGTGGGGTGAACTGCTTGGCGATCGTGGTCTTCCCACATTCGAGCTGCTGTTCGACGATGATCGGCGCGATCGGCTTCGTCAGCGGCTTCGTTACGCGTCCGGTCAGCGTGACCGTGTCGCCGCCGGCCGTCGGCGGTTCGAGCAGCAGGCGCCGTACGAGCTTGAGATGCAGCGAGCGGACGCTGCCGATCTCGGCGCTGTAGCGAGTCGTCAGTGAGTCGCGGATCTTGGCGGGAGGCAGCGCGGCCGTCGTCGCGAAATCTCCGTCGGCTTGGACCGTCGCGGTGGCGACCGGCTTCTTTTCGTTGAAGAGAATCGTCACCTTCTTGCCGGCGAGGCTCCTGGCGGCGCTGCCCAGCAGGATCACGCGGCTGCCGTGGATATAGGCGTCGTTGAGCACCAGCTGGGATTTGCTGCAACCCAGTCGCAGATCTTCGGTGGCGGCTTGGCTCGTCGTGGCGGTAGTGGCCGTGCCGGGAGTGGGCGTCGTGTTCGAGCCACCGCCCGGCGGGGTCGTTCCTCCGCCCGAGCCCGCCGCCGGCAACGTCACGAAGCTCTCATCGCCACCCGTGTTGGACCCCGTGCTGTTGCCGGCTTTGACGCGGAAGTGGTAGATGACGCCAGGGGTCAGGCCCGTCAACAGCCCATCCGTCGGTACGAAGCCGTTGCCGTGGAAGGCGATGCCACCGCATCCCGTGGTCGAGCCGTATGAGGTGGTCGTTCCATATTCGAACTCGCAACTGGTGACGCTTTCGTTGTTCGGGTCGATCATCGCGTTGACGATCGCCGTCGTCGGTGTGACTTCCGTGGCGGGTTCGGTGACAGCGGTCGGCGGCCGCTGGATCGCTTCGACCATCGCCCCGCCGCTGACGGAGAGGGCTCTGTATCCAGCGGGTTCGATCGCTTCGAATTCGACGAAGTTGCCTGGGCCTTTGGACATGAATTCCCAGCCTTCGCCCACGACCGGCGAATAGCCGCCGAGCAGATTGACGACGAGCTTGCCTCTCCAGCCAAAGTTGCTTTCGGAGCTGATTTCGTCGAATGACGATTTCGAGGCAATGTCGAGGATCAGCGTCCCGCCTTCGGCTTGGTCGCTGAGCATCTTGAAGTGCATCTGGCCGACGGTGCCGGGGCCGCCGGGCTCCATCGTCCCGCCGATGTTCTGAAAGCCGATGTCGAACGTACCGGCGCCCGTGATCGTGCCGGTCAGCAGTCGAGCCACGTCTTCGTTCGGTTTCACGGAGGTCGTCTTGATTTCGCCTTTGACGAGAACCGTCCCGTTCATGAACAGCCAGCTTCCGGCCGTGGAGAGCAGCCCTTCGACGGTGAGCCCGTCGAACGTGCTTCCGGCCGCTTCGCCGATCGTCGTTTCCGAGACGGCGAGGCTGCCTTCGGCCGCGATCAGCAGGGCGGATTGCGCGAGGACGGTCTTCGCTTCGGCTTTGACTTTCGCCGCGATCGTGATCGTCCCGTCTCCGGCCGGGATGCAGGCCGTTTCAGTGCTTGTCGGGGCCGAGCCCGTGCTCCAGTTGGTTTTCAGCGCCCAGCTACCGTTGGCCGCGCCCGTGTAGTCGTCCTGGGCCGCGCAGACGCTGGCGTGGGCGGGGGAGATGCCGATCAGCAGCGCGAGCCCGGCGCAGCCGAGCAGCGCCAGCAGCAGGGTCGCCAGGCGGATGGCGCCCGTGCCTCGTCCTCGTCCCGGCATAACCGGCGCGCCCATCGATCTCCCATCGCCCGGTGCCCGGTCAGCCGGGCACGCTCCTCATTTTCGAGCGACGATCATTGCATATAGAGCAACAGATGTTGCGTCCTCGTGGGGGCTGACCTCTCGAGAGGAGCCGACCGGGTACCTAGAGGGGCCGGCCTACTTCTCTCCGAGCACGCGCGCGATGCTCGCCACGACGTCATCCGGCCGTGAGCCTGCCGCCGCGGCCGTGCTGAGCGCGGTCGTGATCATCTTCTCGGCAGCCGAGACCTCGGACGGCGATCCCATGCATGCGAGGGCGCCCGGCAGCCCGGGCTGGGGCCAGGGGACCGCTATGCAGCCCATCTGGGGGTGAAGCTCGCCGTCGTCGCGGGCGATACCGCTGCTTCGGACCTTGTCGAGCTGAGCATCGAGATGGTCACGTTCCGTGGCAACGGCGCGGGTCGTCGCCATCGGTTCCTCAGGGACGCTCAGCACCGCGCCCGCGATCGGCGGGTACCCCGCGAGCTTCGCCAGGTCCTCGGCTGGGTCCGGGAACGGCTCCGGCGGCAGGCGCCGAGCCAGATCGGCTGGGTCCAACTGGGCGGCGACCGTCTTCCCCGCGGCGGTGGCGAACAGCGGCACCTCCGAGCCGAGGCCGACGGCCGTGCTCGGCCCGCGCCCACCGGCCGCCGCGAGCACCAGCGCTCGTGAGCCGACGAGGCCATAAGCCTGGGTCAGCAATCCCGTCACGCCGGCCACAGCGTGCACGAGCGGCTCGGCTCGGCGTACCGCCAGCGCCGCTTGGCTCGAGTGCCCGAGCAGCGCCGCGCGTGGTCCCAGCTCGACCTTCGCGTCGTTACGCACCACCCAGCCTTCGTGCTCGAGCGCCGTGAGAGTTCGCGAGACGATCGACTTGTCGATCTGGGTGTCGCGAACCAACTCCATCACGGTCAACGGCCCGTGCTGGTCGATCGTCTCGAGCAGCGCCAGGCCGCGCATCAAGGTCTTGGACATGGTGGTCGCGTCTCCAGGCCGCCGCGATTCGGGCAACGAGCATTGTGAAAGTAGCAACAGATGAAACTATCGCGGCGCCTGGGGCACGCCCCGGCTTCGGGCATGACCGACGGCGGGGCGACGGCGCGGGAGTGAGTCAGGCCCGCGCGCTTGCCTGGGGGTCCAGGCGCGACATCCGCACGGCGGCGTCCAGCTGTGAGGAAGCGCCGCCCATGTAGAGGCCCTTGACGGGCGGCACGTCGGAGTAGAAGCGGCCGTGGCCGATCTTCACGTGGGTCTCACCGGCCAGACGGCGGTTCGTCGGGTCCGCGCTGACCCACACCGGCTCGCCCTTGCCGTCGCTGCCGGGAAGCAGCGCCTCCAGCCAGGCGTGCGTGTCGACCTCCAGCGAGTCGGTGCCGTGTTCCTGAGGAGCGGCCCACAGATATCCGGATACATAGCGCGCCGCGATCCCCCGACGGCGCAGCAGCACCAGCGACAGGTGCACGAAGTCCTGGCAGACGCCCGCGCCCGCTGCCAGCAGGTCGCGGACGGTCGAGCCGACGTAAGTGGCCCCCGGCCGGTACTCGAAGCGGTTCGGGACGGTCTCGCAGAGTGTGCGCAGGGTCTGCAGCGGCGTCAGCCCGTCCAGTTCGGCGTCGATCGCCTCCAGGTCCTCGATCGCCGGCTGGTCCTGCCAGGGCAGCGCGAACTCGCCCGCCGCATCGAGGTAGGCGGCGCTGCGAAGGCTCTCCCACGAGCCCTCCGGCGGCTCCGGTGGCTCCGAGGTGACGACTCTGGCGCGCATGTCGATCGTCAGCTGGTCGTGGGAGGCGGGGATGCCGAACTCGATCACCTCTGTGCCGAAGTAGTCGAGGTGGCGGCTGACCCTCGCCTCCGGCTCGATCCTCGTGTGGAACTCGTCGCAGCGCTGCGTGGAGGTCGTCGCCGGGCGGACTCGCAGCGAGTTCAAGTTGTCCGTGACCGGCGCGTCGTAGTGGTACTCGGTCAGGTAGCGGATCGCGAAGTGCAACTCGTGCTCACCTCCTCAGGCCGGCCGCGGCGGCGCCGGCGAAGTAGCGCTCGGCTACATCCTGGTCGATCCTGGCCAGCTCCTGCTGTGTCTGTTCGCAGATGCCCGTCAGCTCCGCGCCATCCGGCAATGCTCGGCGCTGGAAGTCCAGGTCGGCTGCCAGGCGGCTGACTCGGAGAACCGGCTTCGAGTTGCGGGGACCGGCGTCGGCGACGGTGAAGACCTCGTGCAGCGAGTCGACGCAGGCCGCGACGCTGTCGGGGTAGGCCCGCTCGAACAGCAGGAAGCGGGCCACTGGGCGGGCGTTCGGGGGCGCCGTCACCGCGCGCAGGTAGGCATGGAAGCCGCCCACCGCCTGCAGCAGGATCAGCGCGTGCCCGTCAGACTGCGCGGAATCCCCTTGGGGCAGCGCCACGCGCAGCATCCGCAGGACCATGTCGGCGATCTCGATCAGGCCGCCCGCGTCGAGGAAGCTCTTGGCCTCGTCGCGCAACATCGAGCGGTTCGCCACCCCCCAGATCAAAGCGGTCCGCTCCTTGACGTACTGAGAGGCGGCTGCTGTGCTCGTCGGCGCGGCCCAGCCCGGCTGGACGCCTTCGCGCAGACCGAGGCTGGTCGTGTTGATCGCCTCCCACATCTCCGCGCTGATCACGTCGCGTACCGTCCGCGCGCCCTCGCGAGCCCGTTCGATCGAGGCCAGCATCGAGCCCGGCCGCTGCGGATCGAGCGTCAACTGGTCGAGCGCGCGCCCCGTGCCGTCCTCCTCGACGTCACCGAGGATCGCCAACAGGCCGCCCGAGCCGAAGCTGACGCCGGGGATGCCGTCACTGCGGCCCTGGAGCTCTGACTGGAACACCGCCTCGACCGCGCGAGCCGTGAACTCGGCGCGTGCCAGGTTCCGCCCCAGCCAGTAGAGCTCGTGCGCAATCCTCGCAAGCATCAGGTCGTCTGGTCGCGCAACTCGGCGGGCGGGGCCGCCTCGACACGGCTCGCCTCATCGGTCTCTGTTGATTGTTGTTGCTGTTGTTGCTGCCCCGTCCAGGCGCCGTAGCGGAGGTCCGGCAGGGCGGGGGGCTGGGTGTCGGCGATCGGCGGTCCGGCGCGGTCGGCGTCGTCGCCGTCCTCCAACACCCACGTGTCCTTCGAGCCGCCGCCACGAGAGGAGTTGACGATCAGCGAGCCCTCCTCCAGAGCGACCCGCGTCAGCCCGCCCGGGACGATGTCGATCCGCTCGCCGAACACCGCGAAGGGGCGCAGGTCAACGTGGCGAGGCGCCAGCACACCGTCCTCGCCGACCGTCGGCACCGTCGAGAGCTTCACCACGTCCTGGGCGATCCAGCGATCCGGGTGAGCGCGGATCACGCCCCGCATCCGCTCGATTTCCTCATCGGAGGCGTGCGGGCCGATCATCACGCCGCGCCCGCCCGACTCGCCCGTCGGCTTGACGACCAGCTCGTCCAGTCGGCCCAGCACGTGCTCCAGCTCTTCGGGCTCTGACAGCAGATACGTACGGACGTTCTCGAGGATCGGCTCCTCGCCCAAGTAGAAGCGGATCATGTCCGGCACGAACCGATAGATCGCCTTGTCGTCGGCGACGCCCGTGCCGAAGGCGTTGGCGATCGCCACGCTGCCCGCCCTGTAGGCCCTGACGAGGCCCGGCACGCCCAGCAGCGAGTCGGGGCGGAACTCCAACGGGTCGACGAAGTCGTCGTCCAGGCGCCTGTAGACAGCGTGTGCGCGCTCCAGGCCCCTGGTCGTGCGCATGTAGAGCACGTCGTCGCGGACGACCAGGTCCGATGCCTCGACCAGCTCGACGCCCATCTGGCGGGCCAGGAAGGCGTGCTCGAAGTAAGCGGGGTTGGCAGGGCCGGGCGTCCACACGACGACCGTCGCCTCGCTCTCCGCCGACGGCGCCACCGAACGCAGGGCGCGCAGCAGCAGCTGCGGGTAGTGCTCGACGGGGCGGACGCGGTAGGAGGCGAACAGCTCCGGTACGAGGCGTGCCATCGCGGCTCTGTTCTCCAGGACGTAAGAGATCCCCGAGGGGATCCGCACGTTGTCCTCGATCACCTTCCACGTGCCGTCGCTGTGGCGCACCAGATCGCAGCCCGCCACATGCGTGTAGACGCCACCCGGCGGGCGGATGCCGTGGACCGCCCTGGCGAAGTGCGAGCAGGAGGCGACGAGACGCCAGGGCACCAGGCCCTCGCGCACGACCTCACGCGCGTGGTAGACGTCATCGACGAAGTGGTTCAAGGCACGGATGCGCTGCGCCAGGCCGCGCTTGATCGCCCGCCATTCCTCGCCGCTGAGGACCCTCGGCACGAGATCCAGCGGGAACGGCCGTTCTTTGCTCTCGCCGTTGCTCGAGCCGCCGCTCGTCTCGAACGTGATGCCCTGCTGCATGAAGATCGCATCGCGGCGGCGGCCTGCCTCCGCCAATCCCTCCGAGCCGAGCCGCTCGAGCTCGCCGATCAGCGCGCCCGCCGTCGGACGCGGCGTGCCGTCGGGTTCGAACAGCTCGTCGAGAAACGGCGCCTGGGGGCGATATCCGGCCATCGTCGAAGTCTCTACCCCCGAGCCCACCGATGAAGTCTCTCCCGCAGGGAGCGACGTTTCCTTGGACGGATGGATGAAGGCGAGCAGTCCCGGCCTGTCAGGTGTCGCAAACAGCGCCCGCAGGGGCGCTCAGGGGTCAATCGGGCCAGCGCCCGTGCAGGTCGAAGTACTCCCTCGCCCTGTCCTCGGCTTCGCGCTCTTCATCGCCCGCCGCGCCCGTCCGGAACAGCCAGTTGATGAAGAAGATCGCGAGGCCCGCGCTGACGATCCCGCCGCCGCCCTCGAGATCCGCTTCGCTGCCCAGCGCCATCACCACGATTCCCGCCACCACGACGATGCCGGGCAGGACGTAGCGCAGCAACACCATCAGCCCCGCGGGCTCCTCGCCTGGCTCGCCTGCTCTCGGGTCGGGCTTCGCGGTCTCGCTCATGTCACTGATCCTAGGACGCCCCTCCGGCCGGCGCGGGCTGGGGAGCGTGGGTCGGAGGTTCGGCGCGGAGGTCCGCGGCCGCTCTCTTGGCCGTACGCCTGGCCCATGCGCCCGTGCTGACGGTGCCCAGCGCCAGCACCGCCGCGCCGCAGCCGCTGATCGCCCACCACGCCGGGTGGCTGGCTTTTGCCAGGCCCGTGCCCGCTGCCGCGCCCGCAGCTGTGCCGAGGATCGAACCCATCACCGCCACACCCATGGTCTGACCGATCTGGCGGCTCGTCGAGGCGACCGCCGCCGCGACACCCGCCTGGTTGTCGGGCATCCCCGAGACGGCCGTATAGGTGATCGGCGGGTTCATGCTGCCGAAGCCCATCCCGTAGATCGCATAGACGCCCAACAGCAACGCGAGCGGTGTGTGGGCGGTGAGGCCCGTCAGGAGCAGCGGCGCTCCGAACATGCAGACGCCGCCGAACAGCAGCGCCGGGCGGGCTCCGCGCGAGCCGACCACTTTTCCCGAGATCGGCGCGAACAGCCCCGCCAGCACCGCCATCGGCAGCGTGCAGAGACCCGCGTCGAGAGCCGAATAGCCCCTGACCTCCTGTAGATAGAGAGTGTTGAGCAGCAGGAAGCCGCTGAACCCCGCGAAGGCGCTGATCGCGATCAGCGTCGCCCCGGAGAACGGCGGGCTGCGGAAGAAGCGCGGCTCGATCAGCGGGTCGCGTCTTTGCAGCTCGTAGCGGACCAGCCCGCCGATCGAGACGATCGCGAGCGCGAACAGGCCGATCGTCTGCACCGATCCCCACGAGGCTTTTGGCCCGTCGATGATCGCGTAGGTAAGGCTCGCGAGGGCGACGATCACGAGCACCTGCCCGACCGGGTCTACGCGGCGAGGACGCTCGGCACGGGACTCGGGGACGTACAGCGCCGTCAGCACCACCGCCGCCAGGGCGATCGGCACGTTGATCCAGAAGATCGATCGCCATCCGATCGTCTCCGTCAGGGCGCCACCGACGATCGGGCCCAGCGCGAGGCTGATCCCCACCGTCGCGCCCCACGCGCCGATCGCGCGGCTGCGCTCCTTCGGGTCGGTGAAGACGTTCGTGATGATCGACATCGCAACCGGGTTGAGCATCGAGCCGCCGATGCCCTGCAGCGCCCTTGCGGCGATCAGCCAGCCCAGCGTCGGCGCCACACTGCAGGCCAGCGAGCCCGTCGCGAACAGGATCAACCCCGTCTGGAAGGTGCGCTTACGGCCGAGGCGGTCGGCGGTCGAGCCGGCGAGCATCAAAAGGCTCGCCAGCACGATCGTGTAGGCATCGACTGTCCATTGCAGCCCCGACAGGGAGGCGTGGAGATCCTTGCGGATCGACGGCAGCGCGACGTTGACGATCGTGTTGTCCATCGCCACGATCAGAAGGCTCATGCAGCAGATCGCCAGGATCGCCATCCGCCTGCGCTCGCTGAGTTGGGTTGTACCGTTCACGCCTGAACAGTTCTAGCGGGCAGCTCCATCGCCGCCGGGACACCCACGAGATGCCGACCATCGACGAGATCACCATTGCCGACGAGCCCTCGCGCTGGGCCGCTTTGGGCTTCGACGTCGACGGCGAGGAGTGCCGGCTGGCCGGGATCACCGTACGGCTGACCGGTTCGGTGGACGGCGCCGGGGTCACCGGCTGGTCTTTGCGGGAGTTGGCCGGGACGGATCTCGACGGGTTGCCGACGAAGGTCAGCGAGCGGCCTGCGAGGCCGCCGGAGCTTCCCCATCCCAACGGCGTCATCTCGATCGATCACGTCGTCGCCGTCTCGCCGTCGTTCGACCGCAGCGTCGAGGCGATGCAGGCAGCGGGCCTGGACCTGCGCCGTGTTCGCGAGGAGCCGACTCCCGCGGGAGCTCCCAAGCAGGCGTTCTTCCGCCTCGGCCGGGAGATCCTGGAGATGGTCGCCGAGCCCGATGAGATCGTCTCGAAGAAGGGCGGCCCCGAGCGGCCCGTGCGCTTCTGGGGTCTCGCGCTGCTCGTCGAGGACATCGACGAGACCGTCGCGGCGATGGCCCCCCACGCGCCGCCGCCACGGCAGGCGGTCCAGCCCGGGCGACGCATCTCGACTGTTGCACGCTCGGCGGGGTTGGCCGTGCCGATTGCCCTGATAACCCGCGAGCAGGATCGGAGCGCCGCCTCATGAGCCAAGAGACCTGGGACGCAGTCGACGACTACACAGAGGGGCTGCTGATCGGCCCTGACCCCGTGCTCGATCAGGCCCTTGCGGATAGCACTGAGGCCGGCCTGCCGCCGATCGCCGTGACCGCCGGCCAAGGACGGCTGCTGAACCTGCTCGTGCGCATCCACGGTGCGCGACGGATCCTCGAGATCGGCACGCTCGGCGGCTACAGCACTATCTGGATGGCCCGCGGGCTGCCATCCGATGGCCGCCTCGTGACTTTGGAGCTGAGCGCCGAGTACGCGGCGGTGGCGAGCGCCAATGTCGAGCGGGCGGGGCTGGGCTCGCTGGTCGAGGTGCGCGTCGGCCCGGCGTTGGGCTCGCTGGAGGCACTCGAAGCGGAGGGCGGCGAGCCGTTCGACCTGGTCTTCATCGACGCCGACAAGGAGCGCACGCCCGAGTACTTCGCTCACGGCCTGAAGCTGACCCGCCCCGGCGGATTGATCGTCGCCGACAACGTCGTCCGCGACGGTAACGTGGCTGATCCCGAGACCACGGATACAGGCGCGCAGGGCATGCGTCGTTTCCTGGAGGCGGCCGGCGCCGAGCCGCGGGTCGAGGCGACCACGATCCAGACCGTCGGCGGCAAGGGCTATGACGGCTTCACGCTGGCGCTGATCGAGTCGTGAGGCCACGGGCGGGCGCGTGTCCGGCGGCCCGGGCATCGACCGCCGCGCCAGGATCCGCCTCGCGGGTCGGGATATAGTCCGCTCAGATGGCGGGGCAGCTGAAACTGGGTCTCAACACGGGCTATTGGGCGGGCGGGCCGCCGCCCGGTGTGGAGGAGTCGATCGCCGAGGCAGAGCGCCTTGGCTATGACTCGATCTGGACTGCCGAGGCGTACGGCTCTGACTGCCTGACGCCGCTTGCCTGGTGGGGAGCGAAGACCGAGAAATTGAAGCTGGGGACGGCGATCGTGCAGATGTCCGCACGTCAGCCCGCCGCGACTGCGATGGCGGCGATGACGATGGACATCCTCTCCGGCGGGCGCTTTCAGCTGGGGCTCGGCGTGTCCGGGCCGCAGGTCGTCGAGGGCTGGTATGGGATGCCGTTCGCCAAGCCGCTCGCGCGCACCCGCGAGTACATCGGCATCCTGCGCGACATCTGGGCGCGCAAGGGGCCGCTCGTCGCCGACGGCGAGCACTACAAGCTGCCGCTGCCCGGCGGGACGGGCCTCGCCAAGCCGCTGAAGTCCTCGATCCACCCGCTGCGAGAGGACATCCCCGTGTTCCTCGGCGCCGAGGGTCCGAAGAACATCGCGATGTGCGCCGAGCTGTGCGACGGCTGGCTGGCGATGCTGTTCGCCCCAGCCGAGCAGGACGTCTACAAGGGATACCTGGCAGAAGGCTTCTCGCGGCCGGGCGCGCGCCGCAGCGCCGATGACTTCCAGGTCAACGCCACCGTCCCGTTGATCGTCTCCGACGACATCGACGCCGCTGCCGACATGCTGAGGCCCTTCTATGCCCTGTACTTCGGCGGCATGGGCGCGAAAGGCACGAACTTCCACGCCAACGTGGCGATTCGCATGGGCTACGAGGCAGAGGTCGACGAGATCGCCTCGCTGTACCTGGAAGGCAAGAAGGACGAGGCGAGCGCGAAGGTGCCCCGCAAGCTGATCGAGCAGATGTCGCTGATCGGCCCGAAGGAGAAGATCCGCGACGACCTCGCGCAGTGGCGTGAGTCGATCGTCACGACGCTGCTGGTCACCGGTGATGCTGCCACGCTGCGGACGGCGGCTGAGTTGGTCCTGGGGTAGCGAGACCGGGCGTTAGGGCAACGTACCCCCCGACGGAGCCCCTGCTGGAGGACGACCGAACGGCGCCCCCTCCGCACCCGCTCGCAACCGGCCCTGCCAAACCGCTTTCGCGCCGAGGTCGCCGGTCCTGAACGTCATGTAGCCGGCAGCCAGGGAGAGCAGCACGAGCAGTACGCGCAGCGACCGATACACGCTCAGCGAGGACAACGGCGAATCGACAAGCGCAAGGCCCGTAGGCCTGCCGCCCGAGATCCGCAGAGCGGCAAACGTCAAGATCAGAATCGCCGTGAATCCGACGTAGACGAACGCGAGGATGTGGGCCGCTTGCGAGTGTTCGGAGATCAACTGCGCGGCGTGGCCTTGTAGATGGAGTGCGGCCTCAAGTGCGGCGCCTGCCTGCATGGTGAGAAAAATCGAGCTCATCGCCACGATCGCAGCGAGTGCCAGGGCGATTCCGTAGCGCGAAAACCATGCTGGCTTCGCGACAAACGACAGCGCCGCGACCACCGTCGTCGGGATCGCGATCACCGGCACGTGAACGAACAGCGGGTGCGCCGGTAGCCCTCCGTAGATCTTCGTGATCCTGATCGGCAGAGTGAGAAAGCCAAGGACGGCAAGTAGCGTCAGAGCAAACTCGGCGCGCCCCCAATCGACAGCGCTCGGGGGGGATCCGCCGGTCGAGTCAGCCAAGCACAGGTGCTCTGGGTCAGCCGCAGCGTCCACCTGCCCGACGCTACAGCCGCCACGTCCTTTCCGCGACCGCCGCGAGGATGATCTTACGGTGCGACCTATGGATGACTCACGCGTGGCCTGACGAATGGGGCACTTCCGCGCCCTGTCTCATTCAGGGGGCGCGGTCAGGAAGCCCCCGGTTCTCCGCCTCCGGGAAATAGACGCACTGCCTATTTGTCTATAGATGCTTCGAGTGTTCCCGATTGTGGTAGCGGGGGCCGATCATCAGCCCCGTATGAGTGATCTTGCCGCCCCCACCTTCTCAAGGCCGGTACAGGCAGTACGCCTGGACCCGACCCCGGCGGCCGAGGGCGAGCAGGCCCGCCGCGGCCCCGCCGGGCCCGACAGCGTTCCCGTCTCGTGGCTGATCAGCGATGGGATGGATCGCGAGCGGATGCTCGACATGGACCGCTTGGTCGCTCCGGTGCGCCAGAAGTCCTTTGTCGTGATGACTGTCGCGCTGCTGCTCTGCGGGCCCTGGCTGGGCTGGTGGACCGTCGCCCTGCTGGCGGTCGCCGGGGTTCTCTTCAAGGTGGCAGACAAGGCGATCGAGCGGGTCAGCCACCCCGAGTACCTGTTGTTCGCCGCCTGGGGAGGGTCGCAGTTGATGATCGCGCTCGCCGCGGTTCTGACGGGTGGCCCGCACTCGCCGGCGATGGCCTGGTTCGCGATCCCGATCGTCACTCTCAGTGCCCGTTTTCCCACGCGCGGCGTGATCCTCGGCCTCGGCGTGACGGTGGCGATGATGATCGCCGTGGCCTTCGGTGCCGACGCCCACGCGGTGATCGATAATCCGCCACTGCTGATCATGCCGCTGGCGCTCGCGATCGCCGTCGCGATCCTCTCGACGGCGCTGATGCAGTCGGATGTGATCCACCGCTCGGAAGCCGTGATCGACCCGCTGACGGGGATGCTGAACCGCAACTCGCTGAAGGACCGGACCGTCGAGCTGGCCCACCAGTCCGAGCGCACCGGCCAGCCCGTCGGGTTGATCGTCGGCGACCTCGACCACTTCAAGGAGGTCAACGACTCCTACGGTCATGCCACCGGTGATGCGGTCCTGCAGGACGTCGCCTACCTGCTGCGCAAGCAGCTCCGCGCCTTCGACCTCGCCTACCGGATTGGCGGCGAGGAGTTCCTGGTCCTGCTGCCCGGCGCCAGTCTCGAGCAGTCGGCGGCGATGGCCGAGCGGCTGCGTCAGGGTGTCCAGGCCGACACCGTCGGCGGAGGCCTGCGGGTGTCGATGAGCTTCGGCGTCTCGGCCTCGCTCCGCAACGGCGCCTTCGACTACCAGCACATCTGCGAACAGGCCGACGCAGCTCTCTACGAGGCCAAGCGCCAAGGACGCAACCGCGTCTGCGCCGGCACTGACGCGCCGGTCCTCGCGGCCGTCCCGCCGCTCCTCTCCTAGATGATTGATTCCACGGTCTTGGGTGTGGAACGGGTGGGTTTATAGGCAGCAGGGTCGAAGTCGGCGGTACTCAATAACCAGTCGCCGACCCAAGGAGGGTCTCGATGGACGCCGACCTCGACCTGCTGCTGACTGC
>DATBBF010000025.1:0-28317 GCA_036271135.1 Solirubrobacteraceae bacterium
GCAGGTGCTCGCGCTCGCGGGGCTTCGGGAGAAGGCCGACGTCCGCAGCCGACGGCTGTCCGGAGGGCAGCTGCGGCGGTTGGACTTCGCGCTCGCGCTGATCGGCGACCCCGAGCTGATCTTTCTCGACGAGCCCACCACAGGCTTCGATCCCGAGGCCCGCAGGAGCGCCTGGGAGACGGTGCGCAAGCTGCGCGACCTGGGCAAGACGATCCTACTGACCACGCACTACCTCGACGAGGCGCAGGAGCTGGCCGACCGCGTGGCGATCGTCAAGGACGGGCGCATCCTCGCGATCGGTCCGCCGCGCGAGCTAGGCGTCGGCGCCTCGCACTACCGCGTCGCCTACCGCGACCGCGACGGCAACTTCGTCGAGCGCCAGACCGACGACCCGACCGCGCTGCTGGCCGAGCTGACCGCCGATGCGCTGGCGCGAGGCGAGCGCCTGGAGGAGCTCACCGTAGGTCGCCCGACGCTCGAGGACGTTTACTTGGAGCTGACCGCCAATGGCTGACGCGCTCACGCTGGGCTGGCGCCAGTATCGCCTGGAGCGGCGCATGTTCTGGCGCAACCCCAGCGCCGCCTTCTTCAACTTCCTGCTGCCGCTTCTGTTCCTGGCAGGCGGTGGCGCGATCCTCGCCGGCAACCAGCACGAGCTCAATCGCCTGATCCCGGCGATCGCCGCGATGAGCGTCATGGCCACGACGTTCACCGCGCTCGCCTACAACATCGTTTTCCTGCGCGAGCGCGGCGTGCTCAAGCGCATCCGCGGCACACCGCTGCCAACGGGCTCCTACTTCGGCGGCGTGGCGGCCAACGCCGTCACGAACACCGCACTCCAGATCGCCATCGTCGTACTCGCCGGCAAGCTGATCTTCGGTATCGGCTGGCCGCGCGACTGGGTCGAGCTGGTCGTGTTCGTGCTCGTCGGCGTCGTCTCGCTGGCCGCTCTTGGCGTCGCCTTCGCCCATGCGATCCCCAACTTCGAGTCGACCGCCGCCTACGTCAACGCCGTGTTCCTACCGGTCGTGTTCGTGTCCTTCTACGTGTTCGACTCCAAGAGCGCGCCGGGGTTCCTGCGGAGCATCGCCGAAGGCCTGCCGCTGAAGCCGCTGATCGCGGGACTGTCAGGGGCGATGGTGACCGGCTCGAGCCTGTCCAGCAACCTCGACGCGCTGGCGGTGATTGGACTGTGGGGCGCCTTCGGCCTGTATGTGGCCGTGCGCGGCTTCTCGTGGGAGAAATCTGGCGGATGACAACCAGGGAGCACAGATGAAAGAGATGGCGGACGGGCTGTGGATGCTGGACGGATGGCCGCGCAACTCAATCAACGTCTATATCGCTCAAGACGTGCTGATCGACGCCGCGACTCGCCAGGCCGAGCGGCGGATCATGCGTCAGATCGCCGGACGGACGCTGAGCGCACACGCCCTCACCCACGCCCATCCCGATCACCAGGGCTGCAGCCACCTGGTCTGCGAACGGCTCGGCATCCCGCTGTGGTGCGGGCGCGATGACGTCAAAGCGATGGAGACACCCGGCGGGATCTCCAACTCGCAGGCGCCGAGTCTCGTCAACAAACTCCAGAAGCGCTTCTGGACAGGCCCTCCCCATCCCGTCGCGCGGGCGCTCGTCGAGGGCGATGAGGTCGCCGGTTTCACGGTTCTCGAGAGCCCCGGCCACTCGCCAGGGCAGGTCGCCTACTGGCGCGAGTCCGACCGGGTCCTGATCCTCGGCGATGTCCTCAACAACATCAACGTCCGCACCGGCATCCCGGGCCTGCACGAGCCGCCCGACGTGTTCACGCCCGACCCGCCTCGCAACCGCGTATCGGCCCGCCGTCTGGCGGAGCTTCGTCCGCGGCTGACGTGCTTCGGTCACGGCGCGCCCCTGCGCGACCCCGGCAAGCTCGCGGACTTCGTCGCCCGTCTCCCCCACGACGCCTGAGCGCAATGGGCGAGAGCATCTTCACGAGCGACGCCGAGCGATTCATACCGACCGAGCAGGCTCGTGGCCCCTGGGATCCGCAGGCCCTGCACGGCGGCGCGCCGGCGGCACTGATCGTCACCGCCCTGGAGCGCCACGAGCCGGCGCCTGGAGCTCAGATCTGCCGGCTGGGGTTCGAGCTGCTGCGCCCGATCCCCTTCGCGCCGTTGACGGTCACGACCCGCACGGTCAGGCCGGGGCGGCGCGTCCAGGAGCTGGCCGCAGAGCTGCACGCCGACATGGGCGAAGCCGAGCCGCTTCTGATCTGCCGCGCCGGCGCGCTGCGGCTCGGTGAGATCCCCGATGGTCTGCCCGAACTACCCGACGGCGCTTTGGCGCGGGAGACGATGCCAGGACCCGAGCAGGGCGAGCCGGTCCGCTTCGCCCTCGACGAACGCTCCGAAGAGCGGAGCTTCGCGGCCTCGGCGATGGAGATGCGCTGGCTCGATGACCCACGCGCGTTCGGGCCCGGCCGCGTCTGGATGCGCCTGCGCCACCCGCTGATCGACGACGAGGACGCTTCCCCCCTGGCCCGGCTGGCGGCGACGGCTGACTTCGGCAACGGCATCAGCGCCTCGCTCCCGTTCGCTGACTATCTGTTCATCAACGCCGACCTCACCGTCCACCTGCATCGGCAGCCGCGTGGCGAGTGGATCGGGATGGACGCGCGGACGCTGCTTGACCCCGGCGGGACGGGCTTGGCGGAGAGCGTCCTGCACGATGTCGACGGGCCGGTCGGGCGGGCCTTCCAGGCCCTCGTCGTCGCCCGGCGCTGACGTTCCGGCTAGGGCAGGGAGGCGAGAAAGGCGAGCAGCCGCTCATGGAACAAAGACGCCGCCTCACGGTGGGGCCAGTGCCCGGCGCCATCCACGACGAAGACCTCGCAGGGGCCGCTGAACATCTCGGCTGAGCGCTTGAACGCGTCGGGGGCGATCAGGTCGTCGGTGCCGCAGGTCAGCATCGCCGGCATCGTTAGCGTCCCGGGCTCGCCACCCGGTTTGGCGTCGCGGTAGTAGCCAAGGGCGGCGTCGAGGACGACGGGGTCGGCGAAGCAGCGCTTGACCTCCGCGAGGGTCGCCTCGCGCTCGGGCCCCGACCAGCTCGGTGCCCAGCGGCGCATCAGCGTGTCGATATAGGAGAAGTCGTTGCGCCGAGCGAGCCATCGCCCGCTGGGCAGGCTGAGGGTGATGAAGTGCCGGGCCCGCCACAGCAGCCCTGGCTTGCGGTCGATCATGCGCGGGTGGGGGATCGCCACCGGACACAGACCCCTGACCCGCTCGGGGGCGATGGCGGCGGCCCGATAGACGACCGCTGCGCCCCAGTCATGACCGACGAGGACCGCGCTCTCCAGCCCGACCGCGTCGAGCAACGCGATTGCGTCCTCGCCGATCTCCTGTGAGCCGTAGCCGCGTCCGGGGACGATCGTCTCGGGGTGATAGCCGCGCAGGAAGGGGACGATCGTGCGGTAGCCGGCATCGTTCAGGACCTTCGCGGCCGGCTCCCAACCGGAGGGTGTGTCGGGGAAGCCATGGAACAGAACGACCGGTGGGCCGTCGCCGGAGTCGGCGAAGACGAAGCGCCGTCCGTCTTTCTCTGCGCTATTGAAGTCCATTCGTCTCCCCGCGGCTCTAGCGCAGCACGTTCTCGCCGAGTGCCTCGTCGACGGCCGCCAGGGTCTCGGCGTCGAGCTCGATGCCCGATGCGGAGGCGTTGGCGCGAACCTGCTCTGGTCGGCTCGCACCGACAATCGCCGAAGCGACGTTGGACTGACGCAGCACCCAGGCAAGCGCGAGCTGCGCCATCGTCAGGGCCGCCCCGTCGGCGACATCGCGCAGGCGCTCTACGGCTTGCAGGATCTCGTCGCTCATCAGGCGTCCGATGAAGCCGCCCATACTGTCGCTTGCCGCTCGCGAGTCCGCGGGCGGCGCTTGTCCGGGCCGGTAGCGCCCGGCGAGCACGCCCTGGGCGAGTGGCGACCAGACGATCTGCGAGATCTGCTCGCGTTCGCAGAGAGGTATCACCTGGGCCTCTGGTGAGCGGACGATCGCGGAGTACTGCGGCTGGCTGGAGACCCAGCGCTGGACACCCGGCAGCGCCAGCGAGCGCTCGATCTGCTCTGCCGGCCACTCGCTGAAGCCGATGTGGCGAGCCTTGCCGGCCTGGACGACTTCGGTGAGCGCCGCCATCGTCTCCTCCAGCGGAGTCTCGGAGTCGTAACGGTGGCACTGGTAGAGGTCGACGTAATCGGTCTGCAGGCGCCCGAGCGAGGCGTCGATCTGCTTGTGGATCTGGGCGGCCGACAGGCCCCTGTCGGTGTCCGACATCGGGAAGAAGACCTTCGTGGCGAGCACGTAGGAGGAGCGCTCGCGACCTGAGAGAACCTCGCCGAGCAGCGTCTCCGAGGCGCCCTGCCCGTAGACGTTGGCGGTATCGATGAAGTTGATGCCCTCCTCGAAGGCCGCCTCGACGCAGGCCTTGGCCCGCTCGCGCTCGACGCCGCCCGAGTAGGTCAGCCACGAGCCGAGGCTGATCTCTGAGACCTCGATGTCGCTGGAGCCGAGCTTCCGGTATCTCATCTCGGCCAGACTACCCTGATCGGTGATGAGCCCGATCGACCCCGCTCTGAAGATCGCCAAGGTGCGCTTGGATGTCGCGGACCTCGGCCGCAGCACGGACTTCTACGAGCGGGTCATGGGCCTGGAGACGATCGAGCGAGACTCCGAGCGGACGCTGCTCGGTGCCGACCCTCAGGCACCGGCGCTGGAGCTGACGGCATTGGATCGTGCGGCCTCCGCCCCACGTGGCAGCACCGGGCTGTTCCACGTCGCATGGCTTCACACGTCGCGCCCGGCCCTGGCGGAGACGGTCCGGCGCATCGCCGGCGCGGGCTGGCGCTTTGAAGGAGCCTCGGACCATGGCGTCTCGGAGGCGCTCTACCTATCCGACCCCGACGGCCTCGGCATCGAGATCTACGTCGACCGGCCCCGCGAGTCCTGGCGTCGCGCGCCCGGCGGGGGTGTGGAGATGGTCACACTGCCGCTCGATCTCGAGGATCTGCTGGCGAGCTTCCCCGACGATCCCGGCGAGAGGATGCTGCCGGGGACAGGGATCGGCCACGTCCACCTGAAGGTCGCCGACGTAGCGGCAACCGAGCGCTTTTACACCGGCCTCGGCTTCGAGCAGCAGGCGCGGCTGCCCTCGGCTGCGTTCGTCTCGGCCGGCGGCTATCACCACCATCTCGGCTTGAACACCTGGCAGAGCGCCGGCGGCTCACCGGCCCCCGAGGGCTCCCCGGCGCTGAGGCAGATCGCCTTCGCGCTGGACGACGAGGCGGCCCTGGACGCACTTGCCGAAACCGCTCAGGTGAGTGATGGGCGAAACGGCGGCGGCGATCTATCCCTGCTGGACCCCGATGGGATCCCACTGAGCTTCACCGCGGGCGGCTGACGGCAGGTCAGGCGCTTGCGTCGTCGAGAAGCGTCAGCTCCTCGACGGAAAGCTGCAGTTGCGTAGAGGCGATCAGCTCCTGGAGCTGATCGAGCGTCGTAGCGCTGGCTATCGGCGCCAGAACGGTGGGCTTGGCGAGCAGCCAGGCCAGCGCGACGGTCGCAACGGGAGTCTCGTGGGCGGAGGCGATCTCGTCGAGAGCATCGAGGACGGCAAAGCCCTTGTCGTTCATGTAGAGGTCGCGGACGCCGCCCGCGCGTGGGCTCTGGATCTCAGGGCCATCCGGTCTGTACTTGCCGGTCAGGAAGCCTCGGGCGAGGCTGAAGTAGGGCAGGCAGGCGAGCCCATGCTCGGCGCAGACCCCGGCCAACTCGGCCTCGTAGTCGCGCTCCATCAGGTTGTAGTGGGGCTGCAGGGCGACGTAGGAGGCCATTCCCGCGTCGCGTCCGATCTCGAGCGCTTGGGTGAGCCGCTCGGCGCTGTAGTTGGAGGCAGCGACGTGGCGGACCTTGCCGGCGGCGATCAGGGCGGCGAAGGCGCCAAGGGTTTCCTCCAGAGGTGTCTCGGGGTCGTCCTGATGGGCGTAGTAGAGATCGATCGTCTCGATCCCCAGCCGCTCCAGGGAGGCATCTGCGGCGCGGGCGATCGTCTCGGCGGAGAGCCCGCGCGCACCCTCGGCCATCCCCACCTTCGTGGCAATCACGAGCTCCTCCCGGTTGCCGCGCGAGGCGATCCAGCGGCCGATGATGCGCTCGGAGGAGCCCACTCCCTCGGGACCGCGGCGGCCGTAGAGGTCGGCCGTGTCGATGAAGTTTCCGCCCGCGGCCTGATAGGCGTCGAGGACCGCGAAGGACTGCTCCTCCTCGATGCTCCAGCCGAACACGTTGCCGCCGAGGCACAGTGGGAAGACATCGAGGTCTGGGTCTGCGAGTCGCGCGATCCCACCAGGCTAGCCGCACCTGGACGGATGACCGGTCAGTTGCAGCCGGTCAACGAGATCTTAACCTCGCGTTCATCCAAACGGGCAACGGTGTCTGCAAGGAGGCAGGAACCCCCACCGAAGGAGAGATCCCAATGGCCAGAATCATCGTCACTTCCGACCCGGCCGCAGAGGCGGCCCGCCCGTCGCGCGAGGACCGCTCAGCGGTTCTGCTGGATGAGCGGGTCAGCTCAATCCATCTCTGCGACGGACATGCGGCCGAGCAGCTGATCCAGCGTCTCGCCTGGGCCGTCACCGACGCCGAGGAGGCCGAGCGCCGCCATCCGGCGTTGACGGCCTGACAGAAGTCTGACCTCAGGCCAGAGCAGGCCGGCGGCTCAGACCCCCGGGGCCGCCGGCTCTCTGGCACATGCGGCGCCGGGGGCAAGACGAGCGCAGTCGGGGGTTGAGCCGACCAGGCTCCTGCTCAGAAGGGCAGGCCCTGCACGGCGACATCGCCGACGGGCCAGCCGATCCCGTCGACGAGCGGCGCCCACATGGCGCGCATCGGCATCACGACCCGGCCGCTCGGCTGCTCGGCGGATACGGACGCCTCGATCGTGCGAAAGTCGAAGCGGGCGTAGAGCGTCGTCAGCTCCTCACCGCAGAAGAGCATCGCGCGCTCCGGCTCGAGCTCTGCGGCGATGCCCATGATCGCCTCGATAACGCGCCGAGCGAGGCCGCGACCGCGCAACGTCCGGGTCACGACCACACCGCCGATCCCGACGACGGGGAAAGCCTCCCCACCAGCGGTGACTTGAGCGATCATCGCTCCCGCCAGGGCGACGGGTTGCCCCGCCTCGTCGCATACGGCGACATGGCGTTCCTTGTCCGCCCAGGAGAACTCATCGCCGGCGGCACCCCACGCCTGTGTCTCGCCGTCCAGCACGGCCTCCCACTCGTCCGGCCCGACGTTCTGCAACTCGATCGTCTCCACGGCGCCGACTCTACCCGCCTATCGCCGGCGTCCCATCGCGAAGCTCTGGATCGGCGGGGCCACGGCGCGCATGCTCGACCCGACCTCCGCGCCGGCCTCCTGCTCGGACTCCTCGCTTGGCTGAGGCGCGGCCCCGGGCAGGCGGCGGACGGTCCCGCCGCGGGTCAGGCCCTCGGCCAGCTCCCCGTCGAGGTGGCGTTCGAGCGGCTCCAGCTCGCTGACGAGCAGGTTGATGACAGGGCGGACCTCCTCGCCATCGGTCTCTCTTGCCGTCGCCTCGCTTCGGCGGGTCCCCCAGACGGGCCGGCTGACGCCCTCCTGGTGGCGCTCCAGGCGCCCTCTGGCCAGCAGCAGCGGCTCAGCCCTGGCGAGATGACGGTGGCGTTCGTAGACCGCTCGAGGCACGATCAGGTTGACCGTCCCGAACTCGTCCTCGAACAGCAGGAACATCGTCCCGTTGGCCGTCCCCGGGCGCTGCCTGGCGATCACCAGCCCGGCTACGGCGATCTCACCGCCAGTTGGCAGACGGGCCAGCTGAGCGCTGGTGGCAAGGCGGGATACGTTCAGGCGCTCTCGCAGAATCGCGATGGCGTGATCGCCAATCGTCACACCGCTGGTCGAGTAGTCGGCGATCAGACGCTGCCAGCGCCCCAGCTTGCGCAGCCTGGGGGCCTCAGGCAGCTCCAGCGGCAGCGCCAGCTGGCTGCTCGCGCCCCGTCCCTCCTCCTCATCGAGCTTCACGGCAGGCGCGGCGATCCCCATCTGCCACAGCGCCGTGCGGCGGTCCGCTGGTGGGCGGGACTCCTTCAGCAGGGCGTCGCAGGCCCCTGACCAGGCGAGCTGTTCGAGCGTCACCCGCCGAGCGCCCGAGCGAGCCGCGATGTCGGCGACAGTGGCGTAGCGCCCGGCCCGCTCGCGCTCGGCCACCAGCCCTTCCATCTCCCCGGCAGTGGCGCTCTTGACGTAGCCGAGGCCGAGTCGCACGGCCCCGTTCTGGACCGTGCAACGCAGCTCCGAGGCGTTCACGTCCAGGCTCAGCACCGCGATCCCCCGGTTTTCGGCCTCGTGAACGAGGCTGTCAGGCGCGTAGAAGCCCATCGGCTGCTCGTTGAGCAGGGCGCAGAGGAACTCCGGTCCGTGGTGGACGCGCAGCCAGGTCGACTGGTAAGCCAGCAGCCCGAAGGCGGCGCTGTGGGCCTTGGGGAAGCCGAAGCCGGCGAAGCCTTCGACCATCTTCCAGATCCGCTCCGCGGTTGGCCGGTCGGCGCCGGAGTGGCTGATGGCGCCATCGACGAAGCGCTCGCGGTGGCGCTCCATCATCTCCGCCGAGCGCTTGCGGCTCATCGCCCGGCGCAGGCCGTCGGCCTCACCCGGTTTGAAGCCCGCGAAGGCTTCGGCGACCTGCATCACCTGATCCTGGAAGATGATCGTGCCGAGCGTCTCGGCCAGCACCGGCTCGAGCGCCGGATGCTCGTATGGAATCTTGTAGTTGGGGTCATCGCGGAGCCTTTGGCGGCGCTCGATGTAGGGGTTGATCGCACCTCCCTGGATCGGTCCGGGTCGCACGATCGCCACCTGGATCGTCAGGTCCTCGAGGTTGCGGGGACGGGTGCGAAGCAGCGACTGCATCTGGGCGCGGCTCTCGATCTGAAAGACACCGACAGTGTCGGCGGCGCGGATCGCCTTGTAGGTCTCGGAGTCGTCGTAGGGGATCCGCGAGAGGTCGATCCGTTCGCCCTTGCCGCGGTGGATCTCATCGACGCAGCGCTCAACCGCGGAGAGCATCCCGAGCCCCAGCAGATCGATCTTCAAAAAGCCCGCGTCGGCGCAAGAGTCCTTGTCCCACTGGACCATCTGCCGGCCCTCCATCGCCGATGGCACGACGGGGCAGCAGTCGATCAGCGGCCGGGTGGCGATGATCATTCCGCCGGAGTGCTGAGAGAGATGCCGGGGCAGTCCCTGGGCCTCCTCGACGAGCTTCCCCAGCCAGGCCCAGCGTCCCGAGCGGCGATCGCCACGGTGTCCAACGCCCGGGCCCTCGTGGTCGCCGGCCACGATCGCGGTGTCGACGTCGTGCTCTGAGCCAGGCCCGAACCGGTCCGATCCCCTGGCGATCCGCTCGATCTCGCCGGGTGGCAGGCCCAGCACCTTGCCCAACTCGCGGACTGCACCCCGCACACGGAAGGTGGGGAAGGCAGCGACCAGCGCCGCCTTGTCGTTGCCGAAGCGCTCATGGACCCTCGGAATCAGCCGCTCGCGGATATCGCGGGGGAAATCGAGGTCGATGTCGGGCAGACCGTGGAGGTCCTCGTGCAGGAAGCGCCCCAGCGCCAGGTCGTTCTCGACGGGATCGATATGGGAGAGGCCCGTCAGGTAGCAGACGAGCGAGGAGACCGAAGATCCCCTTCCCCGCCCCGGCGCCAGCATCGCCCGCACCAAGTCCGGACCGCGCACCTCGAGTGCGACCTCACGGGCCAGCTCGAGCATCTCGTGGTGGAGCAGGAAGAAGCCTGGCAGTCCCAGCCTGTCGATCACCTTCAGCTCCTCTTCCAGCCGCGCCCATGCCTCGCTTGCGGCGGCCCGCGCCCGCGGCGGCGCGCCCGCGCCGTAGCGCTCCTCCATGCGCCGGCGACACAGCTCGGCCAGCTGGCGCGAGGCATCATCGTCCTCGGCACCCGGGTAGCGGTAGCCGAGATCCCTGGTCAGGTCGAAGCTGAGCCGCTCGGCCAGCCGCAACGTCTCGGCGACCGCCTGAGGATGGTCGGCGAAGCGGCTGGCCATGGCACGTGGCGTGCTCATCACATGACTGCGGTTTCCTCGGCGCAGCGGCTCGGAGGCATCGAGAGTCAGACGGTGGCGAAGCGCCACGAAGGCATCCTGCAGCTCGGCCCTGTTCTCCGAATGGGAGTGAACGTCCCCGGTGGCCACGCACCTGAGTCCCAGCCGCCGTGCCCGTGCCGTGAAGTCCCTGTTGCGGGAACGGTCGTGGCGGGCGTAGGGACGCTGCAGCTCGGCGTAGAGGTGCTCTGGGCCGAAGCCCTCGCGCAGCGTCGCGACCGTCTCCTCATCGCCGTGATCGCCCAGCACCGAGCGCTCCGCGCAGCCTGTCAGGCAGATGAGCCCACCGGCGTGCTCAGCGACCGTTGCGGGATCGATCGAAGGTTCCCCCCGCTCGCGGCGACCGGGCCTGTCGCGAGTGTGGGAATGGGACAGGGTGATGATCCGGCAGAGGTTGCGCCAGCCCTGCTCGTCCTCGACCAGCAGAGTGATGTGGGCGCCGCCGGAGCCCGGTGTCCCACTCCCGGGTGGACACAGGTCGATCTCGGCTCCGTGGATGGCCCGCACGCCGTGCTGGGCGGCGGACTGCGCCAGCTCCATCGAACCCGAGACGGAGTTGTGATCGGTCAGGGCCAGCGCCACATGCCCCAGCTCACCCGCACGCTGGGCCAGCTCCTCGGGCAAGGAGACTCCGTCCAGGAACGAGTAGGCAGAGTGGCAGTGCAGCTCTACGTAGGGAGTTTTAGTCATTGACCATCGCCTGCTGAGAGGGCCGTGAGTCGAGTCAGACAAGGACGCAGGGAGCGAAGTTGGCTCTGCCAACAAGCGACCGAGGACGCCATATGACGAAGGCTCACGGCCCTCTCAGGGTCCCTGCACGAACCAGTGGCCCGTGCAGAGGTCGTGGAAAACGACGAGGTTGCGTCCGCGCGTCCCGATCAGCTCCCAGTAGCGGCGGCGCAGGGGCTGGGGATCCCACCAGCGGTCCTCGACGAGCCAGGACTCGCGCATCGACTCGATCGCTTCGCCGTCGACCTCCGCCGGCAGGCCGTCGCCCCAGCGAACTCGGATCGCACGGGGAGCGTTGAGCGCCCTAGCCACGCCGGCCTCCCAGGCCCTCGCGTCGTACAGCAGCCGCCGGGGTCATTCAGGCACCGGGGCCAGGACGACCCGCCGCTCGGGCACACGGGAATCGGGATCGACGCAGACGGCTCGTAGCGCCGCGTCCCGCCCAGCCACGGCCCGCACCTGCGCGACCGCCTCCCGCAGCCGTGCCGCGCGGGCAGCCTTGCCTTGATCTAGCAGCGCTCCCTGCTCGCCCTGTGGCGGGCCGAAGCGCTCGACGGCCAGCCGTAGGCCCTCGGCGGGGGCGGGCAGCAGTGTCAGCCGCAGCGACAGGGCCAGCCAGATCCGCTCGGGGTCGGAGATCGGCTCGCGGAAGACGACCTGCTCGTGCCAGCTACCTCCGGAGACCAGCCGCGCGGAGAGCCTGACCGAGCGCAGCGTCCGCCCGCGCCGCTCGGTCCGGGCCAGCAGGCGGCTGACGAGCACGCCGAGCACCCGCTTCAGGGCGGCGCCGCTGCTGGCGTCGCCGACCTCCATCGACTCCTCCAGCCGCTCGCTGGGCCGGCGCACCCTCAGTGGGGAGTCCTCGCCTGTCGCCAGCCGATGGGCCAGCACTCCTGCCTCCCCGAAGCGATCGGCCAGTGCCGGGCGCCCGAGTTTCAGAAGCTCGCCGAGGGTGTGGACGCCGAGACGTTCCAGGGGTGTGAGGAGCATCGCTGTCTGCTCGCGGAAGCCAAGCAGCGAGACGGGCCGTCCTGCCAGCCAGCGACAGGCCTCGGCGCCCTCCAGAACAAGCGCGCGGCGAGAGCGCGCGGCGAGAGCCGCTGCCAGCGAGCAGAAGCGTCCCGGCGCGGCCCCCACCCGCGCGGGGCGCCCCAGCGCCCGCCTGGCGGCGGCGATCGTCCCCTCCTGGCTGCCGTGCAGACCGCGCAGGCCATTCGTCTCGAAGTAGGCCAGCCCGGGCTGGGCCGGCTCAACGGCGGCGCCGATCGATTCCAGGGAGGCGAGGGCCGTCTCCCAGATCTCGGCCACCCTGACGGGATTGCCGGGAAGCATCACCAGATCCGGGCAGCGCGCCAGCGCCTCGCCCAGCAGCATCCCGCGGCTCACCCCCTGCGCTTCGGCCGCGCCCGAGACCTCCCCTAGACGACCCGCTGTGGCGGTCCCGTCAGCGCCGAGAACCGGCGCCACCGCCAGCGCGCTCCCCGCGACCGCCTGCCGGGCGACGCTCGATCCCTCGGCTGCCGCCACCAGCTCGAAACGGGACAGGTACACACAGGCGATCATACGAACGTATGTTCGCATATAAGGAGGGCTTTGGCGACGTGCCGCGCAACGGCACCTTCGTCCTCGGGGGGATCGTCAACCAGGGAGGCTCCGCGCCGGCGCTCTCGTCCGCCAGTTGGGCGTCAGCAAACAGGCCACCAGCCAACTGATCGACACGCTGGTTGTGCGCGGCTACCTCGAGCGCCAGCCCAACCCGGAGGACCGCCGTCGCGTGACGATCGAGGCCACCGAGCGCGGCCGGGCCGCCGCGGCCGCCGTCAGATCCGCCGTCGTCGCCGTCGACGAAGAACTGGCGGGAGTGATCACTCCCGCTCAGTTGAAAGGAATGCGCAGCGCACCGGGCTCGTCGCGCTGTGCGACATCAGGGACCGGTTCGAGGATGAGGCGCGGGCGGCTGGCTCACCCGCGGTCTAGATCACGATCTAACTGCGAGAACTCGGCGTAAACCCACGCTTGATCCACGCCCGGTATGCGTCGTAGAAATCGGTGAAGCTGCCGGCCACGATCAGAGCCGACTCATGGATCTGCCCGGCTGTGACCGTCGCTTATTCATGGACGAGCATCCGCCGAATTTCGCGTAGTCGTTGGAGGCGACGGGCCAGCTCTCCCGAGATGACGCCCGCATCCCGCATCGCGTCTAGATCGCGCCGCGCGTTGGTCTCATCGCGACGCCCGCGAAGCTCGGCGAGCTCCAATCCGAACGCGGCAAGCTCAGCGATGTAGTTGTAGAGCTGATCGACGCCTCGCTCGACAGCCTTGACGCGGTTGAGCTCGACTGGATCCTCGGACACATGGCCGCTAATTGGAATTCATATGGCCGCTAACTCAATACCGTGTGGCCGATGTCACAGTAGTACCTAGTCCCCCTTGCCGCGACAGGCAGGCCTAGCCATGGATGGCGTGCGCCACCCGCACGACCATGATCAGCATGTAGGTGAACCCGAGCAGGTGGCGAAACCAGTTGACGCCGTCAACCAGCTCCTCGTAGGCCCAGATCGTCATCGCCAGATATGAGACCGCCCTGGCGTAGGGGTGCTCGGCCTCGCTGAGCACGCGCCCCGACTCACTGGCCAGGAACGCGACGATTAGCGGCGCGTTGGGAAACTGGACGATCGGGAATCGCCGCGGGAACCCGAATCCCCTCAGACGTCTGAACGCCGGCCCCACTGCGGCCAGCGTCGTGCGCGGCGCTGCTGCGTCAGGCTGCGTGATGCTGATGCGTCTCGTCCCTAGTTGCGACGATCGTCGTGAGTGGAACCCCCAGCGCTGCAACCTTGCGCGGCAGATCGATGTGCAGCCAGCGAGAGACATGCACCGGCAGCGTGCTGAGCAGGATCTCATCGAAGCCGTGGAGATGCAGCGCGTCCTGGACTGCCGCGAGCGGATTGTGGGAGCCGATCATGCCCCGCACGGGCGCGCCTGCCGCCCGCGTGAGCAGTGGCAGCGCCTGAGCGAGTCGGAGCTGTGCCTCCTCTGTGCCGTGATCCTCGGGGTCAACGACACGATGAAGACCATGGGTCTCGGCGGGCACGAGCAATGTGAACGCACAGGGGTTGACCGCGCGACGGCGGACCGCCTCGACGAGCTCGGGACTCGACGAGGTCACACGTGCGACGATCAGCACGGAGGTCGTCTCTCGCCGATCTTTCCCGTAATGGTCGCCCATACCAGCTAGGACTCCCAAGCCGCGCGATTCTTCCGCGCGGGGTGAACTCGAGCAGATCGGCCGGAGGAACCTCAGTCCATCGTCAGCGGGGCCCTCTACGGAGCCACTGAGGAACCGCCCGACGAGTCTCTGTCCGAGGAGCATCGCTCGGCATCGATGAGCAGGGCAGATGATCACTCCAGCTTAGGTCAATGATCACTGATCACCTCTCCCAACTGATTCCAAATATTGATAGTATGCGCTCCGCTAGGAGCACGAACCGCCATAACAGACTGCTTCGATCTCGACGAGGGGGCAACTTTGGGACGATTGAAGATCCCGGTCTACGCGGCCGTGCTGGGGATGTTTGCCGCAACGACACCGACCGCGGTTGCCGGCGGAGCCATCCCGACCAAGATGCTCTACGAATGCCAGCCCAAAGACCCAAGCGCGGAAGCCACTCCACCGCCCCCCGCGATCGCGGTAAAACGCGGAACGGCGGTTCCTGTGGAAGAACCGCCAAAGCATTGCGAGGCCGGTGAAGTGCCCTACCCCGTTGCGACAGGACGCAATGCGACAAAGGCTCTGCCTCTAATGGCTAGCACGGTACAGACCACGACAGAGAGTCGTGCCACCATCGAGCGCGGGCAAGCAGCAAGGCATCAGCGGTCATCAGCAAGAGCGACTCGGACTTGGAACGGCCAGGCTTGGTATTCCTGGGCGTACGCTTACCAACGACCCACAGGCGGACGCACCCTCGAGTTCTACATGGAACAGACGAATCAGCAGCCAAACGTGTGGGTAGCCGGATCCCACAGTCTTGGGCAGCTATGGGCCATTGATGAAACAGGAAGCTCGACCATTGAGACTGGTTGGACCGAGGCCCCCGGGCAGTACAGCGACGTTGAACCGCATCTGTTCGTGGCGAGAGAGGACGGTGGCTCGTACGCTCCCGAAAGCGGCTACATAGGTGGCGCGGGCATCCCCTGGGTCCAGGTAAGCGAAACCAAGTTCCCGAACATGGTCGTTACGCACGACGACCGTGTCCACTCGTACGCAGTAGAAGAACGAAGTGGAAACTGGTGGGTCTGGTATGACGGTGCATGGATCGGCTACATCCCGCACTCGGCTTGGCCGAGACATTTTCCTGCCGTGAACCTGATCGAGGACGGTGGCGAGGTTGCAACCCCAGAACAAACTACGTGCACCGATATGGGCAATAGCCTATTTGGCACCCAAGCGAACTCGGCAACGGTGACCTACGGATGGTGGCTGACTACGTCCTACGGCAAAGCCGTTCACTTCGAAGGCCACAAGACGGCAGACGAAACTCAATACAACGTCGGACAGTGGCTACCCAACCACAACGAACCGTTCGGCTTCCACTATGGAGGTCCGGGCTGGTGTTGAGGCGTAGGTGTCTTGGAGCACTGCTTGCAGCAAGCGTGCTTGTCGGTGACGGCGCTGGCGCGACCCAGGGCGCTCCGCTTCCCGGTCTGGGACGCGTTCGTGTGACGATTACAGAGCGTGATGTTGTTGAGATCGTCGTGCCGGTCAAATCCGATGGCAGATTGACGGCAGTAGCTAGATACGGGAGCCCCCAAAGGCGCTATGAAACTCGTGTCACGACAGCTCACGCTGGAACCACTTATCACCTCACGCTGCGACCACCCCCGGGGGTCGTACGCATCCTCGCCCATCGTGGACGCCTCGCGATCGACGTCACCATAGCCCTGAATGAACAGCCCAATGGAACGACGGAAACCACTCCGACGTCCGTAATACTCAGACGGCACTAAACCGTATCGGCTGTCGATCAACAAGGCTGAGGACTATGGGCAACGTGCGACGCTCGAGAAGGCGTCGAGAACAGATCAGTCCATCGTCAGCGGGCCCTCGGCCGACCCGCTGAGGAACTGCCGGACGAAGTCGTTATCCGAGGAGAACATCCGCTCGGCATTGCCCGCTTCGACGATCCTTCCGCGCCACAGCACAGCGATGTATTCGCCGATCTGCCGGGCCGAGGCGATGTTGTGCGTGACGACGATGTAGGTGCCTTTGTAGATCGCGTGCATCTCCTGGATCAGTTCGCACAGAAGCGCGGTGCGAACCGGGTCCAGGCCTGAGTCGGGCTCGTCGAAGATCACCACGTCGGGCTCCATCACCAGCGCCCTTGCGAAGCCGGCGCGCTTGCGCATGCCGCCCGAGAGCTGCGAGGGGGCATCGTCCATTGCCTCGCCCAGTCCCACGTCGCGCAAGCGCTGCGTGACGCGCTCGGCGATCGCGCCCTCGGTCATGTCGGTGTGCTGGCGCAGCGGGAAGGCGACGTTGTCGTAGACCGACATCGAGCCGAACAGGGCGCCGTCTTGGAACAACACGCCGATCTTGCGCCGCAGTTCCAACAGCTCCGCCATCGGGAGCTTCGAGACCGACAGTCCTTTGACGACGACTTCCCCGGAGTCGGGGAACATCAGGCCGATGATGTGCTTGATCAGCACGCTCTTGCCGGTGCCCGACGGTCCCAGCACCACAGTGATCGTGTCCTCCGGGAAGGCGACGTTCAAGCCGTTCAGGACCGGGACGCCACCCAGTCGCTTGACGACATCTTTGCAGCGGATCGACCAGTCGCCGGTGCTGCCGGCCAGTTCGAGCCCACTGGAGTGGTACTCGAAGTCGTCGCCTGTCATCTCTTGATCGTCGGCCATCATTTTCCTTCGTAGACGACTTTGGGGAACTGGCTGGATTTGCCGTTGAAGGTGTTCGGGCCCTGCTGGTTGCAGGCCGGCGCACCCACGCGGTTGACACCCGCGGGTTCTTTCGCGGCGGCTTCTTCCTCTTCTTTGATTTCCTGTTCGGTCTTCTTCAGCGTTTCTTCCTCGATCTGCTGTTCCGTCCGGTTTTCCGCCGCGGTCAGACCTTTCGTCCCTTCGAATTTTTCCTTGGGGACGTTGGCAGCCGGGTTGAATCCTTCAAGTTTTTCAGGCCTGTTGGCGACGCCGAGCTTGATCAGTTTCAGAATCACACGTTCGGCGATCGCTTCGTTGGGCGGCCCGTTCACGAGAGGAGCTTCGTTTGCGCAGCCGGCCGCGCTGAACACGGGCAGCCCAGTCTGGAGCTGGCTGTAGGTACCGGCCAGCGGGTAGGCATTGGAGCGGTCCGTGCCCACTTTGCTCGCGTATGTCGAGAGGCTCTCGGGGTTGAGCGTCGCCAGAGCCTGGAGGAGATGCTGCTTTGTGCTCACACCCTTGGGATAGTCGTTGTTCTGCTGCTGGAACGTCGACGCCGAGGTCAGGTTGGCGAAGAACGCCTGAACCTCTCGTACATAGGTGCCGGTGTACTGCAGGAACGGGTCGAGGTTGTGCAGCACCGGACGCAGGTTTTCGAGCACCGGTTCGGTCAGTGTCAGCGACTTGCCCAGGTCCGGCAGCCCGGTCTTGGCGGCCTTCGTCAACGGTCCAAGCGAGGTCAGGAATTTGTCGAATTCTGGCGCGAACGGCTTGGCGGCGGCGAGCAACACCGACAGCTTGCGCTCGGGCGTGCGGAATTCTTCGAGGAACGGGTTGGCGTCCGTTGCGAAGCGGTCGAGTTCTTTTAGCGCTTTGCGCGAGTTGCGCTCGAAGCCCGGCAGCACACGGAACGCGGCGGCGAAAGCCTGGCTGGCTTCCGACGCTGCTTTGAACGTGTGTTCGCCGTTGACGATCAGGCCTTCGAGCTGGTGGTCGCGACTGGCCAGCGCGTTGAACACGACACCGGTGTTGTGGACGAGCGCCCGCACCGCCCCTTCCTGGGTCGCCAGGATCCCGACGAGCTTGTTGGCGTGTTCGGCGAACGGTTCGAGGCGGGCGAAAGCCGCGTTGATCTGTTCGCCTTTGCCGTTGATGCCTTCGGCGACCGACTGCTGCCAGATTTTGAAGTCGGCTCGTGTCTTCGGGTCGAACGTCGCGAGGATGTCATCGAGCGTCACCGACGGTTCGACCTGGCTGTTTGAGAGGCGGCCATTGTCCGCGAGATACGGACCCTGATGCCCGGTCCCCTGCGGGATCAGTTGCACGTATGTCTCGCCGAGCAGCGTCTTCTGCCGGATGATCGCGTGCATGTTGGCGCGAATCGGCGCGTACTTGCCCGAGACTTCCATCGTCGCGATCGTGCGACCTTCGGCGCCCTTCTTGACCGAGATCACGTGGCCGATGTCTACGCCGTTGATCCGAACGTCGGACTCTTCGGCCAGAGCCAGCACACGCGGGAAGGCGACCGTCATCCGGTAACCCTTCGGCTTCAGCGGCAGCGGCCCTCCGAATGACTCCCACAGGAACATCAGCAGCCCGAAGCAGCTGAGCACGAACAGGATGATCACAAGGATGTTGCCAAGCGTGGGGGCGCGCTTCTGCATCTAGCCTTTCCCTCCGCTCCGTGACGCCTTCGCGTGCGTCACGCGGTGAGCGGCCTTCGGCCGCCTGGCCTGTTTCGAGTTGCTCCCGCCGAAAGCCGAGCCCAGCCCCGAGAAGGGCCCGCTCGCTGTCGAGTGCTTGCGGCGCTCGCTGGATGTCGCCGCCGGCGTTTGGCTCACTCCCAGCGATGCGCATTCCGCTTTCGTGGGCGGGCGCAGCAGACCCACGAGCACGGCCACGTTTTCGTTCACTGACGCGACACCGTTGAGGATTTTCAGCACTTCGCAGTTGAAGTACAGGACGCTGCGGCCGATCGGCCCGTTGGCGTCGGTGTTGCTGACGACGCTGTTGAGATTGTGGTTGGCCCAGGCCAGGAAGAAGTCGAAGCCGGCCTTGTTCTTGCTCGGGTTGAAGGCGAGCTCGTTGAAGAATTCGTTGATCACCGAGAAGCTCGAGGCAAGCTTCGGGAACGATTCGGCGAGCGCTTCGGTGGAGGGGCCGAGTTCGTTCACGGTTGGCAGGATTTCACGTGCGAACGGCCTGATTTCGTTCTTGATGATCGGCGCCGTCGTGATCGCCAGGCGTTTGCTGGCGTGCTGCGCCGGGCCGAGCGATTTCGCGAACGGGTCGAGCTTGCGAAGCGCCGGACCGATCTGGTTGGAGGCCGTGCCGAGCTTGCCGAGCGCTTTGCCCGTCTTGCCGAGCGCGCCCGGCAGCAGGTGCAGCGTCTCCTGGAAGTTGGCGTCCTCTTTCGCGAACGTCTGGAACACGGCGTTTGAGGAGTCGACCAGCTGCGAGATGTCCTTGTCGCGCGATCCGAGCGCCTGCATGATCAGGCTGAAGTTGTGAATCGATCGGCTGATGTTCGCCGAGCGCTTGGAGAGTTCATGCTGGATCTCCTGGCCGTAGCGCGCCGCCGGCTCGAAGCGCTTCAGTGTCGCCGCGAACGCGCGGCTGTTGTGATCGAGCCCTTCGCCCGCTCCCGCCAACAGCTCCTGCAGGTAAGCGCGGGTTTCGGCGTCGAGGCCGGCCAGGAATTCGTCGAAGTTGACGTTCGGGGCAGTCTGCGACAGCGGGATCACTTCGCCGCTCTTGAGCTTCCCGGCCGTAGGCGTCCCCGGGTTGACCTCGATCGTTATGTCCTGCAGCTGCGTCTTCGGTCGCAGAAGCAGCGTCGCATTTTTGTAGAAGTGCGCGTATTTGGGCGTCACTTTCATGCTCACCACAGCGATTCCGTTGTGCAGATCGACGCTCGCCACTTCGCCGACTTTCGCACCGGCGATTGTCACCGCCTGGCCCTGTCCCGGCGTGACCGCCTGCGCCGTCTGAAACTCGGCCTTGAGGTCGTAGTAGTTGTGACCAAGCACGGGGACCCATCCGGGCAGGTGCAGGTTCTCGTGAGCGAGGATGTAACCACCGACACCGGCCGCGATCACGACCATCGTCACGACCGCGATGAACGCCGTGCGGTAGCGCTCGATCTGCTCGCGGACTGTGAGCCCGCCCTCGTGGCTGTGCTCTGGCGTGCTCATGGGTTGCTTCCGTCGGCGGGGCCGCTGGCGAGCGGGCCGTTGAATTCGGGTAGGGACTGCGTGTCGCAGGGCACGAGCGGCTCATAGGGCGGCTCTTCGGCCGGGAACGCCGGCCGCGTGCCCTGCGGCGGCAGCGGCGAGCGAGCGAGCAGCTGCTGGCCTTTTATGTGCTGGCCGGACAGCGTCGCAGGAGCAGACTTTATGGTCGTTCCGCTGTTGCCGACCAGGAACTTCGTGAACGTCCCGTTGCCGTCGAAGCCCTGTCCGATCCCGGAAAGACCGACGAGGCTGTACCAGAACTCCTTGTAGTTTTCGACACCGGAGGTGGCGTTGCCGTCCTGCAGCTTCGCGTTCCCGGCCGGGTAGATGACTTTCGTCAGGCACTGGTTGAAGGCTTCGGTCTGCTTGAAGACCGGGATCTGTTCGCCGGTCAGCTTCGCCAGCGACGGTGTCGCTTCGGCCAGCCCCTTGGCCACTCCACCCAGCTCGGTGGGCGCAAGCGAGGCCTTGACCTGTTCGATCCACGGCAGCAGCGCCTTGACCGTTTCGGGCGTCGCTTTGACGCCGGGCAGGATGTCTTTCGCGAACGCGCGTGTCGGCGGGAAGGAGCGATCGAGGGCGGCAAGCCCGTTGCCGATACCGAGCAGCGCAGTGGGCAGCTCGTGCACCGTCGCGCGCAGCGCCGAGGACTGGACGGCGAGGGATTCGAAGAACGTGTTGAAGTTGCCGATCAGTTCTCCGAGCTCCTGCTCGTGGACGTTCAGCGCCGAGGTCACCTTGCCGACGCCCGCGATCAGCTTCGAGAAGTCGTGCTGTTCGGTGCCCGTGATCGCCTGGTTGAGGATGGCGCCGCCACGCAAGGCTTCGGGCGAGCGCCGATAGGTTTTGTTCAGCGCTTCGGCGGCGTTGACGCCGCGCACCTCGGGCAGCTGTTCGGCGTTTTCTTCGGCGTCGGGGTGCTTGGTCAGGCCTTCGCCGTAGTAGATCAGGAACTTCTGCAGGTTCGCGCGCGTGTCGGTGTTGAGCGCGTCGAGGACCTGGTCGAGCTGCACCGGGTCGGACGTCTGCGTCAGCGGCAGCGTGTGGCCGGAGGAGATCGTCTTCGCCGAAGGGCTGCCCGGCGAGAGTTCGACGAACCAGTTGCCTTCGAGGAAGATCCGCGGCCGGATCTTGACCGTCGCGTCTTCGTGGATCGGCAGCCCGCGGTTTTCGATTTCCATCGTCACGAGCCCCGTCTTGCCTTCACGCTTGATCGAGGAGACCTTGCCGACGTCCACTCCGGCGATCCGCACCGGCGACTTCGAGTGGATGTTCACCGCCGTGCTGAACTGCGCCTTCAGCTGGAAGCCGTGTTTGAACGGGATCCTCTTGGTGAAGCCGAAATACACGCCGACGATCACGACGAGAATCAGAATCAATGCAAACTTCACGCGGCTACCACGTCCCAGTTCCGAGACGGGGATCGCCTCGCGGCGGCGTCCGAAGCGGGGACTCATTTCTTCTTCCCCTTGCCAGTGGTTTTCTTCTTCGTCGCTTTCTTCTTCGTGGGCTTCACGAGACCGAGCGCCTGTTTCTGCGCGGACGAATACGGTTCGCCGAAGACGTCGTTTCCGCGAGAGGTGAATTCCGTGCCCGCCGTTACGGCGGCGGCGGGGGCGTTACCGATCACCGCATGACCGGCCTCGCTGGGAATGAAGGTGGTCCGACCGGCTTCGCACACCTGAGCCTGTCCTGGCCCGCTGACGTTCGGATAGGCATTGACGTGCACGTGGTTGCTGTCGAAGACCGCCGTGCTTCCTTTCGTCACGAGTTCGGTCGAGCCGCCATCGGCCGGCGCGGAAGACGGGAAGCCCTCGTTGTTGGGACCGCTTGGGGCCAACACAAAGCCGGCCCGCGCCACCGTGCCGACACCGATCGACTCGGACTCGAGGCTGGCGACGTTACGGAATGCCAGCGTCCAGTAGTTGCACTTGGCCTGCTCCGGGGCGAGACCGGCGAGCACGGGGTTACCGACTTCGACCGTGTGCGTGAAGTCTTCGAATGCCAGCGTGACGATTGGGCTCTGGCCGAATTTGGCGAGCGCTTCGGAGGATTCGGCGAGCTTCGAGTTCAGGTCGGTCGCCGCGGCGAAGTTGACGGCGCCTTCCTTGAACGCATGCCCGAGCGGCGGCGCCACCTTGACGAGGTCGGCAGCACTCGGTCGCAGCAGGTGCATGAACTCGGTCGCATTGCGGATCAGCGGCGCCTCGAACGGCAGCGAGTGCGTCGCCTGCTGCAGCGAGGCAGGCCCTTCCTCGGTGGCTTCTTCTAGTTGTTTGGTGACGCTGGCCCAGGCCGTGAAGAACGTGTCGAGGTCTGTGAAGCCGTTGGCGTTCGCTTCAGTCACCGGCGCTGTCTCGCCTGCCGCCCGGTCGAGAGCGACGAACAGCTCGCGCAGCCCCGTCTGGGGAGCGGCGAGGTTGTGCAGGACCGGAATCGCCTTCGTGACCAGCGGACGCAGTTCGTGGATCGTGTTGTTGAGCCCGAGGCCACGCCCGGCGAGCCCGTCGCCGAAGTTGTTCGTGTTGATCTTGATCGACGTCCGGGTCTTCTTGTCGAACATGTTGAAGAGTTCCTCGATGTTCACCGGTTCGCGCGTCTGGCTCGTGGGGATCGTCGCTCCGGCGCTGAGCCCCTGGCTGGAGGTCCCCTTTTCGAGTTCCAGGTACTTGAGGCCGATCGCCGAGACCGACTCGACGATCGCTTTGGTGTCGGCCGGCAGCTTTTCGACGCCCTTTTCGAGCTTCAGGTTGGCGATTGCCGTGACCCGCCCTGTCTTGGGGTTCTGCTTCGGGGTCAGCGAGCTGACGACGCCGACGCGCGTGCCCGCGATCCGCACCTGGTTGGAGGGCTGTAGGCCCGAGGCCTCGGGCAGCGCCACCTTGATGTTGTAGGTCGGTACGAACGGCAGCCCGTTGTTGGCGTTGTAGGAGAGGAACACGGCGACGACGACGATCAGCGTCGTCACGGCCCCGATCAGCAGCGGACTGGCGGCAAGGGAGTTGCGGCGACGATCCATCACGGCACCTCGGCCGGGTCGCAGCTGAGCAGTTCGCCGTCCACGAACGGTGAGGAGCCGTCGGCAGCCGGGGCCGTCGCAGCGCCAGGGCAGCGGCGCAGCTGGCCAGACTTGAGGTTGGCAAGCGCCGTCGTCGACGCCGTCGGTGTCAGCGTATTTTTTTCACCGAGCGCGAAACTTGGGAAGATCGGGCTCACACGGGCGTAGCCGCCGTTGGCGTCGTAGTAGGCACCCGACTGGCCGAAGGTCCTCACCGCGCCCACGAGATCGGGGGAGTAAGGACCGAAGAAGGCCGTGATCGGCGCCGATTCCTTCTCGCCCTGAACGACCGCCGGCGACGCCGTCGTCAGGCGCTTGTAGAGCGCCGGCAGGATCTTGACGATGTCTGTCAGGTCGTTGTTGGCGCCGGGTCGGCTGAACGCCGCGTTGAAGTTCTTGACCGCCGGCGTCGCTGTCGTAAGCAGCGGCGTCAGGTGCTCGAACAGCGCCGTCAGCGGCTTGCTCGTCGGCTTCGAGGCGTTGATCAGCGTTTTCAGGTCGTTGAACGTGGCGGGCAGTTCGGCGAACGTCTTGTTGCCCTCGTTAAGAGTCACCGGCAGCTGTTTGAGGCCGGACGCGAAGTTGCTCTGTTCGTCGCCGATCGCTGTGAACGTCTTGTTGGCGTTTTCGATCAGGTCGGTCAGCTGCGGAGCGCGGGCCCCAATCGTCGTCACGGCCTTGGCTGTTTCGACGAGGAAGTTCGTGAACACCGGCTGGTCGCGGACGAGCTCCGAGAAGAAGTGGTCTGAAGCCGACAGGAACGGGCCGAAGTATTCGGTCGATTCGCCGAGCTGCTTGCCGGCGCCGACGTACTGTTCGGCCGTGCCCTGGATGAACTGCGAGAGGCCCTTGCGGGTCTTCGGGTTCAAAGTGTTGAACAGCTGGTCGAGGTCCGTGACTTCTTTCGTCGCGCTGGCGGGCAGCGTCGCTCCGTCGGACAGCGCCGGCTTGTTGTTGGGGCCGGGAGACAGCTGCACGTAGCGGTTGGCGACACTGGACAGCGACGGCACCCGCACCTGCGCCGTCGTGCCTTCGTGCAGCGGCGTCAGCGAGCTGTTGACGCGGATCGTCACGTCGGCTTTGAAGTCCTTGGTCAGCGAGAGGTTCGTGACGCTGCCGACCGGCACGCCACCTACCTGGACCTGGTCGCCGCGAACCAGCTGGCCGGCTTCGGGGAAGATCAGGTGGTAGGTCGCACCGCCGCCGCTGCCGAACACCAGATAGGCGATCACGAGGACGACCAGCGCCAACGCGCCGACCGCGACGATCCGCCCGGTGGAGGCGCCTTTCTGCGCGGCGCCCTCGGCGGGCTCCGGTGGCGGCGCGGCCTGGGGACTCGAGGGGCTAGCGGTTGCCACCGGCTTCCTTTCCGCTCGCCGGAGTGTCGGGGATCGCGGCCGACGAGGGCTTGGGCGAGACACTCGGGTCGGGGATCTCGCCGAGCCGAGCGATCAACTTGCTCCACTCGGTCGGGGCCAGTGCCGAGGAGTAGATGCCCGCGACCTTCGCGAGGCCGGTGTGGGGCGCCTGGAAGGCGACGCTGATCGCATCTGCCGAGGCCTTGCTCGTGACGGTCCCGGCCGCCCCGGGGTAGCTCATCGCGCTGACGATCCGGCGGGGGCGCGAGAGGCCCTGAAGCATCAGCAGGCGCCGGACCATTGTGTCGGCCGTCGTGCCCGGGCCCTGGTGACCGGCGACCGGCACCCCGTTCACGGCGGTGATCGAGACCGACTCCTCGCTCGTCCCCGCGGTCGCGTTGGACGCCAGCGCGGCGGGTGTCGCGGGCGCGCAGGCGAGTCCCGCGACCGTCGGCTTGAAGCCGGACACCGACAGGTACTCCAGCGCAGCCAGCACGCGCTTGTCGACGCGTCCCGCCCTGATGTCCTGGCGACCACAGCGGGCGAGGCGGATGCCACCGTCGTGGAGAACCTGCGGCTCGAGCTGCTGCTTGGACTCCAGCAAGACCTGCCCGATGGTCGGCGAGGTCGCGAGGAACGGGTTCTCCCCCTTGGCGTGGAACACCGAGCTGTTCTCCAGCGCGACCCATCCGTCGAGCACAGGCTTGGGATCGATCAGCGGTGCATCCGGGCCGGCGGGACGGATCTGGAAGATGATGTGCGGTGGGCCTTCGGTGTCACTGGCGGCATCGCCTACGTGCCCGAGGACCGTTCCCGCGATCACCTGAACCCCAGCGTGGAGCTGGTGCAGGTAGATCTCATTGGAGCCTTCCCGGAAGGCCTTGACGTGCGGCGCGACGGTCTGCGGGGTCGTCGGCTGCACCGGTTCGGGAGCGCTCGCCTTCGGCGTTTCAGGCGCTGGTTCGAGGCCGGCGGCGGCGCCCAACGCGAGCCCGGAGACGGTCGCCCCTTCAGACAGGGGCGAGCGCGACTGTATCCCGGCGGTCGCCGGGCCCGAGGGAGCCGGTTCGCCACTGGGGCCCTGGTGCTCGATCTGCGAACTGACAGTCGAGTTGACACGCGGCTCGATCACCGGGTACTCGGAGGCCACGTCGCCGAGATGGGCGTAGGTGTAGACGTTGCCATAGGCGTCGCGGAGCGTCAGGAAGTGGCCCAATGCCGGCGAGTCCCCGATCTGCTGCACTTCGCCGTCCTGCGCGGCGATCACGGGAGCGCCGGCCGCCGCGTAAATCGTCGTCCCCGCGACCGTCTTGGAACCGCCGGATGCCGTTTTGACCGACGGGAAGCCATCGGCGAAATGCGCTGCCGCGTGCACGGGGAAGCGGGCCTCGGTCAGGCCCGTGATCGCGCCCAGCAGTTCCGAGGGCGTGCCGCCGAGCAACTGCGCGCGCAGCATCACCGAGCTGACGTATGACTGTGAGTGGTTGTAGGAGAAGATCGCATCGCGGATGTCCTTGTCTCCCCCGGCCGCCCGCAGGTAACGAGCCGCGGCGAAGATCGCGTCCGCCGGGTTGTAAGGGTCCTTGTAGCCATCGCCGTTGGCGTCGACTCCGTAGCCGCTCCAGGAAGACGGAAGGAACTGCATCCAGCCCTCGGCGCCCGCGCTCGAGACGCTGAGGTCGCGACCGTAGTCCGTCTCGACCTCGTTGATCGCGGCCAGCACCTGCCAGGGGATGCCGTAGGCGGCGCCGGCGGCCTGGAAGATCGGCAGCAGGAACGGTGGGATCTCGAAGTCTTCGATGAAGAAGTTGGGCATGCCCGAGATCGAGCCCTGCAGCGCCAGGGGCAGGGCCGGAGTCAGCGTCGCGGGCGAGACCGCGGCGTGCTTGGAGCGCGGCCGGCTCGCCCCGGTTTCGGTCGTGCCTTCAGCTTCATTCGACACACCCGAGCCCTTAGACGCGTGGTGTCTCGGGGCGCCGGAGCTGGAGCTCTGCTGCTGGGTGCTCTTGACTTCCGGTTCGGCTTCGGCGGACACGCTCACGGCCGTCGCTTCTTCGGTCGGCGGCGGCGTCGTTTCCGGAGCCGGTTCGGCGACGGTCGTCGTGACCGTCGGCGGCGGTGCGATCGTTTCGGATTCCGCCGCCGAGGCCGTCGCGGGCACGAGCAGCAGGATCGCGCCGAGCGCCAAGCCGAGCAGGTTGTTTCCTCGCCTGGTCATCGCGGCGTCTCAGTTCCCCAGCAGGTAGTTGAGGAGCATGCCGTCGGCTTCCCCGCCTTCGGATGAGGGCGAGTAATAGGTCGTGCCGGCAGTTGAGCCGCCGACCGGCTGGGTCGGAGCCGTACCCGAGCTGCCGGCTGTCGTGGCGGATGTTTCGCCGGTGTGCGTGGCACCTGGGTATTTCGCGATCGCCTGGGCGGGTGTCGCGCCGTCGATGACCGCGAGCGTACGGGCCATTTCGATGCCGGTACCCGACGGAATGCTGGCCTTCGTCGCGGTTGCCGCCGCGGTACCGATATGACCGTTGCAGCCAGATCCTTCTTTGATCGCGTATTTCACGCAGGCCGTGCCGACGCCCTCGGTGCGCAGGAAGTGTCCGAGCTGGTCGTAGCCGTTGGCGGCACCGGCCCCGAGGAAGATGAAGTCCATGATCCGCTCGAGCCCACCCGTATCGCGCAGGCTGGTGAACAGTTCGGCCAGGTTGCTCGTAAACGGCTTGGCGCCGGTCCCGAGCGCTCGCAGCTGGCCGAGTAGTTTTTTGCTGGAGACCAGCGCCGGACCAGATTTCTTGGAAGTGGCGCCGAGACTCTCGAAGAATTTTTCCGAGCTCGATGAGAACTTCGGCAAGTGCGTGAAGGCGGTGTCGATGCCCGGAGCCGCTTTGTTGAGGTTCGTGAACACCGGCGTCGCCTGTTCGGCGAAGCGTTCGAGTCGTTCCATCGCCGGGCTGAGCTGCCGCAGGAATGCCGGGAAGTCTTTGAGGTTCTGCGCGAGCGCTCCGCGGTGGGCCGCGGTCGCCTCGGAAACCTTGTTGCTCTTGACGAGGAAGTCGGCGAAGTGTTCGCGTACACGTGCGAACGGCGCGAGCGCTTTGTCGGAGTCGACGGCGAGCTTGTTGAGGACCTTGTTCTCGCTGGCGAGGATCGCCAGCACCTTGTCGAATTCCCGGAGTGCCGGGTTGGCGCGGCGGATCACTTCTTTTAGGTCCGAGCCACGACCGGCGAGGCCTGCGCCCAGTTCGTTGAGGATGATCGTCAGACGCTCGCGTTCGGGCAGGCGGCTGATGTCGCCGAGCAGGTCGACGTCGACCGGGCTGCTCGTGTTCTTGACCGGCAGCAGTCGCTCGCCCGCTCCTTCCTGACCATTGCGGATCTTTTCGAGCGCGGGGGGCTCCTGCGTACCTTCGACGCGCGGCTGGGTCGGCAGGCAGTCGATGTACTTCTCGCCGATCAGAGCCTGCGGACGCACTTCGCAACTCGCGTCGTCGCGGAAATCCTGGAAGCCGGAGTTGTTAATGGCGAGCACAACCGCGGCCTTGGCCTGTGGGGTAGGCGTGACAGAGTCGACCCTGCCGACCTTGACGCCGTCGATCTTGACCTGCTCGCCGGGGATGATGTTGCCGGCGTCATCGAAGATCGCCCGGACGCGATAGTTGCCGTTCGAGCCTCCAGCGGAGGTCGCAAGCACGATCAGGGCGACGATGAGGCATGCGAGGACGAGCCCCGCCGCGATTCCTTTGCGCCCCACGGTCTCCTTCCTCACCCCGATCCTTCCTCGTCTCTTACAACGGGGCGGGCGACCTCATCCGCTTCGATGAGGT
>DATBBF010000026.1:0-135129 GCA_036271135.1 Solirubrobacteraceae bacterium
GGGCTCACTCGCGCTCGACATCGTCATCAACAACAACGACCCTGATCCGATCGATGACTACGAGCCGTTCGCGCGCCGGCGTCGGCAGGACCTGCGCGAGCTGTTCAGCGCCGGTCATGGCGGCTGGTACGTCGCCCTGGACCCGGAGTCCGGCTCGGTGGTGGGCGCATGTGGCGTCGTCGCGACCGGGCCGCGCGGGCGCTTTCAGTCGGTCGCCACCCACCCTGAGCACGAGCGACGCGGGATCTGCCGGCGCCTGGTGGCGCAGGCGGGCAGCGACGCCGCCGCCCGTCACGGCCTGCGCGATCTGGTGATCGTCGCCGATACCGACAGCCCGGCGTTCGGGATCTATGAGTCGCTCGGCTTCCAGGCGCGCGAGCGCGCGGTCGGCGTCTGGCGGCGCCCGCAGGACATCCCGGCGTAGCGGCAAGGCCCGCTCCCACAGTGGCGGGGACCCGCTCCCACGGCGGCGAGCACACTCCGGTCGGGTTTTCCCCCATGCGGACGGCGGGTAGCGCCACCCCATGGAAGAGAACGAGCGCCAGCCCGACCACGACCGCCAACGCCAAGGACTGCCCGGCAAGCAGGAGCACAACCGGGAGCAGCAGGAGCCCGTCGAGCCGACGCGGCGCAAACCCGGCGACGGCGACGCCGACGCCGACGACCGCACGGACTCCAAGGGCGAGGACGGCGGCGACTCCAAGCCCGCCGGCGCCTCCGGCGAGGGCTCGCAGTCGACCGGCAACCCCAACAGCGCCGGCTAGGCGCGCTAGGCGGGGACGGCCTCGGGCGGCCGCGACGGCGCGTGAACCGCGCCGCGGGCGAACGTGAGCACCCCATCCTCGACCGGTTTGCGCGTGAACTCGTAGCGATCCAGCGGGTAGTTCTGGCGCAGTCGCCAGGGCCGTTGCGAGCCCTGGCCGGGGAAGTCGTCCAGCGCGCGCAGCACGTAGCCGGACATGAGGTCGATCAGCGGCTCGCGAGTGATCCCGACCGGATCGACGGGCGGGCGCGTCTGGTTGTATCCGTGCTCGTCCATGTGACGCAGCACCCGCACCACGAAGTCGCAGCTGAGGTCGGCCTTCAGCGTCCACGAGGCGTTCGTGTAGCCCAGCGTCATCGACAGGTTGGGGATGCCGCTGAGCATCATGCCCTTGTAGCCGACGGTCTCGGCGAGATCGACCTCACGGCCGTCGACGGCGATCTCGATGCCGCCGAGCGCCAGCAGGTTCAGCCCGGTGGCGGTGACGATCACGTCGGCCTCCAACTCGGTCCCGTCCTCGAGTCGCACCCCCGTCTCGGTGAACGTATCGATCTTGCCTGTGACGATCTCCGCTTCTCCGGAGGAGATCGCCTTGAACATGTCGCCGTCGGGGACGAAGCACACACGCTGGTCCCAAGGGTCGTAGCGGGGCTTGAAATGCGTGTCGAAGTCATAGCCCGCCGGCAGCTGGCGTTCGACCCCGCCGCGCAGCAGTCGCCTGACGAGCTTGGGCGCGCTGCGGCTCAGCTTGAACATGCCGAGCGCGAGCACCACGTTCTTCCAGCGGATCACCGAGTAGGCCGTCCGCTCCGGCAGTACCCGACGCAGCAGCTCGGCGATCGGGTCGCGGCCGGGGAGCGTCAGGATGTAGCTGGGGGAGCGCTGGAGCATCGTCACATGCGCAGCCTCACGAGCCATCGCCGGCACCAGCGTGACGGCCGTCGCGCCGCTGCCGATCACCACGACGCGCTTGCCGGCGTAATCGAGGTCCTCCGGCCAGTGTTGGGGGTGGACGAGAGTGCCCCCGAAATGCTCGATGCCATCGAACTCGGGCGTATAGCCCTCCTCGTAGCGGTAGTAGCCGGTGCAACCGAACAGGAAGCTGCAGGTCATCGTCGTACGCTCGCCGACCTCCGCTCCGCCGGCGACCGACTCGGTCTGCTCGATCTCAACGGTCCACAACGAGCGCTCCGAGGACCACGAGGCGCCTACGACGCGGCTGTTGAATCGAATCCGGTCTGTCACGGCATGCTCGTCGGCCGCCTCGCGGATGTAGCTGCGGATCGCGTCTCCGGGGGCGATCGCCTCTTCCCCAAGCCAGGGCTTGAAGGAGTAGCCGAGGGTGAACATGTCGGAGTCCGAGCGAATGCCGGGGTAGCGGAACAGATCCCACGTCCCGCCGATCGAGCCACGCGACTCGATGATCGTGAAGGTCCGTCCCGGACAACGCTGCTGAAGATGGCAGGCCGCGCCGATCCCCGACAGGCCCGCGCCGACGATCAGCACGTCGACATGGGCCGCGATCTCAGCGGTGCTGTCGATGGAAGGTTGCATAGGTGCAGCCTATCAACACGTCGTTGGCATTGTCAACATAGTGTTGAGTAACTGCGCGTGTGTGGTTATAGTCACCGGCTATGGCATCGGCGAGCGGCAGAGCAACACCGGCCCGAGGTCGTCGCGCTGCACGCGTGAGCGGCGAGGAGCGCGAGACGGCGATCCTCGCGACCGCGGAGCGACTGCTGGAGGAACGAGCCCCGCAGGAGATATCGGTCGATGACCTTGCGCGGGGCGCCGGCATCTCCCGACCGAGCTTCTACTTCTACTTCCCTTCCAAGGAGGCCGTCTTCCTGACGTTGATCGACCGGCTGGTCGCACAGGCGGACGCGGGGCGCGGCGACGTCCTCGAGCGGCTGTCCGAAGATCCCGCAGCGCGCTGGCGGGAGGGCCTGCAGGTCTTCTACGACACCTTCGGCGCCCACCGCGCGCTGGCCCTGGCGGGCGCCCAGTTCAGGACCGTCAATGCCGAGGCCCGGGAGCTGTGGGCGAACGTGATGGAGAGTTGGGTGAACGACGCCGCCACGGCGATCGAGGCCGAGCGTGTCCGGGGCGCCGCGCCGGCCGGCCTGCCCGCCCGAGACTTGGCGATCGCCCTGGTCTCGATGAACGAACGCGTCCTCTACGCGACCTTCGCGGGCGATCCGCCGGCGCTGGCGGAGGAGACTGTGATGGACGTCCTGCTGTCGGTCTGGCTGCGCTCGATCTACGCCAGCACCGAGCCGCCACGCTTCTGAGGTCGCCCGTGGCCGCGGCTCAGGCGGCCGCGCTCGCCGCTGCCGCGCCGATCAGGGTGTCCTGCCCGGCGTCTGTCCAGATCACCTGCTCGCGTCCGGGGCCGACACCGATCATCGCCACCGGCGCGCCGATCTCCGCGGCGATGAAGTCGAGGTAGTCGCGGGCGTTCTGGGGCAGGTCGGAGACGGTCCGGCACTCGCCTAGATCCTCCGTCCAGCCGGGCAGCTCGGTGAGCTCAGCGACGGTGTGGTGGAGGACCGTCTGGTGATAGGGGAAGTCGTCGAACACCGCGCCTTCGGCACCCCTGTAGCTGGTGCAGACCTGAATCTTGTCCAGTCCGGAGAGCACGTCGAGCTTGGTGACGACGAGCGAGGTCATCGTGTTCAGGCGCACCGCGTAGCGCAGCGCGACGAGGTCCAGCCAGCCCGTCCTTCGTGGTCGCCCCGTGGTGGTTCCGAACTCGCCGCCCCGCGTGCGGATCGTCTCGCCCATCTCTTCGTGCAACTCGCTCGGGAACGGCCCGGCGCCGACGCGGGTTGTGTAGGCCTTGGAGATCCCCCACACCTCCTCGATCGCCTTCGGCCCGATGCCGCTCCCTACACAGGCCGCTCCGGCCAGGGGATTGGAGGAGGTGACGAATGGATAGGTCCCGTGGTCGATGTCGAGCATCGCTCCCTGGGCGCCCTCGAGGATCACGAGCTCATCGGCGTCGAGCATCTCCCACATCAGCTTCGAGGTGTCGGCGATGTGCTGCTCAAGGCGGTGTCCGAAGGTCAGGTATTCCTCGGTCATCGTCCGCAAGTCGAGTCCGGGGTCCTTCTCGTACGGACGCAGCGAGAGTCGCTTGGGCTCCATCGCCGCGACGATCTTCTTCTTGAGGATCTTCTCGTCGAGCAGATCCTGCACGCGGATCCCCAAGCGCGCTGCCTTGTCGGCGTAGCAGGGGCCGATGCCGCGGCGCGTCGTGCCGATCTGCAGGCTGCCGAGTTTGGCCTCCCCGGCGGAGTCCAGCAGCAGGTGGTAGGGCATGATCAGATGTGCGTTGGCGGAGATGCGCAGGCCGCTGACGTCCACGCGCCGTGCCCGCAGCGCGTCCAGCTCGTCGATCAGGACCTTCGGGTCGATCACGACGCCGTTGCCGATCACACAGCGCTTGCCGGGGTAGAGGATGCCGGAGGGGATCAGGTGCAGCTTCCACTCCTCCTCACCACGGACGATCGTGTGCCCGGCGTTGTTGCCGCCTTGGAAGCGAACGACCGCGTCGCCGTGTTCGGCCAAGAGATCGGTGATCTTGCCCTTGCCCTCATCGCCCCACTGGGCGCCGACTATGACTATGCCCGGCATGAGCAGTGCAGTTTAGGGAGCCGCGGGGCACGGACCGGCACGGCGGTCTCTAGGCCGGACGCGCCTCGAAGCTCGCGGGATCGACCGGGTACTGCTGACGGCGATCTTCTCCGGTGAGGGTGATCGGGTCGCCGCAGATCTCGACGAGCCGCGAGACAGTCCGCTCGCCAAGGCGCTCGCCGAGCTCGTCAGGTGCGAGGTTGGTAGTGGCGACGATCGCCCGCTGCGCCTCATAGCGGCCGTTGACGATCGAGTAGAGCTGCTCCAGCACCCAGTCGGTCTGGTTCTCGGCGCCAAGATCGTCGATGTGGAGGAGGTCCACGGCGACCAGCCTGTCGATCAGGTCAATCAGTCCTCCGGGCGACTCGAGCGACTCGCGCAGCAAGTTCAGCAACCGCGGCAGGGAGTAGATCGCGACAGATCGGTCTGCCTCCAATGCCGCCTTGGAGACAAGCATCGCAAGCGTCGTCTTGCCGGTGCCCACGTCACCCCACAGCCACAGTCCGCGACCCCCGTCGAGGTTCTCCGCGACGTCCCGCACGTAGCGCCTCACCTCTCGAATCTGATCCGGGGCCACCCGCGCGATTTCCGGTAGCGGCGGACGCTCGAACGACACGCCCTCATAGCGCCTGGGGAGCCTTCCCTCCAGGCGCGCCGTGCGGCGTCTGGCGATCCGCCCCTCCCGGCATGCGCAGTCGCTCGCGGTGTTGGTCTGCTCGTCGATCACGAAGCCGCTGCCGTCGCAGATCCCGACCGGGCATGGCGGCCCGCCCTCGCCGCGCCGCGGGCGCAGGATCTGCACCTGCGGGAATTCCTCAGGAAGATGACCGGTCTCGCCGCTCACTGCGCGTAGCGCTCTCCCGCGTAGTTCATGAACTTCGGGTACTCCTTCTGGAAAGTCAGCGTGACTTTGCCGACGGCGCCGTTTCGATGCTTGGCGATGATCAGGTCCGCCTCGCCGGGCCGCTCGGACTCCTCGTCGTAGTACTCGTCGCGGTAGATGAACATGACCAGATCGGAGTCCTGCTCGAGGTTCCCCGACTCGCGAAGATCGGACAGCTGCGGGACCTTCGGTGAGCGTGTCTCGACCGCTCTGCTCAGCTGCGAGAGCGCGATCACGGGCACCCCCAGCTCGCGGGCAAGGATCTTCAGTCCACGGCTCAGCTCGCCGACGGCCGTCACGCGGCTGTCATAGCGGCTGTCGGTCCTCATCAGCTGCAGGTAGTCGACGATGATCAGCCCCAGCCCGTTCTCGCACTGGCTGTGCAGGCGCCGGGCCTTGGCGCGGATCTCGAGCATCCCCACGTCGCTCGAGTCGTCGACCCACAGCGGCGATGCCGCCAGGCGCTGGGAGGCGCTGAGGATCTTCGGCCAGCGCTGCTCGGAGACGCGGCCCTTGCGCAGCTCCTCGCCCTTGATCCGTGCCTGCGAGGCGACGAAGCGCTGGGCCAGCTCGGCCTCGGCCATCTCGAGCGAGAACAGGGCGACGGGCTTGCCGTGCTCGACGGCGGCGTTCTCGGCGATGTTGCAGACCAGGGCGCTCTTGCCCATCGCCGGGCGGGCCGCGATGATGATCAAGTTGCCCGGTTGAAAGCCGCCGGTGATCTCGTCGAGGTCCTTGAAGCCCGAAGGGGTGCCCGTCAGCGACGTGCCCTCGAGTGACAGGCGGTGGAGCTTGTCGAGCTCCTCATGGAGCACCTCCTCGATCGCCCTGAAGTCCTGCTGGCGGTCGTCTCGCGCCACCTCCAGCATCGCCTTCTCGGCCTGCTCGACCAGCTCCCGTGGCGGTGCCTCGTGCCCGAGAACGCTCTCCTGGATCACGTAGGAGGTCTGCAGCAGCCGCCGCAGCAGCGCGTTCTCGCGGACGATCTGCGCGTAGCGGCGGGCGTGCCCGGCGGCCGGTACGACGCCTGTCAGTTCGTCGACAGCCGCCTGCCCCCCGATGTCGCCGAGGCGCCCCGCCTGGCGCAGGCGATCGGTGACCGTCAGCACGTCGACTGGCTCGCTCTCGTTGTAGAGGCCGAGCATCGCCTCGTAGATCGTCGCGTGGCGCTCTCTGTAGAAGTCCTCGGGCCGCAGCCCCTCCTCGATCACCAGCGCGTAGAGCGAGCGGTCGGAAAGCAGGATCGCCCCGAGCACTGACTGCTCGGCGTCGAGGTTGTGCGGCGGAGCGATCACGCCGCCTGGGCCCTGAGAGTTGCCGTTGGATGTGGAGACGGCGCTCATCGGTCGGGCGAGTGTAGGGTCGCCGCGGTTTCGCCCCGGGACGGGTTCCCGCAAATCGCGACAGGAAAAGCTGAACGACGAGTCACGAACAAATGTTCGCACTAGGCAAGGACGTCACCAACGCGCCGGCTCTCAGAGTTCGCTAGGCGGAGGAGTTGAGACGATCATCCCCGTCGCGCCAGCGACCGGGACGATCGGCTTGACTCCGCAGCCCCCCGCAGCGCTTATTTCTTGGCGACGACCATGGTCTTGATCGTCGCGGTCACACCGTCGACCACCTCGACCACGACCATGTAGGTCCCGACGTTCTTGATCGGTTCCTCGAGGTGCACGTTGCGTTTCTCCAGTCGCAGGCCACGCGCTTCGCGGATCGCCGTGGCGATGTCCTGGGCCGTCACCGAGCCGAACAGCCGTCCGTCGGCGCCGGCCTGCTGGGGGATCGTCAGGACGGTCCGGTTCAGCAGGTTGACATTCTCCTGAGCTTTCTCGACGGCCTCTCGCGCGGCACGCTCGGCTGCCGCCTGGCGCTGGCGGATCGTTTCGATCGCGCCCTTCGTCGCCGGCTGAGCGAGCTTGCGGGGGATCAGGAAGTTGCGCAGGTACCCCTTGGACACGTCAACGACGTTGCCCTGGGTGCCGAGATCGTCGACGTCCTGCAGAAGGATCGCTTCGGGCATTGCCGGGCCTAGTCCCGATCCCTGTCACGGCCACCGCGACGAGGACCGTCCTCGCGGCCGCCCTCGTTCACGTAAGGCAGCAGCGCCAGCTCACGCGCACGCTTGACGGCACGGGCGATCTGCACCTGGTGACGCCGGCACGATCCTGTGATCCGCCGCGAGCGGATCTTGCCCTTCTCGGAGATGAACTTCTTCAGCGAGGTGACGTCCTTGTAGTCGACCTGGTCGACCTTGTCCCGACAGTGCTGGCAGGGCTTGCGCCGGCCACTGCCGGGCCCGCCCCGCTTGTCACGCCGGCGAACCGGCTTGCCGCGACCACGTGCCTTGGCCATCAGGATTCACCGTGGGCGCGCGGGCGTCCGGGACGGGCTGTACTGGAAAACACTGTCGAGACCTCGCTGTGTGGCTAGAAGGGAATGTCCTCGTCGGCGGCTCCGCCACCGGCCGGTGCGGTCTGGAAGTCCCCCTCGTCGACGGGGACGTCGCTGCCTCTGGAGCCCCCGTTTCCCGTGAATCCGCCCCCACCGGAGCCTTCATCGCGCGAGCCCAGGAACTGCACCGAGTCGGCAATGATATCGATTGTCTGGCGCTTGGCGCCATCCTGGGTCTCCCACTCGCGCCAGTCGAGGCGACCGTCGATCGCCACGGGGCGTCCCTTGGAGAGGTAGCGGGCGGCGTTCTCGCCCTGCGCGCCCCAGACCTTGACGTTGAAATAGTTGGGCTTGTCGACCCATTCGCCCGATGCCTGGTCCTTGCGTCGCGCGTTGCAGGCAACCCGCAGCTCGCAGACCGAGGTGCCGCTCGGCAGCGAGCGCAACTCGGGATCGGTCGTGAGATTCCCGGTCAGTACGACCCGGTTGATGTTCGTTCCAGCCAAGGCTTCGTTCCTTTCGGCTTGTCGCTCGGTGCGGAGGAGGGCGTTCGTGCCCGGCTTGCGAGTGTAGAGAGGCCGCCGGGCGCGCTTGCGGCGCCTGACCGGCCGATCCCGCTTATTGCGAGGATCGCTTGGCCCGTGGGGAGGTGCGGAACACGTCGTCCCAATAGGGCGCGCTGATCCCGAAGCCCTTGGTGTCGTCCTGGAAGTGGTGGCGCATGTGACGCTCGCGCAGGACGCGCCCGAGCCTGCCCTGGGGGCGGAAGTGGTGCAGGTAGTAGTGCAGCATGTCGTAGACCAGGTAACCGGCGAAGAAGCCGGCGCCCAGGCCGGGTGCGTAGTCCAGGCCGCCGATCACGTACATCACGCCGAACACTCCGGCCCCCAGCGGCACGCTCACGGCCGGCGGCATCACCAGGCGCATCGGGTCGTTGGGATGGTCGTGGTGGACGCCGTGGATGATCCAGTGCAGCCGTGCGCCGAGACCCTCGGCGGGCTCGAAGTGGAACACGAGCCGGTGCAGCCAGTACTCGAACAGGGTCCAGATCGCGTACCCCCCAACCACCAGCGCGACCGTTCCGCCCGCCGAGATGCGCGACAGCGACCAGGCCGCCATCAGCAGGATCGCGGGCAGGAAGATCAGTACCGGCACCGCCGGGTGCACACGCGAGAGCGCGTCGAGCACCCTCGACTCGAACATCGGCGGCGAGGCACGCAGTACGTCGGTGCGGGTTCCCGCTCCGTCGTTCATGTCCTCAGACCAAGCCATCTCGTCTCGATCTTATTACGCCGCGAGAGAGCCGCGGGAATGGCGCTGCTAGGCCTGATCGGAGCCGGGTGCCTCAGGTGCCGCATCCTCTGCGGCGGGTGCCTCGGCGGCGGCCGGCTCGGCGGGCGGCGTCTCCGCGACAGGTGCCTCGGCAGGCGGCGTCTCGGCCGCGGGTGCCTCGACAGGATCGGCAGCTACGGATGCCTCGGCTGCCGGGGCAGGCTCCTCGGTGAGAGCGGCAGGTGCCTCGGCCTGGGTCGCGCTCTCGCCCGCCTCGACTTTCGGCAGTGGCGGCGCGGCGCTCATCTCGGGCGCGTCCGGCACGCCCGGCTTGAGCTTGATGATGCGGTGACGCAGCACGCCGTCGGTGATACGAAGTGTGCGGTCCAGGCCATCCAGCAGCTCGGGTCCGCCGGAGTGGAACTGCAGCAGGTGGTACTCGGCGCTCGCATGTTTGTCGATCGGGTAGGTCAGCGCACGCTCGCCCCACTCGTCGTGGCGCAGCAGCTCGCCACTGGACTCGATCGAGCCCAGTGAGTCAGCGACGATCTTGGCGCGAGCGGGCTCCTCGACCTGAGGGTCGAGCAGCAGCACGAGGTCGTATGTCGGCGCCGGAAGCGTCATGCGACGGAGAAGAGTAGCGGGTTCGCGGCTAGGCCCGCTGACGCGAGCGGCCCTTTGCCCTGATGTCGGCCAGCTGCTCGTCGATCCAATCGCCGGGATCGCGGGAGGTCACGATCTCAGCCAGACCCTCGGCTCGGCGGCGGCGCTCCTCGGGGGCCATCGTCAGGGCGGCATGGATCGAGTCGGCCAGCTCCTGGATGTCGAAGGGGTTGACCGACAGCGCGTACTCGCCGAGCTCCTCGTGGGCGCCGGTGTTCTCGGAGAGGATCGAGACGCCCTCGTGCTCGTTGACGATCGGTCCCTCCTTGGCGACGAGGTTCATGCCGTCGAACATCGCGTTGACGAGCAGCACGTCGTAGTGCTTGTAGGCGGCCATCGCCTCGTTGAGGTTGTCGCGCAGCTTCAACTGGATCGGCATCCAGTCGGGCGTGCCGTGGCGGTGGTTGACGACCGCCACCAGCGCCTCGATCCGCTCCAGGTACTCGGCGTACTGCGGCACGTCGGTCCGCGACGGCATGAGCTGCGCGACGAACGTGATGCGCTCTGAGAACTCCGGGTGCTGCTCGAGGAACAGGTCGAAGGCGGAGAAGCCGCGCAGAACGTTCTTGCTCAAGTCCGCCCGGTCGACCCGCAGGATCAGGAAGTCGCGCTTGCGCCGCAGCAGCTCCCGCTCGAACTCCGCCACTTGCTCGCCCTGCGCGATCTGCCGCGTGGCGCGGTGGTCGATCGGCAGTGGGTAGGCCCGCACCCACACCTCGCGGTCGCGAAAGCGGACGATCCCCTCGTCGAAGTCGACGTCGAGCTCCATCAGGTCGTGGCAGCACTGCAGGAAGTTGTGCCGGTAGGAGCGGGTGTGGAAGCCGATGATGTCGTTGGCCAGGAGCCCTGTGAAGATCTCTTGGCGGATCCGAGTAGGCAGCACCCTCCATGCGTCGGGCTGCGTCCAGGGGATGTGGATGAAGTGGTGCAGGAAAGCGTCCGGCCGCGCCCGCCGCACCAACTCCGGCAGCGTGTAGAGGTGGTAGTCGTGGATCATCACGACCGGCTCCTCGGCGCTGTCGATCTCCTCCACGACGGCTCTGGCGAGGTCGTCGTTGACGACGTTGTAGCCGTACTCGAAGGCTTCGATCTCCTCCCTGCGGATGTCAGGAGCGTTCGAGAGGTCCCAAAGGTAGTGCTGGATGAACCACAGCATCGGATTGGCGAAGACGTTGTAGAAGCGGTCGTAGGCGTCGGGGTCTGAGACGACGAGGCGCACTTGGTACTCGCCGCCGCCCGGCGGGTAGACGGGGAACGCCCGCCCTTCGTGTTCGCGGGAAACCTCCGCGTCGTGCTCGTTCATCGCCGAGGCGATCCAGATCGCTTCGCGATGGGAAGCGAGACCCGTCAGAGCTGTAACCAGACCTCCGGAGCCTCGCTGGACCTCGCCGCCGGCGTGGAAAGTCACCGGACCGCGATTGCTGACCAGCACCAGCGGAGCCCGCTGTGCCGGCACAACCTCAGTTCTCCTTCAGCCTGTTGAAGATCCGCAGGTAGTCCCGCAGGTAGCGGGGCGTGAGGAAATGCTGGCGGACGTGCTCCTTGCCGCGGCGGCCCAGCGTCCGGCCCAGCTCGGGGTCGCGAAGGATCTCCATTGACCGCTGGGCGCACTGCTCGACGCTCGAGACGAGATAGCCGGTCACGGAGTCCTCGATCTGAAGGGGGATGCCGCCGACATCGCCGCCGATGAACGGGCGGCCCTTCCAGATCGCCTCCGAGACCGTCAGGCCGAAGCCCTCGCGAGTCGACTTCTGGATCAGAACGTCGGCGTGGGACTGGAAGGCGTTGACCTCGATCGCTCCGACGTTGTTGAAGTTGTTGAGGATGTGCACGTCCGGGTCGCCGTCGGCGTGGGCGATCGTCGCGTTGAAGAAGTCCCAGCCCTCGGGGTCGTCGCTGGCCATCGAGCCGACCAGGGCGAGCTGCACGTCGGGCATCTCCTCCTTGACCTGCCGGTAGGCGTCGATCACGCCCAGCGGGTCCTTCCATGGGTCGAAGCGGGAGACCTGGCACATCAGCGGCCGGTCGATGTCGATCCCGAACTGACCACAGACGAACGCTCCGTCCTCGGGCGAGAGCGCCATGTTCTTCGGCGTCAGCGGGTCGATCGCGGGGGGGACCACGTTGACGTTGCCGTTCATTCCCTTTGGCACATAGGACTCCATGTGGAACAGCGACTCGGGGTAGTCCTCGATGTAGGGCATCAACTGGGAGATCGTGTCCTGATTGGGCGTCGAGACGTCGATGTGGCAGCGCCACACCCAGCCCTTGGCCTTCTCGGGCACCAGCTTGAACAGGCCCGCCGGCTGCGGGTCGTGGACCAGGCAGACGTCCCAGCCGTCTGACAGCTCGCGCGCGTTCATCTCGTTGAAGCGCCGCCAGGTGTCCCACTGCTCGGAGTCGAGGTCCTGCGGCGCCCCCTGCAGCGCGTTGTGCATCAGCTTGGTGGCGTTGAAGAACTCTTCGCGCCCGTAGATGACCTGCCACTCGCAGTCCAGTCCGACGTCGCGCATCAGCGGGATCAGCGTGTAGAGGATCTCCGACACACCGCCGCCGAAGGCCGTTGCCGAGATGTGGACGACGCGGTGGCCCTGCAGCGGCTCGGCCAGCTCGCGGATTTCGGCGATCAGATCGCGGCCGCAGATGTGGGTGTAGTCGGCGAGCGACTTGTTGGCGACTGCGACGGGCTGGAGCACGCGGCGGCACGATATCTGAAGCACAAGGGGAATCGGGCGAGATCCGGCCATCTCCTGGACGGTTTGTGTCTGCACGGCGCACCGCGACCCGGACTAAGGTCTACTCGCATGCTCAACGGGCGCCTCTACCGTGCGGCCTTCGTGCCGTTCCTGCTGGCCCTTGCGGTCGCCGCCTTCGCGCTCGGCTCACGTCCGCTGCCGCAGACTACGACCCTCGCGCCCGATGCCTTCCAGGCCTCCCGGGCCTTCGCCGAACTGCAGCGTCTCGCCGCGCGGTTCCCTGACCGCAGGCCCGGGAGCGCCGGCGACGAGGCGCTGGCACGCTCGGTCGCCTCGACGCTGCGCGGGCTCGGCGACACCGCCGGTGGGGGCTTCAGCGTCCACATCCGCCGTCGTGAGGGTCAGACGATCGACGGCGAGCGGACCCTGACGACCGTCATCGCCGTGCGGCCCGGGTCGACGAGCGCCTCTCCGATCGTGATCCTGGCCCACCGCGACGCTGCCGCCGTGGGCTCCACGGGCGAGCTGTCGGGTACCGCGGGGCTGCTCGAGCTTGCGCGCGTCTTTGCCGCTCGGGAGACCAAGCGCACGATCGTCCTCGCCTCGACCAGTGGTGGCAGTGGCGGCGACGCGGGTGCCGAAGGGCTCCCCGAAGCGCTCGCCGACATCGGCCTGCGCGGGCCCTTCGACGCCGCGATCTCGCTCGGCGACCTGGCCGGCGCGAAGCTGCACGCGCCTCTTGTCGTGCCCTATTCCGACGGCCTCGGCGCTGCGCCCCTGCAGCTGCAGAGGACCGTCGCCGATGCGATCACCCGCGAGTCGGGCTGGAATCCCGGTGCGCCCAGCACGCTCGGCCAGCTCGCCCACCTGAGCTTCCCCCTGGCGGTCGGCGAGCAGGGGGTGCTCGATGATCGGGACCTGCCGGCCGTGCTGGTGAGCGCCGGCGGCGAACAGACGTCCTCGCCGGACGAGCGGATCAGCGCCGAACGCCTGGAAGGGCTGGGTCGCGGCGTGCTCAGTGCCGTCGATGCGCTGGACACCGCGCCGGATGTCCCCCAGGCGTTGCAGACCGGTCTCGTCCTGGGCCGAAAGACGATGCCCGAGTGGGTCTTGCGCCTGCTGCTGGGGACCCTGCTGCTGCCGCCGCTGATTGCCGGTGCCGACGGTCTCGCGCGGCTGCGCCGCCGGCGCGCGAAGGTCCGACGCTGGACGGTGTGGACGCTCAGCTGCGCGCTGCCGTTCCTCTGCTGTGCTGTCTTCGTCTGGATCCTCGGACGCTTGGGGATCATCGGCGCGGCACCTTCCGTGCCCGTCCCCGGCGGGGCGATCCCGCTCGACGGGTCGGGGATCACCGCGCTCGTGGCGGTAGCGCTGACATTCGTGTTGGCCTGGCTCTTGTGGGGCGCGCTGGTGCGCCGCCTGGGGATCGCCTCGCCGGCTCGCCGTCCGGACCCCGACGTAGCCGGCCTGCCGGTGGCGCTGTTGCTGACGGCGCTCGCGACGGTCGTCTGGATCGGCAACCCCTACACGGCCCTGCTCGTGATCCCGGCCCTGCACCTGTGGCTGGCGCTCGCCTCGCCGGAGCTTCGCCCGCGGCGTCTTGGAGCCCTCGGGATCGTCCTGATCGGTCTCGCGCCGCTGGCGCTGCTGCTGTCTTTCTACGCACGCCAGCTCGGGCTCGGCCCCGTGGCGTTCGCCTGGGACGCCCTGCTGATGGTCGCCGGAGGGCACATCGGCTTCGGCTCCGCGCTGCTTTGGAGCCTTGCGTTCGGCTGCGCCGGCGCGGCCACGATGCTCGCCGCGTTGCCCGTCGAAGCCGACGTTCTGCCCCAGGCGGGGGAGGACGCCGAGATCACGATCAGGGGCCCGATGTCCTACGCCGGGCCCGGTTCGCTTGGAGGTACGGAGTCGGCTCTGCGACGATAGGGGGCGGTGGCCGAGTACCCGATCACCCAGAGGGCGCCCGCGGGCGCCTTGCAGCAGCCGCGCAAGAAGGCCTCGCGCTCGTCTCGCGCGGCCCGCTGGCTGGCGATCCTGTTGATCTTCGCGGGGGGGCTCGCGCTCGTCGACGGCGCCATCACGCTGCTCTGGCAGGAGCCGATCTCGGCGCTGATCGGCAAACTCCGCCAGGATCATTTGAAGGGCGAGCTAGCGCAGGTCGAAGCGGTTCGCCCAAGCGTCGCCGAGGAACGCGCCCTGGCGGGCATCGCCGGCGAGCGCAGGCGCGTCGCCTACCTCGCCGGCCAGTTGCAGCATTCGGCCAAGAACGGCAGCCCGATCGGTCGGATCGTGATCCCCGCGATCGGCGCGAGCTACGTGATGGTCGACGGGACCGACACATCAGACTTGGAGAGCGGCCCGGGCTTCTACCGGGCGACGACCTTCCCCGGCATCGCCGGGACGACACTGATCGCCGGGCATCGCACCACCTATCTGGCGCCCTTCCGGCACATCGACTCGCTGAAGCCGGGCGATGAGATCCACCTGAACATGCCCTATGCCCACTTCACCTACACCGTCGTCGGCCATCGCATCGTCCAGCCGGAGAACGTCGCGGCGGCGACCGCCGAGGTCGGCTACAGCCGCGTGGTGCTATCGGCTTGCACGCCCCTGTTCAGCGCCGCCAAAAGGTGGCTCGTGTACGCCCGCTTGACCCGTGCCACCCCGGTCGGTGCGGCGCGTCTTCTGACGGGCGGGCAGCTCGCCAGGCCGATCCAGTACCCGCTGCGCCCGGCCAAGAGCCGCTCAGTGCCACCGGTGCTCGAATCCCTCGGCCCTTACTACGTCGCCCCCTCCTCCTAGCAGCGTCACGCCGGGTGGGCCCGCAGCGACCTCGCCGATCCAGCTGACCTGCGCGTGACCCTCACGGCGCAGACCCTGCTCGACCGCCTCGATCTGCTCCACGGCGACGGTGAAGCACAGCTCGTAGTCTTCCCCGCCCATCGCCGCGAACAGCGCGGGATCCTCTCCGAGCGCCTCGGCGGACTCGATCGCTCCGGGCGCCAGCGGCAGGTCGCTCAGTCGCACGCGCAGCTCGAGCCCCGAGGCTCGCCCGATGTGTCCCGCGTCGCTTGCGAGCCCGTCGGACAGGTCGATCATCGCGCTGACACCCGCCGCGGCCAGCGCGAGCCCCTCGACCAGGCGCGGCTCCGGCGTGCGCGAGCGCCCCAGGCTCGCCTCGATCGCGCGGCTCGAAGGCACCTTTCCTTCAAGCGCCGCTAGCGCCGCCGCTGCAGTGCCGAGCTCACCGGTGACGCCGATCAGATCGCCCTCGCGAGCGCCGCCCCGGCCGATCAGCTGCTCCTCGTGCTCGGCCCAGCCGGTGACGGTCACCGACACAAACAGGACCGGCGAGGCGACCACGTCGCCGCCGACGATCGCCGTGCCGCTGCGCAGCGCCAGCATGTCGCCCGCTTCGACCAGCGCCAACGCGTCGCCCTCGGCGAAGCCCGCCGGCAGCCCTAGGGCGATATAGGCCTCGCCCGGCTCGGCGCCCATCGCCGCGAGATCCGAGAGCGCACCTGCCAGTGCCCGATGGCCGACCTCGGCGGGCGTCGCCCAGCCGGGATCGAGACGGAAGTGCACGCCCTCGACCATCGTGTCGATCGACGTCGCGGCCAGCGCGCCTCCGGCCCGCACGACGGCAGCGTCGTCGCCGGTTCCCACGACCAGCCTGCGTGCGCCCCCGGGGCTCCTCAGAGCCGCGGAGATCGCCTCGATCAGAGAGCGCTCAGCGATGCCGGTAGACGATCCGGGCCCGGTCCAGGTCGTACGGAGAGAGCTCGCAGCGCACCCTGTCGCCCGGCAGGATCCGGATTCGGAAGCGGCGCATCTTCCCAGCGACGTGTCCGAGCACGACGTGGTCATTATCCAGCTTGACGCGGAACATCGCGTTGGGGAGGGCCTCGATGACCTCACCCTCGAATTCGACCTTGTCCTCCTTCGGCACGCGCGTTCCCATCTGGCCGCCAATGCGGCCTGCTCGATTTTTCTCTGAGGGTCAAACTACCAGCGCTCGAGCCGCGAAGGTGGTTCGCGGGTGTTTGCCGGCTCCCGCCTCCTCTAGCCGGGACTGCCTGCGCCGCCCGTCTTGTTCACCCCGGGGGGACCCGCTTCGGGGGCGGCGGGTGCCCCGGTCGTCGACGGTTTGTGAGAGCCGCCGTGCTTGTGCGCTTTGCCTTCGTTCTTTTCGTTTTCAGCGGCGGCCGCGGCCAGTCCGGTAGCCGCGTATTTCCCGTAGAAGGGGGTGTAGGAGATCGCTTCCTTGGACGTCGGGAATTCTTCGCAGGACTGGTTTTCGACGACACCTTCCATGTAGGCGTGCCAGATTTCCGCGGGCAGGTAACCGCCCTGCTGTGGCTCGCCGTGGACGTCGGTCATCGATACGCGGCGGTTCGGATAGCCCATCCACACTGCCGTCGCGTACTTGGTCGTGTAGCCGTCGAGCCAGGCGTCGACCAGTTCGCTGGTGGTGCCCGTCTTGGCGGCGGAGGTACATTTGATCGCCGAGCGCGTGGCGGTGCCGCCGAGCACGTTCTGGTGAAGGATGCTCGTCTCCTCGGCATCGACGGCTTCGCTGAGGACTTTGACGCGGTGAGGCTTGCCCCAGTTCGTGTCGATGTGACCGTCGGGGAACACGACCTTCGTGATCGCGATCGGCGAGTTGCGGTAGCCGCCGTCGGCGAGCGTCGCGTAGACGTTCGCCATCTCCAGCGGAGTGACGCCGAGTTTCAAGCCGCCCAGTGCCTCGGCGGCAATACTTTCCAGCGGGCTCGTGACGCCGAGCTTGCGGGCCATTTCGGTGACGGTCGACTCGCCGAGGTCGGCCGCGAGCTGGGCATAGACGGTGTTGTCCGATTTGAGTGTCGCCTGGACGAGGTTGATCGGTCCGTTCTGCTCGCCGCCAAAGCCTTCGACTTTGTATGTCGGATACCCGGCGAGCCATCCCGCTTGCAGCGTGTGAGAGTCGTAGATCGTCGTATTGGGATCGATCCCTCGTGACAGCGCGTCGGCCAGCACGATCGCCTTGAAGGTGGAACCGGGCTGGCGGTGACCGTCGGCGGCGAGGTTGTACTGGGACTTCTCGTAGCTCTCAGACTCGGCCATCGCCTCGATGTCGCCGTTGGCGGGGTTGATCGTGACGATCGCCGACGCCGGGTCTTCGGGCTCGTCGAGCACTCCGGAGATCGCGTTACGGGCCAGGCGCTGCATGTTGAGGTCGATCGTCGTGTAGACCTTCAGGCCGCCCTGGGCGACGACCTGTTTGCCGTAGCGCTTGTCGAGCAGCTCGCGGACATATTCGAAGAAGAAGTCCTCGCGGCGCTGGGAGTAGAAGGTCCCGTGTTCGACTTCCAGGGGCGCGCGCTGCGCGGCGCCGGCGGCTGCCTTCGAGACGTAGTGCAGTTCGGCCATCTTGCCCAGCACCTCGTTACGCCGGCGCCGCGCTTCGCCGGGATCTCCGAACGGGTTGTATTGGGAGGGTGCCTGCGGCAGCCCGGCCAGCAGAGCCGACTGCTGGAGATCGAGCTGGGAGGCGGGCTTGTTGAAGAAGATCCGGGCGGCGGCCTGGACGCCGACCGCCGTCTGGCCGCCGACGGTGCCGTAGGGCACGCTGTTGAGGTACTGGGTGAGGATGTAGCGCTTGGTGTGTTCTTTCTCGTAGTCGAGCGCCATCTTCGCCTCGACGAGCTTCTGCTTGAGGGTGTGCTTGTCGCCGCCCAGGTACAGGTTGCGCATCAGCTGCATCGTGATCGTCGAGCCGCCCTGGAGAGCCTTGCCGTTGACGACGTCCTTGACGGCCGCGCGGAAGATGCCCGTGAGGTCGACGCCGTCGTGTTTGTAGAAGCGCTGGTCCTCGATCGCGACCGTCGCGTCGCGGAGGTTCGAGGGGATCGAGCTCCACCCGACGGGCGTGCGCAGCTGATCGGCCTGGATGAAGCCGAGGCGGCTGCCGTCGGAGGCGAGCACCTGCGAGGAGCCGCCCGAGATCAGAGGGTGGAGCTTCGCCGGCGGTTCAACGTCTTCGAAGACGTTGACGACGTAGCCGACCGCCGCGATGACGCCGACGATCAGGGCGGCCGCGAGGGTGCCGCCTCCGATCAGGGCGATGCGCACTCCCACACCCCGGCTGTGGCGTCGCCGACGCTGTCGAGCTGCTCTGGACATCTGGCCAGGATCGAGATTACCGTGCCGGGTCGTGCTCCCCTGCAGCTTTGCCGCCGGCGATCTCTAGGCTCGATCATCAGGAGATGACCCCCGACACCGCCGAGACTCCTCTGGCCGGCGTGCGCCCAGCCCCAGGGCCGCCGCCCGTGCCGTCCACCCGCGCCCTTTCCCGCCTGCGCTCGGACCCCGCGCGGATGGCCGCCGTCAGAGACAGCTGGCATGCGCTGTGGTGCTCGCGCCTGCTCGTCTGGGTGGCGGGAGCCGGGACAGTGCTGGCGTTCGGCTTCGGGCCGGTCCGGGGCGCCTTCAACCCACCCGGTGTCACCCGTGGCTTCGGGCGGGTTGGCGATGTGCTTGCCGCCCCCGCGGCGCGCTGGGACTCGGCCTGGTACCTGGTCATCGCCCGCTACGGCTATCGCCCCGACCTGGGCCACTTCACCGCTCCGCGAACCGCGTTCTTCCCGCTCTATCCGCTCGCCCTGAAGGCACTGTCGTGGCTGGGCAGCCCGCCAGTGCTGGCGGGGGTGCTGATCTCACTCGTCGCCTTCGCGCTGTCGCTCTACGGGATCCATCGCCTCACCACCCTGGAGCTCGGCTCGGGGCAGGCCGCGCGCCTCGCGGTCCTGGCGACGGCCTTCGCGCCGATGGCCTTCTTCTTCTCGGCCGTCTACTCGGAGTCGCTCTACCTGGCGCTGTCCGTCGGACTGTTCTGGAGCGCACGGCAGGGCCGCTGGGCGCTCGTCGGCGTGCTCGGCGCGCTGGCCGCCGCCACCCGCAGCACCGGTGTCGTGCTGTTGCTTCCGGCGCTGATGATCTACCTGTACGGACCCCGGGAGGACCGCGCGCTCGACCACCCGCGGGCCGCGGCGGGATGGCGCGCGTCGCTGCGCCCGCGCTTCAGGCTCCGCTCCGACGCGCTGTGGCTGGCGCTGATCCCGGCCGGCATCGCCCTGTTCTCGCTGGCGCTGGCCCTCGACGGCGGCGACGCGCTGGCTCCCTTCCACGCCCAGGGGATATGGGGCAGGCACTTCGCGGGGCCCTACGTGGCGATCTGGGACGGGCTGCGAGCGGCCTTCGAGGGGGCGCGCCAGCTGCTGTCCTTCCAGCGCGCACACGTCTACTTCCCCGCAGCGACGGGCAGCCCGACGGTGGCAGCCGGGCACAACCTGATCCTGCTGGCGTTCCTGGCGGCCGCCGTCCCGGCACTGATCGGGGCACTGCGTCGCCTGCCGCTTGCCTATGGCGTCTACACGATCGCCGCGCTGGCGCTGCCCCTCTCATACCCCGTCAGCGGCCAGCCGCTGATGTCTTTGCCGCGTTTTCTGATTGTCCTGTTCCCTCTGAGCATCGCCTCGGGTGCCTGGCTGGCCGAGCACCCTCGCGCCCGCCGGCCGCTGCTGGCATTCTCAGCGGTCTTGATGGTCGTCTTCCTCGCCCAGTTCTCGACCTGGCACTGGGTCGCCTGAGATGGTTGCCGAGCCGGCCGCGGAGGCGCTCGAGAGCGTGGAGGCTGACTCGGGCCCGCCCGGCCCGCCCGCCCCGCCCGCCCTGCCCGGGTGGCCTTGGTGGGCGGCGCCGCTGGCGCTCGTCGGAGCGCTCGTGCTGACCGCCGTTGCCTCTCTGGTCGTCGACCTCCCTGCCTTGGCGCTGGGGGTGAGCATCACCAGCTCGCATACGCCGCCGGGCCTGATCATCGCCGACACAGTCGTGCAGGACCTGTCGTTCGTGATCGCATCGGTCTACTGCGCGCGCCTCGGCGCCCGCGCGGTGCGCTCGTGGCAGTTCGGGCTGCGCCGTCCCACCGTCGGCTGGGGTACGGCGGTCGTGATGGTCGCGGGCCTCGTGATCGGCTTCATCCTGCTCGACGCGATCTGGAGCGAGATCGTCAATCCCGGCAAAGAGAAGCTGCTCGAACAGCTGGGGACGAAAGAAAGCACAGACCTCCTGATCTTCAGCGCGGGGCTGACGTGCGTGATCGCGCCGATCTGCGAGGAGTTCCTGTTCCGCGGTTACATCTTCACGGCCCTGCGCGGTAGCGCCGGGACGCTGCCGGCGGCGCTGATCACGGGTCTACTGTTCGGCGGCGTTCACGCGACCTCGGCGCCGGTCGCCGATCTGCTGCCGCTGGCCGCGTTGGGCTTCGGGCTGTGCTTGCTGTACCGCTACACCGGCTCGCTCTATCCCGGGATCGCGGCGCATTCACTGAACAACTCGCTGGCCTTCGCGGGCCTGGCGGGCTGGCAGTGGTGGCAGGGCCTGGCCCTGATCGTGGCCGCCCTCGTAGGTATCGCGGCGGTCGTCTCAGCCTGCAAGCGGGCTGGCCTGATTGCGCCTGTGACAGGACTTCCGGGGCCGGCCGCGTAGGATCGTTGACATGAAAACGATCTCGCGCCTCGCGCCGGCCCTCGTCGCCCTCAGCTGCCTGTCGATCCTGCCCGCCGCCGCGTCCGGCGAAACGGCTCCGCCCGCGACGCCGACTCCGCCCGCGACGTCTACCCCGGTTGTGGTGCCGCCGGCTGCCGGCAAGATCAAACTCGTCCTGCAGAAGGTCAGTGGCAAGCCCCGGTTCGCCGCCACGGGCCAGCGGGTCGTGGTGCGCGGGATCGTGATCCCCTACGTGGCGGGTCAGTCGGTGAAGATGAGTTTCTACCTGGATGGGCACAAGATCTCCGTCCAGAACGTCAGCGTGCTCAACCTTGGCAACGGCGCCGGCCAGTTCCACGTCGGGATCGCAAGTCGCAACGCCGGGCTCCTTCAGGCCAGGGCAGCCCACTACGCGACGCCTCAGCAGGCTGCTTTCGCGGGAAAGTCGGCCGGCGTGCGGGTCGCCAATCCCAACGTCGGCCCAGGCTCCTCCGGCGAGTCGGTGAAATTCCTCCAGGACCAGCTCAGTGCCCTGCACTACGCGGTCCCGACGAGCGGCGTGTTCGACGAAGCGACCGGCCTGGCCCTGATCGCCTTCCGGAAGATGACCGGCCTGAACCGGATCCCCGTCGCCGGCAGCGAAGTGTTCAAGGCGCTGTCGAAGGGCGAGGGGGCGTTCCCCGTGCGCTATCCGGACGACGGCCGTCACGTCGAGGCCAACCTGACAAAACAGGTGCTCGCCGAGATCGAACCAGGCGGTCGCATCCACGCGATCTACACGACCAGCTCTGGCAAGCCCTCGACGCCGACGGTGATCGGACGCTTCTCGGTCTACCGCAAGGAACCCGGCACGAACTCCGAGGGCATGGTCGACTCCAACTACTTCATCCGCGGCTACGCGATCCACGGCTACGCCGAAGTCCCGACCTACGCGGCCAGCCACGGCTGTCTGCGCGTGCCGATCCCCGACGCGCCCATGATCTATGCATGGGTGCGCGAAGGCACGCCGGTGGACGTCTACAACCAGAGCGGCGGCGGCAGCACCCACGTACGGGGCAACGCCGGCCCCTAGGACTCGCCGGTCGCCGGGATCAGACGCGCACGCGCACCAGGCGTGCGAGGTATCCGAGGCCGAAGCCGTAGACCAGCAGCGCCAGGATCAGCCGCACAGTTCGGTTGGCCCATTCGCTGCTGGCGTCCGAGACGATGCCCCCAAACGGTGAGGTCAGCGTTTCCGAGACTTCGTCGAGTCCTTTGTGGATGCTGTTCTCGTGCGGCTTGGCGAGGGTCTGGGCCGGTGCCGGGGTTTCGCCCAGTTCTTCGCGCTGATGCCCAGAGGCCGAGCTGGTCTGGTTTACGGCGAAGACCAGGAACGAGGCGATCACGATCAGGCAGATGACGATCGAGGCAAGGCGCAGCACGCGGACTATCGAAGTGACCACACGTTCCTATCGAACGAAGCGCGCCGATAGATTAGGCCTGGCAATGGATGCCCTGGACACTTCGCCCGACGATCTGGAGGCTGTACGGCAGACGCTCGTTGCCGAGCTGCGCCGGCATGCCCTCGTGATCGGCACCGTGATGCTCACGAGTGGTGCCGTCGCGGAGTACTACGTGGACGCGAAGAGGGCGATCCTGCGGCCCGCCGGGTTCGCCGCCCTGGCCACGCTGGTCGCCGCCCAGGTCGAGGAATGGGGCGCCACCGCCGTCGGCGGGATGACGATGGGCGCTGACCCTGTCGCCTGCGCCGCGCTCGCCGGTGGTGTCGATGCGAAGGCGTTCTTCGTCCGCAAGGACGCCAAGGCCCATGGCCTGCAACGGCGTGTCGAGGGACCCATGCTGGACTCCGCCGACCGCTGCGTGGTGGTCGAGGACGTCGTCACGACGGGCGGCTCGACGCTCGCGGCGATCGCGGCGCTGCAGGACGAGGGCCGGGTGATCTGTGGTGTGATCAGCGTGCTCGACCGTCTCGCCGGCGGCGGAGCGGCGATCGAAGCAGCCGCAGGCGCTCCCTACAGGGCGCTGAGCACGATCGACGAGGTCCACCCTGACCGGCCCGACCGGCCGGGACCCTGAGGTCGTTGCGATGAGCGATGCCCCGCTCGTGGTCCGCGACGCCGCGCGGGCGGACGTGCCGCTGCTGATGACCCTGATCCGTGAGCTGGCCGACTACGAGAAGCTCGGACACGAGCTGTTGGCCACCGAGGAGCTGATGGAGCGGGCGCTGTTCGCCAGCCCTCCCGCCGCCGAGGCACTGATCGCCGAGCAGGACGGCGAGGCGGTCGGCTACGCGCTGTTCTACTCGACCTTCTCGACCTTCCTGGCGATCCAGGGAATCTGGCTGGAGGACCTCTACGTGCGTCCCACGCACCGCAAGGCAGGCGCCGGCCGTGCGCTCCTGGCCTCCGTGGCGGCGCGCCTGCGCGAGCGCGGCGGAGAGCGCCTGGAATGGGCGGCATTGGACTGGAACGAGCTGGCGCTCGGCTTCTACCGTGGCCTCGGCGCGCAGCCCATGAACGAGTGGATCACCCATCGGCTGATCGGCGAGGACCTACAAGCGCTGGCTGCCCAGGCGCCCACGGTGGAGGCCGATCCGCCCCGGTAGCCTTTCTGGCGCACGGCGCTCAGTCGGCGTACGCCCTCGTAGTCCAATGGATAAGACGACCGCCTCCTAAGCGGTAGATCCAGGTTCGACTCCTGGCGGGGGCACTACCGGAGCAGCCTGCACCGCCGCCTTCGGTGCCCCTTATGCACGGCTGTCGAACAGTTGTCTGCGAATTTTGGCCGTTTGATCATTGGGCGACTCGCTTGCCGCTGGGATAGTCCGTGGCGCCCTAGGGTTCCGCTGTCATCGCTGACAGGTCTGGTCCGAGAGGGCGGGCCGGCACCTACATAGCCGCGCTGACACGGAGGGATAAAAGCCCGGGAGACATTTTGTTCTCGCGGGCTTTTTGCATTTTTGGAAAGGCCTCACCTTGCAACTCACCGGAAACACAGCCCTGATCCTGATCGACGTCCAGAAGGGCGAGGTGCTGCCCGGCGAGCACGGGATCCCGACCATGGCCGGCGGCGAGGCCCGCCACCGGCGGGCACGTGACGTCCTCGTCGCGGCCAGGGCCGCCGGCATCCTTCCGGTCTTCATCCAGGAGGTCCACAAGCGCTCGCTCGTCGACTTCGGCCGTGAGCTCGACGGCACCGAGGGCGTTCACTGTCTAGAGGGCGACGAGTCGACCGAGCTCGCCGACGGCATCGAGCCGACCGCCGAGGAGTACCTGATTCGCAAGCGCAGGTACTCGGCCTTCTTCGCGACCGAGCTCGAGCTGGTGCTGAAGTCACACCGAATCGAGACAGTCGTCCTGCTCGGCGCACTGACCGACGTCTGCGTTCACTACACCTTCGCCGACGCCCATCAGCACGACTACCACTGTCATGTCGTCACCGATTGCGTCGGTGGCTCCTCAGAGGTCGCGCACCACGCGGCGCTCGAGGCGATGCACTACCTGCAGCGTGAGGCGTTGGTCGACAGCGACGAGGTCATTCGAGCCTTCTCAGCTGTCACAGACGGACGCTCGGTGGAGGTCCTCGCATGAGCATCGTCGCTGTCAGGCCGGCCCTCCAGGTGGACGATCTGCACGTCACCTTCCGGGTACCTGGCGGAGACGTCCACGCGCTCCGTGGCGCCAGCCTCGCCGTCGCGCCCGGTGAGATCCTCGGGCTCGTCGGCGAGTCCGGTTCGGGCAAGAGCGTTCTCGGGCTCACCGCCCTGGGCTTGCTTCCAAGCTCCCCGCCGGCCGAGGTCACCGGCACCGTTTGCCTCGACGGCGAGGACATGGTCGCCGCGAACGAGGAGCAGCGCCGTGCGCGCCGTGGCGCCTACATCACCGCCGTGTTCCAGGACCCGATGGGCTCGCTGAACCCGTCGATGCGGGTCGGGGCACAGGTCGCCGAGGCGCTCGGTGAGAGCGACCCAGCGCAGATCCAGGAGCTGCTCGCCCAGACCGGCATCCCGGAGCCTGCCGTCAAGGCCCGCTGCTACCCCCATGAACTCTCGGGCGGTCTGCGCCAGCGGGTGATGATCGCGATGGCGCTGGCGCGGACGCCCAAGCTGGTCGTCGCTGACGAGCCGACGACAGCCCTGGACGTCACCGTCCAGGCGCGGGTGCTCGACCTGCTCGCCCACGCCGCTCGCGAGCGTGGTGTCGCCCTGCTGCTCGTGACCCATGATCTTGGTGTCGCCGCGCGGATCTGTGACCGCATCGCCGTCGCATACGCGGGGCGGATCGTCGAGGTCGGCTCGGCCTCTCAGATCCTCGCCGGCCACCGCCACCCCTACACGGTCGGCCTGCTCGCCAGCCGTCCCCGGCTCAACGGGACGATCGCCGGCGGCGACCTTCCCACGCTCCCCGGCCAGCCGCCCGATCCCCGCCGTCCCGTCGCGGGCTGCGCGTTCGCGGCACGTTGCCCGATCGCCGACGAGGCGTGCGCGGAGCCGCCACCGCTCGCCATCGACGGGGATCGAAGGTGTGAGTGCCATCACCCTGGAGCGCTCAGCGCCTGGCCCGCGAGCGCCGAGCAGTTGCCGGTCGTCGGCACGTCCGCTCTGTCCACGTTGGAGCTGCAGGCGAGCAACGGGACGATCCCCATCCCCGCGCTCGTTGTGGAGGGGCTCGAATGTCATTTCAAACGCCCGCGGCGCCACCCCTTCACGGCGTCGCCGGAACCGCTGCGCGCCGTCGCGGGGATCGACCTGAGGGTGCCGGCCGGGGGCTCGCTGGCGATCGTCGGCGAGTCCGGCTCGGGCAAGTCGACGCTCCTGAGGATGATCGTCGGGCTGATCGAGCCGACCGCCGGAAGCGTCGTCCTCGGCCCCGGAGCTCCGCCACAGCTGATCTTCCAGGACGCCGGCGCCTCGCTCACGCCATGGATGCCTGTCGGGCGGCAGATCGCCGAGCGCCTGGCGGCGATGAAGGTGCCCCGCGACGACCGGGCGAACCGCGTCGCGAGCACGCTCGAAGCCGTCGGGTTGCCGGCGGAGGTCGCCGGCGTCCTGCCGCGCAAGCTCTCCGGTGGCCAGCGCCAGCGCGCCGCGATCGCACGGGCGATCGTCGTGCCCCCGGCCCTGCTCGCCTGCGACGAGCCCGTCTCGGCACTGGATGTCTCGCTCGCCTCGCAGGTGCTGAACCTGCTGTGCAACCTGCGTGAGACGCTCGGCATCGCCCTTCTCTTCGTTACCCACGACCTCGCTGTCGCCCGTGCGGTGGCAGACGACGTCGCGGTCGTCAGGGACGGCCTCGTCGTCGAGCACGCCTCGACCGAGGAGATCTTCACCTCGCCGAAGCACTCGTATACGCGCGAGCTGATCGCCGCCGTCCCCGACCTCGCGGAGGCCGCATGAGCCTTGCTGCCGACCGGACCGTCGTGCCGGCGGGGATAGTCGCCACGGATGGCCCGGAGCCTCTCGTCCAGTCGGCGCCCGTGCGTCCGCGGCTGTGGCGAAGGCGAGCGCTGGCAGCGGGAGCAGCCGGGCGCGATGGCGTTCTCGGCGCGCTCATCCCGATCGGTGTCATGACGCTCATCGTCATCGCCGCGCCGTTGCTCGCAAGTCACTCGGCGGCGACGATCACCTCGGCCGGCGCGCTCCGTCCGCCGTCCTTCAGTCATCTGTTCGGGACCGACGACATCGGTCGCGACGTGTTCTCGCGAGTTCTCTACGGCATCCGCGAGTCGTGGCTGGGCGCGGTCGGAGTGATCTTCGTCGGCGCCGCCTTCGGTGGGCTGATCGGCTCGCTGGCCGGGGCGGTCGGAGGGTTCCTCGACACCGTGCTGATGCGCCTCACGGACCTGTTCCTGGCGCTCCCGGCACCCGTGCTCGCGATCGCCGTGATCGCCTCGATCGGCCCGAGCCTTTTTCACACCCTGCTGGCTCTGAGCATCGTGTGGTGGCCCTGGTACGCGCGGATCGTCCGCGGCGAGGTGAGGGCGCTCGCCTCGCGGCCGCACGCCGAGGCCGCCCGCCTGGCGGGCGTCAGCCGCCCGCGGTTGGTGCTGCGCCATTTGATCCCCGGAGCGCTCGCCCCGGTGATCGTGACGATGTCACTGGACGTCGGCAACCTGATCCTCGCCCTCTCCAGCCTCTCTTTCATCGGGCTCGGAGCGCCGCCTCCGGCGCCTGAGCTCGGCGCCATGAGCTCACAGGGACTCGAGTACCTGTTCGGGCACTGGTGGGTTCCGATTGCACCCGCAGCAGCAGTGGCGCTACTGGCGCTCGTGGCCAACCTCATTGGCGATCACGCCAATCGCAGACTCGATCAAAGGATGACCTGATGAACCAGCGACACCGATTCACCGTTGCCGTGCTCGTCGTGATGGGCCTGATCCTCGCCGGTTGCGGCGCGGCTTCGACGAACTCGAGCTCGAGCAGCACGTCGGGCGGCAGCGCGAACACCAGCGACATCCTGCGGATCCCCTACCTGGCCGACATGTCGGTACCCGACCCGGACATCTTCTACGACATCGAGGGCAACTCGGTGATCCTCTCCAGCTACGAAGGGCTGCTGACCTACGCACCGAGCTCCACGAAGCTGATCGGCGCCCTGGCGACGAGCTGGACTATCTCTCCCGACCGGCTCACCTACACCTTCAAGCTGCGGCCGGGCGTCCACTTCCACGACGGTACCTCGTTGACCTCTGAAGCGGTGAAGAAAAGCTTCGAACGGCGACTCGCGGTGAACCAGGCGCCCTCCTACATGCTCAAGCCTGTCGCCTCGATGACGACGCCCGACCCGCTGACGCTGGTGATCAAGCTCAAGCACCCCGTCAACCCGTTCCTGAGCTACCTGGCCTCGAGCTGGGGGCCGAAGATCATCGGCCCCGAAGCGATCGTCACCCACGCCGGCTCCGACCATGGCCAGAAGTGGCTGCAGACCCACGATGACGGCACTGGGCCGTTCCAGCTGACCGCGTTCGAACGCGGCCGCCAGTACGTGCTGAGCAGGTTTGCCGGCTACTGGGGCGCGAAGCCGTTCTTCAAAAAGGTCCTGCTGAAGATCACGCCGGACATCGGCACCCAGCAGCTGGAGCTGAAGAACGGTGGCGTCGACGCGGTCATGCACTCCTACCCAGCCTCCGAACTGAGCTCCCTGCCCTCGAACGTGCACGCCGTCGAGGTGCCCTCGTTCCTGCGGCTGCTGCTCTATGTCAACACCAACAAGCCTCCGTTCAACGACCCCGCCGCGAGGGCCGCGCTGAAGGCGACGATCAACATCCCGCAGCTCGTCAGCGGCGCCTACTCGGGCACCGCCACACCGTCGCAGGGCGCCTATCCGAACGGCCTGCTGCCGAGTCAGCCGAGCCTCGACTACACCCCCAACCCGACGCTCGCCAAAGAAGGCGCGAGCAAGGCCTCCTCCAAAGACATCACGATCGGCTTCACCGCGGATGAATCCGGTGTTCAGCGCCGGGTTGGCGAACTGCTTCAGTCAGACCTCGAAGCGGTTGGTTGGAAGGTGACGGTCAAGGAGGTACAGCTGCCGCAGGTCTACGGCTACATCAACAACCTCAAGTCAGCCCCCGATCTGCTGCTGCAGACGAACACGCCCGACGCCGCCAACCCCGACACGTGGGCGCGGATCGTCTTCTACTCGACCGGAGGCCTGAACTTCCTCGGGTTCAACGATCCGACGCTCGACAAGCACCTCGACGAAGCCGTCAGCGCTCCCGAAGCGAAGGCCGACGATCTCTACTCCCAGGTCGGTCAGGAAGTGATCGATTCGAACGAGATGTTCTTCCTGGGAGACGTGAAGAACGTGTTCGTTCTCAACAACAGCCTGACGGGCGTCGAGCAAGTGCCCGCCTATCCGTGGACCGTCAATTACGCAGCACTGAAGCGGGGCTGATGGGCTGATGCCGACCCTCGTCGCACAACGCCTGCTGGCACTGGTCGCGGTCCTGTTCGGGCTGGCCGTGATCGTGTTCCTGTTGCAGGTGGTGATCCCGTCCGATCCGGCACGGGCGATGGTCGGCGCCAGCGCGCCTGAGTCGGTCGTGATCGCCAAGCGTCACGAGCTCGGTTACGACAAACCGATCCCGCAGCGATTCCTGGATTTCATGGGCCGCCTGATGCGAGGCGACCTCCAGGAATCGCTGCGCACGCGCGAACCCGTGAGCAAGGATCTCGCGACGTTCGCTCCGGCGACGCTCGAACTGGCGCTGGCCGCGGCGGCGATCGCCGGCCTGCTCGGAGCCTGGTTGGGGTTGCTGCTCGCGGCGCCCGGGAGGATCGCCCGGGCGCTGCGGCTCGCCCTGATCACCGGAGCGTCGGTGCCGACCTTCCTGACAGGGCTACTGGCAATCCTCGTCTTCTACTCGCTACTGCACCTGCTGCCTGCCTCGGGCAGGGTGAGCGACACGCTCGTCGTTCCCTCGGGCCCGACGAAACTGCTGATCGTCGATGCGATCCTGCACGGCGAGCCGAACCTGCTGTGGAGCGTGCTGACGCACCTGATAATGCCGGCCTTCACGCTCGCGCTGCTGCCGGCGCTGGCGATCGCCCGCACGCTTGCGACCTCCCTGCAGAAAGTGATGCGCGAGGACTACGTGCGGACGGCCCGCTCGAAGGGCCTGGCCGAGCGCAGAGTGCTCCTGCGCCACGCGCTGCGCAACTCGAGTGGGCCCGCCCTGACGATGAGCGGTCTGCAGTTCGGTCTGCTGCTCGGGGGGATCGTCGTGATCGAGCAGATCTTCGCCTGGCCCGGATTGGGCCTCTACCTGGATCAGTCGATCGCCTACTCGGACTTCCCCGCGATCACCGGCACGACGCTCCTGCTCGGCAGCGCGTACGTGTTCGTGAACTTCGCCGTCGACCTGGCCCAGGCATGGGCGGACCCGCGCATCAGGACGGTGTGAGGTGGCGGCTCCTCCCGAGCTCGAGCCGATCCTCGACGAAGAGCTTCCCGGCGGCGCTGCACGCTCGTTGATCTGCCCGCGCGGCACGGCGCTTACCCTGACCGATCTGGCCGGAGACGCGAACGTCTCGACCCTGCTCTACAGCGCGGCGGACCCCCTAGAGCGCTACTGCATGCCGGACACCTTGAAGGCTCAGCACATCAGCCGTCTGACGGCCGGCGTCGCGCTGTACTCCGACATGGGCCGCGTGCTCGCGTCGATCGTCGAGGACAGCTGCGGCTGGCACGATCCGATCGGCGGGCACTGCACCGCTGAGATCGTCGCCGAGCGCTGGGGGGCCAACAGCTATCAGGAGGCGCGCAACGAGTGGCGGCGCTCCGCCCGTGAGGCCTTCCTCGTCGAGCTCGCCAAGCATGGGCTGGGCCCGCGCGACATCGTCGCGAACATCAATTTCTTCTCCAAGATCGGCGTCGAGGAGGAAGGGGCGATCGCTTTCGTCGCCGGCAGCTCCTCCGCCGGCGACAGCGTGAAGCTCCGCTTCGAGCTGGACACGCTGGTGGTGCTCTGCAACGCGCCGCACCCGATGGCGGGGCGTTGGGATGTGGGGCCGGTACGGGTGGTTCTCGATCGCGCTGTGCCGGCTGGTCCCGCCGACCCGGTTCGCATCGCCTGCCCGGAGAACGAACGGGGCTTCGTGGTGACCGAGGCGTCGCTCACATGAGCGGGACGGTCGAGCAGGACGAGCAGCCCGAGCTGGCGGCGCGGCTCGTCTGCGACGTGCCCGCGGGGGAGGGCTTCGCCGGCGTGCTGGCGGCCGGCGAGCACCTGCGAATCGTCGACCTGCACGGCAACCAGGCCGTCGACACGCTGTTCTTCGATGCGACCGACCACGCCAACCGCTACAGCGCAGTGGACACGATCCGGGAGCAGGGCTCGATCTATCTCGAGCTGGGCTCGCGGCTCCTGGCCACCGACGGCGAGCCGCTGATGACGATCGTCGAGGACACCTGCGGGCGTCACGACACGCTCGGAGGAGCCTGCTCGCAGGAGTCCAACGTGATCCGCTACGGCGAGCACACACGCCACATGCACGCCTGCCGCAACACGTTCATCGCCCAGGCGCTCGCCTGGGGCGACGGTCTCGACAAGCGCGATCTGACGGCCAACATCAACTTCTTCATGAACGTTCCGGTGACACCCGAGGGCGGGCTGGAGTTCGCCGACGGCGTCTCTGCCGCCGGCAAGTACGTCGAGCTCCGCGCTGAGCGCGACACGCTCGTCCTGATCTCGAACTGCCCGCAGCTGAACAACCCGTGCAACGGCTATGACCCGACTCCCATCCGGCTGATCGTCCTTCCGGCATGAGCACAGTCGAGGTCCTCGCCCCCGGGACGCTCACGACCGTCCAGGACTGGCCCGGGCGCACGGGCCATTGGGAGGTCGGCGTGCCGCCGTCCGGTCCGATGGACAGCCGCTCCCACCGAATTGGAAATCGCCTGCTCGGCAACGCGCCCGGAGCCGCCGGCCTGGAGGTGACGCTGAGCGGGCCGAAGCTTCGCTTCGATGCTCCCGCGACCGTCGCCGTGACGGGCGCGCCGCTGACGGTCGAGCTCGACGGCGTCGCCGCCCCGCAGTGGACGAGGCTCGAGGTGCCGGCCGGCGGCATCGTGTCGCTCGGGACGATCCGCGGTGCCGGTGTGCGCTCCTACGTGATGGTCGGCGGCGGTCTGGCGGGGTCGCCCGAGATGGGCAGTCGCTCCGTCTTCGCGCCGGCGCGGCTCGGCGGGGGGCCGCTGCGGCGAGGGGACGTTCTCGAGCTGGCCGGGGCCCCGCCCCACGGTCGGCCGGCAGCGGCGCTCGATCCACCACCGTTCTCCAACGCCGTGACGCTGCGTGTCGTGCTGGGACCGCACGGGGCGCCCGAGTTCCTCACGCCCGACGGCCTCTCGGAGCTGTTCGATTCGAGCTGGAGCGTCGACCCCCACTCCAACCGTGCCGGGGTGAGGCTGATCGGCCCGCGCCCGCAGTGGTCGCGCACCGACGGCGGGGAGGCGGGGCTGCACCCGTCGAATGTCCTCGACAGCGCATATTCGGTCGGCACCGTGATGTTGGCCGGTGACATGGCCGTCGTCGTCGGCCCCGACGGGCCGAGTCTCGGCGGCTTTGCGGCAGTCGCGCAGGTGATTCGCGCGGATCTGTGGCGGCTCGGGCAACTGCGGGCCGGCGACACGGTCACCCTCGAGGCGGTCGGGATGGACGAAGCGGCGAGCCTCCACGCGGCCGGCGAGGCGGAGATCGGCGATCTCACAAAGCCCGCTGAGCCTGTGGCCGCGCGAGTCCGCGTTACGGCCAGGCCGGATGCCTTCGGCCAGGCCCGCGACAACGGCCACGGGCCGATCGTCTACCGGCGGGCCGGCGAGCAGGCCGTGCTGGTCGAGTTCGGCGAGCCCGTCCTCGACCTCCGCTCGCGAGTCCGAGCGGAGCTGCTGCGGGCCTCCCTCGACGAGCGCGCTCTCACTGGCGTGCTCGATCTCACGCCAGGGGTGCGCTCGCTGCACATCCACTACGACCCCGACAGGCTCTCGCCCGCGCGGCTCGTCGAGGAGCTGATCGCCCTCGAGACCTCGCTGCCGGCACCCGAGGTCGCCCCGATCCCCGGTCGGATGGTGCACATGCCGCTCTGCTGGGGTCATAGCGACGTGCTCAAGGCCGTCAGTCGATACGAGACATCCGTCCGAGGCGATGCGCCGTGGTGCCCGGATAACGTCGACTTCATCCGCCGCATCAACGGCCTGCCCGACGAAGCGGCGGTTCGCCGGATTGTCACCGACGCTTCGTATCTCGTGCTGGGCCTCGGCGACGTCTACATGGGCGCGCCCGTCGCCGTGCCGCTCGACCCTCGTCATCGGCTGGTGACGACGAAGTACAGCCCGCCACGGACCTGGACGCCGGCCAACGCCGTCGGGATCGGAGGCGCGTTCCTCTGCGTCTACGGCGTCGAGGGGCCCGGGGGCTACCAGCTCGTCGGCCGCACGGCGCCCGTCTGGCACACGAGTGAGACGCCGCCCTGGCGGCTGCGGCACTTCGACCAGCTGCGCTTCGAGCTCGTCGGCGAGCAGGAGCTGGAGGAGATCAGGACCATGAGCGAGCATGGCCTCTGGTCGCCGCTGACGGAGCCGACCGAGTTCTCGCTCGTCGCGCACGACCGCTTCCTCGACCTTCATGCCACGGAGATCGCCGAGTTCACGGCCCGCCGCGACGAAGCCTTCGCCGCCGAGCGCCACGCCTGGGCCGCCGCGGAGATCGCGGGCGCCGCCGCCTGATGCTGCGGATCGCTGCCCTGCGAGAGCGCTACGAGTCGGGAGACACGCCCGCGCAGGTGGTGGCGGAGTTGCTCGCGGTGCTCGATTTGGCGAGCACCCAGCCGATCTGGATCACCCGCGTAGCAGCGCATGATCTGCTGGCGGCCGCTGAGGCTCTAGCCGATCTGGATCCGGCCCTCCCGCTGTACGGGATCCCCTTCGCTGTCAAGGACAACATCGACGTCGCCGGTCTCCCCACGACCGCCGGCTGTCCCGGCTTCGCCTACAGACCCGCCGAGACCGCGACGGTCGTCAGACGGCTGACCGATGCGGGAGCGCTGCTGATCGGCAAGACGAACATGGACCAGTTCGCGACCGGGCTGGTGGGCATACGCAGCCCCTACGGGCGCTGCTCCTCGGTGGCCGACGCGGCACGAATCTCCGGCGGCTCGAGCTCCGGCTCGGCCGTAGCGGTGGCCCTCGGTCTCGTGGCCTTCTCGCTCGGCACCGACACGGCCGGCTCGGGTCGCGTGCCGGCCGCCTTCAACGGGCTGGTCGGTCTGAAGCCGACACGCGGGCTGCTCTCGACTCGTGGCGTCGTCCCCGCCTGCGCGAGCCTCGACTGTGTATCCGTGTTCGCCGCCGACGCCGGCGGTGCAGCGCTCGTCCTCGACGTGGCCGCCGCCCCCGATCCGCTGGATCCCTGGAGTCGCCCCGAGCAGCCTTTCGGGGCACCGCGGCGAGGCCGTCTCGGCGTACCCCGGCGAGGCACGGTCGAGCAGCAGGAGCCTGAGGCGGAGATTGCCTGGAACCGCGCGCTCGGGCGCGCGGGAGAGCTGTGGGAGCTTGTCGAGGTCGATGTCGGACCGCTGCTGGCAGCTGCGCCGCTGCTGTACGACTCGTGGGTGGCCGAGCGCTCGACGGATCTCGCCGAGCAGATCGCCGCGCAGCCCGACGGGCTCGACCCGACCGTGGCCTCGATCGTCCTGTCCGGTAGCTCCCTGAAGGCGACGGATGTCTTCGCCGCCGCGCATCGTCTGCAGGAGCTGAAGCTCGCGGCCGCTCCGATCTGGCAGAGCGTCGACGCGCTGCTGATGCCGACGACGGCTCTCCACCCAACTCACGCCGAGGTCGACGAGCAACCGGTCGCGACCAACACCAGCCTCGGGCGCTACGTGAGCTTCGTCAACCTCATGGACCTCTGCGCGCTCGCGCTGCCGGGTCCCGAGCGCTCGGACGGGCTGCCCTTCGGCGTGACGCTCCACGCCCCCGCAGGCCACGACCGCCGTCTGCTCGAGCTGGGAGCCATCTGGGCGAGCGAGCAGGTGGAGGTCCGGTTCCCGGGTCTCGTCAGGCTCGCGGTGGCCGGGGCGCACATGCGCGGCTTGCCTTTGAACGGCCGCCTGACCGATCGTGGCGGGCGTTTCGTCAGCAGTGCCTCGACGGCCCCCGTCTATCGGCTGTACGCCCTCCCCGAGGACGGTCCGATCGCGCGGCCCGGCGTTGTCAGGGTCGACGACGGCGGCACGAGCCTCGAGGTCGAGATCTGGGAGCTCGACGACGCCGGCCTGGGCGCGATCGTCGACGAGGTGCCCGCACCGTTGGCGATCGGCCACGTCACGTTGCTCGACGGAACGCGGGTCGCAGGGTTCGTCTGTGAGGGACATGCGGTGGGCACGGCCGTTGACATCACTGCCTACGGGGGTTGGCGCGCCTACTTGGACGCTTCGACCGGAGTGCCTGCATGACCGGGCGGGTCGTCGGCCGGCTGCCGCGAGGCCCGACGCAGCGCACTTCGGCTAGGAGGGCAGCGCGCCCGGGGTGAGTGGCGTGACACCGGGCGCCAGCTCCTCGAGCAGAGCGGGCCAGACCTTCGGGTCGTGGCCCGGGATCAGCCTGTAGCCGCGCTCGGCGGCGATCCGCTTCAGCTCGCGGATCGGAGCGAGCGTGTCCTCGGCCTCGCAGTGGACGAAGCCGCCGACAGCGAGCTCCCGATCGAAATTCTCCGTCAGATCGCCCGCGTCGAAGGCGAACACGTAGCCCTCACCGCCGGGGAGATCGACGACGAAGCTCTGGTGCCCCGGCGTGTGACCGGGGGTGAGCACGGCGGTGATCCCTGGGGCCAACTCGCCGTCGCCGTCCTGCAGCCGCCAATCGATGTCGGGGTCGTCGAAGTCGATCCGGAACATCCCATGGCGCTCGGGAAACGGGTGATCCCCCAGGCCGTATTCGAGCTCGGTTCGCTGCACCCAGACCGGCACGCTGGACCCGAACAAACGCAGGCCGCCGGCGTGATCGTTGTGGAGATGGGAGAGGTAGATGCGGGCGATGTCGTCGAGCGTCACGCCGTGGGGGCTGAGGGCGTTCTCGAGCGGCTCGCCCTCCCCCTCGGGCAGGATCGGGACGATCGCGTGGTTGCGTCCGTGCAGGCGCTCGTAGAACGCCCGGTCGCGGACCAGCGCCGTGTTTATCCCCGTGTCGATCAGTGTCCAACCATCGTCCGTGTCGAGCAGGACCGCGGGCACCGGCTCGATCAGGATTTCACCGGAGCGATCGCCGTGAATCGAGTACGACAGCGGCAGACGCTCCCATCCCACGACCAGCGGTATCACCTGGCGCACGCTCGTGGGAACGACGGTGCTCATGTCCCAAAGGTAGTGGGGCCGCGGGTCGGACTCTGGGAGGATGCCTCGGTGCCCAAGCGCGAGATCGGTGCGGCCGTGTTGGCGTCGATCGTCGCGACCCTGGCCCTCTGGCTCGCGCCAGGCCTCGCCACTGCTTCGGTACCGGCCACATCGACCGCGGCCGGCGGCAGCTTCTACGAAGCGCCCGCGCGCCTGCCACGTCGTCCGGGGACGCTGCTGCGTTACGAGTCCTTCGTCGCCGGCGTACCACCCGGCGGCCTGGCCTGGCGGATCCTCTACACGACCACCCGTGCCGACGGCAGCGAGACGGTCGCCAGCGCCGTCGTCCTCGCCCCGGCCGCTGCCGGCTCCGGGACGCCGCTGCCGCTGATCGCATGGGCACACGGCACCACCGGCGTAGCCGGTGCCTGCGCACCCTCGCTGCTCGGGGGCAACAGCCCCTTCTACGCCGGCATACCGTCCGTCGAAGCCGTCCTGCACGAGGGCTGGGCGCTCGTCGCTACCGACTACCCAGGGCTGGGGACAGCTGGACCTACGCCCTATCTGCAGGGCTCCGGCGAGGCCCGTTCGGTGCTCGACTCGATCCGCGCGGCTCACGACCTGCCGACCGTGCGCCTGTCGAAGCGGACGGTCCTGTGGGGGCACTCCCAGGGCGGGCAGGCGGTGCTGTGGAGCGGCATCGTCGGACCCGACTACGCCCCGGATGTGCGGATCGCCGGGATCGCCGCGATCGCTCCCGTCAGCGGGCTGGGGATGCTGACCGGCGCGCTCGGCGATTCGCCGACCGGTCAGGTGCTCCGCGCCTACATGCTCAGCTCCTACGCAAGCGCCTATCCGGACCTGAGCCTCGAAGCGCAGACCGCCCCCGGCGGCGCGGTGCTCGTACGCGCGCTCGCCGAGCGGTGCCTGGAAGGACCGCAGCCGGCCGTCCCCTATCTCGAAGCGCTGCCCGCGCCAGGGCCGCCGCTGTTTCCGCCGGGCCCGATCACGGGCGCCTGGGCTGACCGCCTGCGCCAGAACGTGCCGTCGAGGCTGATCGCCGCGCCGCTGCTGATCGCCCAGGGACTCGAAGACGGGCTTGCCGGCGAACAGCAACGCTACGTCGAGCAGCGTTGCGCAGCCGGGCAGCGCCTCGAATACCGCACCTACGCGGGCCTTGGTCACACCTCCATCGACGAAGACGGCTCACCTCTGATCGGCGACCTCCTCACCTGGACGGGCCGGCGCTTCGGCGGCTCTCGGCGGCCGAGCGGGTGCTCGACCGTCGCGCGCTGAGCGCGCTGCCACGACCGATCGGCCACGGACGTTCGGACGAGTGCTCCGGCCCGGGTTGACCGGCGCCAGCGAGATTGGACGAATGCACTACTCAAGTTCCCGGGGCCGCGGATCGATGAGGCGGTCAGAGCGCGCACCGACCCCGGTGCGCAGGGGAGCGAAACAACGATGTCAGACAACCAGGAAGCCTCACCCAACGGCCACGCCTCCGAGCCCGGCGACGACCTGCAGCCCTCCGCGGCTGCCGGCAACGGCAACGGCAACGGCGGAGCTCCCGCCCCGGCACGCACCGGTGAGCCGGTTCTCACCTCCGCCCGTGCCGGACGCTCATGGCTGCGCTGGACGCTCGCGGCGATCGTGGTCGCCGTCGGCGCACTGGCGAGCGTGCTCGGAGCGAAATCGGTCGCCCACTCCTCGAACCCCGGCGCGCGTGCCCAGTTCAAGCGCGGCGCGGCCGCGACGCTTGCGACGGTCAAGGTGGGTCTGGCCCACCAGGAAGACCTCGCCACCGGCGCCGGCACCTACTTCTCACGCAACTCCGAAGGAAGCAGCGCCGAATTCAAGGCCTGGGCGCTCTGGGCGCGGATCCTGCGCAGCCACCCCGAACTGGATTCCCTGAGCCTGGTCTCGCTCGTCCGCACCCCCGAACTCGCCGCTTTCCGGGCGCGCCGAGCCGGCCTGCCGGCGAGCGCCACCGTCTCCAAGCCGGTCCCGGGTGGGCGCAGCTACGAGTGTCTGAGCGCGGGCACCGTCTCCAGAGGCCTTGCCGCCGAACCTCCGGCGAGCTTCGACTACTGCTCGGCTGCCGCCGGTCTGCTGACGACGCGCAGGACGAGCCACAGCCGCTACGGGTCGACGACGACCTCGCGGGGCGCCGCGCTGGAAGTGTTCATCCCGGCCTATCGCGGAAGCACGGTGCCCAAGAGCGCCTTCGGCCGCAGGGCCGCCTTCGTCGGGTGGCTGCGCGAGGTGCTAGAACCGCGCGTGCTGCTGACACAGGCGCTCGCGGGTGACACCTCCGGCGCGGCGCGACTTCGCCACATCGGCGGCGGCGCGAACACCGTGTTCACCGCCGGCACCCCCGCCCATGGTGCCCAGAGCAGCGTCTCGACGCTGCCGGGTGGCTGGACGCTGAAGTCCTTCGGCCCGCCGCTCGCCACCGCCGGATTGTTCGACGACGGCGACGCGCTGGCCGTGCTGATCCTCGGCCTGCTCGCCGGCCTGCTGGCCGGCGCGCTCGTGGCCTTCGCCGGCCGCCACGGCGGCTCGGCTGCGCCCAGCCCCCAGACGGTTGGGAAGACGCCGCCGAGCGAGGATCTCTACGACGCGCTGACGGGCCTGCCCAACCGTGGTCTCACGCTCGACCGCGCCGAGCGCATGCTGGCCCGCGCCGGGCGCAACTCGGCGATCATGGTCGGCGCGCTGTTCATCGACATCGACTGGTTCAAGGACCTCAACGACAAGCTCGGCGAGGAAGCCGGCGACCAGATCCTGAAGATCGTCGCCGAACGCCTCCAGGACGTCGTGCGCACGCACGACACCGTCGGGCGCTACAGCGGCGACGAGTTCGTCGTGATCGTCGAATCCCAGGTCAAGGGGATGCGTCTGGACTCGCTCGCACGGCGCATCATCGAGTCGCTGCACAAGCCCGTCGACATCGAGGGCTTCGGCCCGAGCTTCTGCCTGACAGCGAGCATCGGCGTGGCCTTCGGCCGCTACGCAACTCCCGAGGACCTGCTTCGCGACGCCCACATGGCCCTGTTCGCCGCCAAGGCCGCCGGCAAGGACCGCTACACCCTCTTCAACGCCAACATGCGCTCGATCATCGAGGGCCGCGGCGTGCTCGAGGTCGACCTCAACACTGCTCTCCAGGATGGCCAGTTCTCGCTGCTCTACCAGCCCGTCTTCGACCTACGCGACCGCCGCGTCGTGGCGCTCGAGTCGCTGCTGCGCTGGGTCCACCCGACCAGGGGCGAGGTCGACCCCTCCGACTTCATCCCCCTCGCCGAGGAGAGCGGGCTGATCGTGCCGATCGGCCGCTGGGTGCTCGAAGAGGCCTGCACACGCGCCGCCGCCTGGAACGTCGCCGGACATCGCGTGGGCATCGCCGTCAAGGTCTCGCCCAAGCAGCTCAGCCGCGACGGCTTCGCCACCGACGTGCTGCGCGCCCTGCAGCAGTCGGGACTCGACCCCTCGCTGCTGGCGCTGGAGATCGCCGAGACGACCGTCATGGAGGACAAGACCGAGGCAGCCCGGCGCCTGGAGGGACTGAAGGGGCTCGGCGTGAAGATCGCCATCGACGACTTCGGCAGCGGCTACGCTTACCGCTCGGACCTGCAGCGGATGCCGATCGACTTCCTGAAGGTCGATCGCGGCTCGCTGGCTGCCTCCGAAGACGAGGATTACCGAAGCTGGCTGTTGGAGGCGATCCTCGTGTTCGGCAGGGACCTGTCGCTGACCGTCATCGCCAAGGGCGTCGAGAGCCAAGAGCAGGCCGCGGCGCTGCAGTCGATGGGCTGCACCATGGCCCAGGGCTTCTATCTCGGCGAACCGGTCGACCCGGACGGGATCGAGGGGCTGCTCTCCCTCCCGCCCCTGGCCGGCAGCTTCGAGCCCGGCAGTCGCGTCGCCGAGTCGCAGTAACGGCCGCTCAGCGCAGCCGGGCAATCCAGATCTGGCTGAGAACAGAGCCCTCGCCGGTATCGACACCGTGCCGCTCGAGGACCTCTTCAACGTCTGACAGGAGCTGCGCACGCGCCTCGCCGGGGAGGGTTCCGACCCAGCTGAAAGACGACACCCAGGCCAGCAGCCTGACCCGGTCGAAGCTCCAGCGCGTTTTCACGTCGGCCTGTACGACCGGCCCGAAGTCAGGGTCTTCCTCGAGTGCCGCGGCCGCGGCGCGCTCGCCGAACGCGGGATGCTCGGGGCGAGTGCGGACGATGATCTCGCCGATCTCGCGCCGCCACGGATCCTTAAGCGTTGGTATCGCACGCAGGATCGCCACGCCGCCGCCCGGACGCAGCACCCGCTTCATCTCAGGCATCGCCCGCGTCTCGTCGAACCAGTGGAAGGAGTCGGCGGCCAGCACCGCCTGAACGGTGCCGTCGTCGAGTGGGATCGCCTCCGCCCGGCCGTCACGAACCCGCTCGGCGCCGATTGCCTCGGCCAGCAGCGACCGCGTCTGCTCCAGCGGCTCGACGGCGATCAGGTCGAGCTCTGCCGCCACCAGCGCTCGCGAGAGCTGTCCGGTACCGGCGCCCAGCTCCAGCACCGGAACCCCCGGCGCCAGGTCGAGGTGCTCGGCCAGCGCCGCGACGACACGCGCGTCGTATCGGGGGCGGCCGGCGTCGTAGTTGGCCGCGTCGCCGAAGCCGCCCACCAGAGGGTGAAACTGCTCTCCGGTGTCCTCGGTGGCGCCCATCGGGGCGCGATTCTCGCAGAGGTGATCCAGCTGTGATCCGCTCGCGTAGAAGTCGATCGGAAGGCAAAGTAGGACATCGCCATCCGCGGTGGATCTCCGGAGGGGCTCTCCGCCGAAAACGGCCACATCACACGTGCTACGGGGGCGCAGCGCATCGCTTGCCCCTGCCGCAAATCAGCGACGAAGGAGACACGATGCAGGAGCTTCACCAGGACAACACCGCAGCGAGCAGCGAGCAGTCGGACGGGGGATCGACCCGAATGGGCTTCCTCAAGGGTGCAGCAGCAGCCGGCGCCGGGGTGGCTGGGCTGGGCGCGCTCGGGCCGGCAGCGGCATTTGCTCACAAGCGCCCACACGGTCCGACCAAGGGCGACGTCGCGATTCTCAAGGCCGCGCAGATCGCCGAGGCGCTGGCTGTCACCACCTACAGCAACATCATCGCGACGGCGCCGTTCTTCAAGAACCTCGCCGAAGACGACCAGGGCTACCTGAAGGCAGCCGTGCAGGAGGAGATGTCGCACTACCTGCTCGAGGAAAGCCTGACCCACAAGCCGGCGGGATTCACGACGTTCTACTTCCCGCCGAAGATGTTCAGCGACCCTCAGACGACGCTGAACATCCTCGTCACGCTCGAGGATGCCTTCATCGCGGCTTACCTGATCGGGGTCCGTGACTTCAGCACCGCCGACCTGAGGGTGACGTCAGCTCGGATCATGGGCATCGAGTCCGATCACCGGACCCTCGCCCGCGTCGTCGCTCCGGGGGTCGCCGCGGCTGACGGCGGTCCGGTCGAGGCGATCACGGGAATTCAGAAGCAGGCCGAGTCGGTCGACCCTCCGAACAACAACGGCTACGAGCGCACGCTCGGGCTGAAGTCGATCGACCAGGCGGTCGAAGCGCTGCTGCCCTTCGCCGAAAAGAAAGCCGCCGAAAAGGCCGGCTTCGACGCGACCAAGCCCTACAAGTTCCAGCCCTTCTCGCCGAAGCTGCCGGGCACCCTCGGCGAATTCCATTCACTGAAGGGCTGAGCAGGGAGCCCGATCGCACACCTCCCGTCCATCGCAACGCGTGCAGGGCGCCGCGCGGTGGGCGGGCATGGTGCGGGTGGGTGGGGTGTCTGTAGGGTTGCGCGGACCCGAGCCCTCGGCTTCGAGCGAACGCTCGGCGTGCGAGCGCGCTTCCAATCGACAAGGGGGACCGATGACCCGAAGGCGCTACCCGCTCCCGATTGCCGCGCTGGCCTGCGTGGCGCTGCTGGCAGGCTGTGGGAGCAGCAGCTCCAATTCGACCAGCACCGCGAGCTCCTCGCCGGCGGCTCAGACCGGCTCGACAGCGGCCAAATCGACTTCGTCCTCGACGCCGGCCGTCCCCACCGGCAGCGCGGAGGTCAAAGCGGCGGTCGCGGAGTGCAAACAGATCATCCAAGAGCAGTCGAAGCTCCCCTCCGGCGCCAAGTCGAAACTCGAAGGCGCCTGCTCGAAGGCGGCCAACGGCGACACCAACGCAGTCAAGGTGGCGGCCCGGGAAGTCTGTGAAGAAGTGATCGACAAGTCCGCCGTCCCCGACGGGTCGGCCAAGGAAGAAGCGCTGAAGGCCTGCCGCAAGTAGTTCCGCCGAGGCTCCCGTGCGTCGAGCACGGGAGCCTCTCCGTGGCCGGACCGGACCGGCGGGGCGCGGACGCTCGCCGGTCCAGCTGAACTGAGCCCTAAGGCGCGATCCCTTCCAGGAACGGCACGAGGCCCGAGTAGAAGGCATTGCCTTCGATGTTCCCTTCGGGCTCCGCCGCCGCCGGATCGTTGTGGGCGTATTCCGTTTCCTTGTCGATCAGCGTCAGGTTTTCCGCTGGGATCCCCGACTGTTCGGCAAGCGTTTCAGCGGCTGTCAGCGTGCTGAACCCGGGTCCGACGGCTTTGTCCAGTTCCGAGTTGATCGCGAGGATCTTCAGGGATTTGGGCAGTTCGTGGCCGTGGATCGCATGCTCGCCCAGCACTTCCTGGGCCGGGTTGTCGTTGCCGTCGGCGACCGCTCCCGTGTCGATCGTGAGCCGTTCCGGGAAGTACCACTCATCGCCATCGGCGCCCGAGATGCCGCTCCCCGCCAGCATTTCGGCATAACGGCGCAGCGGCGAGATCGCGCCTGATCCGTTCCAGCCGGTGAGCCCGTCTTCTTTGGCTGTTTCTTCCAGCCCTTGGCCGGCGTGGACCTGAGCGGCGATCAGCGACGCCGGCGAGCTGCCGACGTTCACGCCGAAGCCGAACTCGGCTTCGTTGGTGACCGGGATCAGTTCGCCTTTCCCGTTCGTCGGCTTGAGGTCGGCGGGCAGCAGCGAGAAGCCCTCCGCCAGCGAGGCTTCTTCCGGGGCCTGCAGCGTCGACATCGCGCCGAGCGAGGAGAACAGGCCGAGGAACGGCGAGCCGATCCCACCGAACGCCAGCCACGGGCTCCCCGCTTTCGAGAGTTTCGTCAGCTCTTCTTCGGCTTTTTCCCTGCTGACCGGCGTCGGGCCGCTGCCACCGTCGTCGTAGACCAGCGCCGAGAGCCCGTCGGCGCCCGGTTGGCCCGCGAAGTCCCACGTCGCATAGGCGGTCACAACCGAGCCGCCCAGCGAGTGTCCGGCGAGCGCGACCTTGCCGCCGAGGGCTTTGGCGGATTCGACGACCGTGTGGAGGTCTTCGACCGCGACGTTCATTCCCCATTCCTTGGCGAATCCCACTTCTTTGGCCGGGAGCAGGTTCATGTGCGGCTTCTGCACGGGCGATTCGGTCAGCCAGCCCAGGTAGTAGTGGAAGACTTCCTGGGGCGTGGCCTTCCCATGCTTGGCCTTGTTCAGCCGGGACTGGTCCTCGAGCAGGTTCTCGCGGCGTTCGACCGACCAGACCTGCCAGCCGGGGAGCCGTTCGACCAGCGACTTGGCGAAGGGCACGATGTAGGCGGCCCCCGCCGAGGTGCCGGGCTCGAACACGAGCACGTTCTTCGCCTTCTTCGACCCGACCTTGATCACCCCGACCTGATTCAGATCGAGATTTTTATGGAGATGGAAGCCTTTGAGATTGAAGGCCGTCGGCGTGCCGGGCGCCGCCGGCGCCGGCATCCACTTCCTGCTCACGCTGATCTTCGACGCGCTCGCGCCCGTTGTCATCACGGCGCACATCAAGGCCGCCAGGATCCCCGCCACGAGGAGCCCTCGCGGGCGCCTGCTCACTGCTCCCATGTCGTCCCTCCCTCTGCTCTCATTTGAGGCCGGAGCCGAAGCTTCCTGCCTCTCCCACCCTGACCGTAGCGGGGTGGCGCTCACGGCGCAACGGCGATCCGCCCTGAGGCGAGGAGAGCCTGCTCAGTCGGCCTGCGCCTCGGAGCCCTCGCCGGCGTCTTCCTCGTCCTCGCCGGCGTACAGCGACTCGCCCGCCAGCTCACGCCCCGACTCGTCGAACAGCTTGATCTCCAGCAGGTCGTGCCGGTAGTCGTCGGGGCCGATCAGCGTGAAGCGCTCATCGACGATCTCACACTGGTCGACCGCCAGCCCGGCCAGCTCGGCGGTGACGATCGCCCCTCCGGAGACGAGCGGTCGTCCCCAGACGAGCGTCATCGCAGCGACTGCTTCCTGCTCGCCGCGCCAGCTGCCGATCACCTCGTCGCAGAGGTCGAGCTTCCAGTCGGGGTTGCGCTCCGCCGTCTCCTCGGTGAAGTCGGCCACCGCCAGGAAGTCACTCGGCTCGGAGCCCTCGCCGGCGGGGATGTAGCGGACGTAGCCGAACAGCTCATAGCCCCCCGTCGTCGGCGCTGTCGCCGGGACGTAGGTGCGTCCGTGCCAGCTGCGGTCGGGATACCACGAGATCGGGCCCGGGTGGCCGAGGTCCGCAGGTTCTCCGTCCAGCGACTGAGCGGCGGTGAGGAACTCCTCGCGCAGGCGCTCCTCCCAGCGTCCGTAGGGAAGCGTGTCCTGCGGCGGCTCCGCCGCGAAGCGGGGCACGAAGCGTTCCTCGGGAGGCATGGGAGCGGGAGCCTAGCCGGGCGCGGGTGCGAGCGGGCTCAGGCCTCCCTGAGCAGCCGCGCGGCGTCCTCGGGCGCGACGATGTTGAGGTTCAGCTCCGTCGAGAGCTCGAGGCCAGCCAGATGGGTCAGCCGCGGCATCACGTCGATTCGCCAGCAGAAGTCCTCGGCGCCGAGCGGCGCGGTGCGCACCCACATGTTCAACGGCGGGCTCGACCCCAGCCGCCGCGCCAAGCGTGAAAGGCCGTCGTGCAGCAGCGCCGCGCCGGTCGGCCCGTCGTCCTCGAAGCGAGCCCGGGGCTTACGCGGGGCGAGCATCAGCTGGAAGGGCAGGCGCGAGGCGAACGGCGCCAGCAGCACCGCCTCATCGTCGATCGCCACGATCCGCTCGCCGCGACGTACCTCCTCCGCGACGAGGTCACCGAGCAGGCTCTGCCCCATCGTCCTCGTCGTATAGGCGGCCGAGCGCTCGCGCTCGCGCGCTACGGCGGCGGGGACGAAGTCCAGCGCATACAGCTGTGCGTGGGTGTGCGGGAGCGATGCGCCCGCCTCGCGGCGCTCGTTGACGATCAGCTGCAGGTAGGCGGAGCCCGCGTGCGCGCGCATGCGGGCGCGCCACATCTCCACCGCCGCGACGACCTGCTCGACGGGCAGCTCGGCCAGCGACAGAACCGACTGGGGCCCGTTGACGATCACCTCGTGTGCCCCCGTCGCAGGCAGCGAGGTGAACAGCTCCGGGGCGCCGCGACCGCCTTCGGCGGGCATCGCCGTCTCCGTCTCTCCCGGCGGGTCGAGCGCCGGGTAGAGGTTGGGCACGACCCGCACCGTCCAGCCGGGCGAGTCGGGCTCGCCGCCGTTCGGGCGTGTCGCGTCGAGCTCGGGAGGGGTGCGGTCCTCGTGACCCTCGGCGAAGGGGTCGCCCGAGGCGTCGATCGGATCCGGCGGCGCGCACCGTGGCTCGCCGCCGGGGCGCCGTGAGCGCTCGCCCGCGACGATCGTGCGGTGGCCACTGAGCGGGTCGATGCGAAGTTCGGGCATCTCAGGCTCCCAGCGCGTAGCGCCTGACGTCACGTTCGAGCTTCGCGACGCTGAGGTAGGGACCCTGGTGGATGTACTCCCCGCCGCGCTTGTTGAAGAACACCGTGACGGGTGTCGAGGTCGAGTCGGTCACCGTTGCTCCCGCCTGCCCACTGGGGTCGTAGTAGCTCGGATAGCTGACCGGGAAGGACCTCAGGAACGCGGCGGCCTTGGCCTTGGAGCTGTCGCCGGAGTCGACCCCCACGAACGCGACCTGCCGGCCGGTGCTCACCGAGACGTGCTGGAAGACGCCGAACTCAGACCGGCAGGGCTCACACCAGGACGCCCACTTGTTGACCACGACCGGGCGGCCCTTCAGCGCGGCGAGTCGCGAGCGCAGCGCTTTCAGCCCGCCCGGCAGGATCTGCGCGGCCTGGTCGTGCAGGGCGGCCAGCGGCGGTGGGGAGCCCTGCAGGCGCGCGCGCATCTCGGCTGCCGTCAGGCGCGAGGTGGGGGCCGAGGCGGGTTCGCCGCCGAGCTGGAGCAACCCGACGACGACGAGCGCCACGATCGCCATGGTGGCGATCGCGATGAGCAGGCGCTGGGGCGTCACGCCGGTAAGGGTCGCAGATGGAGTCGCGACTTCGGGGCCGCCTTATCCCACGGCGACGTGCTATATCCTGGGTGCACGTAGAGCCGGGTCGCCGAGGGGCACCTGGCGAAGAGCGCCGATCGGGCGCCTGTCTTTTTCGAGCCGCGTCGAAGTCCTTTCGTCGCCGGCTCTGTCTCGAAGTCCAGAGCCTCTATGGCCGAGCCCGCCTCAGTGGCCCTCGCAGCCACGACCATTCCAAGTTCCGCGGATATCGCGCGAGCTGAAAAGCTCGTGCGCGAGCGCTTCCTCCACGAGGGCGAGGATCCGACGATCGCCCTCGCCGACGGCACGCCCCGGCGCCGAGCGCTCGACCTCGCGCTGGCTGAGCTGGCCGAGGACTCGAAGGCCAAGAACCCCTCGACGGAATGGCGCCGCGAGTTCTCACTGCTGCTGGGACTCGAGCGCATCCTCTCCGACGAGGAGCCCAAGCTCGTCGACGGGACCGTTCTCTCCGCCCACCAGGTGGATGCCCTCTCCGGAACGCTGACGGCGCTCCTGGCAGAGGCCCAGCAGCGCAGCGGGCCCGGTGGCGGAAGCGCCTCGGCCTCGCCTGAGCTCTTGGCATCGGCCGACATCCTCGGCCCCGACGACCCACCTCCCTCCGACGAGGAGCTCGCGTCCGCCGAGCCGGAGGCCGAGGACGACGAGGAGCCCGATGAGGACGACGAGCCCGACGACGACGAGGAGCTCGACGAGGACGACGACCTGGGTCCCGTGCAGCGCGCCGCGCCGGATGAGGACGAGGACGACGACGAGGAGCTCGGCGAGGAGGAGCCAGACGAGGAGGACGAGGACGAGGACGCCACCGAGACCGAGTCCGACGAGGAGCCACGCGATTGGGTCGAGGACGACGACGAGGAGGAATCCCTCGGCGAGCAGCCTGAGGACCCGAACGCGGCCAAGCGCTTCTGGTTCGAGCACGCGACGGGCGCGGGCAAGACCGTCGCGGCGCTGGGCTTCGTCGAGTCATCCCAGACGGGTGGCGTGCTGATCCTCACGCACCGCCGCAACCTCGTCGACCAGTTCCTCGGCGAGCTACGCGACCGCGGCTACTCCAAGCGCATCAGCAAACCGCTGTTGCAGGGCGAGGACTCCGGCGCCGGGCCTGTGACGGTCGAGACCTACCAGTGGTTCGTGCGCAACGCCGGCAAGATCTCGAGCGCCTACACGATCGTGATCTGCGACGAGGCGCACACCGCGCTGGGCGAGAAGACCAGTGGCGCGATTCGCAACTGGACCGGCCCGATCTTCATCGGCATGACCGCCACGGGCGCCCTGATCGCTCGCCACGTCACCGATCTGTTTCCCACCCAGACCTCTCGCTTCGACCTCGCCCTGGCCGCCCGCCGGGGCGTGATCTCGCCGCTTCGCTGCGTGCGCATCTCCCCCGGCGTGGGCGTCCGCACGATCGCCAACGTGCCGCTCCGGCGCGGCGAGATCGACACCGAGTTCGACCAGGACGAGCTCGCCAAACTGCTCGACCAGCAGCCCTTCAACATGGCTGTGGCGAACCTCTACAAGACCCGCTTCAACGGCGTCCCCGGCGTCGTCTACGCAGCCGGTGTGCGCCACGCGTACAACCTCGCCGAAGCCTTCCGCGCCGAGAACATCAAGGCTCAGGCGGTCTCCGGCGAGACCCCCAAGAAAGAGCTCGTCGAGATCCTCGCCCGCTACGAGCGTGGCGACATCGACGTGCTGATCAATGCCCAGCTGCTGGCCGAGGGCTGGAACAGCCCCCGGGCGACCGTCTGCGTGCATCTCGCACCGACGGCCTCCAAGCGCATCTACCAGCAGCGAGTCGGCCGCGTCACCCGTCGTCACCCCGGCAAGGAGGCGGGCTTGGTCGTCGACTTCGTCCATCCCGCAACCAAGCACGACGACCCTGTCGTGACGCTGCACTCGCTGCTCGACCGCGACGTCTACCGTGGCGGCGCGATCGTCGTCGGGCCGGTGCGCCGGGGACGGGGAAGGCGGATGCGCGTCGAGCGTCGCGTGCTGCCCGTATGCGCGGAGGAGGAGCGCCGTTTCGCGGTCTTCGAGCGGGAGCTGTGGCGGATCGCCGTCGAGCACCTCGACTACGGCGAGCAGCATCTCTGGGCCGCCCTCGCCGGCGCGCGTGTCGCACCCAACGGCTGGCGCCGCGCCCGGGCGATGCTGCACTTCGATCGTGGCGGCGAGCTCAAGAGCCGGTTCCTGATCACCGCCGTCCAGCGCAACACGAACGCCCAGCTGCGGCTGCGAGCGCTGACCGACATCGCGGCGCTGCGCGACCCCGACGCCTTCGACGAGGCGATCGACATCATCGGCACCTGGTCACGAGAGGAGCGCAAGGAGGCCACCAAGATCATGCTGCGGGCGCTCGTCGAGCGGCGGATCGGCCGTCGCGACCAGGCCAACGCCTGGATCTGGCGGCTCGCCGAGTACACCCGCGACGTCCACGAGGAGTACGCCGTGCAGCGCTGGCCGGAGACCAAGCGTCTGCTCGGCCTGCTCGTCAACTCCGCCGGTGGAGCCCACGCCCGCAACGCTCGTCGACTGATCCACGCGGCCCGCAAGCAGGATCGGCGGCTGGCGGCGGCGCTGCTTGCGGCGGCCCTGGCCCACACGCCGGAGGCCGAGGAGGCGCTGCGGGGCGCCCGCACGCGGATGGCCCGCAAGCCCCCCGCGCTGGCCCGCGAACTGCTGCGCAACTTCCCCAAGCGTCGTGCGAGGAACGGGCGCCGGCGGCGCAAAGGCACCAAGGGCGGCGCTGGTCAAGCGGCAAAAGCCACGGCCAACGGCGCCGCGCAGACGGGGGCGCGCGAGGGCGGGCCCAGGCGCGGCTCGGGCAACGGGGACGGCGGCGGCGCCGCGACCCCCACGCAGGTCGCCTAGGGCTCGCTGGGCGCGCCGCCGATGGCGTCGGCGATCCGCCGGCCGATCCGGCTCTCTCGCTGGAAGCGTTGTCGCGCCCGGCGCATCCGCTCGCTGTCGGGCGCATAGCGTCGTCGCGCCCACGGCGAGCTGGGACCGGCCAGCCGCGTCGCGCCGAGGAGGGCGAAGGGAACGACGAACATCCCGACCGTGCCGAGCATGATCCGGCCCTTGAGGATCGCGACGATCGCCAGGGCTAGCGACAGCGCGATCGCGCCGCTGACCGTCAGCGCCGACCCGGGGTTGCCAAGCTCGAACGGACGCACTCCGATCACGACCAGCAGCCCGATCGTCGCGACGATCGCGACGGCCTCCAGGGAGGAGCGGCCCTCCTCGTGCCAGTAGACATCTTCCAGACGTGTCCACAGTGCGAACTCGTCGAGCGTCAGGCCGGCGCCGATGCCGAACAGCGCCGCATCGATCCCCGCCCAGGGCTCGCTCAGATGTAGGCCGATGCCGAGGAGCCCGGCGGCGAGCATCAGGAATATGCCCCAGACGAAATGATGCAGATGGACGCCTCCTGAGGTCTCCACGCCGCCCGGCCACCACGTGAAGCGCCTCGTCATCCGAGCGCTCGTGCGAATCGCCAGGAAGGAGATCAACAGCGCGGCGAGGCACACGAAGGCGCGCTGACGGTGATCGTCGGCGACGACCTCATCGTAGATGTGCCCGATCGGGAACAGGCTGGTCAGGACCATCGAGGCGATCAGTATCGCCCGCGGTGCGGCCGATCCTCAACCAAGTGGACGGAGATGCACCTCGCCCGCGCCGAGCGCTGTCCGCCCGCCGCCCGCGAGCGCCACGACGAGCCGCCCGTCGCCGTCGATCCCCTGCGCCACGCCGGTCTGCTCCTCGTCGTGTGCCTCGCCCGGCAGCCCCCAGGAGATCGTCCTGCCTCGCAGCGCATCGCGCTCACCCCATGCGGCCAGTGTCTTCTCGGGCGGCTCGTCCAGGCGCCGCTCAAGCGCCGCGAGCAGCTCCTGGAGCAACGGCTCGATCCGCTCCGGGCCCAGCTCGAGGCTCGCCGCCGTGTCGCGTAGCTCGGCGGGCAGCTCGCCGAGATCGACCGCCGCGTTCAGTCCGATCCCCAAGACCGCCCAGCCCTGCTGCGGTCGCGCCTCGATCAGGATTCCCGCGAGCTTCGCCAAGCTCGGCCCGCGCGCGAGGACGATGTCGTTGGGCCATTTGATCATCGCCGTCTCGCCCTCGGCCGCGTCGCATACGGCATCGACCGCGTCGCACACCGCGACGGCCGCCACGAGCGGCAGCAGCCGGGGAGCTGGGGCGATGATCACCGAGGCGAGTAGCGAGCTGCCCGCCGGGGCCGACCAGCGCCGCCCCTGGCGCCCGCGCCCGGCGCTCTGCTCGTCGGCGGTGACGAGCGTGCCATGCGGAGCCCCTGCGCCGGCCAACATACGTGCACGTTCGTTTGTCGAGTCGGCACGCCGCAGGTGCACCCGCGGCGCGCCCAGCGAAACCGCCGCCGCTGCGCTCATCCGGCGCTGACCAGCAGCTCGTCGTGGCGGGAGGCCCCGAGCAGCTCGACGGCCGAGCCTCTGTTGACGGCCAGCGCCAGCATCCCCAGCCCGTCCTGGTAGAGCAGCAGGCCACCGGGATGGACGTCGGCGAAGGTCCGCGCGACGGTCGCGTGATGGGTCCGCCCGACGTGGCGGACGATGACCTCGTGACCGATCTCGATCCCGAGCTGGGCCAGCTCGTCGATCTGACCGTCGAGGATCAGGTTCCCGAAGGTGTCGCTGTGCAGGACGTGCAGCTCCAGGCCCTCGGGCGTCATCACCGCGACCGGGATGTTCAGCCGCCGCAGCTCCTCGACGGCCACCGGCTCACCCAGCGAGCCGAGCTCGGCCCCGTCGGCCAGAGCGGCCGCCACGGGGGCGAAGATGTCACGGCCGTGGAAGGTCGCCGAGACGGGCTCTAGGCGCTCGTGGCTGTACTCGACTTCCACCGCCTCCGCGACCCCGCCCAGCCGTTCGCAGACCGGCATCAGCAGGCCGTTGTCGGGACCGACGAACAGCCGGTCCTGATCGACCGTGCGCAGCGCCACGGCGCGCCGACCCCGCGCGCCGGTCGTGCCGACCCCTGGGTCGACGACGGCGAGGATGATCGCGTCGGGAAGGTAGGGAAGGGTGGCTCGCAGCACGATCGCCCCGGTGTGGACGTCGTGGCGGGGGATCGAGTGCGTCAGGTCGATAACCCTGGCGGGCGGGCAACGGCGGGCGATGACCGCGTGGCAGACGCCGACGAACTCGTTCCCCAGCCCGTAGTCGGAGAGGAACGTGATTACGGGCTGTGTCACTGATCTGACTAATTATCAGTTGGGCTAGACGGCTACCCGGCGACGGCGTCCCCGAGCAGCGCCGCGACGATTCCCTCGACGTCGTGGCGCTCGGCCTCCAGGTGAGGGATCAGGCCGTGCTCGCGCAGCGTCTCGCTGGTGACGGGGCCGATCGAGACGATTCGGCTCGACGGCGACAGCGCCCCCGCGCCGCCGGCCGCCTCCAGGAAGAAACGCACGGTCGAAGAGGAGGTGAAGGTGATGTAGTCGGCCTGGAGGGCCTGAGCGAGCACCTTCGGCGAGGGCGTCTCCGCGACTGTCTCGTAGAGGTCGAGCACGTCTACCTCGGCGCCTCGCTCGGCAAGAGCCTCGGGCAGCACATCGCGCGCAGCGGCCGCACGCGCGATCAGGGCACGCCGCACGGGTGTCTCGCCCAGCGCCTCGATCAGGGACTCGGCGACGAACCGCTCCGGCAGCACGTCGGCGCGGATCCCGTGGTCCTGGAGGGCGCGCGCGGTGGCGGGGCCGATCGCGGTAATACGCGCACCGGCCAGAGCACGGGCGTCGAGCGGGGGGTCGGCGGCGGCCAACCGTTCGAACAGCCCCGCGACGCCGTTGGGGCTGGTCAGGCAGATCAGGTCATAAGGACTCGGGTCAAGCGGCGGGCCAGGGATCGCGCGCACGGAGATCGCGGGCGCCTCCACGACGCTGGCGCCGAGCTCCGTCAGCGTTCGCGCGAGCCCGCTGGACTGCGGGCGGGCTCGGGTCACGGCGACGGTGCGCCCAGCCAGTGGCGGCGCCGGGCGCCAGCTCAGCTGCTCGGTCAGTCCGACGACGGCACCGACGACGGTCACCGACGGCGGCTTGACGCCCTCGCGATCGACGATCCCGGCGATCGTCTCCAGGGTTCCGGTGACGGTGCGCTGTCCCGGCAGTGTTCCTGCTTCGATCACGGCGACAGGCTCGTCCGCCGCCCGCCCGGCGGCGATCAGCGAGCGCGAGATCACCGGGAGGGCGCGCACGCCCATGTAGAAGACGAGCGTCCCGGGGAACGCCGCTAGCCCTTGCCAGTCGACCGCCGGCTCGTGCTCGGCTCCCGCTCCCCCCGTTCCCTCGCGTGTATGGCCGGTGACGAGCGCGACGCCCGTCGAGAGGCCGCGGTGGGTGACGGGGATGCCGGCGTAGGCGGGCGCGGCCAGGCCGGCCGTCACGGCGGGGACGATCTCGTAGGGGATGCCGGCGGCGCGCAGCGTCAGCGCCTCCTCGCCGCCGCGACCGAACACGAACGGGTCGCCGCCCTTCAGCCGCAGCACCCGTCGGCCGGCGCGGGCGTGCTCGAGCAGCAGCCGTTCGGTCTCCTCCTGCGGCACCGCCTCGCCGCCGCCCTGCTTGCCGACGAAGATCAGCTCGGCGTCCTCGCGGGCACCGTCGAGCACCCCGGGGCCGACGAGCCGGTCGTAGAGGATCACGTCCGCCTCGGCGATCAGCTGCAGGGCGCGCGCGCCCAAGAGGCCAGGATCGCCCGGTCCGGCGCCGACGAGGAACACCCGCCCCTCGCCGATCGCGTCCTGCTCCTCAGCGCTCACTGTCGTCCTGCTCCCGGGCTTGCTCCAGCAGCTCCGCCGCCCCGGCCGCGCGCATCCTCGCCGCCACCGCCGCGCCGAGCGCCTCGGGGTCTGCCAGCGCCCCCGTCAGCCGGTCGGAGATCCAGGCCGAGCCGTCGGGCAGGCCGACCCAGGCGTTGAGCGTCATCTCGCCTTCGCCCGCCTGCTGAGCGCTCGCGCCGAGCGGGGTGTGGCAGTCAGCGTCCAGCTCGGCGCCCAGCGCGCGCTCGGCGCGCAGGCAGGCCAGGGCAGTGGGGTCGGTAATCGCCGTTGCTGCCGCCGTCGTCTCGGGATCTCCGATTCGCCCCTGAAGCGCGAGTGCGCCCTGCCCCGGAGCGGGCACGAATCGCTGAGGGTCGAGCGTTCCGCCGGCCTCCCGCTCGCGCCCGAGCCTTCGCAGTCCCGCGCGGGCGAGGACGATCGCGGCGAGCGAGTCCTCGCCGGCGGCGAGCTTGGCCAGGCGGGTGTCGACATTTCCCCGTATCGCGATCACTTCGAGGTCCTCACGAGCCGCTCGCAGCTGGGCGACGCGCCGCAGGCTGCTCGTCCCGACCCTCGCGCCGGTCTCCAGGTCGTCGAGGTCCTCGGCGCCGCAGAGCACGTCCTCGGCCGGCTCGCGGGCGGGAGAGCCGAGCAGGGCCAGGCCGTCTGGCTGCTCGCCGGGGAGGTCCTTGGCGGAGTGCACGGCGAGGTCGATCCGCCCTTCCAGGAGGGCCTGCTCAAGCTCGGTGACCCACCGCGACTTGTCGGCCGGTCCGGCGCCACGGTCGCCGCCGGTGACGATCGGGACGATCTCCGCGCCACCGAGGAGACCAGAGACGAAATCGGCCTGGGCGAGCGCCAGCGCGCTGCGCCGGGTACCGATCCGCATCAGCGCGGGGTGCGTCTGGCGGGTGCCGTGCGGCGGCGCTGCAGGTCGTGGACCTCGGCGAGCTCCTCGCTCGTCTCCGGCTCGGCGCCGTCCAGCAGGCCGAACAGCTCCCGAACCAGCTCGAGGCTCGCGTGCCCCCGGTCGCCGTCGAGGCTTCGCAGCCGGATCGTCGGCTCGTGCAGCAGGCGGCTCATGACCGCCCGGGCGATCTCGCCGACGCGAGCGACGTCGCGAGGCGAAGCGCCCTCCCAGCGACCCGAGTTCTCCGCCAGCACCTGCTCGACGATCGCGCTGCCGTGCTCGCGCAGCGCGGCGACGGTGGGCAGCGCGTCGAGCTGACCGAGCCAGCGGGCGAAGCGGTGGATCTCCTCCTCGACGATCTCAAGCGCCCGCGGCGTCTCCTCGGCGCGTGAGTTGAGGTTGCGCGCGACGACAGCCTGCAGGTCGTCCATGTCGTAGAGCGTCACTCCCTCGAGCTCCCCGCAGGCGGGGTCGATGTCGCGAGGCACGGCGATGTCGATCAGCAGCAGCGGCCTGGTCTCGCGCTGGCTCATCACCAGCTCGAGCTCCTCGCGCCCCACGATCGGGTCCGGCGAGGCGGTCGACGACAGCACGATGTCGGCCGCCAACAGCTGCTCGGGCAGCTTCTCCAGGCCGACGACGGTACCGCCGAAGCGCTGCGCCAGGCTGATCGCGCGGTCGGCGTGGCGGTTGGCGAGGAAGATCGTTCCGGCGCCCTGCTCGGCCAGCGCTCGCGCGGTCAGCTCGCTGGTCTCACCGGCGCCGAGGATCACGACGTGGCTCTGCTCCAAGTTGCCGAGCACGCTGAGGGCGAGGTCGACGGCGACCGAGGGGACGCTGATCCGACTGGCGCCGATCGCCGTCTCCGAGCGCACGCGCTTTCCCGTCGTCAGGGCGGCAGCGAACAGGCGGTTGGTCAGCGGGCCCGTCGCCCCGGCGCGCATCGCCGCCTCATGGGCGCGGCGCACCTGCCCCTGGATCTCGTTCTCGCCGACGATCATCGACTCGAGGCCCGCGGTGACGCGATAGAGCTGGCGGGCCGCATCGCAGTTGCGTGGCGAGTAGATCGCCTCGGCCAGCTCCGTCGGGCGGATCGCGGCGCGGAGCGCCAGCAGGCCGAGCACGTCGGACTCGGCTTGGACGGGGTCGCCGACGACGAGGTAGACCTCCGTGCGGTTGCACGTCGAGATCACGACCGCCTCGCGCACCTCGCCGGTGGCCACGGCGGTGCGGGCGAAGTCCTCTGCCTCGCCCTCGCTGAAGGCAAGGCGTTCACGCAGCGAGACGGGGGCCGTCTTGTGCGAGATCCCCAGTGCCAGCAGCTCACTCATGCCGGTGTCGACTCCCGCTGGGCGTCGATCGTTGTCTCGGGGGCGGGCGGTTGGGAGCCGTCGTGCTCTGAGACCTCCAGTAGCTCGCCGAGATCGCGCTCGATGTGGCTCAGCCGGATGGCCATGATCGCTACGTAGACGAGGATCATCGCGAGCAGCACGATGTATGCGCCAGCGACGTACTTGCCGGCCTCGTGCAGTGGCAGCGCAGGCGATATAGCGGTCAGCGTCGCCATCAGCTCGTCGCTCCCGCCGGGCCGGGCGTGCCGGCTCGGGGCGTGGCTGCTGCGGCGATCACCGCGGAGGGGGCGGCGCTGCGTCCGGAGGGACGGGCGCCGGGGCCTTCTCCCGCCAGCCGCCGCCGCAACGCCCGGACCTGGGCGCGGGTGTGCTTGGCGGTCAACTCGTATTTGCAGAGCGTCGCGAACAGCAGGGTGATCGCCGCCAGCGAGACGAGGAAGGTCAGCGCCATCGGGCCGGGCAGCCCAGAGGTGCTGCCGAGCACGCGGGGATGCAGATATTCGGTCGAGAGCCGTACGGCGATGAAGTTCAGAGGCACGAAGGCTCCGGCGGTGACGGCGAACACGGAGGCGTAGCGCGATTGGCGCTCGGGGTCCTCGATCGCGAAGCGCAACGGCTGGTAGGTGGCGTAGAGCAGGAACACGATCAGGAAGGAGACCAGGGTCGGCTCGTTCCAGACCCACCAGTGTCCCCATGAGCCCTTGGCCCAGATCGAGCCTGTGATCAGGGTCGCCAGACCGAATATCAGGCTCATGTGGATCGCCACGTAGGAGCGCATGTCCCAGCGCGGGTCGCGAGTGCGCAGGTGCTGAATCGCCAGCAGCCCGCCGAGCACGAAGCCGCACAGCGAGACGATCGCCAGCGGCACGTGGATGTAGAAGATCTTCTGCAGGAAGCCCTGTTCCGCTTCCAGCGGCGCATAGAAGAAGACGAGGGCGAACGCCGCCGTCATTGCGAGGACGGTCGAGATGCTCAGCGCGCGCAGGCCTTTGCCGTACATGGGGCTAGTCCTCCAGGAGGAAGTCGAACAGGGCGTAGGCGATCAGCCCGAAGACCAGATCATAGAGCCCGAGCGTTGCCAGCCAACGCACCGCCGGGCCGCTGCGATGGGCGAAGACGAGCAGCGGCGCGGTGCAGCGCGCGCCGCCGATCACGATCGGCACGAACAGCGGCAGCGCCAGCAGCGGGCCGAGGAGATCGCGCGAGCGCGTACGGACGGCCATGGCGGCGACGAGCGTGCCGATCACCGCCACGCCGAGGTCGCCGAGGGCGAGGCTCGCCAGCAGGCCCGGTAGCGCCGGGCCGACCGAGGGGCCGAGCAGCAGGATCGAGAAGGCGGGGACGGCGACGATCTCCAGCGCCACGAGGTAGATCAGCAGCGTCAGGGCCTTGGCGATCAGCATCGCGCTTCGATCGACGGGCGCCAGCAGGAAGCCGTCGAAGCCCCCCTGGTCTGCGTCGGCGACGAATAGCCGGTTGAGGCCGAGGATCGCGGCGAACAGCAGCGTCACCCACAGGATCCCCGAGGCCAGATCGCCTTCGACCGAGCCGCGGTTGAGGGCGAAGTGGAAGACGACGAACGTCGTCAGGGCGAACAGCGACATCGCTGGGACGGACTCCAGCGTGCGCAGCTCGACACGCAGCTCCTTGCGCAGCAGCGCGCCGACGGTGCGCCAGAGCCCGATCTGGGGCCGTGCCCCGACCGAGGCGTCGGCGGGCGCGCTCGTCACCGGCGCATCGGTCACGCCGCTCATCGGTAGAGCTCCGTGATCTCGTCGGCGCGAACTTCGCCGGCGGCGCGCAGCAGTGCCGGGCGTCCTTCTCGAAGGCCCAGGACCAGGTCGGCCTCGGCCAGCCCGCCGGCTGGATCGTGGCTGCAGATCACGCGTGTGCGCCCGGAAGCCGAACCGATCAGCGGTGCGACCAGCTCGACGGCGGCGGGGTCGAGGTTCGAGTAGGGCTCGTCGAGCAGCAGCAGCTCGGGATCGTGGAGGATCGCTCGTGCCACGGCAACCCGCTGGATCATCCCTCGCGACAGCGTCCGCAGCGGCTCGCTCGCGCGCCTGGAGATGGCCACCGCGTCGAGCACCTCCTCCACGCGCTCGTGCGCGACGCCGTGCAGGCGGGCGTGGAAGGTGAGGTTCTGCTCGGGGCTCAGCTCGCGGTAGAGCAGCGGCTCGTGGCCCAGCAGCCCGACGCGGCCACGCACGGCCCAGGCTTCGTCAGGGATGTTGGCACCGAGCACCCTGACCGCCCCGGCGTGAGGCCTGAGCAGCGTCGCAAGTACCCGCAGCAGCGTCGTCTTGCCGGCACCGTTGGGACCGAAGACGACAAGCGTCCTGCCTGTCTCCAGACGCACGGAGACCCCGCCGAGCGCCTCGCGCTCGCCGAAGTTCCTGATCAGCCCGTCGACGTCGAGCGCCGGCACCGCTCAGCGGCTCAGGAGACCTGCAGCTCGCTGGCGGTCTGGGCGCGCGCGATCAGCTCACGAACCGCCTGCTCCCCGGCGCCCGGCTCCGCGGCATCGCGAAGCAGAGCGATCGGGTCGGGGTCGCCGCCGACGATGCCCTCGAAGAAGACCTTGCGGTCCTGGTAGGTGGGCAGCGTGCCCTTGGCCCAGCCGCGGACCTCGTTGAGCAGCACCGCCAGCCGCGCGTAGGGCTCGCCGAACTGCCCTTCGACCTCGCGCTTGATTCGCTTCGCCAGAGCCGGGGAGGCTCCTGCCGTGGAGATCGCGATCGCCAGCGGTCCCGTGCGGACGATCGCCGGCAGGATGAAGTTGCAGAGCGGCGGTACGTCGACGACGTTGACGAGCATCGCGCGCCGCTCGGCGTCGTCGTAGACGGCGATGTTGACGTCGGTGTCGTTGGTCGCCGCGATCGCCATGAAGACGCCCTCGAGATCCTCGGGGCCGGCGTAGGAGCGCTGCTCCCAGCGGATCGAGCCCTCCTCGGCGTACTCCCGCAGCGCCGGCTCGGCCTCCGGGGCGATCAGCGTCACCTCGCCGTCGCAGGCCAGAAGCCCCTCGACCTTCTCCAGGCCGATCTCACCGCCGCCTACGACCACGCAGCGCCTGCCGGTCAGCTTCAGGCAGGCGATGTAGAAGGGGGTGTCGAGCATCCCCTGCACGCATGACTGGTCGCAGATCCCCCTGCGCAGCTGGCAGACGCACTCCTTGCCTGCATAGGCCTGGGCGGGCATGGAAGACAGGTTAGCCAGCTACGGCTTGGGCAGCCCGCGCCCGAAGGTCCTGGCCACGAGCCGCGCCAGCGGCACCGCACCCGCCCGCCAGGCGTGCTCGCGGTCGCTCTCGCGCTGGGAGCGGATCCGGGCTACGGCCCGCGCCGCTCGAGCGGTGGTGGAGTCGTAGGGCCCCCACCACAACCCGCGCATCCGCGGCGGGTCCCAGGTGATCAGCTTCTCCTGGGCGCAGGCGCGCAGCCCAGCCGACCCCAGCGTCCTTCCCAGACCGCCGCCGGCCGCGGCGCCCCAGGGCCCGCGCGAGACGGTCGGTCCGGGTAGGTGGTCGTTGAGCCAGACCATCCCTGCGTGAAGCTCCCTGGCGATGCGGGTGCCGCGATAGCGGTCGGCCGTCCAGACCGAAGCGCCCAGCCCGTAGTCGCAGTCGTTGGCGTGTGCGATCGCCTCCTCCTCGGAGTCGACGGCGAAGACCGCCAGGACCGGTCCGTCGACGGGCTCGCGAGCTAGGCGCATGCGATCGCTGACGTCGCTGATAACGGTCGCACCGTAGAAGGCTCCGGCCAGCCCCGGCGGCTCGACGGGTCCGCCGCAGTGAATCCGCGCTCCCTGCCCAACAGCCTCATCGACGAGCTGGGAGACCCGTTCAAGACGCGTGGGTGAGGCCAGAGGGCCGAGCTGGGTGCGCTCGTCGGCGGGATCGCCGACGGTCATGCCGCGCGCGGAACGAACCAAACCGGCGAGGAACGGCTCGTAGACCTCGCGGGCGACGTACACGCGCTCGACCGACCCCCGCGCCTGGCCGGCGCCGGCGCAGCCGGCCCACAGCGCACCGGCGACCGCGCGGGGCAGGTTGGCGTCGGCGAGCACCAGCATCGCGTCCTTGCCGCCCAGCTCCACCGTCACCTCCTTCTCACGAGACACGCAGGCTCTGGCGACGGCCCGGCCGACGGCCGGAGAGCCCGTGAAGAGGATCTTGCCGGCGCTCGACTCGGCCAGGGCGATGCCGGCCTCGGCGCCACCATGGACGACCCGTACGAGACCCTCCGGCAGCCCGGCGCGAGCGAGCACACGCCCGATCCGCTCGCCCGCCAGGCAGGCGCGGGCAGCCGGCTTGAAGGCCACGCCGTTGCCCGCCAGCAGCGCTCCGGCGATCTGGCCGAGCGGCTGCGCGAACGGCGCGCTGCCGGCGCCGATCACCGCGACGACGCCGTAGGGCTCATAGGCGATCCGTGCCCGCTTGGCAAGCGCCAGTGAGCGGTTGACGGCCACCTTGCGCCCGCCCAGCGCGGCGGCGCCGTCCTCGGCGACCCACGTCAGGGCGTCGATCGCCGCCAGCAGCTCGAGCGCTGCGACCTCGGCACGCGGACGCCCGCCCTCGGCCACCAGCACGTCGGCGAGCTCGTCGAAGTCGTCGATCACCGCCTGGGCCATCCGGCGCATGTAGCGGGCTCGGTCGGAGACCCGCAAGAGCGCCCACAGCGGCTGGACCTTGGCGATCGCCCTCACGACGCCCTCGATCTGCTCGGGAGGTGTGCAGGCGACATCCCCCAGCGCGGCTCCCGTGGCGGGGTTGCGAGCCTGCAGTCGTTGGGCTGGTTCCTGGAGGGTGGTCGCCATCAGAGCTCGATTATCACCGCTCGCGGCCGCGCTCTGAGCGAATCCGCTGGAGACGCTCGGCCAGTGCCGCCTCGGCTTCGTCGGGGGTGTAGAAGCGCTCCCCCACGACGCCCTCCGGCGCCAGCTCCTGCGGGCCGAGATGTCCGGGAAGGCGGTGGGGGTTCTCATAGCTCCCCTCCTCCTGGCCCGGGCGCGGCCCTGAGCGCAGCCACGGCGGGACCGCCCCGGCGCCGTGTTCGCGGACGTGCGCCTGGGCGGCCGACAGTGCCCTGCCTGCCGCGTCTGACTTGGGTGCCAGCGCCAGGTAGATGGCGGTCTGGGCAAGCGCGTAGCGGCCCTCCGGCAGGCCCACGTGCTCGACTGCCGCGGCGGCGGAGGTAGCCAAAGTGAGTGCGCCCGGGTCGGCGTTGCCGATGTCCTCGGAGGCGAGGATCACCATTCGCCGGACGATGAAGCGTGGGTCCTCGCCGCCCTCGAGCATCACTGCCAGGTAGTAGAGGGAGGCGTCAGGGTCCGAGCCGCGTGTCGCCTTGATCCAGGCCGAGATGTAGTCGTAGTGGCGATCACCACCTTTGTCGTAGAGGATCGCGCGGCGCTGCAGGGCATCCTCGACGCGCTCCAGGGTGACCGTCTGCTCGCCCAGTCCCGTGGCGGTCTCGACGGCGAGCTCCAGCGCGTTGAGGGCCGTGCGGGCGTCGCCTTCGCTGCGGATCGCCAGGAAGCTCAGCGCTCGCTCGTCGACTTGGGGCTGCTCGGGGCTTGCCCGCCGCAGCACCTCCGTCAGCTCATCTGCGGTCAGAGCCTTCAGGGCGTAGACGCGCAGCCGCGAGAGCAGCGCGCCGTTGACCTCGAAGGCAGGGTTCTCGGTGGTCGCCCCGATCAGCGTCAGGAGGCCTTCCTCGACGGCCGGCAGCAGGGCGTCCTGCTGTGCCTTGTTGAAGCGGTGGATCTCGTCGAGGAACAGGACCGTGCGCGTCTGAGAGGTGTCGCGGCGGTGCGCCGCTCGCTCGATCACGGCCCGGACCTCCGCGCGGCCGGCCGCGACGGCGCTCAGCTCCTCGAAGGCCGCGCCGGAGCCCGCGGCGACGATCCGCGCCAGGGTTGTCTTGCCTGATCCGGGTGGACCGTAGAGGACCATCGAGTGGGGCCGACCCTGCTCGACGGCGGTGCGCAGCGCCGAGCCCGCCGCGAGCAGATGTCCCTGCCCGACGAAGCCCTCGAGATTGTGCGGGCGCACACGCGCGGCGAGCGGCTGGGCGCCCTCGCCGCCGGGGGAGGGAGCCTCCTCGTTCCCCTTGTCAGGATTGGCTTCCTCGTCGAAAAGGGTATCCACGTGTCTGAGTATGTCGGCCGTGAACCGGACCGGTGTCCAAGGTTGGCGGAAGGTTGACTCCAAGGGTCGTCGAAGGTGTAGATTCGGTGGTGCGTTGAAAGTTCTTCACATGATCTTCAGGAGCTTGCGCTAGTGAGCATCGGTGGAACCGAGGCACTGCCTGCCTCGGAGAGCGGCAGTGCCCTGGACTTCCTCGATCTGGGCGGGGAGATCGCCGCCCGCTCGCCGCTTCAGCTGTTCTGGCGGCGGCTGCGTCAGGACCGCGTGGCGCTCGTCTCCGGAATCATCATCGTGGCGCTGATCGTGATCGCTGTCGCCGCGCCGCTGATCATCAAAATCCTTGGGCTCCCCGGCCCGAACGTGCAGAACCTCAACCTGACCGACGAATTCGGCTCACCCCTGGGTCCGACCGGCTCACACCCCTTCGGCGTCGACCAGCTTGGCCACGACGTAATGTCAAGAGTCATCTACGGCACCCGCGTGTCGCTGGAGGTCGGGATCATCGGCACTGTCCTCTCGACGCTGATCGGTGTCGTCGTCGGCCTCGTCGCCGGCTACTACCGCGGCTGGGTCGACACGGTCATCTCGCGAATGGTCGATGTGGTGCTGTCGATCCCGCTGCTGCTGCTCGGCATCGGCATCGGCGCAGCGTGCGCCGTCAAGGGCTGCTTGGGCGGCGCGATCCAGCCTGGACTGTCGGTGATCATCTTCCTGATCGTCTTCGCGACGTGGCCCTACATGGCGAGGATCGTGCGGGGGCTCGTGCTGTCGCTACGCGAGCGGGAGTTCGTCGAAGCCTCACGTGCGCTGGGCGCCTCGAACACGCGGATCATGGTCCGCGAGATCCTGCCCAATCTGACAGCGCCGATCATCGTCTTCGCGAGTCTGCAGATCCCCTCCAACATCCTGATCGAGGCGGCGCTGTCGTTCCTCGGCGTGGGAATCCGACCGCCGACCGCCAGCTGGGGGCAGATGATCGCCTCGGCAACCCCGATTTTCAACACGGCCTGGTGGTACATGGTGTTTCCAGGCGCTGCGCTGCTCATCACGGTGCTGGCTTTCAACCTTTTGGGCGACGGGCTTAGAGACGCCCTGAACCCGAGGGGCGCCCGATGAGGGCGCTCATTTCACAACACAGGAGGCGACTCAATGAGGTCGATTAGAACGGTCGCGGCAATCGCGACCGTAGCCGCACTGGGGCTGTTGCTGGCCGCGTGCGGCTCGAGCAGCTCCTCGAGCAGCTCCTCGAGCGGCAGTAGCTCGAGCAGCTCGGGAAGCATCAGCACAAGCGGATATCAGAGCCCCGAAACACAGTCGCTGACAGGCGGCAAAAAAGGCGGGGTCCTGCAGGTGCTCGATGAAACCGACTTCGAACACATCGATCCAGGGATCGCTTACTACTCGCTCGACTACGAGGTCGTGTTCGCAACGCAGCGTCCGCTGTACTCGAACAAGCCGAACACCGCCTCCGAAGCGACTCCCGACATGGCCGCCGGCCCGCCGGAAGTCTCCTCGGACAACAAGACCGTCACGGTGCACCTGCGCGAAGGCATCAAGTTCTCGCCGCCGGTCAACCGCGAAGTGACATCGGAAGATGTCGCCTACGCGATCGAGCGCGGTGCCAACCCGAACGTGGCGAACCCCTACATCCACGCCTACTTCGAATCCGTCGAAGGAATGCCGAAGGCCGACGGTGGGCCGATCAAGGGCATCACGACGCCTGACAAGCACACGATCGTCTTCAAACTGACCGAACCGAAGGGCGGCTTGGTCGCCGCTTCGCTGGTGCTGCCGCTGACCGCGGCCGTGCCGAAGGAATACGCCGAAAAGTACGACAAGCACAAGCCGTCGGACTACGGCAACTACCAGGTAGCAACCGGGCCGTACATGTTCAAGAACGACAGCTCGGGCAAAGTGCTCGACGTCGGCTACTTCCCGGGCAAGTCGGCGACACTCGTGCGCAACCCGAACTGGAACGCGAGCACGGACATCCGGCCGGCCTATCTGAACGAAATCCAGATCAAGATCGGCGGTACCAACTCGGTGATCGGCAAGCAGGTGCTGGAAGGCACCAACATCGTCGAGAACGAACCGCCTGCCCAGTCCAACATCCGCCTGGCTGCAGAAAAATACAAAGGCCAGCTGGAGATCTCACCGGGCGCCGGCTCGCACTACATCGGTGTCGATAACGCGCACGGGCCGTTCAAGAACGAAAACCTCCGCAAGGCGTTCTTCGCGGCGCTCGACCGCACCGCGATGGACAAGGCTCGTGGCGGGAAGCTCGTCACCGACGTGATGACGCACTTCATCTATCCGACGATCCCCGGCTTCGAACAGTCCGGTGGTCTGGCGGGTCCGAAGTTCGACTTCAACGAACATCCCGAAGGCGACAAGGCGGTCGCCGAAAAGTACATAAAGCTCGCGGGTTACCCGTCGGGCAAATACACCGGTGGAGAAACCATCACCATCGTCGGCGCCAAGGGCAACCCGGCCGAACAGGACGCCGAAATCGTCAACCAGACGCTGAAGAACCTCGGCTTCACGACGAAGTTCACTTTGGTTGAAACGGCGACGATGTACGCGAAGTACTGCAACGTGCCGAAAGAAGAGATCGACGTCTGCCCGTCTGTCGGCTGGATCGCCGACTTCGGTGACCCGCAGACGGTTCTCAACATCACGTTCAACGGCAAATTCATCAACGCAACGGGGAACGTGAACTGGAGTCAGGCGAACAACCCTCAACTCAACAAAGAAATGACGGAAGCGGAATCGGTCACCGGCCAGTCGGCCCGTGCCACCGCATGGGCAAAGATCGACGAACACGTCGTCGAAAAAGCCCTCACGATTCCGTTCGACTGGGACAAGCAAGGCAACATCGAGGGCAGTCAGGTGCAGGGTGTCGGCGACCTCTGGGACGTCGGCGAGTGGGACTACAGCTGGACCTCGCTCAAGTAGCAAGGCCACAGCGCAGCTGAAGCGGCAAGGGGCCCCACCGACACGGTGGGGCCCCCAACCGCCGCATCCGGCCCGCTTCTGCGCCACGATCGTGACCCGACTGTGACCTTGCAAACCGACAACCCGCGCCAGACCCGGACCGGCGGCCGATGACGGCCTACGTGATCCGGCGGGTGGTCTGGGGCATCGCCCTGCTGATCATCGTCTGCGCGCTGACTTTCATCCTTTTCCGGGTGATCCCCACGGGCAATCCCGCTGTGCTCCGCGCCGGCCGTGACCCGCAGCCGCACCTGATCAAAGAAATTGAACGGGTGTTGGGGCTCGACAAATCCCTCCCGGCCCAATTCTGGGAGTACATCAAGAACGTCTTCCTGCACTTCAACTTCGGCTACAGCTACTACAGCCAGCAGTCCGTCATCAGCCTGATCGGCGAACGTCTCCCAGCCACGATCTCGCTGACGCTCGGTGCGGCCGTCGTCTGGATGCTCGCCGGCCTCTCGGTCGGGATCCTCTCGGCGCTGCGCCGCCGCTCCTTCTGGGACAGGGGCTCGATGGGCGCCGCGCTGGTGCTGATCTCGGCGCCCGAATTCTGGCTCGGCCTGCTGGCGCTGCTGCTGTTCTCAAGCGACATCGGCAAAATCAAGATCTTCCCGGGGGCCGGCAGCTACGTCGGCATTACCTCCGACCCCTGGAAATGGTTCACCTCGCTGATCATGCCGTGGTGCGTGCTGGCCGCCGGCAGCGCCGCTGTGTTCGCCCGGCTGATGCGGGGCAGCATGATCGAGACGATGGACGAGGACTACATCCGCACCGCTCGCGCCAAGGGCCTGACCGAGCGCCGCGTGATTCGCCAGGGCGTGCGTTCGTCGATCAACCCGATCGTCACCCTGCTGGCGCTCGAAGTCGGCGTGCTGCTCGGGGGCGCCGTGCTGATCGAGTACGTGTTCAACATCCCTGGCGTCGGCTTGCTGGCCTACCACTCGATTGTCCAGTCGGACTTCGAGGTGATCCAGGGGACTGTGCTTCTGGCCTCGATGTTCATCATCCTCGCCAACATCGCCGCCGACATCGGCTACGCGTATCTCGACCCAAGAGTCAGATACTCATGACCGAGCCGCTGCTGCGTGTCGAGGATCTGAAGGTCGAATTCCCCAGCGAGGACGGTGTGGTGCATGCCGTCGACGGAATCACCTACCAGGTGTATCCGGGCAAGACGCTGGGGATCGTCGGCGAGTCCGGCTCGGGCAAGACGGTCTCCTCGCTGACGACGCTGGGGCTGACCAAGCGCCAGGGCGCCCGCATCTCCGGGAGCATCATGTTCGGGGGTCGCGACCTCGTGGGCCTGTCGGAGAGCGAGCTGCGCTCGATCCGCGGCAACGACATTGCGATGATCTTCCAGGACCCCCTGTCGGCGCTTCACCCCCTCTACAAGGTCGGCAAGCAACTTGTGGAGGCGCTGCAGGCGCACAAAGACATCTCCAAGACGAAGGCCCGTGAGCGCGCCGTCGAGCTGCTCGGCCTTGTGGGTATCCCCGATCCCAAGCGCCGCATCGACGAGTACCCCCACGAGTTCTCCGGCGGCATGCGCCAGCGGGCGATGATCGCGATGGCGCTGGCCAACGACCCGAAGCTGCTGATCGCCGACGAGCCGACGACTGCCCTCGACGTGACGGTCCAGGCTCAGATCCTGGCGCTGATGGAACGGCTGCAGCAGGAGCTGGGGATGGCGATCGTGATCATCACCCACGATCTCGGCGTCGTCGCCGAGCTGGCCGACGACATCGCCGTCATGTATGCCGGGCGGATCATCGAGACGGCTCCCGCGCAGGCGATCTTCTCCAACCCGGAGCACCCCTACACGTGGGGCCTGTTGAAGTCGATCCCCCGCCTGGACAGCCCCCGCTCCGAGCAGCTCGTGCCGATTCCCGGCACGCCCCCGAGCCTGATCCGGCCTCCCTCGGGCTGTCACTTCCACCCCCGCTGCGCTTACTCCCAGCCCGATCACGAGCGGATCGACCCGATGTTGGAGCCGATCCCCGGCGAGCCCGATCATTTCGTCGCCTGTCTGTTGGAGCCCGAGGAGCGAAAGCGCCTGTGGGGCGAGCTGCAGGCCGGGCGGATTCCCGCCGAGGCGCTGGCCGACGCGAGTGCGGTGGAGGGCCCGGCCTGATGTCCGACCAGGATCTACAGGTTGCTCCTGGCGCCGGCGAAGCAGCGGGTGTCGCAGCCGTCGGGGGGCCGCTGGTCGAGGTTCGTGACCTGAGGAAGCATTTCCCGATCACGCGCGGCGTGTTCCTGCAGCGCAGCGTCGGCGCGGTCAAGGCCGTCGACGGCGTCAGCTTCGAGGTCAAGCGCGGAGAGACGCTGGGGATCGTCGGCGAGACGGGCTGCGGCAAGAGCACGACGGCGCGCCTGGTGATGCGGCTGCTCGAATCGACCTCCGGCTCGGTCAGCTTCGAAGGCCAGGACATCACCCGCACGAAGGGCTCGAACCTGAAGGCGATCCGCCGCGAGATGCAGATGATCTTCCAAGATCCCTACTCCTCGCTGAACCCCCGCAAGACGATCGGCTCGATCATCGGCGAGCCGTTTGCGATCCACGGGCTGTTGAAGGAGGGCGACGAGCGTCGCAAGGCTGTCCAGGAGCTGATGGAGACCGTCGGCCTGAACCCCGAGCACTACAACCGCTATCCCCACGAGTTCTCCGGTGGACAGCGCCAGCGGATCGGCGTAGCGCGCGCGCTGGCCCTGAAACCGAAGCTGCTGATCGCCGACGAGCCCGTCTCGGCGCTCGACGTCTCGATCCAAGCGCAGGTCCTGAACCTGCTGCGCGACCTCCAGCGCCAGTTCGGGCTGACGCTGATCTTCATCGCTCACGACCTGTCGGTCGTCAGGCACATGTGCGACCGGGTCGCCGTCATGTACCTCGGCAAGATCGTAGAGATCGGCTCCGGCGACGATCTCTACGGCTTCCCCCGTCACCCTTACACGGGCGCGCTGCTGTCGGCCGTGCCCGTCGCCGACCCGACCCGCCACGGTGACAAACGACGGCTGCTTACCGGTGACGTGCCGAGCCCCGCCAACCCGCCGAGCGCCTGCCGCTTCCACACCCGCTGCCCCAAGGCCCAGGAGCGCTGCTCGATCGAGGAGCCCTTGCTGGAAGAGAAGGACCCTGCTCACCCGGGCTTCCTCACCGCCTGCCACTTCCCACTGACCCGCGAGGAGATCGCGGAGATCGGGTTGCCCTCAACCTCCGGCTCAGCACCTCCCCCTTGAGCGGACCGGCCTCACCCTCGCCCGACGCGGCGGCGGAGGCGGAGGGGCTGCTGCAGAGCCTGATCCGCTTCAACACGGTCAACCCTCCCGGGCAGGAGCGGGCCGCCCAGGAGCATCTCGCCGCCCATCTCGCCGCTGCCGGTTTCGACTGCGAGCTGCTCGGCGCCGAGCCCGAGCGGCCCAACCTGCTGGCACGTCTGCGAGGCCCGAGCGACGGGCCGACTCTCTGCTACCTGGGCCACGTCGACACGGTCCTTGCCAACCCCGCTGAGTGGACCCACGATCCCTGGTCCGGCGATCTCAGCGACGGCTACATCTGGGGCAGAGGGGCGTTGGACATGAAGAGCCAGGTCGCCGCCGAGATCGCTGCCGTGGCGTCGCTGGCCCGCTCGGGATGGCGCCCGGAGCACGGGGAGCTCTTGATCGCTGCTGTCGTCGACGAGGAGACGGGCGGCGCGCTGGGCGCGCAGTGGATCACCGAAACGCACCCCGAGAAGGTCCGCTGCGATCTGCTGCTCAACGAGGGCGGCGGTGCGGTGTTCGAGTACGGCGGCAACCGCTGCTACGGCGTCTGCTGCGCGGAGAAGGGCGTGTTTCGTTTCACGATCACGACCAGCGGTGTCGCGGGGCACGCGTCGATGCCTGGCATGGGCGAGAACGCGCTGCTGAAGATGGCGCCGGTGCTCGAGCGCCTGGCCGCGCGCCAGCCTGGCTACCGGCCGACCGACGAGCCGCTGGCGTTCCTGTCCGGCATCGGCGAGGACCCGGCCGACCCCGCCGGGTCGATCGCCCGGCTGCGCGATGCCGATCCGCGCCTGGCGATCATGTTCGAGCCGATGCTGGGCGTGACGTTCACGCCGACGAGGATCAGGGCCTCGGAGAAGATCAACGTGATCCCCAGCGTCGCGGAGCTGAGGGTCGACTGCCGAGTCCCACCCGGGCTGGGCGAGGCGGAGGTGCTCGCGGACGTCGCCGCCGTTCTCGGGGAGTCCGACGGCAGCTGGCGGCTGGACTTCACCGAGCAGGTCGTCGGCAATCGCTCGCCGGTCGCCTCCGAGCTGATGGACACGATCTCGGCTTGGGTCTCAGAGCGTGACCCGGGCGCGCGGACGGTCCCCGTCGTGCTGCCCGGGTTCACCGACTCGCGCCACTTCCGGATGGCCTTCCCCGACTGCGTTGCCTACGGCTTCTTCCCCCAGCGTCATCAGTCGCTGCTCGAGGGAGCGCCGCTCGTGCACGGTGCCGACGAGCGGATCGACACACGCGATCTGGCCTTCGCGACCGGGCTCTACGGCGACCTGGCAAGGCGGATCCTGGGCGGCTAGGACCGCTCCTCGACAAAACGGACCCCAACCCGCATACTGGGACATCGATGCCGAGGATGGTGCGTCAGATGGAGAAGGAGACCGTTAGATGAGCAGGGAAGCCACGAGCACGACCGGGGCCGGTACGGGCACGACCGCCCACCACACTGCTCCCGGGCACGCGACGGGAGCTCACGCCGTGAGCCACGGCGCCGCCGCGCACGCCACCGGCACCGCCGCCGCGAAGCATGCCGCGGCAGTGCACGCGGTGGCTCACAAAACGGCTGTCGTCCTGCCGCCGGCGCCGCACACCTCGTTGATCCAGCAGATCCAGAACGTCGCCTACAACTGGCAGCCGGTGATGACGTTCGTGTTCTTCTCGGCGCTCATCTTCGTGATGTGGCGGACGCTGAAGGTGATGCCTCGGATCAAGCCGCAGCGGATCAAGCCGGCCGCTAAACAGGCGGTGTCCTTCGGCGACATCGCCGGCGTCGACGAGGCCAAGGCGGAGTTGCAGGAGATCGTCGAGTTCCTGCGCGACCCCAAGGAGTTCGAGAAGCTCGGCGCGAAGGTTCCGAAGGGGATCCTGCTGCACGGACCGCCCGGCACCGGCAAGACGCTGTTGGCGAAGGCCGTCGCGCACGAGTCGGGCGCCGAGTTCTTCGCGCAGTCCGCGGCCTCCTTCGTGGAGATGTTCGCGGGGCTCGGTGCGGCGCGGATCAGGCGTCTGTTCGCCCAGGCGCGCAGCCACGAACCGGCGATCATCTTCATCGACGAGCTCGACGCCGTCGGCGGGCGCCGCGGCGCTGACATCTCCGGCGAGAAGGACCAGACGCTCAACCAGTTGCTCGTGGAGATGGACGGCTTCGAGTCGAGCGGACGGGTGGTGGTGATCGCGGCGTCGAACCTGTTGGACAAGCTCGACCCGGCCCTCCTTCGTCCCGGGCGCTTCGACCGTCAGGTGTTCGTCGTGCCCCCCGACGTCAAAGGCCGTCTGGGCGTGCTGCAGGTGCACACGCGCGAGAAGCCGATGGGCGATGTCGATCTTGAACTGGTCGCCCAGCAGACCAGTGGACTGACGGGTGCCGACCTGGCCAACATCTGCAACGAGGCGGCGATCTTCGCCGCCAGGCGCCGCTCGACTGCGATCGGGATGGTCGACTTCGACTCGGCGATTGAGCGGGTGATCGCGGGCGTTCAGTCAAAGCGCGTGCTCAACAGCCATGAGAAGCGCGTCGTTGCCTTTCACGAGGCCGGCCATGCCCTCTGCGGTGAGCTGCTGCCGTCGGTCGACAGGGTCCACCGGATCTCGATCGTGCCACGCGGGCGGGCCCTGGGTTACACGCTGAACCTGCCCGCTGAGGACCGCTACTTGAAGACGCGCGAGGAGCTCTTGGACTACATGACGGTTCTGCTGGGTGGTCGAGTCGCCGAGCAGATCGTCTTCGGGGCGATCACGACGGGCGCCTCGGACGACCTCAAGCGCGTCGCCGACATCGCCCACTCGATGGTTCACGACTACGCGATGGGAACGGCCGGCGTGGGGCGCTCGCCCGACGGCGACGTGCGGCTGTCGGAGACCACCCTGAGGCTCCGCGACGAGGAGCGTCAGGATCTGATCGAGGAGGCGCGCCGGAACGCCCAGCGGCTGGTCCTCGCGCACCGCGTCCAACTCGACGCCCTGGCGGCCGAGCTGCTCGAGCACGAGGTCTTGGAGCGCGAGGCGATCGAACGGATCATGATCGGGGTGCCGCGGCTCGAGCGCGCGCCAGGCGTCGGACTGCGGGTGGTCGCCGCGACGGAGGCGCGCACGCCGCCGCTGGCGCCGGCGCCGATCCCGCTGCCGGAGGGCAGGACCGAGTAGCGGCTATAGACTGCCGCCTGTGTTCAGCCGCATCGACCACATAGGCGTCGCCGTCGCCGAGCTGGAGCCCGCCATCGAGCTCTACCGCGACGGGTTGAAGCTGGAGCTCGTCCACCGCGAGGTCGTCGCCGAGCAGGGCGTCGAGGCGGTCCTGCTCGACGTCGGCGAGAACCACGTCGAGCTGCTGGCACCGCTCAGCGAGGAGACGCCCGTCGGGAAGTTCCTGGCCAAGAACGGCCCGGGCCTCCACCACGTCGCCTACCAGGTAACCGACATCGAGGCGACCCTGCGCGAGCTGGTGCAGGCCGGGATGCGGTTGATCGACGAGCAGCCTCGCACCGGCATCAGGGGCTCGCGCGTGGCGTTCGTCCACCCTCGCTCCAGCCTTGGTGTCCTTACCGAGATCGTCCAACCAGCGGAGGTTCACTGATGGCATCGAGCTCTCGTTTGAGCATCGGCTTCCAGGGCGGCCAGGTGCTGGCCGTCCGGCTCTCAGATCAGCAGTTGAAAGACCTCGAACAGGCTCTGGGCAGCCAGGGCTGGCACGAGATCCAGAGCGAGGACGGTCCGGTTCGGATCGACCTGGGCCAGGTCGTCTACGTCACATCCGAGTCCGAGGAGCCCCGGGTCGGCTTCGGCTAGGCCGGCGGCCGGCTCGGCCGCGGCCATGCCGGAAGCCCCCGGACAGCGAGTGTTTCGCCAGGACCTCAATCTCGAGGAGCGCCTGCTGGTGCTCGCCCGGACCCGTGGCCACGACGCTCGGGTCGAGCGCGCCGTCGCGGGCTTCTCCCGGCTCGGCGAGCACGGCGCGCTGTGGCTGGCGATCGGCTTCGCGGGAGGCATTGTGCAGCGCGCGCGCGGGCCTGAGTGGCGCCGGGCGCGCCGTACGGTGCTCGTGACCTACGCCGTCAACACGGCCATCAAGTTCGTCGTGCGCCGGCGCCGGCCGAACCTGCCGGGGCTGGCGCCGCTGACGGGGACGACGACGGGGCTGAGCTTCCCAAGCGCCCACGCCGCCACCTCGTTCGCCGCGGCTCTCGTCTACCGCCGCCGGGGACTGCCGGCGGGACCGCTCTACGGGGTGGCCGGTGCGATGGCCTGCTCGCGCGTCTACCTCGGTGTTCACTACCCCTCCGACATTCTCGCCGGGGCCGCGTTGGGCAGCGTGCTGGGGGTGGCTCTGGGCGGCCCGGCTGGGCCGGCGACGGAGCCGGACGGGCTCGCCGTGCCCGGGGAGACGCGATGAGCACGAGGATCGGGATCGTGGGGATGCCCAACGCCGGCAAGTCCTCATTGTTCAACGCCCTCACCAAAGCGGGCGCCGAGGCTGCCAACTACCCCTTCACGACGATCGAGCCCAACGTTGCCGTGGTGCCCGTCCGCGACGAGCGCATGGAGCAGGTGGCGGAGACGGTGAAAGCCTCGGAGATCGTCTGGGACACGATCGACTTCCATGACATCGCGGGGCTTGTCGCGGGCGCCCACAAAGGCGAGGGGCTGGGCAACAAGTTCCTGGCGAACATCCGCGAGACCGACGCGATCGTCCACGTCGTGCGGGCTCACGGCGATGAGAACGTGATCCACCCCGAGGGACGGGTCGACCCGCTGGCGGACATCGAGACGATCGAGACGGAGCTGGTGCTGGCCGATCTCGAGCAGGCCGAGCGGCGCATCGAGCGGGTCGCCAGACAGGCCAGGGGCGGCGACCGCGTGGCCGTCGCCGAAGAGGCGTGGCTGAACGCGGTGATCGCCGAGCTTCAGGCCGGGCGTCCGGTGCGTGGTGTGCCGGCTCCGGAGGAGGCTCCGCACGTGGCCCGCGACTTGGGCTCGCTCACGGCCAAGCCGGTGCTGTTCGTGGCGAACGTCGACGAGGGATCGGAGGAGGTGCCCGCGACGATCGCCGAGCACGCGGCCTCGCAGGGTGCGCGCGCCGTAGCGGTCAGCTCACGGATCGAGGCAGAGCTCTCCGAGTTGGACGATGAGGAAGCGGCGGAGATGCGCGCAGGTCTCGGCGTTAGCGAGTCAGGCCTCGCCCGCGTCGTGCGCGAGGCCTTCGAGTTGCTGCAGCTGAACGCATTCTTCACGGCCGGCGAGGCGACGATCGCGCAGTCGTGGCATCTGCGCCGTGGGCTCACCGTCTGGCATGCTGCCGGGCAGATCCACACTGACATCCAGAAGGGGTTCGTCCGCGCCGAGGTGATCGGCTGGCGGGAGCTGGTCGAGGCGGGTGGCTACTCCGGTGCTCGCGACCGTGGCACGCTGCGCCTGGAGGGCCGGGACTACCTGATGGCCGACGGCGACGTGATCACCGTCAAGTTCACGCCTTAGCGAGGCCCTCGAGTCGTGTGGCCAGACGGCGCATGCCCATCGCCGTGGCCACCTTCGCGCCCCCCGCGAAGGCGGTCGGCGCGCTCACGGGCAGCTCGACCTCGATCCGCTGCAGGGTCGCGACCTTCTTGAAAGTCCGCAGGAGCTCGGCGTTCTCACGGAGGACCGCGGCGATCCGCGGGCGCATCTCGTCCGGGTCGCGCCTGACCTTCGTCTCCGCCGCGTCGGCTGCCGTGAGGAGAGCCTCCAGCGGTCCGTAGCGGCGCAGCAGCTCGGCGGCGGTCTTGGCGCCGATACCGGGCGCTCCGGGCAGCCCGTCGGAGGGGTCGCCGCGCAGGGCGATGAAGTCGGGGACGAGGGCCGGCTCGATGCCGTAGCGCTCGCGCACCTCGCCGGGGCCGATCAGGCCGTGGCGCCCGCCCTTCAAGAGCTCGACGACGGCGACGTGCTCGCCGACGGCTCCGTAGAGGTCGCGGTCGCCGGTCATCAGCAGCGCCTGCCCACCGGCTGCTTCCTCCTCGGCGGCCATCGAGAACATCACGTCGTCGGCCTCGAGGTCCTCGCTGCCGGACACCGTCCAGCCGAGCCCGGCGAGCAGCTCGGGCGCCCGTTGCCACTGCTCGGCCAGCTCCGGGGGCATGGGGTCGCGGTGGGCGTGGTAGGGCGGATAGAGCTCGACCCGGTAGTCGGCCTGCTCGGCGCCCATGCAGGCGACAATCGCCCGTGGCGTTTCGGCCGGACCCCAACCGGCCGGGGGGTCGACGAGCGTGAGCAGCGCGTTGACGGTCCCGAGCAGGGCGTTGACGGGTCGCCCGTCGCCGTCGACGATCGATTTGGGCAGCGAGAAGAAGGCTCGGTAGAGCAGCCAGGGGGTGTCGGCAAGAAGCAGCGGGCCGGCCATCGCCCCAGCCTATGGATCGAGCCCGTCGCAAGGAGGCAAATGCCGGCGGCGGGCGGTGCCCCCGGTCCGCCGCCGGCCCTGGCGGGCGGCGGCATCGTGCGTAGCGCCCGTCAGTGGAGGTATGCCCACCTTTGTGCGTTTTGGATCACTTTTGACCACAAAGGGCCGCAAATTGCGAGCTTTCGGCGGCGATGTGGGACTAGTCCGGCGGCTGGAACGACTGCGGCATGTCGGACACGCTTCGTTTCAGCCCGCCTCGGTACCGCCGGTGGAGTCGGTCGCCGAGGCGCTCGAGCCGGTGACTGGCGTTGGGGCGACGCCACCGGAGGGAGCGGGCGTCGGCGGGGCCGGAGGTGGCGGGGTGGCGGGGACGGTTGGTGAGAAGCTCCGGTGCTGACCGCTGTGGTCGGGCTCCTGCTTGACAGTCGTGCCGGTACGCACGTCGAAGTACTCCCAGGTGCTGTCCAGGCCGAGCCGTCCGGCAAGTGCCGGGCCGGAGACGACGGAGGCCGCGCTGGTGCCGAGCACGCGGGCGGTGAGAATTCGCGGCGAGACACCGCGCTTGAGCACCTCGATCCCGTGGAAGGTTCCCTTGTAGAGACCGCTCAGGCGGTGGGCGGCGGTGGTAAAGGACAGTTCGACTTTCCAGCGCGAGGCACTGCCTTCGTAGGCGTCGGCGACGCCTACGAGCCAGGGCTCCGGTTCGCTGCCCGGGAAGCCGTTCTGGATGGACTCGGTCATGCCGCCCGAGCTGGCGAAGAAGTAGGTGGCGACAGGTTTTCCGGCGTAGAGGACGATCTGGCCGGTTGTGGCCCCGACGGCGGCGTTGGTGGAGGCCGTTTCGGCGGCGGCGGCGCGGTAGACCTGCGAGCGTGTGTCGGAGTAGACGTCGAAGCGCGAGCCACCGGCGTGGGCGGTCAGCGCGTAGGTGCGGCTGGCGATCGCCTGCGCCTCCAGGGCGGCAGGAGGAGCGCTCGGGGACATCTCGTTGCCGATCACCCCGCGTACGTAGCGCTCGAGAGACACACGGCTGACCTTGCTACCCACGAGGACCTTGACGACGGTCTTGGCGGGTGCCTGACCGATGGTCGTGCCCGTGTAGTAGTGGGCGAGGATCTGCTGATAGGTGTAGCCGTGTTTGGCGTAGCCGACCGCCCCATCCTGGCTCATGCCGACGCCATGCCCGTCGCCGGCTCCTTCGATCACCAGCGTCGAGGAGGCCGCGTATGCGCTCGCGGGGAGGAGCGCGAGGAGCGCGAGGAGCGCGAGCAGGAGCGTCGGGAGGATTCGGGCTCGAGCGCCGGGCGTCCGTCGCGGCCCCGGCCCCGAAAAGCCCGGGAGGACGGCGCCGAGGCGGTGGTAGGTTGCCTCAGGGAAGGGCATATGTCCCTTTGAGAACACGTCGACGGGCATGCCGTCGCGGTCGAGGATCGGAGGTCCCATGCCGTTGAGTTCGTCTCCGCGCAGAGTCCGTATGAGGGATGCAGGATGACTGGCGCCGAGCGCGAGCGCGCCGTTCTCGACGCCGTGCCGAGGAAGTTGCTCATCGGCGGTCAATGGCGGGCGGCCGAAGGAGGGGGCACGTTGGGGGTCGAGGATCCCTCGACCGGTGAGACCCTGATCGAGGTCGCCGACGGCCAGCCGGGCGACGCGATGGCGGCGCTTGAGGCGGCGGCGAACGCGCAGAGCGAGTGGGCCCAGAGCGCGCCCCGCGACCGCGGGGAGATCCTGCGGGCGGCCTACGAGGCGATCGTCGCCCAGGCAGACGACCTGGCGCTGCTGATGACACTGGAGATGGGCAAGGCGGTGGCGGAGTCCAAGGCCGAGATCTCCTATGCGGCCGAGTTCTTCCGATGGTTCTCCGAGGAGGCCGTCCGGATTCACGGCCGCTACATGGTCAACACCACCGGCAAAGGCCGAATCCTGACGATGCGCCAGCCGGTCGGCCCGTGCGTGTTCGTGACGCCATGGAACTTCCCGACGGCGATGGGCACCCGCAAGCTCGCGCCGGCGATCGCGGCGGGCTGCACGATGGTCGTCAAGCCGGCGCAGCAGACGCCGCTGTCGATGCTCGCGCTGGCGAAGATCCTCGAGGAGGCCGGGCTGCCCAGCGGCGTCCTGAACGTGATCACCGCCAGGAAGTCCGGTGCCGTGATCGAACCACTGTTGAAGGATCCCCGCACTCGGAAGCTGTCATTCACGGGCTCGACAGAGGTTGGACGGCGCCTGATCGAACAGTCCGCCGATCAGATCCTGCGTGTCTCGATGGAGCTGGGCGGCAACGCTCCGTTCCTGGTCTTCGAGGACGCCGACCTCGACGCGGCGGTCGAGGGGGCGATGCTGGCGAAGATGCGAAACGTCGGCGAGGCCTGCACGGCTGCCAACCGCTTCCACGTCCACGAGTCGGTGGCGGGGGAGTTCACACGCCGCCTGGCCGAGCGGATGGGTGCCCTGACGGTCGGTCGTGGCACCGACTCAGATGTCGACGTGGGACCGCTGATCGACGCCGACCAGCGCGACAAGGTCGCCGAGCTCGTCACCGACGCCGTCGAGCGCGGCGCCGAGGTGCTGGTGGGCGCGAAGGCCGGCGACGGTCCCGGCTACTTCTACGAGCCGACCGTCCTCGGCTCGGTGCCCGACGACGCGCGGCTGCTGGCCGAGGAGATCTTCGGACCCGTCGCGCCCGTCGCGACATTCACGACCGATGAACAGGCCATCGCGGCCGCCAACCGCACCGAGTACGGGCTGGTCGCCTACGTCTACACCCGGGACCTGCAGCGGGCCTTCCGCGTCTGTGAGGGGATCGAGACGGGGATGGTCGGGCTGAACCAGGGAGTCGTCTCGAACCCCGCCGCGCCGTTCGGCGGCGTCAAGCAGTCGGGGTTCGGGCGCGAGGGCGGGTTCGAGGGGATCGAGGAGTACCTGGAGACGAAGTACGTGGCGATCGGGATCTGACCGGCGTTAGTGTTGCGGCGTGCGAAAGGGGCGGGGGTGATCGGCAGGGGCATTGGTCCCAGGATGAGCGTGCTCGCGGGCGTTGCTCTCGTGCTGCTCACCTGCCCCGCTGGTGCGGCGGCGAGCAACGCCAAGGTGTCCTGCGCATCCGGCAGAACGATCTACCGCCAGAACGGGGTGCGTATCGTGGTCGTCAGGCGCCGGACGCACTTCAGCCACAGCCCGAACAGTCCGTACAAGACGTTCTACATCTGTCCACGGGGCGCACGGATGGGCCACAAGTTTCGAGAAAGCGCCCCATTCACGGGGGAACAGTTGACGGACTTCAGGGTGTTCGGCAGCCGGATCGGCTTCGTCGCCAACAGCGAAGGCGTGCAGAGCGGTGGCGCAGAAGAAGTGGGCTGGGTCGAAGTCAACAACGCCCGCTCCAAGTCCGGGGCGATCGCCGAGTCGGAGGGCATCCCCCGCGAACAGGAAGTGCAGGAAGAAAAAGAAGGCGCTCCCCCGCTCGCACATGTCCCCGACGAGCATGTCAACTACGTGATCGCCGGCGATGGCGCCGTTGCCGTCGCCGGGTTGGGCGAAGGTCTCGAACCGTTCCCGCCCGTGACAACCCCGCCACCCGAGGAATGGGAGGTAGCTCTGCTCACAGTCAAGCGCCACGGGCTGAGCTTCCCCAAGCAGCTGTTCCGCACGGCCGTGAAGGCGGACGCCGTAGTGCTTGCCTCGCTCGCCATCAGCGAAACAACCGTGACGTGGAGTTCGGTGAGCGGCCAGGCAGAGTCGGCGGCGCGGTGAGCCTCCGCGCCCTTAGCCTGAAGCCAGCAGCTCGTCCAGCACCCGCCCATAAGCTCCAAGCAAGATCGACAGGTGCCCCTCCCCGTCGAGCAGCCGCGGCTGTGCCCCGGCGACGTGCTCGGCCAGCCACTTGCCGTGCTCGTAGGGGACCATCCGGTCCTCCGGTCCCTGCCAGATAGTCACCGGTCGCTCGATCGCGGCGAGATCGAAGCCCCAGTCGCAGAGGAAGGCGAAGTCGTCGTCGACCCAGCCCCACGGTCCCTCGCTCATCGCCCCTTTGAAGACCGAGGCGATGTATTCGGCGAACTCGCCGCTCATCATTGTCTGGTCGATCGGTGAGAGCAAGTCGCCCATCCCCGCTCGTAGCTCCTCTGCCGTAACGGCGCTCATTCCCGGTCGCTGCGCTTCGACGTAGGCCGCCAGCTGCTCCTCGCCCGCGCGGGCGGCGGCGAACTCCTCGATGTTCTCATCGCCCATCCCCGCCAGCCAGTCAAGACCGGGCACGTCGCAAGGAGCGACTCCCGCGAGCGTTGCCGCGGCGATCGTCCGCTCGGGAAGTAGGGCGGCGCAGGCCAGCGCGTGGGGGCCACCTCCCGACCATCCAACGGTGTGGAAGCGCTCGATCCCAAACGCGTCGGCGATCGCCTCGACATCGATGACGCAATCGGCAACCGTGCGGCCCCGCTTGCGATCGGAGCGGCCATAGCCGGGGCGCGAGTAGGAGATGTGGCGCAGCCCTCGCACGGCGCCCTCCTCGATGAGGCCCTCGTAGACGATTCCCTCGCCCGGTGTGCCCGTGTGGAACAGGACCGCCGTGCCGTCCTCGGGGCCGGCGCTCGCCACGTCGAGCCGTCGGCTGTCCTCGAGCTCGATCTGAGTCCGCTCCATCTCGCGATCAGCCTTTGAGAAGCTCTTTCAGGAAGCCCCGTCCGAGCACGCTCATCACCAGCAGTGAGCCGAACAGAGCGACGGCGTCGATGCTCTCTCGACCCTGCTTGGTCCAGTAGTCATCTTCGAGGTTCAGCCATAGGGCGAACTCGTCGAGCGTCAGCGCCGCGCCGCTGCCATAGACGGTCGCTGTTAGGCGTGAGGCCAGCCGGCCTTCGACGACGCCGATCTCGAGCAGCCACAGGTAGCCGACGACGAGCAGCCCGACGATCCCGAAGGTCATGTGGTGGATGTGGCGCCCGCCGGGGGTGATGTTGCGAAACGGACCCCTTTCGGCCCTGATCGCGTGGGTGATCGCCCGGACGGTCGCGAAGGTCGTGAAGAAAGATGCCGTCGAGAGCATCTGGCGCTCGCGACGGCGGTCTTTGCCGAAGTGCTTCTCGTAGAGGGCGCTAAGTTCCCGCCCTTCGGTTTCCTGCCCGCTCACCGTTCCAACCTAGAGGCTTTCGCCCCCGAGGTGGCCGGCGAGACGGGGGGAGATGCGTTCCCCTGTCGCATCTCCCCCGTTGCTCGCTACCTGATCGCGCCAGCTCAGATCAGGTGTCGTGGAACAGTCGCTCTCGCGCACCTGGCATCTCGATCGGTGCCCCGGTTGCGAGTAAATCCTCTCTGCTGTCCTTAGCCTCTCTCCTCATCACGCAGATCCGTTGCCCGAGTCGCGGCCAGCGCCGCTGTGCGTGGCAAAGCGTACATGACCTTGCGCCACATGCCTGTATCCATCTGTCAGTCTTGTGACCGCCGCGTCCGGCTGGCAGCTGGGTTCGGCAGGGCTCACCGAAGGCCGGCTCCCGTCGGCGGTGACAGGCCCTGTGGGTAGAGTCACGGCCATGAGCTACCTACGACGCCCCGCCCTCGCCGTGACCTCCCTGGCCATCCTCGCCCTGCTGCTGGCGGGTTGTGGAGGCTCCTCGTCCTCCTCCGGCAACGGCGTCGAATCGAAATCGCCGACGGAGATCTTGCAGACGACCAAAGAAGCGGCCTCGAAGGCTGTCTCCGTTCACATCTCCGGCTCGATCGTCAGCGGAGGCAAGCCGATCACGCTCGACATGGAACTGCTGGCCGGCAAGGGCGGCAAGGGCAAGATCTCCCAGGAAGGCTTCGCGATCAAACTGATCCAAACGGGTGGCTCGGTCTACATAAACGGGAGCTCCGCCTTCTACAAGCATGTCTCCGGCGCCGCCGCGGCTCAGTTGCTGCAAGGCAAATGGCTGAAGGCGCCCGCCAACAGCGGCGAACTTGCCTCGCTTGCCGACCTTACGGACCTCTCAAAGCTCGTCGACACAGCCCTCTCGGGCCATGGCAGCGTCGCCAAGGGCGCACCGGCGACGATCGAAGGCCAGAAGGCGATCGCCATCAACGACACCAGCAAAGGCGGCACTCTCTACGTGGCCACCAGCGGCAAGCCCTACCCCTTGGAGATCGCCAAGGCGGGCAAGGAAAGCGGCAAGGTGATCCTCGATCGGTGGGATCAGCCGGTGACGTTGAAAGCCCCCGCGGGCGCAATTGACATCAGTGAGCTACAGAAAGCTGGCTGATCAGCCGATTCGTCTGTATGTCTAGTTGCGCTGAGCCCGGATCAAGGCTGCACGCCGTCAGGCCGAATCGGTCATCGAAACGACACGACGCGAACCTGGGACCGGTCAAGGATGCGAGAGTTCTCGGTGGATGGTGTGATGCAGGGAGGCCTTTTCCATCGGCTTCAACATGGTGCCGCTCTCAGCGGCCCGAAGAGCAGTGGCCCGGGTGGCTCAATGCCTGAGCTCGAGCAGAGCCGCCCACGGCGGGCCACGCCGTTGGGTGGTCACTTCGACAAGCCGGGTGATCCCGAGGGATCAGGCCGTACGAGTCTGATCGCCCTGGCGGTCCTCGCAGTGGTCGCCGCAGCCGGCGCGGTGCTGGCGGGCGCCTCCGTTGCGACCGCAGTCTGCGTCGTCGTCCTCGCCCTTGCCGCCCTGGTCCTCGGCTGGAGGGTCGGCGAGAAAAACATGGGCGCGCTGGAGGGCGAGATCGAGAATCGCACCTCAGAGCTCAAACGAGCACTGTCCGAGCTGGAGATCGCCCAGGCCGAGACCGTGCAGCGCCTGTCGATGGCAGTCGAGTTCCGCGACGAGGACACCGGCGCGCACATCGAGCGCATCGGGCGCTTCTCGGTACTGCTGGCCGAGCACATCGGAATGGACGCGGACTTCTGCGAGCGGCTGCGCCACGCGGCGCCCCTGCACGACGTCGGCAAGGTCGCCATCCCCGACGCGATCCTCTTGAAGCCCGGGCCGCTGACGCCCGAGGAGCGCGCGATCGTCGAGACGCACGCCGAGGAGGGCCACCGGCTCGTCCGCGGCTCCTCCTCCTCGATCCTCGATATGGCAGCGACGATTGCGCTGAGCCACCAGGAGAAGTGGGACGGATCCGGCTATCCCCGTGGCCTGAAGGGCGAGGCGATCCCGATCGAGGGCCGCATCGTCGCCGTCGCTGATGTCTTCGACGCGCTCACCAGCGACCGTGTCTACCGCAAGGCCTTCTCTGTCGACGAGGCGATCGAGATGATGCGCGAACAGCGTGGCCGCCACTTCGACCCCGTTCTGCTCGACGCGTTCATGGAAGTCCTCGGCCGCTCCGGCCCCGACGCCCGCGAGGAACTGCGCCAGGACCCCGCCGCGCTCGTCGAGACGACCCTTGAGACCTTCGCTACCGCCCTCGAAAGGGGCGACGCCGAGATGGCCGAGGGAGCGATCGCCACGGCCATCGAGGACGGCATCTCCCCGACGACCCTTCATGCCGAGGTGATCGGCCCCTCCCTGCGCCGGCTCGACATCCTCTCGGAGGCCGGCGAACTGGGTGCGGAGCGCGAGCACCGGGCCTCGACGATCGTGCGTCGGGTGCTGGCGACGCTCTACCGCTACATGACCGGCGGCACCGAGCCGACGCGTGAGCGGGTGCTGCTCGCAGGCATCGAGGGCGACGCGCACATCCTCGGTCTGCAGATGGTCCACGACCAGCTGGCCGCCGCCGGATATCAGACCGTCTTCGACACAGATCTGTCCGGCGAGCGCCTGATGGCGATGGTCGAGAGCCGCCGTCCCGACCTCGTCGTGTTGGGTGCCACAGTCCCCGACGGGGCCGAGGCCCTCGAGGGCGCGCTGCGTGAGCTGCGGGCTGCCCACCCGGACATCCCGATCGTGCTCGGCGGCCCTGCCGTCGGTGGGAGCCTGCCGCGCGAGCGCGGCGGGATGCGCGTGCTGGAGAGGATCGACGAGTCCGTACAGGCCGTCGAAGAGCTCCTCGCCGGAACCGCCTCGACCGCATCTGTATAGATTTCGCGCTCGATGAGCAAGCGCGCGATCGTTACCGGTGGAGCCGGATTCATCGGCTCTCATGTCGTCGACGCCCTGCTGGGCGGCGGCTACGAGGTGACGGTCATCGACGATCTCTCCTCGGGCAAAGCCGACCGCGTGCCGGATCAGGCTGAGTTGCGCCGGATAGACATCGTCGAGCGCGATCGGCTCCAAAGTGCCTTCGAGGAGATCCAGCCGCAGGCCGTCTTCCACCTGGCGGCGCAGGCCAGCGTCGTCGCCTCCGTCGAGGACCCCGGCCGCGATTGCGACGTCAACGTCCGTGGCACCCTCAACGTGCTCGACGCGGCCGGCGGCTGTGACGCCCCGGTCGTCTTCACCTCGACAGGCGGCGCTTTGTATGGCGACGAGGCGCCGATGCCCACGCCCGAGGACCGCATCCCGGCGCCGCTCTCGCCCTACGGTGCCTCGAAGTGGGCGGCGGAGTCCTACGTGCGCACCTGGGCCCTCTCCTCCGGCATCCCCCACGCGGTCTGTCGCCTCGGAAACGTCTACGGCCCCCGCCAGAGCCCGCACGGCGAGGCCGGCGTCGTCGCCATCTTCAGCGGCCACTTGCACGAGGGTCGCGCTCCCAAGCTCTACGGCCATGGCCGCCCGACTCGCGACTACATCTACGTGGCGGATGTCGTCAGCGCGCTGATGGTTGCGTCCGGCAAGGCCGGCGTCTACAACATCGCCACGGGCGTCGAGACCGACGTGATGGGCATCTGGAAGGGTCTCAGCGACACGGCTGGGATCGAGATCGAGCCGGAGCTCGCCGATCTGCGTCCCGGCGAGCTGCAGCACAGCCGTCTGGACATCTCCCATGCCGAGGCAGAGCTCGGCTGGAAGCCGCGGGTGCCGATCGCCGAGGGCCTTGCTCTCACCTACCGCGCGCTGCTCGAGGAATTCGAAGCCCGTTAGGCGCCGCTGGGCGCTCTGCAATTCCCCGCGCATCCCTCGGGTGGGCCGTCGAGGGGGCCGAGGGAAACGTATGTACCTCCCTCGCCGAACCTGTCTCGGCGCCCTGACAAGCGCTCTGATCCTGCTCAACGCAGCCGGTGCCCAAGCGCTGGCCGGCGAACCCGGGGGAACGTCCGCGCCGATCACCCCGCAGGCCGGGGGCAGCGAGTTCGGGGTGCCCGCCAGCGTCGCTCGCCCGGAGCTCAGCGAACTGTCGATGCCGTCGTCGGTGACCGCCGGACGGCCACCGAGAATCACCCTGTCGCTCGTCGAGAGCCACGTTACGACGGTCTATCTGCGCGTCCTCATCATCAACTTGAGCAGCCACCACACGGTCGTCACAGCGACGATGGGCTGGGTCCACACTTCCCACAAGCTGGCCGTCGTCTGGCCCTCGGGTGCCCGACTTGGCGCTGGCGACTATCACGTGACGGTCTCAGCCCACGACCACCACAACGGAAACATCGTGCGCAACGCCCGCATCTCCGGCCAGGCAACCTTGACGGTCAAGGCGGCAGCGACTCCAGTGACTCCGGCGCCGCCTACCGCGGCTCCCGAAGCCGGTGTACCTACCCCCGCCCAGACGGTCGCCGACGGAGCTGTGTTCCCGGTGCGGGGTGCCCACAACTTCGGCGGACCCGAAAACCGCTACGGCGCTCCGCGCGAAGGCCACATCCATCAGGGCCAGGACATCCTGACCGCCGAAGGGACCCCAGACGTCGTGCCGCTTGCAGGGACGATCGACTCGACGGCCAACCAGCCGGGCGCCGCGGGCTACTACGTAGTCGAGCACACCCTGATCGGCTTCGACTTCATGTTCGCCCACTGCGAGGCGAACTCGTTCACGGTCGCCGCCGGACAAGCCGTGGCCGCCGGGCAGGAGATCTGCAAGGCCGGCCAGACGGGGGATGCCACGGCGCCGCACCTGCACTTCGAGATGTGGGTCGGGGGCTGGCAGGCCAAGGGCGGGCACCCGATCGACCCGTTGCCCTACCTCGAAGCCTGGGAAGCGAGCTGACTCGGTAGGATCGAGAGCCGTTTCACAGCGGCGAGATAGCTCAGTTGGTAGAGCACACGACTGAAAATCGTGGTGTCCCGGGTTCGAATCCCGGTCTCGCCATCGGCCGAGGTACCTGTCGGTCTGCGGGTTCGGCCGCGCCACAGACGATGGGCTAATCCGAGTTCAAGCAGACCCTCGCCGTGTAGCTGCACGCGTGGCAGCGCTGGACCCGGAGCGTGCGCAGAGGGCCCAGGAGAGTATGTATCGTTCGCCCTCCTGTATGTTCGCGTCTTCCGTATCAGTCGCGATAGTTAGCTTCAACCGCAACGAGCGGGACGCGGTGGACGAACTGCTTTCCGACCTCGCCAGTGGTGCACCCTCTCCTTGGCGCCGCGGTGGCGAACGGTCGGTCGAGCGTGACTTTGGTCCTGACCGATGGAGCCTGAAGCACTTCCCTCTACTCGCCCAAGGCAATGTCGTGGCTGCAGCGCAGCTGGCTGAGCTGTTTCGGGTCGGACAGCAAGCGCCTGACTTCGTCGTGTTCTACGGATGTGCAGGCGCGGTTGAGTCACAGCACGCCGAATCGGTGTTTCTCGTAAAGACAGCTAACTATGCCTCCCTCGGCACGGTTGAGCAGGACGGCGGTAACGAGCGAATTACCCTCAAGAACAAGTGGCTATGTCATACGTATCCTCCGGGCGATGCGGAGCCGCTTGAGGTGGCTGTTTTCCCGTTGTGCTTTGGCAACGGGACGATCAACCTGCCCGAACGTAGCGGCATTCAGACCGCCCGAGTTGTCGCTACCGACAAGGTAGTCCGCGTCGGTCCCGGTTCCTTGCCGGCACCAGCCATGCTCGCCCCGCCTCACGACTCATATCTAAAGGGCGAGTGGACGTACGGCCAAGCGCTTACGCTCGCAGCCGCTGCCGGCGATGTCGTCCTCGTTGAGATGGAGTCCTATGGGATTGGCCGCATCGCGAGGGCGCTGGACATCCAGGATCGCGTCGTCATTATGAGGGTGGCGACAGACGCGCTGACTGATCATCAGTCGTCGGATGCCAAGCAGCGGGAACTGCTCCGGCAGGGGCGCCAGATCCTGGGGCACCTGCTCGTTAGCCTGTTTGCGCCCAGCCTTTCGGCGCGATGAAGCTCAACGAGCTCCTGGAGCGGTTCTCGTGGCGCGAAACCTTCGAGGCGCTTTGCCAAGAGCCACCTGAGGAACGCTCGTTGCACCTTGTGGATGCACGGCGACTTATCGGGCAGCAGAGGAAATCGCAGCTGGCTGTCCTGTCGCGCTTGATGTATAGCCCCCTTCTCGAAGGAGATTATGAAACCGCAAAGGATTCCTCTGAGCCGCGACGGACGGCATCGCGTAAATTGCGAAAGCCCGATCAGGCCTCCCGTCTGTTTCTGGGATCCGCAGCGCAAGCCGGCAAAGCGCTGCGGCCATTTGGACCGGAGCGCCTCAGCGAACTCGACCGCGACGACGCCGCGCTGGGTCGACTCCTACTTATCTTGTCTGTGACTTTGTCGTCGCCGAAAAGGCGGGGCGAGCACGCCCATGAATGGGGCGAAATAGTCAGGCAGGGCATGGAGAGCCAGGCGTCGTCGCCTTTTGGGGCTGTGCTCACCCCAATGGTTTTCAGTGCCGGGTTCGGCGCCGGGAGAGTCGAGCCGTCCGCCTCTTCCGACCTCGGTGGTCCTTTGGCTGTGCAGCTTCACGAGATGACCCGTGCTGGTTACAAGCTGACACGCTGGACCCGTAGCCTGCTAAATGCAGGCGCCGCACGCCTGCGCAGGCTACGAGAGAGTCCAGAAGAGAGTCCAGATGCTGTGCTCATGGCGCGGCTCAGCGCCCTGAAGCGTCAGGGCATTGACGATCAGGACATCGATCTGTGGATTGGACTTTTCAGAGACGATAAGGAGGCGGTAGAAGCAGCGCTCGATGCCGGGGCAGACGTCAATGTGACCATTGACGCGGTCCTGCGTCGTTATCGGGATCGCGAGTAGAGGAGCATCGCGCAGTGCCTGCCATGGCCAATCCACAGATGACCGGCCTGCCCGCGGCCGACACCGGTCTGGCCGCTGGTTGCGGCACGCCCGGCCTCTAGCTAGGGTTGGTCACGGCTTCATGAACCATCTCCTTCGCTCGCTCGCGCCGATCACCGAGGACGGCTGGAAGCTCCTCGACGATGAGGCGCGCGCTCGTCTCGCGCCGGCCCTCGCCGCGCGTAGGCTGGTCGACTTCTCCGGCCCCCACGGCTGGCAGCACTCCGCCACCAACCTTGGCCGCACCGCGCCGCTCGCGAATCCCCCGGCCGCGGGCGTGAGCGCTCTGCAGCGACGCGTGCTGCCTCTCGTCGAGACCCGTGCCGACTTCGAGCTCTCGCTGGCCGAGCTGCGTGACGGCGATCGCGGCGCCGACGACGTCGACCTCGCCCCGCTCGACGCCGCCGCCCACTCCATCGCCGTCGCTGAGAACGCAGCCGTGTTCGGGGGCTGGGGCGAGGCGGTTGGTGGGATCTCCGCACAGACTCCTCACAAGCGGATTCCGCTCGGCCAGGCCGGCACCTACGCGGTCTCGCTCGCTCGTGCCGTCGAGGTGCTGCTGAGCAGCGGCATCGCCGGTCCATATGGCCTGGCGCTCGGCGGCGAGCAGTACCGCATCGCGATCGAGAGCGTCGAGGACGGGTCGCTGCTGTTGAACCACTTGCGCGAGATCCTCGACGGTCCCGTCGTCTGGGCACCCGGTGTCGAGGGCGGCATCGTCGTCAGCCTGCGCGGTGGCGACTTCGTATTCGAGTCCGGACAGGACCTCTCGATCGGCTACGCCTCACACGACCAGGATGTCGTCCGCCTGTACCTGCAGGAGAGCTTCAGCTTCCACGTCGCGACGCCCGAGGCCGCTGTCGCACTGGAACCCTAGGCCGCGCGCGTCGTGCCGGTACCCGACCCGCAACCGGTGCTCACTCCGATCACCGCCGCAGCGATCTTCCTGGTGGTGAGCGTCGACGTTGGCGCGGAGGACGAGGTCCGTGAGCTGCTCGCCGACATCAGCGGCCTGAAGCGCTCCGTCGGATTCCGGGCTCCGGATGACGAGCTGACCTGCGTCACCGGCATCGGCTCGCTGCTGTGGGATCGGTTGTTCGACCGGCGGCCGGCTGGACTGCATCCGTTCCCGCAGATCACCGGAGACCGGCACGTCGCCGTCTCGACGCCCGGAGACCTGCTCTTCCACATCCGTGCCCATCGCTTCGACCTCTGCTTCGAGCTTGCTCAGCTGCTGATGGGCCGGCTCGCGGGGTTCGGCCGGGCCGTAGACGAGGTCCACGGCTTCAAATCCTTCGACGAGCGCGACCTGCTCGGCTTCGTCGACGGGACCGAGAATCCCGAAGGATCGGCCGCAGGGGAGTCCGCTCTGATCGGCGAGGAGGACGCCGACTTCGCCGGCGGCTCCTACGTCGTCGTCCAGAAGTACCGGCACGACCTCGATGCCTGGAACGAGCTGTCCGTCGAGCAACAGGAGCTGGCTGTCGGGCGCACCAAGCTCAGCGACATCGAGCTGCCCGACGAGCGCAAGCCCGCCAACTCGCACGTGGCGCTCAACACGATCGAAGACGACGAGGGCAACCAGCAGCAGATCGTGCGCGCCAACATGCCATTCGGCAGCGTCTCCGCCGGTGAGTTCGGCACCTACTTCATCGGCTACGCCCGCACCCCTGACGTCATCGAGCAGATGCTCCGCAACATGTTCATCGGCGATCCGCCCGGCAACCACGACCGGCTGCTGGACTTCTCGACCGCCGTCACCGGCAACCTGTTCTTCGTGCCGAGCGTCTCGTTCCTCGATGACCCCGATAGCTCCACCGATGAGCCGGAGGTCCCGGCACCGCAGTCCCCTGTCCCAGATGCCGATAACGGTTCGCTGCACATCGGGAGCCTGCTCTCAGACGTTCTGCCCAGTGTCTGAACGCACGTCCGCTGTCGACGGGTCAGCTAGTTTCTAGCGATGTCCACTCCCGAGTCGTCCACCGTCACCTTGCCCCTGACCGGTAGCTGCGGCTGCGGTCTCGTGCGCTTCGAGATCGACGCTCCTCTCGTGGCCGCCGGCTACTGCCACTGCACACGCTGCCAGCGGCGAACCGGTACCGCCATGCAGGCATCGGCGCGCCTGGCGCCTGGCTCGCTGAAGATCCTCAGTGGAGAGGAGCATCTTCGTGGCTGGAACGCCGGCAGCGGTCTGGAGAAGGTGTTCTGCGAGGAGTGCGGCTCGGCGGTCTTTGCCCGCGATCCGGCCGACGGAGCGGTGAGCATCGTGCGCTTGGGTGCAATCGACGGCGACCCGGGCGTGCGACCGATGGCTCACCAGTTCGTCGCCTATGCGGCCCCTTGGGAGACGATTCCCGACGACGGACTGCCGCGGTTCGACGAGCGCATACCTGGGTGAGCGATCAGCCTCGGAGCCGACGTGAGGTGCTCGCTCTCGTAGCGACGCTGGCGCTCCTGGCAGTGGGCTCGCAGACGATCGATGCGACGAGCGCAGCGCCGGTGCTCGCGGCGCAAGGGGCCTGCCTGCTGCCCCGCTCGGGGGAGCCGTTGGATCAAGTCTGGCGTCCCCACATGCAGGCGGCGATCGCCTACGCGCGGGGCCGCGAGGGCGACATAGCCTTCGCCGTCCGAACCCCAGGCGCCTTCTATGCCTACCGCCCCGATCATCGCGAGTGGTCGGCAAGCGTGCTCAAGGCAATGCTGTTGGTTGCCTACCTGGACCGTCCCTCGGTCGCTTCCAGGGCGCTGAATTCGCACGACACCTCACTGCTGTACCCGATGATCACGCGGTCCGACAACGACGCGGCGGACACCGTCGACACGATTATCGGCGCCGATGGGCTGCGTGCGCTGGCCCGGAGGGTCGGCATGACCCAGTTCACACCGGCTGAGCCGATCTGGGGTGAATCGGAGATCACTCCCCGCGATCAAACGCGCTTCTTCCTACACATCGAAAGCGACGTCGTCGCGCGGCACCGTGCCTACGCGATGCATCTGCTGGCCTCCATCGTCCCCTCCCAGCGATGGGGCATCGGCCAGGTCGCCCCTCGTGGCTGGAAGCTCTACTTCAAGGGCGGCTGGGGTTCCGGCACGGGGCTGATCGACAACCAAGTCGCCCTGCTGCGGCGTGGCCGCGCTCGAATCTCAATTGCAGTCCTGAGCATGCACGACGGCTCGCACGCATACGGCAAGCAGACGTTGAAGGGTCTGTCCGGCAGGCTGCTCAGGGGGCTGCCGGGCGGTTGAGGTTCAGCGAGTCCCGTGGCGGCTCGGTCGGTCTAAGCTGAATTAGGTTGGGTCAGGAGCGGCAGCTTCGCCCTCCTGAGCAGGTGGCGGGCTTGGAGCGGCCGCTTCGACTTCGATCGCGCCCGCGGGCACGATCGACGGTCCGGGGGTGATGACAAGCACTTCCACCTTGGCGGCAGGTGCGACGTCGTCCGGCACCTTGACCGTCAGGGTGTCGTCGGCTGCCCCTTCGCGTTCCTTTTTGCTCGGCGGCTGCGACTTCTCGCCGAACAGCACGATCAGCGGGGTTTCCGCTGCCGGTTCTCCGGTCAGGAGGTTCTTGCCCTTGATCGTGATGTCAGAGCCTGCCTTCTGCTTCGCGTCGACGACTTTCGCCGTGGCGGTGGGCGGGGACGGGGGCAGCGCCTTCTTGGCGACGTAGCCGACTGCCGCGACGCTCGTCAGCCCGAGCAGGACATCGGGGATGTGAGGCATCCCAGCCGACGGCGTCTGGATCACCGTGCCGACGAAGTAGACCATCGCGATCAGGTTGAAAAGCACGTACTGGACATCGCCCAGGTCAGCGTCTCCCGCATCGTTGTTGATGATGTCGAGGGGTTTGGCTTTGGGTGCTTTTGTCTTGGCGGATGCGTTTTCCTTGGTCTGGTTGCTGACGATCCCCTTGGCCGCGACCGCTGCGCCGAGCGACCCTCCGATCAGCAGGCCGTACTGGCCCGCGAGGCCTGAGTGCATCAGGTTGTTCAGGCCACGTGGGTCACCGACGAATTTTGCCACGACGAAGCCGAGGATCGTGGCGCCGAGTAGATAGGTCCAAGTCGCAGCGGTCACCTTCGAGGTCGACCAGCGTTTGTCTGTGCCCAACAGGAGCTTGAAGCAACAGGCACCGAGGCCGAGAATCACGGCGAGGGCGAGTAGGAACATCCCCCGTGCTTTGTCCTCGTTTCTTTCGATCACCGCGGTCCGTCGTGACAGTGCTGTGGCGGTGGCAGGCGTCTCTCCGGCGGTCACGTGCAAGACGATGGTTGCACCCACGTCTTTTTCTTCCAGCTTGTAGGTGGGTTTGGTCGCGGTCGGGATCACCGAGCATTCGATGCCCGTCGTGTTGCAGCGAAACCACTGGTAGGCGTAGGCTTTTGTGCCCGTCGTCCATTCTCCCGGTTCACCTGTCAGCTTCGCTCCCTTCTGGGGCGATCCCTTGATGTGCGGTGGTGCGCTGTAGACGGGCCCTTCGGCCGATGCGGTACCGGCCGTGACCGCGAGAGCCATGGCTGTCAAGGCCAGCGTCGATGTCACAGCTCGCCGGCAACGCGCAAGCTTGAAGCTTTTCGGCAGCAGTCCGAAACGCATGGCACATCCCCCCTTGGATTTGTCGCGATCCTCGCAGAGTGCGGGGTCCACCGTCAACCGGTCATCAGAAAAGTTCACACTTCCAGATCACTAGGTGCCCGCGCCTCGGACCGGGCATACGCGAATCCGGGGTCGCAGTCGCGAGAGCCGCGCCCGAGGATCTGCGCAGGTCTGGCGGCTCACCGGTCCGCCCGGCATCTCCAAACGGGCGAAGTCACCCAGAGCGCGTTGTCCACTCCGTCATCGATGCGCTCCGCCCAGTGCCCCTAATCTAGGTCCCACAGGCAGCGGCCCTCGCCGCGCCCGCCAGCGAAGGAGGACGAGATGGCCCCGGAGACGACAGTTCAGATCGACCGCGATCGGTTGCGCAGCCTGATCGAGCGCGAAGCAGCCCGCCTCGATGAGCGGACCAAGGGCTCCGCGGAGATGTACCAACGCGCCCGCAAATCCCTCAGCGGCGGCGTCGCCTCCAGCTACCAGGCCAGGGACCCCTGGCCGATCTACCTCACCACCGGCGAGGGCCCCGTCGTTCACGACGTCGACGGCAACCGCATGTGGGACTTCCACAACGGCTTCGGCTCGATGGTCCAAGGCCACGCTCACCCGGCGATCGTCCGCGCCGTCAGCGAGCGAGTCGCCAAGGGCACGCACTTCGCCGCCACCACCGAGGACGGCGTCCTCGTCGCCGAGGAGCTGCAGCGTCGCTGGGGGCTTGGCCGCTGGCGCTTCCTCAACTCCGGCTCGGAGGCGACGATGGACGCGATCCGGATCGCCCGCGGCTACACCGGGCGTGACACGATCGTCAAGATCTTCGGCTCCTACCACGGTCACCACGACGCAGTCATGGTCTCGATCGGCGTCGAATACGACCGCATCGGCGACCGCGAGAACTACGAGTCGCTGCCCTACGGCGCCGGCATCCCCAAGGCCGTCTCCGATCTGACGATCCCCGTCCCCTTCAACGACGCCGGCGCGATGGAGCGCCGGATCGAGAAGCTCGAGGCCGAAGACCGCAAGCCCGCCTGCGTGATCATGGAGGCGGCGATGATGAACCTCGGCGTCGTCCTCCCCGAGGACGGTTACCTGCAGGAGGTCCGCGACATCACATCCCGCCACGGGATCGTCCTGATCTTCGACGAGGTCAAGACCGGCCTGGCGATCGCCGCCGGAGGCGCCACCGAGCGCTTCGGGGTCGTGCCCGACATGGTCACCCTCGCCAAGACTCTCGGTGGCGGACTGCCCTCGGCTGCCGTCGGCGGCACCGAGGAGGTGATGGGCGTCGTCGAGGACGGCACCGTCTACCAGGTCGGCACCTACAACGGCAACCCCCTTGGCATGGCCGCCGCGCGCGCCAGCCTGATGGAGGTCATGACGCCTGACGCCTACCGCCACATGACCCACCTCAACGACCGCATCGTCGCCGGTTGCGAAGGTGTCATCGAGCACTACGGCCTGCCCGGCTACGCCGTCGGGATCGGCGCCAAGGGCTGTGTCACCTTCTCGCCCACCAAGGTCGTCGACTACGAGACCTTCAAGGCCAACCAGGACGTCGATGTCACGGAACTGGCATGGCTGTTCAACATGAACCGGGGGATCTTCATGACGCCCGGGCGCGAGGAGGAGTGGACCCTTTCGGTGACCCACACCGACGAGGCGATCGACGCCTACGTGGCCGTCTTCGCCGAGATGGCCGCCGAGCTCACCGCGTAGCCCCCGCCCAACCTTTTCGCCCCCGCGGCGTTCTTCATACATGGCCTCGATAGTCGTAGCCGGCGGTGTTCTGCGACGGCCCACGGGCAGCAACCTCGCTGCTCATCTGCACTATCTGATCGGGCTGCGCAAGCTTGGCCACCAGGTGATCTACCTGGAGGAGCGAGGGGAGACGGGCCCGGGGGAGCCGGCCGGCGCAGCGGCCAGTGGCGTTCCCCGGGCCGGGATCGTGCTGCTGCGAGATCTGCTGCGCCGCTGCCGCGTCGACGTGCCCGTCGTCTGGGTCGACCAGGACGCCGGCCTCGTCGGCGGCATGGTCTGGGCGCAGCTGCGTAAACGTCTCTCCAAAGCCGACCTGCTGCTCGACCTCGGCGGGCACTGCTGGCTCGCCGAGCGAACGCTACCCAGGCGCAGGGCGCTCGTCGATCTCCGCTCAGGGCCCACGCTGCTGCCGGCTGGGCGGCAGACCGAGCACGACCTCTACTTCTCCTACCGGCGCCACCCCGCGTCGCTGCCGGGGGCTGGATGGCAGGCCACGATCCCGCCGGTCGTGCCACGCCTCTGGTACGGGCCGCGCGCGCGTGCCGAGCTGCCGCTGCGGGTCCTCACGGGCCTCGAACGGCGCTCCTCCGGGCCTCACGGCGTCGGCCCCGGCAGCGGTGAGATCGAGGAGCTGCTCGCGCTTCCCGGGCGGATCGGCCCGAGACCCTGGACGACGCTGCCGGCGGAGCGCGGGGAGGAGGCCGAGCGTCTCGCCGGAGCCGGCTGGGCGGTCCGCGAGGAGGCCGCCGTCGACGCGTCACTGTCGACGCACCGTGGTCACATGATCGGCTCGCAGGCGGCGCTTGCGCTGCGCGGCCCCGGGGCTCAGGGAATCTGGTTCGCGGCCGAGGACGCCTGTTTCCTGGCGGCCGGGCGTCCGATCCTCAGTGCGGACCGGACGCTCGACTCATGGCTGCCGACAGGCAGCGGCATCGTCACCTTCGACGGGATCGACGGAGCCGTCGACGCAGTCGCGCATCTCCAACGCGATCTGCCGAGGCATGCGGCCGCGGCGAGGGCCATCGCCGAGCGCGTCTTCCACTTCCGCGTCGTGCTGCCCAGCCTGCTCGACAAGGCGCTGCCCGGCCGCCTGAAGGCCGCCGCCTGAACGACTCGTGGCCGCGGCTCAGTCCTGGAGCGTCGACTTGACGGCCGCGGCGGTGGGGGCGAGCTCGTCGGAGAGTCGATCGAGCAGAGTCAGCCACGCGGGCTTCACCGCCGCCGCGCGGCGCACCAGCTCGACGCCGCCGGGAAGGTCCTGCGCCGCCACGCCGAGGCCTGCCCAGAACGTCAGCTCGTCGGCCTCCGGGGCCAGCTCGGCAGCGGCCAGATATAGCTCGGTGGCGCGCTCGTGGGCACCCTCGGCGACCAGCTCGTCAGCCTTGCCGGCCATCTCGTAGGCGCGGGCCAGGCGCAGCAGTCGCGTCAGCTCACCCAACGGGTCGGCGTGGTCCTCGACACGGATGTCGATCCGTGCCCTCCACCGCTCGCCCTCGGAGGGCACGACCAGCATCGCCGCCGACTGTCGCCCGCGCACGTCACCGCCCGTCGCCTCAGCAGCCAGCAGCGCCGCCAGCATTCGCTCGGCCAGATCGCCATCGTGCGCAACGTAGGCCTCGGCCATCGCATCCGCCACGCCGTCAGGACCCATCATGTTGGCCTGGCAGGCGAAGCCCTCGCCGACGACGTCGCTCGCATAGGGGATGCAGCCATCGCCGGTGTGCGATGCAGCGTTGCCCGCGGCATCGACGACTCCCAGTTGGCGGTAGCGCGCCTGCTCGTCGGGTGCCAGCACAGCGGCGATCGCGCCCTGTGCGTCGAGGCCCTCTTCGAGACGGTCCAAGGCGTTCGGTCCGTGGGCGATCTCGGCCACCGACTGCGTTGCCACGGCACCGACGCCGGGACGTGCCCAGGCCACGACACCTCCGACGGAGAACCAGTGCGACTGAACCGCCACGCCCAGCTCGCCCGTTGCCGAGTCACGGGCCACGATCGAGTAGGTGCCCTGTCTCATCGCTTGGATCATCGCACGGCGCGCTGTGGCTAAGGTGAGCTTCGATGGGGCGCTCCTCGCAGCCGTCGCCCGTCGCCGCTCCGGCGCCGGGCGCCGAGCCTGAGAAGGTCAGCGACGCTCTCGAGCGGTGGCTCTCGGGCGAGGGCGAGAAGACCCTCGGCGGCCTGATCGAGCTGTTCGACCAGAAGAGCTTCGCGTTGCTGTTCGTGCTGCTGCTCGGAGTTCCCGCACTGCCCTTGCCGACCGGCGGCGCGACGCACGTCTTTGAGATCGTCGCGATTCTGCTGGCGGTCCAGCTCGTCGCCGGCAGCAAGCGGATCTGGTTGCCTCGGCGCTGGCGCGGGCTGGAGTTGGCAGGACCTCGCCAGCGGCGCTTCCTGTCGGGCCTGATGAAGATGATCAGACGCCTGGAGAAACTGTCCAAGCCGCGTCTGCGCTTTCTGTTCAATCACCGTCTGAGCAACGCCGTCTTCGGCCTGCTGGTCGTCGGCGGCGCACTGGCGGCGTTTCTCGCTCCGCCCTTCACGGGCCTCGACACGCTCCCGTCGCTCGGCGTCGTGCTGTTGTCGCTGGGCGTTCTGCTCGAGGACATCCTCGTCGTGATCGTGGCTCTGCTGGTCGGCGCCGCGGGGGTGGCGCTGGAGATCTTCCTCGGTTCCGCAGCGATCGGCGGGATCGAAAAACTCCTGTAGTCGGACTGGCGCTAGGCTGGCGGTGATGCCGGCTTCCTGGCCAGCCCTGCCCTTCGAGGAGTGGCACGAGACGTGCGACACATTGCACGCCCACACGCAGTTGCTCGGCAAGCTCGCCGTCGCGCTGGCTCCGCCCGAGCCGCAGCTGCAGCACGCCGCCCTGCAGCTGACGACGCGCGGCTGGCAGACCCTGCCGCTGCCCGCCCCCGACGGCTCAGGATCGCTCAGCGCGCTGCTCGACCTGCACGTCCACGAGGCCGTGCTCGAGCACAGCGACGGGCGCAGCGCTCGCTTCAGCCTCGTGTCCGAATCGGTCGGTGCGGTCACACGCTCGGTGCTCGACGCTGCCCGTGAGATGGTTGGGCCGTTCGATGTCGACCTGCGCCCGCAGGAGGTCAGCTGGACGGTGGCGCTCGACGAGGACGAGAAGCACACGGTCTATGACCCGGCGCAGGTCGCGCGCTACTTCGCCGCCGCTACCGGCGCGGCGCAGGTGCTGAGCGCCTTCCGCGCGCCGTTCCGGGGGCGCTCGACGCCGGTCAACGCCTGGTGGGGCTCCTTCGACCTGGCCGTCAGCTTGTTCTCCGGGCGTCCCGCCGATCCGCCCTCGCAGGACTTCATCATGCGCAACGCGATGGATTCCCAGGAGGTCGCCGTCGGCTGGTGGCCGGGCGACGCCCGCTACGAGCGCGCCGCCTTCTACGCCTATGCGCATCCCGCCCCGGAGGGCTTCGGCGACGCCTCGCTGTCTCCGCCGGATGCGCGCTGGGCGGGTGATCTGGGCGAGTTCGTCCTCGACTGGGACAACGTCTGCGCGAGTCCCGACCCCCTTGCCTACGCGCTGGACTTCACCCGCTCGGCCTTCAGCCACGCCTGTGCCGTCTGCGAGTGGGACCCGGTTCTGGCCGCCACCGCGCAGGGCACGCCGCCGCCGGTCGCGTAACGCGCTCGGGCCCGGAGGGACTGAAGGGGCGAACGTCCCCATCCCCGAACCCTGGAGCGCAGACCAAATGGACTCACCGAAGCGATTCGCGGCGATCTTCGCCGCCGCCGCCCTGCTGCTCGCCGTGCTCGCCGGCCCCGCCGCCGCCCACGACGGCCGCGGGGTCTTCCACCGCTCGCACGAGAGCCACTCGCCTTTCCCGTTCCATCCGCCCTACCCGGTGCACCCTCCGTCTCCCGGGCACCCACCGTTCCCCGGTCACCCCGTCTCGATCGGGCCGCTGTTCGTCCAGACAGACGGGCTCGCCGGCAACCAGATCGCCGCCTACGACAGGGCTGTGAACGGCACCCTCACCCCTGCCGGCACATACCCGACGGGCGGCCTCGGAGGACAGCTCGAAGGCTCCGTCGTCGACCACCTCGCCTCGCAAGGCTCTTTGGTGCTCGATCGCCAAGACGGCTTGCTGTTCGCCGTCAACGCCGGCAGCGACACGGTCTCTGTGTTCAGCGTCTTCGGCGACAAGCTGCAGCTGCGCCAGACGATCTCCTCGGGCGGCAGCTTCCCCGTGAGCATCGCCGAGCAGAACGGGCTCGTCTACGTGCTCAACGCCGAGGAAGGCGGGCTCGTTCAGGGCTTTCACCTGTTCGGCGGGCACCTGTTCGCGATCCCTGGCTCCTCGCGTGCACTCGGCCTGAACGCCGCTGCGACGCCGCAGTTCGTCAACACTCCGGGGCAGGTGACCTTCTCGCCCGACGGCTCGCAACTGCTCGTCACCACCAAGGCCAACGGCAACGACGTCGACGTCTTCAGGGTCGGCTACACAGGCAGGCTCTCTGAAACGCCCGTTGTCAACGAACTGGCCGAGGCGGTGCCGTTCGCGGCGTCCTTCGACGCCTATGGGCATCTCTTGTTGACAGAGGCCGGTACCAACGCACTGGCCGAGTTCGCTCTCCACGGCAGTGGGCAGATCACGCCGCTCGCGGCCTTCGGGACCGGTCAGGCCGCAACCTGCTGGGTCGTCTCAGCCTCCGGTCGCTTCTACACCTCGAGCGCCGGCAGCGCGACCGTGACGAGCTTCCAGGAGGGTGCCGGCGGCATCATCCAGGCCCCGTTCGCCCAGACCGCGACTGATGCGGGGACCGTCGACGCGGCCGTCCCGGCCGACCAGCGCTTCCTCTATGTCCAAGCGGGCGGCCTGGGGATCGTCGACGAGTACGCAATCGCACCCGGTGGTGGGCTCAGCCCGATCGGCTCGGTGACCGTGCCCGGCGCAGTTGGCGGCGAGGGTATCGTGGCGCCCTGATCGACGCAGATGGCAAGGCGCCCCGCTCACGCGGGGCGCCTTAGCCGTCAGGTCTCCCGAAGCTATGCATCTCGCAACCCTCATCCCCGCCCTGGCGCCGGCCTTCTCGGCGGTCACCTGGCGCCCAGCGCGCTCGCGCGACGGCGATCCCGACGCTGAGCTGCTCGCACGGCTGCAGGCCGGCGAGGAGGACGCCTTCCTGGAGCTGATCGATCGCCACCAGGCGAGCATGCTGCGTTTGGCGCGCTCGTTCGTCCCGAGCGGGGCGGTCGCCGAGGAGGTCGTGCAGGACACCTGGCTGGGGGTCGTGCGTGGCATCGACCGCTTCGCCGGGCGCTCGTCGATCAGGACTTGGCTGCTGACGATCCTCGTCAACCGCGCTCGCAGCACGGGCGTCAGCGAGAGCCGCAGCTTTGCGATCGGCGATGCGGGCCCCGCGGTCGACGCCGCGCGATTCGGCGCCGGTGGCGGCTGGATGTCCCCTCCGCAGCACTGGGTCGAGGAGAGCCACGAGCGGCTGTCGGCCGAGTCGATGGCCGGCGTGATCGCGTCGGCGCTGGAGGAGCTGCCTCAGCGTCAGCGCGAGGTAGTCGTGCTGCGTGATGTCGAGGGGCTGACCGCGGAGGAGGTCTGCACGACCCTCGACCTCAGCGAAGGCAACCAGCGGGTGCTGCTGCACCGTGGTCGCAGCCGTCTCCGTCAGGTGCTCGAAGACGAGGTTGGCGAGACATGATCTTCAAGACGCGAGAGGAGCTCGCCTGCCAGCAGGTCGTGGAGCTCGTCACCGACTACTTGGAGGGGACGATGGACCGCCGCGAACGACGGCGTCTGGAGTCCCACCTGGCGGGCTGCGAGCACTGCACCGAGTACCTCCACCAGATGCGCGAGACGATCAGCCTGACCGGAGGCCTGCGCGTAGCGGAATTGACTCCGGAGATGCGCGGACATCTGCTCGAGCTGTTCAGGCGCTGGCGCGCCGACGGCGGCTGACTACTCCAGGGCCGCTACGGGGACCCGTTCGGGGATTGCCGCGAGGACGGCCGTGCCGAGCGCAGCGAGCGCTGAGAGATAGAAGACGGCCGAGTAGCCGGCGAGTGCCGCCGTAGCGCCCGCAATCGGTCCACCGAGGCCGACGCCCACGTCGAAGAAAGCGGTGAAGGCGCCCATCGCCGAGCCGCGGTTGTCGTCGGCGACCTCGCCGACGACCATCAGCGCCAACGAGGGGAACAGCATCGAGAAACCCACCCCGACGATCAATGCTCCCAGCAGCGCCATCCCCAGCGAGTGCGACGCGGCGATCACCGCTAGGCCGAGCGCCTCCAGGAGTCCGGCCGCCGTGGCTGTCCGCCGAGCGCCGGCCCGGTCGGGGACGCGGCTGAGCACGAGACGACTGGCGAACACCGCCACGGCGAAGGCGGTGAAGACGGTTGCGCCGCCACTGACGCCACGCGACTTCAACGCGAGCACCACGAATCCGGCCAGAGCGGCGTAGCCGACGTTCGCCAGTGCCAAGGCGATCCCCGGGCGGTGCGCAGCCTTGGGGAGCAGCGCGGGGCGCGGCAGCGAGGAGTCGACGCGGGCGACGTCGGGCTCTGGCAGTCGGGTAGCGATCAGCGCGCCCAGAGCCGGCAGCGCCGCGGTGAGAATCCACACGGCGCTGTAGCCCTCGCCGGAGCGAAGCAGCTCCCCGGCCAGCGGTCCCAGCGACAGTCCGCCCCACACGGCAAGACCGAACAGGCCCAGGGCGAAGCCGCGGCGGTTCTCGGGGGCTAGGTCGACCGCCCAGGTCGCACCGGCGGTGTAGACGGTGCCCTCGCCCGCGCCGACAACGAGGCGCGCGAGGATCAGCGTCGCGACGCTGTCGGAGAGCAGGTAGAGGATGCCGCCGGCCGTCATCGCCAGCGCGCCGGCCACGAGCACGACGCGGCGCCCACGCCGATCAGCCTGCCTGCCCGCCACCGGTCGGCAGACGACCGAGGTGATCGCGAAGGCGCCGACGACGATGCCGACGGCCAGGTCGCCAGAGCCGAGCGGGCCGCGTACGTAGGTGGGCAGCGTCGGCAGGGCCGCGCCGATCGCCACGAAGGCAAGAAGCGCCGTGAAGAAGAGGCCCAGCGAGGGGCCGAGGTCCGAGCGGGCCCCCGCCCCAGGTTCTGATCGCATCGAGCGGAACACGGTATCCGCTCGCTCGCGGGGCCGGGAGCTGCAGCGCGGCGTGTCCAGGGGATTGCCTGAAGCGCCGATCTCAGGCCAGAGGCCTCGGACGTCACGGATTCCCATGTAACGGCATAGTTCGGTTAATCTGTATCTGTTGAGCAACACCAGCTGGTGGTTGTGGCGTTGGGCGTCGATAGTCGTGGGGGCTTGATCGATGGCGATGGATGACGGGCCTGCGGATCGACCGGACCTGAAGTCAGGCGAGGCGCCGAGCACGACGGCGGCGGACGGGCAGCCCCGCCTGCCCGAGGCCGCCGCCGGGGATCGGGGCAGGGGGTTCCTCGGCAAGACGCTCGGAGTGCTGCTCGGAACGGAAAAAATCATCTTGAGGGTGGCGGCCTTGATCGGCGCGATCGTGGTGATCGTCGGGGCCGTAGCGCTGCTGTCTCACCACAAAGCTCCGCCTGAGGCGCGCGAAGCAAGCTTCCTGGAGGCCAACGTGCAGCCCGGTGTGCTCCTGGAACAGTACGAAGACGAAAACTCGACGCTCGAAGCTGACATCCAGGCGGCCGGGAGTTCGTCGGGAGTTCGTCGGGAGGCGAGCCTCGTCGCGTTCACCACGACGGCTGCGACCACTCCTCCAACTGCTGCAGTCGTGTCGCCGGCCACCGGCTTCAGCAGCCCCAAAGCGGAGAGCAAAGAAGCAGCGACGCTGTCCCAGGAAGCGAGGATCAAGCAGACGCAGGCGCAGGACGAAGTGGAAGCACAGAAGGAAGAAGCTCGGGACAGGCAGGCGGGAGCAATAGAAGAACCGCAAACGAACGAACCGCGGACAACCCAGCGTGAAAACGCACGTCTGCAGCGAGCCGGACAGCTACAGCAGCAAGCCAAGACTGAAACCGAGGACGCTCGGTTGAAGTCGAGCGAAGCCGAGAAGCTCAAACAGGAAGAAGAACATCCGAACTCGGTGCCCAAGCAGCCGTCTTCGCCGCAGCGGCTGCACCAGGCAGGCTCCGCAGAAGTGGCCGTGGGTACTGCGCCGTCGCGCGAAGAAGTCGAGGCAGTCATCAGGAAGTCCGGCGTCCCACTGCCCGCGAACTGTGGGGAATCGTGCGCGATCGGCCCCGTGATCGGCAAGGCGCTGAGCGAATACGCAGCCAACACCGACGAGGCCGCGCGTGAGGTCGCAAGCATCTTCCACGACTCTCGCCAGGGAGTCTTTGGGCACAAGCGCCAGCCGCTGGGGGTCGCTGTTCACTTCTCGGTCGACTTGGTCGGATACGCGGGCCGACTGCTCTTGATCGAGTGGAGCCTGTGCTCGACGCAAACCGGTAGACCGCTGCCACGGGAGTGGCTGCGCAATGTGCCCGCCGAAGAGGTCAGGCCGACGATCGACCGGTTGAAGCACTCGGGCAACTTCTGGGTGCCCCTGCCGCCGAAGCGAGGGCGCTATTACCTTCGGCTGCGGGTCTTCGACGGCGGCTCAGAAGTCGTCCAGACCCAGACGCACATCTTTAGGTAGACGCCTCGATGAGGGGCTAGCTGCTCATCCTCTTCCACTCCTTCTTGTGCGCTCGCTTCGCCGCCTGGTAGTCCAGCAGCGCCTGCGGTGAGTCCACGTCTCCCAGCGTCGGGTGCGGCGGCACGAGGCTCTTGGCCTTGCCCATCTTGTAGCGCTTCGCTAGGACCGCGCCGAGCGACTTGATCTTCATCTCGCCGAAGCCCGGCAGGTCGGCGATGTTCTCCTTCAGCTGCTTGCCGTTCTTCGCATCGCCCCACACGCGCGCGGCGTCGCCGTCGTACTCATCGCAGATGTGTACCGACAGCGCATGGACGCGTTCGGCCATTTTCGCCGGGAAGCGGTGGATCGCCGGTTTCTCGCGGAAGACGGGCTCCAGGTCGGCCGCGGCGAGCTTCTTCGGGTCGAGCGTGCCGAGCCGCTCCTTGATCGCCAGCGGTCCCGTGAATGCCTTGGGGACCGTCACCTGCTGATCCAGCGCGAAACCGATCAGCAACGCCATCGGGTCCTTCGCGATCAGCTCGTTGGCCTCGTCGGAGTTCGTGAAGTAGAGGCGCTCGGGCACACCACGATCCTAGCTGGAGCGCACCGCCGTCAGAAACGACTGCGCCCCGGTCGCGCGAGGCAGACCGGGGCGCAGTGACCTCGCCACAGCGGGTTGCTCTGAGCTTTCTAGATCCCTGCTCCGAAGTTCGTGCAGGTCGCTTTGAACGACGGGTTGGGGGTTGCCGAGAGCTGGTTGAGGACGTTCTGCAGAGACGGCGAGTCCTCGATCATCCCGATGTGCGCCGTCGGGTCCGTCGGGCACTGGTTCTGGATCGTGATGTTCGTCACCGCTGATCCGCTCAGGAACGCATTCGTGTAGGGCGTCACGACCTCGTCGTGCGTGCTCTCGATCACCACATAGCGCGGGCCTGCGACCGTGTCGCCGCCCGCGAACAGGTGCGTCTCGAACGTCGAGCCCTGCTCTTGCTCGATCAGCGACGGCGCGCCGATGTCTTCGATCAGATGACCCAGCTGTGTGCCGCCCGGGATGTCGTTCAGCAGCGTCGCCAGGCCGTCCAATGTCGTGCCGTGGTTGCTCGGCGCGAGACCTATCAGCGTGTGCACCTTGCTCGCTCCGCCCAAGAACTTCACGTAGTAGTTCGGCATCATCCCGCCCTGCGAGTGGCCCACGATGTCGACCTTCGACGCGCCCGTCAGGCTCAGGACCAATTTCACGAACGACGACAGTTCTTCGGCTGAGTGTTCGATGTTGCCCAGGCCGTCCACGTGCCCACCCAGCGACAGCGCCGTTTCGCCGTAGTTGAGCGCGAACACGCAGTAGCCCGCATTGGCCAGCAGCGGCGCCAACGTCACCCAATTGGAGCCCTCGTCCTCAACCGTTCCGTGGACAAGCACCACCGGGTACGGGTGCGCCGCGCTCGGCCTGCAGAAGATGTTGTTACCTCCGGGCACGAACGTCGGCGTAAACACCTCCGCGTTGGCGAACTCCGTCAGCGCCGTGCTGCCGTACGGCACCGGCAGTGCCGCCGATGCGCTCGCGGCTGTGCCAAGAGCCATCGTCCCGGCCACCGCCAACGCGGCGGCAATCAATCGCAGTCTTCCCATCGATCTCTCCTCTTCACTCGTTTCCCTCGGATCGAGGAAGCGCTTCGTCCGCCGTCCATGGCCCCCACCCGCCGGCGGCGCATAGGCGCATCCTCACGCCTACGAGAACACAAAACGAAACACACGTCAAATTCGTCTTAGAACGAGTCCCCCGGTCCTTCCGCGGTTCGCATCACTCCTTCGATGTAGTGCTCCGGGAAGCCGAGGGCGCGTCCTTCGTCGACGATCCCGTTCAGGTATTCAGCGCTTGGTGTCACGTGTGGCACCGGCTTGATGACCATGTAGGCAAACGCCTCCTTGACGGCCCCGTCGGCGAGCGTCACGAGGATGGGAACACGTCTGTAGTTCATGCCATTGCCCTCTTTCTCATCCAACGCCGCGAGGCCCTGTGCGTCCAGTTCGTACAGCGCTCCCCACACGCTGTGCCCAGGCTCCGGGAAGACATCGGCGACGCCCGTCCCGGTTCGCACCGATTTGCGCCGGAAGGCCAGGCGGTGGTCGCGCAGCTCCGCCGTCCCCAGGAAGCGGTGGCCTGGGCAGACCGTCGCCATCAGCTCCGCGCCGAGGTTCCTGCCGTAGGCGAAGTAGGGCAACTCGTGCACTAGACGCTGCGTTGGAGCACCTGTAGGAAGTCCTCCGCAGAGACGCCCTCGCGGCCTGCCGCCGTCGCGAACCGCTCCATGAACGTCGCGATCATGTCGACCACCTCCAACACGATCGCTTCCTGGTCTGCAGCGCTGCGCTCGATCCGGAAGATGTGCTCGAACATCCGGTCGAACAGCCTCACGATTAGCCCCGCCCCGAAGTGCGGCCCGTCCTCGATGAACCCCGCCCCCCTCGTCGCCGAATGCAGCGACGCCGCCATCCGCGCGTCGAGCTGGCGGACCCTGTCGTGCACCGCCGCGTTCAGCCGCGACCCGAACCACACCGGAATGCCCTCCGGGTGACGCTGGTGGTGGCGCAAGTGCGCCATCGCCACCGCCTCCGTCATCGACCGGAACGTCACCAGCTCGATGTCCTTCAAGGCCTCCTCGACCGCGCTCTCAATCGAGTCCAGCTCACGGTCCAAGTACGCGGCGATGATCGCGTCGCGGTTGTCGAAGTAGCGGTAGATCGTTGCCACAGGGATCCCCGAGTACTCCGCCAGCGAGCGCGTGCTGAGCGCCTCCACTCCGCCCTCCGCCAGCAGCTCCCTTGCCGCCTGCAGGATCGTCTCGACCCGCTCGCGGCTGCGCTTCTGGACCGGCTCCCTGCGTGTCGTTCCTTGCCGACTCATCGTCGGACATCCTCACGGACCGCGGCGCTGAGCGCCTGCGTCGCCGCTACGTACAGCGCCGCCTGGGTCCTCGCAACGACCGCCACCGCCTCATCCGGCGGCAGCAGCTCGGGGTGGTGAAGCGGGCGCGCGTGAAAACCCGGCGCGCCGTCCAGGCCCACGAACGCCATCGCTATCGGCCGCCTTTCGCCGAAGAACGAGAAGTCATCCGAGCCGCACGAGCGCCACGGCTCGGGAGCGGCTGCGAGCCCGGCTTCGCCGAGCAGCCCCCGCGTAGTCGTCGCGATCGCCTCGTCGTTGCGCAGCACCGGCTCTCCCGGCGTCAATCTCATCTCTCCTTTGCAGCCGTGCGCGGCCGCCACCCCCGCCACGACCTCCCCGGCCAGCTCTCTGAGCGTAGCCCTGTCCTCCTCGCTGTGGGCTCGCAATGCGCCTCTCGCCCGCGCCCTCGCCGGGATCACGTTCTCGGCGCTTCCCCCTTCCAGCACCCCGATCGTCAATGTCGCCGCATGCAGCGGGTTCACCCTGCGGCCCACCGCCGCATGCAGCGACACGACCGTCTCGCTCAGCGCCAGGATCGGGTCGCGGCCAAGGTGTGGGTAGGCGCCGTGCGAGGGCTCGCCGATCATCTCGATCTCGATCGCATCGCACGACGCGTTGACCGGACCGGCGTCGATCGCCACCGTCCCCCACCCGAGCTCCGGGTGGATGTGGGCGCCGATGACCGCCAGCGGATCCAGCAGCGCCGGGATCTGCTCCGCGATTATCTTCGCCCCCGACGGGTATGCCTCCTCGCTCGGTTGGAAGATCGCCAGCAACGGCGCCGGCAGATCACCGACGCGTGAGGCCGCGCGGGTCAGTGCGACCAGCGCCGCCATGTGCACGTCGTGCCCGCACGCATGCATCGCCTCGCCTTTGGCGCTGAACGGCGCCCCCGTCATCTCCCGCACCGGCAGCCCGTCCAGCTCCGCCCTGACCGCCACCGCTCGCCCAGGCCCGCTGACCCTCGCCAGGAGGCCCGTGCCCGCCACCGGCTCGTGGGCGACAGGTAGCGCCGCCGCGATGGCCTCCGACGTCCACTTCTCGGCATGCGCGAGCTCGGGGCGCTCGTGCAGACGACGGCGCAGCGCGACCGCCTCGTCCATCTCCCCCTCGAGCGCATCCAACAGCGCCGTGAGCATCGCCTCAGTAGACCTCCGCGTAGCGGCGGCAGCACTCGCTCGCCTGAAGCCCCGCCGTCGCCGCGACCTCCGCTCGCTTGAGGCTCATATAGGCGACCAGCAGCTCCGGGCCCAGCCACCCGCACGCCTCCGCGTCGCCCTCCAGCTCGCGCAGCGCATCCGCCAGCGACCGCGGCAGGGCTCCCACGCCGAAGCGCTTCGCCTCGCGTTCGTCGAGGCCGGCCGGATCGCGGCCGAGGATCTCCGGTGCCGGGAGTCCGGAGGCGATGCCCGCGAGTCCCGCCCGGACGATCGCGCCCAGCGCCAGGTGTGGGTTCGCCGCCGCGTCGGCGCCCCTGAACTCCAGGCGCATCTGCCCGGTAGGGTCGCCGCCGCCCAGCTCGATCAGCGGCGGAATCCGCAACAGCGCTTCACGGTTTCGCTCGCCCACGCAGACTGCGCCGGCGCTCCAGTGGTGAGGCGTCAGCCGCTCGGCCGAGACCGGGCTGGGCGCGCACAGCACGCTCAACGCTCCCGCGTGGGCCAGCACACCCGCCGCGAATTGGCCACCCATCTCACTCAGAGACCCCGGTCTCGTCGGGTCGTAGAGCAGCGCCCGCCCGTCCGCGTCCTGGAGGCTGATGTGGATGTGGACGCCGTTACCGCCCTCCGTCGGATCGAGCAGCGGCACGAAGCTCGCCCTCGTCCCTTCACGGCGAGCGATCTCGCGGACGACCTCGCGCAGAATCACCGCCCTGTCGGCGGCCTGAAGCGCGGCGGTCGGCGCGACCGGAATCTCGAACTGATGACTCGCGAACTCCGCGAAGAAGCGCTCCGGTTCCACGCCAGCCTCGACCAGCGCGCCCATCACCGTCGTCGCGAACGGCTCCACCGTACGCTGGGCCTCGAGAGAGAACGGCAGCGGCGAGGGACCGTCGCGAAGCAGTTGGAACTCGTGCTCGAAGCTGACCCGCAGCGTTGCGCCCGTCTGCTGCTTCAAGGCCCCCACAGCGTTCTTCAGGAACGCCCGTGGGCAGCACGACCAAGGCTCGCCCGTCGTCTCCACCATGTCACACAGGACCATCTCCAGGGCGCTCTCGCCCGGCTCCGCGCCGACCCTGATGTGGGCGGTGGGATCGGGTAGCAGGCGCAGGTCGCCCGTCGACCCGAACGGGTTCGGTTCCGCCAGCGGGCCGAGAGGGGTGAGGGCGTGGTTGGCCGGCACCCAGCCGACGCCGCTGCGCTCGTACTCCTCCAGCTCTGAGGCGAACACCGCCCGTCCGCGCACGATCGCGCCGAGGTCGCACGTCACCAGCGAAACCAGCTCGGCGGGGCTCACCCCGGCTCCTGGCCCACGGTGACAGTGCCGTTGTCCCACAGTCCCTCTTGCAGGCCAAGGGCGGAGGCGCCCGTCCGCAGGTGGTCTGCCTCGGCCGTCTCGACGACCGCGATCACGCCCCCCGAGGGCTTGTCGGGCCGGTCGATCGCCAGCGCCAGCCGCTCACGAGGCTGCATGTGGACGCCCTTGTTGCCGAGCGCCGGGTAGGTGTCCGCGATTGCATACAGGCTCCCGCCGGGACCGCTCGTGCGGGCGACCACGCAGACGAAGTGTCCGACGTCCCAGTCGGGGGCCGGGCCGTCGTCCTTGCCTTCCATCAGGTAGTCGAGCAACTGTGTGGGCGAGGGGTGCCCGCCCCACAGGTGATGAGTCGCGAGGTTCGCGATCAGCGTCACCGGCTCATGCAGCCCGGCGGCTAGCTCGAAGACGCCGTCGAGACGCTCCGCCGTCCACGGCCCCAACCATGGGATCACCTCGACAGCGCCCGCGCCGATCTCGCGGACGGCCGCCACGACCCCGTCGGCCGTCGTCCCCGAGATCTCCGAGTCCTCGATCGTCGGGATCGCCAAGCGATAGTCCCGCCGCCCCGTTTCATCGCCGGGAAGCGTGTCTGGGTCGCGAGCGCCGGAGACGATGCTCCCCGCGGCGATCCCCACCGCATCCTGGTCGACCGGGTCCCGCTCCGTTCCCCCGATCCCCGCCGCGTTCAACGCCAGCGCCCCGCAGAACGCTCCGCACAGGTCGTCACGCTGAGGCAGCTCGCGGGCATGGTAGGCCAGCAGCGCAGCAGCGCCGGGGAGCAGGATGCTCTCCAACGCCACGCCACTGCCTTCCATCTCAGTCCTCCGTGGTCCGGGGCGCGTAGCGATGGTGGAGCATCAGCGCGTTGCCGTCGGGGTCCTCGAAGAAGGCCATGTGACAGACGCCCGTGTCGAGCGTGTCGGCGCGGAACTCCACGCCCTTCGCCTCCAACGCCGTGCGGGCGCTAGCGACGTCATCGACGTGCAGAGCGATCGCGTTGCGGTTGACGTGGTGGCCGATACCCATCGCCTCGCCGTTGACGACGCTCAGCGTCAGGTTGCCGGTCTCGAACTCCGAGTAGCCGCGGTCGGGGATGAAAACCGAGCGCCGCAGTCCGAGCAGCCCTGCGTAGAAGTCCGAGGAAGCCTCGAGGTCGTGGCTCGAGACCGCCACGAAGTCCACCCCACCGACCATCTGGTTCGTCGCAGCACTCACCCTCCACCTCCAAGTTCACGGGTTTATCAGGGCTCAGACGCTAACGGTTGATAGCACGTAGGCTTCCTGTCGGAGCAGGGGACGCCGACCGAAAGGACGCACCGATGAGCTGGGACTTCTCGACCGAGCCGGACTTCCAGGCAGAGCTCGACTGGATGGCCGAGCTGGTCCGCCGCGAGATCTGGCCGCTGGAGTCGATCTGGCACGACCTCGGCCTCGACGGCTTGACCCGTGCGATCGCTCCGATCCAAGAGCAGGTCAAGGCGCGCGGCCTGTGGGCAGCGCACCTGCCGCCGGATCTCGGCGGCCAAGGCCTCGGCCAGGTCCGCCTCGGCCTGATGCACGAGATCCTCGGCAGCTCGCCGATCGCGCCGCTGGCCTTCGGAAACGCCGCTCCCGATTCGGGTAACTCCGAGATCCTGGCGATGGCCGGCACGCCCGAGCAGAAGGACCGCTGGCTGCACCCGCTGCTGGCCGGCGATCTGCGCAGCGCCTTCAGCATGACCGAGCCGCACACGCCCGGATCCGACCCCACGCAGCTCGCGACCCGCGCGGTCCGCGACGGAGAAGACTGGGTGATCGACGGGCGCAAGTGGTTCTCCTCCAACGCCTCGATCGCCGACTTCCTGATCGTCATGGCCGTCACCAACCCCGACGCCCGAGCGTCCCAGCGCGCCTCGATGTTCATCGTTCCCACCGACACGCCCGGCGTCGAGATCCTCCGCGACGTGCCGACCATGGAGCACCCGTGGGAGGCCTACGGCACCTACGGCGGCCACGCCGAAATCGCCTACGAGTCGGTTCGCGTCCCGGCCGAGGCGCTGCTCGGCGGCGAGGGCGAGGGCTTCATCCTCGCCCAGCACCGCCTTGTCCCCGGCCGCATCCACCACTGCATGCGCTGGCTGGGAGTCGCCAAACGGGCCTTCGACATGATGTGCGAGCGGGCCACCTACCGTCACGCCCACGGCTCGCTGCTCTCCCAGAAGCAGACCGTCCAGAACTGGGTCGCCGACAGCGCCGCCGAGATGCAGGCGGCACGGCTGATGACGCTCAACGCGGCCTGGACGATGGACACGCAGGGCGCCAGCGCCGCCCGCACGCAGGTCGCCCTGATCAAGTTCTTCGGCGCCAAGGTGCTCCACGACGTCGTCGACCGAGCCCTGCAGGTGCACGGCTCGCTCGGCTACTCGACCGACCTGCCGCTCGAGCAGATGTACCGCTTCGCCCGCGCCGCTCGTATCTACGACGGCCCCGACGAGGTGCACCGCCAGTCCGTCGCCCGCAAGATCCTCGCCGGCTACGAGGCGCCCGCCGACGGCGTGCCCACCGAGCACCTGCCGACCAGGCGCGCGCTGGCCCGCGAGCGCTTCGCCGAGCTGCTGGAGACGGTCACTGCCAACGACTAGGGCTCGTGAAGCGCGGGCGGGTGTCCGTCGCTCGCGCTTCTAGGCTGAGACGATGGCAGCGGGCGCCCAGCAGCAGCCGCCGGCGGTGTTCGACCCGGCGGCCATCGAGAGCTTCCGGTTCCTCGATCGCCGCCTCGGCGCCGACGGGACCGTCGAGCTGGACTACGCGCTCGACAGGGAGCTGCGCTTCACCGAGCGCGTGACGCTGCCGGTCGCGGCGCCTTTGAGCGAGGAGCAGATCAGCGAGGCGCAGGGATTGCTGGCGCTGCTGCACTGGACGGCGGGAGTCAGCTACTTCAAGGCGGCTCTGCCGGGGACGATCGAGTGCGAGTCCCCAGCACCCGGCCCGGCCGCTGCCACGTTGCTCGAGGCGCTCTACTCCGAAGGCCTCGGCGAGCTGGCCTACCGCAACGGGCTGAAGGAGCTGCCGAGGCCCCGCTTTCCTCGGGCTGCGGAGGGGTCGTCAGCTCTGGCTTCGCCCAGCGCGCCCGGGACCGAGCCGCGGAGGATCCTCGTGCCGGTCGGCGGCGGCAAGGACTCGGCGGTGGCGCTGGAGATCGTGCGTCGCTCCGGTGTGGAGACGGCGTTGTTCTCGGTCGGCGATGCGCCGCCGATCGCGCGAACCGTCGCCGTCGCCGGTCTGCCTCACCTCATCGCCCGCCGTCAGCTCGACTCGCTGCTGTTCGAGCTAAACGCCGCGGGCGCGATCAACGGCCACGTGCCGGTCACCGCGATCGTCACTTGCGTGGCGCTCCTGACGGCTCAGCTCAACGGCTTCGACGCTGTGGCGATGGCCAACGAGCGCTCGGCCTCCGCCGGCAATTTGAGTTGGGACGGGATCGACGTCAACCATCAGTTCAGCAAGAGCCTCGTCGCCGAGCGGCTGCTGAGTGCGGCCGTCGCCGAGCAGGACGCGAAGGTGCGTCAGTTCTCCGTCCTGCGCCCCGCCTCCGAGCTGGGGATCGCCCGGGCCTTCGCGGGCTTCGATGAGTATCACGGCGCCTTCACGAGCTGCAACGCGATCTTCCGCATCGACCCCGCGCTGCGCGCCTCCTCCTGGTGCCTCGACTGCCCGAAGTGCCGCTTCGTCTTCTTGGCGATGGCCCCGTTCAGCTCCCCCGCGCACCTGCGGGAAATATTCGGCGCCGACCTGCTCGGCGAGGACGATCAGTTCGAGGGCTTCGCGCTGCTCGCCGCAAGCGGCGGGCACAAGCCGTTCGAGTGCGTCGGCGAGGAGCAGGAGAGCGTCGCGGCGATGCGGCTGCTGGCCGACGATGAGCGCTGGCGCGAGCACGCCGTCGTGCGCAGGCTCACCGCTGAGGTACTGCCGTCGCATCCCCTCCCCGAGGGCGACCCCGAGACGGTCCTGGCCCTTGGGGACGACCACGACGTCCCGGATCGGCTGATGGCGGAGGTCCGTGCGCTTCTCAGAGCTTGAAGGCGCGCGCATCGGCGTCTGGGGCGCCGGTCGTGAGATCGCCTCCTTCGCCGCGCAGCTGAGCCGCCGGCTGCCATCCGCGAGTCTTGCCGTCGTGGCCTTCGACGAGTCGCCGGCTACGGATGCGCTCGCGACACTCGAGGCTCCTGCGGCGAAGGTCGTCAGCGGCGATGAGGTGCTCGACGCGTTGTCGGGATGCGAGGTCGTCGTGCGCTCGCCGGGGGTCTCGATCCACCGTCCCGAGATCGAGTCGCTTATCGGGCGTGGGATCGTCGTGACGACGGCCACCGCGCTTTGGCTTGCCGAGCGCGAAGGACGCGGTGTGATCGGTGTGACGGGCACGAAGGGCAAGAGCACCACGGCCGCCCTGGCGGCGCATCTGATCCGCGCCTCCGGCCGCCCGGTTGAGCTCGCCGGCAACATCGGTCGCCCGGCGCTCGACCTGCTCGACTGCGACCCCGGCGTCCTGGCCGTCGTGGAGCTGTCCAGCTACCACGTCGCCGACCTCACGATCGGCCCGGAGGTCGCCGCGATCACGAACCTGTTCGCCGAGCACATCGACTGGCACGGCTCCGAGGCGGTCTACCGCGCCGAGAAGCTGCAGATCCTGGGGCTGCCGGGTGTCCATAGGGCTGTGCTCCCCGCGGGCTTTCCCGAGCTCGCCGAGGCGCCGACCGTCGCCGAGCGAGTGCTGTTCGGCCAGCCCGGCGGCTGGGATCTGACGGCAGAGGGGATCGCGTTCGAGGGCCAGCCGCGAGTCACGGCGGCTGAGCTGCCACTGCCGGGGGAGCACAACGCCCTGAACCTCTGCGCGGCGCTGACGGCGCTCGAAGCGGCGGGCGTGGCGCCGCCGCCCGACCTGCCCGGTGCGCTGGCCGGCTTCGAGGGCCTCGGCCACCGCCTGCAGACGATCGCCGAGCGCGACGGCTTGACGTGGGTCGACGACAGCATCTCCACGACCCCGGAGTCAGCGCTGGCGGCACTCGCCAGCTTCCCGGACCGGCCGCTGGTGCTGCTCGGCGGCGGTCAGGATCGCGGGCAGGACTACGGCGGGCTGGGTCGCGAGCTGGCGCGTATCGGCGCGAACGTCGTCGGGATGGGAACCACCGGCCCACGGCTGCTGGAGGCCGCCGCGCGCGCCGGACTCCCTGCGCATCTCTCCCATGCCGCCGGCGACCTGGCCGAGGCGGTGGCGCTGGCGCGCGCCTGCGCCGCACCGGGGGCGGTCGTCCTGCTCTCCCCCGCCGCGCCCAGCTACGACAACTTCAAGAACTTCGAGGAGCGCGGCGAGCGGTTCGCGGCGCTCGTCTCTAAAGGCTCCTGAGAGCTCTCAGGACTCCGTCTCGGGTGGTTTCTCCTCGCCCTGCTGAGGTGGGCTGAGCGGCAGCGCGTCGGGGTCGGCAGCGGCCGCGGCCTGGTTCTCCTCCTTGACCGCCAGCCAGATCTCCTCGCGGTAGATCGAGATCCCCTCGGGCGCTTCGATGCCAAGGCGGACGGTGTGCCCGCTGACGCCCATCACGGTGATCAGGACGTCGTCCCCGATGACGACGCGTTCACCGGGGCGTCGCGTGAGGATCAGCATGCCCGTCGATTATGAAGCAAGCACCCGATGCGCTCGCGCGGATGGCCCGCGCGAGCTTGTCTCAGGCGTCAGGCGGCGTCCGCCGAGCGGACGGCGTCGCCGGCGGGGGCCGGCTGGAACAGCGGCGCCTGCAGCGGCGCGTCGGGCGCCGTGTTGATCAGCTGGAAGCCGCGGCCCGCGAGGATCACGAGCGGCGCGCGCAGGTTGGCGGTGATCTCGAACGGGTTGGGGTCGGCGCGGACCGTCACGTAGACGGAGGCCTGGGAGAGATCCTCGATCCCCGCCTCGGCCTGGTCCTCGTCGCTCAGCTGCAGCGTGAAGTCGGGGAAGAACCGCTCCGGCGGGACGACGGGCAGCGCCAGCGCCGGGTCCTCGACGCAGTGCAGCCAGCGGAAGTCGGTGCCGGGGTTGCGGTTCAGCAGCGTGTAGTTGAGTCCTCCGAGGCCGACGAGGCCGCGAGGGAACTCGATCACCTCCTCCTCAGAGATCTCGACCGTCCCGAAGCGGACGCTCTCGAAGGTCACAGACATGTCAGTTGATCTCCTTGCTCGACCTAGTGGAGGAAGTTCAAAAGCGATTCTTGGACGATGTTCGCCCCGGCCCGCAGCGCCGCCTCGTAGGCGGCCTGCTGGTTTGAGTACTCGATCGTCGTCTTGGCGACATCGGTGTCGATCGTGCTCGACAGCCCCGCTTCGATCGATCCCTGCAGGGCTTCGATCCGTGAGGACACGAGCTGCAGCTGGTCGGTTGCGCTGCCGTTCTCGGACTGCAACTCGGACAGGGCGTCCATGCTCGTGCCGAGCGCCGACAGGTCCGTCGAGTTGAGCGCCGCGCGGCTTTCGGTCGTGCCTTCGTTCAGGTGCTGCTGGATCGTGCGCAGGACGTTGAGCAGCTTGCCGTCGCCCGATTCGGCGCCGTTACCGAGGACGGAGGAGAGATTCGAGCTGATCGTGACCGTCGAGCCGGGGCCGATCGAACGCGCCAGCGGCGTCGTGTTGCCTTTGTATTCATCTGCCGCGCCTTCGCCCTGGGCGTAGGGGGGCGTCGAGGTCAGTGTCCCGGAGAAGACGTACTGGCCGGCGTACTGGGTGTTGGCGTCCTGCTTGATGGATTCGGTCAGCTGGCCGACCTCGGTCGCGATGTTCTTCAGGTCCGCCGGGCTGTTGGTCCCGTTGGAGGCCTGTAGGAGCAGTTCGCGCACACGCTGCGTGACGCTCGAGATGCTCGCCATCGCCCCGCTTGTCGTCTGCGTCCAAGCCAAGCCGTCCTTGACGCTCGACGTATAGCTTTCGAGGCCGTCGAGCTGGCTCTGCAGGTCGATCGCCCGGCTCGCCCCATAGGGGTTGTCGGAGGGCTCGAGGATCGTCTTGCCGGAGGACAGTTCGGCCGAGCTGCGCTGCAGCGAGGCCAGCGCCGAGTTGATGTCGTTCAGCGTCGAGTTGGTCAGCATCGAGCCGGTGATCCGGTTGCTCATCGCTACAGCCCCGCCCTTCCGGTGTGCTCGATCAGCGTTTCCAGCATTTCGTCCATCGTCGTCAGCGTCCTGGCTGAGGCCTGGTAGCCGCGCTGGAAGGTGATCAGGTTGGTCATTTCTTCATCGAGTGAGACGCCCGAGACGCTCTGGCGCTGGTTGCCGATCGCCGTCAGCGTCGTCTGCAGGTTGGCCTGTTCGTTCTTGGCGCCCTGGACCTTGCTGCCGACCGAGCCGATCAACCCTGAGTAGCCCTGGTCGGCGGTGCCGCCGCGCAGCGCCGCGATCGCCAGGGCGATGTCGTTGCCGCCGGGAGCTTCGGTCGAGGAGGTTTGTACTTCGGAGGCTTTGACGGCGACGGCGAGCGTGCCGGCGGTAGTGCCCGTGAAGAACGGCGTGGCGGTGTGCAGTTCGTTGACCGAGGCGGCAACGGAGGCGGCGACGGCGTCGAGTTCGTTCTGGAAGCTCGTCAGGCCGCCGGCCGGCCCGTTCAGCGCCAGCAGCGCGCCGAGCTGGCCGCCCGCGGCGGCGCTCAGCGTCTGCGGCCAGTTGACGGTCGTGCCTTCGACGAGCGGTTTGGCGGCGTCGCCGAAGCTGACCGTGTCCTCCCCGTTGGCCTGCTGGGTGACGGTCACGTTGGCCAGCGTCGAGAGTTTGTCGAGCAGCAGGTCACGCCGGTCGAGCATGTCGTTCGGCGGCTGACCGGCCTGTTCGGAGAGCTTGATCTGTTCGTTGAGCTGTGCGATCTGGTGGGCGTACTGGGCGACTTCGCCCGATTCGCCCGTGCGCGCTTCGTATTGCTGTGAGACCTGACCGGAGATCGTCTGCAGCTGTGCGCTGAGCTGGTTGAAGGCGCTGGCCAGCCGCTGCCCGGCGGAGACCACGCCCTCCTTGGCGGCTTCGCTGGTGGGGGCGTCGGCGAGGCTGTTCCAGGCGCTCCAGAAGTTCGACAGCTGGCTGGCGATACCGGTGCTGGTGGGCTCGTTGAACGCGCTCTGGGCCTGTTCGAGTGCTTCGGCCTGCGTCGCGGCGCCGCTCAGAGCGCTGTTCTGGGTGCGGTATTGGGCATCGAGGTAGGCGTTGCGGATCCGCGTGTAGGTCTCGACAGTCACGCCCGTGCCTAGCTGGGCGCCCTCGCCGGTGATCGCCGAAAGCGACGGGACGGCGATCGCCTGGTTGGTCTCCATCACGACCGTCTGGCGGGAATAGCCTTCGGTGTTGGCGTTGGCGATGTTGTGACCGGCGACATCGAGCGCTTGTTGCTCGGCGAGCAGGCCGCTGAGGGCGGTCTGGAGGCCCTGGAGGGTGGGGATCGACATCGCTAGGCGCTCAGATCCAGGACGTGGAGGCCGCCGTGGGGGCGGGCCCGCGTGATCGCGGCGGAGCTGCCGTGGGTGTCATAGCCGTTGACGCCGTCGATCGCGAGCATCCCCATCAGGTGATCGAGGAAGCCGAGCTCGATCTGCATGATCGCCCGGTTGGTTGAGTGCTCCCGCTGAAGCTCGCCGAGCAGGCCTTTCAGCTCGGCGCTGCGAGCGGCGGCGCGCTCGGCCTCTGCGGGGCTCATCAGCCCCAGAAGTCCCTGCAGCGTGACCGTCTCCGCCGGCACGCCGAGACGCTCGCCGCAACGCGACAACAGCCCGGTGCGCTCCTCCTCCAACAGCTGCCGGCGTCCCATCTCACCGCGCAGGATTCCCGCCAGGCGCACGACGGCGGCGACGTCGCGCTCGCGGATCGCCGCGCCCTGCTCGAGCACCACGCCCAGGAGCCCGCGTGCGGAGGCGATCTGCGCATCGAGGTGGCGGAGGATCTCGCCGGGCAGGCCGTCATGACGACGGGCCAGGGGGACGATCGGTGGGCTGATGACGCTCATGCGGCGCTGCCGCCGGTGGTGTTCGCTTCGCTGCCGCCGGATGCGTCGAGCGGGGTGGCGCTCTGGGTGCCGGCGGCCTGAGTCGTTGCCGAGTCCGTTGGCGTGCCCGTGCGCTCTGCCATCTGGCGCGCCAGCTCCGCCGCGAGTCCGAGCCCGCCGCCCTGGGCGACGCCGCCCGCAAGCGCGCTTGGAAGCATCGAGCTGAGCATCCCGCTCCCGGCCTGGCTGCTGCCGCTGGCGCCTTCTTCTTCGCCCGAGCCTTCTCCTTCGAGGCCGGCGCTGGCGGTCAGTGCGCCGGCCAGCTGCTGGGTCAGCATCTGTTCGAACTGCAGCCCCAGCGCGTAGTCGCGTTGAAGCTCGGGGGAGCCCTTGCGCACCCATTCCGGCGTCGTGGCCTGATTGGTGACGGGCAGTCCGGCGGGTTCGATGCTCATGAGCGCAGTTGGTTGGCGATCGCCATCATCTGGCTCTCGGTCTGGACCGCGGTGCTCGACATCTGGAAGGCGCGCTCGGCGGTCATCATCGTCGCCATGTCCTTGCCGACATCGACGTTGGAGTCCTCCAGAGCGCCCTGGTGAACCTGCCCGGAGGCTGCGTGAGGGCCACCGCTGGCGGCCGTCGGCGTCAGCAGGCCACCGCCTTCGGTCGCCAGCTTGTCGGGCGCCGTGACGTTGACGAGCTCGATCTTGCCGAGCTTCTTCTGGCCGGCCATGACGGTGCCGTCGGAGGAGATCCGCAGGTCGGAGGCCGTGACTCCGGCGGGAAGTTTGATCTGCGGGCTCAGGCGGTCGCCCTCGGAGTTCGTGATCTCGCCACTCGCGTTGACCCCGAAGGCGCCGTCGCGTGTCAGCGCCACCTTGCCGGCGGAGTCGGTGACCTGGAAGTAGCCGTCGCCTTCGATCGCCAGGTCGAGTGGATTACCGGTTTCCTTCAGCGCGCCCTGGCCCTGGCTGCGGCCGAGGATGCGAGCCTCGGCCCCCGAGCCGGCGGTCGTTTCGGTGCCGGCCTGGTTGACCTTGTTGTAGAGCAGGTCGTTGAAGCCGACGCGCTCGGACTTGTAGCCGTCGGTGTTGATGTTGGCGAGGTCGTTGCTGACGGCGTCCAGCTGAAGCTGCTGTGCCGCCATGCCTGCCGCTGCCGAGTAGAGACCTTCGAGCATGTGCCCGTCACGTCCTGATCGTTCTCGAGGGGAGCGTGGGGCCGGGCCGGATCTTGCCCGGCGATCCATGCCTTGCGATCAGGTGATCGGCACCGCCCCTGCGTACTTGAGCGATGGGCGGAGACTGGCGCCCAGTTAGGCGCCGGCGCCGAGCGTGCCGACCTGCGTCGATGCCTCCTGCAGCGTCTGGCCGATCGCCTGGACGGCCTGCTGGCCGGACTGGAAGGTGCGCAGCGAGTCGATCATCTCGATCATCACTTTCGCGGCGTCGACGCCGGAAGCCTCGAGTGCACCTTGGCGGATCGCTCCGGTGCCACGCCCGGAGGAGGAGCCCACATAGAGGTTTTCGCCCTGCTTTTCGGCGCTTGAGAGTTCGAAGATGCCGACGGCGCTCACGGGCAGCGTGCCGCTCGCCGGCACTTTGATCTGGGCGCCGCTCTGACTGAGTACCGGATTGCCGGACTGGTCGGTGAGGATCCCCGAGGCCGACTCGCTGAACTGGCCGTTGCGCGAATAGCGCGTTCCTTGCGCGGTCTTGACGGCAAAGAAGCCCTTGCCCTGGATCGCGAAGTCCAGCGGTTCGCCTGTTTCCTGGATCGAGGCAGGAGTCAGGTCGGTGTAGGTCTTGCCGAGCGACACGCCTTCGTCGGCGGTGCCGATCGTGGCGCCGCCCTCGGTGTTGGCGAGCAGCACTTCTCCGAAGCTGCGCTGGGGGGACTCGTCGGCCTTGTAGCCCGGGGTCGAGGCGTTGGCCAGGTCATTTGAGAGCTGATCCTGGCGGGTCTGCTCGGCGACCATGCCCGAGGCGGCGATGAAGAGTCCGACGTCCATCAGCCGACGGCGCTGAACAGGGCCGTCTCGGGAGCGAGCTGCTCGTAGAGGCGGCGGCGCAGCTGGGTGTGGATCTGCGAGACGCGGCTCTCCGACACTCCGATCCGCGCGCCGATGTCGCGCAGCGTCCAGTCCTCGACGTACAGCAGCACCGCGACCTCGCGCTCGGTACGGCTGAGGCGCGCGAAGGCCTTACGGAAGCGGTCCTTGGCTTCGCTGCGCTCGGCGTTGAGAGTCGGGTCGCTGTCGGAGTCGGCGCTCTGCACGGTGTCGATCCGCTCGATTGTCGCGCTCTCGTCGGAGCGCACGACACGATTGAGCGAGCCGACCTCGGCGAGGGCGACCTGGTCGAGGCGGTTGGTCAACTCGACGGGCGTCATGCCGACGCGGTCGGCCAGCTCTTCACGAGTCGGCTGGCGTTCGTTGGCCACCAGGAAGCTTTCGCGGGCACCGGCGATCGCCCGCTCATCGCGGCGCAGCGAGCGCGGCGCCCAGTCGTGGCGGCGCAGCTCGTCGAGCACGGCGCCGTGGATCCGCGTCCATGCGTACTGCTCGAGCGTCGCCCCCTTGTCCGGGTCGAAGCGCTCGATCGAGCGGATCAGCGCCTCCAGGCCACAGGACAGGAAGTCCTCGACCTCGCACTGCGCGGGGACCTCACGAACCTTGCGATAGACGATGTAGCGGACCATCGGCATGAACATGAAGATCAGCCTGTCCCGCACCCGGCGGTCGCCACTGCTGCGATATTCCTGCCAGATCGCCAGCACCTCAGGTGCAGGCGTCCGCGGTGCGCGCTTCTCGGTTGTCTCCATGATCCTGCCTGGTCTCGAGGGAACTGGACAGGGGATGTGCCCCTCCTCGGGGATGCCCCTCCTGCTTTACGTCCTGTCTGCTTTGCGGCCAGGATGCCCGCGGCCGGGCATCCTGCGGGCAGTTATTTCTCTGCCATCGCGAGATTCCCTTCCCCGGGCCCTACGCATCCCGCGGGTGGCGCCCGCGCGAGCGCGTGGCCATGCGCTCAGGGATGGGGCCGAGGGGCCGATAACCGGGGCGCTTACGGCTCTGCGGCTGCGGGTAGATGGCCTCAGACGTCTCCCAGCGCGGCCGGCCAGGAGCCTTTCGCCGCCGTGCGCAAACGAGCTATCACGAGAGGTTCGGCTTAAAGTTTTCGTGAAGGACGTCGATCACATCAGCAGCACGCAAGCGCGAGGCGGCCCAGGGAATGGACCGCAAGAACCGTTTTCAGGGAGAAAACGCAAGATGAGCTCGCCGTCCGCAGCGCCCACAGACTCCGCAGCGCCGATGCCTCCACAGGGAGAGAACCAGCCGATCTCCTACGAGCTGGCGCACGCCGAGGGATCGCTGTCGATCGACTTGACCCGCTCTGGCCCGCCGCCCGAGGTGCTCGAGCAGATGGCAAGAGCCGACGCGATCAACAGCCGGCTGCGGGCCAGCGGTCGCGAACTGTCCTTCTCGCTGAGCGCCGACGGCTGCTCTCTGCAGATCGAGCTGCGCGACACCTCCGGTCAGCTCCTGCGGGTGCTCACGGCCGCCGAGGCAACTGAGATCGCCGGCGACGACGCCTTCGAGGAGGACTGAGCGATGTCGACGGGCGCCGTCACCACCAACACCGCGGGCACGACTCCGCTGTCCTTCTCGGGGTTGGCGTCGGGGCTCGACACCAGCTCGATCATCCAGGCGCTGCTGTCGGCCGAACGCCAGCCGATCACCCACCTCACCAACCAGCAGGAAAAGCTGATCGGCCAGCAGACGGAGCTGGCGACGATCCAGACCAAACTGCAGCAGCTGACCTTCTCGGCCTTCGAATTCACGCTGCCATCGCTGTTCGAAGGCGTTCAGTCCGTCACCTCCAGCGAACCGACCCGGGTCGCCGCCGCGATCACCTCCGGCGCCGGCGTCGGAGGCTACGAGGTCGAAGTCACGCAACTCGCCAACTCCGCACAGCGCGGCTTCACGTTCACCAGCCCCACCGCCGAAGACACGATCACGATCGACGGCCGCGAATACACGCTGGCGGCGGGCGCGACCGCCAAGGAACTCGCGAGCAAGATCAACAGCGACGGCAAAGGCACAGTCTTCGCGGCAGTGCAGAACGAAGGGGCGATCGTGCTCTCGAGCCGCACGACCGGCGCGACCGGCGGCGAATTCATCAACGTCACCGACGCGGGCGGCACGCTGGTCGAAAAAGCGGGCTCTGCGAAAGAAGGCAAGGACGCCGAATACAGCATCGACGGCGTGGCGGGAACCTCAACCACAAACGTCGTCACCGAAGCGATCCCGGGCGTCTCCCTGACGCTCTCGGCGCTGACGACCACCACCGGGCCGGTGACGATCGCCGTGCAGCCACCGACCGCCAACGTCAAAGCGATCGAAACGCAGCTGGAATCGTTCGTGAAGCTCTACAACGAAACGGTCGAAGAAATCGAGACGCAGCTGACGACCAAGCCCGTCGCAAGTCCGAAAAGCACCGAAGAACTCGCCACCGGCTCGCTGTTCGGGGATGCCACCCTGAACAGCCTCCTGTTCCAGATGCGCCAGACGATGTACGAAACGATCGAAGGCCTGCCGGTGGAAATGGCGAGCCCCGCCTCGCTCGGCGTCAGCACCGGCGCGGCAACCGGCGGCAAGGCCTCCCAGGCATCTCTGGCCGGTGTGCTGAAGCTCGATCCGACGAAGCTCGCGGCAGCTGTCCAGGCGAACCCCGAAGGCGCCAAGACGATGATGCAGAAGTGGGCCAAAAGCTTCACCTCCGCCGTCGACGCTGTCGCCGCCCCCGGTGGCTCGCTGGAAGACCGGATCAACGGCGACAGCGAACAGATCCGTGAAATGAAGACGCGGATCACCTCGATGAACGAAATCCTGACGGTCCGCCAGAAAGCGCTCGAACAGACCTACGCCCGTCTGGAAACGGTCATCTCGCGCAACAGCTCGCAGAGCAGCTGGCTCTCGAGCCAGACTTCGCAGCTCGAAAAATCCGGCATCTAGGACCCACTCCTAAACTTTGACGGCTCCGCGCCGATCAAACAGACGTCGATGAGCAACCTCGCCGCATCGCCGGAGGCCTACCGCCAAGGAGCGGTGCTGGCGGCATCCCGCGGCCAGCTCGTGGTGATGCTCTACGACGGCGCCCGCCGCTTCCTGCGCCAGGCCGCCGTCGCCATGCGTGAGGGGCAGATCGAGCGCGGCCACAACACGCTGCGCCGCGCCGAGCTGATCATCGCCCACCTCGACGGGACGCTCGACGACGATCAGGGCGAGCTGTCAGAGCGCCTGCACTCGATCTACATGTTCAGCCTTCGCCATCTCAGCGAGGCGCGCTTCGAGCGCGACCCTGAAAAGCTCGAGGAGGTCTCCGCGCTGCTCGGCGAGTTGCGCGAAGCCTGGGCCCAGGTCGCGGCGGGGGACGACGCGCGATGAGCGCGACGACAACGGCGCGGCCGCTCGCAGAGTACGAGGCGATCATCGCCCACGCCGAGCTGGAACTCGAACTGGCCGGCAACGGCGAGGTCGAGGAGCTGGCGGCGCTGGAGGGCCGCTGGGAGCAGCTCGTGTCCGGGCTTCCCGACCGTCCCCCGGCGGCCGCCGGTCCGATCCTCGAACGTGCCCGGCTGCTTCACGAACGAACCCGCATCGAGCTGATCCGCCTGCGTGAATCGCTGCTCACCGATGTCGCGACGGCCGACACCGCGAAACGCACCGCCGCTGGCTACGGCGGGCAGCCGCAGCCGGCCTCGCGCCTGGACCGCAGCGCCTAGGGCCCGTTCTCTCCGGGCTCGCCTAAAGATCTGAGGACCGCGGCCGATCACGGGGCCGATGTCGCTCATCGATCCGACCCAACAGCTGCTGGAGGCCGCGATGCGCGGCTCCTGGCAGCGTCAGACGGCGCTGACGAACAACATCGCCAACGCCGAAACGCCAAACTACCAGCGCCAGGAAGTCAACTTCGAGTCGACCTTGCAGGGCGCGATCGAATCAGGGCAGGAAATGCCCGAAGTCGAATTCGACACCCAGGCGGTGCCCAACGAAGCGGGGCCAAACGGCGCCGGTGTGAGCATCGACCAGGAATCGGCGCGGCTGTCTGAAAACGGGCTCGACTACCAGGCCCTGACGGATGTCGTCAACACGCGCAACGGCATCGTGCGCTCGGCGATTGGGATCCTCTGATGGGCCTGTTCGACGCGATCGGCATCGCCGGCACTGGCCTGACGGCGCAGCGCATCCGGATGGACGTGACAGCCGAGAACCTCGCCAACGCCGACACGACCAAAGCCGCCAACGGCCAGCCCTACCAGCGCCAGGAGGTCGAGCTCTCCCAGGCCGGCGATACCGGGAGCTTCAGCGGCGCCCTTTCCGGTGCCTTGCAGGAATCCCCGGCGACGACGACGCCCGGCGGAGTGACCGTCACGGGGATCGTCAGCGACGCCACACCCGATCGCCAGATCTATGAACCCTCCAATCCGGAAGCCGACGCTCAGGGCTACGTGAAGATGCCCAACGTCAGCACCGTCACCGAAATGACGGACCTGATCTCAGAGCAGCAGTCCTACCAGTCCGACGTGACCGCCATGCAGACGGCCAAGTCAATGTTCACCTCGACGCTCGGGATCCTCAAATGATCGTCCCGGCGGTCGGCGGACTGGCCAGCGGCCTCGGCAACGCCGCGGGGAACCTCGCGACGGGCTCCCCCGAAGCCCTCTCGGGCGCGGTCACACCCGGCGCGAGCGCCGCCGGTGTCGGCCAGACGTCCGGCGCCAGCGGGATCGAAGGAGTCGGCGGGATCGAAGGGGCCGGCGGGATCGAAGGGGCCGGCGGCGGGTCGAGCTTCGGCAGCGAGTTGACGAACGCGATCTCCTCGCTGGAGGGCTCCCAGCAGAGCGCGGCCTCGGCCTCCCAAGCGCTCGCCACAGGCAGCGTCAGCGACCCCGAGGCGGCCGTCACGACCGTCGAGGACGCATCTTTGGAGATGCAGCTGGCGGCGCAGATCCGGACCAAGGCCACCGAAGCGGCCCAGACGATCTTCCAGACACAGGTCTGATCGATGCCTCCCGTCGCCCAGCTTGCCTCGCGGCTGACCACTCGTGGATGGCTGATCGTCGGCGGCGGCGCGATCGCGGCGATCCTGTTCTTCTACATCTTCCTGCACATGGTCTCCCAGCCCGGCTATTCGACGCTGGAGAGCGGTCTGGACCCTGCGCAGACGGGCAAGATGACGAGCGCCCTGAGCGCAAAGGGCGTCGCCTATCAGCTCCAGAACAACGGCACGGCGCTGGCCGTCCAGTCCAACCAGACCGCCCAGGCTCGCGTCGCCCTGGCCGGGGCGGGGCTCCTCGGCAGCAACCAGCCCGGCTGGGAACTGCTCAACAAACCGAGCCTCGGCGAATCGAACTTCCAGCAGCAGGTCACCTATCAGCGCGCGCTGCAGGGCCAGCTGGAATCGACGATCAACAGCGTCCAGGGGGTCTCCGGGGCACAGGTCACGCTCGTGCTGCCCAGCTCCCAGAACCAGATCTTCGGCGAAGGCCAGAGCGCCTCCTCGGCCTCCGTCCTCCTCTCCGGCACGACTGCCCTCGACCCGAGCTCCGTGCGGGGCATCGCCCAGCTTGTCGCCTCCGCGGTGCCGGGCCTTCAGCTCAGCAAAGTCACGATCACCGACGCCTCGGGGCAGCTCTTGTGGCCCAGCAGCTCCGGCGGCGCCGGCGGATCGGGTACGAGTGTCCAGACCGCCGAGCAGTCCTACGACCAGGCGACCGCTGCGAGCCTCGACGCGATGCTCGCTCAGACCCTCGGCCAGGGCAAGGCGCAGGTGCTCGTCTACGCCAACATGAACGTCGATCAGACGACGAAGGAATCGCTCGAATACGGAAAGGCCGGCGTGCCGCTTCAGCAGACCAAGTCCCTGGAGACCCTGACCGGCAACGGCAGCGGCGCCGCTGCGACGGGCACCGCCAACCTTCCCGCCGCCACGCAGAACGGCGGCAAGTCCAACTACAAGCGGGAATCGACCAACTCCTCATTGGGGGTCAACAAGACCGTCACGCACTCGACGATCGCGCCCGGGACTGTGGAAAGCCAGCACGTCTCGGTGCTGCTCGACCATTCGGTGCCGGCCTCGGCGCTGCCGGCGATCAAGGAAGCGGTCACGAACGCCGCCGGCATCCAGGCCAAGCGCGGCGACACGATCTCGATCGGCCAGGTGGCCTTCGCGAAGGCCACGACCGGTACCGGCGCGGCCGCTGCCAGCCCGCTCGGCTATGCCAAGTACGCGCTGCTGGGTATCGCCGCGATGGTGTTCTTGTTCCTCACCACTCGCTCGCTGCGCCGCCGCGAGAAGGAGGCGCTCGAGGAGCCGGTATGGCTGCGTGAGCTGGACGCGCCGATGCGCTTGGCAGAGCTTGAACGGGAAGCCTCGACACGTCCGATGGAAGTCACGGCCGGTCCCGGCGCAGCCAACGGCAACGGTCAGCGCGCCGGCTCCGGCGATGAGATCCGCCGCCAGGTCGAGGCGCTGGCCGACAGCGACCCCGACCGGGTCGCCCAGCAGCTGCGTAGCTGGATGCAGGAGGGCTAGGAGCGGGTGGCGGGCGAGTCCGGCACGAAGCAGGCCCCCTCGTTGGAGCCTGCAACTGAGCGTCTGGCGCTGCCCGAGGTCACCGGCGCTCGCAAGGCGGCCGTGCTGATGGCGGCGCTCGGCTCCGAGCGGGCGGCCAACGTCCTACAGCGCATGAAGGAGGACGAGATCGAGAGCCTCTCGATGGAGATGGCTCGGCTGAACCCCGTCGGCTCGGAGACGACCGCCGCGGTGTTCGGTGAGATGGCCGCGGCGGGAGCCGGCGAGGCAGGCGCCGAGGGCGGCGTCGACTACGCCCGCGACGTGATCGAGCGCGCCCTTGGTCCAGAGCGCGCTGTGGAGCTGCTCGGGCGGATCGCCGGTCCTGCGGAGACGCGGCCTTTCGAGTTCCTGCGCCGCGTGCCCGCCGAGCGCGTCGCGGCGCTGTTGCGCCCCGAGTCCCACCAGATGGCAGCTTTGGTGCTCGCCAACCTCCCCAGCGGGCTCGCAGCGGCCGTCCTGAGCAAGCTGCCCGAGTCCCAGCAGCCTGACATCGCGCTGCGCATCGCCCGCATGGGCGAGGCCTCCGCATCGGTGATCGAACAGCTCGAGCAGGCGATCCGCCAGCGTCTCGGCGCCGCGAGCGACCGTGAGTACGCTGCCGCCGGCGGCACCAAGGCGCTGGCCGGGATCCTCAACCACGCCGACCGCTCGCTCGAGCGCAATGTGCTGGAGAGCCTCGCGGGCTCCGACGGCGAGCTCGCCGAGGAGATCCGGGGCATGCTGTTCGTCTTCGAGGACCTCGTCAAGCTCGAAGAGCGCGCCATCCAGCAGGTCCTGCGCGAGGTCGACCAGAAGGATCTCGTGCTCGCGCTGCGAGGCGCGCCGGAGGACGTCAAGGAGATCGTGATGACGAACATGTCCGAGCGCGGCTCGGCGATGCTCAAGGAGGAGATGGAGATTCAGCCTCCCCAGCGCAAACGCGACGTGGACGACGCGCAGAGTCGGATCGTCGGTGTCGTCAGGCGCCTGGAGGAAGCCGGCACGATCGTGATCGCGACCGAGGACGGCGAGGAGAGCGAGGCCGTTGTCTGAAGCCGCCGTCACGGTGTCCGAGGCGGCGGTCAGCTACGCCCTCGAACAGCTGGAGCCGTCAGACCCGCCACCGCGCGATGCCGCCGCCAGGGAGCTCGCGCAGGCTGTCGCCGACGCTGAGGCCTTGCGCGACCAGGCCCGCGCGGAGGGCTTCGCCGAGGGCCGCGCCGCCGGGCAGGCGCAGGGGCAGGCCGAGATCGAGACTGCGATCGTGGCACTGCGCGATGCCGCCGACGGCCTGGAGGCGCTGCGGACCGAGGTTTCCGAGGAGGTCGAGCGCGACGCCGTCGAGCTGGCGCTGGCGCTGGCCGGCAAGGTGATCGTCGCGACTCTGCAGGTGCGTCCCGAGCTGGTCGTAGAAGTGCTGCAGGGGGCCCTGCGCAGGGTCAGCGGGCAGCGCTCGATCGCGATCGTCGTCAATCCCGCCGACCTTGAGACGATCCGCTCCTCGCTTGGCGAGCTGCGCGAGCAGACCGCCGCGGTCGAGCGTTGGGACTTGCAGCCCGACGCCCGCGTGCAGGCCGGCGGCGCGATCGTCCGCACCGTCGAGGGCGAGGTGGATGCCTGCGTGGCCACTCAGCTCGAGCGTGCCCACGAGGTCGTCCTGGCCGAGCTCGGCCCCCGACGCGGAAAGTCCTCTTGAGCGACGCGCCGCGGGGCGCCCTGCTGGCACGGGCCACGGAGGCGATCCGCGAAGCCGACCTGGCCCGCCGCCACGGCTTCGTCACCAACCTGATCGGGCTGATCATCGAGGTCACCGGGCTGCAGGCGGAGATCGGGGAGGTCTGCCTGGTCGGAACTGAAAGAAGGCCCGCCCACCCCGGCAGCGAGCCAGTCCCCGCCGAGGTCGTCGGCTTTCGCGAGGGGCGCACGCTGCTGATGCCCCTCGGCGAGCTTCACGGCATCGGGCCGGGGACGCGTGTGCTCGCCACCGGCGCGCCGTTCCGGATCGCGGTTGGCGAGGAGATGCTCGGCAGGATCGTCGACGGTCTCGGGCGCCCTGACGACGGCGGGCCGATCCCCGGCGGCGAGCGCCGCTCGACGATCGCGCCGCCGCCGACGGCGCTCTCACGCCCACGGATTCGCGATCGAGTCGGTCTCGGCGTCCGTGCGCTCGACTCGCTCGTGCCCTGTGGGCGCGGCCAGCGGTTGGGGATCTTCGCCGGCTCGGGCGTCGGCAAGTCCTCGCTGCTGGGGATGATCGCGCGCTCGACCTCGGCGTCGATCAACGTGATCGCTCTTGTCGGCGAGCGTGGGCGCGAGGTGCGCGAGTTCATTGAGCGCGACCTCGGCGATGCGCTCGAGCGCTCGGTCGTCGTCGTCGCGACCTCCGACCAGCCGGCGCTGGTGCGGATCAAGGCCGCCTTCACGGCCACGACGATCGCCGAGCACTTCCGTGACCAGGGCCACGACGTGATGCTGATGATGGACTCGGTGACGCGCTTCGCGATGGCCCAGCGCGAGGTCGGCCTGGCGATCGGCGAGCCGCCCGCCACCCGCGGCTACACGCCCAGCGTGTTCGCCCTGCTGCCGCGCCTGTTGGAGCGCGCCGGGACGAGCACGGCGGGCTCGATCACGGCGCTCTACACCGTCCTCGTCGACGGCGACGACATGAACGAGCCGATCGCCGATGCGACCCGCTCGATCCTCGACGGCCACATCGTGCTGACCCGCTCGCTGGCCCATGCCGGCCACTATCCGGCGATCGACATCCTGCAGAGCGTCTCGCGGCTGCTCGGGGAGATCTCGAGCCCCGAGGTGGCCGTCGCCGGACAGCGGTTGCGATCGGCGCTGGCGGTGCTGGCCGAGAAGGAAGACTTGGTTGCGATCGGCGCCTACCAGCCGGGGACCGACCCTGTGCTCGATGCCGCCCTTGCGCACCGTCAGGCGATCGAGGCGTTCCTGCGCCAGCGCGTAGACGAGCGCAGCGATCCTGCGCAGGCCGACGCGATGCTGCTGGAGCTGACGGGCTCGCTGCACGGGATGCTCGAGCAATCCGACGGCGAGATCCCGGACGCCGAGGAGGTCCCGGACGCCGAGGCCGGCGGCGCGATTCCCGCCGGGGCGCTCGAAGCGGTGCCAGCGCTGCCACCGCTGGGGCTGAGCATCTAGCGATGGGCATCGGGGGCGTTTAGATGGCAGATCGCGACCAGCTCGGGCGCACCGCTAAAGAAGCGGCGGGCCGGGTCGATAAACAGGCCGTGAGTGGACCCTCGTTTCGCTTCCGTCTGGAGCGTGTCCGTGCCGTGCGCGAGCGCAAGGAGAAGCTCGCCCAGCAGGAGCTCGCCCGTTCGATCTCGAGGCTGTCGAGCACCCGTGAGGAGCTGCGCAGCGCCGAGGAGGTGCTCGAACGCGCCCAGGACGAACAGCGCAGCGCCGCCGGGCCCGTCGGAGCCGCCGAGCTGCAGTCCCGGCAGGCGTTCCTCGAGCGGATCGAGGCGCGCAGGACGGTCAGCGAGCTGGACGTGACGCGCGGCGAGGCCGAGGTGGCAGATCGCAACGCCGATCTCGTCGTCGCGGCGGGCGAGCACGAGATGCTCAACCGCCTTCGGGACCGCCGTCGCGGCGAGCATGAGCGCGAGAGCATGCGCCGCGAGAACAAGGTCCTCGACGAGATGGCCGCCCGCGCGAGGGGCAGCGCCGCATGAGCGCCCAGGCGATCGGTGCGGGCAGCGAAGCACTGGCTCCCGGCGAGGCCGCCGCGGCCGCGCGGATCCAGCAGCTCCAGACCCTGATCGAACAGACCCGTGCGACGGCCGAAGGCTCCACCGGTGGCACCGCCGCCGCGGGATCGAGCTTCGCCGATGCCCTGCAGGCGGCCAGCACGCCGACCGCCACGACCGCCGCCTTCTCTGCTTCAACCGAAGGCGCTCGCGGCTCGAGCCAGTACGACGCGCTGATCGAAGCCGCCGCAACCCGCAACGGCGTCGACCCGGCCGTCCTGCACGGCCTGATCCAGCAGGAGTCGGGCTTCGACCCGAGCTCCCAGAGCGGTGCCGGCGCGATGGGTCTCACGCAATTGATGCCCGGCACGGCCTCCTCGCTCGGCGTGTCGAACCCGCTCGACCCGGCCGAATCGATCGAAGGTGGCGCTCGCTACCTGGCCCAGATGATGTCCCGCTTCGGCGGCAACACGACCGACGCACTTGCGGCCTACAACGCGGGCCCCGGAGCCGTGTCGCAGTACGGCGGCGTGCCGCCCTACCCCGAAACGCAGAGCTATGTCGAAAAAGTCATGGGCTACGCCGAAAGCTACCGCCGCGAACACCCCACCCCGGCCCTGACGGGATCGATCGCATGAGCATCGCACCGGCGCTGCCGCCGCCCACCTCACTGCCCCCTCCGACGGGCGCCGCCCCACCCGGGGCGCCACCCGGAGCGTCGCCCTTCCACAGCGCGCTCGAGGAAGAATTGGCCCGGACCGCACCTGCGGAAGGCCAGCACACAGAAGGCCACGAGAAGGCCCGCGAAGCCGACTCTGAAGCGGGACGCACGTCTTCGCACGCCCACAGGCATACGAGCGGTGAGCACAGGCGGCCCCCCGCGGTCGTGCCCGGAGCCTCGCCCACGGCGCCGGTCGCGGTCACGGCTCCGTCGGTCCCCGACGAACCGCCCGCGAAGACGACGCCCGACGCCGCGGGATCGACCTCCGCACCGCCTCATGTCCCGGCGCCCGTGCCCGCCGCCGAAGCCGGTGTCGAGGCCACGCCAACGGGTGTGCCTTCATCCGAGGAGCCGGTCGACCCCGCCCAGAGTCCCATCACGGCTTCGCTCGGGAGCGCCTCGACGGGCTCCACGCCCGATCCCTCGGCCTCAAAGTCCGTGTCGTCGGGTGAGGGCAAGTCCACCCCGACGACTACGGCGCCTGCGATCACAACTGCACCCGCGCAGCAGGCTCCCGCCGAGACCTCCTCTCAGACCGGCGAACAGGCCGCCGGCGGGAACGGAGCCCAGGGCGCGCCGACGGCGCCCGGTGAAGCCAGCCTCGGCATCCAGGTGAGCGGGCGAGGAACGCGGGCCACCGGTCTCTCTCCGCGTGACGTTGCGTCGGATCGGGACGATGTCCGCACCCAGGCGGCACGATCGCCCCAGGCGAGCGAAGCTCACGAAGCTATCGCCCATGTGGCGAGCGCACCCACTGCGGCCGACGCGACGACGGCCACCGGGCATACGGCCATCCTTTCGACTGCCACTCAGGCACCCGCCGCGAGTGCGTCGGCCGCCCCGGCCGAGCCGCTCGCGGCACCGGCGCAGCCCGCCGTGGCTCCGGCGACGAATCCTTCGGCCTCCGGAGCTCCATTGCTGGCGAGCGGCGTCGAGATGCAGGAGATGATCGAGTCGATCCACGCGACGATCGAGCTGGCGGCCCGCCAGGGAGTCAGCCAGGCCCGGATTGCCCTGCAGCCGGCCGAGCTGGGCGAGATCCGCATCCACCTGACTCAGACGAGCGACGGCCTGCTGGCCCGCGTCACCGCCGAGACGCCGGCGGCCGCCGAAGCTCTGGCGGGAGCCCGCTCGGAGCTTCACCAGTCGCTCAGCACGCTCGGCACCTCGCTCTTGCGGCTGGACATCAACTCCTTCGCCCAGCCCGAAGGCCGTCAGGGCCAGGGCGCGGGCGACGCCTCCGAATCCGGCTCGCAGCGCTCGGGCGCGACGACCGGACGCGACGGCAGCATTGACCAACTGCAGGCGACGGAGGCAGCGGACGCACAAGCAAACGCGACCGGACCGGCGCTGGGCGAGCTCGTCGACGTGCTCGCCTGAATCGACAGAAAGGACCTGACGAGATGACAACCACAGACGTAATAGCCAGGGCCGCCGCGACCGGCGGCCAGAGCGAACCGGCCGTGAGCAACCCGAACGGCACGCTCGGCCAGAACGACTTCCTGAAGCTGATGATCGCTCAGCTTCAGGCCCAGGACCCGCTGAACCCGGGCAACACCAACGAATTCGTGAGCGAGCTCGCGCAGATGACGCAGGTGGAGCAGACGACCAACCTGGCCAACGCCAGCGAGCTCTCCGGGGCCGTCCAGCTGATCGGACGGACCGTCAACTACGCCAGCCAGAGCGGTGAGGGCGGTACCGGCAAGGTGACGAGCGTCCAGTCCAGCTCGGCCGGCACGACGGTCACGGTCGAAGGCGTCTCGGGCATCTCCCTGGCGGCGATCACAGAAGTCGTATGAGCTCGATCGAGAACAACCCGGCGCTGATCCCGCCCGGCGGTGTCGGCTCGAGCGCTCCCGCGACGCCCGCGCGCCCGTCCGCCGCGACGCCGGGGCAGTCGTTCGCCGCGGAGCTCCAGAAGGCCGGAGGCGCGCAGCCCCTGAACTTCTCCAAGCACGCCCTCGACCGCGTTCAGCGCCGCGGCATCACGGTCGACGCCTCAACCCTCAAGAGGCTCGGCGAAGGCGTCACTCGCGCGGCCGGCAAGGGCTCGCGCGACTCACTCGTACTTGTCGACGGCACCGCATTCGTGGTGTCCGTCAGCAACCACACCGTAATCACGGCTGTGGGCTCGGAACACATGAAGGACAACGTGTTCACCAACATCGACAGCGCCGTGATCGCATGACGGTCCCAGCGTTTCAACACCACGGCCGGACCTCATCGAGGAGGCCACGAAAGGAAGGGCAGTCACGATGATGGCTGGAATGTATGCCGCAATCAGCGGCTTGGACGCGAACCAGGCGATGCTCAACGACACCGCCTCGAACCTCGCGAATGTGAACACAGTGGGCTACAAGGCCTCGAGCATCACCTTCGCGGACTCACTCACGCAGGTGATCCGCGGCGCCTCGGGGCCGACGAGCACCAACGGAGGCTCCAACCCGGTCCAGATCGGGCTCGGCGTGCAGGTCGACGCGACCCGCAACGAAATGACCGAGGGCGCCTTCCAGACGACCAACAACCCGCTCGACGTGGCGATCGAGGGCACCGGCTTCCTGCGCGTCGGCCAGGGTGAACCGCCCGCCAAAGAACCGTTCACCACAGGTCTCCCCGCGAACATGCAATACACCCGCGCGGGCGATCTGACGACCAACACGACGGGCTTCCTGACGACTCAGTCGGGGCTGTACGTGGTCGGGCGCAACGCCGTCGCCAAAGAAGGCGAAACCGAATCGACCTACACGCCCGGAACCGAAGACACCTACATCAAGATCCCGCCGGGTGCCACCAACATCTCGATCGGCATGGACGGCTCGGTCGGCTACACCGACAACAACACCGAATCGAAAACGTTCGGTCAGCGTGTCGTCGCCGGCTATCTGTCACTTGCCACGTTCGCGAACGAATCGGGCCTGGAACGGATCGGCGGGTCGCTGTGGGCGACGACCGCCAACTCGGGCACGGCGGTCGTCGGCACGCCTTCGACCGCGGGCTTCGGCGCGACGGTCGGCGGTGAGCTCGAGATGTCGAACGTCGATCTGGCCACCGAGATGACCCGGATGATCACTGCCGAGCGTGGCTACCAGGCCAACTCGCGAGTGATCACCACTGCGGACACGATGCTCGAAACCCTGGTGTCCATGCACTAGCCCGGCCGCGGTCGAGGGCCGCCCGGAATTGAACGGAAGGGGGTACGCCGAGAGCGACTCCGAGGAGCCCGGGACAGGGCGGCGGCGACGGTCGCCGTCCCGTCCCAAGGCTAGACTGACCGGAAGGGGAAGTGAAAGAGATGATCACGCTTCGCAGACTCGGACACAGCGACGAGTCATTCCAACTGAATCCGGACATGATCGTGACGATCGAATCGACCCCGGACACGGTGATCACACTGGCGACCGGCGCCAAGGTCGTCGTCGGCGAGTCTCCCGAGGAAGTCACCGTCGCACTGCGCGAGTACCGCGTCGAGGTGCTCGCCGAGGCGCTGCGCAAACGCCGCCCCGAGCGGATGCCGGCCCCGGGCGCCGTCCCTCACCGCGACGCGCCGCACCTGACGGCAGTCGAGGACCAGCCGAGCTGAGGTCGCGCCCGGCCCGGCCGGCCTGCCGGTAAGGGGCCACCGTTCTTGCAATTTTGCTGTCAGTTTGCTGACGCTTGATGCATTAGAGCCCGTCAGGATTGAAGAAATGCGCCCAGCCGCCGATGGGGGTTGCAATGAAGGCTGCAACAGCCATTGGGATCGGGCTGGCGTTCGGCTCGCTGCTCATGAGTTCGATGATGGACGGGACGAGTCCCGCCTCGTTCATCAACATCCCTGCCCTGATGATCATCCTCGGCGGTACAGCCGGGGTGACGCTGGCGAGCGTCGGCATGGCCTCGATGAAGAAAATCCCGAGCCTCTACAAGCTCGTGATCTCCTCCGAGCCGCCCGACATGCGTGGGCAGCTCGATCGGCTCGTGGTATTGGCCGACAAGGCTCGCCGCGAGGGCCTGCTGGCTCTCGACGCGCAGCTGGCCGACATCGAGGACCCCTTCACACGGAACGCCCTGCAACTGGTCGTCGACGGTACCGACCCGGAGATGGTCCACACCATCCTCGAGGCCGAGGTAGACGGCATGGCAGCTCGGCACGAGGCTGGCGCGGCGCCCTTCGAGAAGGCCGGCGGCTTCGCACCGACGATGGGGATCATCGGCACGGTCCTGGGGCTCGTCCACGTGCTGCAGAACCTCGCCGCCCCCTCGACTCTCGGCCCTTCGATCTCATCCGCCTTCATCGCCACGCTGATGGGCGTCGGTGCCGCCAACGTGATCTTCCTACCGATCGCCGGCCGCCTGAAGGCGATCTCCAGCGAAGAGACCGAGCTGCGGATGATGACGATCGAGGGGATCCTCTCGATCCAAGCCGGCGACAACCCGCGGCTGGTCTCCGAAAAGCTGATGTCCTACGTCCCGCCCGCGGACCGCGACTCCGAGGAGAGCCAGCCGCTCTCGAGCGTCACCGCCGACTCCAAGGCGGCCTAGCATGGCAAGGGGGCACGGGGGTCGCCGTCGGGGCGGCCATCAGGAGGAGGAGAGCGGCGAGCGCTGGCTGCTGACCTACGCGGACATGATCACGCTGCTGATGGCGCTGTTCATGGTCCTGTTCTCGATCTCCTCGGTCAACATCTCCAAGTACCAGACCCTGCAGGAGTCGCTGCGAGCCGCTTTCTCGGGCAACATCCTCCCGGGAGGCAGGGCGATCGCGAAACCCGGCGCGAGCTCCAGCTCGAGCCGTGCGCCGTCGAGCATCGACGTGCAGGCGGTCGTGCCCGTCACGCCGACATCGAACTCGGCGACACAGATCTCGAAAACGCACGCCGCGAGCACGGCCGGCGCCAAAGCGATCGCCGCCGCGGCCCAGCAGCAGGCCAGCGAGTTCGCGCACATCAAGCAGGAGCTCGACCGCTACGCGGCCAAGCACGGCTTCAGCTCGCAGGTCAAGACCTCGATCGAATCGCGGGGCCTCGTCATCCGCGTGCTGACCGACCAGGTGCTGTTCGCTTCCGGTCAGGCGAACCTCGACACTCGCGCCTTCGGGCTGCTCGTCGAGATCGGCGCGCTCCTGAACGTCGATGAGACGCATCCGATCGCGGTCGAGGGAAACACCGACGACGTGCCGATCCACAGCGCACGGTTCGCGAGCAACTGGGAGCTCTCGACGGCGCGCGCCAGCACCGTCGTGCGATTCCTGATCGCGCACCAGGTCGAGCCAAGCAGGCTCTCGGCCGCCGGATTTGCAGAACAGGACCCGATCGCAAGCAATGCGACGGCCACGGGCCGCGCGCGCAACCGCCGGGTCGAGATTGTGCTCCAGCGGGTCTCAGGAACCGGATCCGAATCCGAATAGTCAAGGACGACTGTCAATGCTCAAGAACAAGAAGGTGCTGGCCGCTCTGCTGATCCCGATCGTGGGCTTCATGGGCTACACGATGACCAAGCCCAAGCCCGTCGTGAAGACGAAGATCAAAGGCACGATCTACGTGATGCCGCAGCCGTTCCTGCTCAACCTCAGCGACGGCCGCTACGTGAAGCTTTCCGTGGCGTTGCTGCTCGCGCCGGGCCAGAGTGATGGCGCCGAAGCCGGCGAGGGCGCCTCCAGCTCGGGCACCGAAGGCGGCCCCGGGACGCTTCCGGAGGAACCGCTGGTGCGCGAAATCGTCACGAACAGCGTGACCAACCAGAGCGGCGAAGACCTCGTTGGCACTGGCAGCCGCAAGGCCATCAAGCAGAAGATCCTGGCCGCCATCACGAAGGAGACCGACGTCAAGGTGTCGGCCGTGCTGATGCCGGAACTGACCGTCCAATAGGAGCAGCGATGAGCGAGACGATCGAGTACGAGCAGTTTGACCAGGCGCCGGGCAGCGGGCCGGGAGCCGACAGCGACATCGATCTCAGCAGGCTCAGCGACATCCCGATGGAGCTGAGCGTCGAGATCGGCCGTGCGCACATGACAGTCGGCGAGACGCTCGACCTGCGCGTCGGCGCCGTAGTTGCGCTCGAGCGCCAGGCCGGCGACAACGTCGACCTGCTCGTCAACGGCAGTCCGATCGCGCGTGGCGAGGTTGTCGTCGTAGACGAGCAGTACGGTCTCAGGATCACGGAGATCCTCGACGCACGAAGCGAAGACGAGCACTCGCGCCAAGCCGGTGGTGCGTCGGAGGCCCACGCCGCCGACGACGACGAGAGCTGAGGTCGATGGCGGCTGGCGCCGACGGCGACGCAGGCGGGGCACAGGGCGTGGAGGAAGCGCGGGGCGCGGACTCTGACCCGACGCACGGCGAGCGCGAGCACGACGGCGGGACGCCGACGCCGCGCGTAGAGCCGCTCGACTTCTCGCAGCCGACGAAGTTCACGCCCGAGATCCGCCGACGCGTTGCGGCCGCGCTCGACGCCTTTTGCGAAGACCTCGCGCTCGAGCTCACGACGGAGCTGAAGACCGAGGTCGAGATGACGGTCGAGTCGCTGACGCAGCAGACCTGGGCGGCCGCACGTGCGCCGCTGCCGACCAATGCCGTCTCGGTTGCGGTCCAGGAGGGCTCGCCTCATCGCCACATGCTGCTCAGCGTCGAGCTTCCGTTCGTCCTTCGCGCTCTCGAAGCGCTGCTCGGGGGGAAAGCCGCAGACGCACCGGCCGAACGGCATCTCACCGACGTCGACTGGGCGCTGTCACACGAGCTCTTCGACGGCATCGTCGCGAGACTCTCCACCGCCTGGCGGGAAATCGACGGCCCGGCGCTGACGCGCGGCGAGACGGACATCGAGGGCGATGCC
>DATBBF010000027.1:0-65658 GCA_036271135.1 Solirubrobacteraceae bacterium
TCCTCGTCTCTCACAATGAGACGGGCGACCTCATCCACTTCGATGAGGTCGCCCGCCCCAACTTTTGCTGCCCGGGAGCTTACGCCCTCACGGGGCGAAGCTCACCGCCTGCTCTACTTCTTGCGCGGGCACGGAGCGTGGTATTCGGCCGTGACCGTTTCTTCTTTGAGGCCGCCCAGACCCGCGAAGGTCAGTTCGGTCTTGACCGGCAGATATTTTTTCGGACAGCTGGTCGGCAGCGTTCCGTAGTAGAGCGTCTTGCCGCCCTTCTTGATCGCCGAGCCGGCCTTGACCTTGATGACTTTGACCGACGCGTCCTGTGCGCCCGGGACCGTTTCGACCAGCGGCACTTCGGCCTGGAGCTCTTTGCTGAAGAGACCGCTCGCCGGGACATACTTGGCCTTGGAGAGGATTTCCAGCAGCACCGGTTCGTGGCCGAACGTAAAGAACGTCAGACCGCCACCGGGGGCGTAGAACGATTCGATCGACGCCGTCTCAGGCACGATTTCCGTACCGAACGCGACGAAACCCTGAACGGTCCCCTTGGGACCCGCGGCCGAGCCTTTCGGACAGCCTTTCGGACCCTTGCCCGCAGGTTCGAGCACTGAGGGGTTGCAGGTCGGGAACCCGCTCGGATGCAGCTTCGTGCCGGCCGGCAGGTAGAAGTTGACGTGAATCAGTGGCGGCGGGAATCCGCCGTATTCGGTGCCCGAGATGTTGTATTCGGCTTCGACCGCGGCGCCGGCGCCGAAGATGTTCCCCGTGTGGGGGAAGCCTGGGATCGGCACGGCCTTGGCTTTGAAGGTCACCGTGGGCGTCGCCGCGGCCACGCCCGGCAGGGCCAGGGCGAGTACGGCGAGGCCGAGAACGGCAAGACAGCTGGATGCTTTGCGCATCGGTATATCTCTCCTCTGTTGATGGACAGGTCCGCCTCGATCCGGGTAACTCCGGAGCCATTGGCGGCCCGGCGACATCGAGATCCCCTGCATACGACGGGGAACAGTGGCGACTCCGGTCCGAACACTAACCGCAGCGGACGCTGCGATCAAGCTGCAACCGGCGCTCGATAGCCCCTCACGGGGCGTTCGGCTTCGAAGAGTTCGGAAACGGTTCACATGCATAAGTCTAACTGTTTACCTGAGATTCAGAGTTAGGCTGAGAGGTCGAGCTCATTACCCTCGAAACTGACGCCGGCAGGTTCGACTACTACCCGTCGCGGGCCTTCCTCTACCGCGCCCGCCACGAGTGCCTCCATCCCCAGCTCCGCCGCCAGCGATACGACACCCTGGCCGGACCCGGCGGCGCAGTAGACAGCGAAGCCGCTGCCCATGTTGAAGGTGGTGTGGGCCCCGGCCGCGTCAAGCCCGGCCTCCGCGACGAGAAAGTCGAGCACCGGCGGCACCGGCGGCAGGCGTTCGATCCGGTAGGTCAGCTCGCGCTTGGGGCGCATCAACTTCAAAAGACCGTGGCCGGTGATATGGCTGAGGTAGGAGACAGGCAGCCCCTGCTCGAGCAGTGCGGCGATCAGCGGGACATACATCACCGACGGCTCGAGCAGCGCCTCGCCGAAGCTCTGACCGCCCGGGATCTCCGTCGCATAGCCGTCCGGTAGGCGTCCGGCGATCAGGCGGGCCAGCGACGCGCCATTGGCATGCAGCCCGCTGGCCGCCACCATCACGATCTCATCGCCCGGTGCAAGATCCTCGCCGAGGATCGCCCTGCCACCCGCCGGGACGGCGCCGACGGCGGCGCCCGCCAGCTCGATCTCGTCCTCGGCGACGAGGCCGGGCAGCGACGGCGACTCACCGCCGCCCCATGTCGCTCCAGCGTCCAGACAGGCCCGGCGCCAGCCGTCGACCAGCGCCGCGGAGCGGCCGGGCTGCGAATACCAGTCGGAGGAGCCCGTGGCGAAGTAGGCGTTGATGACCAACGGCAGCGCGCCGACGCAGCAGAGATCATTGGCGATCGCGGCGACGGTGTCGTAGGCGACGTCGGCGAAGCGGTTGACGCCAGTCTGCTCGAGCACCGCCCGGGCGATCATCGCCTTGGTGCCCAGACCCTCGACGACGAACGCCAGCGTGCGTCCGTCGAGCTCGAACACGAATGCCGGCTCGCCTCGGGAGCGGTCGACGGCATGTCCACCGCGGGACTCGAGCAGGCCTGAGGTCGACAGCGCGTGACTCAACGCCAGGCGCTTGCCGGCGTCGAGCACCTCGTAGTCGACTCCTGCAGAGCGGTAGCTGGCGCCTTCGGAGCTCATCGGCGATGATCCTAAGACCTGAGGGTCAACGAGGAGGAGTGATGGACTTCGAGCCGAGCAAGCGTTGTGTCGACTTCAAGGACCGCCTGGGCGCGTTCCTGGATCAGCACGTCTATCCGGCCGAGGCCGTCTACGAGCGCGAACGCGAGGAGGCTGGCGACCCGCATCACCATCCGGCGGTGATGGAGGAGCTGAAGAACCACGCGCGCGAGGCGGGGCTGTGGAACATGTTCCTGCCCGACGAGGAGCATGGTGCCGGCCTTTCCAACAGCGATTACGCGCCCCTGGCCGAGATGCTCGGACGCTCCCCGATCGCCTCCGAGGCCTGCAACTGCTCGGCACCCGACACGGGCAACATGGAGGTACTGCACCAGTTCGGCACCGACGCCCAGAAGGAGCAGTGGCTGCACCCGCTGCTCGAGGGCGAGATCCGCTCGGCCTTCGCGATGACCGAGCCGGACGTCGCCAGCTCCGACGCCACCAACATCCAGCTGCGCATCGAGCGCGACGGCGACGACTACGTGCTCAACGGCCGCAAGTGGTGGACGACCAACGCGATGCACCCCAACACGAAGATCATGATCGTGATGGGCAAGACCAGCACCGACGGGCCTATCCACAAACAGCAGAGCCAGATCCTCGTGCCGATGGACACGCCGGGAGTGACGATCGTCCGCGAGCTGCAGGTGTTCGGCTACATCGACCACGACGGCCACGGTGAAGTCGACTTCACCGACGTACGCGTACCGGCCTCCAACCTGATCGCCGGCGAGGGCGAGGGCTTCATGATCGCCCAGGCACGACTCGGCCCCGGCCGCATCCACCACTGCATGCGCGCCATCGGCGCCGCCGAGCGGGCGCTGGAAGCGATGTGCAAGCGCGCCGTCTCCCGCACGACCTTCGGACAGCCGATCGCGATGCGCGGCAACATCCAGGACTGGATCGCCGAGTCACGGATCGAGATCGAGATGGCCCGGCTGCTCACGCTGAAGGCGGCGTGGATGATGGACACCGTCGGCAACCGCCACGCTCGCACGGAGATCGCCGCGATCAAGGTCGCCGCGCCGAACGTCGCGCTGAAGGTGCTCGACCGCGCGATCCAGGTACATGGCGGCGGCGGCGTCTGCCAAGACTTCGGGCTCGCCTCCGCCTACGCCCACCTGCGCACCCTGCGGCTGGCCGACGGCCCTGACGAGGTCCACAAGCTCTCGATCGCGCGACGCGAGCTGTCGCCCTACATACCTCGCGAGAGCTGAGCTACCGGGAAAATGCGGGCGTCACATCGGCGCCCGTCCCCGGCTGCTCCGACCGTCGGTTGTCGTTCTCTGAGCCTCGAGACCCGACAGCGCATCTGCACCCCTGAGTAACGGCTGAGAATTCTGGGTAGGTCTTTGACATGCCGGGCGCGTGGGTGCCCGCAAGTCAACTCGAGGGAAGAAGAGGCTCGATCGCATGAAGAGGTTTCGTCGTTCCGTGTTGGTGACGCTGACCTGCCTCATATGCGGGGCGCTTGCCCCCGCGGCCCACGCGGCGGGCAGCCTTGGTCTCGCCAAGTGGGAAGCCGGAACGTGCAACGGCACGGAAACGACAGTCAAAGAATGCAAATACTCGGGCCCGCACAGCGACTTCTACACGCAATCGGCCGGACATCCGCCGTGGGGGCTCACCGGCTTCGAACTGGCGAACTCTGGTGCTGCGCCGAACGGCTCGGCACTCAAGCGCCTGCGCGTCGACGTCCCGCCGGGGCTCGCCGCCGACCCGGTGACGCTGGGTACGTGCAGCAAGTCGCAGTTCGAAGCCAACAGCTGCCCGGCGGAAAGCAAAGCCGGCTTCGTCGAACTGAAGGCATACGCCGAAATTCCCCTGCTCCCGCAGACTCTCACGCTCAAAGGCAACGTCTACAACCTCCCTGAGGAACCTGGTCATCCGCTCATGTTCGGGATCGATGTCGAAGGCATCAAACCGATCATCGAAGACGTACACCTACTTCTCGAAGGTCACGTCAGCTGGGGCCCCGAAGCGGCCCTCGAAGCTCGTGGCGTGCCCTCCGGCGACTTCCACGAGTGGTTCGAAATCAACAACATCCCCAAGACCGTCAAGGCCGAAGTCGAAATCCCAATTCTCGGCGGGTTCGAAATCGCGGAAGTGGGCCTCAAGACAGTCGAATCGAAGCTCTTCTTCGACGGTCACGCCGGCATCAAAGGAAAAGAAAACTTCCTCACCATGCCGAGCAGCTGCTCAGCACCGAGCACGTCTTACCTCGAACTCGAAACTTACGGCCCGGTCGAACGCCTGAACTCGCCGACCACTCCGCCGGTGAGCGTCGAAGGCTGCGACAAAGTCCCGTTCCAGCCGACCGCGACGATCCAGCCGGAAACGTCGCAATACGACACACCAGACGGGATCACGACGGACGTGCACGTCCCGCAGAAAGAAAAATCGAGCGAAATCAACACTGCTGACATCGCCGACGCTCACGTCACGCTGCCGGAAGGCCTGACGCTCAACCCCTCCGCGGCACACGGCCTCGAAGCCTGCACCAAGGCCCAACTCGGTAAGGGCACGCGCAATCCCGTCGGCTGCCCCCTCGGCTCGAAGATCGGCGAAGTCACGATCGAAACCGATCTGCCACCGGGAGCCCTGACCGGCAACGTCTACCTTGGTCGCGAAAGCGCCGGGCCGATCACGAAGCCCCCATACCTGATCTTCATAGACGCAGAGAGCATCTACGACGTCTCGGTCCGCCTCGAAGGCCAAGCGGTCCCCAACCCGACAACCGGGCGCCTGGAAGTGAGCTTCCTCGGCAACCCGCAACTACCCTTCAGCGACCTGCTGCTGAAGCTCAAAGGCGGCCCCCGCGCCCCGCTGGCCAATGGCGTGACATGCGGCACCGCGACCACCAACGCCCTGTTCACCCCCTACACCGGGGCCAGCCCGTTCACGCCCTCGACGCCCTTCGCGACGACTGGCTGCCCCTCCGCGGTGCCGTTCGCGCTGGCCCAGAGCACCAGCCAGACCACCACCAAGGCGGCAGCCTTCACCTCCTTCACCTTCAATCTCGCCCGCAACGACGGCCAGCAGAACCTCTCGAGCCTGCAGACGACGCTGCCCGCCGGACTCGTAGGGCTGATCCCTTCGATCAAACGCTGTCCTGCTGCCCAGGCCCTGGCCGGTTCCTGCCCCTCCACGAGCCAGATCGGCACCGCCTCGGCAACCGCAGGCGTCGGCTCCGAACCGTTTGGCTTCTCGGGGCCCGTCTATCTGACTGAAGCGATCAACGGCGCGCCCTACGGCCTTTTCGTCCCAATCGAGGCCGCCGCAGGCCCCTTCGATCTCGGCCAAGTGAAGACCTATGTGACGCTCAACGTCGACCCACACTCCGGGAGCGTGATCGCCTCCGCTACCTTGCCGCGGATCGTCGGCGGCGTGCCACTTCACCTGCGAGGGCTGAGCGTCGCCGTCACGAAGCCCAACTTCCTGTTCAACCCCACCTATTGCGGGGGCCTGACGACCAGCTCGCTGCTGAGTGCGATCCAAGGCGCGACGAGCACGTCCTCCAGCGCCCTGCCCGTGACGAGCTGCTCGAGCCTGCCGTTCAAACCCGCGTTCGCGGCAGCCAGCCCGACGGCGCCCTCACGTGCCAACGGCGCCAGCCTGACCGTCAGCTACACCCAGCCCGACCATCAGGCGAACATCCGCTCGGTCGTTGCCTCGTTGCCCAAGGAGCTGCCCTCCAGGCTGACGACGCTGCACAACGCGTGCGCCGAAGGCATCTTCGCGAGCGGCAACAACTACAAGGCCTGCCCAGCCGGCTCGAAAGTCGGGAGCGTCACCGTCACGACGCCCGTCCTGCCCGAAAAGCTGACAGGCCCCGCCTATCTGGTCTCACACGGCGGCGCCGCCTTTCCCAACCTCGATCTGATCCTCGAAGGCGACCACGGCGTCAAGGTCGTCATCGAAGGGACCACGAACATCAAAGGCGGGATCACGACCTCCTCGTTCCCGACGATTCCCGACGTGCCCGTGTCCGGCTTCGAACTGAGCCTCCCCACCGGGCCCAACTCGGCACTCGGGTCCTTCGGCAGCCTCTGCGCCAAGCCGCTCTACATGCCAACCACGATCACCGCCCAGAGCGGCACCGTCAGCAAACAGAACCTCCACCTCTCGATCGGCAGCTGCAAGATCAAGCTGCTCAGCCACAAGATCAAGAAGAAGAAGCTCGTCGTCCGCGTGCAGGTCTTCACAGCCGGTCGCGTCAGCGTCACCTCCCCCGGCCTGCACACCGTCTACCGCAAGGTCGGCGGCCCCGGGATCGTGACGATCAAGGTGCCAATTTCGATTAAGGGCAAAAAGACCCTGGCCTCCGGGCGCTCGCTGAAAGTCCGGGCTCGCGTCGGCTTCAACCCGAAGCACAAAGACGAATTCCACTCGGCCGCCTTCGCGAAGGTCACCTTCAGGCACTAGCCTCCGGCGCATCGCCGCGCCATCGCCCAGAGCCACCCGCCCCCGCAAGCTCCGCCGCCACGCCATCTTCGCCGCCTCGACAGCGGCGCTGGCGGGCGGTGGACTGGCAGTCGCGCTCGTCTCGACCGGCGGCGCAGCGACGGTCCCCACGATCACCGCAGTGGCGAACCCAACCGAGCTAACCCTCGGGTCGAGCTTTACAGTCAGAGGTAGCGTCGGCGAAGGCTCCGCGCCGCTATCCGGACAGACACTGACGCTCGAAGCAAGCCCCTACCCTTACAAGGCCTGGCAGCCGGCCGGCACCGGGGTCAGCGCCGCAGACGGCAACTTTCAGATCGCCGTGCCGGCCTTGCAGGGCAACGAGCGCCTGCGCGTACTCGACACAACTGTCGCGGGCGTCTCGAGCCCGACGATCGACCTCCTCGTAGATCCCCGCGTGGCGCTGGCGGCGGCGAGCCTCGGTCCTGGTCGCACACGCCTCAGCGCGCGGATCGCACACCTCAGCGGCGTCTCCTCCCCACCCACAGCCGCCCGCTGGTACGTAGCCACGCGCGGCAGCGACACCTACCACCTCGCCGCCACGACCGAGACCCACGAGCTGCCCGGCGCCGTCACCTACGCCAGCGCGATCGTCGACCCACCGGCCAAGCGCTTCACCTATCGGGTCTGCCTGAATCCACCTTGGGAAGCAGCGATGGGTCCAGCGGCGAGCCACGGCGCCTGCCCGCCGCAGGGCTTCCACCTGCCTGCGGCGGCGAAGTCGAGTGCGGGAGCGCCGCGCGCTCACGCAGCTTTCGAGTTCGGCGGCGAAGCCCGCGGCACGCCGCTCGCGCCATTCCCCTCGGCGGCGGCTATCGCCTCAGCCCGAAGCTTCCTCGCCGCCCGCGCCGGGCGGACCTCCCTTGCCGTGCTCGACAGCGCCGGGCATCTCTCCGGCCTGCACCTACGCGAGCACTTCCAGACCGCCAGCGTCGTCAAGGTCATGTTCCTCACGGCCTACCTGCAGATGCTCGAAGCGCACCACCGAGGCCTGAGCGCGAGCGACCGGGCGCTGCTCTTCCCGATGATCCACGAATCCAACAACGACGACGCATCCGCCGTGCTGGCCGCCGTCGGCGGAGCGGCGGTGGCACGAGTGGCCCGTGAAGCGGGCATGCGCGACTACGCCCCCGGGGTCGGCTGGTGGGCCTTCTCGCAGACCTCAGCCCAGGACCAGGCGAGCTTCATGATGCAGCTGGCGCATCTGATCCCCGCCCGCTTCTATGGCTACGCCCGCTACCTGATGGCGACGATCGAGGCCGAGCAGAGCTGGGGGTTCCCGCCCGTCGCCAGACCCCGCTGGAACGTGTTCTTCAAGACCGGCGCGCTGCCCTCGGAGGGCCTCTTCAACGAGGTCGCCCTGCTCGAAAAGGGACCGCTGCGCTTCACTGTGGCGGTCTTCACCGACGGAGACCCTTCGATGGCCTACGGAGAACAGACGATCGAGGGCGTGGCCGAACGGCTGCTGGTCGGGTCATGATCCAGCGATGAGCGCTTTGTTCTACGAGCAGCGGGAGGCCGCCGGCGAGCCCCAGGGGCTGCTGATCCTCCACCACGGTCGCGGCACCGACGAGCGCGACATGCTGGGCCTCGCCGGAGCACTCGACCCAGAGCGCCGGCTGCATGTCGTCTGCCCCCGTGGCCCCCTGACGATCCCCGGATCGCCGGGCTTTCACTGGTACCGAGTGCCCCGTGTCGGCTACCCCGATCCGGAGAGCTTCTTCGCTGCGGCCAGTGCGCTCGGCGAGCTCCACGAGGAGCTGTGGGAGCAGACGGGACTCGGCCCTGAGCGGACGGTGCTGGGCGGCTTCTCGATGGGATGCGTGATGAGCTACGCCACAGGACTGGCCCCCGGCCGGCCCGTACCCGCCGGCATCCTCGCGATGTCCGGCTTCATCCCCACCGTCGAAGGCTGGGGCGCGGATCTCGCCGGCCGTCCCGAGCTGGGAGTGCTGATCGCCCACGGCAGCGAGGACCCCGTGATCTCCGTCGACTTCGCCCGCACGGCGGCGCGAACTTTGCAGGCGGCAGGACTGCCGGTCGACTACCACGAGTTCCAGGGCTCGCATCAGGTCGTGGCGAGCGAGATCGCCCTGGCCCACGACTGGCTCCTGGCCCGCGGTACCCCCGATCCGGCCTACTAGAAAGCCGTCGGCGAAGAGCATAAGGTTCGCCCAAGACAGGGCAAGACACCGGAGGGAGTCGCTCGTCGATGGCAGCGATGGGGTCGAGAACCGCAGGGAAGCGGAACATGAGGGTGTTGATCGTCGGCGCCGGCTTCGGCGGCATCGCCGCCGCGATCGAGCTGCGCCGGCACGGGATCGAGGACGTCACGATCCTCGAGCGCGCGCCGGACCTCGGCGGGACGTGGTTCTACAACACCTATCCGGGCGCCGCCTGCGACGTGCCCAGCCACCTCTACTCCTTCTCCTTCGCCCAGCGTCGTGATTGGTCGCGCCTGTGCTCGCCGCAGAAGGAGATCCACGACTACCTGCACGCGGTCGCCGCCGCCCAGGGCGTCGCCGGGCTCGTTCGCACCGGCCAGACGGTCACGGCCTGCAGCTGGGACGAGGCGAGCTGCACTTGGACTGTTGAGACCTCCGAGGGAGAGCGCCACGAGGCCGAGGCGCTGGTGCTGGCGACCGGCCAGCTCCATCAGCCCCACGTCCCCCCGATCTCGGGCTCGGGTGAGTTCGCCGGGCACAGCTTCCACTCCGCCGAATGGGACCACGGCTACGACCTGAGAGGAAAGCGCGTCGGCGTGATCGGCAGCGGCGCGAGCGCCGTGCAGCTCGTCCCGGAGATCGCCAAGACTGCCGGGCATACGACCGTCTTCCAGCGCACCGGCAACTGGTTCCTGCCGCGCAAGAACCGGCCCTACCCGGCGCTGGCGAAGGCCGCCTTCGAGCGCATCCCCCGGCTGCAGGACTTCCGCCGACGGTTCGTCTTCGAGTACGGCGAGTCGCTGACTTTCCTGATCCGCCACCCGTCCACCGCGGGGCGGATCGGGGCTGCGCGCTCGGCAGCCTTCATGCGCTCGCAGCTGAAGAACCCCGAGCTACGGGCGAAGGTCTGGCCGGACTACCAGTTCGGCTGTAAGCGGGTGCTGTTCAGCTCGCACTTCCTGCCGGCTCTGGAACGACCCGACGTAACGCTTGAGACCGACCGCATCGAGACTCTGACATCCGAAGGAGTGCAAATGCGCTCGGGCACGGCCCACGAGCTCGACTGCGTGATCTGGGCGACGGGCTTCAGGACCAACGATTTCATGTTCCCGATGGCCGTCACCGGCCGCGACGGCAGCTCGCTGGAAGACGCCTGGGCGGGCGGAGCGCATGCCCATCTCGGGATGTGCGTGCCCTCCTTCCCCAACATGTTCGTGATGTACGGGCCCAACACGAATACCTCGGGCGGCTCGATCATCTTCTACCTGGAGACGCAGGCCTCCTACATCCGCCAGGCCGTCGAGCAGCTGTCAGCTCGCGATGCCGCTGCGATCGAGGTTCGGGCCGAGGTCGAGGCGGCCTACGACCACGCCGTCCAGCACCGCTTCGCCGGAACCGCATGGACGCAATGCGACTCCTGGTATCGAGACGAGCAGGGGCGGATCGTCGCCAACTGGCCCGGGTACATGCGCGAGTACCGACAGCGGGTCGAGCGCCTGGACGCAGGCGACTTCCGATTCGCGCCCGAGCCGGCGCGGGCAGCAGTCGCCGAGACATGAGCGCGTCACTTAGAGTCAACCCATGAGCGACGTGTACGACTACGTGATCGTCGGCGCCGGCTCGGCTGGCTGCGTGCTCGCCAACCGGCTCTCGGAGGACCCCTCGGTGCGAGTCCTGCTGCTGGAGGCGGGCGGCAAGGATCGCTCGATGAAGGTCAAGATCCCCGCGGCCTTCCCGCAGCAGTTCCACACGAAGCTCGACTGGGATTTCGCCACCGAGCCCGAGCCACACGTCGACGGACGCGAGCTGTTCGTGCCGCGCGGCAAGATGCTCGGCGGCTCGAGCTCGATGAACGCGATGCTCTACGTGCGCGGGCGGCCCCTGGACTACGACAGCTGGGAGGCCCAGGGCGCGCCCGGCTGGGGCTATGAAGACGTGCTCCCCTACTTCATCCGCTCCGAGGACAACGTCCGCGGCGCCTCGGAGTACCACGGGACCGGCGGGCCCCTGAAGGTCTCAGAGCAGCGCTCGCCGCGAGCGCTGAACGGCAAGCTGCTGGCCGCCAGCGAGGCGGCCGGGATCCCTCGCATCGCCGACTACAACGGCCCCGAGCAGGACGGCGTCTCGATGTTCCAGGTCACCCAGCGAAACGGCCAGCGCTTCAGTGCCGCCGACGCCTACCTGCGCCCGGCGATGACCCGTCCGAACCTCGAGGTCAGGACAGGCGTCGAGGTGCGCGGCGTGGAGCTCGACGGCGGTCGCGCGACCGGGGTGCGCATCAAGCGCGGGCGCTCCAGCGAGGAGGTGGTGCGTGCGGAGCGCGAGGTGATCCTCGCGGCCGGCGCGATCGGCTCGCCGCAACTGCTGCTGCTGTCGGGGATCGGTGCCGCCGAGGAGCTGAAGACGGCGGGGGTGACAGCACGCCACGAGCTGCCGGGGGTCGGACGCAACCTCCAGGACCATCCCTTCGTGACGGCCATCTGGGAGGTCGCCGGGGAGGACACCCTGTACGGCGCCGACAAGCCCAAGCCGCTGGCGGAGTGGCTGTTGCGCCGATCGGGAAAGCTGACCTCGACGGTCGCCGAGGTCGTCGCCTTCACCCGCACTCGCGGCGGTCTGCCCGCCGCCGACATCCAGTTCCACATGGGCGCCGCCTACTTCGAAGACCACGGCGCAGAGGAATACGAGGGCCACTGCATGGTGATCGCACCGGTGCTCGTCTCGCCCAAGGCCCGTGGCCAGGTCTGGCTGCGCTCGGCCGACCCGGCCGCGAAGCCGCGGATCATCACCAACTCGCTCTCGGAGCCCGAGGACGTCGAATCGATGATCGCCGGTGTCGCCCTGGCGCGGGAGATCGCCGGACAGACACCGCTGCGGGAGATCGTCACAGAGGAGCTGAAGCCCGGCTCGGCGATCGACGGGCGCGAGGATCTCGAAGCCGACCTGCGCCGGCGCCTGATGCTGATCTACCACCCCGTCGGCACGGCGCGGATGAGCGACACTCACGAGCTGGCCGTCGTCGACTCGCAGCTGCGAGTCCACGGCCTCGAAGGGCTACGCGTGATCGATGCCTCGGTGATGCCGACGATCCCCGGCGGCAACACGAACGCGCCGACGATCATGGTCGCCGAGCGCGGCTCGGACCTGATCCGGGGGCTGGCGTGAGCATCCAGCTGAACCACCACCGCGAGGGCGAAGGGCCGCCGCTGCTGCTGCTGCACGGAGTCGGGCATCATTGGCAAGGCTGGCGCCCGGTGATCGACCTGCTGGCGGGCGAGTTCGACGTGATCGCCTGCGACTCCCCCGGCTTCGGACGCTCGGCGCCGCTGCCCTCGGCGATGGAGCCGACGATCAACTCCTACGCCGACGCCTTCGAGTGGTTCATGGCGGAGCTGGGGTTGGAACGCCCGCATCTGGCAGGCAACTCGATGGGCGGCGCGATCGGCCTCGAGCTGGCTCGCCGCCGTGCGGTCGGATCGGTCACGGCGCTCTCGCCGGCCGGCTTCTGGAACGCCGCCGAGCGGCGCTTCTGCCAGGTCTCGCTGTCGGCCCTCGGGAACGTGCCGAAGGGCGCCCGCCCGGCACTCGAACGGGCCGCGCGAACCCGCTCGGGACGGATCGCCCTTTTCTCTCAGACCTTCGGCTACCCCGCCCGCCTCCCGGCCGAGGAGGCCGTGGCGACGCTGCGGGACGCCTGGGCCTCCCCCGCCCTCGCCGGAGCTCTGAAGTCCTTCGACAGCTACACGTTCGCCAAGCCCGAGCAGCTCCGCCAGACGCCCGTGACGATCGCCTGGGGCGAGCGCGACAGGCTGCTGCCCTATCGCCTGCAGGCACCCCGGGCGCGGGCGATGATGCCGTGGGCCAACCACGTGACGCTCGGCGCCGGCCATGTCCCCTACTACGACGATCCCCCGGCGGTGGCGGCGGCGATCAGAGCGACGGCACGAACGGCGACGCAGACGGGCAGGCCCGCCGGCGCTCAGGCCTAGCGCGGAAGCCTCAGCTAGGGCTTGACGGCCATCAGGAAGATCGTCACGACGATCAGCACGATCGTCAGCGCCGTCCAGCCGAGCAGCGGCCCCAGCACCTTCGCGTAGCCACTCTCATCGCCGGCCTCCGAGCAGGCCAGCAGCCGCTCCTCGCCTTTGCGCAGGACCGTCGCTCCGAGCCCGGCGATCACGATCAACAGCGCGAGCCCCGCGCCGACCCAGCTCTGCGACCACAGGTGAGCGTCGCTCGCCAGGTAGATCCCGGCGGCGAGGATCACGACGATCGTCGGGCCGGTGATCCGCTTGCTGAAGGCGATCTGCAGCTTGTGCAGGCTCGCCCGCTCGCCGATCGGAGCCCTGGCGTTGAGCGACAGGAACAGCGGATAGGCGAACAGCGTTCCGAATGCGACCACGACCGCCGTGATGTGAAGCCACAGCACCACGTCGTAGAAGCGCACCGTTGCGAGCAGCGCGGCCATCGGGGCCGAGGCTACCGGTGACGCGGGCCGAGGGGCTTGACAGCAGCGGCTCCCCACGTGGAAGGTGCTTCTCCAGTACCTTCAGGATGGATGGAACTGGAGCAGCTAAGGGAGGCGGTGGACCAGGGGACGGTCGACACGGTCCTGCTGGCGATCACCGACATGCAGGGGCGCCTGCAGGGCAAGCGCCTGACCGCGACGCACTTCCTGGCGGAGGTCGTCGAGCACGGTGCGGAGGGCTGCAACTACCTACTGGCGGTCGACGTGGAGATGTCGACGGTCGACGGCTATGCGATGTCCTCGTGGGAGCGCGGCTACGGAGACATGATGCTGGTACCGGACCTCGACACGCTGCGTCCGGTGCCTTGGCAGGAGGGAACGGTTATCTGCCTGGCCGACGTGGCGTGGCTGGACGGCTCGGAAGTCGTCGCCTCGCCCCGGCAGATCCTGCGCCGTCAGCTGGCGCGGCTGGCCGAGCGAGGCTGGACGGCCAATGCCGGCACGGAGCTCGAGTTCATGGTCTTCCTGGACACCTACGAGGAGGCCTGGCACAAGCACTACCGAGACCTGCGGCCCGCCAATCTCTACAACGTCGACTACTCGCTGCTCGGCACCGCTCGGGTCGAGCCCCTGATCCGCCGGATCCGCAACTCGATGGCTGCCGCCGGGATGGTCGTCGAGGACTCCAAGGGCGAGTGCAACTACGGCCAACACGAGATCAACTTCCGCTACGCCGACGCGCTGAGAACATGTGACGAGCACGCGATCTTCAAGAACGGCGCCAAGGAGATCGCGGCAGCCGAGGGCATGGCGCTGAGCTTCATGGCCAAGTACGACGAGCGCGAGGGCAACTCGTGCCACATCCACTTCTCCCTCGCCGACGAGCAAGGACCGCTGTTCGCGCGTGCCGAGAACGACGGGCTGTTCGACGCGTTCCTGGCCGGCCAGCTCGCCTGCCTGCGCGAGATGACGCTGCTGCTGGCGCCGAACGTCAATTCCTACAAGCGCTATGCGGCGGCGAGCTTCGCGCCGACGACGGTCGCCTGGGGCAAGGACAACCGCACGTGCTCGCTGCGCGTCGTCGGGCACGGGCCCTCGAAGCGCTTCGAGAATCGCGCGGGCGGCGCCGACCTCAACCCTTACCTGGCGCTGGCGGCGATCATCGCCTCGGGACTGCACGGGATCGACGCAGGCCTGGAGCTCGAGCCCGCGCTGGCCGGCAACGCCTATGCCGACACCGAGCGTCCGCGGGTCCCCACCACCCTTCACTCCGCCCGCGAGCTGTTCGCCGAGAGCGCCGTCGCGAAGCAGGCTTTCGGCGAGGAGGTCGTGGCCCACTACCTCAACGCCGCCGACGTCGAGCTGGCCGCATTCGGCTCGGCCGTCACCGACTGGGAGCGCTTCCGAGGGTTCGAGCGGCTGTGAGACGGGCTCGGGATGGCCGCTGAGCGGCGGGCCGCCGGCACGCTCGCGCCCCCCGAGGTCGTCTTCGCCCCTGTCCGCTCGCAGACGGCCTTCGAGGAGACCGTCGACCGGTTGGGCACGGCGATCAAGCTCGGGCTGCTGGCGCCGGGCTCCCAACTTCCCGCCGAGCGGGAGCTGTGCACGCGACTGGGGATCGCCCGCTCGACGCTGCGCCAGGCGCTGACGGCGCTCAGCCAGAGCGGCCACGTGTTCGCCACCCGCGGGCGCGGTGGCGGCACGTTCGTGGCCGACCCCCAGCCGCCCGCCGACCCGCCCTCCGCGCAGATGCTCTCCGAATGGCGCGAGACCTGCGATCGGCGCCTGGCGGTCGAGCTGGGCGTGGCGGTGCTGGCCGCCGAGCGAGCGGGCCCCGAGGCGCTGGCGGGGCTTGAAGATGTTGCGGTCGCCCTGGACGACTCGCTGGAGGACTTCACCGCCTACCGCCAGGCGGACATCCGCCTGCACGTCGGCCTCGCCGAGGCGGCGGGCTCGACCTGGCTCGTGCAGGCAATGACGGAGGTGCAGGGCGCGATGACCGACCTGATCGCCTACATCGCCCATCCTCCAGAGGTCCTGGCCTCCTCCAACGCCCAGCACCGCCGCCTGATATCGGCGATCCGCGAGGGCGATGCGATGCGCGCCACCCAGGTCATGACGGAGCACCTGCAGGGCACCGAGCACGTCCTCGCCGGACTGCTCCCCCGGGGCTAGGCCTCGGCCGTTCGGCTCTCGGACAGCTGGACATCAGCGAGCCGAAGATCTTGGACTCGCGAACCCTTGACTTCCATCCGCGAACGAGCGTATTGTCACGATCGAAGGACGGAAGACCAAACCTTTTCTTCTTCTAGGGGGCGAGCGGATGAGCACAGCCGAGGGCACGATGAGCACCGACGAGCAGCGACTCGCGGAGCTGGGTTACAAGCAGGAGCTGAAGCGCGGCTGGAGCGGGTTCTCCAACTTCGCGATCTCCTTCTCGATCATCTCAGTGCTGGCGGGGTGCTTCACGACCTACGGCCAGGCCCTCAAGAACGGTGGCCCGATCGCGATCTCGATCACCTGGCCCCTGATCAGCGTGTTCGTGCTGTTCGTCGCCTTCTCGATGTCAGAGCTGGCCTCCTCGATGCCGACAGCCGGTGGCATCTACTACTGGGCCTCAAAGCTCGGTGGCGCCGGCTGGGGCTGGTTCACGGGTTGGTTCAACCTGATCGGCCTGGTCGCCGTGGTCGCCTCGGTGGACTACGTGTGCTCTGCGTTCCTGATGAATCTGCTCGGGCTCTACAACGTGCACTTCATCTTCAACTTCACCAAGGCAGCGGCCTTCTCGGACGTGCATTACAGCGCCCATGTGAACTTCGCGCTGTTCGCGTTCCTGCTGTGCGCCCACGGCCTGATCAACGTCTTCTCCAGCCACCTGGTGTCGATCTTCAACGGCATCTCGGTCTGGTGGCACGTAATCGGCGTCACCGTGATCGTCGTGATCCTGATCGCGGTGCCGAGCCATCACGCGAGCCTCTCCTACGTGTTCGGTCACAAGGCCAACCACTCCGGGTTCAGCCACGGCATGTATTGGTTCTACGTGCTGCCACTCGGGTTCCTGCTGACGATGTACACGATCACCGGCTATGACGCCTCGGCACACGTCTCCGAGGAGACGCACGGCGCGGCCGAGCAGGCGCCCAAAGGGATCTGGCGGTCTGTCGCCTACTCCGCCGTGATCGGCTGGATCGTGCTGCTGGCGATCACCTTCGCCATGCCGCGCAACTCCGCCGCCGTCTACGAATCTGGCTACCCGGCGCTCACGATCTTCGAGACGGCGATGAGCTCGGCGGCGGCCAAGGCCGTGATCCTGATCTCCACGATCGGCCAGATCTTCTGCGGCATGGCCTGCGTGACCAGTGCCTCGCGAATGACGTTCGCGTTCTCCCGCGATGGCGCGGTCCCCGGCCACAAGCTGTGGCGACGGCTGGGCCCGAACAAGACACCGACATGGGCGGTGCTGTTCGTGATCCTGGCCGCCCTGACGATCACGATCCCGGCCTACTTCCCAAACCACCTCGGCACGCCTGTCGCGTTCCTCGCCGTGACATCTATCTCGGTGATCGGGCTCTACATCGCCTACACGATCCCCGTGTTCCTGCGCTGGCGCATGAAACACGAGTTCAAGCCCGGCCCATGGACGCTGGGCGAGAAATACAAATGGATGAACCCGGCGGCCTTCATCTGGGTCGGCATCTGCGTGATCATCTTCTGCCTGCCGTTCGCGCCGGCGGGCGTGTTCTTCGGGAAAGGCTTCGAATGGTCGGCGGTCAACTACGCGCCGCTGGTGACGATCGGCGTTATGGCGCTGGTCACCATCTGGTACGCGGTCTCGGCCAAGAACACCTTCAAGGGGCCGGTCAACACGATCGACGACGGCCCCGTCGAGGGTCTGGCCGAAATCGCCCAGGCGCCGTAGGCGGGCCGAGCGCTGAGCGAGAGCCTGGCAGTCCTCGAGCCCGCCACCGAGGAGGTGCTCGCGGAGGTTCCTCGGGCGGGCGTCGAGGAGGTCGACGCGGCGGTCGGCGCTGCCCGCGCGGCGCTACCCGCTTGGCGAGCGCTGGCGCCGGGGGCACGGGCCGGCCTGCTGCGGGCGCTGGCTGAGAACATCGCCGCCCACCACGAGGAGCTGGCCGTACTGGAGGCCCGCAACGCCGGCAAGGCGATCGGCGACGCGCGCGGGGAGATGCAGATGGTGGTGGACACCTTCTACTACTACGCCGGTGCTCCCGAGCGGCTGCTGGGCGACACGATCCCCGTCGCCGGCGGACAGGGCTTCACCGTCCGTGAGCCCGTCGGCGTCGTCGGCCTCATCACCCCCTGGAACTTCCCGCTGACGATCGCCTCCTGGAAGCTCGGGCCGGCGCTGGCGGCGGGCAACACCGTCGTCCTGAAGCCAGCCGAGCTGACGCCCCTGACGGCTTTGCGGTTCGCGGAGCTGGCGCTCGAGACCGGTCTGCCCGAGGGCGTCGTCAACGTCGTCGTCGGCCCCGGCCGCACCTGTGGGCAGCGCCTCGTCGAACATCCCGGCGTCGACAAGATCGCCTTCACCGGCTCCACCGAGGTGGGGCGCTCGATCGCCGCGGGCGCCGCGGAGACGATCAAGCGGGTGACGCTCGAGCTGGGCGGCAAGTCGGCCAACGTCGTCTTCGCCGACGCCGACCTGCAAGCCGCCGCCGCGGCGGCGCCATCCGCTGTGTTCGGCAACGCCGGCCAGGACTGCTGCGCGCGCTCGCGGATCCTCGTCCAGGCCGAGGCGATGGACGAGTTCATGGCCGAGCTGGAGACCCAGGTCAAGGCACTGCGCGTCGGCGACCCGCTCGACGAGGCCACGCAGATGGGGCCCCTGATCTCCGCCGGCCAGCGCGAGACCGTCGCCTCGTTCCTCGATGACGGCGCACCCGTGGCCTTCCGCGGCTCGGCCCCCGACGGTCCGGGCTTCTGGTTCGCCCCGACCGTGCTCGCGCCCGTCGACCCGCAGGCGCGTGTCGCCCGCGAGGAGGTCTTCGGTCCGATCGCCGCCGTGATCCCCTTCCGGGACGAGGCCGAGGCGATCGCCCTCGCCAACGACACGATCTACGGCCTGTCGGGCTCGATCTGGACGCGTGACGGCGCCCGTGCCCTGCGCGTCGCCAGGGCGATCGAGACGGGCGTGCTCTCGATCAACTCCAACAGCTCGGTGCGGGTGACCACCCCATTCGGGGGCTTCAAGCAATCCGGCTACGGCCGCGAGCTGGGACCCCACGCGCTCGACGCCTACACCGAGGTCAAGACGATCTTCTACGCGACGGAGGCATGATGGCCGCAACGGGCAGGCTCGAGGGACGCGTGTGCGTCGTCACAGGCGCGAGCGGCGGGATCGGCGCGGCGACCGTGGAGCTGTTCCAGCGCGAAGGCGCCAAGGTCGCCGGCGTAGACGTGCTCAACGACTGCCCCGGCGATCTCTCCCTGCAGATCGACCTGACCAGCGAGGAGCTCGTCGCCGATCTCTACCGCCAGGTTCGCGAGCGCTTCGGCCGGATCGACGTGCTGTTCAACAACGCCGGCATCTCACCCACCGACGACGCCTCCGTCCTCGAGACGACGCTCGATGCGTGGGAACGGGTGCAGACGGTCAACCTGACGAGCGTGTTTCTCTGCTGCAAGCACGGCATCCCACACCTCTTGGAGAACGACGGTCCGCAGCGCGGATCGGTCATCAACACCGCCTCGTTCGTGGCCGTCATGGGTGCCGCCACCTCGCAGATCTCCTACACGGCCTCCAAGGGCGGCGTCCTGGCCCTCTCGCGCGAGCTGGGGGTCGAGTTCGCCCGGCGCGGCGTGCGAGTGAACGCGCTCTGCCCGGGTCCTGTCGACACACCGCTGCTCAAAGAGCTCTACTCGAAGGACCCCGAGCAGGCAGCCCGGCGCCTCGTCCACGTCCCCGTCGGGCGCTTCGCCGAGGCGATCGAGATCGCCAACGCCGCCCTGTTCCTGGCCGGCCCCGAGTCGAGCTTCGTGACCGCCTCGACGTTCCTGGTCGACGGTGGCCTGTCGGGTGCGTATACGACGCCGCTCGACTAGCTTTCAGCTCTGCGGGATACTTCGCGTCGATGGCTGACGTGGAGGTCGATAGCAGTGCCACGGGGACAGCCTCCGTCGGACCGGCAACGCTGTACGTAATCCACGGCTCGCATGCGTGCGCGGCGGCGAAGCTGATGCTGCAGCGCAAGGGGATCGACTTCCGGACGGTCGCACTGCCGACCGGCCTGCATCCTCAGCTCATACGGCTACGGGGTTTTCCGGGCTCGAAGAAGCCGATGAGGATGGTCGATGGGCGTCCGACGCGGATGAGCGCGCTGCTCGACCGCTTCGGCACGGTTCCCGCGTTGCGTCTCGGCTCCGCGAAGGTACAGCGCAACCACGAGATCGCCCGTTATCTGGATCGACTCGTTCCCGAGCCGCCACTCCTCCCCGCCGACCCCACCGAACGGTCCGCCGTCATGGCGGCCGAGACGTGGGGCGATGAGCCACTTCAGATGCTCGCCCGACGAATCGTCCTCGCCTGCCCCTTGGACGGGCTCTCGGCCCGTGGCGGGGCGGGACGGCTCGGTGCCCTGCTCGCCACCAACGACCTCCAACGCGACATCGGCGCCAAACTCGCCTCGCGCACGACCTTTCGCGTAAACGCCGATGCCGAGCGCCGGCTGCTGGCGCAGCTACCCGCCGCGCTCGACCATGCCGACGAGCTGTATGCCACAGGGGTGATCGGCGGCGAGCAGCCGAACGTCGCCGACATGATGATCGCGCCCTCCTTGGCGCTGCTCGAGTACCGCCTCGACCTACGCGATCAGCTCCGCGCGCGGCCCGCCTTCGCGGTCGTCGAGCGCTTGCTGCCCGAGCCCGCCTGAGCGGCGTCCTCGCCCGCCCCCGCCAGCAGCCTCCGGGCCATCTCTCGCAGTCGCTCGCGCAGCTCCCGCGAGCCCTCCAGGAGCTCGAATGGGGCACCCGGGAAGGCGATCCGGAACGCCAGCCAGCCGAGGTCGTCGTCGCTGGTCTCATAGATGCACGCGCCATCTCCGTCCTCCTGCAGGTCGCCCCACCCGCCGGACGAGCGGGAGCGCAGCTCGGAGGCGGGGACGAAGTAGCGCACGCGCGCCTCGTGGCGGTAGACGACCCGTGCGAGCGTCCTCGTCAGGTAAGCGGCAGCATCGCCCCCCGGGATCGAGCGCGGCTTGAAACGGGAGCCCGCCGGGGCCGGCGATTCGATCCTGTCGACCCGAAAGGTCCTCCAGGCCGTCCGCGACGGATCGAAGGCGAGCAGATACCAGCGCCGTCCGTGGGCGATCAGCGCGTGCGGCTCGACCAGCCGGCGGCTGCGCTCGCCGTCGCGACCCCGGTAGCCGAAGCGCAGCAGCTCCTCGTCGCGGCAGGCCGTGCCGAGAATCGTCAGAACGGCCGGGTCGATCGTCGGCCCGGCGGCGCCCTGCACGACCTCCGTCGCTCCAATTGCCTGCACACGACGGCGCAGGTGGGCGGGCAGCACCTGCTCGAGCTTGACCATCGCCCGCAGCGCCGTCTCCTCGATGCCCGCGACAGCCGAGCGGGCGGCGGTACGCAGCGCGATCGCCACCGCGATCGCCTCCTCGTCGTCGAGCAGCAGCGGCGGCATCGCCGTACCCGCGATCAAGGAGTAGCCGCCGGCCGGCCCGCTGGTGGAGTCGATCGGGTAGCCCAGACCCCGCAGGCGCTCGACGTCGCGACGGACCGTACGCAGCGAGACATCCAGGCGGTCGGCCAGAACCGTCCCCGGCCACTCCCGCCGCGCCTGCAGGAGCGACAGCAGGGCCAGCAGCCGCCCGGCTGTGGGTGCGTCGGCCATGCCCGGATGATCCCGCATATCGAGGACAGATACTGGCCTCAATTGCACGTAGCTTCGATCTCAGCCGCAGCAGCGGACCGAGGATCGAGAAAGGAACTTCAATGGACTTCAAGCTCGAGTTGATCACCGTGCCCGTCTCAGACGTCGATCGCGCCAAGGCCTTCTTACGCCGAGCGCGCCGGCTTCATCGCCGAACACGACCATCAGGTCGAGGAGGGCCTTCGCTTCGTGCAGATGACCCCGCCCGGGTCGGCCTGCTCGATCGCGATCGGCGACGGCCTGACGGAGGCCACGCCGGGCTCCGTGCAGGGACTTCAGCTGGTCGTCGCCAACGCCGAGGAGGCCCACCGCGAGCTGACCGGTCGGGGCGTCGAGGTCAGCGATATCCAGGACTTCCCCTGGGGACGCTTCGTGTTCTTCAAGGACCCCGACGGCAACGGCTGGGCGGTCCAGGAGCTACCGGCCCGCGGCTGAGCTACCGGGCGGCCGCTAGAGTGCCACGGGCGCCTCGCGGCCGCCCCGCGAAGCGCCGACAGAGGCAACGATCACGAAGGCGATCCCGAGCAGCACGCGGGCGCCGAGGTGCTGGCCGAGGATCAAGAGCCCCGCCAGCGCCGCCATCGCCGGCTCGAGGCTCATCAGAACCCCGAAGACAGCTGGGACGATGCGCCGCAGGGCCTCGACCTCGAACGAGTAGGGGATCGCCGAGGAGAGCACGCCGATCGCCGCCCCAGCCAAAAGCGATTCGCCGTCGAGCAGATGGACACCGCCTTCGGCCACGCCCAAGGGCAGCGCCGCCAGCGCGCCCACGCACATCGCCAGAGCCAGGCCCGTGCCACCCTCGAAGGCTCTCCCCAGGCGCGCGTTGAGGACGATGTAGAGGCCCCAGAACGCGCCGGCCACCAACGCGAGGGCGACGCCGAGACCGTTCAGTCCGTGGCCACCACCACGGGTGAGCGCCACGATCCCCAACGCCGCCAGAGCCACCCACAGCAGATCTCGCGGCCGGCGCGAGCCGAGCAGAGCGACCGTCAACGGCCCGACGAACTCGAGCGCCACGGCGATCCCCAAGGGGATCCGGCTCAGGGCGCCATAGAAGCTGAGGTTCATGCCCGCGAGGACCAGCCCGAACAGCGCCGCCAGGAGCAGCTCGCGGCGACTTCGGCCCCGCAGGCGCGGCCGCCATACGGCCAGCAGCACGACCGAGCCGAAGACCAGGCGCAGAAGCACTGTGCCACCCGGACCGACCCGGTCGAACAGCGTGGCGGCGATCGCCGAGCCGAACTGGACCGAGGCGATCGCGCTGATGACGAGCACGCTCGAGGGAACCCTGCTGAGCCCCCCGGCGGCGATCGGCTGCTCGGGCGAGATGGCCACAGTGGCGATCGTAGCCCGGCGACGCAGGCCGAGAGCGAGGCCATAGGATCGGGCCGTCAAACGAGGAGGGGCGGAGTCGAATGGGTCAGACCAACGCGGAGATCACGCCGGAGCTGAGCGCGCAACGCCTCGCCGGCACCTTCCCGGGCAACTTGGGGATCGCGCTGACGGAGATCACCGACGAGCACGTGCTCGGCCGGATGCCTGTCGACCGCCGTCACCTGCACCCGATGGGCTACGTCCACGGCGGTGCCTGGGTCGCCTTCGCCGACACCGTCGCTGCCTGGGGGACGCTGCGCCACCTACCTGCCGACCGAGGGTTCACGACCGTCGAGCTGAAGATCAACGTGATCTCCTCGGCAGCCGACGGCGATCTGCTGAGCGCTGTCGGCGAGCCGCTGCACGTCGGCTCTCGCACACAGGTCTGGCAGGTGCGGGTGCTCAAGGAGGAGCGGCTCGCCGCCAGCTTCACCTGCACCCAGATGGTGCTCTAGAGGCGAGTACCGCCATCGCCGCGTTGCGCCCGGGGATGCCGCTGACACCCCCGCCGCGCCGGGCGCCGGCGCCGCACAGGAAGATCGCGGGATGGGCGGTCTCAACGCCCCACCTCCCGACCTCCTCCTCGCGCTCGGCGAAGGGCCAGGAGAGGTCGCGATGAAAGATGTGCCCGCCGGGCATCCTCAGCTCCTCCTCCAAGTCGAAGGGGCTGCGCGCCTCCACGCAAGGCCGGCCATCCGGAGCGGCGAGCAGGCAGTCCTCGATCGGCTCGGCGAGAACAGAGTTCAGCGAGTCGAGCGTCGCTCTGAGCGCCGCCTCTCGAGCCTGAAGCGGGTCCTGCGCGAACAGCCGGGCGGGCATGTGCAGAGCGAAGACCGTCAGCGTCTGGTTGCCCGCCTCGCGCATGGCTGGGCCGAGGATCGAAGGGTCGGTCAGCGAGTGGCAGTAGGCCTCGCAGGGGGCCACGCTCGGGATCTCACCCCGCGAGGCCTGCTGGAAGGCGCGGCGCAGTTGGTCGGCGGTCTCATTGACGTGAAAGGTCCCGGCGAACGCGCGCTCGGGGTCCAGGGCGGAGTCGCGCAGACGGGGCAGCCGGGACAGCAGCAGGTTGACCTTCAGCTGCGAGCCCTCCGGGGCAGGTTCGCCGGGTGTCATCTCCTTGCCCAACAGCCGGGCGAGCTCCGCCGGGGCGGCGCCGATCAGGGCGTGCCGGGCGCCGACCGTCCGCTGATCGCCCTTCGGACCGTCGCGGAAGCTCACCTCGACGCCGCTTCCGTCCGGGCTCAGCGCCGTCACCTCGCGGTCGACGCACAGCTCAGCGCCGGCGAGCCGGGCGGCCTCGCTCAGCGCTGCCGTGACGGTCCCCATCCCGCCGATGGGCACGAGCCAGTCGCCCGTCTCACGGCCGATCACGTGGTAGAGGAAGCAGCGGTTCTGGAGCAGGTCCCCCTGGCCGACGTCGGCGAACGTGCCGATCAGGCCGTCGGTCATGGCCACCCCCGCGACGAGCTCATCGCCGAAGCGCTCGGCCATCGTCTCCCCCAGCGGTCGCCCGAACAGGAGATCCCAGACGGCGGTGCCGACCCGCTCGCGCAGCGCGGCGCGCGAGAGCAGCGGCTCGGTCATCGTCGGGAAGATCGCCTTGGCGGCTTCGCCGGTCAGCGCGTACAGCTCGCGCCACGCGGCGTAGTCGCGCTCGCCACCTGTGATGTCGGCGAACGAACGGGCAGTCGCTTCGGGGTCTGACTCATCGACGAGCAGCCCAGCGCCATCGTCGCGGCGAGGATCGGGGGTGTAGGAGGAGACCCGACGGTGAGCGAGGCGAACGGACAGGCCCAGCTCGTCGACGATCCTTGCCGGCAACAGGCTGACGAGGTAGGAGTAGCTGGAGAGGCGTGCGGGGAAGCCTGGGAAGACCTGTTCGGAGATGGCGGCGCCACCGAGGCTGGAGCGACGCTCGAGCACGAGACAGGAGCGCCCGGCGCGGGCGAGATAGGCGGCGGCGGTCAGGCCGTTGTGTCCGCCGCCGACGACGATCGCGTCATAGCGATCGCGCCTGGGAGATTCGGAGGCGCCGTCGGGCAGGGCCACTCGCCAATCATGCCAGCCACTATGGCGAGCGAGACGCGGCGACCGGGCGCCTCAGAACCCCTGTGGTCCGCGCAGCGCCGTAAGGGCCGGCTCGTAGAGCCGGCGCTTGATCGTCTGAAGCGTCGTTGGATCCTTGCCGGCCAGCGCCTCCGCACGAGCGATCGCGCGTGGGAGCACCTCCTCCTCGGCAACGGCCTCGTCGACGATCCCAGCGACCGTTGCGTCCCCACCTCCGTAGCGCCGCCCCGTCGTCATTGCCTCGTGGGCTGCCCGGACGGGCAGCCTCGCGGCGATCAGAGCGCTCATCCCGGGAGTGAAGGGGATGCCGATGTCGACCTCCGGCAGGCAGAAGTAACCACGGTCGGCGCGCATCGTGCGCTGGTCGTGGGCAAGCGCGAGCATTGCCCCGGCGGCGAACACGTGCCCCTGCATGGCGGCGACCGTCGGGACACCGATCTCGAGCACCCGTGCCAGCAACTCGTGGACGCGGCCGACGAAGGGGATCACCGCCTCACCCTGCGTGCCCATCCATTCGAGGTCGAGCCCGTTCGACCAGATCTTGCCTCGGGCGCTCGTCACGAGTGCGCAGGGAGCGGCGGCTTCGACCTCGGTGAGGCACGCCTCCAGCGAGTCCAGCGAGTCGGCGTTGAAGCGGTTCTCGCCTTCGCCCAGATCGAGGACGAAGACCTCGCCGTAACGACTCAGAGCTGCCACTGTTCATCTCCTTATAGAAAATATCTTCTAGAAGATACACTCTACAGTCTCTTGACCAGACAGGTTTTCTCCACCGAGGCGATTCTTGACGCCGCCCGCGAGGTGATCGTGACGCGCGGCGCCCGTGGCGCGACGGTCGAGGCGATCGCGCGCCAGGCGGGCGTACCGGTCGGATCGATCTACCATCGCTTCAGCTCGATCGACGAGCTGCTGGCGCGCGTCTGGCTGCGGGCGGTCGGGCGCAGCCAGCGGTGCTCGCTGGAAGTGCCGGTGGCCGCCAAGCGTCCTCTGCGAAGCGCACAAGCGGTGGCCCTGGCGATGTACGACCACTGCATCTCAGAGCCCCTGGATGCGCTTCTGCTGGACGCCCTCAGCCACGCCGAGCTGCTCGCGATCACCGACGGCGAGCTTTACGAGGAGCTCGCGTCCGTCAATGCCGAGATCGAGAAGATGATCGCGCGCCTCGCCCGAGCACTGTTCGGAAGGGCCGACCGCGCGGCACGCGATCTGGTTGTGCTGGCGCTCGTCGACCTCCCCCACGGCTTCGCCCACCGCCAGCTGTCCTCGGGGCGGGCGACGCCCGCCCGTCGCGAGCGCCTGCCGGCAGCCGTGGCGGCGGTGTTGGAAGACGGCTAGGCGCTCAGGCCGGCTCGGCAGGTGCCTCGGCGGAGTCATGACCGTCGCGGAGGAGCGAGCGCTGCATCCAGGCCACGTCGTGCCAGGAGCCGAGCTTCCAGCCGATGTCTCGGTAGACGCCGATCTGCTCGAAGCCCGTCGCCCTGTGCAGGCCGGCGCTGGCCTCGTTGGGAAGTGTCATGCCGGCGATGGCGGTGCGAAAGCCACGCTCGGCCAGGCGCGCGAACAGAGCCTCGTAGAGCGCTCGCCCCGCGCCGCTGCGCCGCCTGCCGGTCTCGACGTAGACGCTGACTTCGCACGACCAGCGGTAAGCCGCACGGGTATGCATGGGCCCGCCGTAGGCATAGCCGACGACTCGACCTTCGTCCTCGAGGACGAGCCATGCGTGGTTGCGACCGGCGGCCTCGATCCGCTGAGCTATCTCATCGGCGGTGGGCGGCTCCAGCTCGAAGCTGACGGCCGTGTCGCTGACATAGGGCGCGTAAATCGCCGCGCAGGCGGCGGCGTCGGCGATGCTCGCCGAGCGCACGCTGAGACCGGATGCCGCCTGCATGGGCCAGCACGATAGAACCCCCGCCACGAGCCTGCCCTCGTGGGCGCGTCCGAGCGCGGGACACTCGCTATGTTCGTGGGCGTGAACGCCATCCACAACCTGATCTGCTCGTCGCGCTGGTGGGCTGGGAAGGTCGACGACGAGCTGCTGCCGTGGGGCCTTCGCGATCTGGACACCGGCGAGCAGGTGCTCGAGTTCGGGCCGGGTTTCGGGGCGACAACGAAGGTACTGGCCGGTCGGCCGGGCGAGTTGACGGTGCTGGAGCTGGAGCCCGGCTACTGCGAGGGCCTGCGTGTCAAGCTCGGCGACCGCGTCGATGTCCACCAGGGCGATGCGACCCTGATGCCGTTCGCCGAGGAGAGCTTCTCGAGCGTCTTGTGCTTCACGATGCTCCACCATCTGCACTCGGCCGAGCTCCAGGACGAGGCGTTTGCGGAGGCCTTCCGGGTGCTCCGGCCGGGGGGCGTGTTCGCCGGTACGGACAGCCTCGGCACTGGCATCGTCTTCAAGGCGATCCACATCGGCGACGTCCTGAACCCGATCGACCCCGCCGGGCTGAGCGGACGGTTGGCCGCCTGCGGGTTCGAGCGGATCTCAGTCAAGACGGGCGGCAGCTCGTTTCGCTTTCGGGCGCACCGCCCGGCCTGAGACTCAGACGCCGAACCAGCGCTCCCGGCGGCTCGATCCGAAGCGTTCCTTGAGGATCATCTGGGCCTCTGAGGGAGGGTTGAAGGTTCCCGTTTTGTCGGGCCCTGAGAGGAAGTCGATGTCGACGCTGCCGATCCGCCCCTCACCGAACTCGATGTAGCAGGTGCCCTGTCCGAGGTGACGGCCTGGCTCCTCGCCACCGGCGAGCTCGGCGATCAGCGTCTGGGCGACGATGCGGGCGGCGCCCTCGGCGAAGACGCCGGCCTTGGGGACGCCGGCTGTGGCGACGTCGCCGAGGGCGTAGACGCCGGGATAGCGCGTCTTCAGCGTCGCGAAGTCGACGGGTATGTATCCGTCCTCGGTCATGCCGCTGGCGATCACGACATCGGGGGCGCGGTGCTTGGGGACTCCGAGGAACAAGTCGAAGGGCAGCTCGCTGTCGTCATCGAGGATCGCGACTTTGCGCTCGGGATCGAGCGCGCTGACCCTGCGGCCGGCGATCAGATCGATGCCGCGCGCCTCGAACTCTGCCTTCAGCGCGGCCGAGGTCTCGGGCGAGGGCGGAACGGGCGTGCTGAGGGGTATGACGAAGGAGATCCGGCAGGCATCGCGCACGCCGCGTGCGCTCAGCATCTCATCGAGCAGGAGGGCGCACTCGCTGGGCGCAGGCGGACACTTGAAGGGCGCGCCGCAGACGCCGATCACGGCGTGTCCCGCCGAGAAGCCGGGGAGGATCCCTGCCAGGCGCTCGGCGCCGGCGACCGAGTAGAACTCGTTGCCGGCCTCTGCGAGCCCCGGTGTGGCGTCCATGTCGTAGTCGGCGCCCAGGGCGATCACCAGCGCGTCGGCCTCGTGGGTGGCCACGTCGGTTTTGACGCGGCGGGCCTCGGGATCAATTGCTGTGACCGTCTCGCGCAGAACGCGCACGCCGGGCTTCGAGATGGCGCTGTAGGGCAGGCGAACGGCCTCTGGCGTCGTCCTGCCGAACATCACGTCAAGCTTCGAGAACCCGAATACGAACCCGTCGTTCTTGTCGATCAGCGTCACCTCGGCATCCGCGCCGAGCGCGTCCGAGAGCATCGTGCAGAGCTCAAGCCCGCCGAAGCCGGCTCCGAGTACGACGATTCTCTTGCTCATGGGATTTCCCCTCCGCCCCCCGAGGAGGGCCACCGCGATCTTTGCGGGCGTCACCCTACCGACTGGGCGCCTGAGCCTCGGCCCACGGGAGGAGCCGACGGAGTGGACTAGACTCCTCAGACAGGTCATTCACCGCTTTTGCGGAGCGACTCGCCCGGAACACCGTCGGCCAGCCAGCCGTCGGATGGTCTGACGGACAGTTTCGTCCCAGCGGGACGCCACGGCCGTCCCCTATCGAGCAGTCGACGGCCCCCGGGCAGCCGAGGCTCCGGAAGTGAGAACGATGGACGATGAGGCGATTCGCACGGTTGTCAGGCGTCTGGCACGACCTCATGCCTCTGGCGGCAACTCGATCGAGCGCTCTGTGATCCTCGCCGAGGGAAGCGACTCGACGGCGATCATCGCCTGGGTCCTCTCGCACGAGGGCGTCCCCGACTCGACGACTGCGACAGCCGCCAAGCGAGGCATCCACGGCTCGAGGACGGAGGTCAACGCCAGGGCATCGACCCTCCCTCCCCTTCGCTTCCTGCTGCCGGCGGGGTCGCTCGACTGACCGGCGCGGGCGACCCCGCCTCCGGCCTATTACTCCTGCCGCTCCCGCGCGTTCTCCTGCTGTGCCTCGCGTAGCCGCGAATCGGCTCCCGTGCTGCGGCGCTCAAGTTCTCTCATCCGCACCTCGCTGGTGGGACGCGAGCCGTAGGTCTTGGCCTTGTAGAGGTCGAGGCGCTCACGGTGATACTTCGCTTCGGCGCGGATCTCCTCGATTCGGCGCGCACTCACCATCGCGGTGTCCTATCGGTGTCGACCGGCGACGCATCCGGGGTGCTCGACATATAGATCCGGTCCGGGATCACCCCGGAGACGGGCGATTGGTGAAGCTCGATCGAGCTCTCGTCAGTCATGACGCCGCGCTTCCACCGGCCTTGGGCGGGCGGTCGGTTTCCCCGTGCCGGCCTGAGGGAGCAGATGCCACCTGTTCAGATGACCGGCAGCTCAACTGTAGCGCGTCCCAAGCCGCTCTCATCTCGGCCTGGCAGGGCCGGTGACCTCAACTATGTGGCTCTAGCCCGCCCTTTTCTCACCCTTGTGCAGGCGTTCGAGGGCCTTGAATGCCTTCTTCTTGACACCGCGACGCGTCTCGACGCCATAGCCGCCGCCTTCCCGTTCGTCGCGGTAAGTGAAGAACGTGACGGCGGCCACGTATTTCCTGTGTTCCGCCCACAGGCCGAACCGGTAGATCGCAGAGGCCTGTTCGGCTTCGGTGTAGCGCAGCGAGTCCGCCGTCGGCCCGGCGGTCGGAAAGCCCACCTCTGTGATGTAGACGGGCTTGTGCGAGACGGCTGCGGCGCGCGTCACGAGCCCGCGATTGCCGAGAATCGAGTGGGCCCTCTCGTCCGTGCCCCCATAGGGGTGGCTGGTGACGCCGTCGACGTCCGCCAGTGCGGTCGCATCGCGAGACCAGGCTTCGCCCCAAGCGTTGGAGGAGTCGTGCCCGCCGTCCCAGGAGGCGAGCTCCAGTGGCCTGGCGGCGCCGAAGCCGGCAACGAGCGCTTCGTGGACTTCGATCAGCAGCCGCGCGTAGCTTTCCCGGTTGGCGGCCGATTCGCTGTCAGCGCCCCAGAACCATTCGCCGCCGGGCTCGTTGAGGACCTCCACCGCGAATAGATGAGGGTCACGCCTGACCAGCGAGAGGACCCCGCGGACGTAGGCCCGATGATCCAGGCCGCTGACACCTCCGCTCGTATAGGGACCGGTCTCGTCGGCGATCACCCTGACCCCCGCCGCTTCCCAGTGGCGCGTATTGCCGGGATTCGACACGCACACCACGGCCGCCACGCGACGCAGGTCCCGGACTTCCGCGCGACTCCCATCGCCGGCGTTGATGCCGATCAGAAAGCCGGATGTCGCGGCGAACACCGGACCCCGAGCATCGGCGGGGACGGCGAGGAGCGCCGCCAAAACTATGGGCGCGAGGAAGGCGCGCCACATGGACACTCGACTGATCACGGTGCACTCATCCGAGCAGGCGCCGGACGTTCTGGTCGTGAGTGGCTCAAGGCCAGAACGAGCGCGGCCCTCAGCCCACGATCACGTTGTGGGCAGGGGAGAACATCGGCGTCCCGGGATCCACGCCAAGGGCCGTGAGGATCGGCATCAACGTCGCTCCGAAGGCCTCGAATGACTCCTGGGAGTCCCAGACGTCGAACACGTTGATTTCCCCCTCGGTCTCCAGGGCGACGTGATAGCTGCGTCCCTCGGGAGCGCCCGCCCCGGCGGCCTCGAGCCGGCCGATCGCCTCGTCGTACTTGTCCTTCGGGAATTTGCTGTTCATGAAATAGATCCCGACTGCCATGAGTCCCCCTGTCCACGCGAACCCGCGCGATCGCTGCCCCGGGCCCGATGTCCCGGGCGCATCGTCAGACTCTCACATCCACCGATCGGCGACGCGCACAGACGCAGCGACGCCGCCGTGGCCTCGCCTCAGACCGACGTCGCGGGAACCGGTTCGCGGCTGGACCTTGGAGCCCCGGGAGCGGGGCTGGCGGCCACCGGCGCCCGCAGCCAGCGCTCGATGTGCCCGCCTCCGATCAGGAAGTCGACGGCGGCCACGCCACTGCAACCGCCGTTGGAAGAAACGCCGGCGCGGGCACCGAGCGCGAAGACGGCCTTCACGTACCTGCCGTTCTTCGTCGTGGCCTTGAGCGTCGCTCCGCAGGGAAGCGTCTCATCGGCCCCCAGGGCGTCGTGTCGCGTGCGAATCTGGATCAGCGCCAGATGCCCTGAGGTGTCGACTCCGTTGACCATCGCACTCGGGTGAGCCCAGTAACCGGCCGCCTGCTGGAGGTGGCCCGTGCGCAACGCGTCAGCCCAACCTCCGATGACGGCAACCGCCGATGCGGGCACTCCGGGTCCCCGCGTCGAGGATCGAGCGGCTGTCTTGATTTGAGGGTTGGACCGCCCGGCCGAGCCACAGCCGGAGAGGGCTATGGCGACTAGAGGAAGCAGGAGGCGCAGGATTCGTCGAAGACGCACCTCGTTTGGAGTGGCCACTTCACCCATGGGCTCATCATCGCAGCGACTCACATGGGCTCTCGCCGGTCGATGATCCAGGCCTATGTGGCGAGGATCACCTTGCCGACGTTTCGTCGCTCGACGATCATCGTCTGAGCGGCGCCTGCCTGCTCGAAGCTGAAGGTGCCGGCGATGACCGGCTTGATCGTGCCGTCATCGAGCATCGGTTGCAACGGGTCGATCCATGGGCGCAGCGAACCCTTGGCCTTCATCAGCGTCAACATGTTCAGCCCGATCACGGCCTTCGATTCCGACATCTGCTTGATCATGTTGAAACGTGGCATCCGTGCAACCGCACGCAGCGCCGTCACGGGGTTTTTCCGCTCGCCTGAGACGACGGATGAAGCGCCGAAGGCGATGAGCCGCCCACCGGGATTCAGCAGGCGGTAGCTGCTTCTGAAGCTCTTGCCGCCAATCGCGTCCAGGATCACGTCGAAGCCGGGGAGTCCGCTCTCCCAGCCGGGCTCGGTGTAGTCGATGACACGGTCGACGCCAAACTCTTCCACGCGCTGGTGCTTGCCGGGGGATGCGGTTCCGAAGATCTCGGCACCCGCACGCTTGGCAAGCTGAGTCGCGGCGATGCCGACGCCTCCGCCCGCTGAGTGAATCAACACGCGTTCGCCCGGCTGCAGCGACCCGTAGCCGATCAGCCCGGCCCACGCGGTGGCGTAGTTCACCGGTATCGCCGCGCCCTGCTCGAAGCTCAGATCGTCCGGCAAAGGGAACACGTCGACGGCCTCCGCGACCACTTCGGAGGCGTAGCCGCCGAATTTGGTGCTGACGAACACTCGCTGGCCGTCGCTCAGACCCCCGACACCGGGGCCGACCTCGATCACGGTGCCGGCGACCTCGTAGCCGACGACGCAGGGGGTCTTGGGCGCGTCCGGATACAGGCCCAGTCTCGCCATGACGTCGGCGAAGTTGACGCCGACGGCGGCGACCTGCACTCGAACCTGGCCGGCACCAAGCTCAGGGGCAGCCTGCTCCTGCACCTTCAAGACGCCAGGCCCGCCATGCTTCGTGATCACAACTGCACGCATCACTGCCCCCTTGGTAGTTGCTCGTTGCGCTCAGCCCACGAGATGTGGACGAGGCGGCTTCTTGTCTGCCGGCTCGGAGCCTCTGATCCTGCGCAGAGCGCCCGGGTCACCGTCGCACTTCAAACCCTTGCTGCGTGCTTGGCCAAGCGTCAGCTGGCCCGTGAGAACTCCGGCGAGGACCGTCGCCTCTCCGGTCATCGTCAGGGCGGGAAGCTCCACGATTCCCGGGCGTACCTCGACAAGCCCATCGTGGGTCAGCAGCACCGCCGGTTCGGTGCCCGGGTTCAGCTGGATCGAAACCGATGGGCTCTCCGGCTCGTGATCCGCGAGATAGGTCTCGGCAATCAGACCGAGCCAGTGATCGCGAAACTCGCCGGCAGCCAGGTCGCCCATCAGGGGTGCACCCCAAAGCGCGAGCTCGCGCAGGACGGGCTGAAGCGCCCTCCCCCGCTCCGTCAACCCGAATACGGCTGTCGCAATCGGCGGCCTCGCTTCTTCGCGGAACAGGATCCCTGCATCTTCGAGATCGCGAACACGCTCGGCGAGGATGTTCGTCGCTATCCCGGGCAGCCCGTTACGTAGATCCGTGTAACGGCAGCGCTCGCGCAGAAGCAGCTCCCGGACGATCAGCAGGTTCCATCGATCGCCAACCACGTCCAGAGCCTTCGCGACGGGACAGCTCTGCGAATACGAGCGCACGTCTGAAGCGTACTGGACTCGACGTTAGAAACGCCATCAGATAGTTGCTCATATCAAGTTCAGCACTCTAGATGACGTGATTGCACTTTAGATTCTAAACCAATAGTTTGGAGTAGTCGATGCGCGGCTTGGCCGACCTTCCAGGCACATGCACCAAAAGAAATCGCACAGTCCACGCGAAATAACCCACTACAGAGGTGAAGAGATGACCGAGAAGAACGACAGACCCATCAAGCGTCGTTTCGAGATCCTGATCGGGCGCTATACCGCCAACCCGTTGATGCGGGGACTGTTCAGGATCGGCATCACGCCGCCGGGGATGGCACTGGTCGAGACCAAGGGCAGGAAGTCCGGTGCTGTTCGCAGGACTCCGGTCAACTGCATGGCCGACGGCGACACGCTGTGGCTGATCGCACAACACGGCCGGCATGCCGGATGGGTGCTCAACTTCGAGGCCGACCCGGCCGTACGAGTCCGCCGCGGCCGGCGATGGCGGACTGGTACAGCCGAGCTACTGCCCGACGATGACGTCAAGGCCCGAACCGCGACTTTCGCCAGCAGCACAGTGGGCAAATTCGTGACAGCTGCGATGTTTCGCGCGCTCGAGAGCCAACCGGCGACGGTGCGCATCGATCTCGTGGCGTCCTGAGGACGCCCAGGCTAGGTCAGCACCACCAAGCCACCGTCGGTTCGAGCCCGTGACGTTCGCCGGCGGACATCCCACGTCGGGACCAATGGAAGCGGAGCAGCCAGGCAGCGTGAACTACCCTTTCATCCAGTTCGCGTCCGCAAGCCATCGTCCCCACTCGCCCGACAGGTGGCAGGCAGCGTTCCCCGGAAATCAGGCTGCGACAGTGCCAGCCGTGTGGTGCGGCACCGGCAGCGAGCCGCCCCGCCCACGCAGGTCATCCGCATAGGCGGCCAGCGCCTCCTCAATGCGCTCACCGATCTCCGAGCGCGTCGCGCCAAGCGCTACAACGCCAGGCAAGTCCGGCAGATACGCCCCCCAAGCTCCGTCCTCTGCCTGCTCGTAGATCACGACGTACTCGCTCATCGCAGATGCTCCAAACCGCTCACTCGTCTTATGCTGCCCAGCGTGCCGACGGGCACTGTGTCCCTGTCCTTGCCAGCAACGATGATACGCGCCTCATGGTCGGCATGAGCCCAAAACTTGATCGCCGTGCCCAGACCTCAGGCGCTAGGCCGCTGTCATTCTGACACCAGGTCGTAGCCGAACGTGACGATCGGGACGTTAACTCCATCCGTCAGGGTTTCCACGAGGTATAAGAGGGTCGCGCAGGCTCCGTCGAACAGCCGCTCGCCGATCACTCCAGCGGCAAGAGGCTGACGGACAGTCGAGGCTCTACCCGCGATGTCCACACCCGTACACGATCACCGAATCGGGCTAACCGCCCGGGAACGCCAGGCGCAGAATCTGCCGGTAGACCGAGCGGTACTGGCGGCCGAGTCGGCCGCTGTTATACGGAAGCCCGTGGCGCTCGCACACCTGCCGCACCTGCGGTGCGATCTCCGCGTAACGGTTGCTCGGAATATCGGGGAAGATATGGTGCTCGATCTGAAAGGAGAGGTTTCCAGTCAGTAGATGAAACATAGGAGTGCCCTCAATGTTGCAGGACCCGAGCAACTGACGCCGGTACCAGCCGCCACGCGTCTCACCCTGATATTCCTGCTCCGTAAAGCTTGCGGCGCCCTCGGGGATATGTCCGCAAAAAACGATTGTGTGCACCCACACATTCCGTATCAGATTGGCGACTACGTTGCCGGCCAACGCCCGACGAGCGCCTTGACGGCCAGCCAAGGCCGGGAACAGGACGTAGTCCTTAAGTACTTGGGCACGCACCTTGCGCAGCAGCGCCAGTATCTCCTGGCGTGCCTTCGATTTTGACTTCTCGCCTCGCCGAACGGCGTCGAGCTCCAGATCGTAGAGCGCGATACCCCACTCGAACACGGCGGCCATGAGAAAGAAATAGAGAGGCTGCGCAAGATAGATGGGATGCCACGGCTGCGTCGGCTCTACTCGCATCGCCGAGTAGCCCAAGTCGCGGTCGAGCCCGACGACGTTGGTAAAGACGTGATGCTGCGCATTGTGGGCTTGTTTCCAGGACGCGGAGGTTGAGGCGGCGTCCCACTCCCAAGACAACGAGTTGATATTTGGATCGTGCATCCAATCCCATTGACCGTGCATGACGTTGTGACCAATCTCCATGTTCTCCAGGATCTTGGACAACGTCAGTAGCGCCGTGCCAAAAACGGCTGCAGGCGCATATCTTGACGCAGTAATCAAAGCGCGGCCCGCGAACTCCAATCGACGCTGAGTCGCGATGATGCCCGTGATGTACTCCCGGTCGCGGCTACCTAGATCTGCTCGCACCGCGTCGGCGATGCCATCGAGTTCTCGGGCAAGGGTCTCAAACGGATCTGACGAGGAACCCAAAGGTGTGGCCCGCGAGCCAAAGCCCTCGGCACGAGGAGATGCGTTCGGGAAGGATGAGCCCAAAGAGGGCTCGCTCCTGTCAGGGGATCCGATCGCTCTTGAGGCTTCGGCTATTGGCTCTTGCATACAGTCGGAAGCGAGAAGATCTGCAGGGCTTGCATGAGCCCCCACGCCGCAGAACCGGCGATGGACGGGTGCACACGCCATCGTGAGTCATCCTGTGGCAGTCACTTTGGATAGTCCATCAACCATATCTCGATCTATCGCCGCCGGGGCGGCGCCATTTGTGTCGACCGACGGAAACGCGGTAGGGCCTCTCTGCTCGCCGCCTGCGTCGGGACCGGAACCGGCAGCGCCGTCTCGGTCGTGAACACTCACCCCGCCCGTCGGTAGCGGATGTGTGTGGCGAGCGGAGAGTGGAGTACCTCGACCGGCTCGAACCCGAGGGACTCGACTCCGTCGAACAACCGCTCGCCGGACCCCAACAGGACCGGGACCACATCAAGCGAGAGCTCGTCGACCACTCCGGCGGCGAGCGCCTGACGGACAGTCGAAGCGCCGCCCGCGATGTCGATGCCGTCCTCCCCGGCCGTCTCACACGCCTGCGCATAGGCGGCCTCGAAGCCCTCGGTGACGAAGTAAAAGCTCGTACCACCCTCCATCTCGATCGGCTCACGCGCGTGATGGGTGAGCACGAACACCGGCGCGTGGTAAGGCGGCTCCGAGCCCCACCATCCATCCCAGTCCTCATCCCACTCGCCGCGGATCGGCCCGAACATGTTCCGGCCCATTACATAGGCCCCACGCGGTCGCATCAACCAGCCCACCGCCGTCGCATCGGCCTCGTTCGCGCGCTCGTCCCCGAGATGCCAGTTATGGACCTCCCTGCCACGCTCCCCCAAAGGATCCTCCCGACTCTGCCCCGGCCCAGCAACAAAGCCGTCAAGCGAGATCGACATATGGCAGGTCGTGTCCGACATCGACGTCCTCCAAGTCATTGCGATTGGCAAGCGTCGGCACCGTACCGCACGGGAAACCCCGGCCCGCCTGGCGCAACTGTGTCCGTGCAGCTCAGGCCGGGATGCCGGGAGGGCCGAGGATCTCGATGCCGTGGTCGGCGGCGGCCTGCAGTACCGGCGCCATGTCGGGCGGCTCGGTCGGCGCGGGCGGGATCTCCGCAACGGGAGCGGGGGTACCGAGCGCGCGGATGAAGCCCTCGAACCCAGCCGCCTGTGTGACCAGCAGGAAGCGAGCCTCCTCCGAGCTGACAATGAATGTGTGCGGCACATCGCGTGGGCCGAACACGAAGGCGCCTGCCGGAGCGACGACCGTCTGGCCCGCCACCCAGATCGTGAGCTCCCCCTCCAGGACGTAGAACCACTCGTCCTCGTTGTGATGGACGTGAAGCGGCGAGCCGCTGCCGCGTGGCGCGGTCTGCTCGGTCAGCATCATGCGACCGCCGGTGCCGGCGCCGTCGGCCTTGATCGTCGTCAGCCCACCGAAGAACCAGAAGTGCTCTCCCGCGCCGGGGCCGAGAGCGATGGGTGTGAGGGCGCCGTCCGGCGTAGTCGTGGAGTTGTCTGCTGCGTCGATTGAAGTCATGCGTACAGCCTGATCTCCGCGAAGGGCGTCCACCATCCCCCGCGTACGGGGATCTTTGTTACCCGGCGTGCGAGACTGACCCGCATGGGATGGACGGGCGAGCGCCTGATCGAGGAGATCGACTTGCTCGGCTCACGAGGACTGCCACGTGAGGAGTTCTTCGCCGAGCTCTCCCCACGGCTGCGCAACGTCATCGACAACGACGCCACCTGCTGGCACACGCTGGACCCCAGTACGCGGCTGCTGACCAGCGACGCGCCCAAGGAGCTGATCGAACGCGGCGTGTTCGCGGCTGATGAGACTCCAGCCGCCGGAGAGCTGATCGTCCGCAGCGAGTACATGGTCGACGACGTCAACACCTTCGCCGGCCTCGCGACGCGGCGCGTGCCCGTCGGCATCCTCGACCAGGTCACCCACGGCGACCCCCAGCGCAGCGCGCGCTACCGCGACCTACTCCAGCCGGCCGACATCCCCCACGAGCTCCGCGGCGCCTTCGTCATACGCGGTCGCGTGTGGGGCGCCGTGCACATTGCCCGACGCGCGAGCAGCGGCGCATTCCAGCAGCGTGACGCCGACGCACTCGCCGCCGTCACGGGGGCGATCGCCCGCGGCATCCGCGCGTCGCTGCGATTCGACGCGGCCCGCCGGATCACGGGCATAGAGGCGCCGGGGATGATCGTTCTCGGACCACACGACGAGGTCGAGCTGATCACCCCTGCGGCGCGCGAGCTGCTCGCGTCGCTGCATCCCGCGGAGTCGGGTTACACCGACGAGACGATCGCCACGCCTGTGCTCGCGCTCGCGTCGTTCGTCCGCTCCGCGCCGGACAGGGGTCAAAGCGGCGGCAACGTCGTCACAGTGCCGGGCGGAGACGGATGGGTGACGCTGCACGCCTCGATGCCCGGACCTTCGGACGACGGCCGGGTGGCCGTCGTCCTCGAGCCGGCAAAGGGCGCACGTTCTGCGACGGTCCGCCTAGAGGCGTTCGGCGCGACCGCGCGCGAGCGCGAGGTCGCGACGCTCCTGGCCCGTGGCCTCTCTCGTGCCGAAATAGCCGAAACCCTCGTCGTCTCTCCATACACCGTCGAGGACCACGTCAAGAACCTCTATGAGAAGCTCGACGTCGCCTCGCGACATGAGCTCGTCGCTCGCGTCTTCCTCGACGAGTACCTCCCCGAGGTGGTGCGTCAAACACCGCTGACGTCGCGCGGGCGCTTCGACCGCGCATAGCGGGCCTGGAGCTGGAGTGAAGACCACGGGACGAAGACCAAACCGTCGAGCACGGCATGCGGCAGCCGTTCGGTCATTCTGGCTGCGCGACGCAGGCATTGTCGACGAGCTGAGCGATCTCCACGAAGTCGATCGTTGGTTCGACGCCGTATAGGCCCGTTACGCGCTCGCGCATCACCTCTGAGAAGAAGGCCTCGGCGGCATCCGTCGATTCCCACACATAGAAGTTCATCGCGCGCTGTCGCGCGTCGTCGATGGTGAAAGCCTTGAACCTCAGGCCGGTCATGCCCTCAAACACTCCATGCGCATTCTCCGCAACGGAGAGCAAGCGGGCGCGATCGAAGTCCTCGTCGTATTGGAACGTGACGCTCACGCCGATCACTGCACTACCTCGGCCGCCCGCGCAGTTTCGCGGGCGTGTGCAGGCTTAGTGTCGAAGTAGTGGGCGCGGCCGTACACGAGCGGCCTCACGATCGCCGGCATGCCCCGCCAGGCCGCTTCGCTGACATCGAGCTGGAAGCCGCACGCAGCCATCATCGTCACCGTGTCCTGGTCGCACCGACAACCGTTGGCGAACCTGCGCCACGGTGTTGCCAGTAGACCTTGCAGGAACGAGCGAACCCGCGACGCGGCCCGGACGTGCTCGACGAACAAAAGCTGGCCATCCGGGGCGAGCACACGGGCGATCTCGCGCATCGCGAGCTCGGGAGCATCAACCGTGCACAACACGAGCGTCGAGACGACGGTATCGACCGTGCCGTCCGCAAACGGCAGCCTTTCTGCTGAAGCGTCGATGACCGATGCATCCGGCCTGATACGCGTTGCGTCACGTTCAAGAACTGCCCGCATCGCCGCCTCTGGCTCCGCGAGCACGAGCCGCTCGAGCTGTCGTGGATAGTGGCGCAGGTTCAGTCCGGTCCCACTGCCGATCTCGACCGTCAGGCCGCGCGCGTCTGCGAGCAGCTCGCCGCGGCGTCTACACAAGCCACAGCGCTCCGAGAGCCAGAAAAACGGGTTGTAGATCCGTGCCGAGATGCGAGCCCACGGGGTCGCATGGGACAAGTCAGTTGGGATTTGAGTTGTGGTTTTCATAGTTGATGACGGTACGAGCCAAGCGCGCGCGCTACATCCCCTTCTGCGGCCATCTTTCGCCCATGGCCCGTCGGGACCACGGGTCGGGACCGGGGCGGCCTTGCTGTCTCAGATCAGCCCGAGCCGCGTGGCCTCAGCGACTGCCGCGGCTGCCGAGCCGCGCGCCAGCTTCGCCCTGATGTTCGCCATGTGACGGTGCACGGTGTGCGGGCTTACGACGAGCCGCGCGGCAATATCGCCCTCGGTCATCCCTTCTGCGACGAGCGACAGCACCTCTTTCTCGCGCGCCGACAGCAGGCCGGGCAATGCTCTCTCATCAACGGACTCCGCTCGCACCTCAGCACTCCGCCCTGTTCGCAGCGCGCGGGCCACGCCGGACCCGTCTCCCAACCACGGAAAATGGGCAGTGCCACCGAGCGACACGAGGCTCGCTCCTACGATCCCCGCCGCCAGCTGACGGCCGAGCTCGTATGGGATCGCCCGGTCTGCGCGGCGGTGCACGATGACCGTAGGCGCTCGCACGCGCTCGAGCTCCCCCCGCACATCGGTGTCGTAGACGTGCTCTAGAAGCACCGCCGCGGTCGCCGCATCGCACGCCTCCTTCTGAGCCTGGACGAACCGATGCCGCTCGCCACTGCCCTCGTCACCAAGGAACACGTCCGCCAGGAGGCGGGAGCCGAGACCCCAGTGCGAGCGCACGGCCCCAACGACCGCCGCCCGTACGTCAGGCGGGGCGATCGCCGACCCGTTGGCGTATGTCCCGTAAAGCATCAGCCGCTCGACGCGCTCGGGGAAGCGCGCCGCGAACGCTATCGCTGCGCAACCTCCAGAAGAGCCGCCGAACAGCGTCGCACGCTCGCACCCAAGCTCGTCGAGCATCGCACCGAGCAGCTCTACCTCGGCGTCAATCGTCACCGGCCCAGGCGAAGCGTCCCGGTCCGAGAGCCCCACGCCCGGCCGGTCGTAGCGCACGAGCCCGTAGCCGTGTCCCAAAGCCTCGAAGAAGCGACGAAAGCGCGGATCCTGCCAGTCGCGCTCAATGTGGCTTACCCACCACGCGGCGGCAACCAGCGGCGGCCCATCACCATTAACGGCATAGGCGACCCGTCGACCAGCCCAGGGAAAGAACCGGATGCCGCGTTCCGGGATCACGACTGCCTGAGGCTAGCCGAATGCTCGTCGTGGCTGGCCCCCGTGGCTCGACCGAACGACACGGCTCATCCATACGCGTGCCAAAAACAGCGATGCCACCAGCCCAGGTTCGATGAAAGGTCTGGCGTGTCCCGGGCACGACATGTGTCATTGGACGCTGAGAGCCGGGTCTACCAGACGTAGGTAGGACCGGCTCTGGCGATGCCCCTGAGCGTTATTCCTTGATGCTGACGGTTTCCGGTTGCCCGGCCCCGTTGGTGAGGTCGAGTGATTGGGCGCCGGGCTTGCTGATGATGTAGACGTTCTGGTGAACGGCGACTCGTTCGGTGCTGCCATCGGTGTCATGCACGAGCACCCCGGAGTTGCCGTTGGGGGCGACCCCGTAGACGGTCTTGCCGCCGACTTCGATCTGGAGGTTCCCCGCCAGCGCGTTCTTGAGCGAGGTGCAACCACCCTGGCCCACTTCGGTCATTACGTGGATGCAGATGCCGGTGCTGCCCGGGATGACCCAGATCGCCGGAGCGGCCGAGTCGTAGCTGACCTCTCGGGCGAGGCTGGTGTTCAGCCCCCACTGTTCGTTGAGCCCGACGTCCACTTCTTTGACGCCGGTCGGCACGTCAGTCGCGCTGGGAGCATTCAGGATCGCGAAGTGTTCGGTGAGCTGCTCCGAGATGGCCGTGGATACCGGGGCGGGCGGAACCTGTGGTTCGCTCGATGCGAACACACCACTCGCCAGGACACCACCACCGGCAGCGAGTGCCAAGACTGCCAGCACCAGGGTCAGGCGTGTTTTGCGGAGACCTAGAATCGTGCCCACCCCCACTCGAGTTGTGTTGAGGCGTGGTCGTTCCAGACCCGGGCCCAGCCGTTGTTGTGAGGTTGCTGTTCCTCGACGACTTCTTTGCCGTGGCAAGCCGCTGCGGTGTAATTCCGCTTTCGGTATGGAGGTCGATGCAGGACTCACCGGACCAGCCCTCACCCTGGATGATGTCGACAAGCCCCGCCGTTGAGCCCTTGGCTACGTAGGGTTCGAGGTAGCCGTACCAGAACGTTTAGTCCGCCAGAGCGCCTGAAGCCGACATGGCGGAGAACACTCCGGCCAGCGTCAAGGCCATGCAGGCCAGCGCGAGTCTCCGGCGCATGCTCCGCCAACTCATGACAGCCACCTGAAAGTGCTGCGCGCGATCAGATTCACGACTCCTGCGCCCCTTCGACTGGGAACGGTTTATTCGGATATACGGAACGCTACCGACTCCTCGCATATCTTTCAACTATCCGAATCCGGCCAAGAACGCATAGCCGTGAGAGCCACTAGCGCTTCGTCGTCTGCTGCGCCCATCCCGCCGGCTCCCTAGTAGTTGGTCCAGCCCCGCAAGAAGGGCGTCACAGTCCTGGACCTTCCATGAAATGTAGCGCATTGTCTGCAGAGGCCATCGTTAGGTCGGCCCGACTGCCATGCACGCAACCTCGACCGCTAGGCGCCCCGTCCGTCGATAAACCTGCCTCCCTGGCCAGCAATTTGGCGGCTACAGGCATCCAAGTCGGCGCTCTACGTCTATCGGGCGCACTAACAAAGAACCCCCGACCCCATTTTTTCAGGGCCGGGCGTCGAACCTCAGTGGAAGCGACGGGACGAAGACGAAACCGTAGGGCCCGGGTCGAGGCTTTGCGCCAGGCCCTAGTCGAGTCTCGTAGATAAATTTGGTAGGTGCCGACTCCCCTGGCTGTCCAGGCCGCAAAGGCGATTTCGACATGATCTCACCGACAGCAAGCTAGTCCGCGAGGCGCCCACTCAGGCCAGAGTTCGGGCCCGGGGGCAGACCCAACGCTGTATCGACGCCTACGTGCTCGCGGAGGTCGGCAAGCAGTGGAGCCGCCTCCAACCGGCGACCGATCATCGCCTCGGACTCCGGGCGCGGCGCAGCGGACCCTCGGGCGCGATAGATCTCGATCGTCTGCCTGCCGGCTGCGATCGCCCTTAGGCAGAGACCCCGTAGATAGAACCGGTTGAACTCTCCCTCAGCGAGAGTCGTCGGAGCGGTGACGGGCACTTTTGATGTCGTGTATCCGCCGGACGGCTTGCGTTTTTGATAGCTCTCGGCGAATAGCTCTGGCCCTGAGAGTGCCTCAGCGAGCGACCCATCCGTACCGTCTTCGATTGCGTTACGAAGGAGCTGCGGATAGCGTTCGACGCCGAACTCACTCAGATACCTCCCGATGTACAGCGTCCCGGACGCTACATCTCGTTCCAGCTCGGCAGCCATGCATTCTCGCGTGTCGCTGTCGAGATTAGTTAGCTCAAGCGCCACAAGACCGATCCTACCTAACCCCGCCGAGTGTGGAGCCGTAGCGTGACCGTCGTCGTGCAGTCTGGGATAATGAAGCTAGCGTGACAGTTCAGGCAGCTGGGATAGCAAAAGGGGCGGGTGCAGCAGTCGCTACTCCGCTAGACGGTGGGTCGTTGCTCGCTAGCCGCGAGCTTCATTGGCACACAGAGAGACCGGACAGCCAGTGACGGCGTTGTCGATGGCGGTCGCCCGATCAGGCAGAGGTGACTGGCTCACGAATCATTCAACGCTCGCTGTAGGTGTGGTCGGCATCGTCGTATCGGGGATCCTCGGACCAGCGATCACAGTGGGGTTGGCCAGGAAGAACGCCCGACAAGAGTTTAAGCGTGACCTGATCGTCTCTCGTCGCACTGATCTCGGGCATCTGCTCGATGAAGCCGCAGTGGTACTCGCCGTCGGTGCAACGAATCTTCGGCTGATTGATGAGGCGAACAGACAGCGAAGTCCAACTCCCGACGCAGTATCGGAGTGGGCCCGAAGCATCTTCCCTCTCGGCCAGCGCCTGCGCTTGCGCCTCCCAGAGAGGCATCGTGTGGTGCTTGCCTACGACGACGTACGCCAGAAGCTTGAAACGGTACAGGCGGCCATCGCCGCCGATCTCTCTACCGACGATGCGATTGAAGACTACGAGGCATCGCGGTCCGCGTTTCTTGATGCGGCACGTGACGCTGTACAAGGCCCGGTCGACGAAGGCCAGGAGATCTAATGAACGTTGCGGCCCTTCAGGTAAACGAGGCCGTCGTCCACTACGTTCCAACGACTAGCACGGAATCACTGCTGCTCACGGATACGGCGATCAGTCTCGACCAGCAGCTCCGAACATATTTTCGCGAGAAGGTCGTCGCCAGTCTCACGGTGCGCGGCCTCGATGTTGTTGTTGACGTCAACGAGAACCAGCACGTCGCCCAGGCTGTCTCGTCGATCGTCGAGACGGCTGCCAACCTCGTGCCGGCCTCACAGCAGATCGCTCGCCACCTCGACGCCTGCCAATCCGGTCGTAACTCGTCTGGGCTAGTGGCGATCATCAGCGGCACAGTCGACGCTGTGCCTATCGTCGCGATCCTCAAGCTCGAGCGAGAGCGCGGCCTGCGCTTCGTGCTGAATGAGGTCGACGGCCGACAACTTGTGGACCTCGAACTCCTCCGCGACCTCACCCTTACTGACAAGACCAAGGTGTTTAAGACCGCTTTGCTCGCACGCCCCTCCGGTGCCGGTGCCACCGCTGTTTACGGCAGGGTCTCAGATGACCAGCGCGGTCGGAGTGAGGGACTACCCGTCGCGAACTTCTTCCTGGCCACCTTCCTCGGTTGCAAGCCGAAAGTCCTAGCGGCCAAGGCGACCTACGCCTTCGTAAAGGCCGCGAATGCATCGTTCAACGAGGACATAGTCAGCCCCGAAAAGCGGGGTCGCTACCAAGTCGCGCTCGTCGCCGCGATGCAATCTCAGACAGCCGAGCTAACGCCGCGCGGCGTTGCGACAGAGAATCTAGACCCCGTTGATCGCTCGCCGTTTCTCGCTCGGGTGCAGAAAGCCGGCCTCGATGCCAGCTCCGCCTTTCCGAAGGACCTTTCACTCATCAAGGTCGAGCGATTCAGGCTGACGTTTCGGTCCGGGATGGTCCTAGTCGGCGCGATCGCGGATCTCGATGACAAGGTCGACCTACCCACAGGTGACGGACCCGACCAGCCAGTCCTCGTTCACGATCAGGTCAACCGACTCCTAACGGGACGCTGACCCCGTGTCGAACCAGCAGGACCAGCCGGGGGCGCTCGCGCTCTGGGAGGCCGGGGTACGACGTTGTCTCGCTGGCTGGGACGCACCGTTCTGGCGACTCGCCGGAGTAGGCTCCGGCGGGCGTTCGGGGACCGCCACCACTCACATTGCCGTCGCGGCTCTGCATCCAACGATCGCGTCCGGTACCTCCTTCCTCAAGGAAGCTGGGGTCCCAGCTGTCGTCGCAGCGATCGTCGCCGCGCTAATTACCGCTCGCAGCACAACCGGCCGGGAGCGCAAAGCAGCCCGAAGGCATTGGCTGGCCGATGCTTTGGCCGCGTTCTACGGGCCAGTAGGAGCCAAGCTCGAGTTGGTGCATCAGACGAACGAGCTCGTGCGGCAAGAACGGGCGACACGCGAAGCCAATCAACAAGCCAAAGGGATCACACCGTCAGCGCCCGGCAAATTGTCCTGGCGACGGACCTACGAGCAGAAACTCGTTCAAGCGAATATCGACGCCCAAAACGAGATTGCGGACATCATCGAGACTCACGTTCACTACGTCACGGACACTACGCTGCGCGCCGAAGCAATGCAGTATCTGGTCGATGCACGAATGGACCAGTGGCGCAGAGAAGCCGAAGACATTGATGTGAGCCAAACGATCATCGTGTTCCCCGATAAGCCCCAAGCGCGACCCAGCTTCCATCAAAATGTGTTCGCCGCCTCAGCTGCTATGGGGCAGGAGTTCCGCAAGCTCTCCGACGGCGCCAAGCAGAAACGGTCGTTCTGGAGGCGATGACTACCACCTAGGCGAGAGAGCAAGCAGCACAGCGGCTGCGCCGCGTCGCACAAGCGGCATTGTGCGCAGCTACGAAGGTGGACTACCGTGAGGCCTTCCGGTGCCGTCCCCTAGCAGCTATGAAGATAGAGATCTGCGCTCACCGCCAGTCGCTTCAAATTCTGCCGCTCCTTGGAGGAGGAAGGAGCCTCATAACGAGCCTCATTGCCGAGAATTCGATGCGGCCGCCAGCCGGGTAGGCGTCGAGTACCGTACTAAACGACGGTGCGTCGTTCATATCTTTCTTGGCACACGCCGTTATCTTCCCCCGTGGCTACTCAGAAGAGCGGTGGTCAACAATTCGCACTCTCGCTTCGCGTCATGCCGCGCAGAACCCGGTTAGGCCCATCCGCGATCCATGCAATCGGCCTCATTTGATTCATCTCCGTGTGAAATCGGGCCAATTATTCTGAGGCCAGACAGAGATCGCACAAGCCCTGTTTCTCACTCCGTGCCGTAAGGCTATGAATCTAGCCATGCGCTCGAGATCATGTCGCACAATCGGCGATAAGCTGCTCCGCACCATACTGACTCGAGAGCGCAGCATCTTGCCTCTTGACTCCATTGGTTAGAATTTGAGATCCTACGAGAGTAAATGAAGGAGGAAGAGGGGGCGATGTCAGAGCACCGAGCCATCGTGCGTCAGCCGTCGATCCGCATTTCAACGGATCGGCTGTCCGCTGTTCACGCGCAACTCAAGACATCGAATTCGCCCTTGGGCGTCTCAATTATGGAGATTGGGCGCTCGGCGAATCGGGTTGGTGAAGTGGTGGATGGCATTCGCGGGACCGGGGACCAGCCGAGGCATATTCGAGATGGTCAACAGTACGTAGGGGCAATCTCCACTGACCATTGGCAGACGGCCACACGCGACGCCAAATACCGCACCCTTAGTTTCGGCATAAAAACCTTTCCGGCCCGGTGGGCGCAGCTAAAGACAACTCTTGGCCGCCCACTTAACTACATAAGCATTGGGCCTGGTACAGGCGAGAAGGACAAGCTCATTCTCGAACACCTGCAGCCACTTCTCGCAGCCGGACAGACTATTATGTACGTACCGATCGAGATCAGCTCCGAGCTTCTTGACGTGGCCCTGGAGCTGATACTGCCAGCGATTGACCGCAGTCGTATTGAAGTGATTCCTATACGCATGGATGTCACCGATGAGGAATCCCTGCAGCGCCTGAAGGATGTATTGCCCACGTTGACGGCTGGAAGCAGCTCTCTGTTTTCAGTCCTGGGAAACACCCTCGCGAACTTCGCAGACGACGACGAGATGTTGGTAAAACTCGCGTCAATAATGGCGCCGCGCGACAAGCTGCTACTTGAACTCGCGACAGTTACCGAGGCTTCTTCCCAGACAGCGCGTCAGGCAGCGATGGAATATGAAGGAAGCGACACCTTCCATAGATTCGCCATGGGCACCCTCCAGGACTATACAAACTGTTCCTTCGCGAACGGCAGCGTCGTTTGTCACGGCGACGTGGTTCGGGATGCGGTCCAAGTTGTCACTAGCTTCACTCCAACGACAGCCATGAAAATCGAATTCCGCACCGGTGGTGGCTTCGACCTCGGTGCCGGCGAGGCGATTGAACTATACCGATCACGCAAGTACACAGTTAATGCGCAGCGCAGTCTACTCGCGGGATATCACGAGTGCGATCGCGCGGAGTCACCGTATTCGGGACGTAGCGCGTTCGGCGTGGCGACGCTCTTGCTAGACACGCCCGAGTGACTACGCTTGGACTGCGTCTAGCCGCGAAGCGCGGCAAGAACATCCCGGTAGAGGGCCGCTACTAGCTGCTTACGGCTGGCTTCCAGCACCTGGCCGGTCTCGTCCCCGATGCTCAAAGCACGCTCAGCAATCCGCGCCTTACTCATTCTGGCGATGCCCCGCGAGCGGCACCACTGATCCACATGTGTGCCGCGGCCAGCCGTCGGAAGATCGTCGAGAGTTAGGCGGTCGCTTGTGTTCCGAGTGTCTGCAAGCAGCGAATTCACCGCTGCGACGTACGTAGACGCATCCAGGAGATCCTCCGTGCACAGGCCTGGCTCGGCGAGGTCGCCGAGCAAAAACACACGTCCCTCATTTCCTGCACGCGCCGCTAGCTTGGCGGCATGTCGCTTGCCTCCCTCGTCGGCATCGAAGATATAGGCGACGTTGCCTGCCTCGGCCTCGAGATCTCCAGCTAGATCGGCAGGCACCTGAGCAGTGCCACACGCGACTTGGAAGCCGAGAGGTCCAGTTCCGCCGGTCGAGGCCCGGAAGAGGCTCGGAAGCAGGATCGCCTCGGTGGCACCCTCGCCGAGGAGCACGAATCGGGCTGGGAGAAACGCCATCGCTGAGGCACCCATAGCGAGCATTAGAGGTGTGAGTCCGACTCCGCCTGTCCAGAAATCGTTGCGAACCGCGCTACGCTCGTTTCCGATCGGCGCGACCACACGAATGGAGCGCCCCAAGTCCTCGGGAAGGCAGCCGATTGAGTGGGTCGTGTAAAGGACGGTCTGCGCGACATCCTGCGTAGCGAACACATGCATGAGATCTGCCTGCGCGTTGTAGTGCAAGTGCGTCTCCGCCTCATCAAAGAGGAGGATCGGCTTAACCTCGCCACCATGTCGCGCGCAGAACGCCAGCAGAGACGCAAACATTCGCAGTCCAGCACTGCGCTCGCCGATGATGATATCTCTATCGGTCTCGGCGTCTGTAACATGAATCGCCAACGACTCATGGTCGGCGCGAAGCGTCACAGTCAGCTCGCTCTGGCTCCACTCACTAAGACGGTCCCGTAGCTTGCGATTGAGTCGACGCTCGAATGTGCTCAACTCGTCGCGTCGATCGCGGTCGATCGCGAGGTTACGATATTCGGCGAACGAGGCTCCACCTAGGTGGAGCAGGTTCGTAAGCGCCGGTGGCGCCTCGGTAACGCCACTCCAGCTGTAGTCCGAGTTGAGTTCACGCTGCGAGTCGTCGAAGTGCAACATTGGCGGCAGCCGTTGTTGCAGGGCGGCGAATAGTCTTGAACGCGGATTCTCGAGTATTTCTGCGCTGAGCAATGTCCTAGCGGCGTTCTGAAGGCGTTCCGCCGCGCCGGGGTCAGAACACAGCGCCCCGACCTCGGCCAGCGACTCACTGAAGTTGCGCAGCTCTGCGATCTCATCATCGACAAGATCCTCGCTGGCTTCCGATAGAAGCCCCGCGAGAGCTTCAGATTGCACCTCGACGATCGTCCTGTCTTCATGTTCCACCTCGCTGCTCAATGTCAATGCGTGACGAGCAGCTAGCGTGGCGATCTCACTCGAGAGGGTCGCCCTAAGAGTCGTGTCCCTTTCGAGGTTTGGCGTAACCGAGGGCGCAATCATCTCGTCGCTATTCAGAACGAGCGTGTAGATGTATTCAGTGGCATCGTCGAGTAGCCCTTCGACGGCGACCTTGTCGCCAGCCTCCACCACGTATCTGGCGGAGACAACAGGGATTCGGCTCGCTGGCTGCTGGCGATCTGTCAGCTCGCGTCGGTCGAATGTGGAATTGCTCGGAAGATGCTCTAGAGCCGTGAGCAGGCTAGTCTTCCCTGCCTCGTTCGGACCGACGATCGCGATTACGCTCGGACCCAGATACAGCGTCTGTGGCTCGGCAAACCTTCGATATCCTTGTATGGCGACGGAAGTCAAGCGCACTTGGCAAAGGGACTCTAATGGATTCCGCCATACGGATCATGTCGCACAAGTGCCATCGTCCGAACTACCGTCGCACGCCGGTCAGTCCGAGATGCATGTTGAGAAGTTGGCGGGTACGCTCCTGGCTAATGCCGATCCGTTCGCCGATCTCCCCCAGCGTCAGGCGCTCGATCAGTCGTAGGCGCAGGATCTCGCGCTCGCGGTCACCGGCGGGGCGGATGCGCCTGCCGGGTATCGCTGGCAGCGTCGTTGAGCTGACAGACGATCTCGTAGAGGTCGGCGGGCACGACCCCGTGGTCGAGCAACTCGGTTGCGGTGAGCTGCTCGACCGCTCTGATCCCGTTCGCTTCTAGGCAGGCGGTAGCGGCTGGGCGGAGGCCCAGCGCTTTGATCGTGATCTGGCTCATCTTCAAAGATGTGATCGTTGACTACATCTCCGTCCACCTGGCTGTCGTCTTCGGCGAGGGTCAGCAGAGCCCGCGCGAGCTGGGGCCGGAGCTTTTTTCGACGAACACCCTCAAACGTTCTGACCTCTCCACCCCAAGCCCGAGCAGCGTTTTTCATCCGGTGCTCGTGGTCATCTCTACTGGGCAACAGGAGCCGCCCGCCAGCCTCTGCCAACCGACCTTCAAGCTGCCCGAGCGCGGAGCGCAGCAAAGCCTCAATGGCTTTGTCTCGCTCAGCGAGACCCACGGCACTCGCAAGATCGACCGTGGGCAGCATTGAGAGCTACATCGCCAGCACCCCGCTTGAGCGGCGACTGCTCAATCAGGCGCTTTTCAAGCGCATTCTGGTGGGCGAGGAAGGCCAAGTGCTCGGAGCCACGCTCACGCCGATCTACGCTGCCCTGGCAGCCTGGGAGCCGGACCTCGGCACGCCCTACACACCCGCGACCCACCGGAGCCCTCAACGCAAGAACCCCAACCCCGATTTTCAGGGCCAGGGTTCATACGTCGAACCTATGGTGGAGACGGTGGGAATCGAACCCACGTCCATGATCGCGTGAAGATGGCTTCTACGAGCGTAGCCGGCGCTCTGATCTCATCCTCGACTCGCCTCGCCGGCGGGGTTGTCGGGGACCAGCCTTCTTAGATTTCCCTGGATTGGCAAAGGCGGACCGCACCGGGTGAGCCTGCTTTCTGATCCCGGCCTTCCCCACCGCAGGCTAGTGGGGCCCGAGACCTCACTCGCCTAGTGTTTGCTAGGCAGCGAGGGCGTACTCGTGAGAGTCCGCACTTATGGTTTTCCCGGGTGTTTTACGAGGCCGCCCGGGACCTCGACTCGCCACCACCCACACGAGCCGACCATGTCGAAGCCTGTCGTCCCCGTGGATGTTCCTACCTGATCAGTCTAGCTGGGCAGCCGAAGCCCTAGTGGTTCCGGGCGTCGAGGCATGAAGTGGCCCGAAACGTAAAGCGACGCGGACCCGGGCCGCCTGAGGAACCTTCCTCGGTTCCGGCCCGAAGGCCTTCCCCGTCTCAGGTGGCGCGGCCTCACACCTCGGTGGCCTCGCTCTTTGCGGCTCGGTTCCGCGTCTGGATCCAACCTAGACACGGCCCCAGGAGATTGCAAGACCACCCGCCACGTCGATCCCGCATTCTGCGAAAAAAGCGTGGCTCAAGACGCATCGCCGGCTCTCCGAGGCCACTGCACCGCCCCATGCGATTGTTAGGAGACGCTTATCGACAGTGCGACAATGAGGGCATGGAGAACTCCGAGCTCTCGCTCCCTGCTGCGCCGCAGGTCGTGACCGCCACACCCGTCGCCGGCCACGAGCCTGTCGCCGGAAACCCCTTCGGCGAGCGCCCCAGCGAGCGTCCCAAGCAGGGCGAGCAGCACGGCGGCCTGCGCGGTCGTATCGGCAGCGCCCTCGCGGCGATCGGCGCCATCATCGCGAAGTTCTTCGCCGCCATCAAGGGCGCCCTCCTGTTCCTTCCCAAGCTCAAAGTCCTTGCAAGCGCCGGTACTGCGCTCGTCTCCGTCGCCGCCTACAGCCTCTGGTTCGGCTGGACCTTCGCGCTCGGCTTCGTGATCCTCCTGTTCGTCCACGAGATGGGCCATGTCATCCAACTTCGCCGCGAAGGGATCAAGGCCAGCGCGCCCATGTTCATCCCTTTCCTCGGCGCCGTCGTGATGATGCGCTCGATGCCCGACGACGCCCTCGCCGAGGCTCGCGTCGGCCTCGCCGGACCAGTCCTCGGCACCGCCGGCTCAGCCGTCTGCCTCGGAATAGGCGAGGCGACCAACAGCGACTTCTTCCGAGCCCTCGCCTACATCGGCTTCTTCCTGAACCTCTTCAACCTGCTGCCGATCGTGCCCCTCGACGGCGGTCGGGCGATGGCCGCCATGGCGCCCTTCATGTGGTTCGTCGGCTTCGGTGCCCTCGTCGTGCTCGAGCTGCTGTTCCCCAGCCCGATCCTTCTGATCATCGCCGTCTTCGCCGCCTACGAGCTCTACCGCCGCTGGCAGCAGCGCAAATCCGGCTCCATCGCGAACGCCGCCTACTACCGCGTCTCACCCCGCAACCGGCTACTCGTCGGGCTCGTCTACATCGGCCTGATCGTCGTCCTCGCGATCGGCATGGACGCCGCCCACATACTCAACACCGGCACCCACAGCTTCTCCTCGCTGTAGCCGCTCAGCGCCCGACTTCCCGCACCGCCCGTTCGACATCGCGCTTGCTCTCCCGCTCCCGGATCGTCTGGCGCTTGTCGTAGAGGTCCTTGCCTCGCGCCAGCGCTACCTCGACCTTGGCGTTGGAGCCCGAGAAGTAGATCCTCGTCGGCACCAGCGTCAGGCCGCGCTCGGCGACACGTGAAGCCAGCCGCTCCAGCTCCTTGCGGTGCGCCAGCAGCTTGCGTGGCCTCTCCGGGTCGTGATTTTCGCGCGAGGCCGGCGCATACGGAGGGATGTGGATCGAATGCAGCCACAGCTCCCCGTCCTGCAGCGCCGCGTAGCCGTCCTTCAGCTGCGCACCGCTCGTCCGTAGCGCCTTGACCTCCGTGCCCTCGAGCACAACCCCGCACTCCAACCGCTCGATCAGCTCATAGCGATACGACGCATAGCGATTGGAGGCGACGTCCCCCGCGCCGACCTTGCGCTTTCCCTTGCCCTTTGCCATCCACCGAGCCTAGCCTGCAGGCTCCAGATCGACACGCCCGCGCAGCGCCTCGATCCTCACCACCCTCACCTTCACTCTGTCTCCCAGCCGCAACGTCGCCCCACTGCGCTCCCCGTAGAGGATCGTTCCCTCCTCGTTGAGCTCCCACCACTCACGAGCCTCCTCGTCCGAGCGGCGACCCGACGCGCCGCCGCGCCCCCTCTGACGAGCGCCCGAAGCGCCGCCGCGCGCGCCGGCTTGGGTCCCGCCGGCGCCCGAACGCTCAGCGACCGCCTGCTCGCGACGAGCGCGCGCGGGGCGGGAGGCACGCAGCAGCCTGACGGGGAGCATCCCCTCGAACACAGCCGCATCCGAAGACGACCCCTCGGGCCCGGCGAACGCGATGAAGGCGCCGGCTGAGATCAGCCCGGTGATCTCCCCTTCGAGCGCCTGCCCAGGACCGTCACGACGCAGCAGTCGCTCCAACGCGAAGCAGGCCGCGATGTCATCGGCGTCGCGCTCGATCACCATCGCCTCGCGCTCACGATCCGACGTCCATACGCCCAGCTCGGCCATCTCCGACGAACGTGCAGGGCGCTCGGGCTCGCCCAGCGTCGAGAGCAGCGCGCGGTGACAGACGATGTCCGGATAGCGGCGGATCGGCGAGGTGAAGTGGCAGTAGGCCGTCGAGTGCAGACCCGCATGACCGAGGTTCACCGGCGAGTAGTACGCCTGCTTCAGCGAGCGTAGGATCAGCGAGCCGAGCGCCCTGCCGCCCTGGCCCTCGGCGCGCGCGACGTGCTCCTGGACCCTCCCCGACAGCTCCCCCAGCAGCTCCGATGCCTGCGACGGCGACATCCGCTCGGGCACCGCCGGGGTCGGCACCCCGAGCGATGCCAGCTGATCGATCAAGCGCTCGACCCGGGCCGGCTCGGGCCGCTCGTGGACCCTGTAGAGGCATGGCACCTTGCGCTCTGAGAGATGCCTCGCCACCGCTTCGTTGGCCGCGATCATCAACTGCTCGATCAGGCGGTGGGACTCCGTCTGCGCCTGTCCCTCGATCTCGCTGACGTTGCCACGCTCGTCGAAGACGAACTCAGGCTCCGGTGAGTCAATCGCCAGGCCGCCGGCGCGCTCACGCTGCTCCTGAAGCGCCGCCGCAACCCGCCGGGCCACCCCCAGCGGCTCGGCCCAGGGCCCCACCGCCCGCTCCTCACCACCGAAGATCCGATCAACTCTGTCGTAGTCCAGCCGTTCGTCGGAGCGGATCAAAGATCGGAAGAACGCCGCCTTCGCGACACGCGCGCCGTCCGTCTCCAGCTCAACAGTCACCGCCGGCCGATCCACCCCGGGGCGAAGTGAGCAGGCGTCGCTCGAAAGGGCATGCGGGAGCATCGGCTCGACGGTGCCGGGCACGTAGACGCTCGTCGCCCGCCGCCGCGCCTCCCGGTCGAGCATCGAGCCCTCGCGAACGTGGGCGGAGACATCGGCGATGTGCACCCACACCCTCGCCCGCTCGCCGCCGAGGCTCTCCGCCGAGATCGCATCGTCGAAGTCGCGGGCGCTGACGGGATCGATCGTGAAGGTCGCAAGGTCCCGTAGGTCACGGCGATCGTCGGTCCTCGCCATCACCCTCGCCCCCGCCTCGCTCGCCTCCTGCTCGACCGCCGTCCCGAAGCGACGGCGAATGCCCCTGTCGATCATCAACGCCTCGATCACGTCCCTGGCGATCTCCGGCTTGCCAAGCCCCCGCAGCACTCTCGCATTCGAGCCGCGACTGCCCGCTCTGACGAGAGCGATGTCCCCCTCCCCCGCTCCGCCTTTGGCGCCACGTGAGGAGCGGGCAGCCCCGACGATGAGGCCCGATGCACCGCCCCTGCGCTCGTCGTCGCGCCCCTTGGGAGCGAACAGCGGCTCGGCGACCATGAACCGGCCCCGCCGTCGCAACAGCGCGACCAGCGGCTCGCCCGACCCCGAGCGGCTCACCTGACTTTGGCCGCCAGCGTGTCCAGCGCGACGTTCAGGCCATGGACTTCATCGACGCCTTTGGCGACCTTCACTTCCGGCTTGATCCCCGCTCCCTGTTTGACGCCGCCCCCACCCAGGTTGCGCCCGTCGGGAGTGAAGTACTCACCCACCGTGATGTCCAGGGCGCCACCGTTTGAGAGCTGCTGCTCCTCCTGGAACACGCCCTTGCCGAAGGTGTGGGTGCCGACGACAGTCGCTCGATGATGGTCCTGCAGGGCCGCCGTGACGATCTCCGCCGCCGAGGCCGTATTGGAGTCGACCAGGACGACCATCGGGATCGACCGTGGGATCGCGTCGCCCAGCGCGCTCAGGGTCTGGGATGGCTGGGTGCGTCCGCGCGTGGAGACGATCGTCCCCGTCTCGATGAAGATGCTCGCGATCAGCTGCGCCTCCTCGACGAGCCCACCGCCGTTGGCGCGCAGGTCGAACACGAGGCCCTTGGCGCCGGCATGCAGCTCGTGTTCGACCGCCGAGCGGACTTCCCCGTGAGCGCCGGCGCTGAACGTCGCCAGCGCCACCACGCCCAGCTTCTTGCCATCGACTGTTTTGCTCAGCGACGCCACAACCGGCTCTGAGACCGTCGCCCGCGTCAGCTTCACCGTCCTCGTGCTCCGGTGCGCCTTCGGTCCCGATTCGATCTGCAGCTTCACATCGGTGCCCGGCGAGCCCTTGATCAGAGCCGTCGAGGCGTCGGCGCTGAGCCCGACGAGCTTGCGTCCGTTGACGCCGACGATCAAATCCCCCACCTTCAGACCCCCGCGCGAAGCCGGCGAGGAGTCGAACACGCGGTCGATCAGCAGGCCTCGGTGCTCTGAGTCGACCGACACACCGATGCCCGCGAAATGCGGCGGCGAATTGAATTCACGGTATTCAGCCGCCGTCAGATAGTGCGAGAAGCGGTCGCCGAGCCCGGCCACGAGGCCGCTGATCGAGGTGTCGTCGAGCTTGCTCGTGGGGATCTTGCGGTAGTAGTCGTTCGCGACACGCTCGACCGCTTCCTCCAGGACCCCGCCCTGGTGATTGACGACGAAGGCTTTGCGCAGGAACCCCGGCAGGTCTTCGGGATGGCCGCCCAGATACAGGCCGGCCGCGAGCAGGATCGGAAGCAGCGCGGCGAGCACTGAGGCGAGTGGCGGTCGGGAGGTGGAACGGGCGGGCATCGGTCGCGAGCTAGCGTAGTAGAGCGCCCCCAGACCCCGCCGCAGGACCTTCTAGGGTGGAATTCGTGGCGACCCTGAACAGCAGCACGGTTGAGTCCAACGGCCTGCCGATCCATTCGATCGGACTGCCCGGAACGCGGGCCCTGACGGTCCTCGTCGCCTTCGACGCCGGCGCTCGCAACGAGCGACCCGAGGAGAACGGCATGGCCCACTTCCTCGAGCACCTCGTCTTCAAGGGCGGTGAGAAGTACCCCCACTACAGCGACGTCAACGAGACCGCCGAGCGGCTCGGCGGTGTGCTGAACGCCTACACCAGTCACGACCTCGTCGCCTTCCACATCACCGTCCGCGCCGAGAGCGCCCCGGCGGCGATCGACCTGCTCAGCGACTTCGTCGGTCGGCCCCACCTCGACGCCGAGGAGCTCGACCGCGAGCGCGGCGTCGTGATCCAGGAGATCAACCGCGCCTTCGACCAGCCCTCGGCCGTCGCCGAGTACCTGATCGACAAGGCCGCCTTCGGCGACCACCCGCTGGGACGGACGGTGCTCGGGCCCGCCGACAACCTCCGCGCCTTCACCCGCGAGGGGATCGTCGCCTTCCGCGAGCGTCGCTGGGCCGGCTCCAGAGGCGGCGTGTTCCTGGTCGGCAACGTCGAGCACCTGCCCTCCGAAGCCGAGCTGCACGAGCGCTTCGGACGCTTCCCCTCCCTACCTGAGCCCGAGCCCTACCTGCCCGCCCCCGACTTCGCCCCCGAGATCCTCGTCGAGCAGCGTGACACCAACCAGTCGCACCTGCGGATGATCTACCGCCCGCAGATCGACGTTCACAACCTGCGCCAGCGTGCTGCTCTCTCGATCTACTCGACGTTGCTCGGCGGCTCGATGGGCTCCCGTCTGTTCGACGAGATCCGCGAGAAACGGGGCCTCTGCTACTCCGTCTACGCGATCTCCCACGCCTTCGCCGACGTCCCGATCCTGCAGCTGGGCTCGGGTCTCGACTCAGCCAAGTGCATCGAGGCCTACACGCGGATGCGCGAGATCGTCGATGAGCTGCGCAGCGACGGCCCCACTGAGGAGGAGGTCCAGCGGGCGCGCGCCTACGCCGCCGGGCGGCTCGTGCTGGCGTTCGAGAACTCCAACGCCGTCGCCCGCCACTCCGCCAACCAGACGATCGTCCACGGCGAGTCGATCGACCCCGATGGCGCAATCGCCGCGCTCGACGCAGTCACCTTCGACGAGGTCCGAGAGGTCGCAGCGGACGTGGCCGACAATCTCGCGATCGGCTGCGTCGGGCCGCATACAGTCGAGGAGTTCTAGCCGGAGCCCGGAGCTTCGACTTTGCCGTCGGGCAGCAAGCGCAGGGGCGGAGGCTCGGCCTGGGAACGGCGGTTGGCACGGAGTTCGTTCAGTTTCTCGATCCGTGGGTCGTCGCCGATCATCTCCCGGATCCAGCGGATCGCCTCATCGACGTCGAACGAGCGTGCCTCGAGCATCGCCTCGATGTCCACCCAGTCGCGGGACCGGCCGAAGAACGCCTTGAAGATCGCCAGGGCCGTGCAATCGAGAACCGGGATCGTCCGATCTCCGAAGGAGACGTGGCGGATATTCCGCGAGACGGCGTCATGGAACGGGAGCACGCTGAAGAACAGGTCGATCGGCGTGTCGTCCCAGAGCACGCGCACCTGACCGTCGCGTTCGGCAACGTCCACGTCCCGTCCCCTCACGCGCACGCCGTCAGGAAGCGCGGCGAGCACTTCCCGCGCTCGGCTCGTGGAGACGAACACGTTGACGTCCACGTCCTGGGTGCCACGCGCCTCGATCGTGCAGTAGCCGAGCGCTATCGCGCCGCCGATCGCGTGAGGAAAGCCCGCCTCCCCCAGGGCGTCGTGCACGGCGAGCATGCGGTCGGCGACGCCGATCATGCCGCCAACTGGATCAGCGGCGGATATCTGAGCTCTCCGCGCGACTTCGATGGCATCCGGTCTGCCAGCTCCAGAACCTGGATCAGGATCTTCCCCGAGCGCTCGAGGGCGTCCGCGTCGGACAGCGATGAGATCTCGAGTTCCAGCCCAGCGGCCCCGGCGATACGTGCGAGCGCCCCGACAGACGGCTGACGGCGCCCATGCTCGTATGCGCTCAGCACCGAGGACTGGATCCCCGAGCGGCGCGCGAGCTCCGCCTGGCTCAGACCAGAGGTCTGCCTGATCTGGGTGATGAGGGCACCCGCGACATCATCGATGTTGCTGGACATAGCATACAGATTAGCAGATACGCTAACCAATCTGGGTAAGTCTTAGCGTATTCGCTACTATCCGATCGCGACCATCCGGTCGATCGGCACGCGCGCCTTCGCGGCCGTCTCGGGATCGACGCTCACCTCGAACTCCATGTCGCGCAATGCGTCGCGCAGCTTCGGCAGCGTGATCATCTTCATGAACACGCACGAGGCCTCCGCGTTGGCGGGGATGAAGTCAACCTGGGGGGCGGCCATCTGCAGCGGGTGCAGCATCCCGATCTCCGTCGCCACGACCGCCTGACGGGCGCCGCTCGCTTCCGCCTGCTCGGCGAACTTCAGCATCCCTCCCGTCGAGAGCATGTGCACGCCCTCGGCGGCGATGTCCCCGGCGGCGACGTACTCCATGACCGCCGTCGAACAGCCGCACTCGGGGTGAATCAGGAAGTCTGCCCCGGGGTGCCCTGCGCGGGTCGCCTCGATATCGCCGGGGCGGATGCCGGCGTGGACGTGGCACTCGCCGTCCCAGACGTGCATTCGCTTACCGAGTTCCTTCTCGACGTAGGCGCCAAGCCACATGTCGGGGCCGAACAGGATCTCCGTGTCGGGGCCATGCGTCTCATAGATGTGGCGGACGACGTCGACGGCGTTGGCAGAGGTGCAGCAGTAGTCCGTCAGCGCCTTGACCTCCGCGGTCGTGTTGACGTACATCACGACCACGCCCTCCGGATACGTGGCGCGCCACGCCGCCAGCTGCTCGGCGTCGATCGATGCCGCCAGCGAACAGCCCGCGTCGAGGTCGGGGATCAGGACCGTCTTCTCGGGGCACAGGATCGAAGCCGTCTCGGCCATGAAGTGCACGCCGCAGAAGACGATCGTCTGCTGCTCGACCGCTGAGGCGCGGCGGGAGAGGCCGAGCGAGTCGCCGACGTAGTGGGCGACGTCCTGGACCTCCGGCACCTGGTAGTTGTGGGCGAGGATCACCGCGTCGCGCTCCTCGGCGAGCGTGCGGACCTCCTCCTGAAGCCCCTCGATCTCGTGCGGCGAGAGCGCGGCGAGAGGTGTCTGAGCCGGAGCCATGGGCAGGTTCATGGCAGCATCTCCAGTGTGAGGGAAAGGTCCAGAGCGGGCGCGCTGTGCGTCAGTGCTCCCATCGAGATCCATTCTACCCCCGTCTCAGCGACCGTCCGGAGCGTCTGAAGGTCCACGCCGCCGCTCGCCTCCAGCTCCGCCCGCCCCGCCACGAGCGCCACTGCGGAGCGAAGCTGTGCGGGGCTCATGTTGTCCAGCAGCAACCTCGGCGCGCCCGCCGCGAGCGCCTCCTCGATCTCCCCCTCGTCGCGGACCTCGACCTCGAGGCTCCCCGCCAGCTCGGGCGCTCCCGCGCGTGCCCGCGCCACCGCCTCGGCGATGCCGCCCGCCGCAGCGATGTGGTTCTCCTTGATCAGGATCGCGTCGAACAGGCCGATCCGGTGGTTGACGCCGCCGCCGGCCGCCACAGCGGCCTTCTCCAGCATCCGCAGGCCCGGCGTCGTCTTGCGGGTATCGAGCACCCTGGCGCCCGTGCCCTCGACCTCCCTGGCCGCGCGTGCGGCCATCGTCGCCACGCCCGAGAGACGAGCGAGGAAGTTCAGCGCCGTCCGCTCGGCGCTCAACAGCGCGGCGGCGCCGGCTCGCACCTCGAGGACCGGGCCTCCCTGCTCGCGCCACACCCCCTCTTGCACCTGACGTGAGATCTCAGCGTCCGGGTCGAGCTCCACGAACACGGCCTCAGCCACGTCGAGACCGAAGATCGCCCCTGGAGCCTTCTGCCTGATTCTCGCCAGCCCCCGCGTCTCGGGCGAGACCGTCGCGGCGGTCGTCACGTCACCGTCGCCGATGTCCTCGGCGAGCGCACCCCGAACCAGCGCGGCTACCTCCATCAGTTCTCCGGGGCGGCCGCCGCCGACAGGAGATACGCGCGGACGAAGCCGTCGAGATCGCCGTCGAGCACCCTCTGTACATCGCCCATCTCGTGCGCCGTCCGGTGGTCCTTGACCATCGTGTAGGGATGAAGCACGTAGGAGCGGATCTGCGAGCCGAAGTTGACATCCTGGGCCTCGCCCTTCTCCTTGGCGATCTCTTCCTGGCGTTCGCGCTCCTTGCGCTCGAGCATCTTCGCTCGCAGCATCGCCATCGCTGTCGCGCGGTTGGAGGACTGCGAGCGCTCGTTCTGACACTGCACGACGATCCCCGTCGGACGGTGGGTGATGCGAACCGCCGAGTCGGTCTTGTTGACGTGCTGCCCGCCCGCCCCGGAGGCCCGGTAGGTGTCGACCTGCAGGTCGTCGTCGTTGATCTCGATCTCGCCCGTGTCCTTCACCACTGGCGCCACCTCCACGCCCGCGAAGCTCGTCTGGCGGCGGTGGGCCGAGTCGAACGGCGAGAGCCGGACCAGTCGATGGACGCCCCGCTCGGCGCCGAACAACCCGTAGGCGTTCTCCCCGGAGGCACGGAAGGTCGCCGACTTGATGCCCGCTTCCTCCCCCTCTGAGATCTCCAGGATCTCGACGCCGAAGCCTCTCCGTTCAGCCCAGCGCATCAGCATCCGCAGCACCATCTCCGCCCAATCCTGAGCGTCGGTCCCCCCAGCCCCCGCGTTGACCGTGACCAGCGCATCGCCGCCGTCGTAGCGCCCGGAGAACAGCCGCTGCTCCTCGAGCTCGGCCAGGCGGCTCTCCACAGAGGCGATCTGCTCGTCGACCTCCTCCTGAACGGAGGCGTCCTCATCGGCCATCTCGACCAGCCCGTCGAGATCTTCGACATCGGCCTCAAGCGTTTTGAAACCCTCCAGGCGGCGGGAGACCCGTGCGTGCTCCGCGGAGACGGTCGCGGCGCGATCGGCGTCGTCCCAGAAGCCGCCGGCTCCCATCTCACTCTCGAGCTCAGCGGCTCGCTCGCTCAGCGCATCCGGGTCAAAGATAATCCGAGAGCAGTTTCATCTGCTCACGGATAGCGGCCAGGCGCTGCGGGGTGGACTCGCTCGCTTCTGTGGTGGCCACGGGGCCAACGCTATCAGCACCCAATCTGCGGCCAGCCGCTCATCGCGGACGGCCGAGACGCCGTCGGCCAATATGGTGGACCGCCTGATGGCAGCTCCCGCCCCCGACGACGTCGCCCGGCGTTCGCCCGCAGAGCTCTCAGACGCGTTCGGCCGAGCGCTGGCGCGCGGCGATCTCGACATGGCGATGGAGATGTGGGCAAAGGACGCCTCGATCATCGACCCGGCCGGTGAGGTGGTCAGCGGGCGTCAGGCAATCGGTGAGGTGCTCCGGGCCCTGATCGACAACGGCGCCGAGGTGGGGATCAAGATCAGCCGCGTCATCGAAGCGGGCGACGTGGCGTTGGGACTGGGCACGCTGACACTGAGCGGCACCGGCAGCGACGGCGAGCGTTTCCGTCAGCAGAGCAGCTCGGCCGTGATCTACTCACGCGCCGTCGATGGGCAATGGCAGCTGGCGATCGACGCTCCCTGGGGCTTGCCGGACGCTTGAACGGCTCTAGACCGGGACGATCACGAGCTTGCCGGCCGGGTGGCCCTGCTCGCTTTCGCGCAGCGCCTCGCCGACACCCTCGAGCCCGTAGGTCGCGGCGATCGGGAGGGTGAAAGCGCCCGACTCGATCAGCGGCAGCACCTCGCGCATCGCCGGGATCGTCAGCTCGCCGCCGCCGCCCGCGTGAAACTCGACGCCCGTCGCCTGCGCTTCGGCCGAGGAGGCGATCGTCAGCACCCGCTCCGTGCCGCTGGTCAGCTCGACGAGCGCGGGCAGCTCGCCGTGCCCGGAGGCGTCCAGAGCGGCGTCGACTCCGTCCGGTGCCACCTCGCGAAGCCGCTCCAGCAACCCGTCACCGTAGGGCACGGCCTCGGCCCCCAGCGCCTCGACCTGTGCGAGCTTCGATCGCCCGGCCGTGCCGATCACCCGCAAACCGCGCGCGACAGCGAGCTGCACCGCGACCGATCCGACGCTGCCCGAGGCGCCCGCCAACAGCAGCGTCTCACCCTCCTTCAGCCCAAGGCGATCGAGCGTCGCGTAGGCGGTGCCGACGACGACCGCAAGGCTGCCGGCGACCTCCCAAGAAACGTCCGGGGGCTTCGCCAGCAATCGCTCGGGGCTCGCCAGGGCGAGCTCCGCGTAGGCCGGCGTGGAGGAGGAGCCGAACACCTCATCGCCCGGCGCGAAGGCGTTGACGCCCGGCCCGACGCGCTGGACCGTCCCGGCCACGTCGACGCCCAGCCCCATCGGCTCAGGCGGAGCGGGGTCCGGCGAGAGCATCCCTCTGAGGATCTTCCAGTCGATCGGGTTGATCCCCGCCGCCCTGACGCGAATCGAGAGCTGCCCTTCACCCGGGCAAGGCTCCTCGATCTCCTCGACATGAAGCTCCTCCGGCCCGCCGTAGCGGGCGTAGCGAACAGCCTTCACGCGCGTCCTAGGTGCCGTGGCACTTCTTGAACTTCTTCCCGCTTCCGCACCAACAGGGCTCGTTGCGGCCAACTTCGTGCTCGTGGTCGACCATCCGCTGCTCGACGACTGGAAGCGCTTCCATCTCCTCCCCGCCCAGCCCTTCGGCGCCACCCGCCGCCGCTGCCGCCGCCGCCAACGCCCCCGAACCGGCGGCACTGCCACCGGAGTAGGAGACCCGCCCAGCGCGCGTCGAGTCGCCGGCCGCTCTGAACGAGGGGATCGGTGCGGCACCGCCGCCGCCGTTCTCGCCCTCGACGTTGACCTGGACGTTGAAGATCATCCGGGCGTAGTCCGACCAGACGCTGTTCATCAGGTCGCCAAACAGCGTGAAGGCCTCGTTCTTGTAGGCGACGAGCGGGTCGATCTGAGCGAAGCCACGGAGGTGGATGCCCTCGCGCAGGTAGTCCATGTCGAACAGGTGCTCGCGCCAGCGCTCGTCGATCGTCTGCAGCAGCAGGAAGCGCTCGAGCGCCCCCATCAGCTCCTCGCCGAGGGCCTGTTCGCGAGCGTCGTAGCGCTGCATCGCCTCGGCGGCGATGCCGTCGATCAGCTCGTTGCGGTCGACCCCCCGGCCCTCCTTGGTCCCGACGTCGAGGTCGACAGGGAAGAACTGCGCCAGTGCCGTGTAGAGGCCGTCGAGGTCCCAGTCCTCGACGAACTCGCCGGGCGTGTACTGGTCGACCGTGCGCTCGATCACGTTGCCGACCTCGCGGCGCGCCTCCTTGCCGATCGGCTTGCCTTCGAGCACCTCGTCGCGGTAGGCGTAGATCACGCGGCGCTGCTCGTTCATCACGTCGTCGTACTCGAGGACGTGTTTGCGCTGCAGGAAGTTCTGCTCCTCGACCTTTTTCTGGGCGTTCTCGACGGTTTTGGTAAGCATTTTCGCTTCGAGCGGCATTTCGTTGCCGTCGTCGTCGACCGGCCCGAGTTTGTCGAGGATTTTGTAGATCCGGTCGCCGGCGAAGAGGCGGATGACGTCGTCCTCGGCGGAGAGGAAGAAGCGGGTCTCCCCCGGGTCTCCCTGGCGGCCGGACCGGCCTCGCAGCTGGTTGTCGATGCGCCGCGACTCGTGCCGCTCGGTGCCGCATATGAAGAGGCCGCCGAGTTCGCGCACCTCATCGGCCTCGGCCTTGCACTCCGGTTCGAGCTCGGCCGTGCGCTCGGCAAGCGCCTCCTCGTAACCCTCGTCGCCGGGACCGATCCCCTTCGCTTTGAGCTCGTGGATGGCGAGATGCTCCGGGTCGCCTCCAAGCTTGATGTCGACGCCGCGACCGGCCATGTTGGTGGCGATCATCACCGCCCCCTTGCGACCCGCCTGGGCGATCCGCTCGCCCTCTCGTTCGGCGTGCTCGGGCTTCGCGTTGAGCACCGCGTGCTCGACGCCCTGGCGCTTGAGCTCGCCGGAGATCATTTCCGAGATCTCGACGGACACGGTCCCGACGAGGGTCGGCTGTCCGGCCTCGTGGCGGGCCAGGATTTCCTCGAGCACCGCCTGCCACTTGCCCTCTTTGGTCTTGAAGATCTGATCGTTGTGATCGAGCCGGACCATGTCGCGATTGGTCGGGATCTCGACGACCGGGACTTTGTAAATTTTCATGAACTCGGTCGCCTCGGTGAGCGCCGTGCCGGTCATCCCGGAGAGCTTGTCGTAGAGGCGGAAGTAGTTCTGCAGGGTGATCGTCGCCAGGGTCTGGTTCTCCTCGCGGATCGCCACCCCCTCCTTCGCCTCGACCGCCTGGTGCAGGCCCTCCGACCAGCGCCGTCCCTCGAGAATGCGGCCGGTGAACTCGTCGATGATCATCACCTCGCCGTCGATCACCGCGTAGTCCTGGTCCTTCTTGTAGAGCGACTCGGCCTTCAGCGACTGGACGAGGTGGTTGACCAGGCTGCCGTGCTCACCGAGGTAGAGGTTGTCGACGCCGATGAAATCCTCGGCCTTTTTCACCCCGCGCTCGGTTGGCGCCACGGTCTTGTGCTTCTCGTCGTACTCGTAGTCGTAGTCGGCGTCGGTGGTGTCCTTCGATTCGCCCAGCGATTTCAGCTTCTCTTTGGCGGGCACGCCGACCATCTGTTTGACCAGGCGGGCGAAGGTGTAATAGGTCTGGGCGGCCTGTTCGGGCGCGCCCGAGATGATCAACGGCGTCCGCGCCTCGTCGATCAGGATGTTGTCGACCTCGTCCACGATCGCGAAGTCGTGGCCGCGCTGGACGCAGTGCTCGAGGGCATTCGCCATGTTGTCGCGCAGGTAGTCGAAGCCGAACTCCGAGTTGGTCCCGTAGGTGACGTCGCAGGCGTATTTGAGCTGGCGGGCGTCGTGGTCGTCGGAGTCCTGAACCGAGGCGACGGTGACGCCGAGGGCGTCGTAGATCGGCTTCAGCCATTCGGCGTCGCGGCGGGCGAGGTAGTCGTTGACGGTGACCACATGGACGCCCTTGCCGGTGAGGCTGTTGAGGAAGACCGCGAGCGTCGCCGTCAGGGTCTTTCCCTCGCCGGTCTTCATCTCGGCGATCGAGCCGTCGTGGAGGACCATGCCGCCGATCAGCTGCACGTCGTAGTGGCGCTGCCCGGTCGACCGCCGCGAGGCCTCGCGGGTGAGGGCGAACGCCTCCGGCAGCAGGTCCTCGAGCGACTCGCCGCCGCGGGCTCGCTCGCGCAGATTGTCGGCCTCTTGGCGCAGCTCGTCGTCGCCGAGGAGTTCCATCTCCGGCTCGAAGCGGTTGATCGCCTCCGCCCGCTTCTCGTAGGTCTTGAATTTGCGGCCCTCACCGACGCGTAGCGCACGGGTGACCATGTCCCTGGCATTGGCCATTGGCATAGGGTACCGAGGCTGAATGGTTGATCCCATGACGGTGCGCCTGGTCGCGGGATCGAACATTTGGAGCCTCGATCATTCGGCGGCCGGCGACCGCCGTCGAACTATGCGGCGGGGCGGCCCCGCAGGCGCGAGACCTCGCGGCGCGTTCGCGAGCGCTTGCGCCGCATCTCGCGGTGTTTCTTCACCTGGCGCCGAATGTCCTCGGCAAGTTCGTGGATGGTGTGCGCCATCAGCGGCGATGCCTCCTGGGCGCGCAGCGTCACGCCTTTCAGATACAGCGTCGCCTCGGCGACCTGGCTGTCGGCAATCGAGGGATTCCGCTCCTCGTAGATCTCGACGTCGAGCGTTGCCAGCTCGGAGACCTGCCGGCCGATCCGACGGAACCGTTTGAGCACGTGCTCTCGGAGCTCCTCGTCGACCTCGACGTTGCGACCGCGTATCTCGATCCGCATCTGTCTCCTCCTGTGGTCGGGCAAACGATGCTACGCCTGA
>DATBBF010000028.1:0-63021 GCA_036271135.1 Solirubrobacteraceae bacterium
GCAGTCAGCAGCAGGTCGAGGTCGGCGTCCATCGAGACCCTCCTTGGGTCGGCGACTGGTTATTGAGTACCGCCGACTTCGACCCTGCTGCCTATAAACCCACCCGTTCCACACCCAAGACCGTGGAATCAATCATCTAGGCCCTACCAGCTCGCGCTTTGGGCTAGTCCCAGTGCGTAGGAGGGCCAGAACTGACCGGCGGCGGGCCCGCCGTTGCATTGCCCATCGGACTCGCCGGGACGCTTGACCCAGAGGTATCCGTCGACGGCGGCTTCTTCCGTGGTGGCGGTCGGAGGCGTGCCGAGCGCGCGCCCCGGAGGGTTGCACCATTCCCCGCCGGGAGCCGCGCCGTTGCCGTTGCGGGAGGTGTCGATGACGAAGTGCCCGGTGCCTCCGAGTTCGTGGACGATCGCTTCGCCGTAGGCGGTCTCCGATGCGGTCGCGTCGAAGTTCGAGACGTTCAGAGAAAAGCCGCGGGCGCCCGCAACATTGGCCTGGCGCAGGCGCGCGGCGATCGTCGCGGCGGGCTGCCAGCCGGCGTTGCCGGCATCGAGGTAGACGGTCACAGCGGGACTTTCGCCAAGCCGGGTGACGGCGTAGGAGAGCAGCGAGTACCAGCTGGCCTGCTGTTCGGCGTTCAGGCAGCTGAGCTCGGCGAGCGCGTCCGGCTCCAAGATCACGGCCGTCCGACGCCCGGCGATCCCGGCGGCCATCGCGTCGATGAATTCACGGTAGGCGGCGGGACTCGCGGCACCGCCGCCGGAGTACTGGCTGCAGTCTCGCCACGGCAGGTCGTAGGCGACGATCACCGGCAGCGTGCCGGTGGCGCTCGCAGCGCCGACCCACCAGCCGACGTCGCCGGCGGTGCCGCCGTGTCCGTCTGACCAGTCGCCGAACCACTGCGCTTGGGGCTGGGCGGCGATCTTGCCGAGCAATGCTGCTTCAGAGGTGCGACCTTGCGAGGCCCATTCATGTGCGGTCGACGCGGCGGCCGATTCGCCGACGTAGAAGGGGATGCCCGCGAGCGGGTCGGATGAGATTGCCGCGGTCTTCCCGCCGGAGACCGGCGCTTCGCCGCTGACCGCGCTGCCGGGCACAGTGCTCTTCGGCTTCCTGACCTTGTGTGGCTTTGCCTTGTGGTGCCTGTGCGATCTGCGCTTGTGTCGGCGCGCGCGGGCTGCTGCCCGTCTGGAGAGCTTCCGCGCGCTCGCGTGCTTGGCGGTGCTCGTATGAGAGGCGACAGTGCGCCCGTCGGCGGCCGTGCCCGCGAGCACGAGCAGCAAAAGCGTGATTGCAGCGGCGATCGCTGCATGTCGGCGGCCAAGGAATCCGAGCACTGCTCAGGAATCGGTGCCCCGGGCGCCGCCCTTGAGGCGTGGGCGCCCTTCTGGACGCCCACGCAGCCTGTCAAAGCGGCTGGCTCAGGCGGCGGCGCCGACCACTGAGGTCGACCAGTCGATGACCGAGGTCGGCCTGACGACGTGGCGGCTGAGACCCAGCTCCTTCGGGTCGAGGCCAAGGGCCAGCCCAACGAGCTGCGGGAGGTGCAGGACGGGCATGTTGAGCTCGCGTCCGACGGCTTTCTCGGCCACCGGCTGCTGCAGATCGAGGTTCAGGTGGCAGAGCGGGCAGGGCGTGACCAGGCAGTCGGCCTCCGCGTCGGCGGCGTCGCCCAGGTGGCGGCCGGCCTGTTTGAGCGAGGCATCCTTGTTCATCGTGATGATCGGGAAGCCGCAGCACTTGCGCATGCCGGCGTAGTCGATCACGGTGCCCCCGAGCGCGGCGATCACCTCGTGCAGGTAGTTGTCGCGGGGGTGCTCGGCGTCGATCCCGAGGCGGTCGCGAGGGCGGACGATGTAGCAGCCGTAGAACGGCCCGACTTTTAGGTTCGTCAGTGGCCGGCGCACTTTCGAGCGCAGGGCGTCCAGGCCGATCTCCTCGACCAGCAGCCACAGGAAGTTCTTGTTCGTCAATCCCTTCTCGTAGCTGAGGCCCTCCGAGGCGAGCGTCGAGTTGACGTGCTCGCGGTACTCGGCGTTGGCGTCGAGGCGCTCCTGGCACTCGCTCTGGGCGCCCTGGCAGGTCGAGCAGATGTTCATCATCAGCTCAGCTCCCTGGACCTGCTGGGCCAGCGCGAAGGTGCGGGCGTTGAGCGTGTCGGCCAGCTCCTGGTTGTGCTCGGCGATCACGCCCGCACCCGTGCAGCAGGCGCGGTCCAGTTCGACCAGCTCGATGTCGAGCATCGGCGCGACCTTGGCCATCGAGCCGTGAAGCTCCGGGGTGAAGCCGCGGCTGACGCAGCCGGGCCAGTAGGCGACCTTCATCAGCTCTCGCTCCCTTCGGATGTGGCGTCATTGCCAGGCGGGTCCTCGTCCGGCAGGACCGTCTCGCCCTCGTCGTCGCCCGGTCCGACCGGCTCGGCCTCGGCTGCGGTGACTGCGGCCGGCCCGGGGTCGACAGGCGGCGGCGAGGACGCCGTCGCGCTCTCGCCGACCGGCGCGCCGACCGCGACGGGCTCCTGCTCCAGCGGTGCGTTGTCCTCGTCGGTGCCGGTGATGTAGAGGTTCAGCTCGTAGCGCTCCTCGCGGCTCTCGATCTTGTCGTAGATCGCCTGGACGGCCTTGAGGTCGTCCTTGGGGAGCTTGTGAGGCTTGAGGATGCCCCCGAGGGTCATCTTGCGTCGCAGCAGGCCGTAGAAGGCAACCGGCAGTGAGCTGAGCAGCTCTTTCCCGGCGGCCGGGGCGAATTTGCCGAACCACGAGGCGCCACCATAGGAGCGCGGCAGCAGCTCGGCCTCCCAGAGGATGCCGTTGTCTTTGATCAGCCCGGTGAACGCCGCCTCGTGGCGCTCGCCGTTGTTCTGGTCGACGATGTGCTGGTCGTTGGTGGCGATCCGCCGCAGGCGCATGATCTGGCCCATCGGGTTGACGTCCTTCGGACAGGCCTCGACGCACTTGAAGCAGTGGGTGCAGTCGAAGATCCCCTGGGGGTCCTGGGCGAGGTCGTTGAGGCGCTCGAACTGCTCGTCGTCACGCGGGTCGCCGACGAAGCGGTAGGCCTTGGCCAGCGCCGCGGGGCCGATGAAGCCGGGGTCGACCTCCATCGCCAGGCAGTCCGACACGCAGGCGCCGCACTGGATGCAGCCCATCGTCTGGGTGACGTCGACCATCGACTCTTTGGAGACGATGTACTCGCGCTCGGGGACCGGCTGCTTGGCCAGCAGCCACGGGGTGACGCGCTGGATCTTCTTCCAGTGGACCGCGTCCATGTCGACGATCAGGTCCTTGATGACGGGCATGTTGCCCATCGGTTCGATCTCGATGACGCCGTCGGGGGAACTGCTCAGGGCCGCATCGAGGTGGGTGTGGCAGGCCAGCGCCGGTTCGCCGTTGACGCGGATCCCGCACGAGCCGCAGATCGCCTGGCGGCAGGAGCAGCGCACGCCGATCGAGCCGTCGAAGCGGTCTTTGGCCTGGAGGATCGCCTCGAGCACCGAACGGTGGGGCTCGAGCTCGACGGTGTGCTCGTCCCAGTAGGGCGCCTCACCGGACTCCGGGTCGTAGCGCCGTAGCCTGAGGCTGAACTGCTCGGGGGGCCTGTCATGCGCTTCAGCCATCAGCGGCTTCCCTGCTTTCTCGTCGAGATCCTCATCAGTATTTCCGCTCCTCCGGCTGCCACTGGGTGATGGTCACCGGCGAGTAGCTGATCTGCGGGCCGTCCTCGCCGCGGGAGATGTCGATGTGCTTCAGCCACTCCTCGTCGTTGCGGTCGGGGAAGTCGGTGCGGAACTGCGCGCCACGGGACTCCTTGCGCTCGATCGCCCCCAGGACGGTCGCCTCGGCGCAGTCGACCATGAAGCCGAGCTCCAGGGCGCCGAGCACGTCCTGGTTGAAGACCGTTCCCCGGTCGTCGATCCAGGCGTTATCGGCCTCCTCTTTGAGGCGGCCGATCGTCTCCAGGGCGCCCTGCAGGCCCGCCTCGTCGCGGAACACCGCGGCATGTTTGTTCATCGTCTCGCCCAACTCGTTCTTGATCTCCGAGACCCTGCGGCCGTCGCGGGGGCGGGAGATGATTCCCGCCAGGATCTCTTCGTCGCGGCGCAGCTGCGAGCCGGCGTCGACCTCCGGTGCCGCCATCGAAGCCGCCCGGGCGGCAGCATGTTCGCCTGAGCGCCGGCCGAAGATCAGGGTGTCGAGCAGCGAGTTGGCACCGAGGCGGTTGCCGCCGTGGACCGACACGCAGGCGACCTCACCGGCGGCGTAGAGACCGTCGATCGGGGTGCGGCCGTCGACGTCGGTCTTGACGCCGCCCATGATGTAGTGCTGGCCGGGGCGGATCATGATCGGTTCGCGCGTGATGTCGACGCCGGCGAAGTCGCGTCCCAGGTTGACGATCTCGCGCAGCGCCTCCAGCGTGCGCTTTTTCTCGACGACGGTCACGTCGAGGAAGATCCCCGAGCCGTTCGGGCCGACGCCGCGCCCCTCGTTGATCTCGATCTGCTCGGCGCGCGAGACGACGTCGCGCGAGGCCAGCTCCATCTTGTTCGGGGCCGATTTCTCCATGAAGCGTTCGCCGTTGGCGTTGAGCAGGTGGGCGCCCTCGCCGCGGGCGCCCTCGGTGATCAGGATGCCCGTCTCGACCAGGCAGGTGGGGTGGTACTGAACCATCTCCATGTCCATCAGCGGCGCGCCCACCCGGTAGGCCATCGCGATCCCGTCGCCGGTCACGATCAGGCCGTTGGTGGTGGGCTTGTAGGCCTGCCCGGCGCCACCGCAGGCGAGGATCACGTTCTTGGCCGTGAACGCCTCCATGCGCCCCGTGCGCACATCGCGGGCGATCACCCCGGCGCAAACGCCCTCCTCGTTCATCAGCAGCGAGGTCGTGAACCACTCCTCGAAGCGCTCGACGGTCTCGTGGTGCTTCATCAACTGCTCGTAGAGCACGTGGAGCAGTGCCTGGCCGGTGATGTCGGCGACGTAGGCGGTGCGCTTCATCGAGGCGCCCCCGAAGGCCCGCAGGTCCATCTCGCCCTTGTCGTTGCGGTGGAAGGTGACGCCCATGTGCTCGAGGTGCATGACCTCGTGGGGGGCCTCCGAGCACATGATCTCGATCGCGTCCTGGTCGCCCAGGAAGTCCGAGCCCTTGACGGTGTCGTAGGCGTGGGAGTGCCAGTCGTCATCGACGCTGATCGCCGCGTTGATGCCTCCGGCGGCTGCCACGGAGTGCGAGCGGACCGGGTGGACCTTGCTCATGATCGCCACGCTCGCGCCCTCTTGGGCTGCGGCCAGGGCGGCCCGCTGGCCCGCGAGACCGGCCCCGATGATCAAGACGTCGTGTGCTGGCATGGCTCCCTGTGCTCGTCGGTTTGGGGGGAAGGAGTTGCGGGCGGGACTCTATAACGCCCGCGCCTCGGGGCCCGGCCAGCCCGGCGATGTCCGTGGCGGCTAGGAGGAGGCGGGCGCGAGCGCCCGACGGACCTGAGCGAGTGTCACGACGCCCTGCAGGACGCCGTCGGCGTCGACGGCGACCATCGCGCCGAGTCGCCCGAGGCCCTCGGAGCCCAGCAGCGACTCCAGCGGTGCCTCTTCGCCGATCCGCACCGGCAGGTCGGGCTCGAGCGCCTCGACGACCTGCAGCGCCGGGCGTCCGGCGGCGATCTCCTCTTCCAGGCGCTGCAGCCGCACGACGCCTAGGAAGTGTCGGGCGGGGTCTACGACGACGAACCAGGGCCAGCGGTAGCGCAGGAAGTACTGCTCTTGGGCGTCCAGCAGGGTGACCTCGGCGGGGATCGTGACGGGCTCTCGGTCCATGATGTCGGCCACCCGGATGTCCTGGATGCGCTGCCCGAGGGCGCCTTGGACGACAGCCGCGCTGGCTGCCTGGTAGAGGAAGTAGGCGAGCATCACCGTGAACAGGTCGAAGAACGATCCGTCTCGGGAGAAGCTCACCAGCCCCAGCAGTCCCAACAGCAGGGCCAGGCCCTGGCCGGCTCGTCCCGTCGCACGCGTGGCGCGGTTGCGATCGCCGGTCGTCCGCCAGATGACGGCGCGGGCGATTCGCCCGCCGTCGAGCGGGAAGGCGGGGACGATGTTGAAGATGAACAGGGCGGCGTTGACGAACGCCAGCCAGCCGACGAGTGCGAGCGCCGGGGTGGTCGTGAAGCCTTCTTTCGTCAGCGAGTCGGTGAAGGGGTGCCCGGAGGACAGCGCGAGGCCCACCCCGGCGCAAATCACGAGCAGCACGAGCGTCACGGCCGGCCCGGCGGCGGCGATCTTGAACTCCTCGCCTGAGGTCGCGGGCTCGCGGCGCATACGCGACAGACCTCCGAAGAACCACAGGTCGATGCCGGCGATGCCGATTCCCAGGCGGCGTGCGACGAGGGCATGGCCGAGCTCGTGCAGGATCAGCGAGAGGAAGTAGCCGAGCGCCGCGGCGACCGCGATCAGGTAGGCGGTCGTGTGCGAGCCGTTGATGATCGGCGGGAAGTATTCCCTGGCCAGCCAGATGATCAGGATGAACAGGACGAAGAACCAGCTGAAGCTGACCCCGATCCTGATCCCGAAGATGCGCGCCAGCTGGAAGTTCCGGCGCGTGCGCATGGGCATGGCTAGATGGTAGGCGTCGCGCTGGCCGTCACGGCGGAGCTGCGGTCGTTCAGTGCTCGGGCAGCGAGCGCGAGATGATCGCCTCGAAGTCGGTCCCTGCCGGCAGCGTGCCGTACTCGAGCCCGCCGTCGCCGTCCAGGCGCGAGGCGCAGAAGGCGTCGGCGACCGCTGGGTCGCCGTGGCGGACCAGCAGCGAGCCCTGCAGGCACAGGGCCATGCTTTCGACCACCCGGCGCGCGCGGCTCTCGAGCGTCTGGGGGTCGGCGAACTGCTCCTTCAGGGCGGCGACGCGGCGATCCAGACGTGGCTCGGTCCCGGCGGCCAGCTCGACCTCGTCGAAGAACACCTCGAGCGATCGGGGCGAGCGGGTCAGGGCGCGCAGCACGTCGAGGCTCATCACGTTGCCCGACCCCTCCCAGATCGAGGCCAGCGGGGCCTCGCGGTAAAGCCGCGGCATCCCCGACTCCTCGACGTAGCCGGCGCCGCCCAGGCACTCCAGCGACTCGAACGCGTGGTTGGGGGCACGCTTGCAGGTCCAGAACTTGCCGACGGCCGTTGCTAGGCGCTTGAACAGTTGCGCGTCGCTGGTGTCGGCGCCGTTGTCGGCATCCTCGCGAGCTTCGTCGTAGGCGCGGGCCAGGCGCATCGCCAGCGCCGTCGTCGCCTCGGACTCCACGCACAGGTCGGCCAGCACGTTGCGCATCAGCGGCTGGTCGATCAGCAGCTTGCCGAAGGCGGAGCGGTGCGCTGTGTGGTGAAGCGCGGAGACGACCCCCGAGCGCATCCCTGCCGCCGAGCCGATCACGCAGTCAAGGCGTGTGTGGCCGACCATCTCGATGATCGTCGGCACTCCGCGTCCGGGCTCGCCGACCATCCTTGACCAGGCGCCGTGGAACTCCACCTCCGAGGAGGCGTTGGAATGGTTGCCGAGCTTGTCCTTCAGGCGCTGGATGTGGAAGGCGTTGCGGCTGCCGTCGGGCAAGATCCGCGGCATCAAGAAGCAGGACAGTCCGTCGTCGGTCTGGGCGAGGACCAGGAAGATGTCCGACATCGGCGCCGAGCAGAACCACTTGTGCCCGACGATCTCGTACTCCGCGCCGGCGCCGCCACCGTTCAACGGCTTGGCGACGGTCGTGTTGGCACGGACGTCGGAGCCACCTTGCTTCTCGGTCATCGCCATGCCCGAGATCGCGGAGCCCTTCTCGGCGGCGGGGATCAGGCGCGGGTCGTAGTGACTGGCCGTTACGAGGGGCTCCCACTCGGCCGCCAGCTCCGGCTGGGCGCGCAGGGCGGGCACGACTGCGAAGGTCATCGTGATCGGACAGCAGAAGCCGGCCTCGGCCTGCATGGCCGTCATGTACAGAGCTGCGCGTGCGGCATGCGGCGCGGGCTCCTCGCTCGTCCACGGCAGCGAGTGCAGCTCGTGCTCGACGCCCATCCTCATCAGCTGGTGCCATGCGGGGTGGAACTCGACCTCGTCGATCCGGTGCCCGTAGCGGTCGAACGTGCGCAGCACCGGCTTGTTCTCGTTGGCGAGGCGTCCCCAGGACTGCTGGGGGTCGCCGCCGATCACACGACCGAGCGCCGAGGCGCGCTCGATCACCCAGCCGGCGCCCTCGCGCTGCGTGGCCTCGACCAGCGGCTGGTTGCTCGCGAAGACGTCCACGCCCTCGAGCGGAGGGGCCTGGTTGAAGACTTCGTGGGTTTGCCACGACGCGGCGCTCTCGCCCGTGGATTGCGAGACGGTTGCCATGTGCTCAGTGTCGCATACGCACTCGTGTGGAGGCGCTTTCGCACCGGCTACTTCTGCGCCCGGATATATGCTCGTCCGATGTCACGCAGAGGGCGTTCGCGACGGACTTCAGCGATGCTTGCCGGGCTGATCTCAGTCGCCGGCTCGCTGGTGGCGATCGGCGGACCGGCATCGGCGGAAACACCACCGACGACACTGCCGGTGACGGCCGTTCCTCGGCTCGCCTATGTGACGTCCAGCAACAAGCAGCCGGAATCGATCGTCTGGGTGGCGGCCGCGGACGGCAGCGCGCCGCTGAAGCTCGGCCCGGGCTTTCAGCCGCTCGTTTCGCCAACGGGACAGAGTGTGGTGGCCGGGCTGTTCGGGCCGAGCGAAACGGGACCGTCGCTGGCTCTCTATCCGGCCGCAGGGGGGACGCCGCAGACCTTCGGGGACCTCTCTCGCGCGACCGCCTACCCGCTTGCCTGGTCGCCCGACTCGAGATACGTGGCAGTCTGGCTGCAGGGCACTGCGATCAAACGAGTCCCAGCCGGATCCGGGCTCGCGATCCTCGACACCACGACGGGCACCCTGAAGACGATCGCCACGGGAGACATCTACGGCGCGAGCTTCTCTCCGGAAGGCGACACGGTCGTCTTCGCCCGCTCGCGATCGGAAAACTACACCGCCCCGGTCGATCTCTACACCGCCTCGGCGACCGGAGCCGGGCTCGTTCGGCTCACCTCCGGCGGTCGCAGCCTCAATCCGGTCTGGGGCCCGAAGTTCATCGCCTACGACCGGGAGCGCCTGCGGGCCAACGATGCGCCCGTCTATCAGATATGGCTGCGTCGGCCGGGCGCCGGATCTTCGCGTCGTCTGACCTCGATCCGTGTCCGCACGCTCGTCTCCGGGCTCGTGCCGCTTGGCTTCTCATCCTCGGGCTCGCGCCTGCTCGCGGAGTTCGAGGGCCAGGACACCAGCGAAGCGTGGACCGTCCAGGTGCCCTCGGGGCGCGCGCGGTCCGTGCGTGTGAAACGGCAGCCGGTCGTCGGCAGCGCCATCACCAGAGACGGCTCGCGACTGCTCCTCTACGGGGGAGACTTCGAGGGGCCCGCCAGCAACGACTCGATCTTCACAATCCCCTTCTCGGGGGGCGCCCCGAAGCTGTTGGTCGCGCATGCAGCGCAGCCGAGTTGGAACGAATAGAGCATCACCGGAGCGCGAAGCAGGCGGCTGATGGCGCGGGTCGCGGAGCGCCCGGGCGATAGCATCGGCGCCGCCGGACGGACCCGCTGCCCCGTGGTCCGCCTCCCGGCCCGGCCCCCCCGAAAAAGCACAGACAGCAAGGACCGAACATGGCGAAGATCAAGGTGCAGAACCCGGTCGTCGAGCTCGACGGCGACGAGATGACCCGAATCATCTGGGCGTTCATCAAGCAGCAGTTGATCCTTCCCTACCTGGACATCGATCTGAAGTACTACGACCTCGGAATCGAGCATCGCGACGACACCGACGACGCGGTGACGGTCGAAGCGGCGGAGGCGATCAAGCAGTATGGCGTCGGGGTGAAGTGCGCGACGATCACCCCCGACGAGGCCCGCGTCGAGGAGTTCGGGCTGAAGGCGATGTACCGCTCGCCGAACGGCACCGTGCGCAACATCCTCGGCGGCGTGATCTTCCGCGAGCCGATCGTGATCGCAAACGTGCCGCGGCTGGTGCCCGGCTGGACGAAGCCGATCGTGATCGGCCGCCATGCCTTCGGCGATCAGTACCGCGCCACCGACCTGCGCGTCCCCGGCGAGGGCAAGCTGACGATGACGTTCACCCCGAGCTCCGGCGATGCGCCGATCGAGCTCGAGGTGTACGACTTCCCCGGTGCCGGCATCGCGATGTCGATGTACAACCTCGACGCCTCGATCCGCGACTTCGCACGGGCCTCGCTGCGCTACGGCCTGGACCGCGGCTACCCCGTCTACATGTCGACGAAGAACACGATCCTGAAAACCTATGACGGTCGCTTCAAAGACATCTTCGAGGAGATCTACCAGAGCGAGTTCAAGTCCGACTTCGAGCAGGCCGGGATCACCTACGAACATCGCCTGATCGACGACATGGTCGCCTCCGCGTTGAAGTGGGAAGGCGGCTACGTGTGGGCTTGCAAGAACTACGACGGCGACGTGCAGTCCGACACCGTCGCCCAGGGTTTCGGCTCGCTGGGGCTGATGACGAGCGTGCTGATGACCGCCGACGGCAAGACCGTGGAGGCCGAGGCCGCCCATGGCACCGTCACCCGTCACTACCGCCAGCACCAGCAGGGCAAGCCGACCTCGACGAACCCGATCGCCTCGATCTTCGCCTGGACTCGGGGGCTCGCGGCACGGGGGCGGATGGACGGCACGCCCGAGGTCAGCGAGTTCGCCGAGACGCTCGAGCGCGTCTGTGTAGAGACGGTCGAAGCTGGAAAGATGACCAAGGACCTCGCGCTGCTGGTCGGTCCCGATCAGGAGTGGCAGAGCACCGAGGAGTTCCTCGCCTCGATCGACGAGAACCTGCAGAGCGCCGCCGCCTGAGAGAGGGCGGCCGGCCAATCCGAAACCAACCGTCACACCCCAGGAGATGAGCCTGTGAGCAACCCAGTACGTGTAACCGTCACCGGCGCGGCCGGACAGATCGGATACAGCCTCTTGTTCCGCATCGCCAGTGGACAGCTGCTCGGTCCCGACCAGCCGGTGGACCTGCGCCTGCTCGAGATCCCGCCGGCGATGGGCGCCCTGGAGGGCGTGGCGATGGAGCTCGTGGACTGTGCCTTCCCGCTACTGGCTGGGCTCGACCTGCACGACAACCCCGAGGATGGCTTCGACGGGGTCAACATCGCCCTGCTCGTCGGCTCGCGTCCGCGGACCAAGGGCATGGAGCGCGCCGAGCTGCTCTCTGCGAACGGCAAGATCTTCACCGGTCAGGGCAAGGCGCTGAACGACAAGGCCGCCTCCGACGTCAAGATCCTCGTCGTCGGCAATCCCGCCAACACCAACTGTCTGATCGCGATGAACAACGCGCCGGACATCCCGCGCGAGCGCTTCACCTCGATGATGCGCCTCGATCACAACCGGGCCGTCGCCCAGTTGGCCAACAAGCTCGAGGTGTCCGTCGCCGACGTCACCGAAATGGGCGTCTGGGGCAACCACTCCCCGACGATGTACCCCGCCCTGTTTCACGCCAAGGTCAAAGGCCACCAGGCTGCCGGTGCCGTCGACGATCAGGCATGGATCGAAAACGACTTCCTCCCGAACGTCGGCAAACGCGGCGCGGCGATCATCGAGGCGCGAGGTGCCTCCTCGGCGGCCTCGGCCGCGAGCGCGGCGGTCGACCACGTCAGCGACTGGGTCAAAGGCACCGACGGCGGCTGGGTGTCGATGGGCGTCGTCTCCGACGGCTCCTACGGTGTCCCCGAGGGCTTGATCAGCGGCTTCCCCTGCACCTGTGCCGGCGGTGAGTACGAGATCGTCCAGGGCCTCGAGATCGACGACTTCTCCAAGGGCAAGATCGATGCCTCGATCGAGGAGCTGACAAGCGAGCGCGACACCGTCGCCGAGCAGGGAATGATCTAAGCCGGACGCGTTTGGTCGGAAGCGGGGCGCCCGGTCGGTGGGCGCGCCCTCGAAGCGGAAAGCAAGAAGGGCGCGGTGTCAATACCGCGCCCTTCCTCTTTAACCTCAAATACCAATCATCCGAATTACGGACTGACCAATCCGTTGAATTAGTCCGTCGCGGCTATGACTTCGGGTGCCAGCCGCGGCCCTGCTTCTCTACCTTCTTTTCCTGCTCGAGGCCCGGGAGAACCCGGTAGAGGTAGTTCTGCTTGATACTCATCTTGGCGGCCAGCTCGGGGATCGTGATCCCGGGCTGTCCCTGCACGAGCGCCAGTGCCTCGGCGGCGCGGGTGCCACTTCCTTTGCGGCGGCCGGCGCGGCGTTTGCCGGCGGGACGCCCAGCTTTACGGGCGGCTTTGGGAGCGGCGGCTTTGCTCGCCGAGCCACGGGGACGGCCGGGGCCGCGTTTGCCGGTGGCCACCTGGGCGGCTGCACGGACGGCCGAACCGCCGACTCCGGCGAGGGCACCGGCCGCTGCCTCCAGGCGGTGGTACTCCTCAACGAGGGGCTTCAGCTCTTTCAGCCTGTCGGTGATCTCTTTGCGCTTCTCATCGAGAAAATCTGTCACGGTCAGTCCTGTTCACTTTGCTTCGATGCGGTGAAAACTCACATCGCGGGTTCGCTTGACCCTACAGCAGTGTGAGGTTAGGCCCGTTTCTCGATGTGCTTCTTGAGCTGTTCCAGTGAGCGGTTCGCCTCGCGTAGGGGGATCCCGCCGACGAGTGCACGGCTGACGATCGCCCCCACCGGGCCGAGTGGAGCACGGAACTCGTTGCGATAGTCAAAACGTGTGCCCTCGCCATCGGGTGCGAGGAGATATTCGGTGTGCGCACGCGATCTGGCTGGGCCACGGCCCTCCCAGACAGCTCGCTTGTCGGTTATGCACTCGACCAGCTCCCAGTGAACCTCGAGTGTCACACCCCGGAGATGGATGCTCTGATCCATCCGGTACCCAGCCCTTGCCCGCCCGCCGTCGGCGTGCAGCAGGCGGCGATGGATCGTCACCCATCTGGCGAGGCAGTCGGGGTCCATGACCGTCCCCCAGACCTCGGTGGGAGGGGCGTCGATGGCGATCGATGCTGTTACCTGGCTCATCAGCGTGCGGCCAGTGGCTCGGCCCGCTCCCATTCTGCCAGGGCGTGTGAGACGGCTGCGTCGAATGAGTGCAAAGTCACGCCGAGGCGCTCGGCGGCGTGGTCTTCTCGGGCCAGCAGATCGCCCTGCAATCCCTCCATCAGGGGGACGACAAGCTCGGGGTCCTCGCCGGCGACTGCGGCGGCCACACGGCCGGCCAACCCGGTCAGGCTGGCTTTCAGCCGCACGGTCGGGCGCCCGATCAGCATCGCCTCGGCGATCCGTTCGAGCATCTCTCCGTAGGTGAGGGTGTCGGGCCCGGCGATCTCCAAGACCTCACCGGCTAGAGGGCTCCTCGTGCAGGCCAAGAGCATCGCGATCACGTCACGCTCGTCGATCGGCTGGGTCCGGAAGCGCTGCCAGGCGGGAAGCGCCACGACGGGCATCCTCTCGATCAGGCGAACGAGCAGGCGGAACGAACGCGAGCGCGCTCCGATCACGATCGAGGCGCGCAGCGCCAGCGAGTCGGGGACGGCCTCCAGCAGAACCCGCTCGACGGTCTCGCGGCTGGCGAGGTGGCGCGAGCCCGGCCGGCCCGGCTCGCCGGCATGATCCCAGCGCGGTACAAGACCGCCCAGGTAGACGATCCTCCGGACCCCTGCGGTGGCGGCGGCGGCGGCGAAGTTCGAGGCCGCGACGCGCTCCCGCTCGACGAAGCTGACGCCGCCCGGTGAGCTCTCCATGGAGTGGATCAGGTAGTAGGCGATCTCTACCCCCTCCAAGGCTTGCTCGATGCCTTCGCCGGTCACCGCGTCGCCGCGCACGATCGTTGCCGTCGATCCCGGACCGGCAGCTGCCGCCAGGCGGTGAGGATCCCTCGTCAGGGCCCTGACGTCGTGGCCATCGCGTTCGAGCGCCCCCAGCAGGCGCGAGCCGACGAAGCCGCTTGCGCCGGTGAGCAAGATCTCCACGCTCTCATCATGACGCGGCGCATGAGAACGCCCGATATGTCCGGAAACTGCGCCCGAAACGGCATGATTGTCACAGGAAAGTGACGTGCCGGCGGCTATTTCCGGATACCCACTCTTTTTCTCTGCGATTTGCGAGATGGCTCCTACGGCGCCGCGGTCGGGCGTGCTTTGATCGCCTCGTTCCGATCCACTAGCGAAGCGGGGGAAGTTTGCAGGCCAAGCAGAGCAGGACGCCGCGTCGCGCGGCCCCGAAGGTCAGTTGCGATGAATGCTTCTTCCGCGTCAACCTGCTCTGTGCGCTCGAGCTGTCCGAGCCCTGCGCGACCTTCCGTCCCAGCGAGGCGCAGCTGAAGCCGCCGCCGCAGCTGCGGTTCGTGTTCCGCCAGGAGCGTCGCACGCGCGCCGCCTGGTCGTTCCCTTCAGCCCAGGAGCAGGCCGCGCTCCACGCCTGATCGTCCGTGCCCCACGGTGGAAAATCGCCACCGCGGGTATATTGCTTCGAGACCTGCAAGCGTTCGGCAGAGGCGGTGGGAGACATGGCATCGAAGGACAAACTCGGCAAGGCATCGGATGCGGCAAAGGCCGCACAGAGCAATCCATACGTGCAGCGTCTGATCGAGGACGAAGCGCTCCGTACGAACCTGCTGTCCGCCTACGAGGCCGCGCGCAGCGCCTACGGGCGCTTGAACAACGGCAAGCCGGCGAGCAAGGTTCTGATGGAGGATCGCAAGCTCCAGGCCGAGCTTCGCAGCGCGCTCGACTCGCTGCGCGACGCCGGCGGATCACTGCGGGAGGCTCCCGCCACGCCCGCTCGCAAGCGTGGCAAAGGTCGCGCTCTGATCGTGCTGGGTCTCGGTGCGGTGCTCGCCGTCGCGTTCAGCGAGGGTTTGCGGACGAAGGTCCTGGACATGCTCTTCGGTGCCGAGGAGCAGTTCGACTACAGCTCGACGACCGCGCCGGCCACGCCTGAGCCGGCCGTCGCGAGCGCCTGAGCCGGACTCCGGGGGCGGGAGTCCAGTGAGCGCCGCTGACGCGACCACGGTACCCGCACCCCCGAAGGCGGGGCGAGGACTTGACGTGCCCGCCGGGGCGACGACCAGGCCGCTGTCGGGGGAGAAGGCGCAGCGGATCATCGACGCGATGCGCCACAGCGTCGCCAAGCGCGGCACGACGGGCTCGACCTTCGACCACGTCTCCCGCGAGGCGGGGGTCTCGCGGGGCCTTTTGCACTACTACTTCGGCACCAAGGAGCAATTGCTGGTCGAGGCCGTCCGCCGCGACGGCGAACTGCGGATCGAGCGTTTGCAGGAGCAGCTCTCAACCGCCAAGACGGCCGATGACTTCATCGACCTGATGGCCCAGAACCTGCAGGAGACGATCAGCGAGGACCCTGACTTCCTGACGTTGGTGTTCGAGCTGTTCACGCTCTCCCGGCGCAATGAGGACATCGCGGCCGAGTACTCGGCGCTGATGCGCCGCACTCGCGAACAGGTCGCCGGGATGCTCGACGCGGCCCAGAGTGAAGGCGTGCTGCACCTGCACGCCGAGCCCGAAGCGATCGCCGAGATCCTGTTCTCGCTCGGCGACGGCTTCGCGCTGCGGATGCTCAGCGAGCCGGACCGCGACTTCTCGGCCACGATCGGTGCCGGGATCGCCGCGGTGCGCGCGCTGCTGACCGACTGAGGCCACCTATAATCGGCCGCTGATGCCGATCTACGAGTACAGGCGCCCGGATGGCACCACCTTCGAGATCCAGCAGTCCTTCAGCGAAGACTCGCTGACCACCGATCCGGAGACTGGCGTGCCCGTCGAGCGGGTGCTGCACGCCCCAGCCGTCCACTTCAAGGGCAAAGGCTTCTACAACACCGACTACGGCACCAAGCGCCGTCAGCGTGAGACAGCTGCAGCCGCCGAGAAATCCTCGTCGGAGAAGTCATCCAGCTCGGACTCCTCTTCGTCGAGCGACAGTTCTTCCGGCTCCTCCTCTGCGGAGAAGAAGGGCGACGGCGCCAAGAAGGACGCCAAGCCCGCCGCCGCCAAAACCTGAGCCGGGCGTTCAGCCCGCCATGAACTGAGCCACGGCCGCGCGGCGGTCGGCTTCTGAGACGGTCAGGCCATCGCCGCCGTCCGGGAGCGTCACGGCTCCCGAGGGCTTGAGGATGCGCGTCGGCGGCGTGCCCGAGATCGCGAGGCCCCCGAACAGCTGCAACAGCGTCGGCCCGCTCATGTCGGAGATGATCGCCGGTGGCGCGTTCCAGGCGATCCAGGGCAGGCGGATGAAGCTCGAGAACGACAGCAACCGACCCTTCATCGCGTTGAACAGCGCCTGCTGGTGTTCCTCGCGCTGCAGATCCGTCTCGTTCGGCGCGCAGAGGTTCTCGCGGGTGCGGGCGATCGCCAGCGCCTGCTTGCCGTCGATGTGGTGCGTGCCGGCTCGCAGGCGCAGCGTGTAGCCGCCCTGTGAGAAGCCGCCGTCCAGGCGCGAGATGATGCAGCCGCCCTTGTAGTCGACGCCGCCCATCGCGTCGATCAGCGCTGGGAAGTCTTCGAAGTTGACTTCGACGACGTGGTTGATCGGGATGCCCAGCCAGCTTTTGATCACTTCGATCGACTCTTTGGGGCCGCCGAACTCGTGCGCTGCGTTGATCTTCTGAAGGCCCTGGCCGTGCGGCAGTTCGACGACCGTGTCGCGGGGGATCGACAGCCGCGCCGAGTGCCCGCCGCCGGTGCGGATCAAGAGGATCGAGTCAGAGCGTCCGAAGCCGGTCTTTTCTGCGCCCGGTTCCTTGCTGTCCTTCTGGCGCGTGTCGGAGCCCAGCACGAGGATGTTGTTGGCTGAGGTGAGGGGGCTCCCGGCATGGTCGAGCACGGCCGCCACATCACCCTGCGGCGAGGTGCGCTCCAGGTGCGAGCTGATCAGGAACAGGAGCAGTGACAGCAGGACCCAACCAACGATCAAGCCGAGCAGCGACAGGGCGATCCGTTTGCCCGTCGCCCAGCGCCGCCAGCCGCCGAGCCCCGGGACACGCCCTCGCTTGCGCCCGGGACGGCGCTGTCTGAGTTCGCTCGCGTCGGGGGGCGGTGGACGGCGCTCCCGCGACTCACCTGGAGTCGCCTTCGGGGCGGCCGCCGGCTTCTTGCCCGCGCCGCGTCCCTTGCCGGCACCTGGCGCATCCGTCGAGTCGTCCCCGCCGAACAGCCGGCGTCGGGCGCGGTAGCGGGTGTACTGCGGGTCGTCGCGGTCGTCGGCCATCGACAGGACCCTATATTTGCCGGATGACCTCCCCCGGGGCGCCGGTCGGACGCCTGATCGTCTGCCCGACCCCGATCGGGAACCTCGCCGACGTAACGCTGCGAGTGCTCGAGGAGCTCGGACGGGCCGATGCGATCGCCTGTGAGGACACTCGACACAGCAGGGTGCTGTTCGACCGCCACGGCATCGGCGGGAGCCTCCTCAGCCTGCACGAGCACAACGAAACCTCCCGAGCGCGGGAGCTCTGCGAGCGGATCGCGGGCGGCGAAACCGTCGCGCTTGTCTCCGACGCGGGGATGCCCCTGATCTCAGATCCCGGCTATGAGCTCGTCAGAGCCTGCCTGGAGCAAGACCTGCCGGTTGAGGTGCTGCCAGGGCCCAGCGCACCGGTGACGGCGCTCGTCGCCTCTGGGCTGCCCGCGGACCGCTGGTGCTTCGCGGGCTTCCTGCCGAGGCGTGCCGGGGAGCTGCGGGCGCTGCTCGATGGCGCGACCGAGACGCTCGTCGCCTTCGAGTCGCCCCGGCGACTGGTCGCCACGCTGACGGTGCTGGCCGAAGCCGATCCGGGCCGCCCGGTGGCCGTCTGCCGCGAGCTGACCAAGCTGCACGAGGAAGTCGCGAGAGGCACCGCCTCCGAGCTGGCCGAGCGCTTCGCGCGGACCCCTCCGCGAGGCGAGATCGTGCTGGTGATCGGGGCCGGTGAGGCTGAGGGAGTTGAACGTGAGACCGCGCTGCGAGCGCTCCGCGACCTGGTGGCGGCGGGCGCCCGACCGCGGCCGGCGGCAACCGCTGTCGCGAAGCTCACAGGGGTCGCCGCCAACGAGCTCTACAGGGAGCTGACTCGCACGTCCGAGTAGCCTGACCGGCGCGATGTCCTTCTACGTCACGACCCCGATCTACTACGTCAACGCGGCCCCGCACCTCGGTCACGCCTACACGACGATCGCTGCCGACGTGCTGGCTCGTCATCAGCGCCAGCGCGGCGAGGAGGTCTTCTTCCTGACGGGGACCGACGAGCACGGCGAGCCCGTCGCCGATGCCGCCCATGCGCTCGGCATCGAGCCCCAGGAGCTGGCCGACCGCAACGCCGAGCGCTTCAAGGCCCTAGCCCCGCAGCTCGGAGCCTCGAACGACTTCTTCATCCGCACTACCGACCCCGAGCACGAACGAGTCGTGCAGGACGTCCTCGCCGCGGTCCGTGAGAACGGTTACGTCTACGAGGGGACCTACGAGGGCTGGTACTGCCCGCGCTGTGCCGACTTCAAGGCCGACAACGAGATCGACGAGGGCAACCGCTGCCCGATCCACCACATCGAGCTGACGCGCGAGCAGGAGGACAACTACTTCTTCAAGCTCTCAGCCTTCCAGGAGCCGCTGGAACGCCTCTACGAGGAGCGCGAGGACTTCGTGGCGCCGCGCACCCGCTACAACGAGGCGCTCTCGTTCATCCGCTCGGGCCTGCGCGACGTTCCCCTGACCCGGCACAAGCTCACGTGGGGCGTGCAGGTCCCCTGGGACCAAGAGCACGTCTTCTACGTCTGGTTCGACGCGCTGCTCAACTACTACTCGGCGCTCTCCTACGCACGCCCCGGCGAGGACCTGACGGAGCGCCTGTGGCCCGCCAGCTACCACCTGATCGCCAAGGACATCCTGCGCTTCCACGCCGTTTACTGGCCGGCGCTGCTGATGGCCGCCGAGCTCGAGCTCCCCGAGCGGCTGTTCGTCCACGGCTACCTGCTGATGGAAGGCGAGAAGATGAGCAAGTCGCTCGGCAACGTGCTCGACCCGTTCGCGGTGATCGAGCGCTTCGGCGCCGACGCGCTGCGCTTCTACCTGTTTCGCGACGTCTCCTTCGGCGGCGACGGGTCGGTCTCGACGACGGCCTTCGAGCAGCGCTACGAGACGGAGCTCGCCAACGAGCTCGGCAACCTCGCCAGCCGGACGATCTCGATGGTGCTGCGCTACCGCGACGGGGTCGTTGCCGCCGGGCCGCCCGACCCCGTGTTGGAGGAGGACTTCACCGGTCTGGGAGATCTGGTCGCCGCGCACCTCGATCGCGCCGAGCTGACGTTGGCGCTCGATGAGATCTGGCAGCGGGTCCGGCGCTTGAACCGTTATGTCGAGGAGCGCGCGCCGTGGAAGCTTGCCAAAGACCCCGACGCCGCGGCTGAGCTGGATCAGGTCCTCAGCTCGCTGATGGAGGGGCTGCGGGCGGTGACGGTGCTGCTGTGGCCCTACCTGCCCGATACCGCCGAGCGGTTGCTGGCAGCGCTCGGCGCGCCCGAGCTTTCCCTGAATGGCGCCGCCCTCGGCGCCGGCTCGATCGTGCGGGTCGAGGCGATCGACTCACTGTTCCCGAAGGACCGCGCTACGGAGCCGCCGGCCTGATCGACTCGCACACCCACCTGCATCTCTGCGAGCCGCCCGACGCCGAGCTCGTCGCGGCAGCGCTCGATGCGGGCGTCAAGCGCATGTTGACCGTCGGGATCGACGGTGCCTCCTGTCGCGCGGCATTGGCCGCGGCCGAGGACTTTCCGCAGGTCTTCGCGGCCGTCGGGCGCCATCCGACCGCCGCGAAGGGCTTCGACGACGCCGATCTCGCCGAGCTGCGGGCGCTGGCGGCGCACGAGCGTTGTGTGGCGATCGGCGAGACGGGCCTTGACTTCTATCGCGACTCCGCTCCTCCGGCAGCCGACCAGGAGCGCGCCTTCGCCGCGCAGATCGCCCTCGCGCGCGAGACCGGCAAGCCGCTGGTGATCCACTCGAGGGCCGCGGAGGAGCGCACGCTCGAACAGCTCGGTGCCGAAGCCGACGGCGTCAGCGTCGTCATGCACTGCTTCTCGATGCCCGAGTGGCTGGACGAGTGCCTGGAGCGGGGATACGAGATCTCCTTCGCCGGCAACGTCACCTATCCCAGCGCCGCCGATCTCGCCGACGCCGCCGCGAAGGTCCCCGAGGACAGGCTGCTGGTCGAGACCGACGCCCCTTACCTGACGCCCCAGGCGGTCCGCCGCGAGCGTAACCAGCCGGCCTTCGTCGCGCACACCCTGGGGTTCCTCGCCGAGCTGCGGGGAGTCGAGCCGGAGCTGCTGGGTCGCGCGGTCGAGGTCAACGCCGCTCGTATCTTCGGCTGGACGTGAGCGATCCGGCGGGGGAGCCGTCGCAGCCCAGCCTGAGGCGCATGCGCCGCTTCGGGATCCGTCCCGATCGCGATCTCGGCCAGAACTTCCTCGTCGACTCCAACATCCTCGGGGTGATCGACCGGGCCGCCGAGCTGGACCCTTCAGACGTCGTGTTGGAGATCGGCGGCGGGCTGGGAGTGCTGAGCGAGCACCTTGCCGCTCGGGCGGCGCATGTCCATGTGATCGAGCTCGACACACGCCTGCGCGAGGCGCTGCTCGACGCCACCGATTCGCACGCGAACGTCACCGTCCACTGGGGCGATGCGATGACGCTCGAGCTCTCGCATCTGGACCCAGTGCCCGGCAAGGTCGTCGCGAACCTGCCCTACGGGATCGCCGCCGGCGTGCTGCTGCGCACCGTCGAGGAGCTTCAGAGCGTGAAACGCTGGGTGGCGATGACCCAGCGTGAGGTCGGCGAGCGCCTGGCGGCGAGACCGACCGGCGCCGGTCGCTCCGCCTACGGCTTGCCCTCCGTTGTGGCCCAGCTGGCCTGCGAGGTCGAGGTGCTGAGGGCGATCCCGCGAACCGTCTTTCATCCTGTTCCCAACGTCGACTCGGTGCTGGTGGGTATGCGCAGGCGTCCCGGGGCCGCTGGACTCAGCATCTCGGGGCCGTCGGGGGAGGTGCTGCGGGCGCTCGTCGCCGGCGCCTTCGCCCACCGGCGCAAGACGCTGGCCGGCTCGCTGGCGTTGGCGGGAGGGCTGCCCCCGGGAGTAGGACGCGCACAGGTGCGAGCGGCCCTGGAGCGGCTGTCGTTGCCGGCCGACGCTCGCGCCGAGCGGCTGTCCCCGGAGGACTTCCGGTCGTTGGCTGGAATTCTCGGGCTGTGAGGGAGCCGCCAGAAACGCTGCGGGCGCTCGCGCCGGCGAAGATCAACCTCGGGCTGTTCCTCGGACCCGTTCGCGAGCGCGACGGGCGCCACGAGCTGGCGACGGTGATGCAGTCGATCTCCCTCGCCGACGAGCTGACGCTCGGGCCTGCCCCGCCCGGCGTCGAGCACGACACGGTCCTCTGCCCGGGCGTGCCCGGCCCTCCCGAGCAGAACCTGGCCGCGCGGGCGCTGCATGAGTTTCGGGTTGCAACTGGCTGGGACGGGCCGCCTGTGCGGCTGAGTATCGAGAAGCGGATTCCGCTGGCAGCCGGCCTGGCGGGCGGATCGGCCGATGCCGCCGCGGCGCTGCGGCTCGCCCAGGCCGCCTCGGGGATCGGCAACGAGGCACTGCTGTTGGAGATCGCCACGGGGCTCGGCGCCGACGTGCCGGCGCAAGTCTCGCCAGGGCGCTGGCTGGCGGGCGGTGCCGGCGAGCGCCTGGAGGCGCTGCCCGCGCCCACGCAGCCGTTCGGCGTGCTGATCCTGCCCGCGGGCTTCGAGCTCTCGACGGCCGCCGTCTACGCCGAGGCCGACAGGCTCGGGCTGGGGCGCGAAGCCGAGCAGCTCGAGGTCCTTCACGACGACCTGCGAGCGGCGCTTGCGACCGGAGCGCCGCTGCCGGCGGCCGGCGAGATGCTCCACAACGACCTGCAGCGGGCCGCCGTGTCGCTGCGCCCGGAGATCGCCGAGACGTTGCGGCTAGCCACCCGCGCCGGTGGCGCCTACGCGTTGGTCAGCGGCTCCGGGCCGACGGTGCTGGGTTTGTTCTCAAAGGCCGGCGAGGAGGGCCTGGCGCTTGCTCGTTTGGCAGCCGCCGGCCTCTCGGAGCAGTTGCCCGAGACGCTGTGCGCGGTGCCCGTCGCCGGTGCCTTCGGGCAGGTCATGGCCGTCGCGCCCGGCGATCCACCCGCCGGCTGAGGGCCCTTCCGCCTGCACGGCCGGCGGCGGGCGACGGCTGCGTGCGCAACAATCCCGGCTGAAACCATGAGCAGATCACAGATCAACGAGGTCGTAGCGGGTGCCAGCGTGGTCATCGGACTGGCCGTTTACATCGGTCTGATCCTGCGTCCCGCCTGGACCGCCTACACACGGATCTGGGAGCGGATGGCCGCTGCGGTCCTGTCGCTCTACGTGCTCGCCGTGCTCATCGGTGCCGGTGTCGCCGGCGCGCTCGCCGCGATCTACTTCCAGGCCTGATCGTTGTCGGACCTCGAGGCGCTCGACGCGATCACCGAAGCGGTCGAGTCAGGCGCCGGGCTGCCGGAGGTCGTGAGGGCCGCCGCGCGGGCGCTGGAAGCGAGCCTCGCGGTGACCGACCCGTGGGGGGCGACGCTCGCCGTCGCTGCTCGCTCGCCGGCGGAGGAGCGGACGCTGCTGAGTCGCGGCGAGGGCGTCTCGAGCGCGCCTCTGCGTGTCGCCGACACGAACGTAGGCACGTTGCACATGCGCGCCAAGGCCGAGCCGAGCGCCTCGATGCAGCGGCTGCTGCTGACGATGATCGCCTCGGAGGTCGAGCGTGTCAGGGCGCCCGAGCGGGTCTCTGAAACCGCCGCCTCGGACTTCCTGCGCGCGATCCTCACAAGGGAGCTGACCGCCCGCGAGGAGCTGCTGTCCCGCGCCCGCGAGCTGTCCCTGGAGATCGAGGACGGGGCGAGCATGATCGTCGCGCGAGCCCACCCCCAGGCGCCGACCGACGAGGGCTGGCGCGGCCGCGTACGGGCGGTGGCGGAGCGTGGTGCCAGGGCGGTCTCGAGCCGTTCGATCGCGGCGCTCTCCGAGCGCGAGGGCGCGCCGGCGGCGGAGGTGCTGCTGCTCGTGCCGGGCGGCGACGAGGCCAGTGCCGCACGGGCCGCCGAGACGATTCTGCGCGAGATGGAAGCCAACCTGTCCGGCTATACGTTCGCGCTGGGACGCAGCCGCGTGGCCGCCGATCCCAGCGAGCTGCCGCGGGCGGCCAGCGAGGCGCTGCTGGCGGCGAACGTCGCCCAGGGCTCACCCGAGGGTGGGGTCGGGCTGGCCTTCGAGGAGACCGGCGCCTACCGCCTGCTGCTCTCGGCGATGAGCGAGAACCCCGCCGAGCTGCAGCGTTTCTATTCCGAGACAGTCGAGCCGCTGGTCTCCTACGACGAGCAGTACGAGACGGATCTGGTGCGAACGCTGGAGACGTTCCTCGAGGCCGACGGCAATGTCGCCGGCACGGCGCAGCGGCTGTTCACCCACCGCCACACGATCTACTACCGGCTGGAGCGGGTGCGCGAGCTATCAGGCCTGGACGTCAGCTCGAGCGACGGTCGCGAGAAGCTCAGCCTCGGCCTGAAGTCGATGCGGGTGCTGGGCATCGCCTCGCCCGGAGGCCCCGCCTCGGAGGCCGGCGCCGAAGGCGGCCGGGTACCGCGCCGCAGCGGCCGGCGCACCTAGCTAGAAGCGGCGGACGCCGAACTCCATCGCGTAGGTCGCTCCGCTCGAGCCCGCGCGCAGCACGCCGGGGACAGCCGGTCTGACCGCCACGCCGGCATCGCGATATTTGGCGGTCAGGATCACCGCCCGGTGGGGCGGTGAGGCCATCCATTCGCCGACGATGTGGGCCGCATCGCTGAAGCTGCCCGTCCCCCAGGCGATGTTCTGCCCGACCGCGTAGTTGGCGGCATGGGCCGGATAGCGGGTCACGCCGACCAGTGACAGCGGTGTCTGCCCGCTCGGGCGCACGTCGGCGAAGTAATCCCAGCTGAGCATCGTCGTGACCTGGCTGTTGGCGACGCCCAGCAGTTCGCGGTTCGGCCGCAGCGGGCGCAGGTGGTGAGCGGATCTGATGCTGTTGATCAGGCACAGGGTGGCCGACTCGACGGTCGCGCTGTCGGTGCTGGTCGGGCGCATGGTCGAGCCCGAGCAGCTCGCGACGGCCGTGCCGGCATGCGGCTCGGATGCCGCGGCGGCTGCCGGCCAGGCACCGAGGGCGCACGGCAAAGCGACCACCGCGAGCGTGGCGAGAAGCCCTCTAACCGTTCTGAGCAGTCCGGCTCGCAGAGTGCAGGAAATATTGCAGGATCGTCTGACGAGGGTGTCACTTCCCCGTTATCGCGGGCTCAAACCTCGATACCCGCTCGATCCCGGACTATTCTTGGCGCACCCTTGGGGGGTCGTCCAATGGCAGGACATCAGGTTTTGGTCCTGAGAATCGGGGTTCGAGTCCCTGCCCCCCAACTGCTTGTTCTTGTGCTGAGCGGGCCGGGCACGGCGCCGTCCAGCGTTTAGCATCCATCTGGTGAGCGCCCCGACCGTCCTGATCCTGGCCGCGGGCCAGGGTACGCGCATGCGCTCCCGCCGGCCGAAGGTGCTGCACGAGATCTGCGGGCTGCCGATGGTGCTCTGGCCCGTACGGGCGGCGAAGGAGGCCGGGGCACGGCGGATCGTCGTCGTCGACTCGCCCGCCGAAGCGCTGCGCGAGGTGCTTCCCGACGAGGTCGACGTGGCGATCCAGCAGACGCCCAACGGCACCGGCGGCGCGGTGGCCGCCGCGCTCGCGACGCTTGGCGGGAGCATCGGCGACGAGGAGCCGGTGCTGGTGCTCAGCGGCGACGTGCCGCTGGTCAGCGCCGCCGCGATCCTCGAGCTGCTCGAGGCCCACGATCATGCGGGCGCCGCCGCGACGATGGCGACGACGGTGCTCGAGGATCCCTCCGGCTACGGACGCGTCGTGCGCGACGAGGCAGGCGAGGTGCAGAGGGTCGTGGAGACCAAGAGCGAGGGCGACTCGACGCAGGCCGAGCGGGAGATCCGCGAGATCAACACGGGAATCTTCGTGTTCGCCGCCGGGCCGCTGCGAAACGCGCTGCCGAGGCTCAGCGCCGAGAACGCCCAGGGCGAGCTGTACCTGCCGCAGGTCCTCGATCTGCTGAGAGCCGACGGCCGACGCGTGATCGGACATGAGATCGCCGACCAGCGCCTGGTGCTGGGCGTCAATGACCGCGTTGCCCTGGCGCAGGTCCGGAGGCTGGCTCAGGATGCGATCCACGAGCTCCACATGCGCTCGGGCGTCACGATCGTCGATCCGGCCACGACGGTGATCGACGCCGACGTGCGGATCGGGCAGGACACGACGATCGAGCCCTTCACGGCGATCCACGGTGCCACCGAGATCGGCTCTGACTGCACGATCAGGCACTCCTATCTGATCGACGCGACGCTTCACGACGGTGCCAACGTCGGTCCGTTCGCCTATCTGCGCCCCGGCGCGGTGCTGCGCGACGGCGCCAAGGCGGGAACGTTCGTCGAGATCAAGAACTCGGAGATCGGCGAGGGGGCGAAGGTCCCGCACCTCTCCTACATCGGCGATGCCGACGTCGGCGAGGGGACGAACCTGGGGGCTGCCACGATCACGGCCAACTACGACGGCCGCGCCAAGCACCGCACGACCGTCGGCGCCGGTGTGCGGACGGGCGTCGACACGACGCTCATCGCGCCCGTGACGCTCGGCGACGGCGCCCATACGGCCGCCGGATCGGTCATCACCGAGGACGTGCCGGCGGGCGCGCTGGGGATCGCGCGCCAGCGCCAGGTCAACAAGCCCGACTATGCAGGCCCGGCGGAGGGAGAGGAATGAGCGACCCCGCCCTGACCACGACCCAGACCTTCTTTACACTTCAAGGGGAGATGAGCGCGATGGACACTCAAGGGGAGTCCTCGCGGGCGAGCCTGCCGTTCGATTACAACAAGCGGCTGATGCTCTTCAGCGGCCGGGCCAACCCGAAGCTGGCCGCCGACATCGCCGAGAAGCTGGGCGTCGAGCTGGGCCCGGTGATCTCGAAGACGTTCTCCAACGGCGAGGTCTACTGTCGCTACGAGGAGTCGATCCGTGGCGCCGACGTGTTCATCGTGCAGCCGACCTGCGGCAATGCCCAGACGGGCGTGACGGCCAACGACTCGCTGATGGAGCTGCTGTTCATGATCGATGCGGCCGTCGGCGCCTCAGCGCACCGAGTGATCGCCGTGACGCCGTGGTTCGGGTACTCCCGTCAGGACAAGAAGTCCGCGCCCCGCGAGCCGATCTCCGCCCGCATGGTCGCGCGGATGCTCGAGGCGGCCGGCGCCGACCGCGTGCTGACGATGGATCTGCACGCGGGCCAGATCCAAGGCTTCTTCCAGAAGCCCGTCGACCACATGACGGCGCTGTTCATGCTCACTCAGTACTTCGCCGACCTCGGCCTGCCGGATCTCGTCGTCGTCGCCCCCGATGCCGGGCGCGTCAAGCTCAACAAGAAGTTCGCCTCGAAGATCGGCGCCGAGCTGGCGATCCTCGACAAGGAGCGCCCCGCCCAGCAGGTCGCTGAGATCGGCTACGTGATCGGTGACGTGCGCGGCAAGACGGCGGTGATCGTCGACGACATGATCGACACCGCCGGGACGCTCTGTGCGGCCGCCAAGACGGTCAAGGAAGCGGGCGCCGAGAAGGTCTACGCGGCGGCTACCCATGCCGTCTTCTCGGGAGCGGCCTTCGAGAACCTGGCTACCTCCGAGCTCCAGGAGATCGTCGTCACCGACACGATCCCGATCCAGGCCGGCCTGCCCGACAACGTGCGGGTGCTGCCCTGCGCCGAGCTGCTGACCGACTCGATCCGACGGATCTTCGTCGACGATTCGGTGAGCGAGGTCTTCGAAGGCGAGAACCAGCTGTTCTGAGGGCCCTGCGAGGATGGCCCGATGGCCGCCTCGGAGACCCTGCGACTGCTGCGCCGCCCGGGCTACGCGCGCTACTTCGCCGTCGTCGCGGGAACCCGTGCGACGGGGACGATGTTCATCGTCGGCGGGCCGCTGCTCGTCATCGAGCGCACCGGCAGCCTGACGCTGGCGGGCCTCGTGGTCGGCGCGGAGACGCTGGCGGGCGCCATCACCGGCCCGTTCCTCGGCGCCTGGCTCGACGTGACGGCGAGCAGGCGGAGGCTGCTGCTGCTCGACCGGGCCATCACCACCGTCGCGTTGGTGGCGATCCTGCTGCTCGCCGGGCACGGCCCGGACTGGCTGCTGGTGTTGGTCGCGGCGCTCTACGGCGCGACGACCCCGCTCTCCTCGGGCGCCTTCTCGATCGTTCTCCCCGAGCTCGCCGGGCCGGATCTGCTGGCGATCGCAAACACCTTCGAGGCGACGAGCATCAACATGTCATTCATCGTCGGACCGGCGCTGGCCGGCGTGATCGCCGGCGTTGCGGACGCCGCCGCCGTGCTGCTGCTTCAGATCGCCGTCGGCGTCGTGCTGGGAGCGCTGATCGTCGGCGATCAGACCTTCGAGCTGCGCCCCGAGCAGGACGGCACGGCGCCGAGTCGCATCCAGCACGCGGTCGAAGAGGGACTGAGCAGCCTCTGGCGGATCGCGCCGCTGCGGTGGAACACCCTCGTCGGGATGATCTACGTGACCGGCTGGGGGATGCTAAACGTGGGCTTTCCCGCATACGCCGTCAAAGTCGGCGCCGGCGCGCACAACTCGGGCTACATGTGGGCCGCGGTCGCCGTTGGCTCGATGGCAAGCGCCTTCGCGCTGCGCGGCGTCGTCAAACGGCTGCGCGCACGGCACCTGATCGGCGGCTCGTTTCTGATGATGGCTGTCTCGGCCGCCGCGTGGCCGTTGGCCGGCGGCCTGGCGGCGGCACTCGCCCTGATCTGCCTGACGGGCGCCCTGGAGGGCCCGAGCCTCGTTGCGCTGATCGCCGTGCGCCAGCGCCTTGCGCCTCCGCACCTGCGGGGCCAGGTCTTCTCGACGGCCTCGAGCCTTGACGCGGTGGCAGTTGGACTCGGTGCGGCGGTGGCGGGCCCGTTGTTGTCGCACTTCGGCACAGACACGACGCTGGTGGTGTTCGGCGGGCTGCTGGGGCTCGCGGGCCTGCTGTCGCTGGCGACCGACAGTGACGGCGAAGCGCTCGTGCGCGGCGCGCCCCACGCGTTCGAGCCCCGACTTGTCGATAAGGAATAGGGTCGTCACATGTCTGACTACTCACGGCGTGCGCGGCTTGCTCTCGCGGTGATCAAGCGCCGGCTGCCGTCGCTGGTGGCCGCCGATCCGGTGGCGCGTCTCGCCGACGGTCTTCACGTCGCTGTCGTCGGCTCGGGCTCGCCGCTGCCCGATCGCAAGCGCGGTAATCCCTGTGCGGTGGTGATCGCCGGCGGGCGGTTGTTCGTGGTCGATGCCGGCGAGCGCTCGGCGGAGACGATCAACCGCATGCAGCTGGCGCCGAGCCGGATCGCGGCGGTGCTGCTGACCCACTTCCACTCAGATCACATCGGCGGCCTCGGCACGGTCAACCTGCAGCGTTGGGTGGCCGACGCCGCCCAGACGCCACTGCGGGTGCTCGGACCCGCGGGTGTCGAGCGCGTCGTGGCGGGCTTCAACGAGGCCTACGCGCTCGACAACAGCTACCGCACCGGCCACCACGGCCCCGAGGTGGCTCCACCTTCGAGCGCCGGCATGGTCGCCGAGCCGTTCTCGATTCCCGAGGGCGAGGACTCGGCGGTCGTGCTCGAGGAGGACGGCCTGAAGGTCACGGCCTTCACCGTCGAGCACCCGCCGATCGTTCCGTCGGTGGGCTACCGCTTCGACTATCGCGGTCGTAGCGCCGTGATCAGCGGCGACACGATCTACACCCCCGGCCTGATCCGGGCGTCCAAGGGGGCCGACCTGCTGCTCCACGACGCCCTCTCGTTGGAGCTCTTGAAGCTCGTCGAGGACGCGGCCGGCAAGGCGGGCCTCGACATGCGCCGGCGGATCATGGCCGACGTGGGGGACTACCACGCGACCGCACCGCAGGCCGCGGACGCCGCGCGCGAGGCCGGCGTCGGCGCGCTGGCGATCACCCACATCGTGCCGCCGCTGCCGTTGAAGGGCCTCGAGGAGGTCTTCCTGGGCGATGCCCGGCAGCGTTTCCCCGGCGAGCTGTGGCTGGCGAGCGACGGCGATCTCTACAGCCTCCACAGTGGCCAGAGCGGCGTCGAGCGGACCAGCATGCTGGGACGCTGGTCCGGTCGCTGAGCCGAGCCTGCGCGCCTGGCGGGGCTCAGCAGTAGCATCGGCCGGCGTTCCGGCTCACCCCCTCGCGCCGTCACGCCAGTACCGATGCCAGCAAATCCAGCTGAACAGTCTGCGCGGCCAGGACCGCCGGGCACGCCCGAGTTCCCGTCGTGGGTCGGAGCCGACCCCTCGGCCAGTGTGGACGGGCCGCCCAGCAAGCGCAAACGCAACACGCTGATCGTGGTGGGCGTGCTGGTATTCGTCGCGATCAGCGTCCTGCTGGCGCGCTTCCTACAGACGGAGAACGTCGAACGCGACGCCGACCTGTCGATCGTCCAAGCGCAGACGCGTGGCGACGCCAAGGCGATGATCGAAGACCTCAGCGGCTGCCGGGAGAGCCCGAGCTGCCTGGCGAGCGTCAAGGCGAACGCGACCAACCCGCGCCTGCTGCGATCGGGCGCGGTGAAGATCCTGCTGCTGCAGTCGCCGACCGCCTATTCGCTGTTCGGAGCGACCGGCCGGACGCGCCTCGCCTGGACCGTGATCGGCAAGCTGCCGGTGGTCCAGTGCGTGACCGTCAAGCGGACGGGCAACTTCCTGACGGGCATCAAGGTCTCGCTGGTTGCCCTCAGCACTCCGATCCCCAACGAAAACGATTGCTAGAGTCTCCTGCTCGATGGCCAGTACCACCACAAAGCTGAGCGTCAACAGCCGATCGGCAGCGGGTTCGCGCGCCGCGCGACGCATGCGCCGCGAGGGCCGAGTGCTCGGCGTGCTCTACGGCGGCGGCGAGGACCCCGTCGGCTTCGACGCCGACGCCCGCGACCTGCGCCTGGCGCTGGCGGGCTCCGGAGCGGTGCTGGACCTGAGCATCGACGGACAGAAAGCCACGCCGGTCGTGCTCAAGGAAGCTCAGCGCGATCCGGTTAAAGGCCACACCGTCCACATCGACCTGCTGCGGGTCCGTCTCGACGAGGCGATCACCGCGGTCGTGCCGTTGGAGCTTTTGAGCGTCGACGACTCTCCGGGCGTCAAGGAAGGCGGCGTGCTCGAGCAGATCACGCGTGAGGTCAACGTCGAAGCGCTGCCGACGGCGATCCCCGAGTCGATCTCCCACGACGTCGGCGAGATGCAGATCGGCGACACGCTGCTGCTGGGCGCGATCGTCATTCCCGAGGGCGTGACGCTGCTCGACGATCTCGAGGAGACGGTCATCGCCACCCTCTCGCCGCCGAAACTGCAGACGGAGGCCGACGAGGAGATCGAGTCCGAGACCGAGGTCGTCGGCGAGGGCTCGGCTGATTCCGGGGACGACTCGGGAGACTCCTCCGACGAGGAGTAGGCCGCCCTGCGACGCCCTTTCGGCGGCAGCGGCGGAGCGATCGACTGGCTGATCGTCGGGCTCGGCAACCCGGGGTCCGAGTATGCCCGCAGTCGCCACAACGTCGGCTTCGGCGTGATGGAGCGCCTCGCCGAGCGCTGGGATCTGAAGTGGGGGAAGGACCGCTTTCGCGCACGGCTCGCCGAAGGCCGCCCGCCGGCGACGGTGCTTCCCGAGGGTTCAGAGCGCCCGCGCGTCGCGCTGCTGTGCCCGCAGACCTTCTACAACGACGCGGGGCGCTCGGTCGGCCCGGCCCGCGGCTCCTTCAAGCTGGCGCTCGAGCGCGTGCTCGTCGTCCACGACGAGATCGATCTGCCGTTCGATGACGTACGCACGCGCCTGGGGGGAGGGCTGGCCGGCAACAACGGCCTGAAGTCGATCAAGCGCGAGCTCGGGGGCGAGGGCTTCATGCGGGTGCGCGTCGGCGTCGGGCGCCCCGACTCGACCGATCCGGAGATCGTCGCCGCCTATGTGCTGGGGCGCTTCCGCGAGAGTGAGGCGGAGGTACGGGCGCTGCTCGATCATGCCTGCGGGCAGGTCGAACAGGCCGTTCTCGGCGCGGAGGTGCAGACGTGATGGCGACCGGAGAGGGCGCTCTACGCAGCCTGCTCGGACTCGTCGAGGAGGACGCTCCGGCGATGCGCCTGGCGCGCGAGGGCGGTCACGCCTTCGTCTCCGCCTCGCTGCGTCCCTATCTGATCGCTGCCCTCTCCGAGCGAGAGGAGTCCTCCCGCTCGCGCCCGATGCTCGTCGTAGTCGGCGACGATCGCGCTGCCCGTGACCTGGCCGCCGATCTCAAATCGTGGCTGGCACCGCGCCGCGTCCGCTACTACCCCTCGCGTGGCGTGGCCTACGAGTCGCACCTGGCGCCGCCGCCGCACCTCGTCGGGCTGCGCGTGGCCGCGCTCGACTCGCTGCTCGATCCCGGGGAGAGCGCCGAGCAGCCACTGGTCGTCGTCAGCGCCGTGGCGCTGTCGGAGAAGGTGCCCGACCCGGAGCTGCGGCCGCACTCCTTCACGCTGCGCGTCGGCGAGCTGCTCGACCTCGACGAGTGCGCCGTCGAGCTCGTCGCGATGGGTTACGAGCGCGCCGATCAGGTCGAGGAGCGTGGGCAGTTCGCGATGCGCGGAGGCCTCTTGGACGTGTTTCCGGCGACCGAGGACCGGGCGGTGCGAGTCGACATGTTCGACGTGGAGATCGAATCGCTGCGGTGGTTCTCGACCTTCACCCAGCGCTCGCTCGGCGAGACCGAGGAAGTCGAGATCGCGCCTGCCGCGGAGCTCGCCGCCGAGCACCGCGAGCTGGCCGAGATCGCTGCTTCGACAGGCGCCTTCGCCGAGGCGCAGGAGGGCGAGCGGCCCGACATCACCGAGCTGCTGCCGGTCGAGCGCTTCGGCGCGCTGCTCGACTTGGTCGGAGAGGAGACGGAGCTGCTCGTCGCCGCCGAGGAGGAGATCGAGCCGGCCCTGAAGGATCATTGGGAGGACGTCTGCGCGGCCTTCGGTGACACCGACGCCCACCACCTCTACGTTCCTCCCGAGCAGCTCAGCGCGACGCTCGCGCAACGCACCCGCATCTGGCTGTCCTCGCACGCCTCCGGGCAGGAGATCGAGCTGCGGGCGCAGTCGGCCGACACGGCCGCACGCTCGCTGGCCGAAGCCGAGCCGGAGCTGGAGAAGCTGGTCCGCTCCGGCTACCGGACGGTCGTCGCCTTCCCTCGCCGCGGCGAGGGCGAGCGCGCGGCCTACAACCTGGGGCGCCTGAAAGCGACGTGGCTGGCCGAGGACGTCGACGCCGGGCACCAGGTGCTCGAGCCCTCCCTTCGCTTCGCCTCTGCCTCCCTGCGCGAGGGCTTCATCGCCCCCCAGCTGAAGCTGGCCGTCTACCCCGAGCATCGCCTGCTGCGACGCCGCCGTGCCGAGCGGGGAGGCGCCGAGTCATTCGGGCCGGGAGGGCGCCCGCGCCGGGGCGCACTGCGCTCGTTCACCGACTTGCGCACGGGCGACATCGTCGTCCACGAGGACCATGGTGTGGCCCGCTTCGCGGGCTTTGAGACACGCACCGTTGCCGACGTCACACGCGATTACCTGTATCTCGAATATCAGGGGGACGACAAGGTCTTCGTCCCCACCGACCAGCTGGCGAAGATCTCGCGCTACGTGGGGGCGGGCGGCGATCACCCGCCACTCTCGAAGCTCGGCGGCACGCGCTGGGAGACGATGAAGGCACGAGCCCGACGCGCCGCCCAGGAGCTGGCGGGGGAGCTCTTGAGCCTCTACGCCGAGCGCCGCCGACGCAGCGGCCATGCCTTCGGACCGGACTCAGATTGGCAGCGGGAATTCGAGGAGCGCTTCCCCTTCACCGAGACGCCCGACCAGCGCGAGGCGATCGAACTGGTCAAGTCCGACATGGAGGCGCCGCGGCCGATGGACCGGCTGATCTGCGGAGACGTCGGCTACGGCAAGACGGAGGTCGCGCTGCGGGCCGCCTTCAAGGCGGCCGCGGAGGGCAAACAGGTCCTGATGCTGGTACCGACGACGATCCTCGCCCAGCAGCACTACGGCACCTTTGCCGAGCGCCTGGCCGACTACCCCTTCACGCTCGAGCACGTCTCGCGCTTCCGCTCGGCGGCCGAGCAGAAAGCAGCGATCAAGGGCTTCGCCGAGGGCCGTGTGGACATCCTGATCGGCACCCACCGGGTGCTCTCGCGCGATGTCCGCGCCAAGGATCTCGGCCTTCTGATCGTCGACGAGGAGCAGCGCTTCGGGGTCAAGCAGAAGGAGCTGCTGCGCCAGCTCAAGCTGAAGGTCGACGTGATCTCGATGTCGGCCACGCCGATCCCGCGGACGCTTCAGATGTCGCTGGCGGGCCTGCGCGAAATCTCTGTGATCGAGACTCCCCCCGAGGGCCGCCGGCCGGTCAAGACGTATGTCGGCGAGTACGAGGAGGAGCTGGTCCGGCGGGCGATCGAGCGCGAGCACCAGCGTGGTGGGCAGGCGTTCTTCCTGCACAATCGCGTCGAGTCGATTGAGGAGACGGCCGAGCGGCTGCGGGCGCTGTGCCCGGGCGTGCGCTTCGCGGTCGCCCACGGGCAGATGGGTGAGGGCGAGCTGGAGGAGGTGATGATGGACTACCTGCGAGGTGGGGCGGACGTGCTCGTCTGCACTTCGATCATCGAGTCGGGAATCGACATCCCGCAGGCCAACACGCTGATCGTCGAGCACGCCGATGCCTTCGGTCTGGCCCAGCTCTACCAGATCCGCGGCCGCGTCGGACGCAGTCGCGAGCGCGCCTATGCCTACCTGCTCTACGACTCCGCGGCGGCCCTCACCCCCGAAGCGGCTCAGCGTCTGTCGGCGCTCTCTGACTACACCGAGCTGGGCGCGGGCTTCAAGGTCGCGATGCGCGATCTGGAGATCAGGGGTGCCGGCAACCTGCTCGGCGACGAGCAATCCGGTCACGTCGCGGCGCTCGGCTTCGAGCTCTACATGCAGATGCTCGACGAGGCCGTGCAGGCGGCCGGCGGCGAGGAGGAGGGGGAGGAGCTGCGCGAGCCGGTGCGCCTCGACGTCAACGTCGACGCCTACGTGCCAGCCGACTACGTCCCCTACGAGCAGGCCAAGATCGAGGTCCACCGCCGCATCGCTGCGGCTGTCGAGGTCGCCGACGTCGAGCACCTGCGGGCCGATCTGGAGGACCGCTTCGGGCCGGTCCCGGAGCCGCTGGAGAACCTCTTGGCGCTGCAGCGCGCGCGCATCAAGTTCGGTCAGGCGGGAGCGCGGACGGTCAGCTTCCATGGCGACCGGCTGGCGGTCGTGCCGATCGAGCTCGACTCCGCTCGTGCGCGGCGGCTGCGCGAAGAGCTGCCCGAGGCGCTGTACGAGTCGGGGCGTTCACAGGTGTCGATGCGGGTGTCGAAGGATGCGCGCGAGCGCTTCCCCAGCGTCGTCAAGGCCGCCGACACGCTGCTGGCGGTAATGCGCGAGGCCGCCTGAGGCTCGTCCGGCAAGCCTTAGGAACTCGTTAAGCAAACCCTCGTTCCTTGCGCTAGAGTGGCCCCCCTCGTGACGAAGACGATCCGATTCACCGCGGCGCTTGGCGCCGTTTTGTTTGTAATCGTTGGGCTTGCTGCCTGTGGCGGCATCCCCGGCAACTCCGTCGTGAAGATCGACGGTGCTGCGACGATTACCAAAGACGCCTATAGCCACTGGCTCGGCGTTGCCTCCGCATCCGGTGGCACGACCGGCGAAAAAGCCGTCGTCCCGGATCCGCCCGCCTACACGGCCTGCATCGCTCACCTTCAGAAGACCACGCCGAAACCGGCGAAAGGCCAGAAAGCGCCGACGAGCGCGCAGCTGAAGTCACAGTGCGAAACGCAGTACAAATCGCTGCAGCAGGAGGTCCTCGGCTTCCTCATCTCCTCCTCGTGGGTGCTCGGCGAAGCCAAATCGCTCGGCGTCAAGGTCAGCGACAAGGAAGTCCACACTCAGTTCGCCAAAATCAAGCACCAGCAGTTCCCCAAACCCGCCGAATTCGAAAAATTCCTCGCGACGTCCGGCCAGACCGTCTCCGATCTGCTGCTGAGGGTGAAGCTCAACCTGCTCTCCTCGAAAATCCAGCAGAAGATCATCAAGACGAAGCCGAAAATCACTGACGCGCAGGTGCAGAAGTACTACAACGAAAACAAGACGAAATACGGCACGCCGGAAAAGCGCAACATCGAGATCATCCTCACCAAGACCGAAGCTCAGGCCGGCTCTGCGAAGAAGGAAATCGAATCCGGCAAGAGCTTCTCGAGCGTTGCCAAAAAGGTCTCGATCGACCCGACGAGCAAGGCCAAAGGCGGCCAGCTGCCTGAAGTGATCAAAGGCGAGGAGGACAAGGACCTCGACGCCGCCGTCTTCTCGGCGACCCCCAACAAGCTGGGCGGTCCGATCAAAACTCAGTTCGGCTACTACGTCTACGAGGTGCTCTCCACCAAGGCCGCCACGCAGGAGCCGCTGTCGAAGGTCTCGGCGACGATCAAACAGACGCTCTCCAGCCAGCAGCAGCAGAAAGCGCTGAGCACGTTCATCAAGAACTTCAAAAAGAAGTGGCTCGGCAAGACCGAATGCCGCCCGGGCTTCGTGGTCCCCGACTGCAAGTCCTACAAAGCCCCGAAGACCAAAACCGGCACGTCGAGCACCGGCGCGGCGGTAACGCCCGAAGGCTGACCCAATGCCGGGTCGCGAGGCGACCCCGGCGCCTTTGAGCGGTCGGGACCCGTTCGCTCCTTCACGACTGCACGCGCGATGAGCCAGATCGAGCGAGTCCACGCCCGCCAGATCCTCGACAGTCGTGGCAACCCGACGGTCGAGGTCGAGGTTTCGCTGAGCTCCGGCGCGGGCGGTCGTGCGGCGGTGCCCTCGGGTGCCTCGACCGGCGAGTTCGAGGCGACGGAGTTGCGTGACGGCGGCGAGGCGTGGGGCGGTAAGGGCGTCACACGGGCTGTCGCGAACGTCGAGGGTGAGATCGCCGCTGCTGTGCGGGGGATGGACTCCTCCTGCCAGGAGGCGCTCGACCGCGCCCTGATCGAGCTCGACGGTACGCCCAACAAGTCCCGGTTGGGCGCCAACGCGATCCTCGGCGTCTCGCTGGCGTTTGCGCAGGCGGCCGCCGCGGAGGCGGGGCAGCCGCTCTGGCGCCACCTTGGCGGCCCCGATGCGCGCGTGCTGCCGGTGCCGATGATGAACGTCCTCAACGGCGGCGCTCACGCCGACAACAAAGTCGACTTCCAGGAGTTCATGGTCGTCCCATTTGGCGCTGCGAGCTTCTCGGAGTGCCTGCGGATGGGCACTGAGGTCTTCCACGCCCTCAAGCGCACCCTGCACGAGCGCTCGCTGGCAACGGCGGGGGGCGACGAGGGAGGCTTCGCCCCCGATCTGGGCTCCAACGAGGAGGCCCTGGAGATGCTCGTGGCGGGCATCGAAGCGGCCGGCCTGCGTCCCGGCGAGGACGTGGCGATTGCGCTCGACCCGGCTACCAGCGAGCTGTTCTCCGATGGATCGTATGTGCTCGAGCACGAGGGCCGTACGCTCAGCCCTCCGGAGCTGGCCGCCTACTGGGCGGATCTCGCCGGGCGCTACCCGATCGTCTCGATCGAGGATGGGATGGACGAGGAGGATTGGGACGGCTGGAAGACGCTGACGGAGCGGATCGGCGAGAAGGTCCAGCTCGTCGGCGACGATCTGTTCGTGACGAACACAGAGCGGCTGAAGCGCGGCATCGAGGCCGGTGTGGCCAACTCGATCCTGATCAAGGTCAACCAAATCGGCAGTCTCACGGAGACGCTCGAAGCGATCGCGATGGCCCGCGAGGCAGGCTACACGGCAGTGATGAGCCATCGCTCCGGCGAGACAGAGGACGTAACGATCGCCGATCTCGCCGTGGCCACCGGCTGCGGTCAGATCAAGACGGGCGCCCCGTCGCGCTCGGACAGGGTGGCGAAGTACAACCAGCTGCTGCGAATCGAGGAGCAGCTGGGAGCGGCGGCCGAGTTCCCGGGCCGCACGGTCTTTCGCCGCTGAAGGAACCCGCACCCGGGGCGCGAAGGAAGCTGGGATGCCAGCTTCTTCCTCGGCCTCCCAGGCGGCCTCACGCCGCCGCTCAGGGCCCGCTCGTCGGGGCACACGCGGCACGGCGAGCCTCCAGGCTGCCGCAAGGGTCCGCTGGGATCGTCTCGGACGGATCGCGATGCTGTTCGTACTGTTCGCCCTCGTCTTCCTGTACCTGGGTACGGGCCTGCACATGTTCTCCACCTGGCGCCAGTCGAATCGGACGGGCGCGAGGGTGTCTTCGATGGAACGCGAACACCGCAAGCTGCTCGGCGAACACAACCAGCTGAGCAGCCAGAGCAACCTCGAAGTACACGCCCGGGCACTGGGGATGCAACGGTCTGACGAGCAGACCTACGTGGTGGGCAACCTCCCCAACAACTGAGGCGAGCCTCGCTGCTAGCCTCGCCCGGTGTCCTTCGAGACGGCGATTTACCAGTGGCAACAGGGTGAGCGCCGGCTGCAGCGGGCGCCTGAGGAGCGAGTGAGGCTGCTCGAGCGGGTAATCGACGGTCTGGTGGCGGAGCTGCGCCGGCGGCTCGGAGGACGCTTCTCAACGGGCGAGCTGGTCGACCTCTACGACTCGGGCACGTCATGGTGCCTGCAGGTGGCGATGAGGATCGCTCCTGAGCAGCCTTGGGCTTGGGAGGCGGGGATCGTCGCCGACGTCGCCTTTGGGCGTTACCTGCGTGAGGCCACCGACTATGCCGGCGGGCGCCGAGAGATCGGCGCCTGAGCTACTCCTCCTCGTCGCCCCCGCTGCGGCGGATGACGATCCGGTCCTCCTCGACGGCAACCTCGATCGGACGGTGCCCGGCCCAGTGCTCGGCGTATACGGGGTTGTCCTGGATGGCGGGGTCGAGCCATAGCCCGAAGCCCTCCTCGCCGTGGTCGAAGGTTCCCTCCAGCGGGCCGGTGTTGCGTCCACCGGTACGGCGGCGACCGCCACGGCGACTGCGGCGTTTCGGTTTGGCGGCCCCATCCTCGGGGTCGTCGCCGTTCTCGCTTTCGGCGGCTTCGGCGATGGCACGCTCGGCGGCTTCCCGCTCGGCCTCTGCTTCGGCTGCCTCCAGCTCTGCGGCGATCAACGCGTCGTCCTCCGCGCGCAAATCGATCTCCTCGGGGAACTCACCGGCGGGAGTCGCCTCGGCGGCGTCCTCGCCGGCAAGGTCGTTCTGGCGCTTGAACTGCTCGATGTCGCGGACGCTGACCTCGAGCTGGTGGGCGACCCAGGCGTCGGTCCGGCCTTGGCGCACCCAGGCACGGATCTGGTTCAGGTGCGGGCGTAGTGATTTCCGGGGCATCGACGGTCCGGGAGACTAGCGCAAAGCACGCGTGGAGCGCGGCGTACGGGAAACGCGGACCCAGTCGCGGACTCCTGCGGGTCGCAGACAGCGGGAAGCGTCGGGCGCATCCATAGCTTTCCCCCGGTCCTGTGACTATGCTTGCCAGACTTGGTGGGTGGGGCTCCCGCCGGGGTGGCCAGTCGGCAAAGAGGAAGGTGCACCCAGAATGCTGGTTCTGACGCGGAAGTCCAACCAGAGCATCATGATCGGCGATGAAATCGAGGTCTCGGTGCTGTCTGTCATGGGCGAGAAGGTGCGAATCGGCATCCAGGCGCCGCAGAAGGTGCCAGTGTTCCGTAAGGAGATCTACCTTGAGATCCACCGGGAAGCCGCGGGAGTCGTAGCCGAGCCCGACGGCCAGCCGGAGAAGGTCGCCGAGGTGGACGAGTCGCTGCGAGAGCTGGGCGAGGGCGCCTGAGCGGGATGCTCCGCGAAGGGCGCGGAGCGGGGCGTCAGCCCAGCAGCAAGTAGAGCGTGCGGAACATGACCACGGTGACGATCGCCGCGGTCAGGATCAGCGTCGCGACGAGCAGCATGAAGCGGACGGAGCCACGCTTGTGGCGCCTCTGGACTTCGCGCTTGATCGCGCGCTGCTCGGCCGTCTTGCGCAGCGAGTCGCGCCGGTGGCGGTCGAGACTGATCTCTTTGACGAAGGCCTGCTCCCAATCGGCCAGGCTCTGACGCATTTTCATGACGGCACGGCCGTCAACGGCCAAGGGTTTCCCTGAGCGCCGTCGCGTTCCTGGCCCGAAGCCGTGAACAGTGCGACTCTCGACATGACCTAAGAGGTTGCGGCGGGGGTCTTGGCGCGCTCGTATACGGATACGAAGCGGAGGTAGTTCTCGGCGATCTTGCGGGCGCCGGCTGAGCGCTCGATCTTGCCCTCGACGTAGGCCTTGAGGGGGTCCCACCAGATCGAGCGGCCGATGGCGAAGCCGACAAAGCCCTCGACGGGAGCGGCGGCGGTCAGCCACTGATCGACCTTGGCGTCGTCGGCGCCCCGTCCGAGGACGACGCAGACGACGCCGTCGCGGCCGCCGGTGCGCGCCTGGGCGACGAGCATCTCGCAGTCGGAGCGCTCGTCGACGCCCTCGATCTTCCAGATGTCGACGTCGATGCCGAAGTCCTGGATCTCGGCGATCGCCCGGCGCATCAGCTCGGGGCGAAGCTCGGCGTCATAGCGCTCCGAGTCGCCCGCGACGGTCTCGAGCTGGGCGTCCTCGGCGGGGACGAGGAGCTCGAAAAGGAACTTGCGGTCGTTCTTCTTCAGCCAATCGGAGAGCTGCTTGAGCTTGCCGAGCTGCTCGTCGTTCTCGGGGCGGTCGCCGTCGGGGTTGTAGCGGACAAGGACCTTCGTGAAGTCGGGATCGAAGGAGAGGATGTGCTCCCCGAAGTCCTCGTCGTACTGGAAGTCGAACATGTTCTGCCCGGAGCGCTCGGCGGGCATCGACAGCTTCAAGCCTGCCTCCTTGGCCTCGGCGGGGACGCTGGAGCCGAACTGCTCGTCGACGAGGACGCCAGTCACCGAGGGGTCGGCGCCGGCGCTGACGGCCTGCAGGAGGCCCTCGAAGATCAGGTGCTTGGCATCGGCGATGATCGCCGTCTGCTCGGCGTCAGGCTCGCCCTCGATCCCGAAGAACTTCTTCTGGAAGGAGCCGCGATGGTCAAAGGCGAGTATGTAGAGCTTCTGGTCATATCCGAGGTTCATGGCTCTGAGTATTCCAAAGGGGTGCGGGCCGGGGTCGAGAGGTCCTTAGAATGGGGTGGTGAGCTCGGGAGCCGATCTGTTCGTGGTGTGCAAGCAGTGCGGCTCTGAGGTCAGCCCGTACATCACCGAGTGTCCCTACTGCGGTAACAGGCTGCGCAGGCGGGCACCGAAGCTGCCGCGGGTCGGCGAGGCCGCGGCCGCCGGGTCCGTCCGTCGCCAGGGCATCGGCTCGATGCTGGGGCGCGGCCGTACGGGGAGCGGTGCGAGGCCGGCACCGCGACCGGCCCGTGAACACTCCGATCGCTGGGTGGCGACGAGGCCTCACGCGACGATCGCCTTGGTGGTCGTCTCCTGTGTGGCGCTGATCGTCACCCGGGTTGAACCTGAATGGCTGGCTCACATGGTCGTCGCGCCGAGGCTGGCGCTCAGGAATGGCTCGGTCGACGTGATCGGCGGCCTGCACGGCGACTGGTGGAAGATCTTCAGCACGCAGTTCGGCTACGCCCAAGGAGGCGGCGGCGGCGTCTATGCGTTCGTGGCGATCGTCGCGACGGGGCTGTTCGGCTGGCTGGTCGAGCGCCGCCACGGGCCCGCTGTCGTGCTGGCCCTGTTCCTCGGCGCGGGCGCGGCCGGGGTGCTGGCGGCGGATGCCGTCTACGCGCTGCCTCTCGTCGCCGGGGCCAATGCGGGAGCTCTGGCGCTCGTGGCGGCTTGGGCCGCTCCGGACCTGCGTGCCCTGCGAGCCGGTGAGCACTACGAAGGAGATCTGCTCGGCGCAGGCGCGTTCGCGGCGCTGCTGCTGGCGATCCCCTTCGCAAGGCCGGAGGCGAGCTGGCTGGCCGGTGTGATCGGCGCCGTCATCGGGCTGCTGATCGGGCTGGGGCTCGACCGTCCGGCTCGGGTCGACCGGTGAGCCTGAGGCGCCTATGATGGGGCGCCTATGACGATGACCAACGCCGTCGTGCTGATCGAGGCGGAGCGCAACGCGCTGTCGAGCCTCGGCGGGGCGCTGGCGGACATCGAGGGTGTCGCCGAGGCCTACTCGGTGACGGGGGAGTGGGACTTCGTGGCGATCGTCCGCGTGCCCGACCACGAGCAGTTGGCCGATGTCGTGACGGCTCAGGTCGGGGCGCTGCAGGGGGTCGTGAGGACCCAGACGATGGTCGCCTTCGCGGCCTACTCGCGCCACGATCTCGAGTCGCTCTTTTCGATCGGCGAATGACCCGCTGAGCCCGATGGCTGCAGTGCCGATGAAGCCGGAGTATGGGCCGACGCTCGGTCGCCTGCTGGCGCCGCGCTGGCGGGCGGCGCCACGCGCGCTGCGGGCGGGTGTGATCGCCGGGGGGATCCTCGTCGTCGTCGCCGCGATCGGCATCGTCCTGACGCTGGAGCCGGCACGCTACTCGCAGGGCGGCAGCTTCCCCTTCAGCTTCACCTACAAGGGCCTGTTCAAGACCGTCCCCGAAGCCGGTGGCTACGTGCGCGTCGAGGCTCACTATGCCGATGGCTCGTTGAAGTATTCCTATGCCATCAACCCGCTGTCGCTGTCGCCCTACTCGGGCGGCATCTCGGGTGCGCTGCCTGTGTATGCCACTGGGTACTCGGAACGGCTGGCGGGCCGCTTCCACGACGTGAAGCTCGACGGGGAGGGCAAGACGAGAGTCAACAAGGTCCCTGCTTATCAGGTGCTCTACACGGCCGATATCGACGGGCGGACGATGTACGGACGCAACGTGCTGTTGCTGCCTGAACGGCCCGGCGCCCGCAAGGGCGTGGAGATCGTGATGCTGACGGCCGCCGGGGCGACCTCGGAAGTAAAGGAACCGAGCGAAGTGGCTTCGGGCGGCGTGCTGCTGCGGCCGCTGAAGACGTTCAGCTTCGGCTAGTCAGCCGATGGTGACGCCGCGGCGGGCGGCCCGGAGCAGGGCGCGCTGCTGTGGCGTCGAGGGCGCGGCGGGCGTGTCGGTGGTGGTCGTTGCGCTAGTGGCGCGTTCGCGGTGGTGACGGCGGGGGACGGTCACGACCGGCGCTTCGGCAGTGGGAGCGACGGGAGTCGTGACGACCGGAGGCGCCGTCGCTTCCGGGGCGGTCGTGGTCGTCGGCGGCGTGGGTGTCGTCGGGGTGGTCAGCGGCGGACTCGCTTCAGTCGTCGTCGCCGAGGTCGGCAGCTGGGTGGTCTCGGTCGTGACCTCTGTGACCTGTTCGGGCGCCGTCGGCGTGGCGGGCGTTTCGGTCTTGGGAGCGGCTGGTGTTTCGGCCGCGGGGACCGTCGCGACGGGAACGGTGGGCACGGGCGCTACGGCGGCCTTCTTGGCGGTGGCGTGGTGGCGACGCCCGGCGTGGCGGGCGGCGTGCGCGGCGGGAGCGCCGGCGCTCGTGGGCTGGGCCAGGACGTGTGTGACGACCGGTTCGGTGGCCTGGTGGGAGGCGGTGTTCGCCGAGGCGGTGAGAGCGCTGTGGTGGCGATGGCGGGCGGGAACGACGGCGTGGTCGGCGGCGACGGCGCCGGCCGCGACGATCGCGGCGGCGGCGAGCCCGGCGGCGGCTTTGGTCGCGAGGGCTCCGGCGCCGGCGGTCATCAGGCCGCCGGCCAGGCTGCTGCCACCGGCGGCAGCGCCGACGGTGGCGCCGGCTCCGACCGTCGCGCTCGCGCCGGCGGCGTGAGCACCGCCCGCTGAGGCGGTCGAGCCGAGCTTCGTCAGGATGAGCTTTTTGAGCATCAAGAGCGGAGCGACGGGCATGATCGCGGCGAGGGCGTGGTTGTTCTCACGCAGTTGCTTCTTGAAGGCGGCGCAGCGGTCGCAGCCGCGAACGTGGCGTCGCGCGGCGGTGCTGATCTTCGTCAGCCCCTCGGCGACTTCTCCAAGCTCGAGGCGGACCTCGTCGCAGCTGAGGCGTCGGGCCTCGGCGGCCTCGGCAAGGGAGATCCTAGCCCTGACGAGCAGCGACTTGACCGACGGGACGGTCGTCTCCATCGCCTGGGCGATCTGTTCGTAGGACATCGCGTCGATCTCCCGCAGCAACAGAGCGGTGCGCTGAGTCTCGGGCAGGTCGTGGACGTCGGCGATCAGCTCGCGGAAGCTCTCGCGCCGCATGACCTTGTCGCTCGTGGAGATGCCGTTCTCGGCGAAGTGGATGTCCATCGAGTCGACGCCCTGGGCGGTGTTGCGTCGCAGGTGGTTCAGAGAGCGGTTGCGGGCGATGCGATAGAGCCATGGCCGCACGTTGATCGGGCGGTCGTCGGCGAGGACGGCGTTGAAGGCGGCGGCAAAGACCTCCTGCAGGACGTCCTCAGCGTCCTCCTTGGAGGAGAGCATGTGACGGCAGAAGGACAGAAGGCGCGACTGGTAGCGCGCGCAGAGGACCTCGAAGGCGGCGTGGTGGCCGCGGCGGGTCAGGGCGATCAGCCGTTCGTCTGACTGCAGGCGCAGCATCGCAGTAGGCCCTTTCAGACCCGAGATGCTGCTCGGCTGTGGTAGTGCGGAAACCTCCATGGACATCCAATGCCTCGCCCTGCCTTTATGCCCTCGAAAACACGGTAGCAACCCCTTAGTTGCGCGAAATAAAGGTGCGATCAACCGTGCATAAGGCGGAAAATCGGGGGCTCCTGAGCCTTCCATAGACTGCCATGACCCTCGCCCGGGTGGCGGAATTGGCTATACGCGGTCGACTTAAAATCGACGGCCGTGAGGGGCCCTGTGGGTTCGAATCCCACCCCGGGCATCGGCTCGCTTTGATTGCCATCGAATAGAGTCGCGCCGAATGTCGAGCGAGAGCGCCACCGACACCGAGACCTACCATGGTGGCCGTCTCGTCGCCCGTCGCCTCAAGGCTCAGGGCGTCAGTCATCTCTTTACGCTTTCGGGAGGGCATCTGTTCTCCATCTACGACGGCTGTCGGGAGGAGGGCATCGAGATCGTCGACGTCCGCCACGAGTCGACGGCGGCCTTCGCAGCGGAGGGCTGGGCGAAGGTCACCCGCCAGGCGGGCGTCTGCGCGCTGACGGCGGGTCCGGGGGTGACGAATGGGATGAGCGCGATGGCCTCGGCGCAGGCCAACCACTCGCCGATGGTCGTCCTCGGCGGCAGGGCGCCGGCGCTCCGTTGGGGCCAGGGCTCGCTGCAGGAGATTGACCACGTGCCGTTCGTCAGGCCGCTGACGAAGCTGGCGGCGACGCCTGAGTCGACGGCTGAGATCCCGGGCCTCGTCGACGACGCCTTCGCGGCTGCGATCGCGCCACACGGCGGACCGACGTTCGTCGACTTCCCGCTGGACTACGTCTTCATGGAGGGCCCTGAGCCTGAGGAATCAGGCGGGTCGGTCACCGGCGCGGCCGTGGTGCGCGCCGACGGTGGCGCGTTGGAGCGGGCCGCCGAGCTATTGGCCGGCGCGGAACGCCCGGTGGTCATGGCGGGCACGGATCTCTACTGGGGCCACGGCGAGCAGGCGCTGTTGGAGCTGGCGGAGACACTCCGGATACCGGTGTTTTTGAATGGCCTGGCGCGCGGCTGCGTTCCGGCGGACCACGAGCTGTTCTTCTCGCGCACGCGATCGGCCGCTCTGAAGGGTGCCGACGTGGCGCTCGTGATCGGCGTGCCGATGGACTTCCGCCTGGCGTTCGGGGCGTCGTTCGGTGAGGACACGGAGATCGTCGTGATCGATTCGACGGAGCCCGAGCGCAGCCATCCCCGCGCGGTTGCTGCCGAGTGCTATGGGGACATCACGAACACGTTGGAGGAGCTTCGCTCCGGCGCCGGCGGGGCAGCGTTGCCGAGTGGTGGGTGGATCTCGGAGCTGCGGGCGACGGAGAATGAGCGCCGGGAGTCCGAGCGGGCGGAGTTCGAGGACGGGCGCTCGCCGCTTCACCCGATGCGCCTCTATGCGGAGCTGGCCAAGACGCTCGACCGCGACGCGATTGTGATCGGCGACGGGGGCGACTTCGTCTCCTATGCGGGAAAGGTGATCGACAGCTACCGGCCGGGCTGCTGGCTCGATCCGGGGCCGTTCGGGTGCCTGGGGACGGGACCGGGGTATGCGCTGGCGGCGAAGCTCGCCCATCCAGACCGGCAGGTCGTGATGGTGATCGGCGACGGTGCGTTCGGCTTCACGGGCATGGAGTTCGACACGCTCGCTCGCCATGGGGTGAATGTCGTGGGGGTGATGGGCAACAACGGCATTTGGGCGCTTGAGAAGCACCCGATGGAGTTCCTGTACGGCTACTCGGTGGCGGCCGACCTGCGTCCGGAAACGCGCTACGACCAGGTCGTGGCGGCGCTTGGCGGCCATGGCGAGATGGTGAGCCGGCCCGATGATGTGGCGCCGGCGATCGAAAGGGCCTTCGCCTCGGGGCTACCGGCGCTGGTCAACGTGCTGACGGACCCGACGGTCGTCTACCCGCGCAAGTCCAACTTGGCCTAGCCGAGTCCGGCGAGGCGCAGGGTGCCTCCGTAGAGGATGTCGTGCTCGGAGACCTCGACGTGCTCGAGGTCCATGACCTTCATTGCCTCGGACAAGAGGACCATCCCGGCGATGATCGTCGGGGCGCGGTCGGGGTGAAGGCCGGCGATCTGGCGGCGTTCGTCTTCGGTCATCTCGGCGAGGCGGGCGAGGAGCAGTTCGACGGTCGCGAGCAACAGCTTGTAGCCGTGGACGCGAGAGGGGTCGTAGGGATCGAGCTCCTGCTCGATGGCGGCTGCCGAGGTAGCGGTCCCGGCGACGGCGATGCCGAGCTTGACGGGCTGGCGCTCGTCTGCGGGCAGGTGGTTGAGAAAGACGGCGCGGGTGTCGCCGGCGAGCTCTTGAAGCTCATCGGGGGTGGGAGGGTCGCTGTGGATGTGGCGCTCGCTCATCCGCACGACGCCGGCAGGGGTGGAGACGTGGAAGCCGGCGGTGCGGCTGGTGCCGACGATGAACTCGGTGGAGCCGCCGCCGATGTCGATGACGACGGTCGGCTCCTCGGCAGGGTCGCGGCCGGACATGGCGCCGAGGAATGTCAGTTGGGCCTCTTCGTCGCCGGTGAGGACTTTGGCGTCGAGGCCGAAGTCGTTGCGGACGCGCTCTGCGAAGTCGCCGCCGTTGCGCGCATCGCGGACCGCAGAGGTGAGGACCGCCATGTTGGCCTCGCATTCGTGGGCGTCCATCTGCTCGCGGTACTCGGTAAGGACCTTGAAGACACGGTCGCTCGCGGCGGAGGAGAGCTCGCCGCCGGCGTCGACGCCATCGCCGAGGCGGGTCACATGGGAATGCCTGACGAGTTCCTCGATTGAGCCGTCCGGATTGACCTCGGCGATCAGCAGCCTGGTCGAGTTGGTTCCGATGTCGACGACGGCCACGCGCACCGGGGGGATGCTAGAGGGGTGGTGCTGTGGCGCGGCTGTCGCCTGGCGTCAACGGTCGCTCGAATGCGGCTCTGCGACAGGTCTCCCCGGGAGGGCCGGGAGATCGGCCGTCTGCTAGAACATCAGTTGCGACGCGGGGTGGAGCAGTCTGGTAGCTCGTCGGGCTCATAACCCGAAGGTCGCGGGTTCGAATCCCGCCCCCGCTATCGAGAAGCCCCCGGTAATCGGGGGTTTTTTCGTTTCGGGGATCGGTCGGGCAGCCGGGGCGGGGTGCAAGCGGGGTGCAATTCTCACGCGGCGCCGAGGATCAGTGGATAGCCGAACACCCGCATTAGCGAGGTCGCGTACTGCTAGGTGTCCGATCGAGCAGTACGCCGAAGAGGGTCTGTGCCCGCAGGAGCTTCGCTCTAGGGTCAGTCCGTGGCTGCGTGCGACTCCGGCTTGATATTCGGGGCCATGTCTAGTGCGTGGGCGGTCACGCCCGCAAACTCACAATCCATCTCGCACTGCGACTGCGACACGGTCATCGTCCCTGGGTATCCGTGGTAATGCTGCGGCCCCGTCCCACCTACGCGCTCCATGCCCGTCAGGAGGCCGACTAGCTGCAGCAACTCGTGCGCGGCGACACTCAGGCTAAAGGGAAAGACGTTGCGGCCTACTAGGCGCGATTTCTCGGCCATAGAGAGTCCATTGATGTAGTCGGGGTCTTCGAGCTTGCCCTCTCGGTCGAGCGCGACGTCGCTTCGGCGTAGCGCGTCTAGGCACACCAGGCATGCGTTGCCTGGGCCTGCGGTGTGTATCCGCCAGTCAACGTGGAGCGGCGTCCCGTCTGGCTTGACGCCCGCGGCGATGCCCCCGTCGATCACCGGGATGAGATGTCCGTAGGCGAGCGTGTTGAGGACGAAGCGGGGCCACGGCCGGTCGACACAGCTGATCAGCACATCGCAATCCATGGCTGCGTGCAGGCCAGCGGGCTCCAGGAGGCTGTGCGGTACGACGCGCAGGTCGAGCCGCGGTGAGGTGGCAGCCTTGAGCACGTTCCGGGTGGCTACCTGGACCTTCGTCAATCCGGCAATCACATCGGCGGCGCTCGCGCCCGCTGTTCGGTCGCGATTGCGCTCCTCGAGGACATCGAAGTCGATCAAGGTGATGCGCGTGAACCCCGTCCTCGCTAGACCTTCGGCGACGACGCTGCCGACGCTGCCGAGGCCGACAATGCCAACTCGGGCACCGGCGAGCTGAAGTTGGGCGTCCTGTCCCCAAACGCTGACGGTAGCCGCCTGGCCGGCGGTAGCGCCAGCTGGAACCCGGTCGGGATGCTGCGTGATTCGGGTGGCACGTCCCACTACCCGGACGGTCCCGACTTCGCGTCGCTCGAAAGTCCGTGGAGCACGCCGCACCCAGAAGCGCGCGCTCCACGCGCCGTCAGTCCCACGCGTCAGCCCGAGAACAGGTAGGCCAGATTGCCCCCATACTGCGCCTGCGAGACGATCACGCTCAGCGACAATGTCGTCGACGCTCATGTCTTGCCACCCGGGCCCGAGGTGACTGTGCAGCAGCGCGATACCGGCGCCGTCGGGTCGGTTACCGAGGGCGCGTTTCAGGTAGTCCGGGTTGAACGCGACATTGCCCTGTAGTACACGCTCGCCCTCCTCTGGAAGCACGAGTGCGTTGAGAATTGCGGCGGTTCTGTACGCGCCCGAGCTTGGTCGCCAGTAGGCGAACGTGAGATCCTCCTGCGAAGGGCCTTTGTCCAGATGCGCGCTGAGCAAGGCGTCCACCTCGAAGGTCATCGCGACAGAGAGCTCCTCCGCATCGAATTGCTCCTTGAAGGGATTTATGCTGGCTCCCAGCGCGGGTCGCCGAGGATCGTCAGGACGTGTGCCCAGATCCTTTTCGGACTGGGAGGATGGTCGTATCGGCGGCTCCAATACTGCCACTCGGTGCCGAGCGGACTGGGTTGGGTGCCGAGCGGTTCGCTGCTGTCCATCCGGACGAGGGCCGGGCGTGTTTGTATTGCGGAGGCCATGACGTACGGACTGCTCTCGGTCCGCAGGATGCCCACATCGCACTTCTTGCCACACAGGCCTCCCGTCGTGATCGGGACGCCTAGAACGACCGCGTACGCCTGCTCATCGGCGCCGGTGGCAATCTCGACGCGAAAGCCAATGCCGGCGAGATATTCCTCGAGCTCGTCCTGGGTCATGATCGCTAGGAGGTTTCGGTCGACCCGGTGAACGTCGCCGTGAAGCGCTCGTCCTTGCGCAGCTGGATCTCATGGTCTGGGTTCTTGTACTCGTGAGGGGGCTCGTCGCGTGAGAGCAGCCATTCCTCGGGCGGATCGAAGCCTGCCTCTTCGAGTATCTGCTTGGCGGTCAGTTTGTGCTCGTGGGTCGTCTGGATCTCGCCGTTGACGAAGTACTCGATCTCGGTTTTGCGCTCCTGCTCGTCCTGGGGGGTTGTTGTTTCCGAGGGCACAGCGTCTCCTCCGTATGTCTCAAGTTGGTTGAACCATCTACCGATAGGATACCAAAGTCTACAAGCTCACCAATCTAAGTATTGACAACATAGTGTACAGTACCTATATGGCCTATACAGCAGACAAGGTCGCTATAGTCCAGCGTCCCCCTAGATGCGTCTGCGGAGGTGATCGAAATGCCAACGAAAGAATTCTTGAACGTGCGCGAGACGGCGGGCGAGCTGAATGTGCACGAGAACACGGTGCGCAATCTCGAGAAGCGCGGTCAGCTCAAGGCGATCAGGCTTCCCGGATCGGGGTTTCGTCGTTTTCGCAAGGAGGACATTGAGCGGATGCGCGAAGAAATGTGGAGCCAGTTCGCACCGGATACGACAATGCCTGACGCGCCGAGGCGACCGAGCAAGCGGGCGCCTTTGACCGACGAGGACTACGAGAGCTAGCTTCCGTCCCACCGCGCGGCTACGTTGGCTGCGTGGCGCTTTCTGACTGGGAGCCAAGACCTCCCGACACCGACTACTACGCCGACCGGACCGACTACGTCCGGATGGGCGATGTCTTCCAGGACGTGCCTCTCGGCTATCCGTGGCCGCCTGATGCTGTCGACCATGCCGCAGGCAGCCGGAAATTTCTCTCCGGCCCGTTCACGGCTGGTTTCGGCATGCTGCTGTCTCCGACCTGCAGCATGGTCGCTCAAGGGTCTGACGGCTACGCGCATCCGGTACGGATGATCGCGCCCGTACTCGCGCTGGCAGACCTAGTCGAACTGGGAGTCGTAAAGGAGCAGGCTGTTGCCGATCTCCGTACTTACGACCATCTCGTCAACTACTTCTACCTGCCGCGTATCGAGTCCGCGCAAATGCCCGAGAGCCTCGCGCTGCTCTACTCCGCGATCACGATCCACCACGACTATCTCGAGAAGCGACGGATCGGTCAGCTCTCGGAGCTGGCTGCCATCCACCTCAAGTACAAGCTCACCGCGCTGTACACGGGGGAGCGGTTCTCGCACGCGGACTTTCGGGACGAGGTCGGTTAGGCGGCTTCGGGCTCTGGCTCGGCGTCGGGCTCTGGCTCTGGCTCGAGTACGTATGGTTTTCCTTCGTCGTCCCAAAAAACGTCGCCCTCTGCGCAGTATCCACCTCGGCCGCTGCCGCAGAGAAGCCTGAACCGCATAGGGGCGACACGCTCATCGGGGAGCACGGGAAGTCCGAGCACCTCGTCCCAGCCCACAAGGCCATGGTTCCCAGGATGAAAGAGAATCGCCTTGGGCGCTTGCTCGCACTCGGCCTCATGAGCATCGTAGGCCTCGCGGATATGTTCGAGCATCTCGAGCTCAAGCTCCATGTGTCCTGAATTGTGCCGTAGCGATCAGGCGGACCGCTGTTTGGTCCGCGTTGCCCGGCCGGCCGCCAAGTCCCGCTCGACTACGTAAAAGGACGAAGCACTTCCGCAGGCCATTTTGTGCCAACTATGTGTCTTTAGCTGGACATCTCACCCCCCTACCAATACCCTCGCCACACCCCCCAAATTTGGCCCCGGCGCAGCGCTAACTGCCCGGGGCCGTGGCACGGAAAGGAGCGACCTTCCCATGCACGGCCAGCCTACCGACGGGCCTCCTCTTGAGCCCGGTAGCCGTGCCGGGCTGTAGCGCGCAGCGACAAACGTAAAAGGTGCCCCCGCGCTGTTGACGCAGCCGGGGGCGTGGCACCGAGAGGGTTGAGCTCCCGGCGCGTCAGACACCCTAGCTGCCTGGGTGAGGGTGTCGTGTTCGCCTGAAGCAGTCTTTCGGAGCCTCCGATCAGAAGGAGGAACCGTGATGAATGTTGTCCCCAGCGAGTTGGGTCGGTTCGAGCCGGTCGACGATCTCCTGGTGCTGGCGGCGGTCGAGCGTGCGGTGCTGCACATCGGCCGATCCGAGGGCGTTCGTCTGGACACCGTCGCCGAACACCTGGGCGTCAGGCCTGGGTCCTGGACGACGCGTCGCCTTCGTCCGCAGCTGGAATCGCTCGGCTCTGAGGGTGCGCTCGTCCGCTCGCGCCGGCTGAGCCATGATGTTTGGGCGTTGTCGGATGCGGGCCTGGCGACGCTTGAAGCGGCGCGGGCGATGGGAGATCCGGTCGAGCTGCCGGAGTCTCCGCAGCATCGTCTCTGGCGACGGCTTCACACCGAGGCGGGCGAGCGGCTGGAACGGATCGACGGCGAGCTGCGCGCGTCGCTGGCGCACGCGGGCGATTTGGTCGAAGATCCGCAAGCGTCCTCTGACGCGTGGTTCGAGCTGGCAACGAGTCTCGGGAGTGCGTGCCGCAGGCTGGGAGGGGCGATCTACTGCCTGCGTGAGTGGGTCGAGCCAGACGACGCCCACCCCGACCGCGATGTGCGCCTCGACCCAGGCGATGAGCTGCTCCCGCCGGCCGAGCAACGGCGTCTGTCTGCCCTGCGAGCCGGTCGCCGTAACCCGCACGACTGGGGCTGACCCACGCCCGAGTCCCGAGCAAGGCAAAAAGCCGAGCAGACTATACGCACCAGGGTGCAGGGCTCTCCTCTTTACCTAAATTGTCCGTCGTCTCGATGCGGGTGAATGGCGCTCGGTCTCGCTGAGTTTCACACCTATTGAGCATCCCGGCGGGCGTTGTTACGTTCGCCGAGATGCAGACGACGCACAAGATCGCGGGTGACTCGGCGACCGGCTACGCGGCGTACCTGACCTCGTCCTCCGACCGCGGCGACTACTACACGGGAGGCAGCGGAGATGAGCCCGACGAGGGTGTGATCCTCGCTCCAAGTCGCTGGCACGGCTCGCCCGCGCTGCTCGCCGGGCTCGGCCTCTCCGCCGATGCCCCGGTCGAGCGGGAGGACCTCACGGCGTTGATGCATGGTGTCTCCCCGGCCGATGGCCGCGAGCTGCGAGGGCCGGGCAGCGATGGCTCGCGCGTCGCGGGGATCGACATGACGTTCAGCGCGCCGAAGTCGGTGTCGGCGCTGTGGGCGGTCTCCTCGCCCTATGAGCGCGCACGGATCGAGGCTGCCCACGGCCGGGCCGTGGCCGGCACGATCGCGCGGATCGAGCGCGATGTCGAGCTGCTGCGCACGCGCGTGAACGCGGAGCTGCGCTGGGAACGGGCGGAGCGGCTGCTCGCCGCCGAGTTCGTCCACACCTCAAGCAGGCTCACCCGCGACCAGGAGCGCGACGGGGTCCCGGACCCGCAGCTTCATTCCCATGTGGTCGTCCTCGGCGCCGAGCGGACGAACGGCCGCTTCGCCGCGGTGGACTCACGCGAGCTGTTTCGCGCGGCGCGTGCGAACGGCGCTTGGTATCGCGCCGAGCTCGCCCACGGGCTGCAGGAGCTGGGCCTTGAGATCCGCGGCAGGACGGGCAGGGACGGCCGTTACTTCGAGGTCGCGGGCGTGCCCGAGAAGCTGAGCGAGCGCTGGTCGATGCGAGGCGCCGAGATCGAGCGCGCAGCCCGCGCCTTTCGCACCCGCTACGGCCGCGATCCACAAGCCGGCGAGCTCGGCTCGATTACCCGCAGCACCCGTGGGACCAAGGCAAGCGCGGCCACGGTCGATGTCGAGGCGGCATGGCGAGCGGTGGGGGAGGAGTTCGGCCTCACACGCGACCGCGCCCAGAGCCTCTATTCGTTCGAGCAGGCGCCGGTCGAGCGAGACCTCAAAGGCGAACTGCTGGCCGACGTCACGAGGGATCGCTCGACCGTCAGCGAGCGCGAACTGTGGGCTCGCGCCTACGAGCTTTCCGCTGGCATCTCGCACCCACGCGAGGCCGACCGAGCGGTGGCAGAGCTCGCCCGCTCAGGCGAGCTCGTCGCGCTGAAGGACGGCCTCTGGACCACGCGCGAGCTGCGCGAGCAAGAGCAGCGGACACTGGAGCTGGCGCAGGCCCACGCGTCCGAGCGGATCGCGCCGGTCAGCGAGTCCTCCATCCGCGAGGCGCGTCTCGAGGTCCAGCGCGAGATCGGCGGCGTGCTGAGCGCCGAGCAGCGCTCGGCTGTGGAGACGATCACCGGCGAGGGCGGGGTCAGTGTGCTGGTCGGTCAGGCCGGTACGGGCAAGGGCGTCGTCATCAGCGCGGCGGCGGGAGCATGGCAGCGCGATGGCTATCAGGTGATCGGTACCGCAGTGGCGGGCGCAACGGCCGAGCGCCTCGGCGCCGAGGCGAAACTGGAGCGCTCGATCACCACCGACTCCCTGATCGCCGGTAGTGAGAACGACAGCCTGCCGATCGACTCGCGCACGGTGGTCGTGATGGACGAGGCGGGCATGGCCGACACATGTCGCCTGTCAGCGCTCACGGAGATCACCGCCCGCCGCCAGGCCAAGCTGGTGCTGGTCGGCCGGTGACGAGGTGATCTTCTCCGTCTCCCTCCGCCAGCCTGGCGAGCCACGCATCGAGAACGGCACCCTGGGCACCGTCACCGAAGCGACCGAGCCAAATCGCCTCACTGTCGAGACCAAGGGCACGCAGGCCCGCAAGGTGCAGATCGACACGGAGGAGGTCAGCGAGCTACGGCTCTCCTACGCCAAGCACGTCTACAAGGCGCAGGGCCGAACGGTCGACCAGGCATTCGTCCTCACCGGCGGCTGGCAGACAGACCGCGAGCGCGCCTACGTGGCGCTCACCCGCGCACGCGACCGGACCGACATCTACGTCTCACGCGAGGACCTCGGCGAGCAGGGAATGGACGCCGGCGCGATCGAGCGCCTCGGTGAGGCGATGAGCGAGAGCCACGCTCAGGAGCCGAGCATCGCCACCGAGGTCGGGGATGAGCGAGAGAGCGAGGTCGCGACGGTGATCCTCGAATCACAGGAGCACAACAGCGACCCCGGCCTTCAGATCGACTGAGCAGGCTAATGACCATCGCCGAGGATCTTGCCCGATGCGCGTTCCTTCCCCTCGAAGTCCGAACCGTGGGTAACCGAGTAGGTTCGACCTTGCTTCGAGTCGGTCCGGGCAAGCCGGTGACCTCCTGCTTGCAAAGCCACGGCTCGGGCGCTGAGAAAACCGTCGAAAAAGGTAGATTTGGAGGACGTTCATGGCCGTGTTGAGGCCACGATAAGCCACGCCCAGTCCTGCGGATCACCAGCGATCATTGTGGGTTCAGGCACTTCTGGTGCCAAAGTACCTGCACAACGGGCACTGCCTGTTGTAGTCGCTTTGCAGGTCGCTTGCGTGGCACCGGTCGCCACATACGTCCCGACTACCCAGCGCGGCCCTAGTGGATTCGGGTGCTTCTGGCATCGAGGGCGCACACCGGCCTTGAGCTACGACGTACGTCCGTTCCGTTGTTTCGTCCGGTTCAGGCAGTTAGCTTTTGCTCCGGGATGAGGCCTAGGTATTGGTTCATATCTGTCGCGGTACTTGGATTGCTGACAGGCGCCCTGTTTCCGAGTGGTTCCAGCTCGATCGTCGCGCGACGCGGCGGTCACCGTGCTTTGTGGCACGCCAGCATCCGGAAGCGCCATCGGGATCCCAGTGCCGGGCAGCGTAAGCGGCAGCCCGCTCGCTCCCGTCCGCATAGAACATCGCGTCCTGCCATGACCCATACCGCTGCTCCGGCACCCAGTGCTCAGGTCCCCACCAGAACGGCGCCGCCGGCCACGGCGATGCGCTTTCACGGACTTGATCCTCTGGCGTCGGCTCGCCTGGCGCGTCGGGACTTCGGGCGCCTTCTACGAGGAAAGGCGATGACGCCATCTGCGGCGCTCGCTGCCAAGGGCGCCGTGTTGCGGTATGAGGGCACCAACCGCGCGATCGTCCGGGGAGCGCACAGCTTGATCACCGCTACCTCCTCGGTGCCGCTTCGTGTCGCTAAAGGCAACGGTCCGCTCAAGCCGGTTAGCTTGAAGCTTCGTCCGTCAGGCGACTCCTATGTGCCGGTGAATCCGCTGGCACCTGTCGCGATCTCCCAGCGTTTGAGCGGCGGTGTGCGGGTGGGGAGCGATGGTATCGCCGTGGTGCCCGACGGCAGGAACGTAGCGGGCCAACTCGTCAGCTCAGATACGGTCTTCTTTCCGACAACAGGTAAGGATGAGGACGTGGTGGCGGTGCCGACGATCGGAGGAGCTGAGCTGTCAACCATCCTCCGATCTTCACTCAGCCCGACGCTGCTCGGATACCATGTGTCGCTACCGGCTGGTGCGACGCTGCAGCTGGCGGGGGCTGGGGCTGTCATCTCCCGCGGCGCGCAGGTCCTCGCACGGGTCAGGCCGCCGACGGCGCGCGACGCCGACGGCCGGGGTATTCCCGTGACATTGCGGGTCGCGGGCCAACGGCTCGTCTTGACTGTGTCGCCTAACCAGGGACATGTTGCGTACCCGCTCCTGGTCGATCCCGAAATCGTAACGATCACCGGGAGTAGCGCGCACTGGCATTTTTCCGGTTCCGGTACGCACTCGCTGACTGGGGAAGTGCCAGTGACGATCGCCACTGAAGGCGACTATCCCTCACACGAGCCCTGCTTCGCGGGCAAAGCCGAACCGCCGTGTGGGAGCTTTCAGTCCGACGGAAGTTGGATCTGGGAACTCGAATCATCTCTGCAGCCGGCAACTGCCCCGACGACACTCACAACTGAATTCCAGAGCGTTTCATACTCTGCGTCCACGCCTGAAGATCACCCGCTCGCCGCCGGCTGGAACCTCTACGGTCAATGCCTCCTCGAATCGTCCGAACTTGTAGGAGTATTTGAGACCGGCGAACACGAACCGCCGCCGTCGACCGTCGTGACGCACGCCTCCTGTCGCCCTGACGAGATCCGTGCCGTCGTGGTGGATGTGGAGACCGGTCAGCACGAAAACTTCTTTCCCGGCGAAGCGGTCCCACAAATCCACGCGGCCAACGCTATCTCCGTAGGAGCAATCGTCGTCTATGAAGAACTACCGGTCGAAGAAAGCCCCGGATCAGAATCCTACGGTGAGGCGAACGACGGGGAGCCCGGGCGTACTTACTGCCTACTCGGCGGTACCAACTGCGCAACCGGCAACAGCACGATCGAACAGACAGATATCGAAATGGGTGGCCACGGTCCCGGCCTGGAATTCACACGGACGTATAACTCTCAACTCGCAGCTACCCAAAATGAAAGGGGAGAACCAGGACTGCTCGGCTACGGCTGGGACTTCTCCTACGATGCATCACTCAAACTCGGTGGGGGAGTAGCGGTCGTCCATCAAGACAACGGCAGCACCGTTTCCTACCTAGAAAAACCTGGCGGAACGTTCCAACCGGCAAGTCCATTGATCGACGCCACCCTCGCAAAAGAAGGCTCGAGCTACGTGTATACCCTGAGCGACCAGACGAAGCTCGTCTTTGGCTCAAACGGAACCCTCACCCGGGAGGTCGACCGAAACGGCAATGCAATCACTCCTACCTACGAAGAATACTGTGAAGAAGAAGCACACGGCTTCGCACGATCGGCAGCCCAAACCCAGCACGTTCGAGCAGATACCGCAGCGATCTGTCGGGGGACGCTGGTCAGGCACCCGATAGCGCTCACGGACTCGGCCGGCCGCAAAATCACCATCACGTATAACGGCAACGGGCAGATCGAAACAGTTATTGACCCGATGGGCCACACCGTGCACTACGGACACAGCAGCCAAAACCTTACGAGTGTCCTGGAGCCGGGGGACGCCCACGCGTGGGAATTCAAATACGCCTCCGATCGTGAGCTCACTAGCGAAACGGATCCCCGAGGTCTCACGACAACAATCGAATACGATACCACGCATCGGACTATCAAACAGGTAGACCCAGAAGGTCACACACGAAAATGGTCATACACAAGTACCGAAGCAGGACCAACGACGACAATTACGGAACCAAATGGATCTACCTCAAGCGTTGTCGTCAATAGTCTCGGACTCATAGTCAGCACGACGATCGCCGCCGGAACTTCAGCGGCGGAGACCACCAAACTCGAATACGACGAATCAGCGAATCTCACAAAGGAAACGGATCCAAAGGGGGAGACGACGACCTACGGCTACGACGCCGACCATGACCGCACGAGCGTTAAAAATCCGCTTGGGCACACCTGGACTCGCGCCTACGACACAACGCATGACATAACTGAAGCCAAAGCCGCGAGCGGCGCAACCACGACCTTCGTCCGAGACGGGCACGGCAACATCACCGAAAAGACGCTTTCGGCGAGCGGCATGACCTCGCAAGCTACAAAACATGAATACAACGGTGTCGGCGATGTCGTCAAGACCACCGACCCGCGCGGCGCCTCGACCAGCTACACGTATGACTCTTATGGCGATCGCATCAGCGAAACCGACCCTGAAGGCGACAAACGAACGTGGACGTACAACGAAAACGGCCAAGAAACCAGCAGCGTGAGTCCTCGAGGCAACGCAACCGGAGCGGACCCCGCCGAATACACGACGACCTTCGAGCTCGACCAGCGGGGCCGGCAAATCGGAGTTCAGGCGCCATCTGCTGGCGAAAGCGCCCGTCCGACGAGCGTCACTAGCCCGGTGATCTCGGGAACTATCGAAGAAGGCCAGACGCTCTCGGCAAGTACAGGTATATGGAAGGGTGCCATCCCGCTTATCTACGGCTATCAGTGGCAGCGCTGCAACTCCACGGGCGAAGGCTGTGTGGATATCACCGGCGCTACGAACACAACGTACTCGCCGGGCAGTAGCGACGTCGGTGGGACACTCAAGGTGTCCGTCACGGCACGCAATCCGGCAGGCGCGGTGACGGCCAGCTCACATGCGACAGTCGCCGTACCCACCTCGACCCCTGTGTTTGGATCGCAGTTTGGGTCGTTGGGGTCGGGAAGTGGGCAGATGAGGGCACCGAAAGGGATCGCGCTGGATTCCAAAGGCGATGTGGTAGTAGCCGACGAAAATAATAGTCGCGTTGACGTGTTCAACGAAGAAGGCGAATTCGTGAGGACGATTGGCACGGCCGGGTCGGGTAGTGGGCAGTTGAAAGAACCGCGGGGCGTTGCGGTCGACTCGAAAGATGACGTGTGGGTCGCGGACTCGTCGAATAACCGGGTCGAGGAGTTCACCAACACCGGCGAATTCGTTCGGACCGCGGGATCAGTCGGATCTGGTACCGGCCACTTCAAAGAACCGAAGGGCATCGCGATCGACTCTCATGACGACGTGTGGGTTGCCGACACTTACAACAACCGTGTTCAGGAGCTCAGCAAAGAAGGCACCTACCTCAAAACGGTCGGCTCAGCGGGGTCCGGTGCCGGCCAGCTCGCCGAACCCCGGACGCTGATGGTTACCAAAGACGGGCGTATCTGGGTAGCGGACACAGGCAACAGCCGGATCGAGGTTTTCAAAGAAAACGGCGAATACGAAAAAACCGTCGGGTCCCCCGGTACCGGCGACGGCCAGTTCTCCGAACCCAAGGGGATCGCCGAAGATCCCGCCGGCAACGTTTGGGTCTCGGACACGGAAAACGGGAGGATCGAGGAGTTCGACGCCACCGGCAAATACGTGACCCAGTTCGGGAAAAAAGGCTCTGGCGCGGGCGAACTAAACGAACCTTGGGGAATCCAGGCCGACAGTCACGGCGACTTCTACATCGCCGACGCCGAAAACAACCGGATCCAAAAGTGGACACTCCGCGACACCCAGCCCACCATATCCGGCGAGCTGATCCCCGGCCAAACCCTTACCGCCACGTCCGGCCACTGGCTCTGGCGTCCCACACCAACCTTCACCTACCAATGGCAACGATGCGACACTTCAGGCACCCACTGTACGAACATCGCTGGCGCGAACACAGTGAGCTACGTCCCGACCAAGGCCGATGAGGGAGACACGATACGCGTCGACGTCGGCGCGACCAACGCGACGCTAAAAGCCGAAGCCACATCCGCCGCTACCGAAACTGTAACGCGTCCACCGATAGCCGAAACGCGATTCGACCCAGACGGCAACGTTGAAGCGAGCGTCAGCGCAAGTGGAAACACCACGAGTTACGCATACAACGCAGACAACCAGCCGACCATCACGACTTTGCCGGACGGCGCCAAAGAAGAAAATACATACGATGCCGCTGGCGAGCGGGAGACCCAAACCAACGCCGCCGGTCACGAAACCACTTACGTGCATAACGCAGCCGAGCAAGTGATCGAAACGGTAGACGGCCTGCACCGCACGACCACCGTCAGCTACGACAAATGCGGCCACCTCGTGGAAACTACCGACCCGGAAGGACACACCACAAAATACTCGTACGACGATGCGGGCCAACCGACGGAAGTTGCCTATTCAGAAGCGGCGACCCACGCGGTCAAATACACCTACGACGCCGATGAAAGGCGCACCCAACTGATCGACGGCAGCGGAACGACGACGTACACTTACGACGCATTCGGACGGATGACTCAAACCGAAGACGGACACGGCGATGTCGTGAAATACGAGTACGACTCCGCGGGCCAGCTCACAAAGCTAACCTATCCAAACGGAAAAGCGGTTGAACGAACGTTCGACAACGCGGGTCGTCTTTCGAGCGTTACCGACTGGGCAGAACGGACCACCCACTTCGGCTATAACGCCGACAGCGAGCCGACGACAACCGAATTCCCGTCTGCTACTGGCGAGACAGACGTGCACAAATACGGTCCTGACGGCCACACGACGGAAATAGATTTCGACAAAGGAACGGAAGCGCTGGCGAAACTCGCTTACCAACGCAACCAGGTTGGGCAGGTCACCCACGTTACACAGACAGGGCTACCTGGCGAAGAAGCGAGCGCCATTACGTACGATGCCAATGGCCGCCTTGAAGAAGCCAGTGGCACCAACTACAAATACGATGATGCGGGCAGCCCGACCAAAATCGGTAGCACTGCGAATAGCTTCGACGCCGCCGGCCAGCTATCGAAATCCGGCACGACGGGCTACGGGTACGATGAAGAGGGGGCGCGCACCAGCCAAAAACCCGCGAGCGGCGCCACCACCACGTACACATTTAATCAGGCGCTCGAGCTCACCGGCGTCACACGGCCAGCCGAAGGCGCAACACCAGCAGTCGAAGATAGCTACGCCTACAACGGCGACGGGCTACGCGTTTCCCAGACCGCTCAAGGCGCCACGAGCTTCATCTCCTGGGACTACACCAGCGCCCCACCCGAGATCCTTAGTGACGGGACGAACAGCTACATCTATGGACCGGCCGATGAAGTCATCGAGCAGGTCAGCAACACAGGTGCCGTTCGGTACCTTCATCACGACGAGCAGGGATCAGCGCGCCTCCTCACTGGCTCAACGGGAACAACCGAAGCTACCTTTAGCTACGACGCCTACGGCAACTTGACCGGACGTACCGGTACCGCCAGCGCACCTCTCGGGTACGATGGGCAATACACCAGCAGCGACACTGGGCTCATCTACCTCCGGGCCCGAGAGTACGATCCGAGCACGGCGCAATTTCTGAGCGTCGACCCAGCAGTCCGGGTTACGCTGGAAGCGTACGGATACGCTGGTGATGACCCGCTCAATAGAGCCGACCCAGCCGGGCAAGACTCGCCGGCTCCAGAAGAAGTCGCTTTCGTGAACGCATACACGCATGCACGCGTCACCATTGAGCGACGCCTTAGGGGAGAAGCAAAGGAAGATTTCATAGAGACAGCTAACTACTACTATTTCGCTGTAAAGACGGAAATAGCCATGAACAACAACAATTTGTCATACGCAACATACGATCAGCAGCAAGAGCAGGAAATCTACGCGGAGTTCGGCAGGGAACTTCTCCACAGCTTTGCCCCACTCGTCAAGGCAGAGACCGTATCTGGCTGGAAAGGCGTAGTCGAAAGTTTCGTCAAAATTGCCAACAAGATTTATAATATCCGGGTGAGTGTGCGCCCTGTGGCGCCGTAACGGGAAAGTGGAGTCCGCCAAGAATGGGGATCCTAAAGGTTCGCTCCGTCATCGCCGATACGCGTACGACTGCCGTTCCGACGACCATGCAGACCCCGCGACGACCTACCTCCCGAGCTTATTTGTCTCTAGCCGTGACCGTGCTGGCGGCTGTGATCCTCGCCGGCTGTGGTGCCTCGTCGCCAAATAGTCAGGTGGCATCCGCGTCGGTGCCGCCGAGCAGTCCCGACGACGGGGCCGAATCCGCTCTCCTGCGCCTCACGGCACCGCCAGGCTTTCGCCTCACGAGCTGCACGTTCCTTCCGAAGCGCGCACACACAAGGTGTTACCGGCGAAATACCGCTGTACACCTCACCCCGGCAAGATTCACTGCGCTGCTAACCGCCGCCGGGCTCAAGCCAGTGCCCAGTACGGTCGCCTGCCCGCGCTTCATACGGGCTCGGCCCGACACGTCCGTCACGCGGGATTCCTGCCAGGCACGGGCTCGTGTTGCGTCCGTCGAATTTGCAGCGTTCGCGACGTCTATCAAGATTCATCGAAGCGCACTCAAGCCGTCGGACCGAAAACTCGCCGCGAAGCTGGCCGGGACCTCCTTTGAAGTGACTTCCGCTACGGCGTCCGCGCCCCACGCGTAATTCACCAGTAAGCTAGACAGCGAACCGCGGGTGCCGTCACATTGGTCGCGCGTCAACAAGACCCCTGGGCGAGACGTTTGCGCTCGCTGCGCCACACGTTCGGGACGCGGATGGCGGCGGCCGGCGTCCCTATGCGCACGCTGCAGGAGTGGATGGGACACCGCAACCTCGCGACGACCGAAATCTACGCGGACTACGCGCCCGACCCGGCCTACGGTCCAGCGTTCGCGGAAAGGGCGTTTATCGCTAGCCATCTAAAGACACCAAGCGTCTAAAGACACAGACCATGGATGCCGATCCCGACTCACATCAAGCGCGGGTCGATCTGCCCGCCGCTCGGTCCCAGCCACGCAGGCAATCAGAGGCAAAGTGGGGAATCGATGCAGGTAGGGCAGGCACGCACGCAGTACCTACGGTGGCTACTGGCCGCTAGGGACCTTTCGCCCCACACGATTCGCGCATATGGCAGCGACATCGCTGCGTTCGAGCGACATCTCGGCAGCTCGATGCCTGTAAGGCAGATCGATCGAGACTCCGTCCTCGGCTTTTTGGAGCAACTCCGAGCAGATGGTCTGTCCGCGAAGTCGATCCGACGGCGGCTGGCGGGCCTTCGCGGCTTCTGTAGATGGCTGTGCTCGCAGGATCACCTTGACTCCGACCCGTCTGCCGAAGTCCATGCTTCGGTCGGTAGGTCGCGCGTGTTGCCGCGTGTCGTTCCCCGGCACGAACTCGATTGCTTGCTCCACTCGCTTCGTTTCTCTGCAGGCCTCAAGGAGGTCACGGACGCGAATCAGGTCTTGCGAAGACCAACTGAGACGACGACGCTGTTGGCTACCGCACTGATGGTCGCTACGGGCGCTCGAGTACATGAGGTAGTTGATCTGCGCTGCACCGACATCGATCTCTCGGGGCGAAGTCTGAGGATCACGGGAAAGGGCCGCCGCCAGCGACAGGTCTACCTGACTAATGACTGGATCACGGGACTCACGGAGGCTTACATCGAGGCACGACGGGCGCTGGCAATCACCCATCCCCAACTGTTGTTCAACTCGCACCACGACGTCCTCACGGCCTCAGCTCTGCGTACGAGGCTCGTCAAAGCAGCACAAAATGCGGGGCTGGGGACAAGGGTGACGCCCCACATGTTGCGCCACTCTGCCGCGACGCAACTGATAGAGGCGGGCGTCGATATCCGCTTTATCCAGCGCCTCCTCGGTCACGCGAGCCTGACTACGACCGAAATCTACACGCACGTATCCGACGGCGCACTCAGTCGGGTCGTTTCCGATGCCGACGTTCTAGGGCGGTTGCTCGACGCGCGATAACTAGGAATTATCGTG